>JAFQAZ010000001.1 GCA_017416855.1 Clostridia bacterium
CCGGAACAAACTTAGGCAGAACATAATGTTCTGCCTAAACATATTCCTCGATAGCTCAGTCGGTAGAGCCCGCGGCTGTTAACCGCGTTGTCGTTGGTTCGAGTCCAACTCGGGGAGCCAGAAAAAAGCGTACTGAAAATTTCAGTACGCTTTTTTCAACGATATAAATTCCTGACGGAATTTGCGATATACCTTCGGTGCGATATATTACTGCGTAATGTGATATGTCCCTTCGGGACGAGTTGAAGGAATTTATAGCATATCGCAATCGAACAAGGTGAGATTATATCGAATTTGCGAAGCAAATATATCGCACGAGCGTTAGCGAGTATATCACCTAAATATATATGTCATCTAAATCATTCGCTTCTTTCAATGGTTTAAGAACTTTTTGCAAAAAACAGTTTGGAAAAAAAGATAGATGCCAAGCGATTTTGAACCAGCCTTGAACTAACGACAACATATAATTCAAAAAATTGAACTAAAAATGTAAAACAAGAATTATAGGATACAAGTTTAAAACACCGTGTATGTTGACACGATTTTTTACAATGATATAATTAAAATAAATCATAATTTGGAGGTAATGTTATGAAATATGTTGATCAATATACAAAGGAAATATCTTTTCCGTTAGGTGGAATTGGAACAGGGTGTATAGGGTTAGCCGGTGACGGCAGGCTTATTGACTGGGAAATTTTTAACAGACCTGCAAAAGGCACTATAAACGGATATTCACATTTTGCCATAAAAGCCATAAAGGGCGGAAAACCAATCACTTATGTTCTTTGTGGTGATATTTTAAAAGATTATACAGGCAGCTACAGAGATATATTACATTCAGGTTATGGTTTTGGTCCGCATTTTTCAACACTGGGGGGACTTCCTCATTTTTCAAATATTGAATTTAACGGAGAATTTCCGGTTGCAAAGATAAACTATCATGATGATAATTTTCCGGGAAAAGTATCATTGACGGCATTTAATCCTTTTATACCAAATGATGCTAAAAACTCGAGCTTGCCGGCGGCATTCTTTCAAATTGAAATATTTAATACGTCAGATGAAACTATAAAATATCAGCTTGCAACATCTGTGCGTAATCCCTTTGGAAAGTCCTATAATAAGGCAAAGGAAACAGGAAATTATACAACGATTTTCATGAAAAATGCAGAGCTTGCGCCAGATGATCTTAAATACGGAGATATGACAGTAGCGACGGACTGTGAGAAAGCATATACACAAAGCTACTGGTACAGAGGCAGATGGCAGGACGGTATAGTTAGCTTCTGGTCTGATTTTAATAGCGTAGAGAACATAAAAGAAAGAAATTATGATACATACAATGATTACGATACATCGTCCCTTGTTTCGGAAGTCGAAATCAAACCGGGTGAGCTTAAGAAAATTAAAATTGTATTGTCATGGAATATACCATACACCTATAATTACTGGAATGAATGTAGAAATGAAGATGGTACACATAAAGCCTGGAAAAATTATTATGCCACGGTTTTTGAAAATTCGTTTGATACTGCAAAATATGCACTTGACAATTGGAACGACTTATATAAAAGAACAATGCAGTTTAAAAATGAATTGCACAGTATGACTTTGCCTCAAGAGGTAATTGACGCAGCTTCTGCAAATTTATCAGTACTGAAATCACCTACCGTTTTAAGACTTGAAGATGGTTCTTTCTATGGTTGGGAGGGAGTCCATGTTGATTCTGGTTCTTGCGAAGGAACTTGTCAGCATGTGTGGAATTACGCTTATGCTTTGTGCTTTTTATTTTCGGAGCTTGAACGTTCAATAAGAGATTTAGAGTTTAAATACTCGACAGATTTTGACGGCAGAATGGGATTCAGATTACAGCTTCCGATTGGGAGGAAAATGAGTCAACGCAGAGCCTGTGTTGACGGACAAATGGGAGCTGTTATAAAGTGCTACCGCGAATGGAAAATATCCGGTAATGACACATGGCTTAATGATAACTGGGAGAACATCAAAAGAGTCCTTGAATACGCATGGAGCAGTGACAACTGTGATTTATGGGATTACGATAAGGACGGAGTGTTGGAAGGACGACAGCACCATACACTTGATATGGAATTGTTCGGACCGTCTTCATGGCTTGAGGGTTTTTATCTTGCGGCACTAAAAGCGGCAGCTGAAATGGCAGAGTATCTTAATGATTTGGAAAAGGCAAAAGAATACCGCGAAATGTTTGAAAAAGGATATAAATGGACAAAAGAGAATCTTTTTAATGGAAAATACTTCATCCATAAGTGTGACATATCCGACAAGAGTATAGTAGATAAGTTCGGTGCTTGTGATGAATATTGGAACGAAGAGGTAAAGCAGATAAAATACCAGATTTGTGAAGGTTCAATAATTGATCAGGTTCTTGCACAGTGGCATGCGGATTTGCTGGGATTGGGAGATATATTTGATAAAGAACAGGTGAATGCGGCACTTTCTAATATGATGAAAAACAATTATAAGGAAAGTATGAGGTATTTTGCAAATCCATGGAGATTGTTTTCATTAAATGATGAATCCGGAACGGTTATATGTGACTATCCGGATGGCGTAGAAAAGCCGAGAATTCCGGTTCCTTACTGCGAAGAAACAATGACCGGATTTGAGTATTCTTTTGCAGGACTTTTATGCTCAAGAGGAAAAATTGATGATGGATTAAAGGTTGTTAAGGCTGTACGTGACAGATTTGACGGTAACAACAGAAATCCCTGGAATGAATTTGAGTGTGGAAGCAATTATGCACGTGCTATGGCAAGTTATGCACTGATTCCGATATTAAGTGGGTTTGAATTTGATATGCCACATCATCATATCGGCTTTAATCCCTGCAAAGTAAATGATTTCAAGTGTATATGGAGTCTGGCTGATGCTTGGGGGAATTTTGAGGTTAATAACAATACTGTGAGAATCAATGTATATGAAGGTGAAATTAATCTTAAATCATTGAGCTTGAAATTTTGCAACAAAATTTCAAACGTAAAAATTGATGGAAAAGACATTGATTTTGAGTTCGAAAATGGTATAATATATTTTAAGGAAACAAGTCTTTCAAAATATGTGGAGATTATATTATGAAAGACCTTAAAATAACAACCTCTCAGATTGCAAAGATATGTAATGTTTCGCAAGGTACAGTTGACAGAGCTTTGAATAACAGACCTGATATTAAGGCTGAAACAAAGCAGAAGATTCTTGATGTTGCAAGGCAATATGGTTATCGTGAATATATCAGTACACGCCCTGACAAAATTGTGGGACAAATAGGAATTGTTGTATTTAATTTAAACAACGAATACTTTTCAGAACTTATAACTGAAATTGAATATGTTTTAAGAGAAGAAGGACTCGGAGCTGTTATAATGATGAGCCATTATGACGGACAATATGAGATAGAATGTATTCGCAATTTATATAATATGGGAGTGAAGGGGATTATTCTATGCTCCGTGAACAATGGAGTTGAATTTCAAAATTATCTGAAACTTTTTGATATACCTATTGTTGCTGTAGGAAACAGAGTTGAATCATTACCTTATGTGGGAATTGATGATTTCGCTGCAATGAGGGAAATGACAGAAAAAGTTCTAAGAGATAAGCCTGAAAATATTATCTATTTTTCACCTGCACTCAATTTTTCTGATGCTTATGCACAGAGAAGAAGATATGAAGCATTTCTGAGCGTTGTGGGTGATGAGAAGTATAGTGTTGTAACGAATATAGAAGATATAAAAGAATCTTATGATGAAAAAACTTCAATTATATCATCTAATGATTATTATGCACTCAAGGTGTATTTCAAAACAAGCAATGTAAAGGTTGTTGGGTTTGATAATATAAAAGCTATTGACAAGTACAAAATAGATATTGATTCTGTTGGTTATTCTGTGGCTGAAATTGCAAATGCGGCAGTAGAGATTATAATGTGCAACGGAAAGGAAAGTGTTATTGTAAAACACTTTATTGCAGAACATACAGTATAGTTTAAAGTTATATCTGAATAACCGGCATCTAAATCGTTCACTGATTCTAAGCTTTGATATATAAGGGACAAAATTTTTATATTGGATATTGGCGAAAAAACTTGATAAAACATATAAAATCGTGTATTTTGTAACGATTTAGATTCAAATCTAAATGGTATGTATGGGAACGAAAGGAGAAAAATATGTATCTGGTTCGTAATGATTATAATCACCCATCATTTATCTGCTATGTTGAAGCATTGAATAATGTATATAACTCAAGAAAAAGCTGGTAGGAGGAATTACAATGGCACTAATTAACTGTCCTAATTGTGGCTATCCGTTAAATTTATTTGAAATTAAAGATAATGAAAAGAGTAAAAATAAAAACTTATTTAAGAAGAAATGGTTTTGGGTTTCAGCTATATGTTTTGTGTTGTTAACTTCAATAGTATTGTTTGCATCAAATAATGCAAGAACTGAAAACTACAATATAGAGATATGTACTGCGGTGGATGAAATAATGGCTGTGTCTGCTGATACTGAAAATGTCGGTAATCAGATATGTTCTGTGTGGAATAATGCAATTTGGGGCAAGAGTAATGAAAATACTGCTAAATATACAAGCACAGCAAAAGATTTCAATGAGGCTTTAAGTAATTTATTTGCTGATGAAGAGTTTATAAACAAGATTACAGCCATTAGAAATAAGCAAAGCGAAATTGACACTTATCTTGGAAAACTTAAAAACCCTCCTGAAAAATTTGAAGACGCATATGATGAATTTAAAGAATTATATTATGCTTACTCTGATTATGTGGATTTTGTAATTTCGTGCAAAGGTAGTTATAATACATATACAGAAGATTTGTCTAAAAAGAGTTCGGTATTAATGGAAAGTTATAGAGAGATAAAAGTAGAATTGCTTGGTGAATAGATTTTTTTGTCCCTAACTTGACAAAATCATAGAATAAACTATACACTGCATATAAGCTTACAAATTTTGAAGGCAGTCACAGAACAGCTTTTCCTTGAGTGAAGCTCTGGAAAAAAATAATTTTTGACTCTCTTCGATGATACAAGCATAGCATTGAAGTAAATACAGTAAAGACTAAGGAGAGGATTTTTATCAAGTATAGGAAAATATGGTTAAGTGTCCTGTTGGCGGTACTGTTTTTGGGCGGCACGGTTTTTGCACAAAACAGCACGAAGGTTTATGTGAACGGAATGCGTGTAGATGCGAAGGTGATTATGGATAATGGCACCACTTATGTTCCTCTGCGAGCAGTCGGGGAATCTTTGGGCGCTAATGTTTCCTGGGATGCGGCCACTTCTACTGCCTATGTAACAATGACAGAAGAAGATGTAATCGCCAAGCTTGTGGCCGATGCGAGTCCCAGCGTGGTTGCAATTGTTGGTAATTATGCGGGAACGGGCTCAGCTTATCAGTATAACAACCCCACGGTGCACGGTAGCGGTGTTATTTATAAAAGTAATGGTTATATTATAACCAATGCCCATGTTGTGGATGAAATTAAAAATTTAACGGTGGTTATGAATGACGGAACCACCTTGCCGGGGAAGGTCCTGTTTTCAGATACGGATGCAGATCTGGCTGTGGTAAAGGTGGAGAAACTGGGCTTGCGGCCAATTGCCATGGCGGCACCGGAAACGGTGGTTTCCGGTAAAACAGCGATTGCCATCGGTACGCCTATTTCTCTTTCTATGCGCAACACTGTCACCAAAGGTATTGTCAGCGGTTGTGATGTTTCTCTGACCGGTTCTTACTATAAATTATTGCAAACCGATGCAGCCATTAACCCAGGGAATAGTGGCGGCCCGCTATTAAACTCCAAAGGCGAGCTGATAGGCATTAATTCCTCTAAGTTTGTCAGCGCTGAAATTGATAATATCGGCTTTGCCATTCCTATAGACACGGTACAATATGTTATTCAGCAATTTGAAACCAACGGTTATATTATGAGACCAAGCTTTCAGATTGAATTTGATGAACCATGGGAAACAAAAATCGGCTTGCCTACCCAAAAGGGCATAACGGTCAAAAAGTCTTCGGTATCTCAGCTTGCTGTCGGGGATGTAGTCACTGCGATCAACGGTATAGCAGTGCATAGTGTGGCAGATTGGAATGAAGCATTAAAAGATACGTATAGCGGCAGAGCCATCACGGTTTCCTATCAACGGAACAATGTGGCGGCTGAAACAAAAATAAACGGATAGGAGAGAGTATAATGAAAAAAAGAATGATTGTAATGGTCCTGGTGTTTTCCCTGCTGGCATCTCTTTGCGGTGTGTCTGCTTTTGCAGAGGAAAAAGATGTAGAAATTAAATTCAGCGTGGGTGATGATACCCTGCTGATTAATGGTGAGTCTGTAACTGTTGCTAAACCCTATGTGGTGGGAGACGGTGTAACGCTGGTTCCTGTTCGTGTGATTACAGAAGCATTTGGAGCCACAGTAGGTTGGGACGGGGAAACACAGACCGTAACTCTGACCTATCCCGATGTCAACATTATTCTGCAGATTAAAAATCCTGTTGCCGAGGTTAATAAGCGGGCTGAAACCCTGCTGGCAGCGCCGGAGCTTACCAATGGTTATACCATGGTGCCCCTTCGTTTTATTTCTGAAAACTTTGGTGCTCAGGTTTCCTATGATAATGATACCAGAGCCATTACCGTCACCAAAACAGCAGATGGCGAAGGCTCTATGGTTGTGGGCATGAATGAAAGTAAGTTTATTGGTGACAGCTACTATGGCTGGCGAATGGAAAACCCCAAGAATATGCAAATGACCTGGCGTAGCTTTGATGGCAGCGAGATGGAATTCAGCTATGATGACAGTAACTGGATCGGCATTATGCTGCAGGCAAAACCGGAAGAGTATGATTTTGAAGAATCCTTCTCTGAATGGAAATCCTCTTTCCAAGGGTATTCTACTCTTGTGAAAGCAGATAAGGATACCGCAACAACCGGTAAAAAAGTAATGCATTTTCAGTTAAAAGATAAAACGGATTTTATGGATATGTACGAAATTGAAACCGAAAAGTATCTTTATCTGGTAGAGGGAAGTTTTCAGAATGACAATAAAGAGTTAAAAGAGGAAGCCCTTCGGATTTTATCCACGTTTGAGACGACTTTCGAAAGTACAGACACCTATGACCTATCCAATGTGAAGGATGGGGTACGCAAATTTGAAGCAGAGACGATGAAAGTGTCCATCTCCGTTCCTCAGGAGTTTTATATGCAGTCGGATGAAGACTCCGAAAATTCCTTTGTATTTATGAGCGGTGAAGCAGAGAATGATTCTGCTATTCATATGGAAATCTATTCCAAGGACAATGTAAAGAGTGCACAGGAACTGGCAGTTTTCGATCAGACAAGAAATAAAAAGACTCTTAACGAAGAGATTGTGGTGGCCTTTGATGATGAAGTTAAAGAGCAGGCATATGATCATTTTGTTGCCAATGTATACACCTATGAGTTTAAAACCTCGGATCAGAATCTGTATGTAAAAGATGCTTTCTTTGAAAAAGGGGAATATGTTTATAACATTGCAGTGCACGTGCAGCTTCCTAATGAAGAAAAAGAGGCATATGCCGATAGAATTATTAATAGCGTGACAGCTGAAGAGGTCGATTTTAATGAGGTAGGGAGCATTCTGCTGAACAATGTGGCACCGGAAGGGGTAACGAAGGTTGAGGACTTGAATAAATGCACTTTAGAAATGCCGAAGTCCTTTATGGAAATATCTGCTTCTAAAACAGGCATTGTATACACCGATATTACCTCCGGAACAGCGTTTGTTGCCACTGTGTTAACGGATGATGAATATAATTATACAAAAGTCAGAAATGAATTAAAAGAAACGGAAACCATGCAAAAGAAAATGGAGGGCGTTACCATCACCAAAACACTGGAAGAGGCAAGCGTCGGCAACAAGAAGTTTCTTAAGCTGTGCTTTAAAACCGTAGAAAATGAAGCGACAATTTATACAGAGGTGCATGCCATAGCGCATAGTGGGATGGCATACCTCTTTATGGCGGTATATCCCGAGCTGGGTTATTCTGCATATGCAAGAGAAACTGTGGGAAATATTTTAAAATCCGTGAATTTTAAATAAATGGGAAAGATGAAAATGGATGTTATTGTGGGCGGTAAATACCGTCACTATAAAGGGAATGAATATATTGTGCTGGCAATAGCCAACCATTCGGAAACAGAAGAAGAGATGGTGGTCTATCAGGCACTGTATGGCGAACAAAGGGTTTGGGTGCGTCCTAAATCGATGTGGCATGAAACGGTTACATTGCAAAACGGCGAACAGGTGCTCCGTTTTCAGTTGCTATAATAAAAAGAAAGAGATTCATGATTGAATCTCTTTCTTTTTCTTTATATCAGAAGGGGAATAGCCCCTTTCTTTTTTATAAGCTGTTGAAAAATATTTCGGATCATTAAAGCCGCAAAGCGGAGCAATTTCCGAAATGCTGTAATACTGTGACTGTAAAAGCTCGTCGGCCAGTGAAAACCGCAGATTCTGAATATATTTTAAAGGTGTCATCTGCATATTTTCGTAAAAAATATTCCGGAAATAGGTTTCGCTCACGTGGGTCATTTCTGCCAGCTGATGCACGGTTAAATTTTCATTGGTATAGTTTAAATGAATATATTCCAGAGTGTTGCGGAAGCTTTTCATGATGGTGGACTGACTGTCTTCCGCCTGCAAATGCATCAGTTCTAAAATTTTATAAAAGGATGCGGTGACAGAAAACAGATATCCCGGCAGCTTGTTGGTACATTTTCTGTGCATATTCTGAAACAAATCTACAAACAAATCTACATTTTTAGGGGTGAAAATTTCAATTTCCTTTGATTGGTTGTTTGAGGTAAAGTGAATCACATACACATGCTCATCCCGGTTGGCCTTGTGGAGATATTGCACATAAGCGGGCACATAGGCAATGTCTCCCTTCTTGGCATGATAGTTTTTATCCCCCACCACAAAATCTGTATCTCCCTGTATACGGATAGACAGGGCGTCATAAGGGCGGATGTCTGACAGGGCAGTTCGTTTTCCCCAACTTAATTCAAAAACCGAAATGATTTCGGGGTGTAGGGGCGGGTAATCGTAAATCATAGCATTTCACTCCTTATTTTTGACTATATCACAAAGTAATATAATTGTCAATTTTGTTTCGAAATTTAAACCTTTTGTTATGTAATTTGGGTTTAGTTTAAAGAAATGTTATTATAAGATAAAAGAAAAAGGGTAAAGGAGAATGAAAAATGGCCATTAAACATACGGCGGTGAGCTACTACGGCTTAGGCTATGTAGAGCACGCCATAAAAGACTTTGAAGAAATGAAGGAGCACGGTTGCGATACCGTTATTTTAGCAATTACCGAGTTTGATATGGACTTCTGGTTTCCCAACATCAACAACATTGTAAAAGCTGCCCACGACTTGGGTCTGCGTGTTCTGGCAGATACCTGGGGTATCGGTAAATATTTCGGGGGTGAGCAGGTGAGCCTGTTTTTGCAGAACAACATTCATCATCGTCAGGTTTCGGCTTACACCGGTGAAGTATTAAATGCTGCGTGCTTTAACACCAACTCTTTCCGTGATTATTTTAAACGCATTTGCGTAAAACTGGCAAGAGAAACAGAGGTTGACGGGTTCTTCTGGGATGAGCCCCACTATGCTTACCCCAAATCCTATGCCTCCATTACCGGTGGTGCCGGTGATGACTGGGCTTGCAGATGTCCTGAATGTATGAAAAAGTTTGAAGAGTATTACGGCTATGAAATGCCTAAATTTATGAATGATGATGTAAAACAGTTCAGATGGAGAGAGGCGCTCTTTACTCTTTCTGACGTTTCTAAAACCTTAAAAGAAATTAACCCCAACTTAGAAATTACCTGCTGCGTACATGCCACCTTGAATTCTTACTATGTAACGGAGCTCCGTGGCTATGATAACTGGGAAATGGTTGCGGCCTGCCCCTATTTCGATGTCTTTTCTACCACCATCATCAACTGGAGTCTGCCGGAAAGCTTCTTCCGTGAAATCACCCAGCGCACCGTTGCCATGGCGAAGAAATATGGCAAGCAGTCCGAGCGCTGGATTATGGGCTACAACAAACGCCCCGATGACTTTTCGCAGATTGACAAGGTTGTGGATATGTACGAAGAGCTGGGCGTTGACCGTCTGGCCACCTGGACCTATCGCGGTGGCTATGGCACCGTTGTGGCGGCCGAGGATGCTCTGGAGCTTTGGGATAACATCGGCAGAAACTATAAAAGGGTGTTGAAGAAATAATGATTAGTGAACAGTATTATAAAGGAATCACCCATTGCCTTGAAACTATTTTAAAAACACAAAAAGAAAAGATGGAGCAGGCGGCTAAGGTGGTGGCTAATGTCATTAAGCAAGACGGTATTATTTATATGTTCGGCTGTGGACATTCTCATTTAATCGCCTTGGATAATTTTTATCGGGCAGGTGGTCTTGTAAACGTGAGTGCTGTGCTGGATACAGACTTAATGCTTCACAACGGGGCCGCCAAAAGCAGTGCCATGGAACGGATGGAGGGTATTATGCCTCATGTTTTAAAACGCTATTGCATCACCCCGAAGGATATGCTATTTGTCTTTTCCACATCAGGTATTAACGGCGCTCCGGTGGATGCGGCGAAGTATGCCAAAGAGCAGGGCATTCCCTGTATTACCGTATCGTCTATGGCTTATAAAGAAGAAACATCCCGCCATTCATCAGGCAAGCATCTCTATGACTTTGCCGATGTGAGCATTGATAACTGTGTGCCCCATGGTGACGCGGTGATGCACATTGACGGTATTGAAACGCCTATGGGTTCTGTGTCAACAGCGGCATCTTCCTTCATCACTCAATCTGTGTTAATGGAAGGGGCGTCTCTGGCGGCAGAAGCCGGCGCGAAACCGCCGGTGTATTTAAGCGGTAACATTGAAGGCGGTGCCGAATTTAACAAAAGCCTCATTGAGGCCTATCTGCCCCGCGTTAAGCACTTATAAGGAGGTACAGCATGGCAAAAATAGCGGTTATAGGATTAATCGGAACATCCACCTTTATGTGTGTTGACCACTTTCACGACAAGGGCGAAACCCTCATTGCTCATTCTGTTTTTAACGAAGTGGGGGGCAAGGGGAGCAATCAGGCCATTGCCGCGGCACGAATGGGTGCCGAGGTTTCTTTCCTGGCGGCCATCGGTGATGACGACGGCGGCAGGGAATGCTTGCAGGTGACCAAGGAAAATGGCGTAAACCCCGTTTTTAAAACAAAAGAAGGAAAGGGAACCACCTTTGCCTTTATTCTAACGGATAAAAACGGCGAAAACCGTGTAACGGAATTTGAAGGGGCGGAGC
Source organism: Clostridia bacterium (assembly GCA_017416855.1). Classification (GTDB taxonomy): domain Bacteria; phylum Bacillota; class Clostridia; order UBA1381; family UBA9506; genus UMGS755. Next base: position 11,418 of record JAFQAZ010000001.1, read on the forward strand.
TTTCACCGGAGGATGTATTAGATTTTGAAAAACAAATTGCAGAGTGCGACATTCTGCTTCTCCAGCATGAGGTTCCCGATGAGGTGAATGCCAAAGCCGTAGAGCTTGCTGCGAAATATAATAAAAAAGTGATTTTAAACCCTGCGCCGGCAAGAGAAGGCGCCGACCGGTATGCAGAGCATCTTTTTGCGGTCACCCCCAATGAGCAGGAGGCTACGCTTTTAGATAAAAGCAAGTTTAAAAACTGTATCACAACCTTGGGGAGCGAAGGTTGCGACATTAACGGTAAAATTAAAATTCCCGCCATAAACGTTAAGGCAGTAGATACCACAGGAGCAGGGGATACCTTTAACGGTGTACTCTCTGTGTGCCTTGCAGAAGGGATGGATATAGAAACGGCCTGCCGTTATGCGGTCACGGCTTCGGGCATAAGCGTTGGCGGTCAATATGTCATTAACACTATTCCCTACAGAAAAGATATTGAATTAAAACTACAATAGGAGGAAACAAAAATGAATGTAATGCAGGAAAAACTTGCGTTTTTGCTGGATAAATATTCAGTAGAAGCAAAAGCAACGCTTTTGAATCGGGACGTTGTGGCCGTTGACGGTGCAGAAACACCCCTTTTGTCTCACTGCTTGGAACGTCGGTTCATTGAACTGAAAAATATGGTATTGAATAACACCTTATCAGGCGTAAGTGTTATGCGTGTGGCCAGAATTATTCACAAGGGTGCCGATATAAACGTCGCTCTTTACCGTGAATTTGATTTGTGCCAATGGATTTTGGGAGAGATCATCTGTCAGGTAACCGCTTTTCAGAACGGCAATGTGTTAAATGTGATTGCCACCACCAAAAGCGGTATTGTGTGCACAATCGAAATTTCAGCTACCTTAGCAGATGATATGGAGCCCATTGACAAGCACGAGATTATTGCCGAGCACGGCATTGGCTGTGATGTGGTGGTAGATGCCCAGCTCAAGCAAGATTCTGTCTATGTGTTTGGTGATACAAAACAAAAATTTACAGATGTAGACTTTGAACTTTATGGTCTTTCCATAGAAGATATTGCGATTGTTCGTTCTGCTTTCTCGTTAGCACAGAAGAAAAATGGTGCCGAACATATAGAAGCTGATTGCTACCTGAACAAATTAGTAGCGGCGGCAGAAAAATCGGCAGAGCGTTGTGAAAGGGTGGTGTTGTAAGATGAAACCGTTAAAAATTGCTATGATGAGCATGACTCACGGCCATACCAGAAAATATTATCAGGTGTTAAAAGAAAACCCAAAACTTGACTGGGTTGCGGTTTCCACCGCCAACGATGAAGTAAAAGAAATCTTTTTAAACAGCGTTGACGGCATCCCATGTTATGATAGTGAGCTTGCAATGCTTGATGCTCATCCTGAAATTGAAGCGGTGGTGTTAGCCAGCGAAAACAGCGACCATCTGCGTCAGATGAAGCTCTGTGCCGAGCGCGGTATTCACATTTTATCAATGAAAATCCCTACCTTTGATATGGATGAATATGAAGAAATGATTAAAATCGTAGAAGAAAACGGTCTGGTGTGCCAGATTGAGCTGGAAATGCACTATAATCCTGTCATTGCCCGCTTGAAAGAGCTGGTGAAGAACAAGGAAATCGGCGATATTAAGGCCTTTAATGCCACCAACATCACTCTCTCCCCTGTGTGGGCCTTCCCCTGGCAGGGCGTGCCGGAAAAGAGCTATGGCAAGCGTGTTTCCATTAAAGAAGGCGATCATAGATTCCGTGGCGGTGCTCTGTGTGACCATCCCCACATTTTTGATATGATCCGTCATATGACCGGCAGCGAATTCGACACCATTTATGCTGAAGTGGCGCCGAATATTCGTCCTGATCTGGAAGAAGAGGATATGCTTTCTGTTATCGGCCGTATGAAAGACGGCACTATCTTTTCGTTAGACCCCTCCTGGTCTAAAATGGAGAACCGCTTAAAGGTCCCCGGTCCCGGTTGGGAGGTGTTCCCCAAACGTATGGAAGTGAACATTACCCTCCACGGTGAAAAGGGAACGGTGATGGCGGATTGCTTTGGTCCTAATGTATATCACAGCGGCCTGCCCAACGATCGTTACACAGTACAGTATACCTATTTTGATGAGTGGGTTGGTCTTATTGACGAATTTGTGGATAACATCCGCAACAACAAAACGCCTCTCATTAACTTAAAGTGGCACAAAAAGACCGTAGAGGCTATGAACGCATGCTACGAAAGCATTGCCACCGGTCAGCCGGTGAAACTGTAAAGAATACCAAACGGGAGGCTGTAGCAAAATAGTTATTTTTCTACAGCCTTTTTGTATACACAAATATATATCCTCTTGCATATAGTATAGCAGGAGGTGAAACAATTATGATTAACATTAGTTGTGATTGCAAAAACGATTGCACAACCTTAGGTGTTATTGCCAGTATCATCATTGGCATTATTACCGGCATTCTGCGGTATACGGCTGTCATTACCGTTACGCCGGCCTTTTTGTGGGTGGCTCTGGGTGTTGCTGCTGTATATCTTGCCGTGTTGCTGTTTAATGCCGGCAGATACCGCACCGGCGGACGCTTTTGTCGTTGCCGGAGCCTAAAAACGCTCCTTTTCAGCATTCTGGGTGCGGCGCTGACCTCTGTTATCCTGCTGGCGGTTGCCTTTGCTGCGACCAGCGTTTTAGGCGCTATTATAACCGGGCTTTTATTAACTTTCCTTTCCGTGATTTTTACCTCCACGGCCTGCCTGGTTTTCTGTACTGCAGATTGCTCTGACGAAGAAAACTGACGAAAAAATCCCCGTTGCGGCTTCGTTCCGACCGCAACGGGGACATTTTTATTTTTCATTGTCTGTTTCTTCAAGGCGTATTTTCGGCAGGCTCCAGAGAAATTTTGTAGCGAGCATTCTGATGGCGACCACCGAAACCAGAGAAAGCATTGTTGCCAGAATTAAATCATCTGTATTCTGGCGCAAAATGCAGTATAAAAGACTTCCGAAAATAGAAGCCAGTGCATAAATATGTTTTTTTAAAATATATGGGGTGGTATCGGTTAAAATATCGCGGAAAATTCCGCCGCCAACACCGGTGAGCATGCCTAGCATAACAGAAAAAAACAAATTGTCTGAAAAGCCGCGCACAAAGGACACCTCTGTGCCCATCACAGAGAATGCCGCCAGGCCAACAGCATCAAACAGGTTATTGATTTGTTCAATTTTCAAAGAAAGCCGGTCGAAGTGACGGCGCTGAACATACGCAATGATAAACACAAACACAGAAGTCAGCAGGGCAATTAAAATAATCGGCAGGTTTGAAAAAATTGCCGGTGGAATCTGGCCAATTAATAAGTCCCGCACAACGCCGCCGCCAACGGCAGTAATGCCGCCGATAAAAACAACACCGAAAATATCAAGCTCTGCTTTAATGGCAACCAATGCCCCGGAAATGGCAAAGGCAATGGTGCCGAGAATCTCTAAAACGTGCAGTAGTTCGGTTGAAATCATCCGGCGACCTCCTGTTGATGTAATTACATTTTTTCAATGTCTGCGATTTCAAGACTACCGGTGGATAAAAAAGGATATTTTTTCAAAAGCATCCCAAGAACAAAACGCTCCTGCGGTGCATCAGAGGCAGACATTTTTTTTATTTTGCCAAAGCAGTAAACATATAAGACGATGATAAAAGCATAAAAAGCAAGAACACCGATTCCGGAATCCAAGGTGCAACAAAAATCGTATAAACCATGTGCCAGAACAGGCATTAAAAGGCTCAGAATCATCTGGCGCTTGCCGGAAATTTCGGTGCGGCTCTGCACAATGCCTTCTGCCTTCAACTGACGTTCTATGGTACCGGCTTTGTCGGCAATGTGCCAGAAACTGTAATGATAGCCCATCAAAACGGCAAAGAACATATGGCCGGGAACAGATAAAATACCGCGCATTATGGCATTAATCCACCCATTTTCCAGTACATAAAAAATATTTTCAAAGGCCGCGAAGCCAATGGAGATGAAAACGGCATAAATCAACCCATCAAACAGAGAATTGAATTCTTTGTTTCGTTTTGTAGCGTATAACAGCACAAACCATTTGCAGCCTTCTTCTATGAGAGCTACCCCAACAAAGTACTCCAGAAAATGATACAGGTAAAACACGTCATCGCTGATGAACTCGATTCCCCGGCTGTCGATGAAAATATAATCAGTAAATAACGCATCGAGAACGCCGGAAAAAGTCACTTCCATCAGTGCAGCGGGTATACAGCAGGCCACTCCAAAAAGCAACAGGCGGATTAGCAACCCAATGGGTTCTTTTTCCACTCTGTCTTTCTTGAACACATAAATGCAAAGAATGATGGCAGGTAAAAGTGCTGCAAACACCAGCAGCCCATTATACATCGCTGCAAACACCTTCCTCTGTGTTATATTCTGCTATGTAAGGCAGGTTGCGGTAATATTCTCCACAATCCAGACCGTAACCAATCACAAAAAGATCAGGAATGGTAAATAAGCTCATATCCGGATCAAATGCCGCCGTGCGTCGTGAAGGTTTATCCAACAGCGTAACAACCTTAACCGAAAGAGGATTCCGCTCCTTTAACATGGGAATCAGCTTAGAAAGAGTTTGACCGGTATCCACAATATCTTCCACTATAATCACATGATATTCGCTGATGTCGTGCTCTAAATCCATCAGAATTTTCACGTCGCCAGAAGATTCTGTGCTGTTATAATAGCTTTTTGCAATCATAAAGTCCATTTCACATGGAAGTGTGATAGCACGGCATAAATCGGCAAGGAACACAAAGGAGCCTTTTAAAATGCTGACCAACAAAAGAGGTTTGCCCTCATATTCCCGACTAATCTCGGCACCTGCTCTGGCAATGGCCTCCTGCACAGCTTTTTCATCAATTAAAACCTTTTTAATGTGTTTGTTAAATTCATCTTTTGTTGTGATGCCCGGCATGCACAAGCCCCCCCAAAAAAACTATTGTTATTAACCGTCTTTTAATTCTTTAACTGTTCTGATTTCTTTCACCGGTGCTTCGATATATCCCAGTAAATCGTCAACATTATCACTGACAAAAAACAGCTCCAAACAGTTTTCTTTAATAAAATTCTTGCTGATGGCATCGTGCATAACCTGCACCAGACCATCATAATAACCATTGATATTATAAACAGCAATGGGCTTATTGTGCCGGCAAAGCTGCTTTAATGTCAAAATTTCGAAAAATTCTTCATAGGTTCCGATGCCGCCCGGCGTTACAAGAAAGGCGTCGGCGTTATCTTCCATAATCTGCTTGCGCTCGCGCATGGTGTCCGGTTCAATTAATTCGTTGCAAAAATCACAAATTTTTTCAACGGATTCATCCCCGAAAAATTTGGGAATGACACCTAAAATATATCCGCCACCGGCATGAACGCCACGAGCAGCAGCACCCATTAGTCCGTTGCCGCCACCGCCAAACACCAACGAATGTCCACGACGGGCCATTTCAGCGCCTAAGGCTTCTGTTTTATCAATATAGTTCTGATCAATGGTGGGCGATGCCGCACCGTATACGCAAATTCTCATATAATCTCTCCTTGTTCCTGATTTTAATTTAAGGTTAAAAGCTCTGAAAAATCGTTTATATAATAATCTGTTATAGCTTTAATTTCTTCAGTATATTCCGCAGAAGATTCATCAAACACACCGCAAACGGGCATGCCGGCCTCTTTAGCGGTTTTATCTGCATTGAAATTATCATCCAGAAATAATATTTCTTCAATAGGCTTGCCGATTTTTTCTGCTGCCATCCGGTAAATGGCCGGGTCGGCCTTGGTGGTGCCAAAATCCTCGCAGGACCAAACATTTTCAAACAAATCAAATATGTCAAGACGCTTCAGGCATGGATCCAGCGTTACGTGGGGGCTGGCCGTAAGCACATGAAGGCCGGCGCCCCTAGACTTTAATTCCTTCAGTACCTCTATCACATTTTGTTTTGCCGGAATATGATAGACATATTCGTGGTAAGCGTAGGCTCCCATTTTCTCCAGCAGTTCGTCTTCCGGCATAGTAAGGCCTAAGGTTTTAAAATACTTCGCTGTGCCCTTAAAGCCCAGAGGAGTAATGATTTTCACCAGGTCCTCGCCGTAGGCAATGTTATTTTCATCTAAAATCTGCTTCATCATAGATACATAGGCAGGCATAGAGTCTACCAGCGTTCCATCAAAATCAAACAGATATGTTGTATACTTCATCATATTCACCTGGTTGTCGTTTTGCTTATGCAATATAATACTTTTGCTTATACGTTTCGTAAAGCTCGCTGAATTCTGTCTGTTCACCGCTCTTTAACTGGTTTAAATATTCGTGGGTTTCAAAGGTGTCGTTTGCAATTTCAATAAAGCATACGGCTATGTTGGAGCAATGGTCAGAAATTCTTTCGTAGTTGGTTAATAAGTCAGACAGAATAAAGCCCAGCTCCATGGTGCAATCGCCTTGGCGCAAACGGGAAATGTGACCGTTTTTGATTTTTCTCTTTAAACGGTCGATCACCTGCTCTAAAGGCTCAACACGGAATGCGGCAGATAAATCATCTTCGGCCAAGGCTTTAACCGCCAAGTCCAGAATTTCTTCAACTGCTGCAGAAATCACAGCAATATCCTTTGTTGCCTGCTCGGAGAAAGAAATTTTCTTTGTGTGAATTTCCTGTGCGGTTTCAGCAATGTTTAACGCGTGGTCAGAAATTCGTTCAATATCGCCAATGCAATGGAGCAGTTCGGTGACTACCTTGCTATCCTTTGTTGACATTTGCTGAGAGGCAACTTTTAATAAATAGGTGCTGGTTTTATCTTCGTATTTATCAATTTTCGTTTCTAATTCTTCAACCTCTTTAAAAATTTCGGGGTCAAAATTCTTCATCAACAAGGTTGCTTTTTCAAGAGATACCGCAGAAATAACGGCCATTTCGCAAACTAAACCACGACATTTTGCTACAGCAAAGGAGGGCATTTTTAAGAATCTGTCATCCAAAGCAGCAAACACATCGGCTTCTTCTTCCTCTTCTTTTTTACCTTTAATTGTTGCAACGGCCAGCTTTTCAATTAAAGAAGAGAAGGGAATCAGAATAACAGTTGACACAATATTAAATAATGTGTGCACAAAGGCAATACCTAAGGCACCAGCCGCAGCGTCCATAAATGCAAAATTTAATGCCCAATCCAACAGGTAGAACACACCAACCACCACCACAACACCAATCATTTTAATGTACAGGCAGCACATAGCCACGCGCTTGGAATCGGTGTTGCCGCTGATGGAAGAAATAATTGGGGTAACGGTTGTACCGATATTCTGCCCCAAAATAACCGGAATAGCCGTGGAGTAGGGAATCACACAGGAGATGGAAAGGGCCTGCAGAATACCAACCGATGCAGAAGAGGACTGGATAATCGCCGTAAAGATAAGACCCACCAAAATACCCATGATGGGATTGGAGAACATGGTGAGAATGCTCTTAAAGGTCTCGTTATCTCTCAGGCCTTCCATCGCACCGCTCATAGCATCCATGCCAAACATTAAGATGGCAAAACCGATTAAAATCGTACCGGTGTTCTTGCGATTGTCATCTTTGGCAGTAGCCGTCATTAAAAAGCCAATTGCGGCCAGAATCGGGGTAAAGGATTCCGGTTTGAACAAGCGGATGAGAATAGCAGTACCTTTAATATCAGCGGTACTCAAGAGCCAGGCCGTAACGGTGGTACCAATGTTGGCACCCATAATCACGCTGATGGTTTGTCCCAGCTTCATAATACCGGAGTTTACAAAACCAACCAGCATAACGGTTGTGGCAGAAGAAGACTGAATGATTGCCGTGACCACAAGACCAAGGAGAAACCCTCTCCATCTTTTAGAGGTCATTCTGGCCAGCACAGATTCCAACTTGCCGCCGGCTAAGCTTTTTAAGCTGTCACCCATTAAATCCATGCCGTATAAGAACAGGATTAAACCGCCTATTAAACTCAAAATCGGAAAAATGAACATAATATCCCCCTACCCATTTTTTCTTATTTTAATATATACCGAAATTATCCTATTTTAATCATATCTCTTAAACGGAGCAATGTCAATCTTTTTCTCATGTACGGAGAAAATTTTGTACAATTTTCGAATAATTTTTCGTTTTTACCAATATCTGCCACCGTTATTTTGCATCCGGCCCGCTTCATAGCCTCCTTGCAGGTTTCGTAAGAGGGTACACTCTTAATAATTTCTACAATTTGAGGCCATTTATTCTTTAAGTCATCTTTATCCACATCATCAATGATGTTTTCCGGCTCGTTCAGATTGCGAACCTCTTCTGCCATTTCGCCATAAAAGGCATACACTTCCTCCCAGTTAACGATTTCATTTTGGGTGTCAATGGTCTCTTTTTCTGCAAGCTCCTGATAAAATTTCAGCATAGCCAGCGTGCAAACGCCAATGTCATCGCCGTGGAAATTGGGCAGAATGCCGTCACGCAGTTCCACACATTCAATCAGATGGGAAATAATGTGTTCGCTACCACTGGCAGGACGGGAATTTTGTGCAAAGCTCATTCCAATGCCGGTTTTTAAAAGTGCTTCAAAAATTTTGCCGGCGGTATATTCATCGTTGGCGGTTACCTTATCAGCCATTTCCATGAGCTCATCCACGGCATCCCGGGTTAAAGAGGCAATTTTTTCGCAGTAATATTCTCCTGTTAACAGTGTGGATATCTGCCAGTCCACCAACCCTACATATTTGGCTACCATATCGCCAAAGCCAGCTGATTTCAGTTCGCCCGGTGCCGCTGCCAGGATTTTAGTATCGCCAATAACCACCTCGGGGCTTTTGGCGGCATAGGTTGCTTTGAATCCGTTGCAGACAATGGGAGAGCCGTAAGAAGCAAAGCCATCCATTGAGGGGGCTGTTGCAAAAATGCACAGTTTTTTATCCTGTCTGGCGGCGGCCAGACGGCAAATGTCGTTTAAGGAACCTGTTCCGACTGATAGCACAGAAATATCCTTGCCGGCAATTAAGGCTTCCACGGCTTCTACCTCTTCCATAGTGGCAAGACGCAGATTTTCATACAGCTTGTAAGTCACAGAAAAGTCCTTCAGGCTTTTCGTAATGCCCTCTGCCGCCTTCATGGTGTTTTCATCGGCTACCAGCAGAAGATTCTGTGAAAAACCGTTTCTCTTTAAAATTTCACCCACCCGATGAACAGCACCGGAGGAAATTTCAATATCGCAAATGGCGGTTTCGTGTTTTTTGCCACAGTCACAGCCCTGTTTAAAGTCTGCAATAATGTTCAGAATGTTTGACATAGTTTATCTCTCCAAAATGTTATTTATATCGAATGTAAACCAAGAAAATTATACCATATTCAAAGGAAAAAGGCAACTTCCATCAGGAAATTGCCTTTAAAATTTTTATAGTCTTTTTTCTTCCTCTTCCTGCACATTTGGGAAAGCGGAAAGCATCGGTTTAATGTCTTTGTGTTTTAAGTTTCTGTCTACATAGTTTCTTGTAATCTTAACCACCAGACCGGAAAGGGCAAGCACACCAATCAGGTTAGGCACCATCATCAGGCCGTTAAAGGTATCGGAAATATCCCAGGCGAGAGAGGAGGTTAGCAGAGCACCTAAGAAAATCATAATCAGGTGGATCACCTTATAAAGCGTTGTTGACTTTGTGCCGAAGAGATATTCCCAGGCCTTTGAGCCGTAATGATCCCAGCCTAAAACTGTTGTAAAAGCAAACATTAAAATGGCAATGGCGATAAACCGCTCACCCCACACGCCAAAGATAGTGGAAAAAGCCTTTGCCACAAGGTTTGCATCGGTTGCGCCCTGCATCAGGGCACCGGTATGTAAGTCGATGACACCAGAGGTCAGAACAACCAATGCTGTCATGGTGCACACCACCATAGTATCGGCAAACACCTCAAAAATACCCCAAAGGCCCTGACGGACAGGTTCCACAACGTTGGAGTTAGAGTGTACCATAACGGAGGAACCAAGACCGGCCTCGTTGGAGAATACCCCTCGTTTACAACCTAAGGTTACAATTTCTTTCACAGCAATACCGGCAACACCGCCCCAAACAGCAGGGCCGGTAAAGGCATATTTAAAGATAGCGGCAAATGCCGGGCCAACGGTGCTGTAATTAACACCAATCACAATAAGGCTTCCTAAAACAAAGAGAATCACCATAAAAGGCACAATCTTTTCAGCAAAAGCAGCAATTCGTTTTAAGCCACCCAGAATAATCAGTGCCGCAATGACAACCAGCACAATGCCGATGATCAGATGATACATTGTCACATCGCCAAAGGGAATTGCTTCTAAAGAAGAAATTTTGAAGGCATCTACCATATTCACAACAATTTTGTTAATTTGTCCCATAGCACCGATGCCAAAAGATGCTAAAATGCAAAAAACAGAGAACAGTACCGCCAGAGTTTTACCAATCCATTGACAGCCCTTCATACGGCCAAGACCGTCTCTTAAGTAATACATCGCGCCACCGGACCACTCGCCGTTTGCATTTTTTCTTCTGTAATAAATACCAAGAACATTTTCGGAATAGTTTGTCATCATACCGAGAAATGCTGCAATCCACATCCAGAATACCGCACCTGGTCCACCACCTACAATAGCCGCGGCCACACCGGCAATGTTCCCGACACCAATGGTTGCGGCAAGAGCTGTACAAAGGGCCTGAAACTGGGAAATGGATTTGTCTTTTACATGCCCCGAAACATCCTTGTGGAAAATCTTGCCGATGGTTTCAGCAAACCAGTGTTTAATATGTGTAACCTGAAAAACACCGGTCATTACTGTCATAATCAGACCCGTCGCCAGGAGCAGGTATAAACCGTTCCCCCACACAAAATTGTTGACCTCGGTATTAAAACCTGTCAATGCCTCAAAAAAGTTTACCATGTTTTTTCCTCCTCTTTTGGGCTAAATAAAGCAAAAAACGGAGTTTTTGCATAACAAAAACTCCGCACAAAAAAGCCGTCTAAAACCTTTTTTCTCCGTCCTTTTGCCTGAGAGATTAACCCCATAGAGGTTTTACACCTTCGGCATCCTTTTGATTCTTTTTAAGAATCGGACTTCTCCGGAGTGCTATCTGTGAACAGTCATTGCTGTCGCGCCTGAGAGCATTACTCCTTCGGCAAGGCATTTTCGCCTTTCTCCTGCACACTTCACTTAGCTCAAATATTAAATTATACATAGTATACTCTTGTTTTTGCAGTTTGTCAAGGGTTTTGCATAAAACTGTTCAGCGAATCAAACCTTCTCTTAAAATTTCCGATTCTTCCTTCAGAATTCTTTCACCGTCGAACAGGAAGCCGCCGGTGTCTTGGCCGGTTTTACCGCCATTTTTAAGGTAAGCCTTCATGGCACGACGCATGCTGGTGTCTTCCGGCAGATTATCGGGATTGCCATCGTAATACACCCCAAATAATCGCCAGCATTCAGAAAAGCTCGGATCGTCAAAATGCTGAAACAGTACATAGTCCTTAGCAAAGGCAAAGGTGTTGGAATTTTCTTTAAACACGGTGCCGCGATAGTCGGGATTGAGCAGCCAGGAACAGCAACGAAAGGCCGTATATTCCCCGTGGGTGTGTTCAAAAAAGTCGTATGCCAGTTTATAGGATTTCATCACATCTTCATAGTAAAGAGGGCCGCAGGAGGGAATGTGAACATCCAATGCATACACGCCATTTTTATATTTACGGCGGATGAAATGCAACCGGCCCAGATGAAAGATAACAGCCTCGTAAAAGTTTTCAAACCAGGTAAACACAAAGGTACCCCAAATGCCTTTTACTTCTTTACATTCAATGAGCTTGTTCACAATGTCGTGAGCCGTTGCCCAGAAAATATCCTCCTTAACACCGCGCTGCAAATAGCGGTCCCGGGCCATGTCGGCGCAGGAACACAGCAAAACCATTTCCAGAGTATAAACGTGGACACCTAAGGGTTCGGCAAATTGCTCCGCCTTCTTAGCGATATCAGAAAAAGGACGGTGCCAGATAATCATTTCTACCAGTTCTTGATATTCTTCGGTATCTTTAACCTTTTCATAAGCTTCTATGAGAACCGGCACAGCGTCTGCCGGCATATTTGTTTTTTTCGCAAATTCCTGAATGTCCATCGTAATCCTCCCAAAGCGTTATCAGATTTTTCTTGTCCTGCAATTTCTAAAAGATTAACGGTCTAACAGAACCTCTTTGTTGGTGCCGTAAAAAATATCCTCTTTTCCGCTTATAAGGCGGCAAAATTCTTCAAAGCCTTCCCAACCATCGGACCGCATATCAAATTCATAAGCGTGGCCCCAGATGTAAAGCAGAGCTGGCTCATCGGTTTCGAGGTCTAAAAACCGTTGTGCGGTTTCCATCATCACGTCCCAGTTTCTATGGGGATATAAGGTGCCCTGCAGACGGTGCAGGTCTTTTGGTACGGAAAAGCTGCCGGTGGTGGCAGTACAACGGGCATAGCGGATGCCGGTGTGGTTTTTGATTAATTCAATCGACCTGTCATCCACAAATCTGTCTCCAATGGGGTAGGCCATACCGCACACTTCATAACCCATCATGTCTGAAAGCGCCAATCGGTCTTCTTCTACCTGACGAATCACCTCTTCGTCAGAAAAATCAATGAGCCGGCGGTGATTTATAGTATGGGCCGCAATTTCGTGCCCCTGATAAATGGCCTGTATGTTCTCTTTAGGTAAACGGTAGTGTGTCACATGGCCTGGCTCATCCGTTCTGCCATCGTGCCATACCCATTTTCCATCCTTTTGTATGAATGCATTTTCGTCCCCGAACCGGCCGGAAGAAAGGTTAAAGGTGGCCTTTAACCCATATGTATTTAAAATTTCAATCAAACGAATGTCTTGCGTTACGCCATCATCAAAGCTGAAAGTAATGGCTTTTGTTTTTCCGTTAAACATAAGTGTTCCTCCTGTGTTAGCTTCAAGAATATTGTATCACAAGCAACTGCCGGTTGCAAGTCTTTGCGAAAAATCGTAAAGTGTTTCATGGGAAACACAGAGACTATAAGACAACCGGCACAAAATCGTTTATGACCACATTGCCGGGCGTAACGTTGCAATCTAACGCCAACACCTTCACACCGGCACGGGCGGCCGCCCGCAAGGCCTCGCCAAAAGCAGGATGTGTTTCGTCATTGGGTGAAAATTGTGTAATGCCCTTCATTTGAATCACAAACACAACCCAGGCGCAAAACCCTGCCTCTTTGGCGGCAATCAGCTCGTTAAGGTGTTTAACGCCCCGTTCTGTGGGAGCATCGGGGAACAGAGCAACATTGTCTTTTTCCAATGTAACGCCTTTTACTTCAATGAAATGTTTCTGTCCGTCCGCTTCTGCATAAAAATCAAACCGGGAATTTTTAAAGGAGGTTTCCGGTTTAAGCAACGTACAGTTTGTGAAGAAATTACCGGCTTTTACCCATTCAAAGAATAAACGGTTGGGCGCCTGGCTATCCATATTAATCAGCCGGTCGCCTTTATACACCGACACCAAATCATATTTTGTTTTGCGCTCCGGCTTCTCTGATTCTTCCAACAAGACGGAGGCTCCCGGCACCAAAAGCTCCCAGCACCGACCGGTGTTTTTTACGTGGGCTACTACAGAAAGGCCATCTATATCCACATGGGCAATAAAACGGTTGGGGCGACTTTCGAAGATTGCCGGACAAATGTTTTTATAATGCATAGCCTGTTTCTCCTACTGTTTTTTTGCATTGTACCACGGTCTTTTTCGTTTGTCAATAAAATTGGTATAGAAAGACAAAAATGGGATAAAATAATAAAAAATTATACCGAAAGGATGTCAGAATAATGAATTTGGAAGGAACAAAAACTGAACAAAATCTGCGTACCGCTTTTGCCGGAGAATCTCAGGCACGAAATAAATATACCTATTTTGCCGAAGCGGCCAAAAAGGAAGGGTACGAACAAATTGCCGAGATTTTCCGTCTTACGGCAGATAACGAAAAGGAGCACGCCAAAATATGGTTTAAACTGCTGGGGGGTATAAAAGATACGAAAGGGAATCTGGAAAACGGTGCCGACGGTGAACACAGCGAGTGGACAGAAATGTATGCTGAATTTGAAAAAACGGCTAGAGAAGAGGGCTTTGAGTCCATTGCCAAGCTGTTTGCCCAGGTAGGTGCCATTGAAAAAGAGCACGAGGAACGCTACAGAGCCCTGATTGCCAATCTGGAAAAGAAAGAAGTATTCAAAAAACCGGAAGAACAAATATGGATATGCCGGAATTGCGGGCATATTCACAAAGGCGCCGAGGCCCCGGTGGTTTGCCCGGTGTGCGCCCATCCCCAGGCGTATTTTGAACTAAGAAGCAAGAATTACTGATCAAAAGGGGATGTAAAAAAAGTCCAGACCGCAAAAAGGCAGGAAAACAATAACGATGGATAGGCAATTCAGTACAAAATTGGTAAAGCAATGTTGAAAAATTTCATTTTATTCAATTTTTCTATATTTTAAATCCTTTTTGCTACGAACAAACTTCACCGCTTGCAGTACCATCGTACAGCTTCGGGACTCAGTTTGTCCATTCTGGAACGTTTTTTCCTAGCCCCTCAAAATACAAAAGGCGATGTAAAAAATTTTTTTACATCGCCTTTTAGCTTATTTCTTGCGGGAAGAAATTAAATTCTTAATCACATAGACAAAAACCACAAACACCAGCATCATAGAGGCACCCTGAATCCATTTAATGGCGCCTTCCGGACAAAACCAGGAAAAGAAGGAATCAGCAAAATTAAAGCTGTCCATCAGAGCGGAGAAAAAGGTCAGAAGCGACAGCATAAAGAGAGAGCGGTCCAGAGCGTTATCACGTTCCTGCTGTTTCCTTTCGTTGGCTGTTTTACGGAGTTCGCTTAATGCGGCTAAAGGCTCCCGCACATCGGCAAACATTGCTTTTAAAGCAAAGGCTTCAGATAAGCGATGGTATAAATTCTGATATTGCGGCACTTCTGTCACCCGGGAAAACACGAAATCATTTTCAAATTCATAAAGCCGTTTCTGGTGTTCCTCCAGAACTTCCAGATTGTTATAGGTACCGATGCCGAGTTGGGTCAGCATCATAAACAGCACATATTTCTGATGCAACAGAAAAACATACATAAATACATATTGCTGGTTAAAGTTTTTGAAAAAAACATCGTGCACAAAGCTTTCGTGCCCTGCAGGACGTGCCAGACAGATAGCGGCTTCCGGGGAGATGCCCCAGGTGATTTCCCGCGCAGCACGGTAGATCTCCTGCTGTTCGGCCTCCGGGTTTTTGTTATAGACAAAATCCTCGCTGTAGCACCGTCTCAGATAATACAGCTCTTTGGCATAATCCTCCTGTTCAGGAACATCCAGATAGGTCAGGGTGTTGGCCCGCTCAGTGGAAGGATTGGCATAAAAGAAAAAGTCAAGGGGCAAGGTTTTGGCAAAGTCTGCCGTCAGTTCTTTGGTTAAGTCCAGCAAGGTGGCTTCTTTGCCGACTAGGGGGTCGCCGTTTTTGTCAAGAGGCACAACCTTTTCGCGGGAGACTTTTTTCAGATAGTATTCTGCCGTGGCAATCCACATAGGGTCATTCTCTGTAAATTGCATTTCAAAAGCCAGAATACCCACGCCGGTGCTGAAGCAGTAAAGGTGGATTTGTTTTAAAAGAAAAGTAAACCGCGTCTCGGTATTTTGAAAAAAGTGAGGTGTTGTGGCATACAGGGCTTCTTCTCCAGCTTTTTTGTGCACAAAGTGAAAGCACTGACATCTTTCGGGATTTTTGCTGTCAAATTTATCTGCAACATATTTAAGCATATATAAATTTTTGTCGTGTGCCAGTTGCCAACCGGTATGATTGTTCAGCTGATCCACTAAAGAACGGTAGGCGTTGTTGCCGTTATAGCGAAAGGGGATAAAAAGATAAGAAGAATTCCTGAATTGGCATACGGTCTCTATGGTTTCCATAATGCTCTCCTTATGTGTGAATTGATATGTTAAAATATATCATAAATTGTCAAAGAAGTCAACAAAGAGACCAAAGGTAGAAATTAGCGGTAAATTTATCTTGCGTTTTATTCGGAGCGTGGTATAATAATAGTGAGGATATCAATGAAAACAGGAGGGAACATATGAAAAAGATATTATCAATTCTGCTGTCGGCGTGCTTGCTCTTTAGCTGTTCGGTTATGGCGTTTGCCCAGGAGTTTACTGATATTGCCGGACATTGGGCAGAAGAAGACATTAAAGAGGCTCAGCAGGCAGGCATTGTCAGCGGTGATGGAAACGGCTTGTTCCGGCCCAATGATGCCATTACCCGCGCAGAATATTTTAAAATGCTCACAGCCACCATGGCGGAATTGCTTGCAATAGAGATTCCCAAAGGCGGTGAGGGTGCTTTGCATTGGGTGGCTGATTACTACAGCTTTGCGATGCAGGCCGGTTTGTATGATTTTGATTTCGGTAATGTGGTGCAGACCAAAAGCGGCGAAGTAGAGCCGGCTGTACTGGAACTTGGAAATGCAGATTATCCCATAGAGCGCTGGGAAATGGCGTTTCTGATTAACGGCATCTTTGAGGCTCTGGAGCTGAAGATTGACGGAGCAGATGGAAAGCTTAACGATGCGGCCGCTGTGGCGAAATATACGGAAAACATTCAAACAGCTATTTATAACTGCGCAAAGGCAGCGATTATCAAGGGGGATGAAAATTCAAATTTCAACCCGGCGAAAAATGGCACCCGGGCAGAAGCCGTGGTTATGATTAAACGGTTTTTAGAGGGCTTGGTTGTCATTGCAGGCGAACAGACATTAACAGAAAAAACAGAGGAGGAAGAAACAGTGTTTAATCAGGCAGTAAAAACTTACACAGAAGCAGAAATTCCGAAGGACAAGGTAAAAGTTAAATTTACAATGGCAGACGGTGCAACCTTCACAGCGGAATTATATCCCGAATATGCACCTCAGACGGTGGCAAACTTTGTGGCGTTGGTAAAAGACGGATTTTATAACGGTTTAACCTTCCACAGAATCGTAGACGGTTTTGTGGTACAGGGCGGAGACCCCAAGGGTGACGGTACCGGTGGCGCAGAAAATAATATTTATGGTGAATTTGCCGCTAACGGCTGGAATAAAAATACCCTGTCTCATGAAGAGGGCGTGCTCTCTATGGCCAGAAGCAACATGCCCGATTCTGCCAGCTCCCAGTTCTTCATTTGCATTGGCGATTGCAGCGGCTTAGATGGCATGTACGCTGCCTTTGGTAAAGTAGTGGAAGGCATGGATGCAGTGAAATTCTTAACCAAGGTAGAAAGAACCATGGGCTTTGACGGTGCACTGTCCAGCCCGAAAGAACCGGTTGTTATGAAAACTGTTGAAATTGTGAAATAAAAGAATAAAGGCTGAACATAAAAACGGCTGTGGAGAGTCTGCCACAGCCGTTTTTATGTTGTGTTTATAACAAATTTTTGGAGTATTCTTCTAAATCAATGACCTTGCCGGTTAATCGTGACTCTTCAGCTGCAAACGCAATCAGATGGCTGATGTAAGAGGTGCGGGCAGAACAAATGCCTTTGCTGGCCGGCTCATCGTTGAAATATTTCATAGCATCATCCATAATGCCGATATCGCCACCACCGTGACCGGCGTTAATATGTTCACCGATTTTTGCCAATTCATACAGGGTGTGTTCTCTGGTTTCAAAGGAATATACATCAATGGTGGCTTCGCCCATTACAGCGTGCAGCTCACCTTTGGTACCGAAAATGTGAATATAACGGCCACCTTCGTTAAAGCCGTTCATTGAAAAGCTGGCGGTAATGCCGCCTTCAAATTCCATATTCACAACCTGGTGGTCAACCACATCGTTGCCGGCATCATAAACACAAACGCCATAGCGACTGGTTTTAAGTTCTTCTAAAATTTCTTCGTTCGTCATTTTTCCAAAGGAATAGCCTTTATACCACAAAGAATCATCCAGATAAACCTTTTGGGCATTGTAGACACAGGTTTCGGCGTGAGGACAACCGTCTGAGCATCGATGGGGTGCACCTGCAGGCTGGTTTTCTTTGCAGAAATGTGTTAAAGAGCCGAAGGACTGTACCTTTTTGCATTCCTTACCAATGAGCCATTGCAACATATCAGTATCGTGACAGCTTTTGGCTAAAATCATAGGGGAAGATTCAGCGGCACTTTTCCAGGAACCACGCACAAAGCTGTGTGCCTGATGCAGGTTGCCTACATTTTCAAAGTGAGAAACAGACACAACATCACCAATCTCGCCGCGGTCTAAAATTTCTTTGATGGTATACCAGAATTTCGTGAACCGCAGAACGTGACAAACAATAATTTTAACGCCTTTTTTCTCAGCGGCTTCCACAATTTTTTTGCAATCCTCCGGTGTGGTGGCCATAGGCTTTTCCAGAAGAAGATGATATCCCTTTTCAATCATGGCAAGGGCTTGCTCTAAATGCATGGCATCCTGCGTGGCAATTACGGCAAAGTCAGCCATTTTGGGCTGAGCGGCAATTTCTTTCCAGTCGTTATAAATTTTGGGATTATCTGCCTTGTGTTTTTCAGCGGCAAAATTTTGCCGTTTTTTGTTGGGATCGGCAATGGCCACAATTTCTAATGCTTCAGGATGAAGGTCAGCGGCATAATCGCCATAAATGGAGCCACGGCCGCCATAACCTAAAATAACTGCTTTTAACTTTTTCATAAGGATTCCTCCCGCAATTGACAAATTCTTTATTTGTTGCTATTATAATAGCATAAATAAAATGAAATGTATATATGAAAAAATATAAAATAGTTATAATTTTATATACAATAAGGTGGCGGATGGAGCATGATTTATGAAGGGACAATGGTAGAAGATAGCTTTACAATAACGACGATATATACCGCCTTTGAGCGGCTTTTTCCTGAGGATTATGCCTTCAAAGGGGAATATCATAATTTTTACGAACTGGTGGTTGTAACAGATGGTGAGTTGGGGGTGGCTGCCGGTAGTGATATTTTAACCTTGAAACAAGGGCAGGCAATTTTGCACGAGCCTATGGAATATCACAATGTGTGGAGCGAGAACAAAACAACGCCACACGTGTTTATCTTCAGCTTTCAGGCGGTGAATATGCCCGGCTATCAGAACAAAGTTTTTCAGATAGAAGATGTGCAGGCGGTGCCTCGGGTGTTGCAGGCCATCCATTCCGGGTTTGAAGTGGAAGAAGATTATAAAATTGCGAAAAAATATGCGGGAGATGACACAAGCTGGCAGAGTGCTGTAAAAAATCTCGAATTGTTTTTATTGCGGTTGCTTTCAAAAGAAGCAGAAAAGCAAGGAAGCAGATTACAATCTCCTATGGCAAAGAATTATGCCAGAGCAATGTCTGTTCTGGAAAATCACATCCATCAGAACCTTTCGGTGGGTGAGATTGCTCGCCTGTGCAATATGAGTGAGATTTCCCTGCAAAAAACCTTTTCGAAATATGCAGGGATAGGGGTGAGGCAGTATTATAACCGGCTAAAAATTACAGCTGCCACACAAATGCTGCAAGCGGGTGTGGCGGTGAAAGAATGTGCGAAATTGTTGGGGTTTGCCAACCAGAACTATTTCAGCACAGTGTTTAAACGAATTACGGGAACATCACCTGCCGACTATAAAAGAGAGATAAAGAGTCAGTAATAACAGGTAAAAAGGGACTGTAGCAAATCATCCTTTTGCTACAGCCCCTTTTTAAGGTAAATTACTCAATTTCGCTTTGTCCCAGATCAATCAGCCATGTACCGTTTTCGTTGCAAGCAACAAAGTTTTCTTTGTAAGTTTCGGTTTTGATTTCAATACTATCAACGGTCGCCTTCATAGAGGAGAGTATTTCAGACATAACAGCGTTCATAATGTCTTCTTCAGAAGAGGAATTGGTCACTTTGCCGTCGACAAATAATTGTCCGATAAGAGCGGCTATTTTCTCATCGCTGAAGGTGTTACCCATAGCGGTTTCAAAAATGCTGTCGAAATCGCCCAGCTCCGGCAGGGTAATCTCGGCAGATACAATATAATTTTTACCATCTTTTTTGGTTTCGTTGATGGTATAATCTGCATTTGCCATCATTTTATCAAATACATATTCTATTATCTCAGCTAAAGGTTCTTTATATGCGGCCATTTCCGGAGATTCTGTAAGAAGATTTTCGATCAACACATTTACATCCAGCTGTGAAAACAGTTCTTCGTATCTTTCAGGATTAACAACCGTTTTCCGCATACTGTCAACATCAAGATCAATCAGTGATTTTATAAAGTGTTCAGCCGCTTTTGTAGCCGCTTCTTCGTTGGTTTCGGCACTGTTTTCGATGCTGGAGGGTGCTGTGCCGGCATCAGAACTGCCACAACCTGCCAACAGACTTACAGAAAAGAGAAGAACCAAAACAACAGATAATACTTTTTTCAATATAACCGACTCCTTTTAAATGTATTGCGTATATAAAAATTATAACACCTTTTTGAATGGGTGTCAACGAAGGAAAAAGATTATACAGGGGACATTTGTTCTTTGAATCCGGTGTATTTTATGCTGCTGAATTATCCGAAATCGTGGCGGAAACCGGTATTTAAATGGTGTTTTTCGAATAAGCACACAATCTCTTCAATAGCGTTAAAATCGTCAAGCACTTCGTTCATCAAAATTTGCTGGACTTCGGATATTAAGCACAAGCCGATGGTTTCTGCTTGCTTGGGAAGATCAATAAATTTTTCTTCTAAAAGCTCTGTAAACTGTTCTGCAATGATATGGGCGATGAGTTCGTTTGTAGCGGACATATTTTTCTCCTTTTCCTTGTACGATAAAAGACTTTTTATAGCCTATATAGTATCATATATAGCCTACCTTGTCAATATGAATAGAGTATAGTTAATCTATGAGTATGGGATGAGGTGGTATCATGAATACATATAATGCTGTGAAAAACAGATTATTAGCACTGTGTGAAGAAAAGAACATAACAATTAATAAATTGGCAACATCATCAGGTGTTGCACCATCAACAGTAAAAAATATTTTATATGGAAAGAGTCAAAACCCCGGGATTGTTACGTTAAAGTTGCTGTGTGATGGATTGGAGATTTCGTTGGCAACATTTTTCAGCACAGAAGAGTTTGCTAATCTTGAACAGGAAATGAAATAAAGTCAAGAGGTGGCTTTAATGTATTTCAAAAGACTATATGAATTACGGATTGACCATGATTTAACACAACAACAGGTTGCAGATTATTTGACTTGTAATCGGCAAGTATATGCCCGTTATGAAAGAGGTTTGCGTGAGATACCGGTTTCAATGGTAATTAAATTAGCAGAATTATATCAAGTATCAACAGATTATTTGTTAGAAGTGAAAAACAATTAATATAAATATAAAAAGCCTTGTAAAAGAATTTTTTACAAGGCTCATTTTTATTTTGTCTACAATCGTTTTTGATTATTCATCCAGTTTAAGAGGTGACTTACCCACAAACTTCAAATCGCCGTAAAGACCGCGGACAAAGGCTTTCTGCATTTCCGGTGCCATGGAGTAAAGGTTTACAAACACATTGGCATCGTCCATAAAATTATAGTGAATGTGGGGATAGCCCAAAGACACGCCGACAGATTTTTCCACGCCATAAATCAAAGCTCTTTGCAGAGAGAAAAATTCATCCCCGTAAAAGCTGGGGTAACCCTTTGGCTCGTGGAAGCCGATGTAACCGGCATAAACCAGCAAGTCATATTCTTCTGCCACTTCTTTAGCATCCACAAAGCTCTCAAGCCTGCGGCGAACCAGTACCTCGGCACCGTATTTTTCAAATTCTTCCTTCATGGGGGCTAGGTCATCTGCTGTTCTGTCTACATGAGAATATACAATAATGGCAACCTTTTTAATTTTGTTTCTGTCAAAGGGCAGCTGATTGTCTCTGTCGCAGACTAAGGTCGCACTGGATTCTGCCAGCTTGCGGGTGAGAACTCTGGTTTCTTCGGTGGCTTCTTCTGCCGTGTAATCGCAGGTTCTGTAGCCATCAAACAAGCCAAGCTTTGCTTTTAAATTTAAAACGCGCTGGCAGGCATCCTCAATTCTTTCAATAGAAACGGTACCTTTTTTCACTTCTTCTTCAATCATATCCACCGCATCGGCACGGGCACCTAAGAGCATATCGTTACCGGCCTTAATAAACTCGGCATAGAGCCTTGAGCCGTTATAGAAGCTGGTGAAGCCGCCCATATTTACGTCATCGGTGATAACAACGCCTTTAAAGCCCATTTTGCCTTTTAATAGCTCGGTGATGATTTTATAGGAAAGTCCGGCGGGAACATATCTCTTGCCCACTCTGGTGTCATCTGCTGCCGGGAAGCCGTGGGCACCCACCATAACAGAATCTACACCGGCATCAATGAGAGCCTGGAAAATACGTCCCTGATCCTTTTCCCACTCTTCCATAGAAATGTTGATGTTGGTGGTAACAATGTGGGAATCGCGCATTTCAACAGGGTCACTGCCGGGGAAGTGCTTGGCAGTTGCCGCCACATTGCAGGACTGCAGACCTTTCATATAACCAATGCCGCAACGAATGATATCATCGGTGTAGTTGGAATATTGACGGACAATACAGCTGGCAAGTCGGTTTTGTTTATCCAGAATTGGTGACCAAATCCAGTCGGTGCCGCAGAGAGACATTTCACGGCCGATGGAACGGCCTACGTTAAAAGCGGCATCTTCATCAGCAGAAGCACCTATGGCAAGGCCTTTTGGGTATACACTTAAATCCGTTGCCGTGCCTCTGCCCCAGGCGTCGTTGGCAGCAATCATGGGAATTTTGGCGTGCTTGCGGATGTTTTCATACCAGGCAAGAAGCTCTTTTGAGTTAAAACTCACATTTTCTTTATAAAAATCAGCGTTTACATGGTTAACATCCAACGTGCCGTGGAGCCAGATGCCGCCATACTGATTTTCTTTTACCATACGGATGGCATCCTCCGGGTCGCGGAGACTGTCATAAGCGGTATCGGGATCCTGCATCAAATCGCTTTGCTTCACAATAATCAGTTGGGCAATCTTTTCCCGTAGGGTCATGGTTTTGATATCGGGCATATTCACTAAAAACAGTCCTTTCGTTTGTGTTTATTTTTATATCCGCCGGGGGCAATACCGAATTTCTTTTTAAAGGCGCGAGAAAAGTAAACCGGGGTTATGAACCCGCACTTTTCACAAACGGTTGAGATTGTTAAACCGGTGGTTTCCAAAAGCTCCGCTGCGTAGTCAAGACGAAGATTGACAAGATAGGTTTTAAAGGTTACACCAAACTTTTTCCTAAACAGCATACTGAAATAGGTGGGGGTGTAATGTAATAAATCCGCCACCTCTTGTTCGGTCAATTGCTGTGTAAAATGGCTGTGAATATAAATAATGGCAGGGCTGAAACTATCTTCTTCAGCTGCAGAATCGTTGGCATGGGAAAAAAGCTTTAGCACCAGCCATTCAATCATATTCTTTAAATAGGTACTTGCAGGCAGGGGCTCCATTGGCTTTTGGGAAAGTGCCAGAATGGAAAAAAGAGTTTCCCTGAAAGCAGACAGCATCTCCCCTTCTAAATGTATAATCAGGGGTATTTTTGTCATATCGGCATATTTCCACACATCGTCTGACACAAAGTGTCGGGGAAAGGTTAAGTTGATAATGTCTGCCGGCTCGCCTGCGGAAGAATACTGATGGATACAATTGGGCGACAAAAAGGTAATATCTCCTTCTTTGAGCACCTTGGTTACCCCATTGCACATTTGCCGAAGTTTGCCGGATAGTATTAAGGTAATTTCAAATCCGTTGTGGTCGTGGAGCTCATAGCTTTTCAGCCGCACCGTCCATATTTTTGCAGCGTTATCGGTTTGCGGTTGCTTTTTTCTCTCGCTCATGACATATAGGTTAAAATATCACCATTTTCGGTTAAGGACATCATACCAAAGAGCATACGGGGCAGGTGGAAGGGGCCTTTTAAAATAGTGCCCTTATCGGAATTAACCACATTGCCGTCTTTGTCTATCTCTGTGTACCATTCGCCGTTTTCGTGGTCGGCAAAATGAGCGAAGGAGAATTCTTCAAGCTGTTTGGCGATGCGTAAATATTTTTCGTTTTTAGAGATGTTATAGCCTAAATGATAGGCGACAATGGCTTCGCACTGAGGCCACCAGATATAATTGTTTAAGTCAGGATCATTAATACCTGTCACGACCAAAGAAATCTCTTTTTCAAAGCCTTCCGGCAGGGCGTAGTCTAACAGTTTAAAGCCAAGAGCACGAATTTCATCGTCGTTTTGCACTTCGCCTTCACAAAGGACAAACCAGGCAGCTTCGTAAACATGGCCGGGGCAGGTGTAGTCAAGCTGAGGCGGTTGTAACTGCGTATCGGTAATGGGCAGGTATTCACGAACTACTTTTTCCTCATCGGAAATATGACCGCCGACAATCATCTGCCGGATGGTTTCTTTAGCCAAAGCATCGTATTTGGGATCGGCTTTTCCCTCAGCTTCCGCGGCGTTGCGCATAAACTGAGCCAGATTAAGCATAATCATCTCGATGCCAAAGCAACGGTAAGGAATCGTATCGCCGGGGAAGGGCACTTTAGTTTCGGGATTCTGATAGAATGTATAGCAAATGTCAAAGAATTTTTCGGCTCTCTGCCAAACTTCCTCCTTATGACAAATGCGATAATACTGAGCACAGCCAATAGCGGCAAAGGCCTCACTATAATAGAGCTGTCGATAGTGTTCGTTGCCGCCATCCCGGTCGCAGGTAAAGGGCAGGGTGCCATCGGGACGGGTGCATTTATCTAAAAAGGAAAATAATACTTCGCAGGCCTCTAAATATTCGGGCTTAGGCTCTGCTAAGCGGTATGCCAAAGAAAAAGACCATAGAGAACGACCCACGAACCAAACATTTTTTGTGGTGTCTTTAATGTTGCCGGTTTTGTCGAGACAGGTAATAATACCGCCTTTCTCCCGGTCAAGCGCGTGGTTCACCCAAAAGGGCATAACTTCTTCCAGTAAATATTTTCTATAATTCATATAAGCACCTCCATTTGCTTTCATTATACCACTGTAAAGATTGTAACGCAATGACTTTTTTTATGTTGCTTTGTGATGTAAAGTCAGGAAAAAACGGCTAAAAGTTCAGAAAAATAAAAGAAAATAAAGAAAACAAGAATAAACTTTTTTTATGGTACAAAAAAAGACACTACAACAAAATCTCTTGTTGCAGCGTCTTTAGAGTCAAAAACCATATATTAGTTAACACGGTAAACATGACATTCATTTAAAAAGTAAACATGGGAATATCCCGGCCGGCCGGTGGCGGCGGTGATAATCTCCATCAGCGCGTCGTTTTCCTGGCCGTTGTTGATAAACACAAAAAAGCCTTTGGAACAATCTTTACCTCTTATAATGGATTGGATATTTTCTTCAGTACATTCTAAATCTTTTGCGACGTAAGATTCATCAAAAATAGAAAACAGTAAAATATCGTCCAAAAATCGGTTTTCGTTGGAATTAAACAAATACAAAGCCGGCAGGGTTCGGTTCTCTTCTGCCATTTTGACCATGCGGGTTCTGTTTTTAAACACAACCTCCGGCTCCAGCTCCAACCGTTTGGGGGCGGTGGTTAGCAACAAAAGAAAAATCAAAAAGCCAACAGAACAGATTTTTTCAGATAAAACGGTGCGCATCCAGATGAACAGATAGTAAAGCACAGCTAAAAAAATCAGTCCGCAAACCGGCATAATATACCGGAGCTCAATCCAGGGAGAAGCGGCAGCAACAGCCAGGGAATAAACTGCTGTTGGCACCCACACCGTTCTTGAATCAACAGCGTTGGGATTGCTGTATGTGCGGTGCTTTTTTCTATAGCGCATAAAGAGATAGATAACGCACATAACAATAAGGGCCACCAGCAAGGTCTTGTGAAAGGTGAACAAATGCAGTTTTTTCCAATAAGCTAACAGATTTTTCAAAAACAGCTGTTTGTTCTGCAGATTGTGAATGGCATTTTGCCCCTGATAGCCAAAAAACATATGAAAAACAGAATGGGGAAAAATAATCAGGGAACAGATGCCGGCTATCGCCATCGCGATGGTGTATTTAACCAATAAAGGATTTTTGTTTTCACGGAAAAACCGGATAGCAAACAAAAGAAACATACCTGCCAGAAAGAACAGATAGTAATAATGGGTTAAGGAACCCAGAAGAGCTACAATGCCAATGAGCACCATAAGTCCGGTATTTTCTTCGTCCTCTGTTAAGCGGAGATGCAGATAGGTTGTGAGCACAATATTCAGCGTGCTGAGTGTATACATCCGGATGTACAGCATATTGGTGAGAGAAGACATTGTAACAGCAGAGAGAAAAGCCACAATCAGGGCTTTTGCTTCAGTGTGAGTCTGGCCGCGGAATAACCGCTTGCCGATTAAGTACATAAAAACGGTGATAAACAGATACAGCACGATGTTGATTATCAGGCCCGGCCATTTGGAATAATGTCCGCCGTCCCAGAACATAGCAATTCTGAGCAGAAGGTAATATAAGGGGGGATGCACATCGTTTTTCTGATTTTCATAAACAGGGCGGAAATCAGTTTTTTCATCCTCCTGCAAAGAGAGGTAGTCTTCATAATAGTCGTTTGAGTGCCAGATATCATAAAAATCTTCATTGGCCTGAATTTCAACCCGGTCATAGTTTGCAAGGCCGAGAGAATACGCTTCGTCCATATGGAGATAAGATTTTTGCTCTCCCCAGAAAACAAAGAAAAGACTTTGCAATAATAAAATTATGATAAGAGAAAAAATTTCTATTTTTCTGTACTTCATGATGTGGCTCCCATCATTCGTTTTTTTCTTTAACAATATAAACAGGCCGCTGTTTCACCTCAAGATATGTTTTGGAGAGGTATTGACCGATGATGCCCATTGAGAATAACTGAATACCGCTGACCAGCACAATAATGCACACAAGAGAAGGCCATCCTGAGGTAGGATCGCCAAAAATCAGGGTTTTGGCAATAATAAAAATTATGGCTAAAAATGCAATAATGCAAAAAAACAGCCCCAAAAAGGAAGAAAGAACAAGGGGCATAGTGGAAAAGGCGATAATGCCTTCCAAAGCATATTTGCAAAGCTTCCAGAAGGACCATTTGGTTTCGCCGGCCACCCGTTCAACATTTTCATATTCAATCCATTTTGTTTTAAAGCCTACAAAACTGAACAGGCCTTTTGAATAGCGGTTATATTCTTTTAAGGAAAGTATGGCATCAACCACCTGACGGGTCATCAGCCGATAGTCTCTGGCCCCATCCACCATTTCCACGTGGGAAATTCTGTTGATGATTTTATAGAAGCGTCTGGCAAAAAAACTGCGGATTGCCGGCTCACCTTTGCGGGTTACGCGGCGCGTGCCCACAGAGTCAAAACCTTCTTCTTTAATAGCGCTCAGCATGGTTTTTAATAGTGAAGGGGGATCCTGCAAATCGGCATCCATCAAGGTGACATAATCCCCTGTGGAAGTCTCCAGACCAGCCAGCATAGCAGCTTCTTTTCCAAAATTTCTGGAAAAGGAAATATATTTAATTTTGTTGTCTTTCTGACGTAAGGTTTTTATAACGGCAAGAGTGTCATCGGTGCTGCCGTCATCCACCAGTATGTATTCAAACTCTGTATTTTCATCAAAGTCCTGTTTTCTGACCTTTTCCATTTCATAATAGAAAAGCGGCAGAGATTTTTCTTCGTTATAACAGGAAATGACGATTGAGATCTTTTCCATTCCGTATTCCTCCAGACAGGAGAGATTACCACGACATCGTGGTTTTGAGCTTTGTAAAAATAGAAACTTATGCATTGCACATAATTAATAATCATTATAGCATAATCAGAAAAAAGAGTCAAGGACGGGGTTTTTACTCAATATGTAAAGCATAAAAAGCAGACATCCGCTTTTTAACGAATGTCTGCTTTTTGTATAACGAAAACCACGCTAAGCCTGCGTGGTTCAATAGAGGTTAACCGATAAACAAAAATAAATCAAAAAGAAACAAACCAAAATTTAATTGAATAATAAAATGAGAATTTTGGCAACAATTTTTTTGTTATGCCAAGCCGCCCCTGTGTATACCCATTCTGGGCACGCGAGGGGAGGTGGGTCGGCGCTAGCCGAGCCGGAGGGGTTGTTAACTCTTTTAGTTTTGTATGCCCTGCCGGGCGGGCCTACTTTTGATTGCAAAAGTAGCAAAACAAAGGGGGAGTTTCGATTCTCCCCCTTCAACCCCCTCAAAACGACACAGGGGCGCTGCCCCTGGACCCCTATGACAAAGAAGTACACAATTCACACAACCCTATTTATGGGTAACTAGTAATAATTGTATGGCTGGCAGGCCAATAAAAAACGCACTTGTGCATAGCCAGTAAAAGGTAGGACTATGCCCGAAAATGAAATACCCCCCGTTATACGGGGGGATATTTATTTATGGGGTGTACAGCTGTGGATTTTTACAAACCCGGCTGGACGAAAAATGATACAGATTGAAAAAACTGAATCCGAAGCTGTACAAAGGTACTGCGAGCGGTGAAGTTTGTTCAAAGTACAAATTTATTTGTACGGTCTGTACATTTTTCTACAGCCATATTTTATTCAGCGTCGAATGCATCCTTACCCAAACCACAAACGGGGCATACCCAATCTTCGGGTACATCCTCCCAAGCCGTTCCGGCAGCTACACCGTTGTCGGGATCGCCCAGTTCAGGATCGTAAACGTATCCGCAGGGACAAACAAATTTATTCATGGTAAAAACCTCCTTTTTTTATATTATAACACCAGAGACGGTGCTGTATACACTCTGGCAGCATATTCTGCATCCAGAGAATAGAGACCTTTGGAATCGTTGCCGAAGAGTTCCATTTTTTTGATCATATCTTCAGCATTCTTTTCTTCTTCCAGCTGTTCTTTTACAAACCAGTCTAAAAACTGCATAGTTCTGAAATCTTTTACCTCATAAGCGGCAGCATAAATATCATTAATCAGGCTGGTTACATACTGTTCGTGCTCTAAACCGAATTTTAAAGGAGCCATTAAAGCGTCCAACTTTTTATCCGGCTGCGCGATAGCGCCTAAAGAAGCGTTTTCGCCGCAAAGCTGGAGATATTTTAAGAAGAGCATTGCGTGGTCGCGTTCCTCCTGAGCCTGCACCATATACCAGTTGGCAAAACCGTCTAAGCCTTGCTGTTCATAGTAAATAGAGAAATCTAAATACAAATAGGCGGAATAGAGCTCCTTGTTAATCTGGTCATTTAATAATGCAGAAACTTTTTTATCTAACATTTTTTCATCCTCCTGTTTTTTATTGAGCATTGCCACTCATAATATTTGAAATAACATCTAAAATCTTTTGGTAGCAACCACCGCAACCAGTGGAACAATTGGTGACTTTCTGCACACTTTCAAAAGCAGAAAGCACATTATCAAAGCTTGTGTTCTGATGTAGGGCATCAGCAATGTCATTATAACTCACTTGTTTGCAATGACAAATGGTATAGTTTTCTACCATATAAACCACCTTTCTTAAAAATGTAATTATTTCATTTTTGTAATGATTACAATTATATTATAACAACAGTTTTATCGTTTGTCAATAGGTTTTAAAAAATTTTTTAAGTTAATTTAAACGGTATTATTTATGAATTAACTGAATATTCCTTTCTAAAGCCATGAGCACCGAATATTTGCCATTTGCCCACGCCAAGTCTTTGCATAATTGCGTTTCTTTCTTCCAAACATAACTTTGGATCGGTATCAACAGAGGTCATCAGTATGGGAGCATACTGGTTATATTCAGCTTGTTCTGCAGTTAAACCATGTGTATTAATATAAATATCTCCTGTAATCGCAATGTGTTTTGAATAGTCTATCAGCACAATCTCGCCGGGCAAATGTCCGCCTTTGCCTTCATAAACCTCAAAATGCAATTCTTCAAAGTCAAAAAAACCAATTTGAGTCAGCGGTTCGGTCAGATTCTGGACATCATTCCCCAGCACGGTTATTTTTTGAGGATTTACCGCCTGGTATGAGGTGAGAATTTTACAGATGTTTATATATGGCTTATGGAGAGGATTTGATTCTCGGTATCCGTTTTTACCGTCAAATTCATTTTTAAGACACGCTGCAGTTTTGGAACTGGCGAGAATCTTGTCAAAAATGGGTAATAATCCGCAATGGTCAACATCAGCATGGGTTACAAGTAGTGTCTTTTCCATTGTGTCAAATCCGGGCAGTATTTTTTTGAATACATTAACCATCTCGTCTGTATAGCAAGCATAACCACTGTCTACAAACAACACCTTGTCATTGCTTTTTATGATGATGGTATTGCTGCCGCAAGGCGGTTCAACAAGGGTGATTTCGGTATGTTCTGTTATCTTGTGTGTGCTGATGCGTGGATTGAAGTTTTTTCCTTTTGAGGCACCCAGAAGTTCTGCAAATTTGCTGATGCTGTCAAAGGTACGGTAAGGGGACAATCCTTGCTCATCAAGTGTTTGCATTGCCAGATTAACATGAACCAAAAGTTCTCGGCTTATATCCTCTGAAAGTCCCATAATCTGTGATAAACCCAAAACATAGGTATGATAAAAGATGCTATTGTCATAAACCTTTTCAGAACTGTTATAGTCTATCACACGAACCTTACAAAGCTTTTCGGCCTCTTTTAAAAATGCAGAAATCTTATCAAAATCATCAACATATAAGCCCATTTTAAAATATTGATAATCGGTTCCGTTTTCCTGAGAGCTGATGTAAGAAATGTTGAAATTAAATTCATTGATAAGGGTTAATACATTGGTAACACTTCCCGGAACATCACGGAGACAGAATTCGATTAGAACAATGCTTGTTTTGTTTGTGTTGCTTTGTAGATATCCGATTTTTTCGAGTTCTACATCTGCTTTTTTTAATTGCTCTTCCGTACCTTCTGCATCAATAAACAGGGTGTGTGAATCGACCGCTTTATTGTAGCTTACGCGAGTAATATTAATTCCCAAAAGGGAAAAGCATTTGCTGGCCTTTAAAAAGGCACCGATATGATTGGGCATAGAAGTTACATAGGTTTTTTTCAAGTGGATCACCTCTTTTTTATATCCGGTCTCACGTGGAGAATTGGTTGTGCTTCTTTAGGGGGATGTTTTCAAAAAAATGAGCGTTAATTTATATAAAGACGAGAGTTTCTGCAAGTTCAGCAAACTCTCGTCTTTTGGTTTTATTTATTCAGTTTTTCCATATCGTTTTTACGGATTTCCACACGTCTGACCTTACCGCTGATGGTTTTAGGCAGTTCATCCACAAACTCAACGATTCTGGGGTATTTGTAAGGAGCAGTGTGGGTTTTAACGTATTCCTGAATTTCTTTTTTCAGTTCATCTGTGCCGACGGTGCCTTTAACAAGGACGATGGTAGCTTTTACAATCTGACCGCGCACTTCATCGGGAACAGGTGTGATGGCACATTCTAAAACATAAGGAAGCTCCATGATAACACTTTCAATTTCGAAGGGACCAATACGGTAGCCGGAGGATTTGATAACATCGTCGATTCTGCCCACATACCAGAGGTATCCGTCTTCGTCCATGGTGGCCTGGTCGCCCGTATGATAGTAACCGTCATGCCAAACTTCGTTTGTTTTTTCTTCATCAAGGTAATAACCGATAAAGAGTCCGCAGGGAATGTTGTCTTTTACACGGATGCAGATTTCACCGGTGTCACCGGTTTTGCACTCATTGCCGTCGGGGTCTAAAATCACAACGTCATACAAGGGACTCGGTCTGCCCATGGACCCGATTTTCGGAGTGGAACCAACAAAATTGGCAATGGAAAGGGTGGTTTCGGTCTGGCCGAAGCCTTCCATAATGGTAAGACCTGTTGCTTTCTTAAACTGATTGAACACTTCAGGGTTCAATGCTTCGCCAGCGGTTGTTGCATATTCAATAGAAGAAAGGTCGTATTTTGACAAATCTTCTTTAATGAAGAAGCGATACATGGTAGGCGGTGCACAGAAGGTTGTGATGTGATATTTTGCAAACATAGGCAGAATATCTTCAGAATGGAAGCGATCAAAGTCATAGGTGAATTGTGCTGCTTCGCACAACCACTGACCGTAGAGCTTACCCCAGAGCGCCTTGCCCCAACCGGTGTCGGAGATGGTGAAGTGAAGTCCATCGGGGTTTACATTATGCCAATGCTTGGCAGTGGGGTAATGCCCCAGAGCATATTTATAAGAATGGGTTGCGATTCTCGGATATCCTGTTGTGCCTGATGTAAAGAGCATCAGCATGGGATCATTACCGCAGGGGGTGTTTTCTGTACGGTAATAATGTGTGCTGAAGCGTTCCATTTCTACGTTAAAGTCATTCCAGCCTTCTTTTTGTCCGCCTACCAACACCTTAATCATACCGGGATAGCCTGCTGCTGCCTTTTCAGCTTCAACAGAAACGTCGCCGTCGGCCGTGCAAACAATAGCCTTTACCTTGGCGGCTTTGTATCTGTAATCAAAATCGTGTTCTACCAGCTGATTGGTTGCCGGGATGGCGATAGCGCCGATTTTATGCAGAGCCAGCATACAGAACCAGAACTGATAATGACGCTTAAGCACCAACATAACGGTGTCGCCTTTTTTGATGCCTAAGGATTCAAAATAGTTGGCGGTTTTAGCGGAGTATTTTTTCATATCGCTAAAGGTGAAGCGGCGGTCTGTCTTGTCGTTTGCTACCCACATCATAGCCAGTTTATCGGGAGTTTTCTCGGCAATGGCATCCACGCAGTCAAAGGCAAAGTTGAATTTGTCTTCGTTTTTAAAGGAAATGCCGTTGAATACGCCGTTTTCGTCGTAAGAGGATTCAATGAAGTTATCGGCAACTGTTTTTGCCGCAATCTTTTCAGCTTTGGCGGTTTTGGCAGCAATGAAAGGTGCTTCGGGATATTCTTCACTTACCTGACCGTCTTGAGGATTCAGTACCACAGCGTGGAATTCACAGCCGCCTTCTGAAACGGCAATCATACCATGGGGAATGATACTGTTATAGAAAATGGAGTCACCTTCATTTAAAATGTCAACGTGATTGCCCACCTGAACCTTTAAAGAACCTTTTACAATGACGTCAAATTCCTGACCGTTATGTGAATCCAGTTTAATGGGTGCATTTTGTTCTTCAGCGAGGTAGGGGAATTTAACCAAGAAGGGCTCAGCCAGCTTATCTTTGAATTTAGGGGCTAAGTTGTTATACACAACGCCTTTCTTTTTGATGATTTTAAGACCTTCGCCTTTTCTGACAATGGCGAAAGAGGTTAAGGTTGAGCTTGTGCCCTCCAAAAGGTCAACAACCTCAACATCGCAGGCCTTGGCACATTTGTAAATAAAGGTAAAGCTGAAATCGGTTTCGCCTTCTTCTAACAGAAGGTAGTCTTCAACGGTTACGCCGGTAAGCTTTGCCAGCTGTTCGGGGGTGTAACCCTTTGCTTCTCGCAGGTCTCTGATTCTGCCTGCCACTTCTTTCAGATTGTAATCCATTTTTTTTGCTCCTTTCTGTTCCGTCGCTTTTTACAAGCTGTCACGGCTTTGAATAAAACAAAAAAACCCGTCTCAAAATTGCTTTTGAGACGAGTTGTATAACCCGCGGTACCACTCAAATTACGGAATGAAATTCCGTCACTTACCGGACTCTATCAAGCCCTTTGCCTTAACGCAGCATTACGGAAGGAGTCTACTCACAATACGCTTTCGGTCCTCCGACTCAGAAGTGATGGGCCATTGGAAGGCTTTGTCATTGGCTCGCAGCAACCGCCAACTCTCTCAAGACTCTGCTATCCGACCGTCTTCGTCATAGTCGTTTTTTGTGATATTCAAATTTATAATGTATTATACGCCTTGAATTTTGAAATGTCAATAGTTTTTTTAAAAATTTTTAATTTATTTTTTCAGACCTAACATTTCTACCGATTCGTCGCGCATTTTATATTTTAAAATTTTACCGGCGGCATTCATGGGGAACTCGTTGACAAACACAAAATATTTCGGCACCTTGTGTCTTGCAATGGAGGCGTTACCAAATTCCTTCATTTCGCTTTCGTCTGCGGTTTCACCCTTGTGCAGAATAATCCAGGCACAGCATTCCTCGCCGTATTTTTCATCGGGCACACCCACCACCTGCACATCGCGCACCTTGGGGTTGGTGAGATAGAATTCCTCAATTTCGCGGGGGTAAAGGTTTTCACCGCCACGGATGATCATATCCTTTAATCGGCCGGTTACTTTATAATATCCATCTGTGGTGCGGCAACAGATATCGCCGGAATGAAGCCAGCCCTCTTTATCAATAGCCTGGGCGGTGGCTTCGGGCATTTTGTAATAACCCTTCATAATGTTAAAGCCACGGGCAACAAATTCACCGCTTTCGCCGTCGGGGAGCTCTTCGCCGGTTTCCGGGTCAATAATCTTACATTCAACACCGGGGAAAGCGCTTCCTACTGTTTCCACACGATGGTCAATGTCTTCATTTACTTCGCCCATAGTACAACCGGGAGAAGCCTCCGTCTGGCCGTATACAGAAATGATTTCTTTCATATTCATTTCATCTGCCGCACGGCGCATTAAGTCTGCCGGACAGTTGGCGCCGGCCATAATACCTGTGCGGATGTAAGAAAAGTCTGTTTTTGCAAAATCAGGATGGTTAAACATGGCAATAAACATAGTGGGCACACCGTTAAAACAGGTAATGTGCTCATCGTTTACGCAAGCCAGCGATGATTTCGGCGAAAAATAGGGAATGGGGCACAGGGTGCCGCCGTGGGTCATCATAGAGGTCATGGAAAGCACCATGCCAAAGCAATGGAACATGGGCACCTGAATCATCATGCGGTCGGCTGTGGATAAATCCATTCTGTCGCCAATGGTTTTGCCGTTGTTTACAATGTTGCGGTGGGTCAGCATAACACCCTTGGGGAATCCGGTAGTACCTGAGGTATACTGCATGTTGCATACATCATCGGGCTTTACCAAAGAGGCACGTCTGCGAACTTCTTCACGGGGAACCAGAGAAGAACGGGACAGCATTTTTTCCCAGGTTAAGCAACCGGGCATGGAAAAGCCTACCGTAACAACATTGCGCAAGAAGGGGAGATTCTTGGAATAAAGCGGTTCTCCCGGTGTCAGGGTTTCCAGTTCGGGGCACAGCTCCTGAATGATTTCTTTATAGTTAATATCCTTGCAGTATTCAATCATCACCAAGGTGTGTGTGTCAGACTGCTTCAGGAGGTACTCAATTTCGTGGATTTTATAGGCGGTGTTCACCGTAACTAAAACGGCACCAATTTTGGTAGTCGCCCAGAAGGTGATAAACCATTCAGGCACATTGGTAGCCCAAACAGCCACATGGTCACCGGCTTTCACGCCTAAGGAAATTAAAGCAGCGGCACATTCATCCACATCCCGGCGGAACTGTTCATAAGTTCTGGTGTAATCCAGTGTTGTATATTTAAAGGCATACTGGTCGGGATATTTTGCCACCATAGTATCCAGCACATCAGAGAACGTAGCATCAATAACATCATACTTTTTCCACACAAAGGTGCCGGTTTTGGCTCTGTTATAATAGGCACGGTCAAAGCTTTTCTTTTCTCTTTTCAAAGAAGAGATATAGTTGGCAAAGTGGGTGAGCACAATGTCAGCATCGTTAATGTCTTCGTTCCAGGCGGCACAAATAAACCCGTCAAAATTCAGGGAAGAAAGAGCATTGATTAAGTTTTCAACAGGAAGCTCGCCTTCGCCGATTAAAACGGTTTTACCGTCCTTCATATCCCCGAGACGAACATATTTAATATAGGCACCCAGGGTTTTAATGGTAGTTTCAGCGGTTTCGCCGGCACCGAAATACGTGCTGCGCACATTCCAGGCGGCACCAATAGCGGCCGAAGAGAAAAAGTTGATGATGTCAATCACTTTTTCAGTGTTGGCAAGGTAACCCGCCGTTTCAAATAAAATACCCACATCGGCTTTTTCTGCACGCAGGACAGCCTGGGAAAGCTTTTCTTTTAATCTATCAAAAGAGGTTTCTTCTTCTACACGGACAATAATGTTGGAAACGCCTGCATTGGCGGCCATATCCACATATTTTGCTACGGTTTCAGCTGTGGTCTCCTCACTTTCGATGGGGAAGGGCATGCGGAGAGCTGCCACGGAAAGTCCACGGTTAATCAACTTTCTTTTGGCGTCGGGGGTGCGATCGCGACGCAGAATGCTGTCGTGATGCTGATTCCGTTCCTTTAAAGCATCATAAATTTCGAACCCTGCAAAACCATAGTCATACGCATAGCGGCAAACATCAAGAAAGGAAGAACGGGTTACGTTTTTGGTTGAAAAAACAATTTTCATTTGGTTTATTCCTCCTCGAAGACAATTTTGTTCAGAGCGTTGATATAGGCTCTGATGCTGGCAGCCACAATGTCAGTTGAAATGCCGTTGCCGGAATAGAGCTTACCGTTATTTCTGAGGCGAACCAGGGCAGAACCCAATGCTTCCTTGCCTTCAGTAACGGACTGAACCTGAAAATCGTCCAGCTCATAATGATAGCCGATGCACTGTTCGATAGCGCGGAAGGCAGAGTCAATGGGGCCGTCACCGGTGCTGACACCGCAGATACTTTCGTCGTTGCAAACTAAGGTAACTTGCGACATAGAGCCGGTTACATTACTGCTTGAAGTGGTGTAGCTTTTCAGGTGATAGGTAGAAGGAGCCTGCATAGCGGAGCTTGCAATCAAGGCTTCCAACTCTTTGGCGCCAACAGTATCTTTCTTTTCGCAAATCTGAATCAGGGCTTTTTGCACGTTGCCACAATCCACGTCGGAAAGGTCATAGCCTAACACAGAAGCGGCCTGAGCGATTTGTGCGATGGTGCTGTCAGCATCCAGCAGAATTTTTTTCTTTTCACTGACAGAAGCCTGGGTTTCATAAGATTCGTGGTTAATGCTTGCCAGCATATCGTCAATGCTTGCATGAATTTTAGTATTGTTTAAGTTAATTTCCGCATCCAACTGAGCTGAGCAAGCGCTCATAGCATCAGAAATTTCGCCGGAGAGCAGAATGTCCTTGCCGGCCATAGCGCATTTGAGGCCGGCTGCGCCTACACGGATGGAAGCAAAGGCAGAAGCAACAGCCATACTGATACGGTCAGAAACCTGTACATAAACAGGAACAGAAACAGCTTCTTCCACGGTTTCTACTAATGCGGCAATTTCTTCAGGCAGAGAAACCCCTGCATCGTCACAAAGAGTAATGATGCCGGCGCCGTTTGCCACGGCTTCTTTTGCGGCGGCAATCAGAAAATTAATGTCAGCACGGGTGGCGTCCAGGGCAGAAAATTCCACATCGCCACACAGGGCTTTGGCTGCTTTGACCAGCTCACCGATTTTAGCAAGCATTTTAT
This sequence comes from Clostridia bacterium, assembly GCA_017416855.1. Classification (GTDB taxonomy): domain Bacteria; phylum Bacillota; class Clostridia; order UBA1381; family UBA9506; genus UMGS755. The sequence goes on from JAFQAZ010000001.1 coordinate 49,010, forward strand.
CGGATTTTAAATGATAAATATATTCCATTTGCACAGTAGAGGTAGGCAGTTCGACCTGCAAACGGGGCTGCTTTGCTTCTTTGATGCAGTCCCAGGCGGCAGCTACATCCTCGGCAGTAAAGCCTACAGGGATGGCCAGAACGGCATTCTGCACCTTCTGTGCAATGGTTTTATAAATAATGGTATCTTCACGCAGGTTTTTAATGGGAGCTAATTCAATCGCGTCAGCACCCAGATTATCCGCGCAAGCAGCAATGGCTGTTTTTTCACGGAATAATAGTGCGACTTCACGGTCCTCCGAAAGCTTTTTAAGCGTAATGTCGGCAATGTTGATTTTTTTCATGTTGAAAGCTCCTTTCAATTTCGGTATATAAATAAGATTATTTTTATTAACAAAAAAACGCTTCCATCCCTTTGTTGATTCAAAGAGACGAAAACGTTACAATTACATAGTTTCCGCGGTACCACTCTTTTTCATCCGTTTCGGATGCCCTTTCGATGCTAACACATCTTTACTCTGTTACGGGAGTTCCCGTCTGCCCCTACTAAAAGTTCACGGCAGCCGCTCCGCGGTGAGTTCTGCAAACCTTTCCCAATGCCTCGCACCAACCGGCATCTCTCTCAAGGCGAAAGAATTTTGCGTACTATTCCGCATCACTGCGTTTATGATGAAATGTATTTTACCATATCGTTTTTCTCTTGTCAAGAGTTTTTTAAAAAAAAATATAAAAAAGGGACAGTAGCAAATGATTATTTCGCTACAGCCCCTTTTGGGCTGGACGAAAAATAGTGCAGATTGGATAAACTGAATCCCGATGGCGTACAGCCGTCAACGTCAGCCACTCACGCTTTCAGCGTTTGTGGGACGTTTTGCCATAGGCATTGTTACCCAAAACAAGTTTTGGACAATGCTCTAAAAGGTACGCCGAGAGGTGAAGTTTATTCAAAGCATACAGCATTTTATATTAGATATTCGCACAATTGCGGATTTCCACCATGGCTTTTTGTTCTTTTGTTTATATTGGTTAAGCAAAATACTGATTTTATAGTCTTTTTACCCTTTGTGTGATCTGCGCATTTTGTTACAGCCCTTTGCTGTTCAGATTTTATCATCTACCTGAATCACAACGCTGAAGCGGCTGTCTTTAGACTTGATTTTTTCTTTAATGGCAACCACGGCCGTTTCCCGTTCTGTGGGTTTAAGGCAATATGGCACTTCGAGGTCGAAAATCAGGTTGATGTTCTGTTCGCCGTCGGTTATGCGAAAATCGTGGAGTCCGAATACCGGATTCACTTCGTGAACGCAAGAGAGAGCCATCTGCTTGAGTGCATCCACTTTTTCATTCCCTACGCTGATGGGATCCATATGAATCACAATATGGACACCGAGCTCTCTTTGAATTTCTTTTTCCGTTGCATCAATCACTTCGTGAATTTTAACAATGTCCACATCCACCGGCACCTCAGCGTGGACAGAGGCCATACGGCGGCCGGGACCGTAATCGTGGATAATCAGGTCGTGAACCCCCTCAATACCTTCCTGCCGGAGCAGCATAGTATAAATGTTTTCCACCAGTACAGGATCCGGTGGTGTGCCCAGCAAAATTGTTATGGTGTCCCGGGCGATGCCGAACCCTGTCAGCATAATCAAAACAGAAATGATAATACCCATAATGCCGTCTACGGGCAGGGGCAGAAACAGGCCTGAAAAAGTGGCAACAACCACGCCACCGGTGGCGAAAACATCGTTTAAGCTGTCCTGTGCGGCGGCACGAATAACCATAGACTGAATTTGCTTGCCGATATAACGATTTGCAACAAACATCCATAGCTTCACCAGCATCGAAAACACTAAAATGCCAATGGTTAACCAGCTGAAGGTTGTTTGCCCGCTGTGAAGAATTTTATCAAAAGAGCTGCGCAAAAGCTCAAAGCCTACCATCATAATAATAAAGGAAACAATGAGGGATGCAATATATTCAAACCGTCCGTGGCCGAAGGGGTGTTCCTCATCGGCGTGTTGGTTGGCGGCAACTGTTCCGATTAAAGACACTAAAGATGAGCCCATATCAGATAAATTGTTAAAGGCATCGGACATAACGGCCATCGAGCCACTCAAAAGACCGATAATCAGTTTGAGAATAAACAGCAGCAGATTAGCGATAATGCCCAGAATACCGGCCAGTCTGCCGTAGGCCGCACGAACAGTTGGCTCAGAGACTTCCGTATAATTTTTAATTGTTTTGGCAATTAACAGCTTAATCAAAAACCATCTTCCTTTACCATAATGTTTTGTTTAGAATACTACATTTATAGTTGGTTTGTCAATGCTAACTTGCCTATGCATTAAAAAGGTATAAAAGCCGACAAATTTCGATTTTCAAAAAATTTTTGAAAATAATTCAAAAAAGTGTTGACAAATGGGTTTTCTGTTGTTATAATAAATTTGTAATCATTACAAAAGTGAAATAATTACAAATAAAAAAGGAGGTGCTGCAATGACATCAGCAGAGATTCTTTCCAGTCGTGACATTAAGCCCTCGCTGCCAAGAGTTTTAATCTTTGATTATCTCAGGCAGCACCGGACGCATCCAACGGTGGATGAAATTTATTCTTCTTTATCCGTTCGAATGCCAACCTTATCCAAAACCACGGTATATAACACCGTGAAGCTGCTTTCTTCAGCGGGAATCATTAAAACCATTACCATTGAAGAGCAGCAGGCACGTTACGATGCCTGCACCGACCTCCATGGTCACTTTCTCTGCACCGATTGCGGTGGCGTATTTGATTTTGATACGTCTCTTCCCGACAGCCGGTTGCCTCACGGGTTCTCAGTAGCCACACAGGAAGTGTATTACACAGGAACCTGCCACCATTGTAATAAAAATAAATAAAAAACTATATTTAAAGGAGATTGAAAACTATGAAAAAATTTGTATGTTCTGTTTGCGGTTATGTTCACGAGGGCGATAGCGCTCCCGAAAAATGCCCGGTATGCAAGGTTCCGGCAGAAAAGTTTAAAGAAATGGAAGAAGGCGCTGCTTTGGCTGCTGAGCACGAATACGGCGTATATGGCAAAACCGTAAAGAACAACCCTGATATTTCTGAAGAAGATAAGAAATTTATCTTTGAACAGTTAATGGCAAACTTCAACGGTGAATGTGCCGAAGTTGGTATGTATCTCTGCATGGCTCGCATCGCACATCGTGAAGGTTACCCTGAAGTTGGTCTTTATTGGGAAAAAGCAGCTTATGAAGAAGCTGAACACGCAGCAAAATTTGCTGAACTGTTAGGCGAAGACTTAGAGCCCAATATGAAAGCTACCACTAAGGACAACTTAAAGTGGAGAGTTGATTGTGAATATGGTGCAACCCAGGGTAAATTTGACCTGGCTTCCTGCGCTAAGAAAAACGGCCTGGATGCTATCCATGACACCGTGCACGAAATGGCTCGTGACGAGGCTCGCCACGGTAGAGGTTTAGAGGGTCTCTTAAAGAGATATTTCAAATAAGAACAGAAGTATAAAAACGGGTTGAGCATTGCTCAACCCGTTTTATTATGCCGGTGGCCAATTAAAGCACATCGGCCAGTTCGTAAATGAGTTTTTCGGTCTTTTCCCATCCGAGGCAGGGGTCTGTTATGGATTTACCGTAGGTACATTCTTCCGGTTTTTGTGCGCCATCTTCAATGTAGCTTTCAATCATCAGGCCCTTGACAATCTTTTTAACATCATCAGAATGGCGGCAGCTGTGCAGAACCTCTTTTGCGATTCTGGGCTGTTCCGTCCATTTCTTTCCGGAGTTGGCGTGGTTTGTATCGATAATAACCGCGGGGTTTTTAAGACCGGACTGTTCATAAATTTCTGCCAGATGAATCAAGTCTTCGTAGTGATAGTTCGGCATAGCCTGACCGTGCTTGTTGACATAACCTCTTAAAATAGCGTGGGCAAGAGGATTGCCATGGCTTTCGACTTCCCAGCCTCTATATATAAAGGTGTGAGAGTGCTGCGCAGCAGTAATAGAATTCATCATAACAGATATGTCACCTGCGGTGGGGTTTTTCATACCAACGGGAATATCCAGTCCGCTTGCGGTTAATCTGTGCTTTTGGTTTTCCACCGATCTGGCACCGATGGCAACATAGGACAACAAATCAGACAAATATCTGTAATTTTCGGGGTAGAGCATCTCGTCGGCACAGGTAAAGCCTGTTTCATTTATGGTTCTGATGTGCAGATTACGGATGGCGATAAGCCCCTTTAACATATCGGAGCCTTTATTGGGATCCGGCTGATGCAGCATGCCTTTATAACCGTCCCCTGTTGTTCTCGGCTTATTGGTGTAGATTCTCGGAATGATAAAGATTTTATCCGATACCTTTTCTTGCACTTTCCGCAGACGTAAAATGTAATCAATCACGCTGTCGTCATGGTCTGCCGAGCAGGGACCAATGATGAGTAGGAGTCTATCGTCTCTTCCCTCAAAGATAGCCTTGATTTCCGTATCTCTTTTTTCTTTTAATTGTTCATGCTTATATAATAAGGGAAACTGTTCTTTTATCTCCATAGGGATTGGTAATTTGCGTTTGAATTCCATGTTCATGTTGTGTTTCCTCCTGTATTATTTTTTATCAAATAATGCTCTGCGCTTGGTTGAATGACGCATCATGTCTCTCATGCCGTCAATATCTTCTGTTTTGAGCATTGTTTTCAGTTCGTTAAATTTGTCTATAAACAGATCCATTTGTTCTAAAAGAGCATCCTTATTTGCCACAAAGAGCTCGCTCCACATCTGGTCATTTATCCGTGCGATACGGGTCAGGTCTCTGAAGGAGTCACCCGTAAACTTTTCCATATTTTCTTTATCGTTGCAGGTCATCAGCGTGATGGCGATGCAATGGGTAAGCTGTGAAAGAAATCCAATCATTTCATCGTGCTCTTCCGGAGAAAGGGTAGTCACGTTTGAAAAACCCAGCAGTCTTCCCAGTTCAAGACAGGTATTGATGGCTTCCGGCGTGTTTTTCGCGGTGGGGGTAACAATATAGTTTGCACCGGCAAACATTTTGTCGGTGCTGTTTTCAACTCCTGAAACCTCGCGGCCGGCCATGGGGTGAGCGGCGATGAACTCCACATCATCCCGCAATATATCCTGGATTTTATATACAATGCTTCTCTTTACACCGGTTACGTCGGTTATGATAGCACCGCTTTTCAAAAGGTGCTGATTCTGCTCAATCCACTCTACAAAAATGTGAGGGTACAAAGCAAAAATCACAAGGTCGGCCTCGCCGATCATTTTTTTATCCGGTTCTGTTGAGCCTTCATTAATAATCTGCTCGTTAAGCGCATATTCTATAGAGCTTTGCTCTTTGGTGATAGCGCTGATGTGGAAGCCGAACCGTTTCAAAACTCTTGCGTAGCTACCACCTAAAAGTCCCAGTCCCACGATTAATATTTTTTTGCTTACATCTACAATCATTGTAATTCTACCTCTGCTCCAAGTTTTTCTATATCCTCAAAAAATCCGGGATAGCTTTTTCTGACGGCCTCAATACCGGCAATTTCACCGCCGGTTTGAGAAAGAATTACCGACATAGCCATAACAATTCTGTGGTCGTTGTGGCCGTCTAAAACAACACCGTTGTATTTAAGTTTCTGCTTTGGCACAGTAACCATATTGTCACCAAAAACAAGACCACCACCCAGCTTTGCCAGTTCCTCGTGCATCGCCGCACCTCTGTCGCTTTCCTTTGCCTTTAATCTGTCTGTGCCTGTAAAAACGGCGCCATTTTTCAAGGCGGCCAGGGCAAAAAGCACAGGGCCTAAGTCGGGGCAATCGGAAATATCGAGGGTTGGTGTTCCGGCGGATATTTTTTCAAAATAATCCTGATACACTCTGTCGCCCTGAAGACTATCCGGCTTGAGATTATTTATTTCAATTGCTGAGCCATTATAATTGAAGGCGTCCAGAAAGGCGGCGTTGGAATAATCCCCTTCGATTCTGCCGGAATATGCCTGCAGCTTTGATTTTTTAACCGCTATGGTGTATTCATCTGTAAAGTCCACATTTGCGCCGAAGGATTTCAGGGCAGAAATGGTCAGGTTGATATAAGACCGGCTTTCAAAGGGCGGAATAATCTCAATTACAGAGTCTGCACCCAGGTATACAAGAGCGAAGATGAGTCCTGTTATAAACTGACTGCTGATGTCGCCTCGTATTTTATAGTTTCCGCTTGTCAAACAACCGCAAACCGTGACGGAATTTTCGTCTTTTTTAAAAATAAAACCCTTTTCGCGACAGAGCTCTTCATATACATCAAGCGGTCTTTCTAAAAGGCGCTTGCTGCCTTTTAACGTGATTTCTTTTCCCAAACACAGAGCGAGAGGGATAAAAAATCGCAGGGTACTGCCGCTTTCTCTGCACTCTAAAACAGGGCTTTCTGCATTCGTAAAGCATTCGGGATTTACAGTAACAATGTCATTCTCTGTAGTGATGTCTGCCCCCAAGGCTTTCAGGCAATCGATGCTGGCCAATATATCTTCACTGTAATCAACGCCGGAGAGAGAACAGGTTTGGCCGGATAAAGTGGCGCCGATCAAATACCGGTGCGCCATGCTTTTTGATGGGGGAGCGCTAATGGTTCCTTTCAGGCTACAAGGTTTAAATTTTGCGTTCATATTATCTACCTTCTGTCAGAAAATCAATGGCTTCCAGATAGCCGTCTGTGCCATGACCTGTAATGGTCTTTATGCAGGCAAGCCTGATGTAGCTTACCTGTCTGAAATCTTCCCGTTCCTCAACCTTTGAAATGTGCACTTCAACAGTGGGAATGTTAACGGATTTAACGGCATCTAAAATGGCAATGCTTGTGTGGGTATAAGCACCGGGATTGATAACGATACCGTCTGCATTTCCGTAAGCCTTTTGTATTTCATCCACAAGGTCACCCTCGTGATTGGATTGATACAGCGTTACTTCAATGTTTTTATTCTTACAATGTTTTTCTATTTTCTCGCAAAGGTCGGCATAGGTTTCTTTGCCGTAATGGTCCGGCTCTCTGATGCCTAACATATTCAGGTTCGGTCCGTTGATAACAAGAATTTTCATTTGATCAGCTCCAGTCGTTTGGTCAGAATATAGTCGGCTTCGGCCTCGGGCGTTGTCATATCGGGCACCGTGACGTCGGCGGTTTTTTTGTAAATGCCGATTCTTTCGTTATAAAGCTTTGCAAGTTTATCTTCTGTGTTGGATAACGGTCTGTCATCGGTTGCTCTCAGCCTCTTAAGGTCTGCATCAATGAAGAAGAGTTTGCCGTTTTGCTTGAGGCAATGTACATTTTCTTCTCTTAAAATAGCACCGCCGCCTGTGGAAATGATGCGGGCGCTTTGAGCAGAGGCGTCCCGTATAACCTCTGCTTCTAAAACTCTGAAATATTGTTCGCCTTTCTGACTGATGAGGTCTTTGATGGCGCAGCCTGCGCGTTTTACAATTTCTTCGTCAGTATCAATAAAGGTAAAACCTTCGATGTTGAGCAGTTTTCCGATGGTGCTTTTGCCACTGCCGGGCATGCCTGTGAGCACGATGTTTTCTTTTGCAGAAAGAACAGAACGGAACACCTGGTCGGCAGTTTCTTTAGGAATTTTGGTATTCAGGAATTTTTCAACGGCGACAACCGCCTGCATCACCAGCATATAAAGACCGCATTCTGCTTTGATGCCTTTTTTCTTGGCGTCGGATACAAGGTTAGTGGTGAGGGGGTTATAAACCGCATCAACCACACCTTCTAAATTGCTGAAAGGTGAAATGTCAATGGGTTTTGCATCACAATCGGGATACATACCCGAAGGGGTGGTGTTGATGATTATTTCTGCATTCTGATGACCGGCAATGGCATCTTCATAGGTGATGCAGTTTTCTTTTTTGCTTCTGCTGACAACTAGAACATCAGAAGCGCCCAGATCCCGGGCAACAATCTGTGCTGTTTTACTTGTCCCACCCGTGCCCAGAACAAGAACCTTTTTGCCTTGTAAATCAAGACCGATTCTTTCAATCAGGGCTTTCATTCCGTAGTAATCCGTATTATAACCGTATAATTTACCATCCTTGTTAACAATGGTGTTCACGGCGCCGATTCTTCTGGCAATATCGCTTATGGAATCAAGGTAAGGAATCACCGTTTGTTTATAGGGAATGGTTACGTTAATTGCTTCAAAATTCTTGCTCTCAAAGAAGGGTTTGATTTCCTCCTCTGTAAGCTCTATGAGTTCGTAATCGTAATCGGCTAGTCTTGCATGAATCTCCTTTGAAAAGCTGTGAGTCAGCTTTTTGCCGATACATCCGTATGGTTTCATTTTGTTATCACCTCAGTTAATCTGCTCTGTGTGCCGCTATATTTCAGCAGTCTGAAAGACAGCGCTTTGCCATGTTGATGACCTCGTTACAGTTCATTGTTTTCAGCTCGAAACTTCCGATGTCGGGAACCAGGGTGATGGTTACCATATCTCCATCAGCTTTTTTATCATGGAAGGCCGCTTCCGTAATGGCATCCCAATCAAATTCAATCATGTTATATAGTCTGCATTTTTTCAGGACTTCAATCACCCTCGGTCTGATGCCTTCGCCGCACTTGGGAATCAGCCCCAAGGCAACACATTCGCCGTGATAAAGCTCTGACATATGTCCGCTGCTTTCGATGCCATGGCCAACGGTGTGGCCGAAGTTGAGGATTTTTCTGAGGCCGGATTCTTTTTCGTCCTGCTCCACAACGGTCTTTTTGATGTTAAGAGAACGAATGATAATTTCATCAATGTTTTCATTGATATCTTTATGTTCGAAGATATCAAACAGTTCTTTATCAGAAGTCAGAGCCATTTTAATGGCTTCGGCAAGACCGTTTGAGATCTGTCTTTCAGGAAGCGTCTTTAACAGCTCCGGATCAATTAAAACCTTTTTAGGCTGATAAAAAGCGCCCACAATGTTTTTAACACCGCCAAAATTGATGGCAGTTTTGCCACCGATAGAAGAATCAATTTGCGAAAGAAGGGTGGTTGGGATGTTGTAAAAGTCAACCCCGCGCATATAGGCAGAGGCAACAAAGCCCGAAAGGTCGCCCACAACACCGCCGCCCACAGCGACAACACAATCTTTTCTTGAAAAGTTGTCAGCAAGCATTTTCTGCAGAAGGTCTCCGAAAACGGCAAGGCTTTTAGAGTCTTCACCCGAGGGAACGGTGCAGATCACCGGTTTTTTACATTGTTTTGCAACCGTTTCTGCATATTGTTCGGGAACGCCGGAATCGGTTACAATCAGAACTCGTCTGTTTAAATTCAAATGCTTTCCGGCTTCTTGTAAAATGCCTCTTTCAACAATGATATCGTAACTGTTATCCTTTAAATTTAAATGTATATTCATCGGTCTACCTCATATTTCGATGTGCGGCGCAAATGTGCCTGCTATTTTAAGCTTGTCGCACACGTTGTTTAGTTCTTCGATCATTTTTCGTCCGTCTTCGGTGTCTGTAGCACCGTCAATTTCAATATAGAAATAATACTGCCAGGAATGTTTCTTTAAAGGTCTGCTACGAAGAGCTGTCATATTATATCCGTATTTTCCTATAATGCTGATGGCGTTGGCCAAAGAGCCTGCTTCGTGCTTAACGGTGAACATCAGAACAGAATTGGAAAGGGAAGGGGATGTGGCACGAACCTTTGAAAGAACAGCAAAACGGGTGGTGTTCTCACCGCTTTTGTTGATGTTTGCTTCTAAAACCTTAAGGCCATAAATTTCTGCTGTTTCAACACTTGCAATAGCGCCCAGGGATTTATCCTTCATTTCTGCAACAGTTTTAGCGGCAACAGCTGTGTTGTTTGCTTCCTCCGTGTCAAAGCCTTTCAGTTTGATGTATTCGTGGCACTGTGATAATGCCTGGGAATGGCTTGTCACCTTCTTGATGTCTTCTACAGTTGCATCGGGAAGGCCAAGAAGATTCTGATGAATTTCCAATTCATAGATTCCGTTTATGAAAAGCCCGCCAGAGAAAATCAGGTCAATTGTTTGTCCCACTTCGCCGGCATAACTGTTTTCGATGGGGAGCACGGCAACATCTGCCTCGCCGGTGACTACGGCATTATAAGCTGATTTAAAATCACGATAAGAGATTCTGTTGCTGCCTTCGAAGATCCTGCCTGCCGCAATGTGGGCAAAAGCTCCGGGCACACCGCTATAGGCTACCTTTAAGCCACTTTGCATTCTGTATTGATATGCTCTTGAAACAGACATCAGGTGTTTAATATAGTCTATGTAATAACTTTTCAGCACATCATCTTCAATCATCGCGGCGTTTTTCTCAACGACAGCATCCTCACGTTTTTGGTCAAGGATAGGCAATCCGAATTCTTTCTTGTGCTCAAAAACCATTTCAGCAGCTCTCATTCTTTCTACAAAAAGTGCCGCCATTTTTGAATCAACCTCATTAATGATTTTTCTCGCTTCGTCTAGTTTGTTCGCCATTTTCAGCCTTCCTTTCAAAATAAAAAACCTCACTTGTTTGTTACAAGTGAGGTTTGAACATTGTCTGATAGCGTTAAATGATTTAAACTGCTCTAAAATCTCACAAGTAACTTTTTCATAGCAAAAAAAGCATAGCTAAAGTAAAAGACTACGCTAAAGCTAAAGAAATATTTACCTGCGTTCATAAGAGCCAAGTTCATATTCATTACCTTCAAATTCATAATTTTAAGTTATTTTATCACTCTTGGAGCGGTTTGTCAAGATAAAATCGGCAAATAGTCGCGTTTTTCCCCTGCGGTTTTGTATGAATCAAAGAATTTTTCCAAAAACTGTTGACAAGATAGTTTCTTTGTGCTATCGTGAAGCAGAAAAATGTTTCTTTCCTATTTAAAACAGAAAGGGCAGGATTGATATGAAAAAGCTACTGATCGTTGTGGATATGCAAAAGGATTTTGTAGACGGTGCCTTGGGTACGCCTGAAGCAGCAGCCATTGTTAATAATGTGGTGAATAAAATTGAAAGCTTTGATGGAGATATTATTGTAACCTATGATACTCATCCTGAGCATTATATGGAAACACAGGAGGGAAAGAACCTCCCCGTTTCTCATTGCATCAAGGGTACGGCAGGCTGGGAACTGGATAGCAAGGTGGAGTCTGTGCTTGGTAAAAAGAAATATAAAGCCATTGAAAAACCAACCTTTGGTTCAACGGAGCTACCTTTATATATAAAAGAAAAATACAATCCCAATGAAATGGAGATTGAGTTGATTGGGCTTTGCACTGATATCTGTGTGGTATCCAATGCTCTTTTGCTGAAGGCAAACTTCCCTGAAACGAAGATAAGGGTTGATGCAGGCTGCTGTGCAGGGGTAACGCCTGAGAGCCATCGGGCAGCTCTTGCAACAATGAAAATGTGTCAGATTGACGTGATTGAATAATAAGATTGGCGGTGAATGTAAATGTTTAATGCAGAAAAAGTAAAAAATGAATGCGTTGCGTGGATACGCGAGTTTTTTGAACAGAACGGCAAGGGGTGCAATGCCATTGTTGGTATTTCAGGCGGTAAAGACAGCTCCGTTGCGGCGGCTCTTTGTGTTGAAGCGTTGGGAAAAGACAGAGTTATCGGTGTTCTGATGCCTCAGGGTGTGCAGCACGATATTGATATGGCTCATTTGTTGGTGGAACATCTGGGCATTAGGCACTATGTTGTGAATGTTAAAGAAGCGGTGGATGGTATTCTAAAGAACCTGCCTGCTGAGCTGAACATAACGGCTCAAACGGTGCAGAATATTCCCCCTCGAATCAGAATGTCTACTTTATATGCGGTTTCTCAGAGTGTTAACGGCAGAGTGTGCAACACCTGCAACCTATCTGAGGATTGGGTAGGCTATTCCACAAGATACGGGGATTCGGTGGGGGATTTTTCGCCCATGTCTCATTTGACGGTGACTGAGGTCAAGGCAATTGGTCATTGCTTAGGCTTGCCGGAAGTTCTGGTCGAAAAAACACCTATTGACGGTTTGTGTGGTAAAACAGATGAAGAAAACCTGGGATTTACTTATGCTGAGTTGGATGTGTATATCAGAACCGGCAAAATTGATGACCCGGCAAAGAAGGAACTGATCGACAGAAAACATCGGGCCAATTTGTTTAAATTAGAATTAATGCCCAGCTTCAAGCCGGAGCAGTAAGATTTTCGATGGCTGCCGGAGAAGAGGGTGTTAACCACAACACCTAGTGGTTAACATAATCGGGCAACACAATAGTAGTAAAAGTGCACAAATAAATTAAAAAACCGCGATGAAAGTTTGTTAAATTTTTTATCGCGGTTTTTTGTGTAAAAGCTTGCGAAATGCATTTATTTAGTGTATAATTAAAGGGCTGTGACATGACATACGATGAAGCGGGAGGTTGCCGCCAGAGGGCGGGTTTTTCCGTGGAGAATGTCCGATTCAAGAAACCGGGCGACTAGTCATACGCAAATGGAGTAAAAAAGTACTCACCAAGGCGGATTTTTCTGCCTTTTTGTCCTTTTTTGATTTCGTTTGTGTTCGGGATTCCAATGAGGATGACCGCAAAAAAGCGTGACGAGCCCAGAAACATATTGGTTTTTGGGTTTTATTTATGGCAAAGGGTGAAACACCCGGCTGTGTGTACGCTTTTTGAGAGGAGCTCGAGGTTTAAAGGGAGCTCCGGCGAGCCGTTTCTTCATGCACAGACAAAATCTTGCTTCCTTATTATATAGGAAGCGCAAATTCAAAAAGGAGGAAAACAAAATGGCACAGAGTCAGAAAATCAGAATCAGATTAAAAGCATACGATCATGTTCTTTTAGATCAGTCTGCTGAAAAAATCGTAGAAACAGCCAAGAGAACAGGTGCAAAGGTTTCCGGACCGATTCCCCTGCCCACCAAGAAAGAGGTTGTTACCATTCTGCGTGCTGTTCACAAGTACAAAGATTCCCGTGAGCAGTTTGAAATGAGAACCCATAAGCGTTTAATTGACATTCTGCTGCCCACCAACAAGACAGTTGATGCTTTGATGAGAATTGAACTGCCTGCCGGTGTGGACATCGAAATGAAATATTAAGCAATTCGCAAACCGGAAAGCCTTTGCCGGGTGAGTAAGGTTTGTTAAAAGGCACTGCTGCTTAGGTGGCGGGTCATGTTCTCCCGAAAGGGCGAACCAATAACCATTATTTCTTAGGAGGTGCTTTTGTGAAGAAAGCGATTTTAGGCAAAAAGCTCGGCATGACACAGCTTTTTGGCGAAGACGGCGTTTTAATTCCCGTTACCGTCATTGAAGCCGGTCCGTGCAGAGTCATCCAGAAGAAAACCGCTGAAAACGACGGCTATGAAGCTGTTCAGATCGGTTTCGAGGAGAAAAAAGAAAAACATACCAGCAAGCCTATGCAGGGTCATTTCAAAAAAGCCGGCACCGGTTATATGAGATACCTGAAGGAATTCAAGCTGGACAATGCAGCTGAAATGAATGTGGGCGATGAAATCAAGGCAGACATTTTTGCTGAAGGTGATGCAGTTGATGTAACTGGCATCAGCAAAGGTAAAGGTTTTGCCGGTACCATCAAACGTTGGGGAACCCATCGTGGTCCTATGACTCACGGTTCCGGTTACCACAGAGGCCCCGGTTCAATGGGCGCCTGCTCCACACCCTCCCGTGTTATGAAGGGTAAGAGACTGGCAGGTCACCTGGGTGTTGAAAAGGTTACTGTTCAGAATCTGGCCATCGTTAAAATCGATGCAGAAAAGAACATCCTGGCCATCCGCGGTGCTGTTCCCGGTCCTAAGGGCGGTTTAGTTGTAATTAAGAATTCTGTAAAGGCTCGCTAAGCGACCTGAATCGAAAGGAGGAAGTATCATGCCGAACGTGGTATTATACAATATGGAAGGCAAAGAAGTTGGCAACTACGAATTAAACGATGCTGTATTTGGTATTGAACCCAATGAAGCTGCTGTTCATTCTACTGTTGTTGCTTATCTTGCTAATCAAAGACAAGGCACACAGAGTGCTTTGACTCGTGCTGAAGTTCGCGGCGGCGGCGCTAAACCCTGGAGACAGAAGGGCACAGGCCGTGCTAGACAGGGTTCTACCCGTGCTCCCCAGTGGACAGGCGGTGGCGTTGTATTCGCTCCGAAGCCGAGAAGCTACGCAATGAGCGTAAACAAAAAGATCCGTGCACTGGCTCTGAAATCTGTTCTGTCAGCCAAAGCTAAGGATCAGGAAATCATGGTGCTGGATGAAATTACAGTACCGGAAATCAAAACCAAGCAGATTGCAACTATGCTTGACAATCTGAAGGTTAGCGGCAAAGCGTTAATCGTTCTGCCGGAAAAGAACGAAGCAGTATATCGCAGTGCTAAGAATATTGAGGGTGTTAAAACCAGCTTTATCGGCACACTGAATGTATATGATCTGCTCAACTGCGGCACTGTTATCATCGCTAAAGCTGCTGCTGACAAGTTAGGGGAGGTGTATGCATAATGACATATGCACATGATATTATCATCAGACCGATCATTTCCGAACAGAGCATGGATCAGCTGGCTGAAAAGAAATACACCTTCGAGGTGAAGAAGTCAGCTAACAAAATCGAAATCAAAAAAGCGATTGAAGAAATTTTCGGTGTGAAAGTTGAAAGCGTTAACACGCTGAACATGATGGGCAAAATGAAGCGCATGGGTCGCTATGAAGGCAGAAGAGCAAGCTGGAAAAAAGCTATCGTTAAGCTCACTGCTGACAGCAAAACCATCGAATTCTTCGAAGGCATGGCGTAAGCCCACATTATTTTAGTATAGGAGGAAAAAAGGATGCCTACAAAAAAGTTTAATCCTACCTCTCCTGCCAGAAGACATATGACTGTTTCCGACTTTGCGGAAATCACCAAGAGTGAGCCTGAACGCTCCCTGCTGGTGCCCCTTTCCAAGAACGGCGGTCGAAACAGCTATGGTAGAATCACTGTACGGCACAGAGGTGGCGGTAATAAGAGAAAGTACAGAATCATTGACTTCAAGAGAAATAAGGTTGGCGCAGCTACCGTAATCGGTATTGAATACGATCCGAACCGCTCCGCTAACATCGCTTTGGTACAGTATGAGGATGGCGAAAAACGTTACTTCTTAGCTCCCCTGGGCGTAACCGACGGCAACGTACTGGTTACTGATCCCAACGGTGCTGACATTAAGCCTGGTAACGCAATGCAGATTCAGTTCATCCCTGTTGGTACCTTAATCCACAACATCGAACTGATGCCCGGCAAGGGCGGCCAGTTAGTCCGCAGTGCGGGCGGTGCTGCTCAGCTGATGGCAAAAGAAGATAAATATGCTCAGGTTAGACTGCCGTCCGGCGAAGTTCGCTATGTAAGACTGAACTGCATGGCAACCATCGGTCAGGTTGGTAACTTAGAACATGAAAACATTTCTATCGGTAAAGCTGGTAGAAAACGTCATATGGGTATTCGTCCTACTGTCAGAGGTTCTGTTATGAACCCGAATGACCATCCCCACGGTGGTGGTGAAGGCCGTTCACCCATCGGTCGTCCCGGACCTGTTACCCCTTGGGGCAAACCGGCACTGGGTCTTAAGACCAGAAAGAAAAAGAATGTTAATGATAAGTTCATCGTTAAACGTCGCGGCACTCGTTAATCGTGTCGGACAATGCTGCCGGGTCGCCTAGCGGCCCCGGTAAGCCAATTTGGTCAAAGGAGGAATTAGAATGGGCAGATCGGTTAAAAAGGGACCTTTCGTTGCAGAAAGCCTGATTAAAAAGATTGTTGCTATGAACGAGTCCGGCGACAAAAAGGTTGTTAAGACTTGGTCAAGAAGTTCTACCATTTTCCCTGAAATGGTAGGTCATACAATTGCTGTTCACGACGGCAGAAAGCATGTTCCGGTATTTGTATCTGAAGATATGGTTGGTCATAAGCTTGGCGAATTCGCCCCGACCAGAACCTATAAAGGCCATGCCGGCAACAAAACATCAGGCGTTAAATAAAATTTCCTTGTAGGAAAGGAGGAATCTTTGTGGAAGCCAGAGCAAAACTGAGCTATGCACGTATTTCATCTAGAAAAGTTAAGATTGTGATAGATTTAATCAGAAACAAGCCCGTAGGTGTTGCACTGGGTATTTTAAAGAACACCCCGAAAGCAGCCAGCGAGCCAGTAGAGAAGCTGTTAAAATCAGCTATTGCCAACGCAGAGAACAACCACAACATGGATGTTAACAGCCTCTATGTTGCAGAAATCTTTGCTTGCCAGGGTCCGACCTTAAAAAGAGTTCGTCCCAGAGCACAGGGCAGAGCATTCCGTATTAGAAAACGGACTTCTCACATCACAATTGTTTTGAAGGAAAAGGAATAAGAAAAAGAAGGAGGTAAGTAGCTTGGGTCAGAAAGTTAATCCCCACGGTTTAAGAGTCGGTATCATCAAAGACTGGGATTCCAGATGGTTTGCACAGGACTCACAGTTTGGTGATCTGTTAGTAGAAGACTACAATATCAGAAAGTTCTTAAAGAAAAAGTTATTCGCAGCTGGCGTTGCTAAGGTTGAAATCGAACGTACTGCAAAACGTATTAAGATTAACATCTTTGCAGCAAAACCCGGTATCATCATTGGTCGCGGCGGTAGCGAAATCGAAAAGATTAAAAAGGAATTAGAAACCTTAACCGGCAAAAATATTGCGCTGAACATTGAAGAGGTTAAACACCCCGATGTTGATGCACAGTTAGTAGCCGAAAACATTGCAGCACAGCTTGAAAAGAGAATCTCTTTCAGAAAAGCTATGAAGTCCTGCATGGGCCGTGCTATGAAGCTGGGTGCTAAAGGTATCAAAACCAGCTGTGCAGGTCGTTTAGGCGGTGCTGAAATCGCAAGAACTGAGCACTACCATGAAGGTACTATTCCGCTGCAGACTTTGCGTGCCGATATTGACTACGGTTTCTGGGAAGCCAACACAACCTATGGTAAAATCGGCGTAAAGGTTTGGATTTATAAAGGAGAAATTCTTCCCGAAAGCAAGAAGAGTCAGAAACCTGCTGCTGCAAAAGCGTGAGCAAGCAGATTTGATTCTGAAAGAAAGGAATGAAAAAGCATGTTATTGCCTAAAAGAGTGAAATACAGAAGAGTCATGCGTGGCAGAATGACAGGCAAAGCAACCCGTGGTAACACCGTAACTTACGGTGAATACGGTTTGCAGGCTCAGAGCCCTGCCTGGATCACCTCAAATCAGATTGAGGCTGCTCGTATTGCCATGACCCGTTACATCAAGAGAGGCGGACAGGTCTGGATTAAGATTTTCCCGGATAAGCCCATCACCGAAAAACCGGCTGAAACCCGTATGGGTAGCGGTAAAGGTTCACCGGAATACTGGGTAGCTGTCGTTAAGCCCGGACGGGTTATGTTCGAGATCGGTGGCGTTTCCGAGGAGGTAGCAAGAGAGGCTATGCGTCTCGCGGCTCACAAGCTGCCTGTTAAATGCAAGTTCGTAACGCGCGCCGAAAATAAAGAGGAGGCGTAAGCATAATGAAGGTTACAGAAATTCGCGATTTTACAAATCAAGAGCTTGAAAGCAATTTAGCTGACCTGAAAAAAGAATTGTTTAACCTGCGTTTCCAGAACGCCACGAATCAGCTGGAAAACCCCATGCGAATCGTTGAGGTTAAGAAGACAATTGCCAGAATTAAAACCGTTTTAGCGGAAAGAAAGCTGGAAGAAAAGGCTAACTAATTGCAGTTAAGCGGAAAGGAGTGAAATCATGGAACGTAATTTCAGAAAACAGAGAACCGGTAAGGTTGTCAGCGACAAAATGGATAAAACCATCGTTGTTGCGATTGAATATAACGTGAAGCACCCGCTTTACGGTAAGATTGTAAAACGTACCTACAAACTCAAAGCCCATGACGAAAACAATGAATGCCGCATCGGCGATCGCGTTCGCGTAATGGAGACCAGACCCCTTTCTAAGGATAAGAGATGGAGACTGGTTGAGATTGTAGAAAAAGTTAAGTAAGATTGCTTAACGGATACTAAATAAGGAGGAAACCGAAATGATTCAACAGCAAACGCTTTTGAAGGTTGCAGACAACACCGGTGCTAAAGAGCTCATGTGTATCCGTGTTTTAGGCGGTTCTAAGAGAAGATATGCAGCAATTGGTGATGTTGTGGTCGCTTCCGTTAAAAAGGCAACACCCGGCGGTGTTGTTAAAAAAGGCGACGTTGTCAAAGCTGTTATCGTCAGATCTGCCAGCGGCGTGAGACGTAACGATGGTACCTACATCAAGTTTGACGAAAATGCAGCCGTTATTATAAGAGAAGATAAAAATCCTAGAGGAACCCGTATTTTTGGGCCCGTAGCAAGAGAACTTCGTGAAAAAGAATATATGAAGATTCTCTCTCTGGCTCCCGAGGTGCTGTAAGGAGGAGGAACGCTAACATGGCTAAAATGCATATTAAATCCGGCGACGAAGTCATCGTTATTTCCGGTAAGGATAAAGGCAAAAAGGGCAAAGTTTTAAGCGTGTTCCCGGAAAAAGGTAAGGCAATTGTTGAAGGCGTTGCAATCGCAACCAAACATCAAAAGCCCCGCCGTGCCGGCGAACCCGGAGGCATTATCAAGCAGGAATCTGCTATCGATGCTTCCAACCTGATGAACATCTGCTCTAAATGCGGCAAGCCTGCTCGTGTAGGCCGCAAGGTTTTAGAAAACGGTGACAAAATCAGATATTGCAAAAAGTGCAATGAAGTTTTCAGCGACTAATTGATAAGAAAAGGAGGTTTACAAGCTGATGTCTAGAATGCAGGATAAATATACCGGCGAGGTTGCACCGGCTTTAATGGAGAAATTTGGTTACAAAAGCACGATGCAGATTCCAAAGCTGGAAAAAATCGTGATTAATATCGGCTTGGGCGAAGCAAAGGAAAATGCTAAGGCGTTAGACAGCGCGGTTGAAGATCTGGCAGCTATTACCGGTCAGAAGCCCGTTATCACCAAGGCTAAGAAGTCCGTTGCTGCGTTTAAAGTCAGAGAAGGCATGAATATCGGCTGCAAGGTAACACTGCGCGGCAAAAAGATGTATGAGTTCTTAGACAGACTCTTTTCCGTGGCTCTGCCTCGTGTAAGAGACTTCAGAGGTATCAACCCCGATTCCTTTGACGGACGCGGAAATTACTCACTGGGTATTAAGGAACAGCTTATTTTCCCGGAAATAGATTATGATAAGATTGATAAGATCAGAGGTATGGACATTATTGTCGTAACCACAGCCAAGACCGACGAAGAAGCAAGAGAACTGCTCAGTTTAATGGGCGCTCCCTTTGCCAGCCGGTAAGCTCTGATTGTGAAGGAGGAGAATCATGGCTAAAAAATCTATGGTTAACAAACAGCAGAGAACGCCTAAGTTCAGCACCAGAGCGTATAACCGTTGCAAAATCTGCGGACGTCCCCATGCTTACTTGAGAAAGTATGGAATCTGCCGTATTTGCTTCAGAGAACTGGCTTATAAAGGCCAGATCCCCGGTGTGAAAAAGGCCAGCTGGTAAAAGAAATTGGAAGGAGGCTAAAATCATGCAAGTGACCGATCCTATCGCGGATATGCTCACCAGAATCCGTAACGCAAACTCCGCACGGCACGAAACGGTTGATGTGCCCGCCTCTAACATGAAGAAGGCTATTGCGGCCATTCTGCTTGAGGAAGGGTATATAAAGAACTATCAGGTTATTGAAGACGGTAAACAGGGCATCATCAGAATCGCTCTGAAATATGTTGGAAAAGAAAAGGTTATCTCCGGTTTGCAGAGAGTATCCAAGCCGGGTCTCAGAATTTACAAAAATACTGAGGAACTGCCTAAAGTATTAAAAGGTTTAGGTATTGCCATCATTTCCACATCTAAAGGAATCATGACCGATAAAAAGGCAAGGCAGGAAAACGTCGGTGGCGAGGTCCTGGCCTTTGTCTGGTAAAAACTAGGGAGGTATCAGAGAATGTCCAGAATTGGTAGAATGCCGATTACGGTCCCCAGTGGTGTTGAGATCACCATCGGTGCTGGCAATGCAGTTACCGTTAAGGGTCCGAAAGGTACATTAACAAAGAATTTACATCCTGATATGATTATCAAGAAGGAAGATGGCGTAATCGTTATCGAAAGACCTTCTGAAATTAAAATGCACAAGGCTCTTCATGGTCTGACTCGTACACTTTTAAACAATATGGTTATTGGTGTTACCGAAGGCTATGAAAAAACCTTGGAAGTTAACGGCGTTGGTTACAGAGTTCAGCTGCAGGGCAAAAATCTGCTGATGAACCTGGGCTATTCCCATCCTGTTGAAATGGTTCCCGTTGAAGGTATTACCATTGAGGTTCCGAACCCCAATACCATCATCATCAAGGGTACCGACAAGCAGGTTGTTGGTGAATTTGCCGCTAAGGTAAGAGAAAAGAGACTGCCTGAACCTTACAAGGGCAAAGGTATCAAATACTCTTACGAGCATATCAGACGTAAAGAAGGTAAAGCCGGCGGTAAGAAATAATAACCCGCAGGTAAGCCTGGAATTTAGAAAAATAATAATTCCTAAGCATGGCAAAATCCATGCAGCATAAAAAAGGAGTGAACAAAGTGATTAAGAAGCCTGTCAGCAATGTTGCAAGACTCAGAAGACATAAAAGAGTTCGTAAGCTGATCAGCGGAACACCCGAACGTCCCAGACTGAACGTGTTCAGAAGCTTAAAGCACATTTACGCACAGATTATAGACGATACAAAAGGCGTAACACTGGTTTCCGCATCTACCTTGGACAAAGAGCTCAAGGAAAATTACGGCGGTAACAAGGAAGCAGCAAGAGCAGTTGGTAAACTGGTTGCTCAGAGAGCTGTAGAAGCCGGTATCAAATCGGTAGTTTTTGACCGTGGTGGTTACATTTACCACGGACGTGTTCAGGAATTAGCCGAAGGCGCCCGTGAAGGCGGCCTGGAATTTTAAGAAAAGGAGGAAACCAGTTTGGCTCAGTTAATAGATGCAAGCGTTTTGGATATTAAAGAGAAAGTCGTTAAGCTCAGCCGTGTAGCTAAGACCGTAAAAGGTGGTCGTAGCATGCGTTTTTCTGCATTGGTTGTTGTTGGTGACGAGAACGGCCATGTAGGTTGCGGCACCGGTAAGGCAATCGAAATTCCCGAAGCAATCCGTAAGGGTATTGAAGATGCTAAAAAGAACATGATTAAGGTTAACTTAACCGGTACGACTATTCCTCATGAAACCATCGGCGAATTCGGTGCAGGCAGAATTTTATTAAAACCTGCTGCTCCCGGTACCGGTGTTATCGCAGGCGGCGCTGCCAGAGCAGTTGTTGAGCTTGCCGGTATTCATGATATCAGAACGAAGTCTCTTCGTTCAAACAATGCACGCAATGTGGTAAAAGCTACCATTGCCGGATTAGCCTCCTTGAAGGATGCCGGTGAAGTAGCACAGCTGCGTGGCAAATCCAAGGAAGACTTAGTAGATTAAGGAGGTACGGTATTATGGCTATGCTTAAGGTGAAGCTTGTTAAAAGCACCATCGGCAGAAAGAAAGACCATATTGCTACGGTACACGCTCTGGGTCTGAAGAAGATCCGGGATGAGAAAGAACACCAGGACAATGCTGCAATTCGCGGTATGATTGCCAAGGTGGGCTATATGCTCGAGGTAGAAGAAATATAGTTTAAGGAGGTGCTTTTCAATGAAACTGAACGAATTAAAGCCGGCAGAAGGCTCCAAAAAAGCAGCGTTCAGAGTTGGCCGTGGTCACGGTTCCGGTAACGGTAAAACCGCTGGCAGAGGTCACAAAGGTCAGAATGCCCGCTCCGGCGGTGGCGTTAGACCCGGTTTTGAAGGCGGACAGATGCCTCTTTACAGACGTCTGCCGAAGAAAGGCTTTACAAATATTTTTGCAAAATTTTATGCTCAGATCAATGTATCTGATTTGAACAAATTTGCTGACGGTACTGAAGTTACAGCTGAAGTACTGAAGGCTGAAGGAATCGTTAAAAAGTTGTATGACGGTGTTGTTGTTTTAGGCCGTGGTGATTTAACGGCTAAGAATCTGACCGTTAAGGCAGCTCGTTTCTCTGCAACTGCGGCGGAAAAAATCGCAAACGCCGGAGGAAAGGCGGAGGTGGTTTAAATGCTGCAAACGCTCAAAAATGCATGGAAGATTCCTGAGTTAAGAAAGAAAATGCTGTACACACTTTTGATGCTGGTTGTGTTCCGTCTGGGTTCTTATATCCCGGTTCCGGGTTTAACCGAAGA
Organism: Clostridia bacterium; assembly: GCA_017416855.1. Lineage (GTDB taxonomy): Bacteria > Bacillota > Clostridia > UBA1381 > UBA9506 > UMGS755. Next base: position 71,316 of record JAFQAZ010000001.1, read on the forward strand.
AGCAATCAAAGGTATGATGGGTGGCTTCGGAGAAGGTATGCAAGGTCTTTTGAATAACTTTTCCGGTGGTGCCTTAGAGCGTGGCTCTATTTTTGCCATGAGTATTTCGCCGTATATCAATGCGTCGATTATTATTCAGCTTTTAACTGTCGCAATCCCCGCACTGGAGCGTTTGGCAAAAGAAGGTGAAGAAGGCAGGAAAAAAATTGCTTCTTATACCCGTATTGGTACAGTTATTTTAGGGTTTCTACAGGCAACTGGTCTTTACTTCGGTTTAAAGGCTGGTATGCAGGGCAATGCTGTATTGAACTACATCGTTGTAACTCTGACCTTAACTGCAGGTACCGCATTTCTGATGTGGTTAGGTGAACAAATCACTGAAAAGGGTATCGGCAACGGTATTTCCTTGCTGATCTTTGCAGGTATCGTTTCTCGCGGTCCTGCCATGATTAACTCTATTCGTGCTTCTTTGTTCTCCGCAGAAGAGATTAGCATCCAGTCTATTATTACACTGGTTGCAATTTTAGTAATTTCTGTTGTAGCAATTGGCTTTGTTGTACTGATGCAAGATGCTGAACGTAAAATTCCTGTACAGTATGCAAAACGTGTAGTAGGTAGAAAAATGTATGGCGGTCAGAGCACACACATTCCCATTAAGCTGTCAATGGCTGGCGTTATGCCGATCATCTTTGCGATTTCCATCATGTCCTTCCCGCAGACAATTTATATGTTTGTTAAGGGCACGGCAACCGCACCGACAGGCTTCTGGGCAGTGCTGCTCAACCTGTTTGATCAGAGAAGTGCATTTTATATTATTGCATATTTCCTGCTGGTTGTGTTCTTCACCTATTTCTACACATCCATCCAGTTCAACCCCATTGAGATTGCAAACAATATGAAGAAGAATGGCGGTTTTGTTCCGGGTATTCGTCCCGGCAAGCCCACTTCAGATTTTGTAAGCAGAATCGTTTCTAAAATTACACTGTTTGGCGCGCTGTTCTTAGCTGTTATTGCAGTGTTCCCGATTTTGCTGGCTTTCGTGCCCAATCTCGCTGGTGTCTCCATCGGCGGCACATCCTTGTTGATCGTTGTTGGTGTTGCTCTTGAAACCGTTAAGCAGATGGAATCTCAGATGCTGATGCGTCATTACAAGGGCTTCTTAGAATAAGGAGACGATGGGTTATGAAATTAGTATTTTTCGGTCCGCCGGGTGCCGGTAAAGGCACCCAGGCGGCTATGCTCTCGGAAAGCTTGGGCATCCCCACCATTTCTACCGGTAACATTATCCGGCAGGCAATGAAAGAGGGAACACCCGTTGGCAAAATCGCTGAAGGCTATATCAACGGCGGCAACTTACTGCCTGATGATATTGTGGCTGCTTTGGTAGCTGAACGTCTTCAGAAAGATGATTGCAAAAATGGCTATATTTTAGACGGTTTTCCCCGCACGTTGGTGCAGGCCGAAATGATGGAAGAAACCGGCATTGAGGTTGACCGTGTGATTGACATTGAAGTTTCTGATGAGGCGATTGTAAAGCGTATGTCCGGCCGTCGTGTTTGTGGCAAATGCGGTGCAACGTTCCATGTGGAATTCAATAGTCCCAAAACAGAGGGCATTTGCGATGTGTGCGGCGAAACTCTCTCTGTAAGAGAAGATGACGCACCTGAAGTAGTGTTAAAGCGTTTGACTGTTTATCATGAGCAGACAGAACCGCTGAAGGCATATTATGAAAAAAGGAACAAGTTGGTTGAAATTTCCGGCGAAGGCTCTGTAGAGGATATTTACAGTCAAGTCGAAGCTGCAGCAAAGGTGTGACATTATGATAAAGATAAAGTCACCCCAGGAAATCGATGCAATGCGGGCAGCAGGAGCAATTAATGCTGCTACCTTTGAGCGATTGGCTGAAGCGATTAAACCCGGTGTTACAACCGCAGAACTTGATGACATTGCTGCACGGTTTATCCGTCAGAACAATGCAATCTGTTCCTTCTGGCATTATAATGGCTATCCCGGCCACATTTGCACGTCAGTAAACGGGCAGGTGGTACACGGTATTCCTTCTAAAAAGGTGGAGCTCCGTGAAGGCGATATTGTCAGCGTGGATATTGGTGTTTTTTACCGTGGCTATCACAGCGACAGTGCAAAAACCTTTCCCGTTGGCAAAATCAGCACCGAAGCTGAAACCTTGATCCGTGTAACGGAAGAAAGCTTTTATGAAGGCCTGAAAATGGCCCGGATGGGCAATCGCCTGCAGGACATTGGTGCTGCCATTCAGAACCATGTTGAGCAAAACGGCTTCTCCGTTGTCCGGAGTTTAGTCGGTCACGGTGTAGGTAGTGAATTGCACGAAGATCCGGAGGTGCCGAATTTCGGTACGGCCGGCCGTGGAGCAAGACTCTTACCCGGCATGACATTGGCGATTGAACCTATGGTAAATCAAGGCACATATCATGTAAATACCCTGGCTGATCAATGGACAGTGGTAACAGCAGACGGTAAACTTTCTGCTCACTATGAGCACACAATTTTAGTGCGTGACGGTGAGGCAGAGATATTAACCCGCTGCTAGAGTTTTTTGAGGTGATGATGTTTGGACGTTTTTGCCGGTGATATTGTTTATTCAAAGGCAGGCAGGGACAAGGACAAGGCCTTTGTGGTTTTATCCGTTTCGGATTCACAGTATGCCATGTTGGCTGATGGCCGCAAGCGACTTGTGGACCAACCGAAGAAAAAGAAATTGAAACATCTATTAAAAAGCGGTCATTCTTCTGCATATATAGCGAACAAGCTGGCAGAAGGTGAAAAGGTTACCAATCCTGATTTAAAAAAGGTTTTGGCAGAGTTTTTAAATGAATATGATGCATAAGGAGGTTTTACTATGGCAAAAGAAGGCGTTTTAGAGCTGGAAGGTACAGTACTGGAGTCGCTTCCTAATGCGATGTTCCAGGTAGAACTGGAAAATGGTCACCAGATTCTGGCCCACATTTCCGGTAAACTCAGAATGAATTTTATCAGAATTCTACCGGGCGATAAAGTGACTGTTGAACTGTCGCCCTATGACCTGACGAAAGGCCGAATCACCTGGCGTGCAAAATAAGTATGCCGGTGAACCAGCCGCATAAAGATTATAAGGCGCACATGCCGTCTTTTAAGGAGGAATTCACATGAAGGTCAGACCGTCTGTTAAACCCATTTGCGAAAAATGCAAAATCATTAAGCGCAAAGGTAAAGTTATGGTGATTTGTGAAAATCCCAAGCATAAGCAGAAACAGGGCTGAAACAAGACTTTTGTTGCAGCATAATGCTGCAGCAATGGCAAGTAGCAGCCCCCAAATCCGGGGGCGAACCTACATGTTAAAACCCGCGCGGGGCGGCTGCACGCTATAAGCGTGACCCGCGAGGTTAGGCATATACACGAACGAAATGTATTGGAGGTGCAAAAATGGCAAGAATTTCAGGTGTAGACTTACCCAGAGAAAAAAGAGTTGAAATTGGCTTGACCTATGTTTATGGTATCGGCCTGTCCAGCTCCCGTAAAATTCTGGCAGCAACCGGTATCAATCCCGATACACGTGTTAAAGATCTGACAGAGGATGAAGTATCCAAGCTGAGAGAGATCATTGACCGTGACTATACGGTTGAAGGTGACTTAAGACGTAATGTTGCATTAGACATCAAACGTCTGATGGAAATCGGTTGTTACAGAGGCATCCGTCACAGAAAGGGCTTACCCGTTCGTGGTCAGAGAACCAAGACCAACGCCAGAACCAGAAAGGGTCCGGCCAGAACGATTGCAAACAAGAAGAAATAATCGATATCGGTTATTACTTTGTTTATAGCCTTTCTAAATACATGATCCGTTTTATCGGATACCATTTTGAGCTTTGCGAAAGGAGGAGCAAACATGGCTAAAGTAGCTAGAAGAACTACTCGCAGAAAAGTGAAGAAAAATATTGAGCGTGGTGCGGTGCATATTCGTTCCAGCTTCAATAATACAATTGTTACCATTACCGACGTGGCCGGCAATGCAATCAGCTGGGCGTCCTCCGGCGGACTGGGCTTCCGTGGCTCCAGAAAGAGCACACCGTTTGCAGCACAGATGGCAGCAGAAACCGCTGCTAAAGCTGCTATGGAGCATGGTCTGAAGACCGTTGAGGTTTACGTTAAGGGTCCCGGCTCCGGCAGAGAAGCGGCTATCCGCGCACTGCAGGCAGCAGGTCTTGAGGTTAGCATGATTAAAGATGTTACCCCCATTCCCCACAATGGTTGCAGACCGCCGAAAAGAAGAAGAGTTTGAGTTTTATACACACAGTTTACCGCGGGCGGTTTAGCCGCCGGGTAAACGCAAATAATTGAGGAGGTGTAATTCCGAAATGGCACGTTATACAGGTGCAGTGTGCAGACTTTGCCGTAGAGAGGGCGAAAAATTGTTCTTAAAGGGCGAGCGTTGCTACACTGAAAAATGCGGTATTGAAAGAAGAAAATATGCTCCCGGTATGCATGGCCAGGGCAGAAAGAAACTGTCTGAGTACGGTGTGCAGCTGAGAGAAAAGCAAAAAGCCAGAAGATATTATGGCGTTTTGGAATCCCAGTTTAGAAAATATTTTGAGATGGCCAACAAAATGAAGGGCATCACCGGTGAAAACCTGCTGACCATTCTGGAAAGCAGATTAGACAATGTTGTTTACCGTTTAGGTTTTGGTATGTCAAGACCTGAAGCTCGTCAGCTGGTTACACATGGTCATTTCACCATTAATGGCAAAAAGGTCAACATTCCGTCTTACTTAGTAAGCCCCGGCGATGTGATTGCTATCTGCGAAAAGAGCAGAGGTAGCGAAAAAATCAAAGAAGTTCTGGAAAAGACCGAATCAAGAAATGTTCCGAAGTGGTTAGATCTGGATCGTAACACTCTGTCCGGTAAAGTATTGACTCTGGCACAGCGTGAAGATATCGATCTGGAAATTGCTGAACACTTGATCGTTGAGTTGTATTCTAAGAACTAAAAGGTTGATCGTATTGTTGCGGTGCAAAACGGCCTATGCGGTTATTGCTCCGCAGATAAGATTTGCGCAATCATGATTGTGTAAAACCACACCTGAAGAAAGTGTTCGGTGCGCTGTCATCGGAACACGCAAGTGAACACTTTTTTGTTGGTGAAGGAAGTGAGAGACTTCTTTCATACAATAAAAAAAGAGGGAGGGTTTAGTTAATGTTAGAAATTGAAAAACCTAATGTTGAGTGTTTGGAACTTTCCCCGGACGGTAAATATGGTAAATTCGTTGCAGAACCTCTGGAACGCGGTTATGGCACAACTCTCGGTAACTCACTGAGAAGAATGCTGTTATCATCACTTCCCGGTGCTGCGGCCACCAGCGTGAAAATTGATGGTGTGCTTCATGAATTTTCCACTATCCCGGGCGTGAAAGAGGATGTATCGGAAATTATCCTCAATATTAAGCAAATCGCTTGTAAGCTTCATTGCGACACACCGAAGGTTGTGTACATTGAAAAAGAAGGCGAAGGTGAGATTAAGGCCGGCGACATTAAGCTGGATTCTGATATTGAGATTTTCAATCCCGATCTCCACATTGCTACGCTCAATAAAGATGCGAAGTTATATATGGAAATCACATTCTGCAAAGGCAGAGGCTATGTTTCTGCTGAACGCAATAAGCAATTAAACCAGAACATTATTGGTGTAATTGCCGTTGACTCCATTTATACACCGGTTCACAGAGTTAATTACTTTGTTGAAAATACCCGTGTTGGTCAGATTACCGACTATGATAAACTGACCCTGGAAGTTTGGACAAACGGTTCCATTCGTCCCGATGAGGCTGTCAGCTTAGCAGCTAAAATCATTAATGAGCATTTAATGCAGTTTATTGACCTTTCTGAGGAAGCAAAGAATGCTGAAATTATGATTAAGAAGGAAGAAGGCAAGAAGGAAAAGGTTCTGGAGATGACTATCGAAGAACTGGATCTTTCTGTTCGCTCTTACAACTGCTTGAAGCGCGCCGGTATTAATACGGTTGAAGACTTAACAAAACGTACTGAGGAAGATATGGTTAAAGTGAGAAACTTAGGCCGTAAATCCTTGGAAGAAGTGATTGAAAAGCTTCACGGTTTGGGTCAGACCTTTGCAAAGAAGGAAGACTAAGCTTCGCAATTTAACAGGATGATAGATTATGTCGGCAGGCCGTCATCCTCTGTTGCAGCAGCTTTTGCTGCCTGGCCTGCTGAATTAAACCGATTAAAAGGAGGGTCATAAGATGCCTGGAACTAGAAAACTGGGTCGTCCCACCGACCAGAGAAATGCTATGCTCAGAAATCTTGTCACTTCCTTACTGGAAAACGGCAGAGTGGAAACCACTGTTAGCCGTGCCAAGGAAATGAGAAGTATGACCGAAAAGATGATTACCCTGGGCAAGGATAATACCCTTGCTTCCAGAAGAGCCGCTCTGGCTTACATTATGAAGAAGAGCGTGGTATACAAGCTGTTTGAAGAAATTGCTCCCAAATATGCAGAGCGTAACGGCGGTTATACCAGAATTATCAAAGCTGCGCCCAGAAGAGGCGACGGTGCTGAAATGGCCATCATTGAGCTGGTAGACTAATGAATTAAAAGTAATAAGCTGCTTCCTTATGGAAGCAGCTTATTTTATTTTAAAATTAACAAATTATTTATGAATATTTCTATACTTTTTACAATATTTGTGGTACAATACTATATAATGAGTTGAAATGACCGTAATGGGAGGGAATGGCTTGTTTGGTTACATCAGAATTCATAAAGATGAACTGAAAATAAAAGACTATAATTTATTCAAAGCCTACTATTGCGGTGTTTGTCAGACCATTAAAAAAGAATACGGTTTTCCTGCTCGTTATTTTTTGAGCTATGATGCGGCCTTTTTAGCACTGATGTTGTCTTCGGTATCACCGGAGCCTGTCACAGTAAAGCCAATCCGTTGCCTTGCCAATCCGTTGATTCGGCGGCCGGCGGCAGAAAAGGATGCCATCCTTTCTTATGCGGCATCGGTGAATGTGCTTTTGGTCTGGTTTAAAATTATAGACGATTGGAAGGACAACCACTCCCTGCGCTCCCTTTTTCTGATGCCCTTTATGGTGGGGAAAAGGAATAAGGCACGAAAACGCTTTCCGGAACTGTATAAAAAAATGGAAGCTTCCCTTGGAGAGCTTTCTGTATTGGAAAAAGCAGGTTGCGACATTCCCGATCAGGTGGCCGGTGTCTTCGGTCAGCTGATGGAAGATATTTTTGATACAGATTTGATTCAAACAGAAGAAAAACGGCGGATATTATCCCGTTGCGGATATTTATTGGGACGGTTTATTTATATACTGGATGCCTGGGCAGACAAGGATGAGGATGAACAAAAAAAGGCATACAATCCCTTTCTTGCTTCCGGCGGTCAGGATGCCGGAACATTGCGGCTGTCGCTGGAATACACCTTAGGTGAATTGGCAAATAATATTGTTTTGCTGAATGTTACAAAGAATAAGGATATTATCGACAACGTCATTTATCTGGGCCTGGAAAAATCATTGGAGAATGTTTTTTCCGGTTCGAAAAACAAAGTGAAGGAGAAACAACATGAAAGACCCATATGAAGTACTTGGGGTGCCCAGAGGTGCCACACAGGATGAAATTAAAAAAGCATACAGGAAACTGGCAAAACAGTATCACCCTGATAATTATGTCAATAATCCCCTGGCTGATTTAGCTGCAGAAAAGTTTAAAGAAATTAATGAAGCATATGAACAGCTGTCAGGGAATCAGGGGGGCACTCAGGGAAGCTATCAGGGCGGATATCAGTCGGGAGGCCAGACAACCGGTGCCGGCAACTTCGCTCAAATCAGGAACCTGATTAATATGGGCAGACTGGAAGAGGCCGAACGGCTTTTGGATCAGATGGGCGACCGGCCTGCAGAGTGGTTCTTTTTAAAGGGAAGCGTTTTTATGCGCCGCGGTTGGCACAGTCAGGGCCTGAATTTTATTCAGCAGGCTGTGAATATGGAGCCTCATAATATTGAGTACCGTACTGTTTTAAATCAGTATATGAATCAGACCCGTCAATACCGCAATGTTGGTACCGGTATGGGTGGCGGCAATATGGATGCCTGTGATTGCTGTCAGAGCATGATTTGCGCTGATTGTTGCTGTGAATGTATGGGCGGCGATTTAATTCGCTGCTGTTAATGGAGTGAATAAACAATGGTAAAACGCGTAACCTTTTCTGCTATTGGCATAGCGTTGACGGTTATTTTCTTATATGCCGCTTCGGCCTTGTCAACGGGCAAGCTGGCGGCTTTGGCGCTGTCTTCACTATTGTGCGGAGCCTGCATTTGTCAGTATGGCATTCGTTACGGAATGACGGTGTATATCGGGTCATCGATTCTGGCATTGCTCCTGATTCCCAACAGAATGTTTACAATGATTTACGTTTTATTCATTGGCTACTATCCTGTTATCAAGCTTTTAATCGAAAGGCTGAACAAGATATGGCTGGAATGGATTTTAAAGGTTTTGTTTTTTAATATCATTTTGTTCTTTTTGTATATGATATTTAAACTCTTTTTTATGCCCGGTCTGGATTCGGCACTAGTAGCACTGGCGCTTAAATATGCCGGTTGGATTGTGGTAGGACTGGAAATTGTTTTTGTGCTTTATGATCTGGCATTTAGCTATATGATTGGATATTTTAATCAATTTTTAAGGAGAATCAGCCGTGGGTAAGAAAATTATTTCAATGTTATTATTGCTTATATTCTGTATCGCCTTTTCCGGATGCGGAGGAGACCAATCCTCTGAGCCCAGCGCCACACTGGCACCGGGCATTCAACATCCTGAAGGGGAAATTGAATCCCGGAATCCACCCATTGTAACCGGCCGTGTGATTCGGGTGGATGACGAAAAAATTGTGTTAAGCGTTCAGAATGTGGAATGGGAGCTTTTGTTAAATGACCATACCAAATGGGAAAAACAACGATTTGCTGAACTGGAAATGCCCGTTTTAAAAGGCAGCTTTATGAGAATCTACTACGAAGAAATAGAAGGAAACCGAACAGCCACCAAGCTGGAACATGTGAAAGCAAATTAATCTGTGTTGCAAAGGAGTGAGCTCTGTGAAATTGGTAACAGCCTCACAAATGACGGAACTGGAGCGAAAAGCAATTGATAAATATGACATCAGCAGTCTGCTTTTAATGGAAAATGCGGCCAGAGGCTTTTGCGACTATTTGGAGCAAGAAACAGGCAGCGTGAAAGGGAAAAAGATTGCCGTATTTTGCGGAAGTGGCAACAATGGTGGAGACGGATTTGCCATTGCGCGGCATTTATGTAACCGTGGCGGACAGGTAACCGTGGTGAAGTGCTTTTGCGAAGACAAGCTGAAGCCGGATGCCAAAACTAATTTTGAAACAGTTAAAAAAATGGGATTGCCAATGGTTTCGCATACTGAAATCGTTGGCAATCGCTTTACCATAGTGGTGGATGCCCTTTTTGGCACAGGTTTTCATGGCATGCCGGAGGGAGACTATGCCGATATGATTGAAGCCATTAATCAAACAGGTGCTTTTGTGGCGTCGGTGGATATTCCCAGTGGTGCCGGCAGTAGTGACGGACGGGTTGAGGGTGCTTGTGTTCGCGCTGATATGACGGTGACCTTTGGTTTGGCAAAGGTTGGTCAGTTTTTATATCCTGCCAAAGACTATGTGGGCAAGCTGTTTGTAACGGATATATCCATTCCGGTGCAGGAACTGCAGGCGTTTGATACGCCTTACGGCACGCTGGATGAAGAGCTTGCTTCGGCACTTCCGGAGCGTGCAGAAAACTCTCACAAAGGAACCTTTGGCAAAGTGCTGGCTTTTGCCGGCAGTCCCGGCATGAGTGGTGCCTGTGTGCTTACAACCTTAGCAGTGCTGAAATCCGGTGCCGGCATGGTGACGGCGGCGGTGCCCCAAAGCATTCTCCATGTGCTTTCGGAACAGTGCCGTGAAGTGATGACCATGGCTCTTCCCACAGAAGAGGAACAGCTTTCCGAGAAAGCAATCAACGCTATATTGAACAAAATGAAATCGCAGGATGTATTGTTGGCCGGTTGTGGTCTTGGTAATAGTGAGGCAACTCAAAAGGTTCTTCTTTCGGTTGTGTCACAATGTGAAAAACCCTTGGTGTTAGATGCAGACGGCATAAATTTACTGGCAGGGAATATACATATAGTAAAAGAAAGAACCGCACCTACGGTGCTGACGCCCCATCCTTTGGAATTCTCCCGCATCAGCGGTCATTCTATGGAACATATTCGTGTAAACCGTGTAGCAGTAGCAACAGAATTTGCTCAGGAATTTGGCGTTGTGCTGGTGCTGAAGGGTGCCGATACGGTGGTGGCACATCCTGACGGTCGGGTGTATATTTGTACAACGGCTAACTCAGGTCTGGCAACGGCAGGCAGCGGCGATGTGCTTTCGGGTATTATTGCCTCCTTGCTGGCGCAGGGAGCACCGGCAGGGGATGCGGCCAATGTGGGTGTTTATCTTCACAGCAATGCCGGCCTTCTGGCACGGGAAAAGCTGGGGGCGCGGAGTATGCTGGCCGGCGATGTGCTGCTGGCATTGCCGGAAGCCATTATAGCATTGGAAAATCGAACGAACTGAAAGGGTGAACTGTTTGTGTAAGAAAAGGGCCATTATTTTTCTTTGTTTTCTTACACTAATGATAACAACCGGCTGTGTGCCGATGATGAAATTAAGTAATCAGGAAGCGGATATCTATCAGAAAATCCACCGCAAATTCAGCCAAATGACAGCATATACAGCCACGGTGAAGTTGACGGTGAAAAACAACCGGACTGAGCAGGTTTATGAGATGCATCAAGCGGTCAAAACTCCTGAGTATGCAAGAACTGAACTGACGGCACCGGAAGAATTATCCGGTGTGGTTACAGTATATGCAGGCAATGAGCTTCTGGTCCGTCGGGCTGATGGCGAAGAGCCCCTTCGTTTGGAAGCAAAAGAGGGATATAGCGACTTTTTTATCCACGATTTTTTTGCCCGATATTATCAATCAGAGGATACAGCCTTGATTGTCAGCGCAGGCACGGGGGAAAGCGAAACTATGTTGTTGGAAACGGTTGCCAATCCGGAGAGCTCCAGCCGATATAAAATAACCATGCTGTTAGATACAAAAAAGCTAGAACCGAAAACCATTACGGTATATGATATAGGTGGCAATGTACGGATGATAGCGGAATTTTCAGAGTTTTGTTATAATCCGGCATTACATGATGGAATGTTTACTACATAAAGAGAAAGGGCAATGGCTATGCAAAGCGAAACAAACGCAAAAGCGCGCCTCTGGGCCGAGGTGGATTTACAGGCGTTGCAGTTTAATTTTCAACAGATTAAAAGCTTAGTGCAGAAAGGCACCCGAGTGATGGCGGTGGTGAAAGCCGATGCTTACGGTCACGGTGCGGTGCCTTGCGCCAAAGCACTCTTAGAGACCGGTGCAGATTATCTGGCAGTTGCTACAACGGAAGAAGCGGTGGAACTTCGTCAGGCACATATTTCGGCACCGATTCTTATATTGGGTTATACAGCCCCCGAACACGCGGCAACCCTGATTGAACATCAGATAACGGCCACGGTGTATTCTGTTGCAATGGCAGAAAAAATCTCTGCAGTTGCTGATGAAATGAACAAAAAGGCAAAAGTGCATTTAAAGCTGAACACCGGTATGGAAAGAATAGGCTTTGAACCGGAGCAGACAGAGGAAATGCTTGCGGTTTGTCGGCTATCCGGTCTGGAAGTGGAGGGTATTTTTACCCATCTTGCTTGTGCAGACTGTGCTGATTCTTCCTCTGTGCATACGCAGTATGAACGGTTTAACGGAGCGGTGGAAGCTTTGAAACAAGAGGGTATAACGATTCCTCTTCGTCATATTGCAAATAGTGCGGGTATTTTTGATTTTGCTGACTATCATCTGGATATGGTCAGAGCCGGCATTGTATTATACGGTTATTATCCTTCGGATTATATTCACACAGAGCGAGCGCTTCTTAAGCCTGTGCTTTCATTGAAAAGCCGTGTTATTCATCTGCATACCGCAGAAGAAGGTCGGGGCATCAGCTACGGTTGGACATATACAGCCGGTAGTTCTATGCAGGTGGCAACGGTTCCTGTTGGTTACGCAGATGGGTATAGTCGGTTTTTATCGAATAAAGCAGAAATGATTGTAAACGGCCAAAAAGTTCCTGTTATCGGAAGAATTTGTATGGATCAATGTATGATTGATGTAACTTCTGTTCATACTATTACTGTCGGCGACATAGTAACAGTAATCGGTAAAGAAGGTGAGGCGTCCGTTACGGCAGATGATCTGGCGGAAAAAGCAGAAACCATTTCCTATGAGGTGCTGTGTGATATAAGCAAACGGGTTCCGCGTTTATATATAAAGTAATGCGGCAGAGGATGTACTTAACGGGGCAGGGACAGGACAATTGGAAAATTTTTAGCCTTGACGCAGGATATAAAACTTTATATAATTAAATGTGTGATACTTTCTGATGTTGCACAGTATTTTATGACGAATGGGGGCAGATATTTTGTCGCAGCTAAAAAAAGTGCTGATAACCATTCCGGAGCCGCTTTTAGAGGAGGTAGACCAGGTTTGCAGTTGTGAAAAGTCCAATCGCAGCGAATTTGTGCGGGAGGCAATGCGCTGCTACCTGGCGGAGAAAAGAAAGCATTCATTAAAAGAACAGCTAAAACGCGGTTATCAGGAAATGGCGGGCATTAATCTGGACATCGCCGACATGTATTTTGGCCTGGAAGAAGAGCAATTCTCCGGGTATGAGGAAAAATTGGCGGAGAGTGAATCGTGTGGTAGTTAAAAGAGGAGATATATTTTATGCGGACTTAAGTCCCGTGGTTGGCTCGGAGCAGGGAGGCATTCGTCCGGTGCTGGTGGTGCAGAACGATATTGGTAACAAATTCAGCCCCACCGTAATTATTGCGGCGATTACCTCGCAAATCAACAAGGCAAAGCTTCCGACCCATATAGAAATTCTGGCAGATGATTACGGCCTTTCCAAGGATTCTGTCATCCTGCTGGAACAAATCCGTACGGTGGATAAAAAGCGCCTTAGAGAACGCATCGGCCGGCTGGATGAAGAACTGTTAGAAAAGGTTAATGAGGCGTTAACCATTAGCGTTGGATTGATTGATTTGTAAACAAAGTGGAATAGATGAATTGGTTGGCAGACAGCAGCAAAATGTGTATATTTTGCTGCTGTCTCTTTTTATTTATGGCTAAGTAGAATGTGAACAAAAAGCTTTTCTTTAATTTATTAGTTTTTGACAAAAATGAATAATAAAATGTCAAAAATCTTCAATTGTATAAAAATTGTGCCCATGATACAATTATTATAGAATTATAGTATATTTGGGGAATTGTCCCCTTGAACTGGTAGAAAGGATGTATTAAGGATGTCAACCAACGAATTAAAAACAGTGAAGAAGCCGATGACATTGCGGTTTTCAAAACAAAAAAAGAGACTGATAGATAATGCTCAGCTACTCACCTTGGCAATGCCTGCTATGATTTTTCTTTTTATTTTCTGTTACATACCTATGTTTGGTATCATCATAGCATTTAAAGATTTTAAACCAATATTGGGTGTTTTCGATAGTCCGTGGAATGGCTTTAAAAATTTTGAGTTTTTCTTTATGTCTCAGGACTTTTTCCGTATCGTGCGGAATACCGTTGGTTATGCTTTGATTTTCATTGCTCTTAAAATTGTGTTGGGTGTTGCCATTGCATTAATGCTCAACGAGGTAAGAAGCAGAAAAGCTTTGAAATATTATCAAACTACGATGATTTTACCTCACTTCCTTTCTTGGGTTGTTGTGGGTTATGTTTCATACATTCTGCTGAAACCCTCCTCTGGTATGCTGAATCAAATGATTCGCTTCTTTGGCGGTGAAGGTATTGACTGGTATTCTGAGCCAAATGTATGGCCTGTTATTTTGCCTATTGTAAACTCCTGGAAGCATATTGGTATGGACTCTATTATGTTCTATGCAGCTTTGATGGGGTTAGATGCTGAAGTGTATGAAGCTGCTACTATTGATGGTGCCACCAAATGGCAACAAACAATGAAGATTTCCATTCCTCTTCTGGCACCCATTATTTGTATCATTGGTATTTTGGCGATGGGTAGCGTGTTCAGAGGGGACTTCGGTTTGTTCTATCAGATTCCAAGAAACGTCGGCGCGCTGTATCCGACAACAGATGTTATTGATACCTATGTAATGCGTGGCGTTATGGATGGCAGCATAGGCCCGACTGCTGCGGTTGGTTTGGTGCAGTCTGTGGTTGGATTAATTATGGTTGTGGGAACCAATTTGGTGGTTAAGAAGTTGGATCCTGATAGTTCGTTGTTCTAGGGGAGGCATTAAAATGAAGAAACGGTTTTCTTGGGGAAAAGTTTTAATTCACGTATTTTTTATATTATTTTCGTTAACGTTCATTTTGCCGATCTTGTCAGTACTTTCGGTTTCACTGACGGATGAATCGGTGATTACACAAGCAGGCTACAGTTTAATTCCGAAAAAGTTCAGCACTTTAGCGTATTCCTATATTTTCAGCAATCCGAAGAAGATTATTGATGGTTATGCAGTTACAATTTTTATTGCAAGCGTGGGAACGGTGTTGAGTTTACTTGTTACAACTTCTGTTGCTTATGCACTATCCAGAAAAAACTTTGCATACAGAAAATTTGTTACCTATTATATTTTCTTTACCATGCTGTTTTCCGGAGGTCTGGTCCCTTCTTATATTTTGATTACACAGTACCTTCACTTAACCAATAACATTTGGGTGTATATTCTTCCCGGCACAATAAGTGCCTGGAATGTTATCGTGGTGAGAACCTTTATGCAGGGCATTCCCGATGCGTTGGTGGAATCGGCGAAGATTGACGGAGCCAGTGAATATCGTATTTATTTGCAGATTATTATTCCGCTGTCCAAACCGGTATTGGCCACCATCGGTCTTTTAACTATGTTGGCAAACTGGAATAGCTGGCAACCTTCCATGCTCTACATTAGACCCACTCATTCTCATTTATACACATTGCAATATCTGTTGCAGAGAATGTTGCTGGATGCACAGTTTGCACAGGATATGGCAAACCTTGCACCGGGCTCCCTCGCTATGTCTGAGGCCGTTGAAGTGCCTTCAGAGGGTATGCGTTTTGCCATGTGTGTATTGGCGGCAGGACCTATGCTGGTCGTGTTCCCCTTCTTCCAGAAGTATTTCTCCAAAGGTCTTACGGTTGGTGCCGTTAAAGGATAAATTATTTTTATTATATACATCATGCATTTAAAGGAGTGAGAAAATGAAAAAAATAATTAGTGTTTTCATTTTAACCACAATGTTGTTTTCTACTATGATTAGCTTTGCGACAACAAGTGGCGGCGTTAGCCACAGTGCAATTGTAGGCGAAACCAAAATAATGGTAACTGGCCAGGCGACTGAAGCAGCAAACCTTCCTATGACCTTAAAGGTGTCAGATGGTGGCACACTGGTGCATGTGGATCAGATGATTATGGATAGTGAGGGTAATTTTTCTTTTGAATTCCCGGTTTTGCCTGCTGAAGTAAATTATACATATACCTTGCGTCATCCACGTGTGGCAAATGTGGTAAGCGGTAGTTTCTATATTTCTACTGTGGGGGATAAACAAAGCGTACTGGCAAATTTCAGAAGACTGAATGTAGGTCCAAATGTAGCGGATAGAGTCAGCGTGATGACTGCATTTTTAACCACACCGCTACATGCTCAGGTGTTAAACCTCAATCTGGATGCATTTAATGCACTGAATAATCCGTCAGCAGTTTCTGAGGGAATGTGTGACGCCTTTAACGGTCTGACTACTTTGGATTTAATTTCAGCTAAATTTGCGGAATTAATCATTGCACAAAACAATGCTGAAAATAAAAAAGCTCAGCAGGAAGCTCTGATTCAGGATATCAACGCGGCTTCCACAGAAGATATGCTGGATATGATTGTAACCAATGCAGAATTTTTAGGTGCCAAAACCGAATATGGTTTTGCAAGCATTAAAGCAGCGTTTGATGATGGTGACACCGCACAGGCAGATGCCTTAAAGACTGCCTTGCAGGGCGCTGTTACACCGGAAGATTTCAATAAAGCGTTATCCGAATTTTCGGCAGTCGTTTCCTTTAATGAAGAAACCTGGGGTAAATTTGACACCCTTGAGCAATATTATGGTGAACATATCGGCAACATCTTTGCAGGCGCAAGAGATGCTCTGACCGATCTGGAAGTAAGAACATTGCAAGAAGCTATGCAGAATGAATCCTTTGCTGATTTGAATGCGGTTAAAACCTTTATCAGCACAAAAACGGCAGCGATTATCGCATCGAGACCGCCTGTAACACAGTATCCTGTTGGTGGTTTTGGTGGTGGTCAGCAGATGGTGCAGGGGAGCTACACACCGGAGACATCCAACAAGCCGGCAACCGGCTTTACCGATTGTGAGCATGTGGGCTGGGCAAAGGAAAGCATTGAACGTTTAAAGAGTCTGGGCATTGTTAATGGCAAGAGCGCAACAAGCTTCAGCCCCGATGACAAAACAACCCGTGAAGAATTTTTGAAAATGCTTCTCTTAGCGTGTGATATCAAGCCTGATGCAAGCGGAGAAACAGGCTTTTCTGATGTGGCTGCCGGCAGTTGGTGTGCTCCTTACATTAAAAAAGCCATTGATCTTGGCATTGTAACCGGCATTTCCGAAACAGACTTTGGTGTAGGTCGTGAAATTACCCGTCAGGATATGGCGGTGCTTTGCTACAGAATGTTAACAAAGCTGAACAAGCAGCCCATAGCAGAGGGTAACGCATCCTTTGCTGATGCGTCGAGTATTGCAGGGTATGCTACAGAAGCCATCGATGCAATGCAGAGTGCAGGTGTGATTAAGGGTATGGATGACAATCGCTTTGAACCTTCATTCTCTGCTACAAGAGCACAAACGGCCGTCATCATTGACCGTTTGATGAACTTGCAATAAAGGAGGGACTTAATATGAGGAAACGAATACTGGCACTTTTGTTAGCGCTGTCCTGCGTCGTTAGCGGAACGGCAATTGTTCTGGCGGCCGATGGCGCCGGCGCCGAAGCGGCCGTTCCGGCAGAAACAGTAAAAAGAACCTATTTAATGGATTTGGATTTCGGTAACCTCACTATGGAGGATGTAACGAAAGACAAACATATTAACATCGTCAACAATGCAAGTAAGGTTGATATTTATGATTACGCTCAGGTAAACCCCGAATCAGATATGGGTCCGGTTCTGGCCTTTGACTATGACGGTGTAGATCCGGTTTACACCTGTATGCCATACTTTGACTACACATTTGATGAAGCGGTTCGCAGAGGTAAGCTGACCATTGAATTTCTCTTCTTTTCAACCTACATCAGAGATACTCAGTATACCTACAGAGCAGATGCCACCAGTGCCACCTTATCCAATCTCTATTCCGACCGTGGTATCCGAGTTATCAAGGGAACGGTTGAAAATGCTGACCGTCCGCCTATGGTAATGCCTGCCGGCAGATGGACTACCCTGAAAACCGTTTTTGATTTTGATAATCGCGTATTTTCCATTTATATGGATGATAAATGTGCGCTTGAAAATGAACCGATGACTGATGCTATGCAGCAGGTTGCCGGGTTTAGACAGACCCAGTACCCAAACAGTAGTGGCGGTGTGGAAACGCATACATATTTCAAGAGCATGAAGGCCTATGTGGAAGAAGAAGTGAAGGCAGAAACGGGTTCTGCGGCAGATTCTGTTTATAGTGCGCCGGAAGCTTTGTTAAAGGGTTTAGTTGTGATTAGTGATATGGAAGGCTATTCTGCCAACAAAACGATCACCCGTGGTCGATTTGCACAGATTTTAACCCGCAGTATGGGTATGAAGGATGAAAATATTGATGCCTATAATGGTGGCGAATTCAACGACGTAGGCTCCGATAATATGTATAAACGTCCTATCGGGTTCTTGAATGCTATGGGTTGGGTTCATTCAGCTGATGGCAATTTTTATCCCGATAACACCATCACCTTTGAACAGGCAGCCAAGTGGCTTTGTTTCTACGTTGGCCGCGAAACTCTGGCGGAGAAAAAAGGCGGATGGCCCCAAGGTTACATCACCGTTCTTTCCGAATTGGGTGTGTTAAAGGGTCTGAACCTGCGCAACAATACCGTGTTAACAGAAGGTGAAACGGTTGTGTTGCTGGCTCGCTTACTGGAATGCGATATTTTCAAACCCGTATCCTACGGTGACAAGGTTATTCTTGAAAACGATAAGAGTTACACAGCGCTGGAAGAGTATTTTGAATGCCGCAGGATTGAAGGTGTGGTAACGGCCACTAACAAAACCGGTCTGGCGACATCTCAGAGTGCAGTTGGCATTCGTCAGGTGCAGATTGACAGCACGAATTACACCTTCACAACAGCCCCTGATGAAAATGTGATTGGCCGACGTGTAACAGCATATGTAAAAGATGCTGATACCATCGTTCATTTAATTGTTGACAATAAGAGAAATAAAGAAGTTGTGTTAAATGATGACGAAATTTTAAATGTTGTCAGCAAAACCTCTACCTTTGAGGTAGAATATGTAAACGAAAGAGATAAAACAGATAAAGAAGTTCTTCCTAAGGATGCGTATTATCTGTATAATGGAATCGCTTATAGCGACGTATTGCCCAGCTCTTACTTAAAGCCGGCATCCGGTGATATCACCTTGATTGATAATAATAATGACGGTCGCTATGAGGTTGTTGCCATTAACGATTATACCTATGTAGCCGTTAAAAGCCTTGATACTGTTTCAGAGAAGATTTACGGTCAGAATGGTGAAGTTCTTATCATAAATGAAAAATCCCGTCTGTGGGATGGCGAACAGGAAATTGAACTGGGCGGCCTTGTTGAATGGGATATGCTGCAGGTTGCAAGAAATATGCGTGGCGATTTGGATATTCGACTGTTAACCGGTTGGGAAAATGGTGTTTTGGAATCTATTGACACCACAGAGCTAACAATTAAAGGTACTGTGTATCCGATTTCTCCGGCACTCAGCGTCTCCGACAGACAGAGTCTGGTTGTAGGCGAAACCCTGACGGTTTACTTTGATGCAAGAGGCAGAGTTTGTGCAGTGAACAAAGAGGCAATCGGTTCTGCGCAGGTCGGCTACATTATTGGTCTTGCACGTGAAGGTGCATTTGAAAATATTTTAGTTAAAATGTTTAATCAGAGCGGCAAGGTAGATGTGTACACTCTAAGCAAAAACTTCCGTTACAACGGTCAGAAACTGTCTCAGATCACGACCGTTCCCACCATTGATATGACAACAGGTACCATTACCAATGTGCTTGAAAACATCAGTAGCCTTTCTGATTACGAAAAGCTTTCCAAGCTGTTAAAGGTATCCGCTTTTGAACGTCAGGTTGAGGCGAGAGATGCTGCAAGCATTGCGACGTTGATTGGCAACGGCAAAATCGTAAATGATACGGTTCGTCAGCTCATTACTTACCATAACGGTGCAGAAGGCACCATCAGTGCAATAAACACCGATTACTTCACAGTTGACAGAGCCCACGACTTTGAGGGTAAAGGCGACCACGGCGAAGTTTCAAAATTCTATCCTGCCGGACGGCTCATTCCTCACTTTGCAGTTGTGCCTGCCGATGTTGTCAGCTTCGTTGTTCCTCCGGAAGGTATTGCATCAACTGATGAAGATTATCGTTTGATGCAGTGGAACAGAGAGCTTACGGGTTTTGACTTTGAGCTTTATAATATGTCTCAGGCTATGAAACCGGAAGCAATTTTAGTTTACGATACCTATAAAGAAGAAATTGATGCAAACGCATCTGATATCTTAATTGTGAATAAGGTCTATAAAGCAGCTAATGCTGATGGTAATCCCGTAAATGGCTTTGATGCTTATTCCGGTGGCAAACTGGTTTCCTACATAACAGAGGATGAAGAAATAGGTAAGGACTTAAAAGTCGGCGACATTATTCAGATGAATATGAATAAAGACGTGGTTACTGCCATTAACACATTGGCAACAGCTGCCGGAGCGAAGACCCAGAATTTTATTTTGAATACAGGTCAAAGAGATAAGGCTTCAGAATATCATTTTGGTGTACTGTCCGGTGTCGAAAAAGATGCACTGGCTATTTGCGGTCAAAATACAGGCACGGCTGATGCACCGGTTCTGGGTATGAGTTATCCCTTCACCATCTCTTCCAAAACAAGAGTATATCTCTTTGATATAACCACTAACAAACTGCACAAGGGTACTGTAGCAGACATTGCAAGTTTTGCCTATGATACGAATCCTGCAGCTCGTGTGCTGATCAGAGCCAGAGTTACATCGCTGGAAGATGTGTTCATCTACTTTGAATCGTAAAATATTGGGCGCAATAAGAATTAAAATAAATCAACGATACAGGAGGTATGTAAAATGAGAAAAAGAGGATTACTGGTTTTATTGTGCGTTTTTCTCATGGTCGGAATGCTCAGTGGTTGCGGCGGTAAAGGCGGCAATACTGATAGCTCTGTGAGAACTGATGGTCAGGAAATCACCCTTAAGTGGATGCTGGCCGGCGGTGCTTACTCCCCCTCCGACGAAGCAGAGGTTCGCGCATTGTACAATGAAAAGCTTGCAGAAGCACTGCCGGGCGTTCAAATTGATTTTGAAGTTGTTCCCTTTGGTGATTATGCACAGCGCCTGCAGCTTGCTTTAACAGCAAGAGAAGAACTTGATTTAATCTGGTCCGGCTATGTTATTTCTTATGTTAACGAAGCCGCCAACGGTTCATTTATGGCGATGGATGACCTGCTTAAAGAATACGGCAAAGATATGCTGGAAGAAATTCCTGACTGGGCTTGGGAACAGCAGAGAGTTAACGGCAAAATTTATTCTGTACCCAATATGCAGGAAGTTACCAACGAAGGTAAAGCGCTGTTCTTCCAGACAGAGCAGGGTGCGAAATATATGGATAGAGAAAAACTCACCAAGATTTTAAACTCTTCTCCCACTGTTACCCAGGAGGGTTGGGATGCTATTGGTGAATATCTTGAAGTGTTAAAGCAGAACGGTGAACTGAAGAAGGGCGTTTCTACTGCTTCTGTCCCCAGCTTTTTGAGCAACACCAACACCGAAGCCATTGTGGATAACTTTGTTATCGTTCGTGGTGCCGATGAAATTAAGGTAGAACACCTTTTTGAACGTCCTGAAAAGCAGCTGTCCTTTGACGTGATGGCAGACTGGTATAAAAAAGGCTACATTGTAGAAGATATTGCCAGCATGGAATCTGCCAGCCAGTATGAATTCAAAGAAGACGGCAACGTGCTCTGGGCACATAACTACTTTAAAGATATTGAAATTGGTCAGCGTAACAACGGCCGTCCCTTCGTGGATGTTATCCCCATAAAGGGTCTGCCGCCTTACATCAGCATGGGTAACGCAGCAACCAGTACATCCATTGCGGCATATTCAACCAATGCAATTCCTGCTATGGAAGTATTGGATTTAATGAACACTAAAAAGGGCACCGACCTGTTTAACCTACTGGTATATGGCGTGGAAGGCAAGCACTACGAAATGAAGAACAACAAAGTTTCTTACATTCGTGATGCGCAGCAGAAACCCCTTTACAAGCTGGAACGCTGGGTTGTTGGTAACACCTTTAACGGCCACATGCTGGAAAGCGATCCTGATGGCTGGTTTGAATATCTGCTGAACGATGTGCAGGGTCCCACCGCTGAAACTTCCCCCTTGCTTGGCTTTAAGCCCGATGTATCGAAGCTCTCTACGGAACTCACACACATCCGTGCGGTTGAAGGCGAGTTCTCCAGAAGTTTAAACGATGGTGCACTGCCCGACCACAGAGCGACCTATGAAGAAATGATGGGTAAGTTAAAAACAGCAGGCCTTGAGAAGGTTAAAGCAGAACTGCAGTCTCAGATTGATGCATTCTTAGCAGCTAAGAAATAATCGGCAAAGTGAAAGTTAAAAAAATGTGGGTTTTTAAAAGGGGAGATTTCCTCGTATCCCCTCCCCAAAACCCATTTGACATATATACTATTTAAACTTTTATTAATAGCGAAAAAATAAAAAAGAAAGAAGGAAAAATATGAAAACCTATTCTAAGTTTTTGGCACTGTTTTTGGCAGTTATTATGACAGTGGCATCCGGCACGTTCATGGTTAGTGCTGCAGAAGGGGTAACGGTTACCGCCGGCGGCGTAACGTTAAGTGATGCAGCAACCTCCACCATCAGCTTAGACCAGAAGTCAATTGATGTGGCTTTTTCCGAAGCTGTAGATGAAAGCGCTTTGGCAAGTAATGTTTCTGTGCTGACAGATGTACAGGAAGAAAAGATTCTTCGCCTGAAGAAAACCACTAGTGGTGTTGAGTATGCATCCAGAATTACCAAACAGCTGGCTACCCCCATTTCCGGTGGTGTGCTGACTGTTAAATTCTCTGCAAAATATGATGGCACTCGTTGGCCTATCGTATATGTACAGGGTAGCAATAGCACCGGTGGCACGGTAGAAGTAACCAGTATTGGTTTCCACGACCAGAGATATTGGTATAACTCTACAGATGCAACAGGTACTTTTACTGATACAAAAAGCAGATGGGTTGATGTCGTCTGTGATGTAGACTTTGAACAGAGTAAAGTATTTCTTGATATTGATGCTGACGGTATCATAGATTGGAACGGTGGCGTCTTTAAAACAGCTATCGACAACTTCCATACGGTTAGTATTACCGGTAAAGATATTAACAACACCATGGATATTGAATTGAAAGATGTCGAAATGTATCATACTGCAGCAAACGGCACAAAAACTACATTGGTTGCAAGTGATGCCATCAGTAGTACCGCTGTTGGCAGTCGACCTTCCGCGTTCACCTATGGTAACACCATTACCACTGGCGCCAGCTCTTGTGCAGTAGAAGCCGTAACCACCGGTACTGCTGTAACTATGAGCCGTTCTCTCTCCAATGACGGCAAAACCTACACCTTAACCAATGCAGGTGATTGGGATCCCAACAAAACTTACTCTTTGGTTGTAAACGGCACAAAATATGACTTTAAAGCAAAAGATTTATCCGCAGCTGTTTCTGCAGCTGCCGGTTCAACAGCTTTAAGCGAAGAAGAAACAACTACCATCCCCTTGACACAAAAAGACATTACTGTTTCTTTCGCAGAAGCAGCCGGAGAAGCTTCTTTGGCAGATAATGTAACCTTAATGTCTGACAGAACAGAGGGCAAAATTCTTCGCCTGAAGAAAACCACTAGTGGTGTTGAATATGCTTCCAGAATTACAAAAGAGCTTGCTACCCCAATTTCCGGTGGTGTGCTGACCGTTAAATTCTCTGCAAAATATGACGGCACCCGTTGGCCTATCGTATATGTACAGGGTTTTGACAGCAGCAATGCATTAAAAGAAGTAACCAGTTTTGGTTTTAATGGCCAAACATTTTGGAACAATTCCACAAGTTCTTCCGGCTCGTTTGCCAATACGGCTAACAGATGGGTAGATGTGGTTTGTAATGTTGACTTTGACAATAAGAATGTAAAACTGGATATTGATGCTGATGGTACCATAGACGGAAATTTTGGCTTCAAAACTGCTATCGATCAGTTCCATATTGTATCCATTACCGGCAAAGATATTAACAACACCATGGATATTGAATTGAAAGATGTCGAAATGTATCATACTGCAGCAAACGGCACAAAAACTACATTGGTTGCAAGTGATGCCATCAGTAGTACCGCTGTTGGCAGTCGACCTTCTGCTTTCACCTATGGTAACACCATTACCACTGGCGCCAGCTCTTGCGCAGTTGAAACGGCTGTATTCGGTAACGAAGTAGCTGCTACCCGTGCTTTGAGCGCAGACGGCAAGACCTACACCTTAACCAACGAAGGTAATTGGGATCCTGCCAAGACTTACACCTTAACTGTTGGCAAAGGCGTGAAAAAAGCAGACAACGTAACCGCTATGAGTTCTACTGATAAAGTATATGACTTCATTGCTCGTGACTTATCCGGCACCGTTACCGTAACGGCCGGTGATGTAACCTTAAGTGATGTGGATGCTAACGAAATCGACCTGACAGAAAAGACCATTGATGTAGCTTTTTCTCAGGCTGTTCAGGAAAGCACACTGGCAGAGAATGTAAATCTTTACACCGATGTGAAGACCGAAAAAGTTCTGCGCATCACAGGGGAACTGAATTCTACTTATCCTTATAGTGATAACATTGCCTTTAACCTACCTTCAACCATTACCGAAGGTACCGTTAAGGTAAGCTACAAAACTAAGATTTCTGCAGATACCGTTCGTATGCCCCGTATTCAGTTTAAAGACGGCTCAACCTTATTGGCACAGGCCGGTTATATTGACGGTAAGTATTGGGGCAACAACAGCGTTTCCAGTGTTACCGCTGCTTATCAGGGTTTAGGCGGTCAGTGGGTGACTGTTGAAACAGTGGCTACAGTTGGTGAAGGCTCTGCTGATAACACCTACACTACAACCTTTACCAAGGAAAACGGCGATGTGATTAACGCCAATACTCACGTCAGAAATGTGGGTTCACAGGTTAGTGGTATCGCTTGGTACATTCAGGAAAATGCCGGTAAGGTTGACATTTCTATGAAAGACTTTGTGGTAACCGCCGTCGTAAATGGCAACTCCACAACCTATGAAATGCCTCTTGCCACTGCGACAGTTGGCGGCAGCTTCCCCTTTGGCAGCTTTACAGAAAATGCTAATGGTGGTGTAAGTTTTGTTGTTGCAGAAGAAACCTCCAAAACTCCCGTAGCTGTTACCCGCTCTTTATCTGGCGACGGCAAAACCTACAGCTTAACCAACGACTTAGGCTGGAATACCAGCAAAAACTATCTGTTAGAACTGGGCACCGGCATTTTAACAACCCCCGGCGGATTGGCTGTTTTAGATGAAGCTAAGAGCTATAGCTTTGTTGCTCGTAACTTAGGCGGTGTGCTGACCTTAGATGCTATTACCGATACCAATGGTGCAGCATTAGCAGAAGGCGGTTATTTAGGTGCTTCCTCCAAGGGTGTTAACCTGACCTTCTCCGAGGCAGTGAATACAAACACTCTCTCCGGCATCACCCTGGAGAAAAAGACAACTGACAGAGTGCTCAGAACTACATTGGATGCAAACAATGGTCAGTATGTAACTAACTGGACGGAATATGCAATCCCCAGCGGTCAGACCAACGGTGTTTACACCTTTACCACTTCCGTATTTGTTGAAGATTTTGAACAAGTTGTAACCGCCACCGGCAATAAATACACCACTCCGCACATTCAGTGGATGGATGCAAACGGTGCTGTTATGTCCTTCATCAGACCGGCTGTAGATAGAGTTGAATTCTCTTACGAAAACGGTACAAAGGCAAGCTCTGATTCGTCTGACGGAAATAAAATGCCCGAAGCTACATGGGTAGACATTGAATACACCTTAGACTTAACCAACAACAAATATTCTGTTAAAGCGACAGATACTAAGACCGGCACAACTGCAACCTGGAACGGCAGAGACACCGTTTACAAAGCAGCAGCTGTTGGCAAACTGCAGTTTGGTATCTATAAGCATGAACAGGGCACCAGCGGATTTGAAGCTTTATGGAAGAATCCGAAACTGACTTACACCGCAACAAACGGCGAAGTTACACCTCTGTTTGACTTAAACACCGATACTGCAACACAGGCAGAATTAATTTCTACCTTCACCAATTCAATCCGTTCCGGTTATACCGGCGCTTGGGGATTGGTAGACCGTGAAAATGCTCCGGAGATTGTAGCCTGGACACCGGCTTACAACCCCACCACTAAGACCGTGGCAATCGTTCCCAATGCGGCATTTGATTACTTAACCAAATACACCTTAACCGTTCCCACCACTGTTATGAGTGCAGAGGGTGCAGCCCTTTATGAAGGCAAAACCATAAACTTCACGGCTATTTATGCTGATGGCGTTTACAGTGCGGCCAGTGGCTTTAAAGCAGGCGGAAGCGCTATTAACACCATTGCAAGCGATTACACCGGTGACATTAAGGGTTGGGCAAGCCTGACCAACGTTTCCGGTTCTGCTAAGAGTGCAGTTGTGATTGTTGCTCTTTATAAAGACGGCAAGCTGGTAGATATTGATCCCGTTCCGGTTAATAACATCGGCGCAGGTGCAACCATCCCCGCAACAGAAGGTACTGTAACCATTGATGCTGACAAAGCAGGTGCAGGTTACACCGCCGCTGTTTATGTTTGGGACAGCATGGATACAATGTTACCTGTTTCTTTAAAAACAACCACAAAATAATCAGAATGACAAACATTCTGTAACCGGTTTGTTTGTTCTCCGCCCGCTTCCGGCGGGCGGAGAACAGCAAAAGCTGTTGTGAAAAAGAAAGAAGATAAAGAAATTTTGAACTAACCTTTATCAAGGGGAAGACATTATCCTTTTTCTTTTTCACAATAAAACAATAACATTAATCAAAGGAGACAGCAATATGATTACATTGATTAAAAACAAGCAATCGGCTTATTGCATCGCCATTCCTCAGAACGCCAGCAATGTTGAAAAAACAGTTGCGGGTGAACTGGCGGAATATGTAGACAAAGTTTACGATGTACTGCTTCCTGTTGTGTCTGAAAGTTCCGTTTCCGGCAAGGCTTTTTATGTAGGGCACACGGAATATGCCAAAAACAATGGTTTTACAGCAGATTCTTGCGAAAACTGGATGATTTGTGTACATAATGAAAATGTAATACTGCACGGTGGTTTAACCAACACAGACAGAGGTGTTGGCTATGCTGTGTATCACTTTTTGGAAGATATTGTGGGCGTTCGCTGGTGGACCTGGTTTGAAGAATATGTCCCCAATGAGGACACTTTGGAACTGGCGGATGACTTTGCATCAAGCGGCACCCCTGTGTTTGAATACAGAAATGTAATTGATACATTCCAGCCGGTTAACTATGAATATATTTTAAGAAACCGTATGAACGCCTGGTCCGATATCACCAATATCGAACAGATTGCGCATAAGGATTTTGTAAACCGCGGTGGCGTTAAATATTTTGGACCGCCTCATCCTTCTCACACCATTCCCAGACTGGTGCTGATTGATGAACTCTATGATGAACATCCTGATTGGTTTGCCTATAATGCACTGCTGGGCTACAGACCCAAAACACCTCAGCACGGCACCAACTATTGTCATACTAATGAAGGCTTAATCCGCTATGTGGCCGATAAAGTGATTGCCAATATTGATGAAAACATTAAACGCTCCAAAGAGCTGGGCATTGAGCCGGCAAGCTTCTTCTCTGTATCTGTAGCTGACTCTCAGGGTCATTGCCAGTGCGAAAAATGTGCGCCCCTGCATGAAAAGGCAGGCCGTTCCGGCTATAACCTGTATTTAGCAAACGAAGTGGCTAAGCTGGTGGCAGAAAAACATCCTGAAGTGTTAATTCACACCCTGATTTACTGGGATTATATTGAACCGCCGAAGGATGACACCGTACCCGAACCCAACATTCTGGTTCACTTTGCTGACTTAAAGGCAGACCTGATGCGCGACATTCACCATCCTGTAAATAAAGATTGTCTCCGTCTGCTAGACACTTGGTCTAAAGCTTGCGAAAAAAATAATTCCACTATGTATATCTGGGATTATTTCCTGCAGGAATACCCCAACACCAGTATGCCTTATTTCTTAAAGCTGGCTCACAACTTTCGGTATTTCCATGAAAAAGGCGGTAAGGGTTGCTTTATTGAACATGAAATTAGCCATGTCAGCGACTTCTTCTCTATGACACAGTGGCTCTTAGCCCGTGTAATGGAAGATCCTTATCAGGATTATGAAGCCTTAAAAGAAGACTTCATTGTTCGCTACTATGGTGATGCAGCTCCCCAAGTGAGACAGTATATCAAACTGCTGGAACAGAATCTTGCAGATAACGGTTGCCGTACCATGGTGTTTGAACAGGCTGTTTTGGGTAACTATATGAACTATGTCACAGTTCGTGACGGCATTAAGATTCTTTCAGAAGCCGAACAAGCCGTTGCAAATGACGAAACACGCTTAAAGAGAATCCGTCTTCTGCAGAGCTGTTTGTACCGTACCTATGCATTGCGTTATGATGACTTTGAAAAGATTGCCGCAAGCCGTGGCGAAACCCTGCCCATCAGCAAGGAAGATGCCGCAAATCTGGTGATTGAATATGTTAAAGTGAATGTTGAAGTGTACGGCAATGAAAAATATCCTGAACATACGGAGAGTATTGCGAAAAGGATTGAAGAAGAAATTCACCACATGAAACGTCTGGTAATCAAACCGAAGCCGGTTGTGCCCGTGCCCGAAGAACTGAAACAGTTTGGCGAAGAGAATATTTATACCGTTTCCGGTGTTGGCTTCCACAGTATGGCAGGTTGCGGTATGTTGCCTGACGGTAAACCCGTTGGTGAATATATGGAAGTAGACGATGAAGTTGGTCGTGAGGTGTTCAGAATTGCACCGGATGAAATGCATCCCAAGAGAAAGCTGATGTATATTTCCAGCCCGAAAGATGCTGAACTGCCCAATCCTGTTGTGTTCTTCACCGAAGGAGATAACGAGAACTTCCACACCGAGCTCTTCTTTGAAGATTTGGTACCGGATGAATATCACCTCTATCATTTAGGCGACATCTCCAATGTAAGTGCACAGACTTCCACGATGTTCCGCTTATTACATTACATTGGCTACAGCTTAGGTATCAGCCACCTGTATGAGGTAATACCTTCTGATAAATACGGCATTTACATCAATATGAAGGTAACAGGCCCCGATTACGGCGGTAATGAAAATGATCCTAACGGTCTGTATATCGACGCCGTACACATTGTAAAGAAATAAGGGAATGTAAAAAAGTTCAGACCGCTTTGATATAAAAATTAAGTGTTTTGTTGGGGCGGAGGCTCATATCCGCCCCAACAAAACAGTGTCACTTTTGATGCTACTTTCTTTGTAGATGGAGAAAAAATATTTGCTTTGTCTGTAAAGAAAATAGTATTATAAAAATATAAAAACTATCTAATAAAAGAACAATAAGGAGTTGATTGTATGAAGAAAGGTCGTTTTGTAGCACTTCTTCTCATCGTGCAAATTCTGATGGGGCTTATGTATGTACCAGCCTTTGCCGCAACGGCAACGCCGGAATTTTTTGCATACAGAATTTTAAGCCGTTCTACGGTTTTACAGGCAGATAATGCCATTGCCTATGCGTTTAACGAACGTGCTGATCTTTCTGCTACCAAACCATATTTTGAAGGGGATACCGCTATGGTGCCCGTTCGGTTCTTGGCAGAAAGTTTTAATACTGAATATAGCTGGGAGTCTGCAAAGGGTGGTACCTTTGTGGTTGAACAGCGCAACTGTGCAGTGATTCGTATCACGGCCGGCAAGCCCATTACAGCAGATGGTGTGGCGATTGATTCGGCAGCTCTTCCTGTCAACAAAAACGGCACCCTTTATGTGCCGGCTGATGCCTTTGCCAAGGCAATGCGCATTGAATATAAAGAAAACAAAGAATATGGTCTTATGTTCTTCAGCCGTTGGGATGAAAGCGTAAGACATTCTAAGGTTGACTACAAAGAGCATTTACTTCCTTATTTTGAGAAAAAATATTTAGAAAACGAAGAAACATATCTTTATGTTTCTCCAAAAGGTAACGATAAAAACGACGGTACCATTGATAAGCCTTTTAAAACCATTGAACGTGCTCAGAAGGCCGTTCGAGAGCTGACAGAAAATCAGAAGGGAGACATCGTTGTATACTTCCGCGGCGGTACCTATCCTGTGAGCAAAACCGTTGTCTTTACAGAAACTGATTCCGGCCGGAACGGTTATAAAGTAAGATATACCGCTTACGAAGATGAAAAACCAATTTTCGATGGTGCAAAGCAGGTAACCGGCTGGGACATTTATGCCGGCAACATTTATGTGGCCGATGTAAAAGGCGAGAAGCCCATTCATATGGTTTATGAAAACGGCAATACGACCTTAAAAGCAAGACATCCCAATGCCAATCCCAAGGAGCCCCGTGATGGCTTTATGAAAACAACCGGTGGCAACGGCGATGTGAAGCTGAGCCTTTCCTGGAATAAGGGCGAAGTGCCCTATGTTAAAAATACAGAAGGTCTTGAAGTCTTTGTATGGCCCGGCGGCCCCAGCGGTATCTGGATGTGGCACAGCCAGCTGATTCCCGTTGTGAAGTTTGATAATGCAAACAGCATTCTGCAACTGGAAAGGACCGGTATTTACGATTTTGGTGCAGGCTCAAAATTCTATATGATGGGTGCCATGGAATTTTTAGATGCACCGGGCGAGTTCTATCATGATACTAAGGCCGGCAAGCTCTATTACATTCCCAATGACTATTCCATGAGCGGTAAGCGCATATCCATACCTATGGTCGATGATGTTTTCTCCTTAAAGGGTGCATCTTTGACAGAAACCGTACAGAACATTGAATTTTCCGGTTTAGAAATCCGCAATACAAAACGCAGCACTAACGTGGCTTATTGTGCCAGTGTGTTTGTAGATGCTACCACCGGTAACGGTTTTAAATTTGAAAATGCTGAAAACTGTGCGGTTATTGACTGCCATATTCACGACGTGGGCGGTAACGGTATTTTTGCCGCAGGATTTAATTCTAATTTGCAGATAGACTGTAACTATGTCCATAGTGCCGGTCTGGGCGCCATATACTTTAATATTGAAGAAGTATTCCAAAGCGCTAACAATGTGATCTCTAATAATCTGGTGCACACCACCAGCCGTTTGGTTGGTCAGACCCAGGCGATTCAGATTTCCGGCGGTAGTGATAACTTTATCCGCCACAACAGAGTGGATGATGCCATCAGAACCGGCATACAGATGAGCGGCCGAACCGGCTTTAACTATGTAGGCTATAACGATTTGTCCGACTGTAATGCGTCTGCAGAAGATACGGGTATGATGTATTTCAGTAATACCATGGAGGGTACCGGTTCTACGGTGCATAATAACTTTATGCACGATTCCAACGCCGGTTACAGCCATTGGAGTGCTTATTATTCCGACATTGTGTGTGACAGCATGCGTTGTCAGAACAACATTGTAACCAGAATGGCGACAGAAGGCCCCGATGACCGCGGTACTTACATCAATAGTTATTTTGCCAAGGGTCGTGACTTTAAGTTCATTAACAACATTGCGGCTCATGCCGGTGTGGATCCCACTCAGGGTTCTTATCATTTGTATGACAGTACAGGTACCAAGAGTGAAGGCTACATCATTGAACATAACATTTCTTATGAACATGGCCCCAATCCCTATGATGCACCTCACTTGACGGAAAAAACCGTGGCAAGAGCAGATAACAATCTGTAC
This sequence comes from Clostridia bacterium, assembly GCA_017416855.1. Classification (GTDB taxonomy): domain Bacteria; phylum Bacillota; class Clostridia; order UBA1381; family UBA9506; genus UMGS755. Next base: position 102,891 of record JAFQAZ010000001.1, read on the forward strand.
TATGATTCGGATGCCACAGAATATACTTTAACGCACACGCCGGTGGCAACCTTTGAGGAATGGAAGAAGTATGGCGCCGGTACTTACGATCAGAACTCCCTCACCGAAGATCCGAAGTTTATGAATTCTTTAGCAGATGACTTCCGTCTGCGGTATGATTCTCCGGCTAAAACGATTGGTATTAAGACCATTAAGCAGTCTACCATTGGTTTGAATAAAGACTTTCAATATGTGAACGATGAACCTATCTGGCGTCTCTTTATTAACCGTGAAGGCTATACTGATACGCTTTCTGCTATGAACTTAACCAGCGGTCAGCAGGTGAACCTGAATGTTATCGGCAAAACTTACAGCAGCTTTGTGAAAAAGCCGGAAAACATCACCTTTACAAGTGATGCTCCCGAAATTGCCTATGTGGATGCAAACGGTGTGGTAACAGCTGTTAGTGCCGGTAAGGCAAAAATTACTGCAACGGTAGAAGATAAAGGTCAAACCTCCAGCATTGACATTTATGCGTTTGTAGATGATAAACTGGTAGAACTGGGCTTTGACCAAAAATTCTACATTTTCAAAACAGGGGAATTAAACTCTGTTATGCCGATTGGTAAAACACAGTTCGGCCAGATTTTAGTAGGGGAGGAATTTGAAGATATCAAGTTCTCCTTACAGAATCCTGAGACGGCTTACTTAGATGCCGGAGGTAATGTCCGTTTTGATCAAGAAGCGGCCAACGAATTAACGGCAACAGTCACTCTTAACGGCGAGAGCATCTCTGCAACTGTTCCTGTGAGTGGTGTGAATGCTTACATTAACAACGTTAAACTGAAGATTGCATCTAATGTTGTAGAAGAAGGTGCTGAACTCGCTTGTCAGGTGATGGGTTACAGCGAGGGCGGCGAAGAAATTCCTGTAGATGACTTTGCAATCACCTTTACATCCCTAGATGAAACCAAAGCACAGTTTGTAGGTCAGAACGCTTCTTGCGCAAACATCAAGGGTATTGCATCCGGTAAGGTACCGGTTAAGGTAACAGTAAATTGGCTGGGTAAAGAATTATCCACCTCAACCAATATGATGGTAACAGCACCCAGTAAGTTCAAGAATGATTGGAAGGTTTCCAACTACTTAGGTTCTGCCGGTTATGCAGTTGAAGATGATACAGGTATCAGTATCTTCTCCTCCGGTGAAGATATTTATTATAAGGAAGACGAATTTACTTTCGTTTCCCGTGAGGTAAGTGGCGATATGACCATTGAGGCAACCGTACGCGATGTTGAAGCAGCGCCTACCTCCATTGCCGGTACCGGTATTATGTTCCGTCAGGAAGATACCGCAGGGGCTTATAACGTAAACATCCGTTACATCCCCAGCAACAAGGGTGTTATTATGACCTGGCGTTCACCGGATTTCCCGAATTCAACCGATACCTCCGTATCAAGAGAAATTTCTAAGGAATTTGTATATCACGATCCTGTGAAACTGAAATTAGAGAAGAAGGGCGATATCATTGTTGCCTCCTGTATGGACGGAAATGGAACATGGCATGTTGTAAAAGAAGTGAATGTTCCGATTACCGGAACTTATATGGCCGGTGCTACCTCCTTCTCCGGTGACCCTGAAAATGTACAGTGGTTCCATTCCAGAGTGGAAGATGTTAAAATTTACTAAGGGAGCTGAAGATTAATGGCAGCGACAAGCAAGCGATTGCTTTTTCTCGTATTGAGTTTTGTGTTATTCTTGCAGGTGGGTGTGCTTTCTGTTTCGGCAGAAAGCAACATCTGCACCGTCATAGATAATGCGGAACAATTATCAACAACGGTAAACAGCGAAGGACTGACTATATTTGGATATTTTGGTGAGAAAAGCGGATATCCCGTATATGTGACGGTGAAGGACGCAGATGAGGGATCCCTTATCTTTCTGGAGCAGGTCATGACGGGCGATGGGGGACATTATTCTCTCTTAATTCCCTATGAAACCAATATGCTGGGCAAGAATTATAAGGTTACGGTAGGCTGTGTTACAGATAACAAGCTCTATGAAAAAACACTGGCCTTCTTGCCCGGTCAGGAGCCTGAAGCATTGTTGCAGATGGTGAATCAGGCAACCACTGAGGACGAAATGGCAGATTTCATCAGCAGTTACGGTTTAGATGTTGGTATTTCCCTATCTGCATTGGAAGAAATTGATGCACCTGAAGCAGTATATGCGGCTTTGACCGGTGAGTCCTATGCCACAATGGAAGCCTTCCGCAAAAGCTTTAACAAGGCATTGGCTGTACAGAAGCAGAAGAAGGCCAATGTGTTTGAAATTCATGTGGCACCAAACGGTAGCGACACCAACAAGGCGACAGCGGAAAGTCCGTTAGCCACTATTGAGGCTGCTATGCAGTATGCCGATTATTTAATGGCATTGGGATCGGAAGATAACTTTGAAATTTTGCTCCACGGTGGAGAATATAAAGTTACTAAAGAAATTCTCATTGAGAAAAAGCCTGAACGCAAGAATCATATTACCATCAAGAATTTCAATGATGAACAGCCGGTATTAAACGGCAGCAGTCAGGCAATTACCGGTTGGGAACAGTATTCGGGTAATATTTACCGTGCAAAAGTGCCAATGGGTCTGGATATTAAGGTTCTTTTTGAGAATAATAATATGCTGACTATGGCTCGCTATCCCAATAAGCAGGCCTCTTATGAGAATATGTACAGCGAATTTGTGCAGGCAGACAGTTATAATAATTCTCTGACTCAGTTTACGTACAGAGCAGGCACTTTGCCCCAGATGGCAGATATGTCCAATTTGGAAGTGGGTATGTTTGCCGGTGGCAGTGACGGCTACTTTATGTGGGGTATGAATGTGCTTCCTGTAAGTAGCATCGACACCGCCAGTCGGTTAGTAACCCTTCAGGAGCCTGCGTCCTATAATATTGGTACGGACAGCTACTATTTCTGGCAGGGTGCATTAGAGCTGCTGGATGCCCCAGGTGAATTCTATCACAATCCTGAGGTAGGCTATATCTATTATTATCCCACCGATGGCATGATGGAGGGTAAGACTATTACGTATCCGGTGATAGACAATATGATTACCATTGGCAACAGTGATGGAAGTACCATTTCGGATATTACTATCGATGGCATTGGCATTTGCGGCACAAACCGCAGCGCAAAAATGTATTCACACAGTAAATCAAATGAATATGGTAACGGTGTTTTAATTTTAAATGCTGACAATGTGGCTGTTAAAAACTGCGAAATTCATGCTGTTGGCGGTAATGGTATCACCTCTAATCAAAATCTGAAGAATAGTGTTATTTCCAGTAACCACATATATGATGGCGGACAAAACGGTATTATTCTATATGGCTTTGATTATGTGAAAGTTGACAATCTGATTGATAATAACTATGTTCATCATATGTCGAAAATTTTACACTCTTCCAGCGGTATTAGCATTTCCGGTGTGGACTATGCAGACGGCAATGTGATTTCTCACAACCGCATTCATGACCTTAAGCGTATTGGTATTAATGTAGGCGGTTCTACAGAGAAATACTTAACCGGTGATAACGTCATTGAATATAATGACATTTCAGCTTGTTGTAACGGATCAGATGACTCCGGCCTGATTTATCTTATGCTCACACTCGGCACAAACATTGTGCGGAATAACTATCTCCATGATGGATATTCTAAAGGAAGCTACCGTGCGATTTATCCTGATGAAGCCTCTCATAACACCATTATAGAAGGCAATCTGATAACTCGTATGCAAGGTAACATCTATCACCTGATTCAGGCAAAGGGTGATGATATACAGATTAAGAATAACTATTTTATGGATAGCCCCACGGCCTATAATAGCATTGTCAGCTACATGAGATGGGAGTCCGGTCAGCATACTGAACGTATGAAGATTGAAAATAACATTTTCTATAATAGCGGCAAAACGATGTATTATCACTATTTTATGGATAAGAGCACAAAGAGAATAGAGAACTCCGATCAGAATCTGTTCTATAATGCAACATCTTCATATATTCAATTTAAGCATTCTACCACAACTTCCAGTGCTTCGACAAACTATAGCAACCTGTCGAAGTATCAGGAAAATGGGTATGAATTGAATTCTGTAATGGGTAATCCGAATTTTATCAGCAATACAGGTGGCGATGTTCGTTATGCTTATGGCTCGCTGGCGGAAGGTTTGGGCATTAAGCCTCTGGAGCTGGATAAAATGGGTCTTAGAGAAAGCTTTAAGTATGTAGACGGTGACAACAAGCCCTATAACCTCTTTGTAAGAGATGCAAAGAAGGCCGGCAACGCTGGTTATATTCAGGTTGGTGTTGGCGAACAAGTTCAGCTTGCAAGTCTGGTTCGTACTGCCGGAGGTTTTGTGATTCCGGCGGATAGCGTAACTGTTACCTATACGTTAGGCGCTCAAAACGGCAATGTGGTTTTAGGGGCCGATGGTGTTTTAACAGGTCTTAAGGTCGGTGTTGTCCGCGTAATGGCAACAGCTGAAACGGCAACTGGTACTGTGACCAGCGAGTTTGATATTATGGTGTCTTCGGAAGGTTCGGCAAATGCCGTTGTTAGTCTGGATGGCATGACGGTTAAAAATCAGGCAGAACAGTTGTTGACTCAGGTGGAAAGCGGTGTTTTAACCGTTAGTGTGGCGGTTACCCCAAAACAAAACACTGCAGCAAAACTATTTGTGGCTTATACGGATGCAAATGGCAGATTGATTACTTCTGGTGTTTCAGAGGATGCAACGTTGACGAAAAATACACCATCTACACTTGTTGGCAGTATTACAATCCCCGAAGAGACAACAGGTGAACTGTATGTATATATCTGGGACGGTATTGCAACCTTGAAACCCTTATATTCAAAAATTACTGTTTTTTAAATATTGAGAATGAACGCATACCTTGTTATGGTATGCGTTCATTCCACAAAATTACTTATTTTATGCTGAGGAGGGAGAAAAATGAGCTATAAGGTTCTGATTGTGGATGATGAGATAACCATTTGTCGCGGTTTGGAAAAATATATCAGCAAGTTTTTCTGTGAGTTCAGCGTAATTGCCACCTTAAACAGCGGGGAAGAAGCGATGGACTATATTCGGTCTCACGAGGTGGATTTAGTGCTTAGTGACATCAAAATGCTGGGTGTTTCCGGTCTTGATCTGGCTAAAATGATTTATGAGGAATATCCGCATATACAAGTTATTTTAATCAGTGGCTATTCAAATTTTGATTATGCCAAACAGGCTATTCAGTATCATGTGGTGGATTATCTGACAAAACCTATTAATTTTCAGGAACTTAAGATGCGCCTGGAGGAAACGATTAAGCGCTTTAAAAGCACAGAAAACAATAAAAAAGCCCATGAGAAAATGGATTTTGTTAAAACTGTGTTTAATTGTGGCAATATGTTACTGAAAGGCCTTTTAAATGGTGATATGTCTTTGGTTACGGAAGGTATTGAAGCAATGACAGCATTTTCGCCAACTCTTGAATACACAGAAGAAGATAAAGCACATTTATGTAATTTGTGTGATGTGATTTTGCAGAGTTTAGAACAGAATAATATACAAATCGACAAGAACTACGGTCTTGGTTATTTTCAGGAACGGTTAAACAGGATAAAGACCAATAAAGAAGTCCGTGAGTTTTTAATGGCCTATTTTAATCAGCTGGCGGATAACAATATTAACCTGGAAGAAGAACGGGATAAAATGATTATCTTCCGTGCCAAGCGCTTTATTGAACGAAATTATTCCAAAGAAATTTCTGCCGGCGATGTGGCAGAATATGTAGGCATCAGCACTGCGTATTTCAGCCGCTTGTTCCACAAGGTTTTACATCAGACCTTTGTGGATTATGTCACCAATTTACGAATAACACAATCTGAAAAACTTTTAAAGGAAAGCAACTATAAAATTATTGAAATAAGTGAAATGGTTGGATTCAGAAGCAATACCTATTTCAATTCGCTGTTTAAAAAGAAAACAGGTATGACACCAATTGAATATCGTAAGTATTTTAAGGATAGCGAGGTGTAATGGTGTTATGACGATGAAAAAGGGATTTTTATTTCAGGTTGAAAATCAACGGTTTAACAATTTGTTTTTTCGAAACTTTTTTACGTCTATTCTCATTTCTTTGCTGTTGACCACCTTGTTTGGTGGCTATATTTATTACACCGATAGTCGGGAATTTCGTGAAAAAATTCATGATAGAAGAGAAGAATCCCTCCTATATGTTAAAAATGTAATCGACGATACCATTTTAAGCATGGATAAAATTGCTATCAATACCAGAATGCAGCCAAATGTAGAAAAATTTATTTTAAGTGGCGATACAGATAAAGAGACTCTTAGTGATATACGCGGGTATATCAAGAATTATACGGCGATTTATCGTTATATTGATTCGTTTTATATTTATACCGAACAGACGAAAGAGGTTTTTGACAGTAGCAATGAACGGCTTAATACTCTGCCTATGGAGGAGTTCAGCAATCAGAGATGGTATGAAGCATATCTGAATATGGATTGTAATTCTGTGCGGATTTTTGAACATCAGGAAAGCAGAAATGAGCCGTATTTAATTACGATTGTCCGTCCCTTTAGTGCGAATCGTAAAGATAAGTTGGGGGCTGTGGTCATTAACCTGAATGCATTGGACCTGGCGAAATTATTAAAGCACGACAACACAAAGCAGAATCTCTTTTTGCTTGCCGGAGACGGGCACATTATTTTAAGTCGCGATGCTTTGTTGGTTTTTAAAAATGTGAACGATGATGAAAACTATAAAAACCTCTTGCAACCGGAAGAAACAAAAATGAAATCAGCTAAAATTAAAGGTGAAAATGCCTATATCACCATTGTAAACTCTGCTTATAATGACTGGAAATATGTGATATATGATTTTCAGAATGAGTATAAAATGGAGTGGACATCCTTCTTCTGGCAGCTTATGGAGGTTTGTTTTATATTCTTTGCAGTTTCATTATTTGTTACCTATATGCTCACAATGAGAAACTACAAACCGTTAAAGAACATTATGACATTTATTGATAAAACAAATGATGAACCGGAAGAAGCAGCGCATCAAAAAGGAAATCAATATGCCAATAAACTGGCGTCTATTATTTTGAACAGTAACGGAAAAAATGATGAGGAAATTATTCATCAGTTCATTGGTTATAACAAAGCACAGATTATGGCTCTTCATTCGCAGATTAAGGCACATTTTCTATACAATATGCTATCCACCATTCAATGGCGTGCCTTTGAGATGACAGAAACGGAAAATGATGTTTCCGTTATGATTTATAAACTGGGTGAATTTTTAAAGACCAGTATGGAAATCAATGCGTCTATTGTCAGCGTTGAGGAAGAATTGGTTAATGCCCGGCTGTATGTTGAACTGATGCAGCTTCGCTATGAAGATGTTTTTTGTGTCAATTGGAACGTTGATGAAGCGGTGCACGATTATAAAACCATTAACATTTGCTTGCAACCAATCATAGAAAATGCCATTGAACACGGCTTGCGACATAAGAAGGAAAAGGGTATGCTCACGGTGATCGCCAAACGGAACAAAGGCTTCATTCAGTTTGTTGTGGAAGACGATGGCGTTGGTATGACACAGGAAAAAGAGGCGGAGCTGAATCAAATGCTGGCTCAGGACGGGGAGTATAGCAGTGAACATGTTGGCTTAATGAATGTTTCCAAACGACTTAGTTTTATGTTTGGCAATAAAAGTTCTATCAGGATAGAAAGCACAGAGGGAGAAGGTACGAAAGTTGTTATTCGTTTCCCAGAGATGATGTAACGGAGGAGAAAGAAGAGATTTTTATGAATATAATACCAAGACCACAAGAAATAAAACTAAAAGAAACAGCATTTTCCTTTGGTGCTCATTTGGATTGTACCTTGTTCTGTGATCACATCGATGAGACGCTTTTAAGCAGACTGTTTCGTGGTTTTACCCACGCAACAAGTCGATTAGCAGTTGCCCATGGTAAAGAAACTACTTTGAATGCCATCACCTTCGGTGATTATCATGAGCAGGTAATAGAGCTTTCCGGTGAGGTCGAATATGCTATCCACATAACAGAACAGGGAGCTTGTATAAGGGGGGATAACCGTGTATCCTTATTGCACGGCTACTATACTTTTTTACAAATGATCGAAACCGATTCATTAGAGGAGGGCAGAGAACAGTTTTCTGTTCCGTGTGGTGATGTGAAAGACTGGAGTGATGTAGACTTTCGAGGCATTGACCTTTGTATCTTTTCAGAAACGCCCCTTTCTTTTTTACAAAAAGCCATTCGCCTTTGCGCTTTTTATAAATTTACCCATGTGGCATTAAACTTTTGGGGAACTCTTAGATATGATGCGATGGAGGAACTTTCCTGGGAACATGCTTACACCAAAGAGGAAATCCGGCCTGTTATTGAAGAAGCGAGGGCGATGGGTCTGGAAATTATCCCTATGCTGAATCATTTAGGTCACGCAGCACAAGCCCGGGATCGTTACGGCAAGCATGTGGTGCTTGATCAGAACCCTAAGTTGGCCCTTTTGTTTGAAGAAGACGGCTGGACTTGGTGTCTTTCCAATCCTGAAACGCATAAGCTGCTCAGGAAAATGCGGGAAGAATTAATGGAGCTTTGCGGAGAGGGCGAGTATTTCAGTCTGGGATTTGATGAGGCTTATTCCTTTGCCAGTTGCCCCAAATGCCGGAAGAAAAATAAACAGGAACTGTTTTTACATTACATAAACGGTTTGGCTGAGGAATTGAAAGAAAAAGGACGTCGGGGTATTATTTGGGGCGATATGTTTTTAGATAAAGAAAAATGGCAGTTGCCCATCTGGGCGACCGGTCGAAAGGAACACGGCATCTATACCTGTCTGGATAAGCTCAGTCGTGATTTGATTATTGCTGACTGGCAGTATGAAATTAAAGAAGGCATTGCAGAAAGCACAGGCTTTTTCGTAGAAAATGGCTTCGATACTCTGGTATCTCCCTGGGATACTGTAGAAAATATTGATGTCATGACCAACACTTGCATTGAAAAAAAGGCAAAGGGCATACTGACTACCACCTGGGATACTCTGCCGGAACGGCTGTGGCTTATTGGTTATGTGGCAGGCAAAGCTTGGAATAGTAGCCATTATTCCACAGAATTGGATGATATTATGGTGAAATCGGCTGAGGTGTTAAGAAAAACGAGAGAGAACGGCTATACAGGCTATCACAATGCAGGTTGGAAACCCAATGAAGTGTAATTTTTATTTTTATAGGAGCAAACATGAAAGAGAATTTTTTGTTTTTAAAAAAAGTAACGGATAAAACCTTTTGGGAAACAGTTCGCACCAGTCCGAAATACCATTTTATTGTAGAAGAATTATTGGAAGCGTATAAACGATATGAGGGAAAGTCCTTGGAGGAACTGCCTTACAGATTGTTTAAACAGTTTTTTGATAACGGCAACCGGACTAATTTTGAACGGTATTATTTTGACCGCCGTGAGCGAATGAATGTGTGTGCTCTGCTTTCTATGATTTTTCCCGAAGAGGAAGCATATCTTGAGGAACTGCAGGATGTGTTATGGGCGGTGTGCAATGAGTATAGCTGGGCTTTGCCGGCACATTTGGGGCTTTCTAAAAAAACCGGTGCTTATGATGAAGAAAACATTAAAAATGAGTTTAACTTAATTGATTTATTTGCTTCGGAAACAGGCTATGCCTTGTCTGAAATCAAAGCTATTTTAGGAGAACGTCTGGATGATGATGTAAAAAAACGCATTAGCACAGAGGTGGAGAGAAGAATCATTTCTCCTTTTATGAATGATACATATTTCTGGGAATTTTATCCTGACAACTGGGCGGCAGTTTGCGCCGGCAGTGTGGGCTGTGCTTTTTTATATGAACGCCCGGACTTGTTCCCTAAAGTAAAAGAACGAATTGATGCCTCCCTCCGTGTTTTCTTATCCAGTTACAAAGCCGGTGGTGTGTGCGAAGAAGGGGTAACTTATTGGGAGTATGGCTTCGGCTTTTTTGTTGCTTATGCCCAGACTCTCTATGAACACACAGGGGGCAAAGAAGATTTATTTGCCGGGGAGCATGTTAAAAGCATTGCCGAATATGCCAATATTGTTTTCTTAAATGACGGCTATCCTCTCACTTTCAGCGATGCTTCTATGTTAAAAAATCCGGTGAGTTTTGGTCTTTTAGAGCAACTGAAGGCTTATTATGGGGATGTGATCCTCACCTTGAATAAGGAGAATTACAGTGTGATAAGTTCAAGGGCGAGATGGCAGAATCACATTCGTTCCATTGCGTATTTTAACCCTGACAGGGAATATAAGGCAGAAAAACGGGAGGATGTTATTTTAAAACAGGATGCCGGACTTTTTATTAAACGGAGCAAACTCTATGATATTGCCGTAACGGCCGGCAACAATGATGCACCGCATAATCATAACGACTTAGGTTCCTTTATTCTGCGTGTAGGGGAGGACAGAGTGTTTGACGATTTGGGTGCCGGAGAATATACCAAAGCCTATTTTGAGGCAGAAAGCCGTTATCAGCATTTGGTCTGCGGCTCCCAAGGGCATAGTGTCCCCATCATTAACGGCTACTGTCAGCCGGCAGGCAAAGAGTACCGTGGCGAAATGACTTATGCAGAAAATAAACTGACGGTTGACCTTTCCAAGGCTTACAATTGTCCCGGGTTGAATAGCTTTATCCGTAGCTTTGATTTTAAAGAGAAAAGCTTTACCTTGCAGGATAGTTTCTCCTTCTGCGGTGAAGGCGATGTAACGGAACGGTTTATCACCAAAATCAAGCCGGAGATTACGGCAGAGGGCATTGAGGTTGCCAATGCAAAACTGACTTATAACAAAAATGATTGGGAGCCTTCTGTTTTGGAGGACGGCTATCGGGATCATTATAATTGCAATTGTGGAGAGGTAACGGTTTATATCCTCGACTTTAAACCCAGAAAAGAAGACGTAACCCATTTTGAAATGACGATTACGGTGTAAAACAGGAGGAAAATATGTATCAGTTTCACAACGATAAAAAAGAAATTACCATAACAAAATCCAACCCACCTACACCATGGATGAACTATTTATCCAATGGCACTTTTCACACTATGATGAGTCAGGCAGGTGGCGGCGTTGCATTTTATAAATCGCCCCAAATCTGGCGCATTAACCATTACCGATTTTTCCATCTGCCCACCGACAGAAGCGGATTTTATACTTACATAAAAGATGGCGACAGCATGTGGTGCCCCACGGCAGAGCCGGTAAAAGAACGGCCGGATAGCTGGCAGGCAACCCACGGCATGGGCTATACAAGATTTGAGGCAGAAAAAAGCGGTCTTTCTGTAACGGCCAGGTACTTTGTTGGACCTTATGAAAATTGTTTAATCTGGAATCTCACCTTTAAGTCTAAAACGGACAGGCAGATTACCCTGTTTCCCTATGTGGAGTTGGGCATGATGGAGTTTATGCGTGAACTCCAGTGGCAGTGCTACAACAAGCATCAGCTTGAATGCTACAATATGGATGATATTTTAGTGTATGAATATGGTGTGGAGAGTCAGCCAAAGCCAGAGGAAACACCGTTAATTTACTTTGCAGCAAATATGCCTATAGCGGCTTTTGATTGTGACCGTGATGAATTTATTGGCGGTTACAGAAGTGAAGAGAATCCTCAGCGCGTGGAAAGTGGCCATTGCTCCAATACTACGATGTGTGGTGGCGATCCCTGCTTTGCCCTGGAAATTCCTGTAGATTTAAAAGCCGGCGAAGAAAAGGTTGTCAATGTCTTTTTAGGTGCGGCTATGACAGAAGCGGATATTAAGAAGTCTGTTGCTCATTGCCGTGAAGAAGATTTTGTAGAAAAATCCTATCTAGCTTTAGGCGAGCATTGGGCAGAGCATTTGAATAAATTCAAGGTGGAGCTGCCGGATAAAGATGCGGAAACCATGATTAACATCTGGAATCCCTATCAGGCAGAACGGAACTTCCAGTTCTCGCGTAATATCAGTTACTATGCAACGGGCACCTTCCGTGGCACCGGTGTCCGCGATACGGCACAGGATATTTTGGCTATGGTTCCCTTTGATTTGCGTCGTGCCAAAGATAAACTGAATCTCTTATTCGGTCAGCAGTATCAGGACGGTCACACCAACCATTATTGTTTCCCCAATGAAGGTTGGGAACCCCTGGCCAGAATCCATTCTGATAATCATTTGTGGCTGGTAATGACCACGTATCACATTGTAATGGAAGAGGGCAATTTAGACTATTTAGACGAAGTGATTCCCTATTATGATGGCGGTGACGCTACTGTTTGGGAGCACATTCAGAAATCTATTGATTACACGAAGGAGCATTGCGGTGAGTTCGGTTTCCCCCTGATGCTGGCATCTGACTGGAATGATATGCTCTTTAAGGTTTGCAGAGAGGGCAAGGGTGAAAGCATCTGGACGGGTATGCAGTTTGGTATGGTGCTCCGCCAGATTGCCGAGCTTGCCCGTTTAAAAGGCGAAAGTGACGAGAAGTTTATTCAGCTTTATGAAGAGCAGAAGAAGCTGGTGAACGAAGTGGCCTGGGACGGCAAGTGGTTCCGTCGCTGTATCACCGATGAAGGCACTTTCATCGGCTCGGAGAAAGAGCCCCAGGCAAAAATCTGGCTGAACAGTCAGAGCTGGGCAGTGCTTTCCGGCATGGGTGATGACGATAAACAGGTGCAGGCTATGGATAGTGTACGGGAATATTTAAATACGGAGATGGGTATTAAAAAGATTCATCCCTCTATGAAGCACTATCCCACCAAAGAAGACCCCTTAAGCTATGAAAAACCGGGTTGCAGTGAGAATGGCTCTATTTTCTGTCATGCCAACACTTGGGTAATTATTGCGGAGTGCATGCTGGGCCGGGCAGACTATGCTTATGAGTATTACCATCAGCTATTGCCTATGATTGCACAGAAAAAAGTGGGCGAGTGGCGGTATAAGGCAGAGCCTTATGTATATTCTTCCAATATTTTCGGCCCCGAGAGTGATAAGTTTGGTCTGGCCAATGTTTCCTGGCTCTCCGGTACAGCGGCCTGGATGTACATTGCGGCTACGCAGTATATGCTGGGCATCAGACCGTGTTGGGAAGGTATTGAGATTAATCCTTGCCTTGCCAAAGAAATGTTGCCGGCAAAGGTTACCCGTGTGTTCCGTGGTGTGAAGCTTAATATCACCATTCGTGATAATAAAAAAGTTTTTGTTCCCATTCGTGGTAATGAAGAGAAAATGGATATTATCTTGAAGTGATAGAACAATAAAGGCTACGGTTTTGTTATAAATTGCCTAAAAGATTGCGTTTCTTGCTTTTTGCTGTTAAAAAATTGACAGTGTTTTAGAAAAAATATATAATGCTTTTAAGAAAGCAAAAAATGAAAGGAAGTTTATGATGGCTTACGAAAAAATCAGCGGTTTTTCAGATGAAATTGCAAGTGATATTACCACACAGTTTGAGGTGCTTAATAAACTGGGCATCAAATATTTTGAACCCCGTGGTGTAAACGGTAAAAGCATTTCAACGTTAACAGAGGAAGAGGCAGTGGAATTAAAAAAGGCTATGGATCAATATGGCATTAAAGCGTCTTCTATTGGTTCTCCTGTTGGTAAAATCAAATTGAGCGAAGAGTTTGAACCCCATTTTGAAATGTATAAAAGAATTGTGAAAATTGCCAAAATTCTGGATACAAGATATATCAGAATGTTCAGCTTCTGGCACGATGATGAGAAAGCGCCCTGGACAGAGGAAGAAAGAGCTGAAGTGTTTGCACGCTTAAAGAGAATGATTGCTTATGCCAAAGAGCAGGATGTGGTTCTTTTGCATGAAAACGAAAAGGCAATTTACGGTGACATTGCCTGCCGTTGTCAGGACTTAATGAAAGAGCTGTATTGTGATAACTTCAAGGCGGTTTTCGATCCGGCTAACTTTGTTCAGTCTGATCAGGACACCAAAGAAGCCTATGAAATGCTGAAAGATTATATTGCCTATATGCACATTAAAGATGCCAGATTCGAGGATGGTGTGGTTACACCGGCCGGTATGGGCGATGGCAATGTAAAATTCATTTTAGACTCTATTTTTGCCAATGGTTACGATGGTTTTTTAAGCTTAGAGCCTCATCTGGGCAGCTTTGTTGGCTTGGGTGGTCTGGAAACCGGTAACTTAATGAAAGACCTGCCTGAAGGCGGCGAAGGTACCTTCACTCTGGCTTATCAATCATTGGTTGCATTACTGTAAGGAGGATTTATACAATGAGTAAAGTTAAATTTGGTGTTGTTGGCTACGGAAACATCGGTAGCGCCCATGTTCGTAATGTTATGGGTGGTAAAGTGCCCAATATGGAACTTTGTGCTGTTTGCGATATTTCTGAAGCAAGACGGAAAGCTTTTTCTGAAGCGTATCCCGAAATCCCTGTGTTTGCAACTGCTACTGAACTGTTTAAAAGCGGTTTGTGTGAGGCCGTTATCATTGCGGTGCCGCACTATCATCATCCGGCCCTTGCGATGGAAGCATTTGATAACGGTCTGAATGTTATTATTGAAAAGCCTGCCGGTGTTTACACCAAGCAGGTTCTGGAAATGAACGAAGCAGCAAAAAAATCCGGTAAGCTTTACGGTATTATGTATAATCAGCGCACTAACCCCATGTATCAGAAACTGCGTCAGATGGTGCAGAGCGGTGAACTGGGTCACATTAAGAGAATCACCTGGATTATTACGGACTGGTACAGATGTCAGGCGTATCACGACAGCAGCACCTGGCGTTCTACCTGGAAGGATGAAGGCGGCGGTGCCTTAATTAACCAGAACCCCCATCAGCTTGACCTGTGGCAGTGGATGTTCGGTATGCCGGACAGAATTTTTGCCAAGGTTTCCTTTGGTAAATACTATAACATTGAAGTTGAAGACGATGTAATGGCATATTTTGAATATGACAACGGCACCACAGGTGAATACATCACCTCCACAGGTGAAGCACCCGGTACCAACCGTTTGGAAATCGCCTGCGATATGGGTAAGGTTGTCATTGAAGGGGGGCAGATGCTCTTCTACAGAAATGTTGTGTCTGAACGCGATTTTAACAAAACCAACACAGCTCCCTTTGGTTCACCGGAGGTTTGGAAATGTGAAATCCCTCACAATGGCGGTGGCGAACAGCATTCCGGCATTTTGAAGAACTATGCTGATGCTTTACTTAATGGCAAAGAGTTGCTTGCTCCGGGTGAAGAAGGCATTAATGGCCTCACCATTTCCAATTCCATTCATTTAAGTGCATGGACAGGGGAAACTGTTGACCTGCATAACTTCCCCCATGATAAATTCTATGAAATTCTGCAGGAAAAGATTGAAAAATCCACAGTTGTTAAGCAGGATAAGAGCGTTGTAGCAGATACCGAGGGCTCATACTAATATTTGAGCATAGTGTAAAGAAGCTTTTATTTTAAGGAGTAAACAGCATGAAAAAAGTATCATCGTGGCAGGAGCTGACCCTGCGTGAAAAAATCGGTCAAACGGTGATTTCTCTTTGTGAAACCGATAAGCATATTGAAATGTGCGGTAGTATTCAGGGTTTTGCTGAACGGTATCCCATTGGCGGTCTGTTTAACAATGCAGGGCTGGTAAAAGGCCTGCTCACCGGTGCGCATAAAGAATTTAAAAGTGTTTTGGATGAATACAACAAACATTTACGCGTGCCGCTGATTGGTACGGCGGACCACGGTTTTTTTGCAACGGCCTGCGGTGCTGATTTGCCTATGCAAATGGCGGTAGGAGCAACAGATGATGAAAAAGCCGGTTATGCTGCCGGAGAATTTAAAGCAGAGGATTACAAAAAATCCGGCGTTCATTGGGGATTCTGGCCAGTTTGCGATTTGAGTTTATCCAAACGGAGTCCTGTCACGAACATAAGAGCTGTCAGCGATGATGCGGACCTTACCTGCAAAATCGTTAAAGATGAAATTAAAGCCATGAAGAAATGCGGTGTCATTGCCACCTTGAAGCATTTTCCCGGTCCGCTTTATAATGAGGAAGTTGATCCGCATCTGGCACCTATGGATAATGAAACACCCATGGATCTGTGGCGTGCCACTTACGGCAAAATGTATAAAGAGTTAATTGAAGCCGGGGCACCCACCATTATGACGGCTCATACAAATCTGGTGAATTATCAGACAGAAAAGGTGGGTGGTGAATATCCGCCGGCGACCATGTCTTATGAGCTCACAACCAAGTTATTGCGTGAAGAGCTTGGCTTTAAGGGTGTTGTGGTAACGGATGCTCTCGTTATGGCAGGCTTTGGCGGCACGGCGGGACTGGATAATACCATTCGTTCTTTTGTAAGCGGTAACGATATGCTGTTGTGGCCTGCTTATGAATATATTGACGAAATGGAAAGACGGATTCTTTCCGGAGAAATTGATGAAAAAATTCTGGATGCGGCAGTAGAAAGAATATGGAACCTGAAAAAGGAATATGGCATTATAGACGGAAAAGACATTTCCTCGGATAAAGAACCGGCATTTTTCGCACAGAAAGCAAAGCAAATTGCAGAAAAAAGTCAGACACTCATTAGCAATGAGTTTGGCGTTTTGCCCCTGCAAAAGGGCAAGAAATATAATGTTTGCATTGTGGGTGTTACACCGAATGACGGACAATATGAGGAGCTATGTCTGTTGCAGACAGAGTTTGAAAAACTTGGTCATCACGCCGATATGCGCCGCAACATTCCCTTGGAAGATATGTATGAGGCCTGTGAAAAATATGACCTGATTCTGTTTGCCCTTTGCCGTACACCCCATTATCCTATCGGGCCCTTAGATTTCTGGGGCGAGGAAGCGACAACCATCTGGGCATCTAACTGTGCAGATAAGACAAAAACGGTAGTGGCAAGTTTTGGGAGTCCCTATCTATACAGATATTACAAACATTCTAAAATGACCTATGTAAACTCCTATTCAAAGGATCAGGCAACGCTTTCGGCTTTTGTTAAGGCAGTGTGTGGCGAGATTCCCTTTGAGGGCGTTTCCAGTGTGAAACTGTGATTCGAAATTTACGATGAAAAGAGAGAATGATATGAAAAAATATACTGTTGATGGCCATGCGCCCAGTTTATTGCCTGATGGCAAAGAGTGGAAGCTTGTATGGCAGGACGAATTTGATGGGGATGTCTTAGACGAAACAAAATGGAGTTTCAGGCTTCATATTATGGGTCAGCGTCACGAAACCTGGTGCGAGGATGCTGTATATGTAGACGGCAATAGCAACCTTGTGTTTAAGGTCATTGAAAAAGATGGAGAGTTTTATTCCAGTCAGCTTCAGACCGGTGAAAATTATATGGACAGACCGGCAGAAAAGAACAATTTCGGTCGGTTCACCTGGCCCATTGCTAAACTTGCCACCCCTAAATTTATGCATAAGTTCGGCTATTATGAATGCCGTTGTAAGCTACAAAAGAAAAAAGGTTGGTGGAGTGCGTTCTGGCTTCAATCGCCCTTGCAGGGTTCAACCTTGAATCCAGCCGTTTCTGGCATGGAGCTGGATATTATAGAAAGCTTTACACCGAACAACATTGAGCACAACATTCATTGGAACGGTTGCGGTGCTGACTGGCAGTGCGCCGGCAGCGGAAACTATGATATTGCTGATACGGAGGACGGCTATCATCTGTTTGGCCTTTTGTGGACAAAAGAGGGTTACACCTTTTATGTTGACGGCAAAGAGACCTGGCACATTGATGGTCCTGTATCAGAAACAGAGCAGTTCATTCTTATTTCCACCGAGTGTTTGGGCTATAGAAAGCCGGAACGTGAGTGGCAGGAAGAATGGCGGGCATGTTTAGATGATACCTTTGAAGTGGATTATATCCGTGTGTTTGACGAAGTATAATTTGGGGATGTAAAAAAGTGCATAACACGTGTTATGGACAAACTTCACCTTGCAGTACCGTTGTACAGCGTCGGATTCAGTTTGTCCGTTCTGCCTCTTTTTTTTCTATCCCCAAGGGAATGTAATAAGTGCAGATTTAACAAGAAAACAGGCATTTGCTTTATAGCAAATGCCTGTTTTTAACGCTTACAGAATCATTTGAAACTCCTTGTCACCATTTTTGGTCAGACTAAGGGTTTTTGTTTCGGTTTTATCACCAACGTGTATGATAATTTCATAATCTCCGTAAAAACCGTTGAAAGAAAGGTTGCCGCTTGCATCGGTTTCTAAAGTTTCTTCGGTGTGCCATTCTTTTTCAAACAGGTTTTTCACGGTGTAAAAGGCCGGTTTGGGGCTCATATCAAAGCGGAGGAGTCCACCATGATAATAGTTTTCTCCCGCGGTCATATCGCCCTGAGGCGCAAAGGCGGCATAGCCGTCCACTAAGTTCCAGTACATAATAGCTTCTACTGAGGGGTGACTGAACCAGATGGAATAGAGCCATTTCATAATCTCTGCCTGAATGGATTCGTCTTCCGGTTCGCAACTATAGGCCGGAATGGTCATCTCTGTAATCTGAATGGGCTTACTGAAGTCTGCATAGCAATCCAGTACGTTGTAAATGTTCGTGGGGTTATAGTAAACAGCCGTTTCTTTTGCCTCGTCCTCCCGGGGAAAGAACATATGGAACTGCATACCGATACTGTCAATCCGTGCTCCTTTTAAAAGTGCACGCTCAATTTGCATATAGTATGCGCTTCGGCGCCAGTTGAACACATTCCAAATGTTGCAGTGGGCATCGTTGATAATGAGTTTGTTGTTTTGTAAGTACTTTTCTGCACAGGCAAAGCACCATTCTATTAAATCCGGCTCATTATAAAAAGCAGTACATTCCTTGAAAGCATACAAGGTTTCGTTGGTCACTTCCCAGCCGGGGATATCGTTGGCATAGTGCAAGGCTAAATCCCGGAATCGGTTTTCCAAAGCTTCCTTCATTTCGGCAAGGTTCGCTGTATCCAGCCAGGTGGGGTACCATTCTTCATACATTAAGCAATGTTCCTTAGGTTCAATGCCTTTTTCTTTGCAATATTCAATACATAAATCAAGAGCGGGACGCCTGTATACCTTAGGGCTGTCCTTTGCATATCTTGGTTTGCCTTTTTCCGGCTCTAAATCGCGCCAGTAAAAGGGGAGGGTGGCCATGTTGGCACACTGGGCAAACAGCTCTCTGTATAGCTTGTTCTTTTCTTCGCATTCAAACTCATCCAGCATAAACAGGTTGGCACCGTAGCGGAATTCGTGGTTTGTTTGCTTAGCGGTCACTTTCTTACCGGCAATGGGATTGCCCTCTGCATCAATAATTCTCAGGGTCGCATTTGTTTTTCTATAGTTTTCAATGCCTTCAACCACTCGCTTTTCTATGTATTCTTTGTGGTCTTCAAAGGCTTTTAATACCGCTCGTCTGTTGTTCATTTTAGGCCTCCTGATTATAAAGCAGATTGAGTGTCGTTGGGGTCACCATTAATAGCCAGGTCATATTCGTGTGACCAGTCCAGACCGCGGTATTCAGCCGCCCGGTCATCGGTTTCGATGAATTCCATTAACATATCCAGCATTTCTTTAGACCAGGTATTTTTGTCGATTTGTGCCGTGGTGAATTTATTTAAGGTAATCATTTCAAAACCAAAGAGGTCCTTCGCCTGGGTTTTAGCTGCGCCACCAACCACTTCTTCTACCAAATGGCTGGGAATAAACAGGACGCCACCGCCAGCACCGAACACAACATCGCCGGGCAGGCAAACAGCATTGCCGATTCTTGTCACAGTATTATATCCTGTCATAATAAAATCGCGAATGGGGGTGGGGTCAATGCCGCGGTAATATACTTGAGTATCGGCCACCTTTTTCATTTGCTCCGTGTCACGGATGCCACCCCAGATAACGGCACCGCCGTTTTCGTTTTTGGTTTTGTTTTTTAAAGCGGTGGTCAGGTTGCCGCCTAAAAATGTGCCTTTATAAATCTTATCATACATATCAATAACCGGCACATCGCCTTCCTGCAGGTTATCAATCACCCATTGGTTATAGGTGCCGGTGCGGCCTTCGGCACGGCCGATGTTTTTTACCACTTCGTCATAATCCGGTCGATAAGGGCAGTAAGTGGCTGTTACGGCACGGCCAATCAGCTTTCTGCCGTCATCGTGCAGAGTATGTAATCGTCCCTCAAACTGACTTTCATAGCCTTTTACAAAAATGGGTTTCCAAACTTCTTCCAAGGTCAGGGTTTTTAAGGCTTTTAAATATTTATCTTCAACTTTGGGGCGACCATCGTCAAATCGTTTCCCTTTCCATTGAGGGGTTAAGGCAATAATTTCATCTCTGTCATTAAAATGCATAGGTTATTCCTCCATTATTGTAAGTGCATCCCACCGTCGACAATCAAATCGGTACCGGTGACATACTGGGCTTCTTCTGAGCACAGGAAAAGCACAGCAGGGGCAATGTCTTCCGGTTTTGCTACATAGCCGCAGGGGATTTTTGCTTCTATTTTCTTTAAAATATTGGGGTCGCTCAGGACCTCTTCATTTCTTGGTGTGTTAACGGCTCCGGGAGCCACATTGTTTATGGTCACACCGAAGGGAGCTAAAAGAGGTGCAAAATTCTGCACCATTTTCATTTGTGCGGCTTTGGAGACGCCGTAAATTGATAGCTCGGGGTGTTGGTTATACTGGTTCACACTGCCAATGGTGACAATGCGTCCCCACTTTTTGTTCTTCATTTCCTGAGCATATTTTTTTATCAGAAAATAAGAACTTTTCACGTTGCAATCCATCTGAATGTTATAGTCTTCCATGGTAAAGGCATCCCATTCTTTTTTGAACTGAATGGAAGCATTCAGCACTAAAATATCCACATCACCGGTGACTTTATATAAGTCATCAATGGCTGAGGACTGTAATAAATCAGCCACAACCGGTATGGCAGCGGGAATTTGTTTGCAGGCTTTTTCGCACTTTTCCATTGAAGCGACTCCGCCAACGAACACTTTGGCGCCACGTTCGGCTAAAAGCTTTGCAATGGCAAAGCCAATACCCTGGGTAGCACCGGTAACCAAGGCTGTTTTTTCTGTTAAATCAAACAAGGCTTAACACCTCCGGGATACTATATTCTTTATTATGCTCCATAATCAAGCCGCAGGGTATTTTTGCAGTATATGCTTCAGGATTTTCTGTGTTGCTTGCAAACATACCATAATGGGTAGGGATTCCCACTTTTGGTTTAATAACTTCTGTCAGCCGGATAGCTTCATTCACATTCATATTGCCCAGCTTTCCGTTAATGCAAATGAACATTATATCAATGTTTTCTGTTTTCAACTCTTCCAGTTTTTCGTGATATTCCGTATCACCGGAGAAATACATAGTGATGCCGTTATGTCTGATGATTACACCAATAGCTGGTACGGTATGGTCGGCAAACACAGCTTGCAGAGAAAAGCTACCGAAGGTGAAGGTATCCCCTTCGTCAAAGGACTGATAGTTTGTAACGCCGCATTCTTCAAGGTTTTTTTCTGCATCTTTCGGTGCTAAAAACAACATTTTTTCTTTCTTCATCAGGGGAATGGCGTCTATATCTGTATGATCCAGATGGTTGTGAGTACAAATCACTACATCACTTGATAATTTTTCCGGTGAAAAGGGAGCGGCTATCATTCGGGGACGGCCAGCTATATGGTTTACTACATCGGAAAGGTAGGGATCAATGCAAATTTCTGTCTTGTCGTCTTTTAGAATATAACCATTCTGACCAATCCATTTGATTGTTAACATCAGCTCCACTCCCTGTCGTTGGCCCATTCGTTATCCCACTCGGAGGTTGGTTCCCAGATGCCGGGATATTTTTCGTGCATATGCTCTGCAATCACTTCTTCATTTAATTCTTCAATACCCAAGCCCGGCTTGTTGGGCACATCCACAAAGCCATCTTTAAATAAAGGATTGTCAATGCCAATGGCCAGATCATTCCACCAGGGCACATCTACCGAATGGAATTCAACAGCTAATATGTTCTGTACGGCTGCTGCTGTGTGAATGGCAGCCATACAACCAATGGGACTTTCTGCCATATGAATGGCCATAGCCACACCATATTGGTCGCACATGTTGCCTAACTTTTTCATTTCCAAAGCGCCACCGACGGTGAGGATATCCGGATGAACAACAGAAACACCGCCGCTCTCCATCAGCGGTCTGAAATTTTTGGCCAGATAAATATCTTCACCGGTACAAATGGGTACATTACAACTGTTGGAAATTTTTACATAATGATTGGTGTAATGCCAGGGAGCAATGTCCTCAATCCAGGCGATGTTGTATTTTTCCAGGCGCTTTGCAAACATGATACAGTCCTCAATGGCAATATGACCAAAATGGTCAAGGGCAAGAGGCACTTCGTAACCGATTACATCACGAACCTGTTTCACATAATCTTCTAAATAATCCATGCCTTTTTGAGTTAAATGTATACCTGTTGCGTGGTGGGGAATAGTAAACACCTCATAGTTTTTACCTAACATCATATCCATATCGATGGATCCTTTTTGATGGTTAATGGCTTTCATAGAATATTTTTTTATATTCTCTAAGAATCCGATAGGTGCGTTTAAACAACCGGGTTCATCCAGCATAAGCTCAATACCCAAATCCATTTTAAGGAAGGTGAAGCCCTGCTCTATTCTCTTTTTCAAAGCGTGACCCATATCGGTACCGGTGTGCTTGCCGTCAACATCAGTATCGCAGTACATTCTTACCTTGTCGCGGAATTTTCCGCCAAGCATCTGCCAGAGCGGAACACCCCACGCTTTACCTGCTAAATCCCACATGGCAATTTCAAGACCGGAAACACCCCCGCCCTGACGTGAATGACCGCCAAACTGCTTAATTCTTCTGAATATCTTATCGACATTACAGGGATTTTCGCCAATCAGTCTTGATTTAAGCATAAGTGCATAGGTGGCGCTGGAGGCGTCGCGAACCTCACCATAACCCACCAAACCCTGATTGGTATATACTTTAATCAGAGGGCAGTGCTTTGGAGCGCCATTGATATTTGCCACACGAATATCTGTGATTTTTAATTCTGATGGCGAAGAACATACATTAATATGTTCAGAAATTTTCTCTCTTATAGATTCCATTGTTTTTTCCTCCTTCTAAGGAATATATATAATATAATCATAACAGAGAGAAAAGGGAAAATACACTTGGTTTTTAAGAAAAAAGGTTGATTTTTCGAAACAAATATGCTACAATTCTGGTGTGAATGGGGGTGTTCTTCGTGATTTTCGAGCAAGATTCTGTTGGCTTTCAAATTCTGGATGTCTTGTTTTTGGAGCAGGGTGCCGTAAAACTGTTTAATGATAACCGGAATTTTGATGCTCTTTCTTATCGTTATCGGGCAGAGACATTGGTGGAATCCGGAGAGAAAACTATTGCTTTTTCCGATCACTCAATTGGATACTTCCCTTCAGATGTGAATTATATGCGCACAAGCAAACAGGATAAAATGATTGTGGTGCATTTTAAAAGTTTTACCTATCATTCTAATGAAATTGAACAGGTTTTGCCCGCTGATTATGAAAAGTATGAAAGCTTATTTGAAGAAATTTTGCGTTGCTGGCAACAGAAACAGACAGCCTATAAGCATGAGGCAGCTGCGATTTTAAATCGGATTTTTGCTGAACTTTACAGGGATAACAAGCCTTCTGATGAGTATAAATCAAAAATTTATCCTTCCTTTCAATATATTAAACAAAACTGTTTGCAAAAAGAGTTTTCGCTGCAAAAAGCAGCACAGGCATCCCATATCAGTGAAACCTATTTTCGTAAACTGTTTCACAGAGAATACGGGATGTCTCCTAAACAGTATGTGATTAAACGAAGGCTGCAGCATGCGGCCTCTCTAATTATTGCCGGATATTATTCTTTGGAAGAAATAGCGGAGTTATGCGGCTATAACGATTATAAGCATTTCTCGGTTGAATTTAAAAAAAATGTGGGTGTATCGCCCTCAAAGTATATGTATAATTATACGGAAGAATAAATGTATGCAGGAGCTCAGATGATGAACAAGAAAGAGATTATTACATATTATTGAAAGAACGGGCTTTTGCCAGTAGAAAATTCTACGATTCTGTAGTTATGCTAAAACAAAAACCCAAAGGTTATGGAAAGAATCATTAAAATTTTTTGTTGAAAAAAATGAGAAGATATGTTACAATTTAAAAGTAAATTTTTGAATGGGGGGGCATACATATGCTGTCAACAACAAAACAGTTTGTGAAATTTTTAGAGAAAAAGGATATTCGCTTTACCCATTATGAAGCAACTGAAAAAAGAAGAGAGATTATTAAAGTAGGCTTTAAAGGCGAGAACAAGGATGGCATTGAAGTTTTGTTTTTCTTTGATCCTAGCGAAAAAGCTGTTGGAGTGAAGTGCTTTTCTATTGCTAAAGTACCGGAGGCAAAATTAGCCAGTATGTATGCATTGCTGAATAATTTAAATGGGGAATATCGCTGGGTTAAATTTTATATTGACGATGAAAACGAAGTAACAGCCTCTTCTGATGCCGCCATTACAAAGGCTACTGCAGACGAAGTTTGTTATGATAGGTTGCTTCGGTTTTTGGATATTGTTGATGAGGTGTATCCTCAGATTATGAAAACTCTCTGGAGTTAAGTATTTTTATTCTTTTGTTGCTGAACAGGCTGTGACAAAGCAGTGTGATTTGTCACAGCCTGTTTTGCAGTATAAGTGTTACAGAGGTGAAAAGATTGAAATTTGTTCTGCAAAGAGTTTTAGAAGCAAAGGTAGAAATAGATGGCGCAGTCAAGGGCGCCATTGGCAAAGGATATCTTCTGCTTTTGGGCGTTTCCAATGAAGATACAAGAGAAATTGCTGATAAAATGATAGAAAAAATATCCAGACTCCGCATTTTTGAGGATGAAAACGGCAAGGTGAATCTGAGCATTGACCAGGTTGCAGGAGAGGTTTTGGTGGTTTCGCAGTTCACGTTGTATGCTGATTGCAGAAAAGGGAACCGTCCCAGCTTTACCAATGCCGGCAGTCCGGCTATGGCGGAAGAACTGTATGATTATGTGGTGAAAAAATGCGAGTCGCTGTTTGTGAAAACACAATGCGGTGAGTTTGGGGCAGATATGAAGGTTTCCTTGGTGAACGACGGTCCCTTTACCCTGGTGCTGGATAGTAAAGAAATTCTGCCGCAGTAATGGAGGACGATTTATGAATATTGTTGTGCTTGACAGATTAACCCTGGGAGAAGATTTAGACCTTTCTCAGGCAGAAAACTACGGTACGGTAACGATTTACGATGCGACTGCTCCGGAAGAAATCGGAAAGCGGATTCAGAATGCCGATGTAATTTTTGTGAACAAAGCCAAATTAGGCGCAGAGAATCTGAAGGATGCTAAAAATCTGAAGCTGATTTGTGAAGCGGCCACCGGTTATGATAACATTGATGTTGCTTATTGCAGGGAGCACGGCATTGGTGTTTGCAACGTGCCGGGATATTCTGTTTATAGCGTTGCGCAGGTAACAGTTGGTATGGTGCTGAATTTGGTGAACCGTTTTTCTGAATACACCCGTTACACAGCAGATGGTACCTATTCAAAAGGTGGAAGCGCCAACATTTTAAAGCCTGTTTATCATGAGCTTTACGGTAAAACCTGGGGTATCGTGGGCTATGGTTCCATTGGTGCTAAGGTAGGCGAAATTGCGAAGGCGTTAGGTTGCCGTGTGCTGGCCTTTAAACGGACACCTGTAGATGGCGTTTCCTGTGTTGATTTAGATACATTACTTTCAGAAAGTGATGTGGTAACGGTGCACATTCCGCTGTCGGTGGAAACCAGAGGCCTGATCAGTCGGGAACGGATTGCCAAAATGAAAAATACTGCTATTTTAGTCAATACGGCCCGGGGCGCCGTGGTGGATGAAGAGGCTCTTTGTGAGGCTGTGAAAACCGGAAAACTGGCCGGCATTGGAACAGATGTTTATTCTGTGGAACCCTTCGATGAGGATAGTCCGTATTTTTTGGTGAAGGAACAAGATAACGTTTGTTTAACGCCGCATATGGCTTGGGGCACCATTGAGGCAAGAGAACGGTGCTTTGGGGAAATGCTTTTGAATATGCAGGCGTTTTTTAATGGTGAAATCAGAAACAGAGTGGAGTTATAATTGACACTATGCCGGAAATGTGGTATGATGTGAAATAGTTTGAATAAAGGGTGGATATTGGAATGGATTATATAGAACTGATTGGACAAGGAATTGGTATTGTTGCTTTTTGTTTAGCTGTATGGTCATTTCAGCAGAATGAACATAAAAAAATCGTGTTGTTTCAGCTGTTGGCGAATCTGTGCTTTGCGACCAATTATTTCATGATTGGGGCATATACGGGTGCTCTTTTAAACACCATTGGTCTTGCCAGAAGTATTGTCTTTATTTTTAAAGATAAAAAATGGGCAGCCTCCAACTGGTGGTTGGTATTCTTTTCCTTGGTTTGTGCGGCTGTGGGAATTTATACCTGGGAGGGACCGCTGACCTTGTTACCAATGTCGGCAATGATATTGACAACCATAGCGTTTGGTATTAATAATCCCAAGATAACAAGATTGTTGTCATTCCCGTCATCACCTTTGTGGCTTGTTTATAATGTGGTGAAGTTATCCTGGGGCGGCGTGTTGACGGAGTGCTTTAATATGGGCTCTATTATTATTGGAATGCTTCGGTTTGATAGAAGCAAGAAATAAATAAGATGAGACGGTTTCCTTTTGGAAACCGTCTCATCTTATTTATAGCAAAAAGGCGCATTGCCTTTTACGGTCTGAGCATTTTTAACATTCCTATACTAATACTTTAACTACGATTTTAGTCACCGGAGAAGCGACTTTATACTGTTCCTTCGGTTTGTGTAAATCTTCCGGGAAGTAGATGGCAAAAGTGCCTGCATTGAGTTCAACGGGGCTTTTGCCCTCGCCTTTAAAAACAAAACAGTCTTTTGTTTCATTATATTCTGTGCCTTCCGGCAAGTTTTCGATTGTATCCCATGCAATAACTTCTGTACCAGCGTGGATAAACTGGATATCGATATACTTTTTGTGAGCCTCCCATTTTGTTTCAGCAGCCGGAACGGTGTCGTACTGCTGTACCATAGCATAAACCGCATCACCATCAATTTCATAGCGACCAACCTCGGGAAGTTCCTTCTGTGCGGCCTCTAAAAAAGCAAAAGCCTTGGCAAAACCGGGGTGGAGTGAAGCGTAACGTGCATTGTTTTTTAAAACATCAACAATCATTGTCAACATCCTTTCAAATGAATATATTTATATCATACTACATTTTTTTGGAAAAATAAATCCCTTTTTTAAAAAATAGCAGAAAACCTTCTTTTTAGTCGACAAATATTGAACTTTCCAGAATTTTTTGATATAATAATTAAAAAAGAAGGGGGAATATACATATGAAAAAATTGCCTTTGGTTATAAAACTTGTACTTTGCATTATTTTTCCACCGTTTGCTATTCTTTGGATTATCAGTGTGCTTTTAGGCGGCTTTGGGAATATAGGCGACCCGTTGTCAAACACCAATGAAATGGTGAAATGTCTTGTGGATATGTCCAATAATCCATGCAATGAGACGGTTAACACCTACCTTACGACGCGTGAACGCGTTAAAGTTACCATAGGAACTGCTTTGTCTGACTATGAGAAAAACTGGCCGATTATCTGGGAAAAGGTTAACTGTTCAAACAAGGTTACCACAGAACTCAAAACAAAGCTCCGTGATCACCTTATGTATAGCGGCAAGCTCTACCTGGCAGATCCTGAAGTGATAGACAATTACGAAGAGGCTTAATATTAGCAAAATCCGTGCTGCTTTAAAGTGGCGCGTTTTTTGTTTTGAATGTTGCTATATTGTTTTGTTTGTGGTACAATTATTTATATAGAAATTATTTGCAATGAGGTTTATGATGATACAGCCCAGAGAGATTGCCTTACAGATTTTATATGATATTGAAAAGCATCAGGCCTATCTGAATATCAGCTTTCAGAACCACGTAGAGGAAGCAGGATTATCAGCAAGGGATGCGGCTTTTGTAAAAGAAATTTGCTATGGTGTGATGCAATGGAAGCTCCGGTTGGACAATGCCATCAGTCGTTTTTCTTCTGTTAAGCTGAAAAAGCTGTCTCCTTATGTGCTGTCGCTACTGCGAATGGGCTTGTATCAGCTGTTTTTTATGGATAAAATTCCGCCGAATGCGGCGGTGAATGAAGCGGTGAAGCTGGCCGGACGATATGCCAAACAGTCCAAAGGCTTTATCAATGCCATCCTGCGGCGTGCAGTGCGGGAAGGAGAACAGTTACCGGAAGGAAGCGGCGATGAGTCGCTGGCTGTTCGTTATTCCCATCCGGTAGAATTGGTGCGATTTATGAGGAAACACCTTGGGGAAGAGAAAACCCTGCGCCTTTTGCAAGAAAATAATCAGACACCGCCATTATTTGTTCGTGTGAATACCTTAAAAACTACCCGGGCAGACCTGATAACATCTCTGGCGGAAGAAGGTATAGAAACAAAAGAGGGTATGTGGTCCGATTCCTGCCTTGTGTGGGAAGGCGGCGCGATACAGTCCCTTTCGGCCTATCAAAAAGGATTTTTTACTGTGCAGGACCAGAGCGCACAGCTGGCAGCCCTGGCGCTGGCACCGCAACCCGGTGAAAGGGTGTTTGATATGTGTGCGGCTCCCGGTGGCAAAACCACACATATGGCAGAGTTAATGGAAAATCAGGGCGAAATTGTTGCTCTTGATATATATGAAAAACGCTTGCACTCTGTAACAGAGACAGCAAAGCGCCTTGGTATATCCATCATTCGCACAGAGGCTTCAGATGCCCGGCAGTTTGAACCGGCTGAGCCGGCAGATAAAATTCTGATTGATGCTCCCTGCTCCGGTATGGGTGTCATTCGTCGCAGACCGGACCTGCGATATAAAGAAGGATTAACAGACAGCAACGAGCTGACAGAAACTCAGGGGGCTATTTTAGAACACTGCGCCGGCTTGTTGAAGGATGGCGGCGAAATGGTTTACAGCACCTGCACGGTGAATCCGGCAGAAAACGAAGAAGTGGTTGTGGCTTTTTTGGAGCGGCATAAGGATTTTTCGCTAATGCCGGTAGAAAACCCTCATATTGTGGGATTGGGTGCTGAGCTGCTAAAAAATGGGATGGCCACCTTTTATCCTGATATGCAGGGTGGAGACGGATTTTTTATTGCTAAGCTGAAAAAGGAGTCAGCACAATCATGACATATGATTTATATTCTCTGACGAAAAAAGAAATAGCGGAACTGGTCAGCAGTCTGGGTGAGAAGCCATACCGCGGAAAGCAGATTTTCACCTGGGTATACCGCGGTGTGACAAGCTTTGACGAGATGACAGATGTCTCCAAAGCCTTCCGCAGTAAGCTGGCAGAGGTTTGCACAATGGAACTGCCCAGAATTGAACGGAAGCAGGTTTCAGTTGACGGCACGGTAAAATATGCCTTCCGGCTTTCTGATGGCGAAGTGATTGAGAGCGTTGTCATGGTGTATCACCACGGCAACACCATTTGTCTATCCACGCAGGCAGGATGCAATATGGGATGTCGGTTTTGTGCCACGGCAATCGGCGGCAAAACCAGAGATTTAACAGCCGGTGAAATCATTGGGCAGATTATGGCAGCGCAAAGGGATTTAAACTGCCGCATCGGTAATGTGGTGCTGATGGGTATGGGTGAACCTCTGGATAATATGGAAAATGTCCTGAGATTTATGGAAATTGCCAATGATGTTGACGGAATCAATATCGGTTATCGACATTTTACCTTGTCAACTTGCGGATTATGTGATAAAATTGAATTGTTAGGGCAAAAACAGTTGCCCATAACCTTATCGGTATCGGTTCATTCCCCTTTCGATGAAGAAAGAAGTGAAATGATGCCGGTGAATAAAAAATATCCCCTGGCAAAGCTGGTGGCTTCGTTGAAGAAATATCAGGAGGCTACAGGCAGGCGCATCAGCATAGAATATGCCTTGATACGGGATAAAAATGACAGTGCGGCTCACGCGGCAGCGCTGATGAATTTATTTGCAGGTATGCAATATCATGTGAATGTCATTCCCGTGAATCCGGCCCGCGAGGGCTTTGTGAAGAGCAGCAAAGAAAATGTACGGCGTTTTCTGGATTGCTTTGCCAAAAAGAATATTCCCGCCACTATGCGCCGGGAATTGGGTGCTGATATCAGTGCGGCTTGTGGCCAATTGAGGCACCAGGTACAAACGGGAAAGAAAAGTTGAGGTGAAACCATGTTACAGTTTGAAGGTTATACCGATGTGGGACGAACACGGCCCATTAACGAAGACAGCTTTTACATATCGGAATACAATCGTGAACTGGAAGCGGCCTATGTGATTGTGGCAGACGGTATGGGCGGCCATCAGGCGGGCGAAGTAGCCAGTTCTATGGCCATTATGCAAATCAGCGATGTGATTAATCAAACATTCACAGCTGATATGTCACCTTCTGCTATTAAAGACATGCTTGTGCAGTCCGTAAAAAAGGCCAATGCTCTGATTTATGATAAAGGGCAGGCAGAAGAGGGCTGTTGGGGGATGGGCACAACGGTGACAATGTGTTTTATTCTGGGGGAAAAAGCATTTGTTGCTCATGTGGGCGATTCCCGTGCCTATATTTTACGGCAAGGGGAACTGCACCAGATAACTGTGGACCATTCGTTGGTTCAGGAACTGTTGCAAAAGGGTCAGATTACAGAAGAAGAGGCCAAACACCATCCACAGAAAAATGTGATTACCCGTGCGTTGGGAACCGATACCGGCGTAGAAATTGACTTATATGAGTTTACGTTGCACGATGGTGATGTGATGCTGCTGTGCACGGACGGACTTTCCAATATGCTGCCTGACGAGGTGCTGGCAGATATGTTGAAGGAAGGCGGCGGTGCATTGCACATTGTGGCAAAAGAGTTAGTGGCGGCGGCAAATGAGCAGGGCGGCATAGATAATATTACTGCAGTCGTTCTGACAAAAGAATCTGGCTTGGGCGGAAAGGAATGAGAGATATGACCAATGGAACATTAATCGGAAACCGATATGAAATTGTCGAAACCATCGGCAAAGGTGGCATGGCCATTGTCTACAAGGCAAAATGCCAGATTTTAAACCGCTATGTGGCACTGAAAGTGTTGCGTCCGGAATACAGGGAAGATAAAGACTTTATCAGTCGCTTTAAGGTGGAAGCGCAGTCTGCCGGCAGTCTGTCTCATCCTAATGTGGTATCTATTTATGATGTTGTGCAGGATGATGAGCTGGATTACATAGTTATGGAATATGTTGAAGGCGTTACCTTAAAGCAATATATTGAGGCCAAGGGCAACATCCCATGGCGCGAGGCCGTGGACTATGCAGCACAAATTTGTGCTGGTCTTGACCATGCTCATAAAAAAGGTATTGTTCATAAAGATATTAAACCTCATAATGTGATTATTACCCGTGAGGGAACCTTGAAAATAACAGATTTCGGTATTGCCAAGGTGATGAGCTCCAGCACCATTACAACGGGGAACACAACCATGGGCAGTGTGCATTATTTCTCACCGGAACAGGCTCGCGGTGGTTATACCGATGTGAAAACAGATATTTATTCCTTAGGCGTGGTGCTATATGAAATGGTCACCGGTAAACTGCCCTTTGAAGGCGATACAGCCATTGCGGTGGCTATGCAGCATATTGAAAAGGAAGCGATTTTGCCCAGCGTGCTGGCGCCGGATATCCCGAAATCTCTGGAAAATGTCATTCGACGTGCTATGAGCAAGGAAAAAGCAATGCGCTACGATTCAGTTATGCAAATGCTGGTGGATTTGAAAAAAGTGTATACCGGCAATGAAGTGACCTTTGCTTCCAATGTAACCGGCAACACCATTGTGACACCGATTATCAAAACGGAAGAAAATGACACGGAGAACCTCAGTTCATCAGATTCTTCCAATCGCAAAAAGGATATTTTAAGTGTTTTGGCAGGCACAGCCGCCGGCATTGTACTTGTTGTTTTGCTGTTTTTCCTGGGATATTTTCTGATTGGCGGTGGAGCGGCGGATATTCCATTACCGAATTTTGTGGGCTTAACCGCAGAAGAAGCTAAAGAACAGGTGAAAGATACCAAGTTGGTTCTCACCTTTGAGGAAGAAGAGAGCGATACGGTAGCCGTAGGTACCATTATTCGGCAAGAGCCAAAGGCAGAGAAAAAAGTGAAAGAAAATGCTACCATTAAGCTCTTTATCAGCGCTGATAAAGAGGGTGACAATACCTCCGGCGAACTGAAAACATTTTCCATGCCGGACCTGTTGAACAAAAACAGAGCAGATGCAGAAGAAATTCTGCGGAAAGATGATATCGTATTTTCAGTAGTGGAAGAAGAAAGTGAAACCGTTTGGGAAGACTGTGTGTTACGCCAGACACCCACGGCCGGTACTGAGATTGATGCGGCTACAACGGTTACCATTTATGTTGGTGTTGCCAAGGAAAAAGAAATGGCAGAGGTTCCCAACTTACTGGGGCTTTCTCTGGAAGAGGCTAAAGAAGATCTGCTGGGAGCAGGTCTCAACTGGGGCAATATTATTGAGGCAGAGAGCAACAAGCCTGCTGGAACTGTTCTTTCGCAGTCCATTCGTCCCGGGGTTGAGTTAAAAAGTGAAACCAGTATTGATTTAAAAGTTTCCAAAGGCGCAAAGGCAACACCGGAACCCACAGCAGAGCCGGCGGTATCCACACCGGCACCTACGACGAAACCGAGTATTGTGATTGGTCCGCCTAATGCCGGCGGTGCAGAATAGGAGCAATATGTTAACAGGAACAATTATCAAGGGAATCGGTGGGTTTTACTATGTGCAAACTACCGAAGGTTTAATTGAATGCCGTGCCCGAGGACGTTTCAGAAAAGACGGCGCAAAGCCTATGATTGGCGATATGGTGCAGATTTTGCAAACGGCAGAGGATGTGACCAAGGGCAGCGTGGAAGAAATTTTGCCCCGTAAAAATTCCTTCATCCGTCCACCTGTGGCAAATATTGACCAGATGATTATTACGATGGCGACATCGAATCCGGAACCGAACCTTTTACTGGTGGACCGTTTAACGGTAGAGGCAGAGGCGGCCGGGGTCAAGCCGATTATTTGTGTGAACAAGCTGGATTTGGATGCAAACAAAGCAGAACAAATCAAAGCAATTTACGAAAAAGCCGGCTATCCTGTCTTGCTGGTCAGCGCCCGGGAAGAAACAGGCATTGCGGAACTGGAAGCAGTTTTAAAAGACAAAATAACGGCTTTTGCCGGAAACTCCGGTGTGGGAAAATCCAGTTTATTAAACCGCTTGAGTGAAGCCTTTGGCTTAGAAACCGGCGATGTTAGCGAAAAGACCCAAAGGGGCCGGCACACCACCCGTCACACAGAACTGTTTGAACTGCCCTTTGGCGGCTATGTGTTTGATACACCGGGCTTTTCCTCGTATGAAACGGAAGGACTGATGCCGGAGGAACTGGCCGGATTATTTCCGGAAATCAGGCAGGCAGAAGGCGGCTGCCGTTTTGCCGGCTGCGCTCATGTGGCAGAGCCAGGCTGTGTGGTAAAAGATGCCTTGCAGGCAGGCAAAATTGCCCCGGAGCGGTATGAAAATTATTGTATTTTATATGCGGAAGCAAAAAATAATAAAATGTGGTAACAGATAAGAAAGGACGATTTTACATGGCAATCAAATTAGCACCGTCATTGTTGGCGGCAGATTTTTCAAGGTTAGCAGAAGAGGTTCAGAACATTGAGGCAGCAGGCGCCGACTATCTCCATTTGGATGTAATGGATGGTCACTTAGTGCCCAATCTTTCTTTTGGTACACCGGTGCTGTCCGGTTTGCGCAAAAAGAGCAACCTGGTATTTGATGCACACTTGATGATTACCGATCCTCATAAATATGTAGAATCATTTGCAAAAGCAGGTGCTGATATCATTACCATTCATGTGGAGTGCAACAGCAACATAGACGAAACCTTGGATTTGATTCATTCTTTAGGCAAAAAAGCAGGTCTTGCGTTAAATCCCGATGCAGACTTATCCCGGGCTATGCCTTATTTTGACAAAATTGATATGCTTCTGATTATGAGTGTTTATGCAGGTTTTGGCGGTCAAAGCTATATTCCTGATGTGAACGATAAAATCAGAGAAGCACGTCGTTTGCTGGGTCCTGATTTTGATATTCAGGTAGACGGCGGTGTATACTTACATAACTTAAATGTGCCTGTTGAAGCCGGTGCGAATGTAATTGTTGCCGGTAGTGCTGTGTTTGGCAGCGAAGACCCGGCACAGGCTGTACGCGATTTTAAAGCAGCTTATTAATCGGAGGAACATTGCTATGAGAGCAATTGTGATAGCGGGCGGAACCATTGGGTCGCCCGCTTTTTACAAGTCTATAATTAAGCCCGCTGACCGCGTGATTTGTGCAGACAGTGGTTATATGAATGCGGCTAAAATCGGCATTGTACCGGATCTGGTGATTGGCGATTTTGATTCATCAAAGCGCAGCGGTGTGCCTGAGGGTGTGCCGGTGCGGGTGCTACCCGTGGAAAAGGACAGAACAGATTTGCACGAATGTCTGGTGACAGCCATGGAGGAAGGTGCAACGGAGATTGTGGTCTTTGGCGCCCGTGGCAGCCGGTTAGACCACAGCATGGCGGCTATCTCTCTTTTACGTCTGGGGTTGGAACAAGGTGTACCCATCCGGCTGGTGGATGAGTGCAATGAAGTGTTTTTGGTGGATAGAGAAGCGGTGATTCCCCGGAAAGAAGGGTACAAATTATCGTTATTACCTATGACACCGGTGCAAGGAATTTGTACAGAAGGACTGTATTATCCCTTGCAGGATGCTGAAATGGATTGGGGCAACCCCTATGGTGTCAGCAATGAATTTATTGCTGACACAGCCAAAATCACCGTAAAAGAAGGTATTTTAATGGTGATGGTCAGTCACGACTGAAAAGGAGACACTATGAGTATTAAACTGATTGCATTTGATATGGATTACACCTTGCTCAGAACCGGAGGTGCACTATCAGATTTTACGGCGGAGACACTCCGTGAAGCACAAAAGCGGGGCATTATCACAGTACCGGTAACGGGTAGAAATCTGGAGGAACTGGAAAGCTTGCTGCCGGCATTGGGCGAGATTCCTTATGCGGTGACGGTAAATGGTTGTGTAGTTTGGGATTTAAAGGCAAAAACAAGAATCTACCGGGAAACAGCACCACAGGCAGAAATGCTGAAAATGCTGGAAAAAGCCATATCAATGGATATTTACACAGAGGTATATAGCGGTTCGGTGTATACCAATCCTTATTGTTATGAAAATATGGCAGCCTTGGGTATGCCACCGGATCAGGTGCCGCTCTTCAAAGCGACCCGTACCGTGGTGCCGGATTTATACAAGGCCATGGAAGAATTGGGTGCTATGGAAAAAATGCATCTGGTGTTCTACGATGTGCCGGATAAACATAAACGTCAGGGTGTGTTTTTGGGGCATCCCGAATTTTCCTACACCGCGGCCTATGTGAATAATTTAGAGCTGTGCTCGAAAAAAGTCAATAAAGCTAATGGCCTTGCGGCTCTGGCAGAGCATTTGGGCCTTTCGGCTGATGAAGTGATGGCATTAGGAGACGGCGCCAACGATGCCTGCATGTTAGAGTGGGCCGGCCTTGGCGTGGCTATGGCTAATGCGGTGCCGGAGGCAAAAGAAGCGGCAGATGTGATGACTCTTTCTAATGATGAAGACGGAGCAGCAGTTGCGATAGAGAAATATTGTTTCTGAGCATAACTGGCGCTGATGGTGTTGATAGCTGATGGATGAGGTGAAATCGTAGGGGAGGGCACAGAGACCCTCCCCTACTTATAAAAAGGAGTAGAGTTATATGGGTAAAGGGATTTTAGCAGCGTTTATCACTTTGGTTGTTGGATTGTTGACGATGAGTGTGTTTACAGGAGCAAAAGAAGTTGGTGTTGTTGTTTCTATTTCTGTTATGGGAGCATTAATTATTTGCTTTAATGAGAACAAGATGTAATATTGTCTTTTAGTCCTGACTTGACACGAACTCAAACTTAATAAAGTTAAATATAATATAGGAGGTCACATATTTAAAAATGAATTATTTACTGCTAATTTTTTCTTGCTTTTGCAACGGAATGAAAAGTGTTTTTGCAAAGAAAAGCAATGTATACTTAAATAAAACTCATAATATCTATACATATAATTTCTATATGTTTCTTATCGCATTTCTAATTGCCTTGCCATTGGGTATATCGCAATTGGATATGACAAGTTTTGCAACAATAGCAATGGCGTTTTTTTATGGTTTGTCTCTGGTGGCAGGTCAAGTTTTTTTGATTAAGGCAATGGAAGTAGGAGAAGTTTCTATAAGCACGCTATTTTATTCCTGTGGATTTCTTGTTCCAACCTTTGTTAGTGTATTTGTATACAATGAAAAATTAAAGATGTTACAGGTCATTGGGATAGTTCTAATACTCCTTTCCTTTGTAATCTCTGTTGAAAAATTTCAAAAAGGTGAACGGAGATGGTTTCTTTTTGCTTTATTGGCATTTTTGTGTAATGGTATGGTTGGATTAACGCAAAAAATATTCCGTATGTCTGCTTTTGGAAGTGAACAGACAGTTTTTATGGTTGTTGCCTTTCTTGTGGGAACAATAGTTACTTTTTTAATAATGCCGAAAAAGTTTAAGATATTGCCATCAAAAGGCTTTTTAAAAACAGTACTTGGTTCAGGAGTTATGCTTGGTCTGGTAAATGTTATCAATGTGTATATTTCAGGAGTTTTGCCGGGGGTTATTGTTTTTCCTAGTGTAAATGGTGGTGGCATTATTATATCGGCAATTCTTGCAAGAATTTTAATTAAAGAGAAAATATCTTTTCGCAAAAAAACTGGTATCGTCATTGGTGTAATTGCAATATGTCTGATAGCAATTTGAAAGGAGATACAACTATGAAAAAAGGCATAGTGATAATTGCTATTATTTTGGCGGTGATCATTGGATTGGTTACTGCAGGTAATTTTGCACTTAATTCATTTATGGCATTCATGATGGGAGAACCTAATATTATGCAAGAAGTTGTTTCCCCTGATGGCAAATATGTTGCTTATGTTTTCGAAGCGAATGCAGGAGCAACTACAAGGTTTACATATAGGCTATCTGTGTTAAAAAAAGGGAAAAAAATTAAAGCAGGTGATCGTGGGAATGCATTTATAACCTATTATGAATTTGATGTTGATTGGGTTGATAACAAGACATTAAGGGTAAACAATACTTCACCAATAGACATCTATCAACAAAAGGTAAAAGTTAATGGAGTCGATATAAATTATAATTATATGAGAGAATAGTTGTTTAGTTCATAAAAAAAGATTGCACTTTTGGTGCAATCTTTTTTGCTTTAATCATTAATTAAATTGGTCATATTATAGAATCCTGCAGGTTTGCCGGCCATGAAGAGTCCTGCCTTTACTGCGCCGGAAGCAAAGACTTCACGGGATTCAGCGTGGTGGGTCAGTTCAATGACCTCATTGTTACCGGCAAAGATTACCGTGTGGTCGCCTACAATGGTGCCGCCACGGACGGCATGAATACCAATTTCGGCTTTCTCGCGTTTTTTACGAACGCTGTGGCGGTCGTACACATAGCGGCCGTTGCCATCCAGTTCTTCATTGATGGCGTCGGCGATGGCAAGAGCTGTGCCGCTGGGGGCATCTAGCTTCTGATTGTGATGACGCTCCACGATTTCAATATCGAAGCTGTCACCCAAAAAAGCGGTGGCTTTTTTGGCCAGTTCACAAATCAGATTCACGCCTAACGACATATTAGCAGAGAAGAATACGGGGATGGTTTCGGAAGCGGTTGTTAACCGTTCTTTCTGCTCTTTGTTGAGGCCGGTAGTGGCCACAACAACCGGTAATTTTTTGCTTTCTGCATAGTTCATCAGGTTTTCAAAGTTTGCCGGATTGGAAAAGTCGATGATCACATCGGGCAATTCCGGAACGGACTGAAAATCGGGATAAACGGGAAAGCCACCGGTGCTTTCCGTATTCAAATCAACACCGCAGAGAATTTCTGCTCCGTCAGTTTCTGCCACCAGTTGGCTGATGGCGCGGCCCATACGGCCGTTGGCACCGCTGAGCAAAATCTTTATCATAGGTATCGTCCTTTCTGAGCCGGTCAGATTAAGCCGTGCTTAGCTAAAGCA
Organism: Clostridia bacterium; assembly: GCA_017416855.1. Lineage (GTDB taxonomy): Bacteria > Bacillota > Clostridia > UBA1381 > UBA9506 > UMGS755. The sequence continues at coordinate 141,343 of JAFQAZ010000001.1, forward strand.
TTCTTTAAAATGGCTAAGTTCTGTTCGCTCATTTCATATAAGGGCAGGCGCAATTTGCCGCCATTATAACCCATCAGGTTCATTGCTGTTTTAACAGGAATGGGGTTTACTTCAATAAACAGAGCCTTTACCAAATCCAAAAGCTCAAGCTGCAATTTTAAAGAACCCTGTAAATCGCCGGCTAAGTATTTAGCACACATATCGTGGGTTTCTTTGGGCATTACATTGGCTAAAACAGAAATAACGCCTTTACCGCCTAAACTCATAATGGGCACAATCATATCATCGTTACCGGAGTAAATGTCAATATCCGGACATTCAGCGGCCAGCTGTGCAGTATAACCAATGTTACCTGTGGCATCTTTAATACCCACAATCTGTTCATTTTTAGCCAGTTCGCAAACAGTGCTCACATCAATGTTCATTCCGGTACGGGAAGGAACATTATATAAAATAATGGGTAGGTCTGTTGCAGCAGCCATAGCATTATAGTGCTGAATCAGACCGCGCTGTGTGGTTTTGTTGTAATAAGGTGTTACAAGCAGTAAGCCATCTGCACCTGCTTTTTCTGCCATTTTACACAGTTCAGCACCGTGGGCAGTGTCATTGCTACCGGTACCGGCAATCACAGGGATACGACCGGCTGTATGTTCAGCGGCAAAACTGATAACAGACAGATGCTCTTCATCCGGCATGGTAGATGCTTCGCCGGTGGTGCCGCAAATGATAATGGCATCGGTTCCGTTTTCGATCTGAAAATCAATCAGCTTAGCAAGGGCATCAAAATCCACACCATCTTCTTTAAAGGGTGTGATGATGGCAACGCCGGAGCCTGTAAAAAGAGTCTTTTTACTCATGGTCTTCTTTCCTTTCACAATTTACAATTAGCCGTTGATTGCACCGGTTTCCCACATTTCAATCAACTTGCTTGCAATCTGTACAGCGTTGGTTGCCGCACCTTTTCTGATGTTATCGGCAACAACCCACAGGTTAACACCGTTTTCAATGCTTTCATCACGACGGATACGACCAACAAAGGTTTCGTTTTTACCTTTGGCGGTGATAGCCATGGGATAGAAGCAGTTTGCCGGGTCATCCTGAACAACCAGGCCGGGTGCTGCAGAAAGAATTCTTTTCAGCTCTTCTAATTCAAAGGGTTTTTCCAGTTCTACGTTAATGGATTCGCTATGGCAGTCAAATACCGGTACACGAACGGTGGTTGCGGTAATGCGCAGAGAATCATCGCCCAGAATTTTCTTGGTTTCGTTCACCATTTTCATTTCTTCTTTAGTGTAACCATTGTCTAAGAACACATCAATCTGGGGCAGGCAGTTGTTGAAAATGGGATGATTGAACTTTTTAGGAGCTTCACCCTTAATACCGTTTTCCAGATCGGTGTAACCACCCATGCCGGCACCGGATACTGCCTGGTAGGTTGAATAGATAATACGCTTAATGCCATAAGCCAGCTGCAGAGGACGCAGAGCGACCATAGCCTGAATGGTAGAGCAGTTGGGGTTAGCAATGATGCCGTTGTGCCATTTAATATCATCGGGGTTAACTTCGGGCACAACCAGGGGCACCTTGGGATCCATACGGAAAGCGCTGGAGTTATCAATAACCACACAACCCTTGCTGGCAGCGATGGGTGCAAATTTTTCACTAGTGCTACCACCGGCAGAGAACAGTGCAATGTCGATGCTGCGATTGAAGGAGTTTTCGGTGAGCTCTTCAATCACATAGTCTTTGCCCATAAACTTAACGGTTTTGCCGGCAGAACGGGCAGATGCCAGTAAATAATAGTTTTCAACAGGCAGATTCATTTCTTCTAATACTTTTAAGAAAGTTCTGCCGACCATACCGGTGGCGCCAACCACCGCAATGTTGTACTTTTTCATAGTCTTCTCCATTCCGCGTTGCCAAAGGGCCAACGCTTTATATTTTATTTGGTAAAATGTTTAACGCAGTAAAAAAGCCAAACCTCCGGATAGGGAGAGTTTGGCCTTTGTATACACAAAAAGCAATGATAGCTCCCCATCCGCTTTAACCCGGATGACAGTGGCACGGCTATTGACCGAACCCCCAGGTCTGCGCAAGCGGAAGTTACACAACCTTCGGCGTTTTTTCCTTTTGCAGCACTTCAACAAATTTCCGCATTCTCTGTTACCGCTACTGATAAAAAACGCGCCTCTATCTACAAATACTATATTATCACGAAATACAGATAATGTCAACACTTTTTGAAAAATGTATTTTACTGCCGAAGGATTAATCAATTTGTGGTGCCGAAGGAAATGTTTACAGAAAAATCCTTAGCTTCACCGGGGGATAGCATTTGCAGTCTTCCGTTTTCTCTGGCGACCACGCGACCTTCCGGTGGATTGGTGCCCGGTTCTAGGCCAACCACATAAATACCTTCACCGATTTGCTTCCATTCCACCATATAAGGCAGATTATCACCGGCATAGCTGACTTCAGCAAAGAGACCAAGGTTTTCATTGGTCAGCCGTGCCCGGGAGGAAGGAACAGAATTGTAGAAATAAAGTTGTTCTGCAAAATCCTTCTGCGGTGCGGTGAAGGTATGGCAGATATCTAAATCTTTAGCAGAGTGTTCATCCTTCGGGGCAGGTGTTCCCATGTTGGTGGTTAACACAGCGTCTTCACTTAATAAAGGATAACCAAAGTTAATGTGATACAGCATCATAAAAGGCTCTTCGCGGAAACTGTTATTGATGACACGATCTGAAATGGCGATGGTCTGTTCAAAGAGCTTTACGCTGATAGAGCGAATGAGCTCCAGATTTTCGCCAAACACAGAGGCTTGCTTGATTTTGCCGGAAACAGTCAGGACGTAATCCTCGCCCTCCCAATGACGGTCAATGGACACATCATAAGCCGGTGTGTTACCGATACGGCCGTGGAGACCGTAGGTTTTTTCACCATCTACACAGTCGCCACCAATTTGATTCAAACCGCAGGTGGTGAGCAAACCGGCACCAAAGTTACGGAGAAAGTCCCCTTCATTATAATATGCAGGGCTGACGATGCCTGTGCAGGAATCATAAGAAACCGGCACGCCTTCCACTTCGGCATAGGCAATGTCAAGACATCTGTCCGGCAATAAGGTAAAGGCCAACTTGCCACACTTGATGCGAATACCACGGCTGCCACGGGCCGTTCCACTTGTAAAAGTAAATTCTTCCGCGCGGCACAGCGAATCTATGCTGCCCATCCGTTTTAACAGTTCTTGTTTCGTCATTTGGGACATCCTTTCGTTATGAATTATTCTTTACAATCCCTTTTGTTTCATAGGTAACCTCATCGCCGTTGACGGTGATGAGATAATATTTTAAGTAAGAAATGTTTGTGGCCGGCGGTTTTACCCCAATGCTGGGGAATACACCGGCGGTGGTGATGTATCTGACCCCATCTTCTATCACAGTTTCATTTACAAAGCCACCGGCAAACACATATACATTGCATTTTTTGGCGGCTTCAGCCATCAACCGCTTGAAAATAGTTACTTCTGTTTCAGAAGGGGAGAGGTTGTGGTCATTTAAAAATACAAACAGATTATCTCCGGATAATTCATCAACGGCCTGCTTCAGCTTTGTCCATTGGCTGTTTTCTGCCTTATAGAGCATGGTTCCGTAGGCGTTTTTCAGCGTGATGAAGGTGCTGGTGCCCTTTGTAAATTTAGAAAATCCGTCAGCAGGTTGCAAAGCATTGCCTAAATCAGAGAGTAATTCTTTGTTGACATTGTTGCCTACAAAAAAGTTCATATCACTCTCATTTTTTACGGCGTTAACCACACCGTTCATAATGTAAATATCAAATAGCTTTTTTGGAGTTCTTGTATTGCCGAAAACGGTAAATTGGAAACCGTTTTCTTTGACGGAAACACTTTTTTGTTGGGGATCCGGCAAGGAGACACCCTTAGGAACATGAATTTCTTCTGCTCCGTCCACACAAACAGAGGTGTTGGCCGCCACATCGCCTAAAGTGGCGGTGATCAAGGTGGCACCTTTCTGCAATGCATACACAGAGTTTTTGTCCACTTTGGCAACAGAGGGGTTTAACACTTTGATTTGTACATCTTTAGGATAAATTACGGCAGAACGACCGCCTGCATCTGTACCGGTAAGCCACAAAAGGGAGTTTTCGCCGCTTTTTAAAGTGTGTGTTTTTTTAGAAAAGGACAGACAGTGAGGGGTATCTAAAACTTCTACGGTCATGGTATCTGTAAACCCTTTTGCTGTTGCGGTAATGGTTACAGAACCCGCAGTAGCAGGATAGTAATAATCACCGCGGAAACTGCCGTTCTCGTTGGTAACGGTGTAGAGAACATCCTTCGTCTCTGCGGTATCCATCACCCGACCATATTGGTCTAACAGTTCAAGATATAACCATAATGAGGTGCCGGCAAAGACCGTTTTTTCATCGCTTTTCAAGCGAACTGCAGAAACGACGGGCTCTTCCAGATTTTGTGTCAGCAAGCCAATGGAATTGGTAACAGCGCGTTTTGAACCGTCAGAGGGGATGTTGACAACTTTATGAGTGCCGTTGCTTTGGCGGGTGGTCATTAAAGTAGAGCCACCGCCGTCTAAGTTCATAGCGTTATAACAGCCTAAATCTGCCATCAAATAGCCTAACTGTTTCATGGTCATACCCGTAGCTTCTGAGCGTCGTCCATCTACGGCAACCAAGGTAAGAATATTACCTGTTTTATCCACACCCACAGCAGAACGAGGTTGGGTACCGCCAATGGTGTGGGAGTAGCTTTCGGGAATTCTTCCCTCTACCAAAAGCATACCGCCACCGCCAACTGCAGTTTCGATATCTTTATAATCAGGGGTGGTAGCTAGAGTTAATTCAACAGGGCTGCCCACCTCGAAATAATCCTTTAAAAAGGTGTTAATACCAATGTCGCAGGTAAGAACATAACCGTTTTCAGGAATTTCTACAGGACCGATGTCCATATTTTTAGCGGTCACGATACCGTCTTCCACCACAACCTCCAGTACGTTACCGGCGGAGCCAATGGTTGTTTTACCCCATTCAGTAGTATACAGCACTATGCCGGTTAAATCGTCATATTTGTTAATAACGGAGATGGGTGCAGTGGTACCATCGGGCGCTGTGATGGTAAACTCGAATGTAAAGGGGCTGAAAAACAGCGTTTTATCTTCCTTTTCCTGATATAAGGCGTTCATACTTTCGTAAGCCGCCGGAGAGGTGAGCATAGTACCGTCTTTAATTTCAAGGCCGATAGCACTTCCACGGTTTGTTTCACCGCTTTTGGTTACAAAAAAGTCGGCATTAATAGCGGCTAAAGCATCAGCACGAGTTGCGGAAGCATAAGTGTTTTCCCGGTAGCTTTTGCCTTCCTCGGCACTCAGCACGTCAAATGTTAAATAGGGATGCTTTAAATCTGCCTGAATAATATGAATGTCCTGCCATCCGTTGTCAAAAAGAGCCTGCACGCGTTTGTATGTTACACCCTGCATCAGGGGTTCTTCTGTCACAATGGAAAGTTCAGCAGCAAAGGCCGGCAATGCGATTGTGAGCATGAGGCAAACGCAAAGACACAACGACAAAATTTTCTTCATGGTTTTCTCCTTACAGTTTTGAAACAATGTTTTTAAGATATTGGGTAAATTCGTCCTTTAAATCGGGACGTTTTAAAGCAAATTCAACAGTCGCTTCCAAATAGCCTTCTTTAGAGCCTACGTCATAACGACGGCCGACAAAATCATAGGCATACATGCTTTCTTTGGCCGCCAGTTTTCTTAAAGCGTCGGTCAGCTGAATTTCACCGCCTGCACCGGGAGTGGTTTCCTCCAGACAACGGAAAATGCCGGGGGTGATGATGTAACGACCCAATACAGCAACATTAGACGGCGCAGTGCCGGGAGCCGGTTTTTCTACCATATCCTCGACCTTGTAGATGCGGTCAGCAAGCTTGTCACCTTTAATAACGCCATATTTGGAGGTATCTTCATCAGAAACTGTCTGCACACCTAAAATGCTGGTGCGATAGGTCTGATATTGTTCAATCATCTGCGCAAGGCAGGGTTTTTTGTCGTTTGCCACAACATCATCGCCCAATAAAACCGCAAAGGGTTCATTTTCGGCAAAGAAACGGGCACAGTAAATAGCGTGTCCTAAACCTTTTGCTTCCTTTTGGCGAACATAATGAATATTGGCAAGGTTGGAAATTTTCTGCAGGGTTTCCAAATAATCCAGCTTGCCGCTCTTTTCAAGTTCGGTTTCCAACTCGTAGGATTTATCAAAATGGTCTTCGATAGCACGTTTGGTACGACCGGTAATAATTAAAATATCTTCAATGCCGGAAGCAGCTGCTTCTTCTACAATATATTGCAAAGTAGGCTTGTCAACAAGGGGCACCATTTCTTTGGGGATGGCTTTGGTAGCCGGTAAAAAACGGGTACCTAATCCGGCGGCTGGAATGACAGCTTTTCTAATTTTCATGTTTTTTCCTCCTGTTCGGTTCTTTGTTTAATATTTCCCAGTCGGGGAGACTGCTGCGCATAGCCGTAAACATTCTTTGCTTGGTGCCACGGTGCTCGTGTTCCAATTGTGATAAGAGTGTTTTGGCATATTCGCGCTTGGTGTTGCCGTCGGCCGGGCAGGTATTATGTACCACGGGTAATTGTTGGCGCTCGGCAAACTTTTTAATTTCTTTTTCTTCAATGTAAATGAAGGGACGAAGCAGCGTGATATCCATACGGTCTAAATATGTCATCGGTGAAAAACAACTGATTCTGCCTTCAAATAATAAACTGAGCATAAAAGTTTCAATCACATCGTCATAGTGATGCCCCAACATAATTTTATTCAGGCCCCGGCTTTTGGCGACGGTGTTTAAGGCACCGCGGCGCAGATTGGCACACAGGGCACAGGGGTTCTTTTCCTGACGGTAATCGAATACAATTTGTTTGATTTCGGTTTTTTCAATGGTGTAGGGAACATCAAGCTTTGCACAATATTCCTGCAAGGGTGAAAAATCCATACCGTCCATTCCCATATCCAGGGTGATGGCCTCTAAGTGAAAGGGAATGGGATAAAACCGCTGCAAAGCTTTGGCAGCGGCCAGAACGGCTAAGGAATCCTTTCCGCCGGAAAGACCGACAGCAATCTGATCGCCCGGTGCAATCATATAATAATCATCTACGGCACGCCGCATATGACTCAGCATTTGTTGCATAGAAAACCTCTTTCTGACTGTTGATGTGTTTATTGTAGAATCAGTGAACGATTTGGATGCCAATCAATTTTAATGAATTGACAACTCCGTTGTCATGAATTGAATTGCCTTTTAATGCACGAAGTGCAATTCATGAGCCGTCAGGCTCAATTCATGAAATCTTTGATTTCAATTCGTGCCGCAGGCAATTCATTGAGTTTGCTTTGCAAACTCATTATACCATATTCTATAATGTTTTTCAACTGAAAAACTTGTGGAAGATGCTGTCAGCTTCAGTCTTGATTGACCGTTTCTGCCTTACATTGTGCAGTACCGTCAGCCAGGCGCAACTGAAAACGGTTACCTTCTGCAAGCTGTTCGACAGAACGCAGAGCTGTGCCATCCGGCAGGCTGGCATATGCATACCCGCGACTTAACGCAGCTAAAGGACTTAATGCATTTAATTTGCCGGCGCAGACAGAAAGGGCGTGCCGATGCTTTTCAAGATAGCGGGTCAGGGCGTTCTGGCCATCTTTCATCAGTTGATCTGTCAGAATTCGTTTCTCTGCAATTCGACCAGAAAAGCCTGTCATGGCCGGATGCTTTGACAGATTATCTAATGACTTTTGTGCTAACAGCAGGGCATGGCGCATTTCGGTAAACAGCGCAGACTTAGCGCCGGCTATTCTTTGGGCCAGTTCTGCCATATCCGGAACAGCCAGTTCGGCGGCGGCTGAAGGGGTAGGCGCCCGCAGATCAGCCACAAAGTCTGCAATGGTAAAGTCGGTTTCGTGTCCTACAGCAGAAATAATGGGGATTTTTGAAGCAAAAATTGCTCTTGCCACAATTTCTTCGTTAAAGGACCACAAATCCTCTATAGAACCGCCACCACGACCTACAATAATAACATCGCCGAGTTCCTTTTCATTCAGGAGACGAATGGCTTCAGCAATTTGCTGGGCAGAGCCTTCGCCCTGCACCATAACGGGAAACAATTTCACATCAGCAATGGGATAGCGCCGTTTTAAAATGTTTAAAATATCCCGTACAGCGGCGCCGGAAGAAGCGGTGACCACGCTGACGGTTTTAGGATAGGCCGGTAACGGCTTTTTAAAGGCAGGGTCGAACAGGCCTTCGGCCTCTAACCCCTTTTTCAGTTTTTCGTAAGCCAGATAGAGAGCGCCTTCGCCATCCGGATCCATACGTTCAATATAGAGTTGATAGGTACCGCCGGCTTCATAAACAGAAATACGGCCCCGGGCAATAACCCTCATACCATCCTCAGGCTGAAAGCGCAGGGATGATGCGGCGGAACGGAACATAACCGTGCGGAGGGTGGAGGCTTCATCCTTTAAGGTCAGATAAATATGCCCAGAGGGATGACGCTTAAAATTGGAAATTTCACCCTTGATGCAAATATCCTTTAAATAGCTGTTGTGCTCAATCACACGGTAGATATAATGATTCAGTTGTGAAACACTAACGGTCATAACTTCTCTTTCCATTGTTTTCTCCTTGCGTATAAGAAAGGCGCGTTAACCATAACGCGCCTGTTTTTTCAGTTAGCAGTTTTATGTTTGAAAATAGTTGAAAGAATGCCGTTTACAAAAGCGGAGGCTTTTTGCGTTTCATACTCCTTGGCAAGCTGAACGGCTTCGTTGATGGCGATGCTATCCGCAATGGAGTCATCATACAAAAGCTCGCAAATGCCTATGCGCAGAGCAGCAAGACTCACTTTGGAAATGCGGCTTAAGGTCCATCCCTGAGCATTTTCTTCTATCAGTTTGTCAATGTCCGGCAAGTTGGCCAAGGTGGTCTTTACCAAGTTTTCCAGATATTCCTGCTGGCCTTCCACCTCGCTGCGATAGGTGTAATACAGTTCTAAAAGCTGGTCAGCATCCAGTTTTTGAAATTCGTGTTCAAAGATGATAATAAATCCGGCTTCACGGGCTTCTTTTCTAGTCATAATAACGCTCCTGTCGGTTAATTTTCGTTTGTTTTACAGTATAAATCCCAACGCTTCGGTCAGGTTTCTTGCAGGAAGGATTTTTAATCCGTCCGGTACATGGAGATTTTTTGTGTTTGCCATAGGAATTACACAGGCTTTAAATCCTAATTTTAAAACCTCGGCTAATCGACGCTCCATCTGACTGACAGCGCGGAGCTCACCGGTGAGGCCAACCTCACCAATGGCAGCAATGCCGGTATCAAAGGGGCGGTTACGAAAGGCAGAGGCGATAGCCAGTGCCAGTGCCAGATCAACGGCCGGTTCATCTAAACGGATTCCGCCTACTATATTAACATAAGCGTCCTGATTTTGCAAGTTTAATCCAACTCGTTTTTCCAAAACAGCAATCATCAGGTTCACCCGGTTATAATCAATGCCGGTTGCCATCCGACGAGGCACACCGAAGGAGGAAGGGCAAACCAATGCCTGAATTTCTGTCAGCATAGGACGCGTGCCTTCCATTGTGCAGACAACGGAAGAGCCGGAAGCATCTTCCGGTCGGCCTTCTAAAAGCATCAGAGAAGGGTTTTCCACTTCGCAAAGACCGGAATCGGTCATTTCAAACACGCCGATTTCATTGGTAGAACCAAAACGGTTTTTCACAGCACGAAGGACCCTGTAGCTGTGATTCCGTTCACCTTCAAAATACAGCACACAATCTACCATATGCTCTAAAACCTTAGGGCCGGCAATGGCACCATCTTTTGTGACGTGTCCAACCAAAAATACAGCAGTACCGGTTTCTTTGGCATACCGCATAAAGGTCAGGGTGGCCTCCCGGACCTGACTGATGCTGCCCGGTGCCGAGGAAATATCCGGATGATACATGGTTTGAACGGAGTCAATAATCAACACATCCGGGCGGACATTTTCCAAGGTAGCCCGAATGACGGTGATATCAGTTTCTGTTAGCACCAAAAAAGAGGGAGAGTCTTTTTGTAAACGGTCGGAACGCATTTTCAGCTGCTTTTCGGATTCCTCGCCGGAAACATAAAACAGGGTGGCCTCTTTGTCCAGATGGCCGGCCAGTTGCAGGAGCAACGTGGACTTACCAATGCCCGGATCGCCACCGACTAAAATCAAGGAGCCGCGAACAACACCGCCGCCCAGCACCCTGTCCAGTTCACGGATGCCGCAGGGAAAGCGGTGGTAATCAGCAACATCCACTTCATTTAAAGGGGTAGGCTTTGCAGAGGGGGAAAAGGAACGGGATGCCGTTTTTTCGTTGCGGACCAGTTCTTCTTCCAACGTATTCCAACCATCACAGCCGGGGCATTTGCCCATCCATTTGGCAGATTCATAGCCACAGGCTGTACATACATACTTTGTTTTAATTTTCACAGTTTTATCCTCACAGTGCTTATTTTATGCTGCAGGGTTTGTCATCATTGATGTTAAGGGGCTTTCGGAGGGAGCCGGAGTGGCAACAGATTCCGGTGCAGACGTTGCCATCGGTTCTTCTGTTTCAGGGAGAGCAGGATTTTCGGAAGCAGGAGGAATCACGCCTTCTTCTCCTGTAACTGGGGCTTCTCCTTCTTCCAAGGGTGGCACATCACCATTCACAGCTTCAGTTTCTTCTACCGGACCGGTTCCGATGATTTCAATCCGTTCACCGGGAACATAGGTGCTCTTTGTTAAAAATTCTGTTTTAACAACCTTGCCGTTTTCAGAAATAATTTTGTAGGTGTTATATGTACTGCCGCTGGAACCGGCCTGTTCAACCTTTATAGTTCCTTCCGGCAGGTTGGGGTCTTCTTTCTGTGTCAGATAAGGTGGACGGGTGCCAATACATTCAGTTGAAATGGAAATGGTTCTACCGGGATTTTCTTTTACACCGTATATAGAAACCAGATTCGTACCGCCGGTGGCGTAGGATACAACTTTTATCGGGTGATTTGTGCTGTTGGCGAATTTAAAGTCAATGCTGCCGTAAGAAACTGTAGCATCCCGACCCAAGGGGACATAGGAAACCGGCAGAGAATGGTTGGTTCTGTAAACAATTTTCAGATCAGCAAGCACAACTGCGTTAAACAGGGTGGAGGAAACCTGACAGATACCACCGCCTACACCGGGCTCAATACGGTTGCCTACATACACATTGGCAACACGGAATCCGTGAGCTGTGGTACGCGGACCTACAATGTCGTTATAAGAAAAAACATCACCGGGTGCCAGAACAATTTCGTTGATTTTCTGTGCTGCCAGGCTGACATTGTAAGAGCGTGCAGTATCCTTGGCATTGTATCGGGAGCTGTACGACCCCAAAAGATCGGGGAACAGGCCGGCTTGCAGTTTTTCTGTTGTCATTTCCGGAGGGGTTACGGTAACCGGAATGACAATTGTGTCGCCGGTGGACTGGTCGATGATTTTTTGTGCAGCATCAATATCAAAGCTGATACCATCTTTGTGTTCGGTTACAATCATTTTTCGGTTTTCGATGGTGTAGCTGGCATCAACCGGCTCAGAAGCAATCTGCTCAAAGATTTCAGAAGCAACCGGTTCTTTGGGGGTGATGTGTTCTGCTTCTGCAACGAACACCCCATCTGACAAAGTGAGCGCGGTATTTTTGAAATTTTCCAAGGCCTTCACAATGTTGATACCGTTACCGGGCACACCTTTCGTAATGGTCAACTCGGCACCGGAGATGGTGAGTTCCATTTCTTTACCGGGCTGATCGACAGAGGCAGAAAATGTATTCAGAACGTCCTTGACCGCATCCTCATTATATGTGATGGTGGGAGGATAGACGACAGGGTTTCCTTTTAAGTTGTAAACTGCCGCCAGACGATGAAAGAAATTCCCGTCGCGGCAAGTGTTATAGGCATTGTCAATAATGGTTTGTGTATCCAGTGCGGCTTCTAAATCCAACAAGTTAAGAACCTGCTGCTGTTCGCCGCAACGCAGGGTGATATCAGCATCCAAAGCAGTTGCATAACGGTCAGCAATGGCCTGAGCTGCACTTTCTTTGGTCATACCACCAACGGAAACATCGCCAATATAAATACCATCGTAAAAGTTCTGCGTATTTACAAAGGAATTTGCCACAATAAAAAAGACCAGGGCAACAACAGCAATAGCGGCAATGATTGAGCAAATGACGATTGCTGCCTTGCTTGGTTTTTTTAATGTTTTATGTAAAAATTGCATATAATCACTCTCCAGTTTCTATTATAAAGGCAAAAAATAAATTTGTAAACAATTTTATCGAATTTTCGTACTTTTTTTCTGTTTTAACATCGAAAGATAAATTTTCAGAAAAAGGCTGCAGCAAAGGTGATTGATTTGCTGCAGCCTTTTGTAAATTAACGATTTAAAAGCCAGGTGGCAAGGTTTAAATAACCGGCGAAGGTAATCCATAGCCAGTATGGGAGGAATAAGAGACCTGCTACATGACTGATACGATAAAACTTTGCGTTGGTAATGCCGGTAATCAGCCAGAGAAGTAACAGCACCAAAAAAGCGCCGAACAAAGCCTCAAAGCGGAAAAAGACTAAGGGCCAGACAAAGCTTAAAAATAAAGAGGCGGCATAGCCATACAATGCTTCCCGGTCAATATCACGCCCGCTGCTTTTTTTGTACACCAAATATGATGCAATGCCGATTAAAATATATAAAACCGTCCAGATGATGGGGAAAACAAACCCCGGAGGAGCCAAAGGCGGTTTTTGTAATGTGGCATAAAACATACGGCTGTTTTGTGTTAAAAATCCGGCGAGGCCACCCACTAAAAGCGGGATGGCAACGGCGATTACAAACTGTATAATCTGTTTAATGTGAATCACTTTGAAATGATTACCCACAATAGGACACCCCTTCTGCCCGCAGGCAAATTGATTTTGCTTTGTATTTACTATATGTGGGTAATTTGCTGTTTATGCTTAGTCTAAAGGAAGAATAATTTCCTGACCAATGGAAAGGGAAGAGTTATCCAACTGATTCAGGTACATAACCTTGTCAATATACAAACGCAAATCCATATCCGCCGGCTTATATTCCTGGCAGATTGACCATAAGGTATCTCCTGTGTCTGCAATAACAGTAATGCGGGAAGAGCCGTCATCAGCCAGAGTGCCGATAGAGCAGGCAAACAGCAGGAAAACAACGATTAACAATGTATATAATCTTGTTCTTTGTAATTTTGCTTTTTTTGCATATGAAATTCTTCTTGTTTTTCTGATCATCATAATGTTCAACTCCTAAAACAGAACTTTTGTTCGTATTTTTATTTTAACAGAACAAATGTACGATGTCAATACCTTTTTTAAAAAATTTTTTAAGAACAAGCGAACAGATGTATTTTATTATGAGAGCAAAAAAATATATTTTTTATTTGCTCATTTCTGATTGATATGATATAATTATTTTGTATGATTTTTTTTGATTTTTTATAATAAAAGCAGGTGCTGACTATGAAACGAAAAATGACAAGAGAAATTATGGCAGGAAATGTAGGGATTGGTGGAAATCATCCAATTTCTGTGCAGTCTATGCTGTGTTCACCAAACGGTGATTTTGAAGCAGCAAAGAAGCAATGTGAGGCTCTTTGTGCTGCCGGTTGTGATTTAATTCGTTTGGCAGTGATGGATGAAGCCAGCCTTTCGGTTGTGAAACAATTAAAGCAGGTGATTCCGGCCCCCCTTGTGGCGGACATTCAGTTTGACTATCGGCTGGCCTTGGGTGCCATAGAGGCCGGCATTGATAAAATACGTTTAAATCCGGGCAACATTGGCAGCGAAGAACGGGTGAAAATGGTGGTGGAAAAAGCCGGAGAGAAAGGTATTCCCATTCGCGTGGGCGTGAATGCCGGCTCTGTTTCTCAAAGGATTCTGCAAAAATACGGTTCGGCCTGTCCGGAGGCCTTGGTGGAAGAAGCCATGGGGCAGATTGCTATTTTAGAATCCTGCGGGTTTTATGATATTGCAGTTTCTTTGAAGGCGTCTTCTGTACCGATGATGCTGGAAAGCTATCGCTTAATGTCCCAAAAGGTGGATTATCCCTTGCATCTGGGTGTGACAGAGGCAGGAACAGCATACAGCGGTACTGTTAAATCGGCCGTAGGCATTGGGGCGCTGCTTTCAGAGGGCATTGGCGATACCATTCGGGTGTCTTTAACAGCTGACCCTGTGGAAGAAATCCGTGCGGCAAAAGAAATTCTGGCGGCGCTGGAGTTGGATAAAAGCCGGGCCAAGTTAGTGTCTTGCCCCACCTGTGCACGCTGCAGCGTGGATTTAATCAGCATTGCCAATCAGGTATCGGAACGGCTTTCGGAAGTGAAAAAACCCATTAAAATTGCGGTGATGGGTTGTGTGGTGAACGGCCCCGGTGAGGCGAGAGATGCTGACATCGGTATTACCGGTGCCAAAGGAGAGGGGCTGATTTTCAAAAACGGTGACATAATCCGCCGAGTGAAAGAGCAGGAGATTGTATCAGCTCTGTTTGAAGAACTGAAGAAAATGGATGCGTTAGCATAATTTGTTGTCAGGAAGGTTTTTATGGCTGGTTTATTAGATAACTTAGTGGGAGAAAAAATGGCTGAAACAATGCCGGCAGTTACGCTGGAGAAATTTCAGGTTTTTAAAGAAGAACGAAAAGTACATATTGAATTGCTGGCAGAAGAGGTGTTAGGCAGAGAACTTATAAACCGTTTTTCTGATACGGTGAAGGAACGGTTCGGCCTTTTGGCAGTGGATTTAAAAGTGATATATAAGGAGTCTGTTTTGTCAACAGAAACCGCCGGCTTGATTTATGAGAATATGCTGGAAGAACTGTATGAAGAAAACCCTGCCGTGCGGGGTATTCTGTTACATAGCTGCGGCACGTTTGAGAACGGTAATTTTTTAGTGCATCTGAAGTTCGGCGGGGAAAAAACGCTGGAAGATAAGGGAGTTTTACGCTTTTTTGAAAAACAACTGAAGGAACAGTACGGCTCTGAAGTGACAGTTGCTTTTCGGAATGACCGTATGTCTGCAGATGAATTATTAACCAAGCTGGAGAGTCAGAAGGCAGAGCTTTTGCGGGATACATCCGTGGCAGCGGCAGAAGCTGAAGCTAAGATTCAGGCGGCTAAGCCTGTGAAAAAACAGAAAATAGAAAAACCGGAAACGTCGGAAGATGTTATTTTCGGGAAACCCTTTGGCGGGGAAATTACCCCGATTAAAGAAATTGATGAAAACAGCGGTAAGGTCATTGTTGAAGGCAAAGTAATTGCTCATGAGGTGCGGGAACTGCGCAATAAAAAGACACTGTTAGAACTCTATGTGGCCGATAAAGAAAGCTGTATGATTTGCAAAGCCTTTTTGAAGGAAGATGAATTTGCTGAGTTAAAAGGCGGTTTGAAAAAGCTGAAGGGCGTGCGGATTGCCGGTCGTGCGCAATATGACACATACGCTAAAGAGGTCGTGATTATTTTTCAGGATATTATGAAGGCGAAAACGAAAATCCGGCCGGATGAAGCTGAGGTTAAACGAGTGGAACTCCACGCCCACACCACCATGTCGGCAGAGGATGCTCTGGCAAAGCCGAAGGATTTGATTGCCCGTGCGGCGGCCTGGGGGCACAAGGCAATTGCCATTACCGACCATGGGGTGGTGCAGGCATATCCTGAGGCCTATGATGCTGGCAAGGACAATGATATTAAGATTATTTACGGTATGGAGGCTTATTTGGAAGCAGATTCTGTGACCTTTGTTCAGAATCCTAAGCCCATGCCCTTATCCGGTGATTTTGTGGTGTTTGATATTGAAACCACCAGCCTCTCCGCTCGGTTTGGTGAAATTATCGAAATTGCCGGTGTGAAAATCTCTGACGGGCGGACGGTAGGGCAGTTTTCTGAATTTGTGAAGCCGACCAAAAGCATTCCCTATCACATTACAGAACTGACCAACATTTCTAATGATATGGTTCGGGATGCAGATCCCATTGAAACCGTGTTGCCTGCGTTTCTGGAATTTTGCAAAGGCTGTGTTTTAGTGGCCCATAATGCCGGATTTGATGTGGGTTATATTAAGAAAAAAGCAGAAGAACTGTCGTTGGACTTTGATTTTTGCTATATGGACACTCTGATGCTTAGTCGCAGGTTGTTGACAGCTTTGAAAACACACAAATTAAATCGTGTAGCCAAGCATTTGGGTTTTGTGTTCGAAGGTCATCACCGTGCCATTAACGATGCAGAGGTGACAGCTCGTATATTCTTACATTTCCTGGAGCTCATGTCCGGAATGGATATCAAGGATGTATCAGAGATTAATGAACGGCTTTATAGTGATGAAACGGCAAGATATAATGATACCTACCATGCCATTATTCTGGTGAAAGATATGGTGGGTCTTAAAAACCTGTATAAATTGGTGTCATTTTCTCATATTGACCATTATAATAAGCGCCCTCGTATTTCAAAAGAACTGTTTTCGGCACACAGAGAGGGCCTTATTTTGGGTAGTGCCTGTGAAGCGGGAGAATTGTATCAGAAAATGCTCCGCGGCGCAACGGAGGAAGAGCTTACAGCCATTGCTTCCTATTATGATTATCTGGAAATTCAGCCTTTGGGCAATAATAGTTTTATGATTCGCGACCATTTGGTAGAAGGAAAAGCTGAACTGGAGACAATGAATAAAGCTATTGTTGAACTGGGGGACAAGCTGGGCAAACGGGTTGTGGCGGCTTGCGATGTGCACTTTTTGGAACCGGATGATGCCATTTACCGTGAAGTGCTGCAAACAGCTAAGGGCTATGATGATGCTAATCATCAGGCACCGTTGTACCTGCGAACTACCGATGAAATGCTGGCGGAATTTTCATATTTGCCGGCAGATAAAGCCTATGAAATAGTGGTAACGAACACGAATGACATAGCGGATGAAATCGGAGATATTCTCCCCATTCCCAAAGAAACCTATCCACCGGAAATGCCCGGTGCCACAGAGGAACTGCAGGAGCTTTCTTACGGTAAAGCCCACGAGCTGTATGGTGAAGAACTGCCAGAGTTGGTTAAACAGAGAATGGAAAAGGAATTGGTGCCAATTATTAAATATGGTTTTTCCGTTATGTATATGATTGCGCAGAAACTGGTAACCAAATCGTTGTCCGATGGTTATTTGGTTGGTTCCCGAGGCTCAGTTGGTTCTTCTTTTATCGCCTTTTTGTCGGGGATTACAGAAATTAACTCTTTGCCGCCTCATTATCTGTGCCCCAAGTGCAAAAATGTAGAGTTTATTCTGGATGGCAGTTTTAGTATGGGTGCGGATATGCCGGACAGAATTTGCCCAAAGTGCGGTGAAAAATATAAAAAAGATGGGTATGACATTCCCTTTGAAACCTTTCTTGGCTTTGATGGTGACAAAGAGCCGGATATTGACTTGAACTTCTCCGGTGAATACCAGAGTGTGGCACATAAATACACAGAAACCTTGTTCGGCGAAGGCAATGTGTTCCGTGCCGGAACGATTGGTACTCTGGCTGAAAATACGGCTATGGGCTATGTGAAGAAATATGCAGAAGCCAATGGTATCAGTCTGACAAAAGCGCAGATGAAACGGTTGTCGTTAGGCTTGGAAGGGGTTAAGAGAACTACGGGTCAGCATCCCGGTGGTGTTATGATTGTGCCCCGTGCCAATGAGGTGTATGAATTTACACCCATTCAGCATCCGGCAGATAAAGCAGATAGCGGCGTTATTACGACGCACTTTGACTATCATTCCATCAGCGGCCGATTGCTGAAGCTTGATATTCTGGGTCATGATGATCCCAGTATGATTCGTATGCTGGAGGATTTGACAGGCTTGAATGCCCGTACCATTCCCATTGATGATAAACCCACCATGAGTTTATTTACGAGCACCGAAGCCCTGGGGGTAACTCCGGAGGATATCGGCAGTGAGGTGGGTACCTTTGCGGTACCGGAATTCGGCACAAAGTTTGTGCGGCAGATGCTTTTAGACACCAAACCAACGACTTTCAGTGAACTGATTCGAATTTCCGGCCTGTCTCACGGTACAGATGTTTGGACGAACAATGCTCAGGACCTGGTTCGTGCCGGTACGGCAACGTTGCCGGAGGTTATCTGTACCCGTGACGATATTATGCTTTATCTTCTGCAGCATGACCTGCCACCGTTGACTTCCTTTAAAATTATGGAAAAGGTGCGTAAAGGTAAGGGTCTGGCGCCTGAGGATGAAGAGCTGATGCGGGAAAAAGGTGTGCCGGAGTGGTACATTACTTCCTGCAAAACCATTAAATATATGTTCCCGAAGGCTCACGCGGCGGCTTATGTAACCATGGCCTTTCGTATTGCATATTTTAAAGTGCATTATCCTATTTCCTTTTACATTGCCTATTACACCGTCCGTGCAACGGACTTTGATGCAGAGCGGATGTTGGGCGGCAAAGAACGGGTGATGGCAGCTATGCGGGAGATTGAAAGCAACCCCGATGCAACGGCGAAGGAAAAGAATGTGATGACTATTTTAGAGGTCTGTAACGAGATGTATGCCCGTGGTATTGAGTTTTTGCCGGTGGATTTATATGCATCTCATCAGACCAAGTTTTTAGAAGAAAACGGGGCTATCCGTCCGCCGCTTAATACCATTGCCGGTGTTTCAGATGCTGTGGCAGAAGCAATTTGCCAGGCAAGGTCTGAAGGAGAATTTATCTCCATTGAAGACTTTAAACGCAGAGCGCAGATTGGTACAGCTATTGTGGACAAACTGAAGGAATTCAATGTTCTTTCAGCCATTCCTGAGACAAACCAGGTAAGCTTATTCGATCTCTGAGAAAAAGGAAGGAGTGTCAGGAGTTGAAACGCAGTTTGTTTTTCTGCACAGTTTCGTTGCTGGCAGGAATCTATTCAGCGTATTTCTTTTCCGGAACATTTCCTTTTCGTGTGATAGCGGGATTGACTCTTTTGCTTTTAGTTGCTTCCCTGGTAATTAAAAAGGGACGAGTTCCCTTTTTCTTGATTTTGTTCTTTTTGGTGGGCGCCTTTTGTTTGCGTTTTGCAAATGACGTAACAAGGCGTCCCTTGTTTCCTTATTTAAATGAATATATAACGATGACGGCAGAATGTGTAGAAGAACCGGTATATGATGAAGAAAACGAAAAGTACACCGTGACAGCCCGTGTGGTGCATGTAAGTTTTTTAAAGGAAGAGCAAGACTTAAAAGAAACCGTACTGCTCACAGTGAAACAAGGAGAAACAGTACCCCGGTTCGGCGAGCGGTTTTCAGCGGTTTGTCTTTTGTATATACCTCAGGAGGCAATGAACCGTGGTGGCTTTGATTATGCTCTGTATTTAAAATCGAAAGGCATTTTTTTCCGAGGAGCCGTAGAGCCTGATACACTTATGGCAGAAGAGTCATTCCCTTTGTCTTTGGTAGACAGAATGTATCAATTGAACAGGCAATGTTCACAAAAGATTGCAGAACACATTCCCAAAAGTGGCGCAGCCTTATTGCAGGCTGTCGCTCTGGGGAATAAGACGAATCTGACAGAGAATTATGAGGAAAAATTACAAGTCAGCGGCTTATCCCATATGACTTCTGTTTCGGGTATGCACGTGACGGCACTTATGAGTCTGTTATATGCTTTGTGTAAGTTGATTAAAAGAAGTCGATATAAATATATTGGCATTTTCTGCATAATTTTACTGATTTTTATGTTGTTTACCGGAGCAACGCCATCTGTTATCCGTGCAACGGTGATGGGGCTTTCGGTGTTGGTGGCCTATTTGTTCCGGCGACGTGCCGATTATCTGACATCCTTAGGGGTTGCGGCAGCCGTGTTGGCTCTGTGTAATCCGTTAGTGGCTTTTGACGGAGGATTCATCCTTTCCTTTGGTGCCATGCTGGGATTTCTTTTGTTTGCAGAACCAATTACCGAATTTCTTGTAAAACTGTTTAAACTGCAGGAAAGAACAGGGAGATTCCCTCGCTTGTTGGCGGGGATATTTTCAATAGTATCGGCGAGTTTTAGTGTACAGTTGGTTTTGCTTCCGCTGATGTCTGCTATGTTCGGATACATTTCCTTATGGGGATTTTTAACCAATATCCTCGTTGCCTGGGTAGTGCCCTTTCTTTTAATCGGTGGTTTGCTCATTGGCTTTCTGGGGTTTGTACATCCTGTGCTGGCCATCGGCGTGAGCTATGGTGTGTATCCCTTTGCCAAACTGTTTACTTTTGTGGCCGCGTTCTTTGGTGAAAGATCGGAAGGACTGTATACCGTAGCGGCTTTTTCGTGGTTTGGCGCCTACTGTTATGGGTTGGGGCTATTTATTTTTCATAGTGTTCTCTACAAAAAGCTTAATAGGGTTGTAGTGCCTTTGGTCAGCCTGCTGATATTGGGATTGTTGTATTTCCCTTTGGCAGAAGAAGATAAGGAACAGGCAAAGGTAACCTTTATTAATGTAGGGCAGGGAGACTGTGCGTTGGTGGAACTACCTGATGATATTGATATTTTAATCGACGCCGGCGGCACACCGGCCTATCAGGGATCGTTTGATGTGGGCAAACAGATTGTGCTGCCTTATCTGCGTAAAAAAGGAATTAATGATTTGGATTATGTTGTAGCCAGCCATCCCCACGAAGACCACATTCTGGGTATTGGCCCGGTGATGGAATATATACCGGTCGCAAAGCTCATTGTGCCTATAGGTTTTGGTGACGTGGAACTGGGTGCAGAATTGCTTTTTATAGCGGCCAATGAAGGAACGGAGATTGTTACAGTTTCCAAAGGGGATGACATTCGCTTTTCGGAGAATTGTACAGGACAGGTACTGATGCCGGGAGCAGCAGAGCTTATGGCGATGGAAGATGAAAACAATAAATCTTTGATTTTGTGGCTTTCGTATTATGAAAACACAGTTTTGTTTACTGGTGATATGGCTATTGAAGAAGAAAGGGAGCTTTTAAAGGAACAACTGCCGGCAGAGGGTGCCGATATTTTAAAGGTGGCTCATCATGGCTCAAAGGATTCTACCTCAGATGCCTTTCTGCAATGGGCAAAGCCGGCATATGCATACATTCCTTGTGGGAAAAACCAGTTCGGACATCCGTCAGATGAAGTGTTAGAAAGATTGTCGGCTTGCGGTACGACGGTTTATCGGGCCGATAAGGATAAGGATGTTTGTTTTGTGTTGAATGAATTTGGAATAAAGACCATCAGAAAGGGTGGAGAGCATTATGAAGATTGATGAATTGAAGCAGATAATCAAAGGACAAAAACCAACCCCTCATGTGTTTCTCTTGTGGGGCGAGGAGGCTTTTTTGCGCGCTCATTATAAAAAACAACTGACAGAATTGTTAATGCCTGATATGATGGAAGATCTGAATGTATTTTACTTTGATGGCAAAAACTATCGGATAGAAGAAGTGGATGAGGCCATTGAAGCGCTGCCGGTTATGGCGGATAAAAAGCTTTTGATTTTTACGGATTCTTTGATTTTCAAGCCGGACGGACGAAGCGGTGCCAAAGCAGAATACAGAGAATACTGGACCAAACGCCTGCAGGATGTTCCTGACTATGCATTCATTTTATTTGATGAAAATGAGATTGATAAACGAAGTGCTTTAATGAAACAGGTTGATAAATCAGGGGCCTGTATTGAATTTGCTTATATGACAGAAGAAGAAATGGTACGCTGGACACAAAGACTGTTTGGCAGATTCGGCAAGGAAATCAGTCCGCAGGACGCCCGATATTTACATGAAATCACCCAGGAAGGAATGATGGCAGTCCGCCGGGAAGCGGAAAAGCTTTCCGCTTATGTGGGTGACCGCCCCAGAGTGGAGCGGCAGGACATCGACCTATTGGTTACACCGCCTGTGGAAGGGAAGGTGTTCGATATGGTGGCGGCAATGCTTAACCAAAATGCCGGCAGCGCCTTAAAAATGCTGGATGATTTGTTTGTTTTAAAAACTGAGCCGCAGCAGATTCTGGGCGCCATTATGTATAATGCAGAAAAGCTTCTTTCGACCAAACTGCTGATGAGCAACGGAGCGGACAAAAGCCAAATTATGTCTAAATTGAAAATTAGTCCCTTTGCAGCGAGTAAATTTATGAAAGACAGCGCAAAATATTCTCTGCCGCAACTGAAAACCTTAGTGGACCGTCTGGCAGAAACAGACGGATATATGAAATCCAATTCTATGGAAAAAACCGTTTTGTTGAATCTTTTGGTGGCCGAAATAGCAACGGAAAAATAAAAAAATGTTTGGTCATAAAAAATTCATAATTTATGACTTGACAATTACCGGGAAAAGTGATATCTTATTATTAGCACTCAACGAGATAGAGTGCTAACAACGGGGTGGTTGTTATGGATATGAACGAAAGAAAGAAGAAAATCCTTCATTCGATCATTAATGAATACATTAAAAGTGCTGAGCCAATCGGTTCGCGGCATGTGGCAAGAAATCTGGATATTGGTTTATCCAGCGCCACCATCCGTAACGAAATGGCAGATCTGGAGGAAATGGGTTACTTAGAGCAGCCCCACACCTCCGCCGGCAGAATTCCTTCTGATAAGGGATACCGTTTATATGTAGACTCTTTAATGAATGATTATGAGTTAACGGTGCCGGATATGACTGCTTTGGGCGGCACCCTGGAATGGCAACTGGGGCAGATTGATAAAATTATTAAAAAAGCTTCTGTCATTCTTTCGGAGCTGACGAATTATGCAGCCGTACTCACAACGCCCGAAATGAAACGGGGCGCTATTAAAACGGTGGAACTGGTGCCGGTGGATAACAGTTCGGCGTTGATTATTCTGGTTACCAATGAAGGGGTTATGAAGCACAAGCGTGTTTTATTGCCGGCAGGAACGGATACAGAATTTGTTCACCGCTTTTCAGCTTTGCTGCGTGAAAAGCTTTCCGGCCTGACACTGGATGAAATCAGCGCAACCAAAATCAGCGAAATCCGGCGGGCTATGCAGGCGCATTTCGAGCTTTTGTTCCCCATTTTAGATTTTATTGCTGATGTTATTGATGATGTTCGTGCCGAAACGGAGGTCTTCACCAGCGGTGCTACGAACATTTTGAGTTATCCTGAGTTCAGCGATGTGAAACAGGCCAAAGAATTTTTAGAGTTTCTGGATGATAAAAATGCTGTGGCCGGTATTCTGAATACAGATGATGAAACAGGCACACAGAACAACGGCGGCATTACGGTTCGCATCGGTCAGGAAAACGCTTTGGATATTATGAAGAAATCCAGCGTGATTACCGCCAATTATTATGTTGGCAATCGGGTGATGGGAAAACTGGGGATCATTGGTCCCACCCGAATGGATTATTCAAAAACCATTGCAAAAATCAAGAAAATTTCTGCAATGCTAAACAGGCTCTTATATGAGCTTTATGTAGATGAGGAATGACAGGAAAGGATTGGTTGCAAACATGGGTAAGAAAAAAGAAACGCCCAATGCCGAGCAGGAAGTGCTGGAGCAGGAAACGGCAGAAACAGAAGAAACAGAAGAAACAGAAGAAACGAAAACCGCTATTGAACCAGAAGAAAACCCTTTGCAGGCAAAATATGATGAATTATATGATA
This sequence comes from Clostridia bacterium, assembly GCA_017416855.1. Classification (GTDB taxonomy): domain Bacteria; phylum Bacillota; class Clostridia; order UBA1381; family UBA9506; genus UMGS755. Next base: position 165,102 of record JAFQAZ010000001.1, read on the forward strand.
AGCATTTGAGGACGTTGGCTGAATATGATAATTATAAACGGCGTACACAAAAAGAAAAAGACAGCATTTATCTGACAGCACAGGTGGATGCAGTGGAAAGTCTTTTGCCGGTGCTTGATAATCTGGAGCGTGCTGTGGAGGCTGCCGAGGATTCGCCTATGAAAGAAGGCGTGCAGATGATTGTTAAGCAGCTTTTGGAAACCCTTTCTAAAATGGGTGTCAGCGAAATTGAAGCGGTTGGAAAGCCCTTCGACCCCAATCTTCATAATGCGGTGATGCATGTAGAAGATGAAACGGTGGGCGAACAGATTATTGTTGAGCAGTTTGCCAAAGGATATATGATGAAGGATAAAGTGATTCGGTATTCAATGGTTAAAGTAGCCAACTAAGCGGTTAAAGCCGTTCATATATAAAATTAAAGTTTTTTACATTATCAGGAGGTAATGATCATGGCAAAAATTATAGGTATAGACTTAGGAACAACAAATTCCTGCGTAGCGGTTATTGAAGGTGGCGAACCCACCGTTATCCCTAACGCAGAAGGCGGCAGAACAACCCCGTCTGTTGTGGCATTTTCTAAAGAAGGTGAACGTCTGGTGGGTCAGGTGGCAAAACGTCAGGCAATTACAAACCCCGACAAAACCATCAGCTCCATCAAACGTGATATGGGTACCAATGCAAAGGTAAATGTTGACGGTAAGTCTTATTCTCCGCAGGAAATTTCTGCAATGATTCTGCAGAAATTAAAGGCAGATGCAGAAGCATATCTGGGCGAACCGGTAACCCACGCAGTTATCACTGTTCCTGCTTACTTTAACGACTCTCAGAGACAGGCAACCAAGGATGCAGGTAAAATTGCAGGCCTTGAAGTGCAGAGAATTATCAACGAGCCTACCGCAGCAGCATTGGCTTACGGTATGGATAAGGAAAACGACCAGAAAATTATGGTATATGACTTAGGTGGCGGTACCTTTGACGTATCCATTCTGGAACTGGGCGATGGTATTTTCGAAGTACTGGCTACCAGCGGTAATAACCGCTTGGGTGGTGACGACTTTGACCAGCGTGTGATTGATTATTTGGCAGCTGAATTCAAAAAGGAAAACGGCATTGACTTAAAGGCCGATAAAATGGCTCTTCAGAGACTGAAGGAAGCAGCTGAAAAAGCTAAAATTGAACTGTCCAGCGTGACTACTACCAATGTAAACCTGCCCTTTATTACGGCAGATGCTACCGGTCCGAAACATCTGGATATCAACTTAACCCGTGCTAAATTTGATGAATTGACCAGCGACCTGGTAGAAGCCACTATGGAACCCACCAGAAATGCACTGCGTGATGCAGGCCTTTCTGCCGGCGAAATTGATAAAGTTCTGTTGGTTGGCGGTTCTTCCAGAATTCCTGCTGTTCAGGAAGCTGTTAAAAAGATTACCGGCAAAGAACCCCACAAGGGCATTAACCCCGATGAGTGTGTAGCTGTTGGTGCTTCCATTCAGGGTGCTGTATTGTCCGGTGATGTAAGCGGTATCGTTCTGTTAGACGTAACACCCCTTTCCTTAGGCCTTGAAACCTTAGGCGGCGTGTTCACTAAGCTGATTGAACGTAACACCACCATCCCCACAAAGAAATCTCAGATTTTCTCCACTGCGGCAGACGGTCAGACTTCTGTTGAAGTACATGTTCTGCAGGGCGAACGTGAAATGGCGGCTTATAATAAAACATTGGGTAAATTCCATCTGGATAATATCCCTTCTGCTCCCCGTGGTGTGCCGCAGATTGAAGTAACCTTTGATATTGATGCTAACGGTATCGTTCATGTTTCCGCTAAGGACTTAGGCACAGGCAACGAACAGCAGATCACCATTACGGCAAGCACCAATCTTTCCGATGATGAAATTGATAAGGCTGTTAAAGAAGCGGAACAGTTTGCGGCTGAAGATAAGGCGAAGAAAGAGGAAATTGACGCCCGCAACAATGCAGACTCTTTAGTATATCAGAGTGAAAAATCCTTAAAGGATTTAGGCGATAAGATTGAAGCTGCTGATAAATCTGCTATTGAAGCTGAAATTGAAAAAGTAAAAGAAGCCTTAAAGGGCACAGATGTAGAAGCTATTAAAAAAGCATCTGAAGGGCTGTCTGCTAAATTCTATGAAGTAAGTGCTAAAATTTATCAGGCTGCTAACCCCCAGGGCGCTGCTCCCGGTCCTGAAGCTGGTGCTGCTCCCGGTGCCGGCCCGGCTGATGACAATGTAGTGGATACCGATTACGAAGTTGTTGAGTAATTAAAAGTTTAAATGATTGACCCACGGCGGTTTGACCGTCGTGGGTTAACTTGCTATGAGGGTGAAGTATTTATGGCAGAAAAAAGAGATTATTATGAAGTGTTGGGCATTGATAAAGGTGCCAATGCTGATGAGATAAAAAAAGCCTTCCGTAAACAGGCTAAAAAATACCATCCGGATTTGAATCCGGATAATAAAGAAGCCGAGGCCAAGTTCAAAGAAGTGAACGAGGCTTATGAGGTATTGTCAGATAGCGAAAAGAAACAGCGTTACGACCAGTTCGGTCATGCCGGTGTGGATCCCAACTTTGGTGCCGGTGGTGGCTATGGCGGTTATGGCGGCTTCGGCGGTTTTGACGGTGGATTTGATTTCGGCGATATTTTTGAAGGGTTTTTCGGCGGCGGCCGTGGTGGTGGCAGACGAAATGCTCCCAAACGTGGTGCAGACCTGGAAACGCAAGTGGTGCTCACCTTTGAAGAAGCGGCTTTTGGTTGTGAAAAAGAAATTCACTTATATAGAATTGAGTTTTGCGACGAGTGTGATGGCAGTGGTGCTAAACCGGGCAGCGAGGTAACAACCTGTTCTGTCTGCGGTGGCTCCGGTCAGGTGCGTACAACGCAGCGGACCATTCTGGGCAATATGTCCACTGTAACCACCTGTACCAACTGTGGCGGTAAGGGAAAAGTGATTAAGGAGCCCTGCGGCAAGTGTGCCGGCAAGGGTAAGGTGAAAAAATCCAGAACCATTAAGGTAAAAATCCCCGCCGGTATTGACCACGGTCGCAGTATTCCGTTAAACGGTCAGGGCAATGTGGGTGATAAAGGCGCACCGGCAGGTACGCTTTATGTAACGGTTGCTGTTCAACCCCACGAAATTTTCCAGAGAAACAACTATGATGTTCTGTGTGAGGTGCCCATCACCTTTGTGCAGGCGGCTTTAGGCGCAGAGCTGGAGGTTCCCACCTTAGACGGCAATGTGAAATATACCATTCCTGAGGGTACTCAGACCGGTACAATTTTCCGGCTCAAAGGCAAGGGTATTCCTGTTCTCAATAAAAGCAGTCGTGGTGACCAGTATGTTAAGGTGAATGTAGAAGTGCCTACCCATCTTTCTGCTAAGCAAAAGGAATTGCTTCGTGAGTTTGAAGGGAACACAAAGGATTCTAACCACAAAAAACAAAAAGGTTTTTTTGATAAAATGCGTGGCAATAGCGGAAAGGCGTGAGGCCCATGCTCTTTATTTATAACGAAGAGACAGACCCTTATTTCAACCTGGCGGCCGAAGAATTTCTGGTTACCGGTTTGCAGGAAGAGGTTTTTCGTCTGTGGCGGAATGACAACACGGTTGTCATCGGCAGAAATCAGAATACCATGGCTGAAATCAATTATGATTATGTGAAGGAAAACAATGTTCGCGTGGTACGGCGTATGTCCGGCGGTGGCGCGGTGTTTCATGATTTGGGAAACATTAATTTTTCTTTTGTTCTCAATTCAAATGACGATTTCAGCAATTATGAAAAGTTTACCAGACCGGTGATTGCGTTTTTGCAATCTCTAGGTGTGGATGCACAGCTGAAAGGACGCAATGATCTGGTGATTGGGGATAAAAAAATCTCCGGCAATGCGCAGTATATGTATAAAGAGCGTATTCTGCATCACGGCACTTTGCTTTATAGTGCCAGTCAGTCGCAGCTGACGGATGTGCTTCGGGTTTCGCCTGATAAAATTCAAAGCAAGGGCATCCAGTCGGTGAGAAGCCGTGTCACAAACATCAGCTCTCATTTGAAAGAACCGATGACACCGGATGAATTTATCCTGAAGTTTGCTGATTTTATGGTTAAAAACACACCGGATTGCCAATACTATGATTTGCATCAGCATCGGGCAGAAATTGAAAAACTGCGGGATGAAAAATATGATACCTGGGCGTGGAATTACGGCTATTCGCCCAAATATACTTTCAATCGCCAAAAACGGTATTCTTTTGGCAGCGTTGAGGTGCAGATGAACATTTCAGGAAAATCAGTAATTGAAGACTGCCGGATTTACGGTGATTTTTTCTCTAAAAAGTCTCCGGCAGAGCTGTGCGAAAAACTGATTGCGGTACCTCATGAAGGTGGGGCCGTTGCCGAGGTGCTTTCTTCTGTGGATGTTTCGGAATACATACAAGGGATGTCCCGGGAAGAACTGCTGGAATTATTATTTTAGGAGGTAACAGAATGTATATGACAGAAAGTGGCTGGAAGCAGGTAGACAGCAACGTAAAGGAAGACATTTTTCACTTTGCAGAAGGCTATAAAGCATTTTTAGATATAGGTAAAACAGAGCGCTTAGCTTGTGGCGAAGCAAAACGTTTGGCGGAAATTAACGGGTTTTCTGACCTGGAAAGCAAAGAATCCCTCAAGGCAGGGGATAAGGTTTATGTAGTGAACCGTGATAAAAGCATTTTGCTTGCAGTCATTGGCGAAGAGGATGTGCAGAAGGGCGTTCGCTTTGTGATTGCCCACAATGATTGCCCTCGCATTGATATTAAACAGCATCCGGTGTATGATGATTCCGGTCTGGCAATGCTGAAAACCCATTACTATGGCGGCATCAAAAAATATCAGTGGACAGCGGTGCCTTTGGCGCTCCATGGCGTGGTGGTTAAAAAAGATGGCACCAAGGTGCAGATTGATATCGGCGATAAGCCTGGTGATCCGGTGTTTTATATTTCAGATTTGCTGATTCATCTGGCATCTGACCAGATGCAGAAGAAAGCAACTGAAGTGATTAACGGTGAGGCTTTGAATATTATTATTGGAAGTATTCCGGCAGAGTGTGCGGAAAAGGATACGGAAAAAGATGCTGTTCTTTCTATGCTTGAAGCCGAATTCGGAATTTGCGAGGAAGACTTTCTCTCTGCAGAATTAGAGGCTGTTCCGGCTATGCAGGCCAGAGATATGGGCTTAGACCGAGGTATGATTGTAGCTTACGGTCACGATGACAGGGTATGTGGCTACACAGCACTTTCCGCTCTGTTTGAAACAGAAGCACCGAAGAAAACAGCCGTTTGTGTGCTGACAGATAAGGAAGAAATCGGCAGTATGGGCAGCACAGGTATGCGGTCTGCTTTCTTTGAATATGCGATGGCTCTTTTAATCGAAAAAACCACGGGCACATATAACGAACTGATGCTGAAAAGAACCTTCCACAATTCAAAATGTTTATCAGCTGATGTAAACGGCGGCGTGGATCCCAATTATCCGGAGGTTAACGATAAACTTAATGCGGCCTATATCGGTCGTGGTCTGGTGATTACAAAGTATACCGGTTCCAGAGGTAAATCCGGTACCTCGGATGCGGATGCTGAATTTGTAGCTGAGGTTCGCAACTGCTTTGATGAAGCCGGTGTGCTTTGGCAGGCAGCAGAGCTTGGCAAGGTTGATGCCGGCGGAGGCGGTACCATTGCGCAGTATGTTGCCAATTTGGATGTAGATGTTCTGGATTGCGGCGTAGCTCTTCTTTCTATGCACGCTCCCATGGAAGCGGCTTCGAAGCTGGATATTTACATGGCCTATAAAGGCTATAAAGCATTTTTTGCGATGAAATAATCAATAAAACTATGACACCGTCGATGAATTGACATCGACGGTGTATTTTTGTATAACGAAAACCACCAGCTAAGCTGCCGGTGGTTATGACTCATTCTCTTGTTGGTGTTTTTTCATTTGCAGCCAGTTATAGAAACCATATAGGTCATTCACGAAAAAGACGATAAAGCAAATGACAACAGAAATATATGTAATATCTGTGAAGCTGGCCAGTACCCACAACACAATTAAAACCAGATCATTAGCAGCATAGGCCAAAGCAAAATAAGGACTGCGCTTAGCGGTTAAGCAAACAGCCAACAGGCTGGTGGCAACAGAAATGGTGCTGGGAATTAAATTGGCTGTTTGAAAATATTCTAAAATAAAGTAAAAGATAACTGTTACAATAACAACAAAAATACCAATCAAAGGGAGGTCTTTTGCTTTGATGCTACTAACGGTTACTTCTGCGTGATTGCCTTTAAAAGGATTTTTATACCAGGAAATAAAGCAGACTACAGACATAGGCAGACTCATCCCCAGATAAGTAATCATTTCACCGTAATAGTCAAAAGAATAGGAGATGATGCCATATAAAATGCAAAAGATAATCATTAACAAAGAGCCAACGGGGTTACCCTTAGCACAGTAAATCAGGGAGGTTACACCCAAAAGAGAGGCAATGAGCGTCAGATAACTGGAACGATCAAACAATAAGAAGGAAACGGTAATTAATATAACGGAAGATATCCACAAAATAAGTTCTGTTTTAGAAAAATACTGTGTAAGTTTTTTCATAGAGTAACATCCTTTCAAAAAAATAAGCACCTGCTAAGCACAACTACTAAGACCTAATGCTGTGCCGGCAAATGCTGAAGCATTCACTACCCGGTGGCAGTAAAAATATTAACTTGATTGCATTATACCATATATTCTCTGAAAAAACAAGAGAAAAATCAAAGATTCAGTTTTTTCAGACAGAGGGGATAGAGCCCCAGAATGGAAAAGGTAAGCAAAAAGTATCGCAGGCAATCCAACACCAAAGCCACAGGCAAAAGGGGACAAATCAGAAACTTTTTCAGTAAGGCCTTTACGGCAAAGGCGAGCACAACGCCAAGGAATACGCGGAGTAGCTTTTTGCGGAGTGTACAATCAAAGGAGAGCTGTACCAGTTTTTCTTCGAAGGGCACAACGCAAAAAATGCCCAACTGCAGACCGTAGCATTTATAAAAATCGGCATAGAGCGGATCGGGACGGAATAAAAAGTATATGGCAAAAGGCAATAACACCAGCACAGTTCCCAGGCGTAAATGATTTTTATTTTCTACCTTATCATACAGAGCATTTCCCGCAATGGCAAACAAAAGCCCTAAAAGAGCGCCCACCATGACGTCAACGGGGTAATGGGCACCTAAATACATTCTGGAAAAAGCAATCAGCGCGGTGAATAAGCATGCCAACGCAGTCATCCAATGCTTTTTGAAATACACAGCAAAAGCAAAACTCCAAGTGGCGAAATTCTGGGTGTGACCGCTGGGGAAGGAGTAGCCTGTTGCAGTATCCGGCCGCACGCAGGAAACTTTTCCGGAGAAAAAAGGACGGGGCAATTTGACGAAATTCTTAATCACATGGTTAACACTTAAGGAGGTTACCGTTAAAAAGAAAATGCGGTAAACCGGTTTTTTATCATATAAAAAATAAAGAACAGCCATAATCAGAATGGCGACAGCTTCTTCGCCTAACATGGTTACACATTCAAAAACTGTATTCAAAAACCCTGAACGGATTTGTTCTAATGCTTTTAAGAATTCAAATTCTACTGAAAACATACAATCACTCCTACTGTTGTATTATAACATAAGGGGTATAGGGTGTCAAATGTCGGTGTTTTCTTTTTATTTGAATTTTATCCTTTGTTGTGATACAATGAAAGAGAAATAAAGTGTTTGAGGATTCGGTGGTCAAAATGATTCGCAGCGTGGTGCAGGAACAAAAAGTTATTGAATATGAACTGCAATATAAAAAAGTTAAAAACATTAATTTGCGAATTCGACCGGATGGCACGGTGCATGTGTCAGCCCATCGGTTGGTGCCGCTGTCTGTGATTGACGGCTTTGTGCTGTCTAAGGTTCCGCTGATTATAAAGGCACAAAAAGAATATGCCAACAAACCGGCAATGTTACCGGAGCCGTTTTTCAGAGAAGATGAAATTCGGGATGTAATTTGCAAGCTGTGTGAAAAGGTCTATCCGTATTATGAGAAAAAAGGTATTGCCTATCCGCGAATCAAATTCCGGAAGATGGTGTCCCGTTGGGGGAGTTGTCACGCTATAAAAGGAGTATTGACGTTTAATGTCAATCTTATGTATGCGCCCCTTTCGTGCATTGAATATGTCGTGTGGCACGAATTTACTCATTTTCTACAGCAGAATCATTCCAAAAAGTTTTATGAAGAGCTGGAAAAGGTTTATCCTCATTGGAAACAATGCCGAAATCGGTTAAAGGAGATACAGTTGCGATGAAAAAATGCAGAATCACCGTGATGAAAGTGGCACGGTATGACGATTTGATTCAACAGTTTGAAAACCCCATAGAGCATGCCTGTGATATGAAAGAGGGGCAGGTGTTCATTGCCAACGGCTGGCAAAAACCGGCCGGGTTGTGTGATAGTGCCTGGGAGAGTATGTCTGCCTTTGTAATGGCGCTATCCCACGGGGGAGAAAACTTTTATGATGGCTGGATGAAAAACAAACGGTCGGCTATGATTTCCTGCAATGACGGCTTTCGCCCGGTGAGCTTTTATATTGAGACGCTGGAAGAAGAGGCAGAGTAGAATACAATATGTAAACGGCAGTTAATGCAGTAAAGGTGAGTGAAGGGAATTATGTTATACGAATTATTAAAAAGTGTACTTGACCAGGATACAGCTCCTGTGGTTGTTTGCAATATAGACGATGTGATTGTGTACATGAATCCGTGTGCCATAAAGCGATATCACAAGGACTTGACAGGAAAAAGCATTAAAGATTGCCATCCGCCAAAAGCCAATGAAATGATTGATAAAGTGGTTGCCTGGTTTAAGAAAAGCAAGGATAACAACATCATGTACACCTATCGCAATGACGAGGAAAATAAAGATGTGTATATGGTCGCTCTTCGCGATGATGGAGGGGCACTCATCGGCTATTATGAAAAGCACGAATACAGAAACAGAGAAACGGCTGAACTTTATCAGCCAAAGAAATAACAAGCGGTGAGTCTATGAATACATTTGAAAAGATATATGAAGTTGTGAAAAGCATCCCCAAAGGCAAAGTTGCAACCTATGGACAAGTGGCACTGCTTGCAGGGAATCCCCGTTGGGCAAGGGTTGTGGGATATGCTCTGCATATAAACCCCGAGCCGGGGATAATTCCATGTCACAGGGTAGTAAACCGTGAGGGCAGGGTTGCTCCGGGTTTTGTATTTGGTGGCGAAGGAGTTCAAAGACAGCTACTAGAAGCGGAAGGCATTGTGTTTGAACCGGATGGCAGGATCGATTTGAAAAAATATAGTATCTTACTTTAACCGGGAGGGATAACATGAGAACAAGACAAGAAGTGATAGATTTTTGCCTGTCCCTTGATGACACATACGAAGATTATCCCTTCCACGACTTTAACTGGACGGTTATGCGCCACAAAGGCAATCAAAAGATGTTTGCGGCAATCTGTGAGCGTATGGGTAACATATGGGTCAATGTGAAATGTGACCCTAATCTTACATATATGTGGCGGTCTACTTATGAATCGGTTGTTCCGGCGTACCATATGAATAAATGGCATTGGAATTCTATCATTCTTGATGGGAGCATCCCGACAGATGGTATAAAGAACATGATTTATGACAGTTTTGAGCTGACCAAACCTAAAAAGCGAGGCAAACAGAATGTGTAATTTAATAAAGAAATTATTATGTATCATATCCATCTTAATTTATATATTGCTCTCAGGCTGTGGTGATGCTACAAGCATAGGAATTATAGGAGGAGCAGACGGATCGACCTCCATAAAAGTCCTCGAAAAAGGAGAAAAAGCAATGTACGAACAAATTACGGCAGAGAATGCCAAAAGATAATGGATTCAGGCGAAGAACATATCATTTTAGACACAAGAGAACAGGACGAATTTATCAAAACAGCGAATAAGATAAAAGAGAAAATATTGGAATTGCAAAAATAATCAAAGAGGTGATGTGATGAACAGACCGGACATAATCTGTCACATGGTGACATCAATAGACGGAAAGGTTACGGGAGAATTTTTGTCTCGACCGGAATGTGAAAAGGCTACGGATATTTATTATGAGTTAAATCGTGAGTACAATAAAAACGGTGCAAATGGATTTATTTGCGGTCGAGTGACGCTGGAAAGCAGTTTCACAGGCGGTTGGTATCCTGATTTGACAAAGTATGAGCCTGCCAGCCACAAAGATGATTATATTCCTGATAATTTGTCGGGGTTCTATGCAGTAAGCTTTGACCCCAAGGGTAAACTCGGTTGGAAAAACAGTAAGATTATCGACGAAGACCCCGGTTATGGAGATGCACAGATAATTGAAGTGTTGACCGAGCAGGTTGATGGGCGTTATTTGGAATATCTTCAAAGTATGGAGATTCCATATATCTTTGCAGGCGAAAACGAGATTGATGTCAAAATTGCTCTTGAAAAGCTTAAAACCCTTATGGGTATAAACTGTCTTCTTTTAGAGGGCGGTAGCATTGTAAACGGTTATTTTCAGCATGCAGGCGTAATTGACGAACTCAGTCTTGTTGTTGCACCGATTGTTGCAGATGCTGAGGACAAACCGTTATTTATGGATAGCACATTATCCGAATTTAAATTAAAAGAAATCAAGCAATACGACGATGTTGTCTGGATGAATTATATACGAAAATAGAAAGATTGACGGATTTTGGCGAAATAAAAAGCCTTCCTTTACACAAGGGAGCCATTAAAAGGAAGTGAGATTTTGAAAGATAAGGAAATAATTATTAACGAAGATACTTTCGTAATGTGTGGAGAACCCTCTCCAAATTTAACGATTGAGAAAGCAAATCAAATATTTGATGAAATTGAAACAGAAAAGGATATTGCTGCTTTATTTTCTGTCGTTCATAATAAGGCATGGTGGATAGAAGATGAAGAGTATGATTTTGAAGAAGGAACAGAGGAATACAAAAAGGCTGTAGAAAGAACAGATAAGTGGTTTGCCTTATCAGATAAATTAAGAAATATGATATTTGATATACTTAAATCCGAGGGTATTGAAATACCCGACAAAGGACAAATTGTTGTATTAGAACCTTTTATGAGAAGAAATGGTTTTATCGATGGAAACGGATGGTGGATAAAGGAATAATTTTTTACCCTAACTTGACAAAAACATAAGGTGGTTTATTAAATGAATGACAAAAAGGAATTTTTAGCGACAGAGCCTATCGGTAAGCTTTTGTTCAGGCTGTCAATCCCGACGGTTGTGGCACAGCTTATCAATATGCTTTACAATATAGTTGACCGCATATACATAGGTCATATGCCCGGAGACGGAAGCATGGCACTTACGGGTGTTGGTGTTTGTATGCCGATAATTATGCTTGTTGCGGCTTTTGCAGCTCTTGTAAGCTCAGGCGGTGCACCGAGAGCATCTATCTTTATGGGCGAAAAGGATAATGAATCTGCCGAAAAGACGCTTGGTAACTGCTTTAGTTTGCAGATTGTTGTGTCGGTTATCCTAACCGTAGTTTTGCTTATATGGAACAAGGACTTGCTCCTTGCCTTTGGCGCAAGCGAAAACACAATCGGCTATGCAACCGATTATATGAGCATATACGCTATTGGTACTCTGTTTGTGCAGATGACCCTGGGCATGAATACATTTATCACAGCACAAGGGTTCACTACTGTTTCTATGGTTTCAGTCATTATTGGTGCGGTGTGTAATATTGTGCTTGACCCCATATTTATTTTTGGATTCCAAATGGGTGTAAAAGGAGCGGCACTTGCAACTATTATTTCGCAGATGCTTTCATGCGTATGGATTATCTCTTTCCTTTGCGGTAAAAAAACACAGCTTAAACTAAAGAAAGAAAATTTGAAACTCAGAGCAGACATCATTCTGCCTTGCATCGCACTTGGAACAGCGGCATTTGTTATGCAGTCAAGCGAAAGTGTGATTTCCGTTTGCTTTAATTCTTCACTCCTTAAATATGGCGGAGATATTGCAGTCGGTGCTATGACCATTATGACAAGTGTAATGCAGTTTGCAATGTTACCTCTGCAGGGAATTGCACAAGGTGCTCAACCCATTACAAGCTACAATTTCGGTGCTAAAAATGCGGGCAGGGTTAAGAAAACCTTCCGCCTGCTTTTAATCACTTGTTTAACATATTCCATAGCACTCTGGGCGGCGGTTATGATAGCACCTCAGATGTTTGTTAAGATATTTACATCGGATAGCACACTTGCACAGTTTGCAGCACCGATGCTGAGAATTTATCTTGGCGGACTTGGTCTCTTTGGCATACAGATTGCCTGCCAGATGACCTTTACATCACTTGGCAAGGCGGCAAACTCCATTGTGGTTGCAGTTGTGCGTAAATTCGTATTGCTACTTCCGCTCATCTACATTATGCCAAGCCTTTTGGCAGACAAGACACAGGCGGTCTATATGGCAGAACCCGTCGCAGATATTATTGCAGTTACATTTACGGCAATACTGTTTACATTCCAGTTTAAAAAGGCATTGAAAGAGATAACGGAGGTGTAAAAATGAAGATAGTTATTGTTGGAGGAGTTGCAGGCGGTGCTACGGCTGCAGCAAGAATCAGAAGACTTGATGAAAATTCAGAGATAATAATTTTTGAGCG
>JAFQAZ010000019.1 GCA_017416855.1 Clostridia bacterium
TCGCTTTGCTCGACTCGCAGAAAGAACAACTGAGTTAGGGAAAGTCGCCAAACGAAAGTTTGTCGCCATTCTCCTACCTCATGTCCCGCCCGGCAGGGCATTTATACGAAAATGAATAGCATTTTCTGAATCCCTCAGTCACTTCGTAGTTGTTTTAACTCTAATATATTCTTTTTGTTCATCGGTTAACCTTTTTTGAACCACGCAGACTTAGCATGGTTTTCGTTATACAACAAAATAGCACCGGAGGATGAATCCGGTGCTATTCTTTTATACGCTCAGTGCGTTTTATGACAGCCAAGTTGGACGAAAAATGGTGCAGATTGAATAAACTGAACCCGAAGCTGTATACAGATACAGCGAGTGGTGAAGTTTATACAAAGTACAAATTTATTTGTACGTTCTGTTCCATTTTTCTACAACTTACACGCCGCTGTAAGCGGAGAACCCACCATCTACAGGAATAACGGTTCCGTTTACAAAGGAGGAAGCCTCAGGACAGAGCAACCACAAGAGTGTGCCGATTAATTCCTCTACTTCGCCGAAACGATTCATAGGTGTTTGAGACAGAATCTTTTCGGAACGGGGTGTGAACTTGCCGTCTGCATCGATGAGCAGAGCACGGTTCTGATCAGTTACAAAGAAACCGGGTGCAATGGCATTTACACGGATGCCCACTTTGGCAAAGTGAACAGCCAGCCACTGTGTAAAGTTAGATACAGCCGCTTTAGCACCGCTGTATGCCGGAATTTTTGTCAGGGGCGAGAAGGCATTCATAGAAGAAATGTTAATAATGGTTGCATCCTTCTTGCCGATTAAGTCACCTGCAAACACCTGTGTGGGGAGCAGAGTGCCCAAAAAGTTTAAGTTAAACACAAAGGAAACACCGGCGGGGTCTAAATCGAAGAAAGAAATCAGTTCTTCCTTGGTTTCGTCACCGGGGTTGTAGTATTCCAGTGTAGTGGTGCCCTTAGGATGGTTACCACCGGCACCGTTAATTAAAATGTCGCAGGAACCATAAGCGTCGTTCACTACTTTTTTAGCAGCCTTTAAGCTTTCAGGCTCTAACACGTTAGCCTCAACACCCATAGCGGTGCCGCCGGCTGCAACGATTTTAGCTGCAACCTTATCAGCGTTTTCTTTACGCAGGTCTAAAATGGCAACTTTAGCGCCGGTCTGTGCAACGGCTTCTGCAAAAGCACCGCAGATAACACCGCCGCCGCCGGTAATAACAGCCACTTTGTCCTTTAAATCAATCTGAAACGGTAATTTCATTGTTTGATCACCTTTCTTATTTTTACTCTAAGCCAAAATATGCTTTGGCATTATCGGCACTTATACCGCAAACGATGGTCTTTAAAATGTCCTCATCGTCAGTAAATTCGCCGTTTTCCACCCAGTTACCAATTAAGTTACACATAATGCGGCGGAAATATTCATGACGTGGGTAGGATAAAAAGCTACGGGAGTCTGTGAGCATACCCACAAAGGCAGCTAAAGCGCCTAAGTTCCCCAAAGCACGCATCTGTTCCACCATACCGTCGATGTGGTCGTTAAACCACCAGCCGGAGCCGAACTGAATTTTACCCTTCACATCCCGCTGGAAGTTGCCCAGCATGGTACCCAGAACGAAATTATCCTTGGGGTTTAAAGTGTAAAGAATGGTTTTGGGCAGAGCATCATTCATATCCAGCGTATCCATTAAACGGGACAGAGTATAAGCGATCTGACCGTCATCAATGGAGTCAAAGCCTGTATCGGGGCCAAGTTTTTTGAACATACGGCTGTTATTATCACGCAGAGCTGCCAGGTGCAACTGCATAACCCAACCGCGGTTGGCATACTGAGCACCCAACCACAGAAGTAAATCAGTTTTGTAACACTCAATTTCCTTCGCATCGGGGGTTTCACCGGCCAAAGCTTTAGCAAAAGCCGCTGCTGGGTCACCTTCGCGGTTAAAGGGAACGGTACCCAATGCATGGTCAGAGCAACAGCAACCAACTGCACCGAAAGCATCTAAACGCAAAGAAAGCGCCTGCTTTAACTCGTCATAGCTGTGAATGGCCATGCCGGCACGGTCAGCCAGCTTTTTGATATAATCTGCAAAGTCCGGCTTTTCGATGTTGACCGATTTATCAGGGCGGAAGGTGGGAGAAACACGAACGGGAAAACCTTCTTTTTTCAGGCTTTCGTGGAGGCTCATGTCATCTGCCGGGTCATCCGTTGTACCGATAAAGGCAACGTTGGATTTGATAATCAGCTGTCTTGCAGAGAAATCGGGTTCTGCAATGCGCTGATTACATTTTTCGTAAATATCCTTTGCGGTTTTTTCCGTCAATGGTTCATAAATGCCGAAATACCGCTGGAGCTCTAAGTGAGACCAGTGATATAAGGGATTGCCCACAGCATATTGCAGGGAGCGGGCATAGGCTAAAAACTTTTCATAGTCCGAAGCATCGCCGGTAATAAACTTTTCGTCAACACCCATAGAGCGCATAAAACGCCATTTATAGTGATCGCCACCCAGCCACAATTCGGTGATGCCGGAAAAATGCTTGTCCTCACAGATTTCCTTAATGCTCAAATGGCAGTGATAATCAATAATGGGCTGAGGAGCCGCATATTCAAAGTAAAGTTTTTTTGCAGTCTCAGTTTCTAACAAAAAGTTTTCATCCATAAATTTTTTCATATTCTGATGGGCTCCTTTCGGGAAACACCGGCTTTTTCAAAGCCTTCCCAAAGACCGTTAATGTAAACGGCACCAAGAGCACGGTCATATAAACCGTAACCGGGACGGCCTGTTTCACCCCAGATCATACGGCCGTGGTCGGGACGAATGTAGCCGTCAAAGCCGCTTTCGTAGTAAGCCTTAACGATGCCGGCAATGTCTAAAGAGCCGCATTCGGTTTTGTGAGCTGATTCTTCAAAGCAACGCTCACCGGTGATTTTAATGTTACGAATGTGAGCAAAGTGGATGCGGTCAGCAAAGCGACGAACAAAATCCACAATGTCATTACCTGGGTCAACACCCAAAGAACCACTGCACAGAGTTAAGCCGTTGTAGGGGCTGTCATAGAGCTTTAAGAAGCGCTCTAGGTTTTCCTGATTGGTGATGATTCTGGGCAGACCGAAAATGCCCCATGGCGGATCATCCGGATGGATGGCCATTTTTACCTTAACCTCTTCGGCAACCTTAATCACCTTATCTAAGAAGTATTTTAAATTGTTCCATAAATCTTCTTCAGAAATGGACTGATATTTTTCTAAGAGAGCCTTCATGCCTTCTTTGGTGTAGCTGGCATCCCAGCCGGGGAGAGATAAATCACCGGTTAAGGGATTCATATTTTTAACGGTTTCTTCAATGTAAATCAAAGCATTGGAGCCGTCGGGCAGTTCGTGTGCCAGTTCCGAACGGGTCCAGTCAAACACCGGCATAAAGTTATAGCAAACGCAGTCAACGCCTGCTTCAGATAAGTTACGCAGAGTCTGACAATAGTTTTCAATGTAACGGTCACGATCCCCGTCACCGGTTTTAATATCCTCGTGCACGGGCACGCTTTCAATAACAGAAAGCTTAAGGCCTGCAGCTTCAATTTTGGCTTTTAATTCTAAAATTTTGTCTAAAGGCCAAACCTCGCCAACAGGAATGTCATAAATAGCGGATACGATGCCGGTCATACCGGGAATCTGACGGATTTTTTCTAAGGTTACCGGGTCAGAATCACCGTACCAACGGAATGTCATTTCCATGATATGTCCTCCTTAATTGTTATTATTTTTATATATTACAGACGAAGAGCCTGTTCATATATGTACTAATTTGCCACCGTTTTTGCCGCTTTCATACATAGCCAACAGGGTTTTGGCAGAGGGCAGAGCGCTTTCTAAAGAGATGTAACTGCCGCCTTTGCCGGAAAGATAACGATAAAAATCGTCAATGAGTAAGCGGTGTCCGGAGCCCCACACAAGCTTGCCGTCAACGGGATGCTGGTCGGTGCAGATAATTTCAGCCGGAGCATTGGACGAAATTTTGTATAAAGTTCGGTCGGCATAGCGAAACTGCACATTTTCAAAATTCAGTTCCAGGGTTACGGAATTGGAGGTGGTGTAGGCATTGCTGCCAAAGAACACACCACGCACGCCGTTTTCAAAGAAAAGCAGGCTGTCAGAGGTGTCTTCTGTTTCAATTACGCCTTCTAAAGCTTTGTTTGAAAAACTGGTGCGTACAGCGTTGGCTTTTCCGGCAAATACATGCATTAAATCAATTAAATGGAGCGCCTGATTGCAGAGCAAGCTGCCGCCTTCTGTATCCCAACGGCCGTGCCATGGACTTTTGCCGTAATAATGCTCATCCCGTTGCCAGAACTGAGTGCCGGTCACGCCCACTAAAGCACCTAAGCTGTCATCGGTTTTTATAGTATTTAAAAGAGTTTGAATGCAATTGTTGAACCGGTTTTGCAAATTAATGCAAAGAGTGCCGTTTGCGGTTTTCTCTGCCTCCATCAACCGGTTTAAATCTGCCTGATTCAAAGCCGCCGGTTTTTCCAGAACCACATGCTTGCCGGCAGAAAGGGCACGGCAGGCCATATCCACGTGTAAATAGTGAGGAGTGCAGATATGTACCACTTGAATGGTATCCTCTGTGAGCACCTCATCAAAATCATAAAGGGCACGGCAGTTATACTGCTCGGCACCTTTATCGGCTCGTTCTTTGTTGCAATCGCAAATGGCGTATATCTGACCGTGTTCGGCTGCGGCAACAGCCTGGGCGTGGGTGGGACCAATGGCACCAAAGCCCACAATACAAGCATTAAGCATATTAATTAAACCCCAATTTCTTTAAATTATGATAACTGATCTGTAAACTGTCAAAGGGATTGCCGGGGCATTTATCCTGCTCAACGACAGCACATTCGGCACCGATCTCGTCACAGGTTTTAATAATGCTTTCCCAGTTTAAGTTCCCTTCGCCTACTTCGGTATAGGTTATGGTGGAGAAGTCAGTTACCATTAAATCTTTAAAATGCACCACTTTGGCCCGTTTGCCCATTTTTTTCAGATATTCAATGGGATTCACACCGGCATAAGCCATCCAGTATACATCGGGGATGAAAACAAAGCCTTCCGGGTCAGTTTCTTCTATAAGATAATCCATCATCCACTTATCGCCCATATATTTAAATTCGCAGGCGTGGTTGTGGTAACCAAAGGCCATACCGTTTGCCTTTAATTCTGCCACAATGGGGGCTAGTATTTTTAAAAGCTCAGCCATGCCTTCGGGGGTTTCTTCATAAGAACCCCTTAAGCAGCCTACACCGGCAATATTGGTACCCAGTACCTGATGAAAGCGGATCAGCTCTTTTGGGTTATCTAAAAATTCCGATAAGGGACGGTGGGTGCAAACCACTTGCAAGCCGTTTGCATCGGCCTCTTTTCTCATAAATTCGGGAGAGAGGGGGCCAACGCAGGAGACCTGAATAGTTTTATAGCCGATTTTTGCCACCTTTTCCATAGTTTCAGCAAAGTCTTTTTCTGTCTGACAATAATCACGCAGCGTATAAAGCTGTACACCAATATTTCTGTCCATCATAGCAGTTTCCTCCTTTATTTTCGGGAGGGCATTCTGTTTTAGTCTACCCTGCCGGAGTAAAAAAATGCCTATTCATACAAATAACATTGTAACATAAAATATTTTCCATTTTCTATAAAAATATTGCTATAAACATTGCAAATGTTGCCATGCTATGGTAAAATGGTCACAAGGAAGAAAAAAAGGGTGAGACATATGGCAAAAAACAGTGCTTATAAAGTGTCGGATAACAGCTTCAGCTATTGGCGTAAGTGGGACGAATCTCCCGTGGTGTCCAACTACAGTATTCATACCCACGAGGAATATGAATTGCTGATTTTTATCCGCGGTGATGCAAGCTTTGTTGTAGAAGGTGTAGAGCATCCTCTGTCGCCTATGGATGCGATTGTAACCTGCCCCGGGGAAATGCATCAGATTTATCTGCAGTCCACAGCTCCTTATGAGCGGGTGGTGCTTTCCTTAAACGACCGTTTTTTTCTGAATAACGATTGCATCCGCTATAGGGATATTTTCACAAACCGCGAAATGGGAACGGAAAATATTATCCGGAGCGACACAATTAAAGACTCTGCTATTTTAGATGCTGTCGGGCGGATTGAACGGTATATTGAGGAAAGCGAGGATAACGAAGTGGTTATCCGCTGTGCGGTCATTGAGCTTTTGCACGCCTTAAACCAGCTGAAGCCCGAAAAAACGGCAGGTCTCCCTCAAAGCGTGGCGGTGCGGAAAACCTCGGCTTACATTAACCGCAATTTAACCGGAGAATTATCTCTGGATACGTTAGCGGAACAACTTTATGTTTCTAAGTATTATCTGTGCCGCATTTTCAAGAAATATACGGGTATGACCATTGGCCGCTATATTACACACAAACGGTTGATGCTGGCCAAAGACCTGTATCAGAACGGTCACTCACTAAGCGAAGCGGCGGCCCTTTCCGGCTTTGCTGATTATTCTGCCTTTTACAAAGCCTGCGTGAAAGAAACCGGTCAGCCGCCCCGGAAAGGGATTTACAAAGCTTTGCATACGAATAGTTGATTTCCGACGCAAAAAAAGGTATAATGAATATATGAGTTTTTAAGGCGTTCCCTATAGGGAAACCAAAAGAAATATAAAACAAGGAGCAAGAAGATGGGCTACATTGATGAACTTGGCGAATTAGTTGCAAAAAGACAACAGGAAACGATTTCGATCAGCGATCAGATATGGGATTTTGCAGAATCACGCTTTCAGGAATTTAAATCTGCCAGATTGCAGATTGATTATCTGAAGTCTCTTGGATTTGCCATAACAGAAGGTCTTGGTGGTGCCGAAACAGCCTTTGTTGCCGAGGCGGGCGGTGGCAAGCCCATTGTTGGCTTTTTGGGTGAATATGACGCGCTGAGCGGCCTTTCTCAGGAGGCAGATGCAGACTGCCATAAGCCGATTCAGGAAGGTGGCGACGGCCACGGTTGTGGTCATAATCTTTTAGGCGCAGGTTCTCTAGCGGCCACTGTTGCCATTAAAGAATATATGGAAGAAAAGAATATCCCCGGCACCGTGCGGTATTACGGCTGCCCGGCAGAAGAAAATGCAGGCGGCAAGGCCTTTATGGTCCGTGATGGTTGCTTTGACGATTGCGACATTGTGCTGGCCTGGCATCCCGGCAGCATAAATTGCATCAATAAATCCGGTTCTCTTGCCAATTTTCGTGTGTTTTTTACCTTCCACGGCAAATCGGCTCACGCCGCCGGTTCTCCTCATTTAGGCAGAAGCGCCTTAGACGCGGTGGAGCTGATGAATGTTGGGGTAAACTATATGCGTGAGCATATGATTGATGAGGCCCGTGTTCATTATGCGGTGACAAATTCCGGTGGTACGGCGCCGAATGTGGTGCAGTCAGAAGCACAGGTGCTGTATGCCATTCGTGCCCCTCAGGTTAACCAGGTGAAAGAGCTCTATGACAGAGTTTGCAAAATTGCTCAGGGTGCCGCGCTGATGACGGAAACAGAGGTAGAAATCAGGCAGGTGGCGGCCTATTCCAATTACATAGGCAACGATGTAATCGGCAAGCAGATTAAGGATCATCTGACGGAAAGTCTGCCTTTAGATTATACGGAAGAAGAGCTTCAATATGCGGCAAAATTCCAGAAGGTTATTACTGAACTGGATGCTAAGAATTTAAAAGCCAGAGCTAAAAGAATCGCCGGAAAAGACAGCGAAAAACTTCTTGCTATGCCTATTTGGAATTTTGTTGGGCCCGATGCCTCCGGCAAGGGTTCAACAGATGTGGGGGATGTCAGCTGGGTTTGCCCCACCGGTTATTGCCATATGGCAACTCTGGCGGCAGGCACGCCGGGTCACGCCTGGCAGGCCGTTGCCCAAGGCAAGGGAAGCATTGCGCACAAGGGAATGCTGTTGGCGGCTAAGGTTTTAGCAGCAACAGCTTATGATTTCCTCACAAATCCTGAGCTCATTCAAGCAGCAAGAGAAGACTGGCTTGAAAAACTGGACGGGGAGACCTATCCCAATGCCCTGCCTAAGGATGCAAAGCCGGAAATCTGGTAAGAAACGTAATGTAAGGAGAGTTTGAAATGAACATTTTATCTATAGGCAACAGCTTTTCACAGGATGCTCACAGATATCTGCACAAAATTGCAAGGGCAGACGGATTTTATCTTAATACCTTCGATTTATACATCAGCGGTTGCCCGCTTTCCCTTCACTATCGCAATATGCTCAGCGAAGAACGGGCCTATATGCTGGAAATGAACGGCGAAAGCACCGGGTTTAAGGTGTCATTGAAAGAGGCGCTGTTAAGCCGCGACTGGGATGTGGTAACGGTTCAGCAGGTCAGTTCCCAGTCACCGGATTACGATGCCTACCAGCCCTATCTGAACAAACTGGTTGACTACATAAAACTGTGTGCACCCAAAGCGAAAGTCGCTGTTCACCAGACCTGGGCCTACGAGCAGAGTTCTAAAAGATTAAACGAAGAGTTGGGATATAAAGACCAGTCGGACATGTTTAAAGACGTAAAAGCCGCTTATCAGAAAGCCTTTAAAGATATTAAGGCAGACATCCTCATTCCCTCCGGCGAACTTTTGCAAAAACTCATTGCAAAGGGCATCCCAAAAGTACATAGAGATACCTATCATTTAAGTTACGGCCTTGGCCGGTATGCTGTTGGCCTGCTCTGGTATGCTATTCTGTCAGGAAACAGCGTTCTTAATAATACATTTTGCGATGTTGATGAGGAAGTTTCTGCAGCAGAGATGAAAATTGCAAAAGAATGTGTTTCTGAACTCCGCTGAGTTTATAATCAATCGGAAAGGGTGAACAGAATAGCTCGGGGATCCGCTCTGATGTCGGAAACTAAGCCCATTATCCAGCCCCGGACGAACTAAACATAAAAAACGTAGACGAAATGTATGAAAACAGCTCTCGCTACGGAACGTTTCATAGATAATGAAGAAATGTCAACAAAGAAAGAGGTGCCCTTATGTCTTTTGCACACTTACATGTTCATACTGAGTTCAGCTTTTTAGACGGCTTATGCCGTTTAGATGCTATTTTAGAGCGTGCCAAAGAGCTGGGCATGACATCCCTTGCCATCACCGACCACGGTGCTATGTATGGGGTGGTGGATTTTTATAAAAAAGCCAAAAAAATGGGCATCCATCCTGTGATTGGCTGTGAGGTGTATACCGCCGGAGTGAGTATGCACGACCGCACTCATGAAAACGGCAACCGAACAGGTCACTTAGTGCTTTTAGCTGAAAATATGACCGGCTATCAGAACCTGGTGCGCTTGGTTTCTGCCGGTTTTACCGAAGGCTTTTATTATAAACCTCGTGTGGATAAAAACTTATTAAAACAACACACCGAAGGCTTAATTGCCCTGTCTGCCTGTCTTGCCGGGGATATTCCCAATGCCATTTTGGAAAACGATGAAAAACGGGCAAGAGCCTTAATTGAAGAATACATCGAAATGTTCGGCAAGAACAATTTCTTTTTGGAAATTCAGGATCACGGCATCAGCGAGCAGAAAAAAGTGAATGCCAAGCTGATTGCATTGGCAGAAGAATATGGGTTAGGGTTAGTCGCTACCAATGACGTGCACTACATTAAGCAGGAAGATGCCAAGCATCAGGATGTGTTAATGTGCATCCAGACCAACCGCAAAGTGGCCGAAACGGACAGAATGCGCTTTGAAACCGACGAATTTTATTTAAAAAGCGAAGAAGAAATGCAGGCTTTGTTCGGCGGCATACCGGAAAGCCTTGATAATACAGAAAAAATAGCACAACGTTGTCAGGTAGAGTTCACCTTTGGGGAATTTTATCTGCCTAAATATGCGGTGCCGGAAAATGGTGATGCGTTAACCTATTTAACCGCCCTTTGCCGTGAAGGTCTTGCCAAACGATACGGCGAAAGCGACGAAGCTGAAAAACGCCTCACCTACGAGCTGGATGTTATTAACAGTATGGGCTATGTGGATTACTTTTTGATTGTTTGGGACTTTATTAAATATGCAAAAGACCACGGCATTCCCGTTGGCCCCGGCCGTGGTAGTGCCGCCGGTAGCTTGGTGGCCTACACTTTAGGCATCACCAACATAGACCCCCTGCAGTACAACCTGCTCTTTGAGCGTTTTTTAAACCCCGAGCGCGTCAGTATGCCGGATATTGACGTGGATATCTGCAACGAAGGCCGTCAGCGAGTCATTGACTATGTGGTGGAAAAATATGGTCGTGAGCGAGTGGCACAGATTATCACCTTTAACGCCATGAAGGCAAAAGCCGCCATCCGCGATGTTGGCCGCGTGCTGGATATCGGTTATGCCGAAACCGATGCTGTGGCAAAAATGATTCCCAATGAACTGGGTATCACCATAAAAGGTGCTCTGGAAATGAATCCCGAGCTGAAAAAACGGTATGATGAAGACCCTCAGGTGCACGAGCTTTTGGATGAAGCGCTGGCGCTGGAAGGTTTAATCCGCAATGCCGGTACTCATGCCGCCGGTGTGGTTATCTCCCGGGATGTGATTACTGACCATATCCCCATTCAATGCAATGATGATGTCATTACCACTCAGTTCCCCATGGGCAGCATTGAAGAGCTGGGCTTTTTAAAGATGGACTTTTTAGGACTCAGAAACCTTTCTATTATTGATGAAGCTCTTTCGATTATTAAAAACTCCGGTGGAACACCGCCGGACATGGAAAACCTGCCCATGGATGCACCGGAGGTATATGCCATGTTGTCCCGGGGGGAAACAGAAGGTATTTTCCAGCTGGAATCTTCGGGTATGAAGCAGGTGATTAAGGAATTAAAGCCCCGTAGCATTGAAGATGTGATTGCGGTAATCTCTCTGTATCGCCCCGGACCCATGGATCAGATTCCCCGGTATATTGAAAATAAAAACAATCCTGAAAAATTAGAGTATTCCCACCCCATTTTAGAGAAGATTTTAGATGTAACCTATGGCTGTATGGTGTATCAGGAGCAGGTTATGCAAATTGTTCGTGAAATGGCGGGTTATTCTTTGGGGCGCGCGGACTTGGTGCGCCGCGCTATGAGCAAGAAAAAAGCCGATGTCATGGCCGAGGAACGGAAAAACTTTATCCATGGTAAAACTGATGAAGAAGGTAATGTGATTATCGACGGTGCTATCCGCCGCGGCGTGCCGGAGAAAGTGGCCAACGGCATCTTTGATGAAATGATGGATTTTGCTCAGTATGCCTTTAACAAATCCCACGCGGCGGCCTATGCCAATGTGTCGTATCAGACGGCTTATTTAAAATGCTTTTATCCGGCAGAATATATGGCGGCACTACTTTCTTCTGTGCTGGATTCACCGGAGAAAGTGGCCAAGTATTCCGTGGAATGTAAACGAATGAACATTCGCATTCTGCCGCCGGATATTAATCACAGCCACAGCGGCTTTACGGTTTCAAATGGTGATATTCGTTTCGGTCTGGCGGTGATTAAAAATGTGGGCACCGGCGTCATTGATGCGGTGGTGGCAGAGCGAACGAAAAATGGCTCCTATACGAGCTATGAAAGCTTTGTGAAGCGCACAGCGGCTTTAAATGTGACCAAGCGTGTGCACGAATATTTAATCAAGGCAGGTGCCTTTGATTCTTTGGGAGAAACCCGTGCGACCTTGCTTCTTGAATATGAAGGTTTGCTCACATCCGTGGCAGATGACAGAAAACGGAATGTTGACGGTCAGATTTCTATGTTTGGCGAGGAAGAAACGGTGACCGCACCCCATCAAATGATGCGGCGGGAAGAATTTCCGCCTAAACGCCTGCTGGCGCTGGAAAAAGAAAGTGTTGGCTTTTACCTTTCCGGCCATCCCATGGATGAATATGCCGGTACGGCGGCTGAGCTTGCAGACTGTGCCATAGCCGAGCTGACAACGCAGGAGGATGGCGAAAACCGGTTTTATGATGGGGATAATGTAACCGTTTGCGGCATTGTGTCCCATGTTCGTGAAAAAGTAACCAAGAGCAACCAGATGATGGCTTTTGTTACAGTAGAGGATATGACAGGCGCCATTGAATGCCTGGTATTCCCCAAAATATATGCTCAGCTGAAGCATTGCTTGCTGGAAGATAATGTGATTGTGGCAGAAGGACGTGTAAGCCTTCGTGAAGACGAAGAACCAAAGCTGGTTTTAAATGTGGCACAGCCCATCACAGAAGCTGAGAAAAAGCCTCAAAAACCGACAGAAGCACCAATGCCCCGTGAGGAGAAAAAGGCAGAGCAAAAGCTCTATCTCAAATTTTGCTTAGGTAAAGATTTTCTCTTAGAACGAATTAAATTACTGTTGGCATCTTGCAAAGGCAATGTGCCGGTGTGTATTCACATCGAAGAAACAAAGTCCACGGCTATGGCACCGCAAAGTTTGTGGGTAACGCCGGAGGAGGGCCTTTTGGAAGAATTAAAAAATGTTCTGGGTAAAGAAAATGTGGTTTTAAAATAAAATTTCGTAGGGAACGGATGTATCCGTTCTGCGAAATAAAACAGGCGGAAGCGTTTGCTTCCGCCTGTTTTATTGTGTAACGAAAACCACGCTAAGCCTGCGTGGTTCAATAGAGGTTAACCGATGAACAAAAAGAATATATTAGAGTTAAAACAACTACGAAATGACTGAGGGATTCAGAAAATGCTATTCATTTTCGTATAAATGCCCTGCCGGGCGGGACATGAGGTAGGAGAATGGCGACAAACTTTCGTTTGGCGACTTTCCCTAACTCAGTTGTTCTTTCTGCGAGTCGAGCAAAGCGA
>JAFQAZ010000020.1 GCA_017416855.1 Clostridia bacterium
GAGCAGGAGCAGGAGCAGGAGCTGCAGCCGGAGCGGGAGCAGCAGGTGCAGCAGGAGCTGCGGGAGCGGCAGGAGCGGCTACGGGAGCAGCAGCTACAGGAGCACCGCCGATTTCTTCAACATCTACCTCATAGGATTTACCGTTTACATTTATCATAAATTTTCTCATGGAAGTTTCCTCCTTAATTGTTTTATTGGTTTTAACCAATCAGATTATCCCGACGGGCAGTGCGGTTCCAAACCGGTGTGCTGGCATCCACTCTGCGGTAGGATTTGATTTTTAAATTATAAGTCGTGGTCTGATTTAAACTGGCGGCAATGGCAGCGGTTAACACGGCGATCAGTTCGCTGTCGTCTTCGGCAGGAGCCGGAGCGGGAGCAACAGGTGCCGGAGCCGGTGCAGGTGCTGCCGGTGCGGCAGGTTTTTTGCTTTTTGCGGTGAATATAACACGCATAAGTTCCAAAACGCCCCAGAGGATTGCCAGAACCACGAACACGGTACAGATGCCAATCACGGCAACAACCGCACCTTGACTAATTACATTAGACATGACATTCCTTCCTTTCTATCTTAGAGGGGCATAGTGCCATGCTTTTTAGCGGGCAGGGTTTCACGTTTGCCGGCCAGCATTAAAAGCGCTGCGATGATGCGGGGTCTTGTGGAATCAGGTTCAATAATGTCATCCACATAGCCAAGTTTAGCAGCCTCATAAGGATTTGCAAAGGTATTCTTAAAGTCTTCTACAAACTCTGCACGAGCCTTAACGGGATCGGAAGCCGTCTGCATTTCTTTTCTGTAGATAATGTTGGCAGCACCATCAGCATGCATAACGGCAATCTGAGCGGTGGGCCAAGCATAGGTCATATCAGCACCAATGTGCTTGCTGCCCATAGCAATGTAAGCACTGCCATATGCCTTGCGGAGAATCACATTCACCGTAGGCACGGTAGCTTCAGCATAAGCATAAGCTAAAGCGGCAGTTTTTCGTGCTAAGCCGTTTCTTTCTTCTTTTACGCTTGCAACATAACCATCGGTATCGGTTAAGGTAACCAGAGGAATATTAAAGCTGTCGCAGAAGCGAACGAAACGAGTTGCTTTTTCAGCAGCAGCACAGTCTAACAGTCCGCCTTCAGCAGCCTGGTTGGCGACAAAGCCAACGGTGGTGCCATTTAAGCGAGCCAGAGCTGTTACCATATTCTTAGCATAAAATGCCTGAATTTCAAAAACAGAACCTGCGTCAGCGATTTCGCTGATAGCAGTTTTTACATCGTAGCCTTCTGCATCGTTATCAGGAATAATGCTGTTTAAAGCAGGGGATACACGGTTGATGTCGTCACCATCCAAAATGGGAGCATCCTCTAAGTTGTTCGCGGGCAGGTAAGAAAGCAGGTTGCGGATAGCAAACAGCAGGCTTTCGTCGTTTTCGCAAACTACATGGCAGTTGCCGTTTTCTTCTGCATTTGCCATAGCACCGCCCAATGCTTTTGCATCTAAGTCTTCACCGGTGGTTCCTTTAATAACAGAGGGACCGGAGAGATATAAGGTAGCTGCTTTTTCGGTCATAAATACGAAATCGGAAAGCTCTGCTGCAGCAGCAGAACCACCTGCGCAGGGGCCCATAACAGCTGCAATCTGGGGAACAACACCGGATGCTAAAGCTGTTTTCTGCATAATTAAGCCCATACCGGCTAAGGCATCACTGCCTTCCTGAATTCTGGCACCGCCGGAATCCAGCATACCGATAACGGGTGCACCAGTTTTAATAGCCATATCAATTACTTTGGCAATTTTTTTGCCGTGCATTGCACCAACGGAACCACCCATTACGGTGAAATCCTGTGCATAAGCAAATACGGGACGCATATCTACGGTACCATAGCCGCAAATCACACCGTCGCAGGGAGCATCGGTGCCAACAAATGCATCCAACTCAACGAAGCTGCCTTCATCGAAGAGTAAGTTAATTCTTTCACGTGCCGTTAATTTGCCAGCATCGTGCTGTTTGGCTGTTTTTTCAGCGCCGCCGCCCTCTAAAATGGCAGCACGACGGGTCTGTACATCAGCCAGCTTGTTGTTTGTACTCATCTTAAGCCTCCTATGAAGATTGTAGAAAGTATTCAGCGGTTACGCAGAAAAGGGCATTTCCGATTGTTTTTCAACCGAAAATGCATTCCGAATAACCGAATTTTCACCAATTAACATTATATCAAAAATTTTGCCAAAATACAAGGAAAATATCACTAATTTTTAAACATTTTTTTTGTTGAAAATCTTGTAATTCTTAAAGAGTTTGTTACCACGCAAACAGAGGACAAAGCCATCATGGTTCCGGCTAACGCGGGGGAAAGCAAAATGCCGAAAGATGACAGGACTCCGGCAGCCAGAGGAATACCCAAAGAATTGTAAATAAACGCCCAGAATAAATTCTGACGAATGATTTTCATAGCAAAGCGTGACAATGCAACACCATCGGTAAAGGCCAGTAAATCATTGCGCATCAGAAGGACTCCTGCAGTTTCTGCTGCAACATCGGTACCGCCGAATACACAAACGCCCACATGGGCGGTTGCTAGCGCCGGGGCATCGTTAATGCCGTCGCCCAGCATAGCGGTTTGGTAACCGGCTTCTTTTAAGCGATTCACTTCTTCTGCCTTTTCATGGGGCAATACTTCAGAGAGCACTCTTGTAATGCCGGTTTCTTCGGCCACCTGTTGTGCGGCGGTAGCATTATCACCGGTAATCATAGCAGATTCAATATGCATAGCCGTTAAACGGCGAATGGCTTCCCTACTGGTTGGCTTTACGGTATCGGAAAGACCAATGAGTCCCACGGGTTTGTTGTTCATAGCTACATATACAGCCGCCATACCTGCCGGTAAAGGAGGGAAGGAGTGAATATCGACCTGACTTTCTTCCATAAAACGCAGGGTGCCTGCTAAAATTGTGTTGTTTTCTATGGTAGCACGGACGCCTTTGCCAGCTAAAGTGGAAACAGAATCCGGCATAGGAACAGTTATGTTTGTTGCGGTTGCATACTCCAATAATGCTTTGGCAATGGGATGGACGCTACCGTGTTCAGCACCAATAGCAAGGGGAAGCCAGTTGCTTTCATCCTGACCGCTTACGTTTAAAACTGTATTCACAGTCAGTTTCGCTTCCGTAACCGTTCCGGTTTTATCAAAAAGTGCCATATTAATGTGGGCAAGATGCTCCAGCACATCACCGCCACGGAATAATACGCCCATTTTTGCCCCCTGACCGGAAGCTACCATGACGGCAATAGGTGTGGCAAGGCCTAAAGAGCAGGGGCAGGCAACCACCAAAACAGAAACAAAAATCTGCAATACAAAGCCCGCATCCTTACCTATAATAGCCCAGACAAAGGCGGCGAGAAGGGCAATTCCCAGAACTGCAGGTACAAAGATGGCCGAAATCTGATCAGCCATACGGGAAATAGGTGCTTTTTTCTGCTGTGCCTCTGCCACAAGTCGCAGAATACGGGCTGCGGCAGTCGCTCCGCCGGCGCCGGTGGTACGGATTTTAAAGAAACCGTCCTTAACAATGGTTCCGCCGGATACGCTACTGCCGGTTTCTTTATAAACAGGCAGACTTTCGCCGGTGAGCATTGATTCGTCTACATCGCCTTCGCCCTCCAGTACAATGCCGTCTACAGCAATTTTTTCGCCGGCGGCGCAGAGAACGATTTCATCCATAATAACATCTGCACTGTTCACAGTAACTTTTTCGCCGTTTCGCAAAACGGTGCAGGTCTGTGGAATCAGCTTTGCCAGGGATGCGATGGCATCTTTGGCTTTGTTTTTGCTTTTTTCTTCCAGAAACTTACCTAACAGAATAAGAGCCAGCACCACAGCGGCAGACTCGAAATATAAATGGTGTGCCTTGTCCATTTGGCCACCCGAAACCAGAATGGTGTGATAGGTACTATAAAGAAAGGCAGAGCCAGTACCCAACGCTACCAGAGAATCCATATTGGGGTGCAGGGATACAAGCCGTTTGACACCGTTGATTAAAAAACGACGGCCGACGAACAGAACGGGCAGGCAGAGAAACAGCTGGGCAAGGGTGAAGCCAAGCGGGTTTTTATGCATATCCAGAAAGGCCGGCAAAGGAAGTGGGAAGGGGAGCATGTGAGACATGCCGATATACATAACCAATGCTCCGAATACTAAGCCAATAGCCACGTCTGCAGGATGATAATCGTGAGAAGCAGTGGCGGTGTTCTCGTTATCTTTTATAACGGTACCATGGTATCCCATTTTCTCTAAAGCGGCAAGGGCCGTTTTAATATTAAAGTTATCTTCGGTTTTAATTTCACCGGTGGCCAGAGCTAAATTTACGGAAACCTCTGTCACACCGGGGGTTTCTTTTAAAGCACGCTCAGCGGCGGCAGAGCAGGCAGCACAACGCATACCTTCTATTTTTAAACGATAGTTCATATTGTCCTCCTAAATGACACAAAAAGAGCGGCAGGTTTTTCCTGCCGCTCTTTTATGATTATTCAGCTTCTGCCAAGAATGCATTGATGCGTTCTACCAATGCATCGGCATCTTCGCCGTGAACGGCACAAGCTTCAGCGATGGATTCGCCGCTGGCTGAAGGACAGCCTAAGCAGTGCATACCAATTTCAAAAAAGAATTTTGCGGTACCTTCGTTCATTCTTAACACATCAATAATGATGGTGTCTTTTGTTACTTGATTTGCCATGTTAAATTCCTCCTGCTGTATAATAAAATATTTAAGTATATAATTACTTACTGATTAAGATTCCAAAAGGTCTAAAATGTTATGCAGAATATAATCTGCTTTTTCTGCTTCAAAGTAAGAACGGGCAGATTCACCATCAATGCCGGTTAAAACGGCAGCAAAGTCGCACCCGGCGGCTTTGGCAGCAAACAGGTCACATAAAGCATCCCCAATCACCAAGGTGTTCCGGCACAAGTTTTTGTTATAGTTGCCGGAAATTAAATCTTCATCTGAAAGGGTGTTCTGAAACACGCCTCGCAAGAAAACATAAGGGTGAGGTTTGGTTAAGGAAAGCCCCGGTTGTGTTTTTTGCAAAGCATTTTGTGCTTTATGTACATCCTGATAGGTGATAATGGTCTCTTTGTCAATGTAGTCAATGGCTCCCCAACGGGTCAGCGGTGTGATGGCCTCCACGCAGGGGCGGCCGGTGCCGATGCCCAATCGTTTAGACTGACTGATTAAAGAAAATAAAGTCAATAACTTGTCTTTATCCACAATGGGTTCTTCGCCGTAGGTTAGTCCCGGTTTGCCGAGTTGGCTTACCTTGCCGGACCAATACTTCGGGCAAAGCTCACTACCTAAAAACCATTCCTGAAAAACATACTGCACCGTCAGCCAGAAACCGTTGGGATGAGTTGCCTCTTCTTTGGTCATACCTGCTTTTTTGCAGAGAGCCTCAGACAGAGCAGCGTATAAACCGGCGGCCGTATCCGGCAAGGTGCACAGCCAGTCATAAATTGCTTGATAGTCCTGCGTTTTTAAAACCAAAGCACCACCGGCAACCAGCCAGGCTAAGTCCCAGTTGTTATTCACGCCACGGCTTTTTACCATTTTGATCACCGCATCATCCAGAAAAATTTCTTTGCGGAGATCCAGGGCTTGTGCAGTTAAACGAACAGGGTCAATGTCTTTATCACCAAAATACAGCTTGCTGTTTAATAATTCATAAACGGTCAGTGCAGCGGCGTTCCAATAAACGGATTCGCTGGTTACCACACCATCCATATCCAATAAAACCGTATCATAGCGGTCTAAAAGGGAATGCAGTTTACTCAAGGGAATACTCCTTATTATTCAATAGTAAAAGTCACAGTGCCTGCCACACCAGCGGAAAGGTTTTTGCGCGCCGGATCTAAATAAAAGGCACGACCTAAGGCAATGCCTAATGCACGGAAGACAGCCTCCCAGATGTGGTGGCCATTTTTGCCTTTTAAAATATCAATGTGCAGTGTGCACATAGCACCCTGGCAAACTCCTTCTAAGAAAGTGATTAAATCCTCACTTAAAACGCCTTCAGTTTCAGCTGGAAGGGCAATGGCATCGTGGTTAATATCGCAATATGCCCGTTCTTCAAAGCTGATGGCACAGGTGGCTTTGGCTTCATCAATGATACCAACGGCATCACCATAGCCTGTAGCGCCTTCTGTCTTGTTTTCCCAGATATAGGAACGAATTGCCTTACCAAAGGTAATGCCTAAATCTTCGTAAATAACGTGATTTAAATAAAACTCGTCTAAAGTAAAGTCGGTTTCAATGGTCACGCCACTACGCCAGGCAATGTGCTCTAACATATGTGAAAAGAACGGTGCGTGGGTTTTGATTTTTTTACGGTAATCCGGTGCTAAACCGGTAGCATCCAGTTTGACAGTCATAACAGACTCAGAGGTTTTTCTTGTGACGAACACAGTTTCTTTCATTCTTTAGTGCTCCTTTCTTCTACCGCTAAGGCGTGCGCATCAAAGCCTTCTACACGGGCAAAGCGGGAAGCGTGATCACGAATACGCATAAAGCCTTCGCGGCTTGCATAACCAACAGAGGAACGTTTTAAAAAGTCCATAACGGACACAGAGGAATAGGTCTTGGCAAAACCGCCGGTGGGCAGAATGGCATTGGGACCTAACACAAAGTTACACAGGGTTACAGGCGTGTAATCACCCAACAGAATTTCGCCGGCATTTTTAATCTTTTCTAAAACGGCAAAGGGGTTCTTAGTCATAACCTCCATGTGCTCCGGCGCATATTCGTTAACAAAATCAATGGATTCTTCTAAGCTTTCAGTTAAAATCACGCCGCCATAGGTTTCAAAGTTGGTGTTAATGAAGCTACGGCGTTTTTCAGAAAGCTTGGGCAACTGGCGTTCAATGATCGGTAACACTTTTTCCACCAGTTCACGGGAATGAGTAACTAATAAAGCTGCAGAGTCAGGGCCGTGTTCAGCTTCAATCATCACATCTAAAGCAGCTTTTTCGGGGTCGGCAAACTCATCAGCTAAAATGATTACTTCGCTGGGGCCTGCAGGCAGACCACTGTCGATTTGTCCTGCCAGAACACGTTTAGCAGCTGTAGCATAGGAGTTACCGGGGCCAATAATTTTATGGCATTTGGGAATGGTTTCTGTTCCGTAAGCAACAGCGGCCACAGCCTGAATACCGCCCACTTTATAAATATCAGTAATACCAATAATTTTAGCAGCGGCTAAGAGTGCATCGTCACAGTTTCCTTCTTCATTAGGCGGTGTAACCACACAAATTTTGGGAACACCGGCAACAACAGCCGGAATACCCAGCATTAACAAAACAGAAGGGAAGCTGCCTTTACCACGGGGGACATAAAGGCAAACATCGGTGATGGGTGTTGTTTTTTCACCAACCATCAGGCCCTCATCCACATTGGTAAACCACAGTTCTTCCGGCATTTGTTTTTCGTGGAAGTTGCGGATGTTTTTAGCAGCGTATGTAATGGCGTCGCGGGTTTTTTCGTCCAAACGGGCATAACCGGCTTCGATTTCTTCAGGACGGATTTTAATCGCATCCTTCGTCAACGTAACACCATCAAATTTTGCAGTATACTTTAAAACAGCCTCGTCGCCGTTTTCTTTAATATCAGCGGCTACTTCCTTTGCCAGTTCCATCTGACGGCTGATATCCTGCTCAGCACGCTTCATTACGAAGTCCTTTTCAGCGGCTGTCATATCTTTTAAAACACGTACTTTCATGAAAACAATGTCCTTTCCCAATGAATATTAATTGATGATTTATAAGAGGATTTTACCCCATTATTTTTTATTATAATATATTATAAGAATAATTGCAAGAAGTCTGACATAAATTTAATTAAAATTATATGAATTTTTATGCAAAGACAAAAAATGAGTGAAATTTGTTAATTTTTAAATCGGTATTATGTAAACCTGAAAGGAATTGTAAAAAAAAGTTATTCACATAATTAACAGGGTTATGAACAGTTTTTTTGTCGTTAAAGCTGATTTTTGTGTTAGTTATCAACATTATCAACAAGTTATCAACAGTTTTTATAAACAAAACAAATGTTTGGTGGACCCTTTGAAAGTCGCTTAAACTCGTTTTCAATGGTTGGTTTACATAAAAACGGATTATGGGAAATGGAGGATAAATTTTGAAGAAAAAAGCAAGAAATTTGTTAAAAATCGGAGCCATTTATCTGGGTACAGTTTTGGGGGCAGGGTTTGCTTCAGGACAAGAACTTTTGCTGTTTTTTGTTCGGTTTGGAAATCGGGGGTTGGTAGGATGTTTACTGGCAGGAGGTCTGTTTTGTCTTTTGGGAGCTTTGATTCTAAAACGATCCTACGCACTACCGGATAAAAGCTGTAAACAATATTTACAAATGGTTTTTCCGGATAGAGTATCTACATTTTTACATAGTGCTATGGAAGTATTTTTATGCATCAGTTTTTGTATAATGCTATCCGGTGCCGGTGCCTTTTTTAAAGAACGGTTTTCTTTGTCACCTCTGCTGGGTGTTTTTGTTATGGATTTAATTTGCCTTTTGGTATTCTTATATGACCTAAAGGGTCTGTCACTTTTGAACGTATTGCTAACACCTGTGATGCTTCTGGGAACGGTGTATGTGTGCGTTTATACTATTTTTACGGATACAACATCAGTTTGGCTGCCGCAGGTTCAC
The DNA here is from genome assembly GCA_017416855.1 of Clostridia bacterium. Taxonomy (GTDB): domain Bacteria; phylum Bacillota; class Clostridia; order UBA1381; family UBA9506; genus UMGS755. Next base: position 8,708 of record JAFQAZ010000020.1, read on the forward strand.
CCACATGGTCGCTTTTTGCCTTTTGCGCTGTTTTATGTGGGTTATAATATGCTGACGGCAACGGCGGTGCTGGTTCCTTCGTCTGCATTGGCAGATAGTGAAAAAACAGCAGTACGGGGAGGTATTTTAGGCGGTGTATGTTTAACGGTAATGGCATTATTAAGCTGTCTGGCTTTACATTTTCAGCATAATGTGTGGCAAACATCGTTGCCCATGCTCTTATTGTCCCAACGGGCGGGGCGGTGGACCTATGGAGTGTATTCAGCTGTACTGTATATGGCTATGCTCACAACCGCAGTTTCCACCGGTTTTTCAGTCGTGAAGAGTATAGAAAAAACGGGAATAGGAAAAAAAACAAGTGCCTTGTTAGTTTGTATGGTGGCACTCCCTTTATCTTTCGTGGAATTCTCGACTTTGGTTCGGTATTGCTATGTGTTTTTTGGTGTTTTGGGTATGGTGCTTGTGGGCGGTATTTTATGGGATTGGTATAAACGAATATAGATGATATTAAAAGAAAATGAAAGGAAAACAAAGAATTTTAAGAATAATTTAAAAAAATGGATGAAAACAGGAAAAATCAGGGTTGAAAAATGAATGGATAAAAGGTAATATATATTAAGTACATTGTTTTCGGGGTGTAGCGCAGCTTGGTAGCGCGCCTGCTTTGGGCAACACATCCGACCGCTGCCGGTGGCAGGGGGAGGGAGGATGTGTTGGCGTAGCGGTCAAAATTATGCGAAGCGATGAGCGAGCAAAGAATTTTGGGAACCGCAAGAGGCGGCGAAGCCGAGGATGTCGCAGACATCGTGCTCGTTGATGTATGCTAAACAGAAATAATTTAATAACGGGGTGTAGCGCAGCTTGGTAGCGCGCCTGCTTTGGGAGCAGGATGTCGCAGGTTCGAATCCTGTCACCCCGACCAAAAACTGCAATGCCCATCAGGGCATTGCAGTTTTTTTGTTGCGGCGGCCTAAGGATTAGGACGCCGGAGGCAGTTCGTTGAGACAGCCAAAGAGCGAAGCGATTTGGTCTGCCGAGTCTCGAGCACGCGCCAGCTATCGGGCACCGCCGAGAGCGGTCGATAGATAAGCGAGCGCAGAGTATCCTGTCGCGGTATCTGCTCCTAACATCTAACGACCACATGTATTCCACAGTTAGAAAAATTTTGAGAAAAGCTACTATATGAATTTGCACCATATAGTAGCTTTTTTGTATGCTTTTTTAACAAAAATTAAGCATGACTTGTCAATTTTGAAAATTTCACTTTGGGAAAATTTTTTGTGCTACAATACAACCGCTTATAAAAAATCATTTAAAAGAAAGGAGAAACAATGAACAAAGTTTTATTTGAAAACAAAGTAAAGGTTTTAGAGCGGTTAGTGTTGCAGGACATTGTTACAAGTTATGGTATGCAAAAGATTTCAGAAGCATCCTATGATAACTTGATGGCAAAATTACTGGATAGGATGACACAGTTTTATGAAGAACTTGAGCCGGATGCCTTATCCTTGCAAAAACTGAAACCATATGGCGACCGGGCTAAGATTTACACGAAACAACTACGGGCAGATTTAGACAAGGCAGCCGAAGTAACCGTGCGGCAAATCATCAAGCAGTTGCCAAGAGAAAAGCTGTCAGGGGGCACGCTCTGGGATGCAACACAAGCAGTTCGGCCGGTACTCAGGAGGCGAATGGAGGTGCTTTCTAACCTACTTGATGCCTCAACTTTACAAATGAAAAATTATATGCTATTATGGGACTATCAGGATACGGGGTTTACTCATTACTGCTTGCTCACAGAGGGAGAAAACTGTGATGATTGCAACAGTTTAGAAGGTCAGATTTTTCCCATTAGTGAGGCTCGGGTAGGTGAAAATTTTCCGCCGATGCATCCTAATTGTAACTGTCAGGCTGGTATTTTAAATGATGCAGGGCAAGTGGCATATATTATCAGTGAGGGTAAGTCGGAAAAGAAGGAAGAAACCAATTGGTACGATGCTTTTTTACGAATGCCACAAGATGCCAAAGAACTGTTTTTAGCATTTGTCCGCGCACAAAACGAACGGTTGGGTCGGAAAGATATTGCCGGTTTTTTAGATTGGCTGTCTTTAGGGGTTGTCAGCGGCATATGGCAAGGACACAAGGACAGAAGTCAGGAACTGCTCAATGACCCAACGCTTTACAATCTTGCAAATTATTTAACCTTTGGCTTTGCAGACACTGTTAAAGGCGCAATCAAACCTGAAGATCCCCTTTCTCTTCAGCACTGGCTGGATACACTTGGTGTTGTATCTACAGCTTTTGGGGCATATCAGGCGGGGAAAAGTAGCGGTAGCTTATATAAAACAGGGGCAAAAGTTACTCGATTTACAGATGATATTGAAGAAGGTCTGGAGCAAACGCAAAAAATTAATAGTTCCGGCATAGCTCAAAAAGGAACATCCAAAATCCCATGGGATAGTTGGCGAAATTATGAGAAAGTGACACAAAATGGTCAGGTATATGCTAAGGTCGGAAATAGGCTATATTCGGAACATGCTGTTAATAGAATGCAACCTAGCGGAAATCGCTTTGGACCGAATATTACTCAAGGTTATGGAACAGATTATGGCAGAAGCATCGCTCCACAGTATGTGGAAGATGTTATCAATTCGGTACAACCGTCTTATCAAACACGCACAGGAAATTATTCATATGTACTTGGGAATGTGGAGGTAATTACAAATTCACAAGGAGCTGTTGTAACAATTTTGACATACAAAAAGTAAAGGAGAGAAAATAAATGAAAAATATAGAACTATTGATTACTGCCTGTCAAGCATATAAGGAAGAAAGGCTTGGTTTAGATAGTTTTCAATCTCAATTAGAAGGAATCTATTTACCGGATATATGTAAGAACACACTGGAAAAGGAACAACATAATGCATATAATCAGTTAGAGAAAATATTTTATTTCTATCCTCAGGTAGAACATAGAAAGTATGCAATCCCAATAGCAGAGGAGCTGATTCAAGCGGCGAAAGCAGAACAGAAACGATTGGAAAATTATAAACCGTATCAAGAATAGTTTAGCAAATGCGCAAGGTTTAATTTATGAAAACGATTCTCATTGTTTACACCATCTCAAAATTTAATACCCCAAAAAC
>JAFQAZ010000021.1 GCA_017416855.1 Clostridia bacterium
CTGCCTGAAGGCGTTGAAATGTGCATGCCTGGCGATAACGTATCTATGGAAGTTGAACTGATCACTCCGATCGCTATCGAAGAAGGTCTGCGTTTCGCTATCCGTGAAGGTGGTAGAACCGTAGGTTCCGGCGTTGTTTCTGCTATCGTAAAATAATTAACCTTTTAGGTTAGTAAAACACCTCACACAACTGTGTGGGGTGTTTTTTTCGTATAACTAAAAAGCAGTCATTCACATTTTGAATGACTGCTTTTCATTTTTATATTATTTCCTAGTTAAACTGTGAATTATAGAGACTGCTGTAAAATCCGCCTTTTGTCATGAGTTCTTCATGATTTCCCGCTTCTGTTATCCTCCCATCCTGAATCACCAGAATCTTATCTGCATTCTGAATAGTCGATAACCTGTGTGCAATCACAAAGCAGGTTCTATCCTTCATCAGTTCAGCCATAGCCTCCTGAATTTTAATTTCGGTACGGGAGTCAACATTGGATGTTGCTTCGTCCAGAATCAGCATTTGTGAATTAGAAATCATCGCCCGGGCAATGGTGATTAACTGCCTCTGCCCTTTTGAAATGTTCACACCATCATCTGTCAGCACCGTATCGTAACCTTCGGGCAGACTTTCAATAAAGCTGTCAATTCTGGCGGCTTTGGCGGCTGCTTTAACCTCCTCTAAGGTTGCATTCTCTCGTCCGTAGGCAATGTTTTCGTAAATGGTTCCGCAAAACAGCCAGGTGTCCTGCAAAACCATCGTGTATGCCTTTCGAAGTGACTCTCTAGTAATTTCTCTTGTTTCAATACCATCCACGGTGATTTCCCCTGAATTGACATCATAAAACCGCATGAGCAAACTAATGATGGTGGTCTTCCCTGCTCCCGTCGGACCCACAACCGCAATGGTTTTGCCGGGTTCTGCAGTAAAAGACACATTGTGCAGAATTGTTTTATCCTCTGTATAGCCAAAAACCACATCCTTAAACAGCACCTCACCGGTTATATTCTCTAATATGTGGGCACCCTCTTTGTCCTTTGCCTCCGGCTCTTCATCGATGATACGAAACACACGCTCAGCAGCCGACATAGATGACTGAAATTCACTTAAAATATTCGCAAATTCATTGATAGGTCCAGCAAACTTGCGGGAATACTGAACAAACTGTGCCAAGCCTCCCAAGGTGATAAAGAACATTGTGCCTTCTGCTACGGTGCCATTCTGTGAATACAAATACAAAATACCGCCCAGCATCATCACAAGAGAGATGGAAAGGTTGTTAATAAACATCATGGAGGGTCCCATAGCGCAGGCATGATAATCTGCCTCATAATATGTATCCATTGCATCTTTGTTCCGTTCATTGAAGCGTCGGCTGATTTCCTCTTCCCTTTCATAGGCCTGAATGGTACGGCAACCGGACAGCATCTCTTCAGCATATCCGTTCAGTTCACCCAGCTTTTTGGAGCGTTTGCGGAACATAGGCCGCACCTTATGAGTCCGGTAACGTGTGAACAGAATTGCCACTGGCACTGTGATGCCAAAAACTGCAATGAGGGGTTTAGATATGTTCCACATAAAGATTAATGAACCAAACACCGTGTAAATGCTGGTCATAATCTGTACCAAACCATGGGACAGCGTACTGTTCACCGTGTCAATATCATACGAAATATGACTGATAATATCCCCCGTAGTGTGTGTATCAAAATATCCCACCGGTAGCGTCGTCAGTTTTTCAAACAATTCTTTTCTCATAGTATACACAATTTTTTGACTAATCTGAATCATCAGCACCGCCAAAAGATAAGATGTAACAGCAGCAAAAACATAGCAGACCAGCATACGAATAACACTCACTTGAACAATCCCAAAGTTTACTCCATCAGGACTTGCTATTGCATCAATAGCCTCGCCGGAATACTTGGGACCTAAAAGAGAAAGCTGGTTGGAAAAAAGAGTTAGCAGCACTGCTACCGCAAACAAATGCCAATACTTAAGAACATACCGAAGCAGACGACGGAGCAAGCCTTTTGTTGTTTTTTCTTTCGGCTGTTTATTTACTTTACTCAACAAAGGCACCCCCCATCTGAGAATCGCTGATTTCTTTATATGCATCACAAGAAGAAAGCAGTTCTTCATGGGTACCCATACCAATCACTTCACCATCTTCTAAAACTATAATCAATCCGCAATCTTTAACAGAGCTGACGCGTTGTGCCACTGTAACTACGGTACAATCCTTTAAACTCTCTTTCAATGCCTGCCGCAAAGCTGCGTCCGTTTTGTAATCAAGGGCTGATGAGCTGTCATCCAACACCAGAATTTCCGGCTTCGCCGCCAGGGCCCTGGAGATTAACACACGTTGTTTCTGCCCGCCGGAAATGTTGGTGCCGTGTGGAGAGAGCATGTGCTTGTACCCATCTTTAAACTCAGTGATGAACTGATGCGCCTGAGCAATTTTAGCCGCTTCTTCCACTGCTTCATCGGTTATGTTACGGCCGAATTTAATATTTTCTGCAATGGTATCGGCATATAAAAAGTCAAACTGCAAAGCTGTTCCAAACATGGCATAGAGTTTGTCTTTTTCTATCGTGCGAATGTCTTCTCCGTTTAAGAAGATGCCACCCTGATTCACATCGTAAAACCGCAATAGCAGCTTTACAAGTGTCGACTTCCCTGATCCCGTGGCACCAATAATGCCCAAGGTTCCCCCTTTTGGAATTGAGAAACTAAGATTTTTCAGGTTATCCCGCTTGCCGTTATAAGAAAAGCTTACATTGTCAAACACAATACGTGCATCGGTTTCTTTGTCTTTATATTCCTCTTTAGAATATACCGAAATGTCTTCTTCTGTCTGTAACACTTCTTCAATACGCTTTGCTGACGCTGCACTTTTTGTGTACATCATAAACATATTACTAACCGTCATCATAGACATAGAAATCATCGTAAAATACTGCATAAAGGCAATGATGGTTTCCGGCTGGGAAAGACCTTGAGAAACCCGGTTGCCGCTCAGGGCAATAACCGCCACACTGCCCATATTCATAAACATAACCATAATGGGATTCACGCTACTCATAATCCGACCGGCTCGTTTTTCATCAGACACTAACGTCTGATTCACATTGTCATACCGCCGATGCTCGTGATCAACCTTCGAAAGTGCCTTAATCACGCGGATGCCCTGGACATCCTCGCGGACGACCCGTACCATATTATCCACCGACCTTTGTATTTTTGCATACAAAGGCACGCCTTTTCGGGAAATACAGAACACGGTTATAAAAATGAAGGGTAAAATGGCAATCATGGTTAGTGATAAAGCCGCATCCATCAGCAGGGTAATGGTGATGCCGCCAATTAAAATAATGGGGGCACGCACACCAATCCGTTGCATCATATTCACAAAATGATGCACATTATATGTATCCGTCGTAATACGAGATTCCAAGGAGGGAATGGTGAACTTATCCGTTTGTGCAGCCGAAAGATGCAGAATTTTAGCAAACAGGTTTTTACGCATTGTTTCTGCAAAATTTCTGGAGACACGGGCCGCCATCCGGTTGGCGGTTAAGTTTAAAACGCAGCCCAGACCAGCGCACAGTAACATTAAGCCGCCCCAAAAAAGAATGTCCTGCACATCTCTCTTAACCACATTTTCCAAAATATGACTCAGAATAAAGGGTAGCAGCAGCTCGCTGCATACCCCGGCTAATTTAATCAAAAAGCCAAATGCCATACGGCCATAATAGCCTTTTAAATATGCAAAAACTGTTTTCACGGCCGTTCCTCCTCTATGCGCAGAATACTTTGGGATGTTTCTGTCATTTTCTCCAAAATTCTATGAAACAGCGCCAATTCCTCTTCTGAAATTCCCTCTGTCAGGCGAGTATTCCATTCTTTGGTAATAGACACTACCAAAGGATGAATATCCAGCATTTTCTCTGTGGGAAACACCAGAAGTTCCCGTTTATCTTCTGGACTGGTTTCCCTATGAATATAGCCTTCATTTTCCAAAAAGGATAAATGTCGTGCCACACTGCTTTTATTCATACATAAATGCTTAGCCAGAAAATCCTGAGAATTTCCCGGCTGATGGCAAATTGCCAGGACATAGCTGTGGTAAAGTCCCGGTAAATTTACCGTTTTTTGTGCCGTGCGATACAAAGATTCGCAACGGCTGATCATATTCATTTTGCGCATAATTGTTGCCATACAAACACCACCAAAAAATAGTTGCAAGTGAAACTGTTTCACCTGCAACTATTTTACCATGTTTATGTATCATTGTCAAATTAATTGATTAAATCCATCACATCACCTTCAAATTCTTCGCCCATACGGTCTATGTTCACATAATTTTCCGGAATTTTTCCAACAATAATTGTCTGCACCACCGGTAATTCTGTTATAATTTCTGCCTTCGTTCGCCCCGTGGGCATAATAATTCCCACATTGCTTTTTGCCATTAAGCTAATTTCCAAATGAGTCTGGTTAATCCCCGCCTCAGTAAATTCACTTTTAAAATCCACCTTTGTTCTGCCGTAAGGAACTAAGCTAACAGGCAAATCAGGACCCATGCCAGCAAACAAAACACTGCCCGTTACACTGCCTAAAGGAATACAGATTTCTGTTTCATCCACCTCGCTGATTGCATTCTGAATCGCTGCTGATGTTTCTGCCTTCAGCCGGTTAACCTGCATCATATCGGATTCTAAGGCGCTGATGGTGCCATCCTCTAAGCGGGAAAGCTTAATAAAATCGGTATAGCTTGCCTCCTCGAACAATTCACCCACGGCCTTTTGGACGGCCTGCTCCGCAATCACTTTCGTCTGATTTCTTGCCATCTCCAATAACAACGGCTGTACCGATTTTAAAAAATAAACGACCATTGTCACTGTCATCGTAACAAATAACAGTATAATCAAAAAACCGGATACCTTATGACGGTTAATCCGGTTACTTTTGATACATATATGTTTTTTATCGCCCAGACGCATATCGGCACCACCCGTTCTGCTAACCTTTATTACCTATTCTATGCATCATGGGTGGTTTTTGTGACTCTTTATTTTTGCAGGCACACACAGCCGTAAGGCAAGAGTGATATGCTGTGTTCATCTGTCAGGGTATTCGCGCTGAAAAGAACTTTTTCACCGGATAACGGCACGGAATAAGGCGACTCTGCCGTGTTGGCAATACAAAGCACCTTTTCTTCGCCATATATACGGTAAAAGGCAAAAACACCTTTTCCGGAAAATGCAGGCTCTACGCAGCCCTGTTGTAATGGTTTATATTGATTCTTGATAGCTGATAATTTCTCATAACAGCTAAAAATGTCACTATCGCCTTTTGCATTACCCATATACCCTCTGTTAAACGGGTCTTCAAAGCCTTCCAGACCGATTTCATCCCCATAGTAAACATCCGGGCAGCCCGGCAGCAAAAACTGCAAAAAAGAGGCCAAAATGAGCCTGTTCTTTGCCAACTCCCGTTGTTTTTCTGTTAAACGGTATGCCGCACGTTCTTCGCGGCTCTGAGGAACATTGTCAATCCCCAATACTGTCAGAATTCTCGGTGTATCGTGAGTGGATAGAATGTTCATCATAGAATGAAGTGCCGCTTTCGGATAATGCTCACATAAAGTCATAACACTCTCACAAAAATCTTCTGCACTCATTTCGCGGCGGGCAAAACGGATAATAGCATCCCGCCACACATAGTTCATCACGCCGTCTAAGCAACCACCCTGCAGATAGTGACGACGGTTACCGTAGCTGATTTTATTGGAAGCATCCTCCCAAACCTCACCTATTACAATGCTATCCGGCTTTTCTTCCTTCACCGTCTGATACAGCTTATATAAAAAACCATCCGGCAGTTCATCGGCTACATCCAGCCGCCAACCGTCTGCCCCCTGACGAAGCCAGTAACGGATAACGCTGTTTTCGTCTTCAATGATATATTGCTGATACGATGCATTGTTTTCATCCACGCAAGGCAGAGTTTTAATCCCCCACCAGCTGGTGTATTTATAAGGATATTCCTCAAACTGATACCATTCTCTATAGGGCGAATTCCAGTCGTGATAGGCTCCGCCCCCAAAACGGTTATATTCATCAAAATACAAGCTGTCGCTGCCTGTATGAGAGAAAACACCGTCTAAAATCACCCGCATCCCCAGCTTATGGGCTTCATCGCAGAAGATTTTAAAATCCTCATTGGTGCCCAACAAAGGGTCGACCTGCATATAATCTGCCGTATCATACCGATGGTTGGAATAGGCCTTGAAAATAGGATTTAAATAGATTATATTCACGCCCAAAGATTGCAGATACGGCAGTTTTTCTATGATACCGGCAAAATTGCCGCCATAAAAATCGTTGTTCCAAATGGTCCCTTCACTATCCGGCAAAAAGACCGGCGTATCGTTCAGATTTTCGTGAATATAAAAGGGCGTGAGCTTGTCCTTGGTATCGCACAGGCCTTTGCGGTTAAAGCGGTCGGGGAATATCTGATACATCACCCCGCCATAAAAGCTTTCAGGAGACTCGTAGACTTCACTGTAACAAGTGAGCTGCCACCTTCTGCCCTCATCAAACACCGGTTGGTTATAGGCATCACGGTAAACAAGCTGCTCACCGTTTTCCCACAGAATTTTAAAGCAATAAAAATACAAACCGGCATCTCCTATGACTACGCCGGCAGAATACACGTCATAACCGTTTACTTCACCGGTTTTTTCCATAGCATACGGTACTGTATCCTCTCCGTCTTTTTCCAGCAGGAAAAGGACGCCGGTTTCCCCGGCGTCCTTAATATACAGGTTGACGGTTACAGTATCCTTTTGAACCAGACAACCGAAAGGCTTTTTAAACTGTTCATTTCTGCTGTCAAACAGAATGTTCATCAGCCCTTCGCTCCTTTTTTAACGGGTTTTGCATTCCAGATGTTGTTGCAGTATTCCATAACACTGCGGTCAGATGAGAAAATACCTGCACCGGCAATGTTATAAAGGGACATACGGTTAAATTTCGTGCGGTCAAAGTAGGTATCCTGAACCTGTCTCTGCGCACGGCAATAATCGGAAAAGTCTGCCAATGTCATATAGGTATCCTGGCCGCGGCCGGTTAATGACCAGATGAGGTCAGAGAAATCAGCGCCGCCAATACCCTGCTGTAAATATTCAATAGCACGACGCACCTGCGGATCACTTTCAATCATACGGCTGGGGTCATAGCCTTCTCTCTGACGAGCCTGCACTTCAGGTGTGGTCATACCAAAGAGGAAAATGTTATCATCGCCCACAGCCTGATGAATTTCTACATTGGCGCCATCTAAGGTACCTAACGTAATGGCACCATTAATCATCAGTTTCATATTACCCGTACCGGAAGCTTCTTTACCGGCAACAGAAATCTGCTCGGAAATTTCAGCTGCAGGAATGATTAACTCTGCCAAAGATACACGGTAATCTTCAATGAAAATAACCTTCAGTTTATCCCTTGTAATGGGGTTAGAGTTCACTTCTTTTGCAATGCAGTTAATCAGACGGATAATCTGTTTTGCCATCACATAGCCGGCAGAAGCCTTGGCACCAAAAATAAAGGTGCGGGGCTGGAATTCCTGACCGGGATCTTCCAGCAGGCTATGGTACAGGGATAAAATATGCAAAGCATTTAAAAGCTGACGCTTATACTCGTGCAAACGTTTTACCTGCACATCAAATAAAGAAGCAGGGTCAACGTGCACACCGTTGTGCTCTTCAATATAAGACACAAGCCGCAGTTTATTCTTCAGTTTGATTTTCTGCAGTTCATCTAAAACAGTCTGGTCATTAGCAAAGGCCTTTAGTTTTTCCAGTTCTTCAGCATTTTTTAAGAATCCGTCGCCAATCAGCTCACAAAGGAAGGAGGTAAGCTCAGGGTTAGACTGGCAAAGCCAGCGACGGTAAGCAATACCGTTGGTTACATTGATAAACTTACCGGGCATTACCTGATGAAAATCACGGAAGACATCTTCTTTTAAAATGTCTGTATGCAAAGCGGATACACCGTTGACCTTATGACAACAAGCCAGACACAGATTTGCCATTTTCACACGGTCGTTTTCCAGAATTTTCATATAATTGATTTTGCCTGTATCACCGCCATATTTTTCGTTTAAGAACACCAAGAAACGTCTGTCAATTTCGCAGACAATCTGATAAATACGAGGCAGCAAAGTCGAGAACAGAGACACCGGCCAGACCTCTAAAGCTTCACTCATAATGGTGTGGTTGGTGTAGCTTAAGGTTTTGGTACAGATATCCCAGGCTTCGTCCCAGGAAAGACCATGTTCATCCAACAAAATGCGCATCAGTTCCGGCACGCACATAGATGGATGGGTATCGTTAATATGAATGGCTACCTTCTCAGGCAATAGACGAATATCGTCATTTTCTTTTAAGAAATCACGAAGGATGGTCTGCACAGAAGCGCTGACTAACAGATATTGCTGTTTTAAGCGCAGTTCCTTGCCCTTGTAGTGGTCATCTGCCGGATAGAGCACCTTGGAAATGGCCTCTGCCATTGAATTCTGCTCCATAGCTTTGGCATATTCCCCGCGGGAGAATAAATCCATATCCAAACTGTCAGGAGATTTGGCGCTCCACAACACCAGCTTATTGATAGCTCCTGAATCGTAGCCGGAAATCAACATATCATAAGGCACCGCAATAACTGTGCTGGTATCCTGATAGCTGACTACATTTTTACCATCCTGCCAGCTTTCCATTACGCGGCCACCAAAGTGCACTTTAATTTCATCCTCTTTGCGGGGAATAAGCCACACATCGCCGCGCTCTAACCAGTTATCGGGGAATTCCATCTGCCAGCCATCGACGATTTTCTGTTTGAAAATACCAAATTCATAGCGGATAGAAAATCCGGTACAAGGCACTTCCTTGGTGGTTAAGGCATCTAAATAGCAGGATGCCAAACGGCCCAGACCACCGTTGCCAAGGCCCGCATCGGGTTCCATTTCGCATAAGCCGGCAAAGGACTGATTATATTCAGAAAGCACCTCGGTAAGTGCTTCAGTTACGCCTAAATGGTAGGCGTGGTTTTTAAGGGAAGGACCCGTTAAAAACTCCATAGACATATAATAAACCTGTTTGGCTTTTTGTTTTTTTCTGTTGGCAGAAAAGGCACTCCGCTTATCTGACAGCATTTCTCTTAAAATTTCGCAAACAGCTTTATAGAACTGTATTTGTGTTGCCTCCTCCGGTGCACAGCCGAAACGACGCATAATTTTTTCTTCAATTTGTTTTTTTAATTGTTTTTTATTTACTTCCACTAAAATGTTCTCCTCTCTGCCGGTTACATTGATTGATAAATGGCTAAATATTGCATCGCGGCATTTTGCCAGCTGAAGTCTGTTTCCATATTATTTCGAATCACTTTTTTCAGTTCCGGTTTTTTCTCATAGTAAAAATATAAGGCTCTGTCAACAGCATCCAGCATGTCATGAGCATTATAGCTTTTAAAGGTAAAGCCTCTGCCCTCGCCTGTTTCAGGATTAATGGGCCATACCGTATCTTTCAAGCCACCGGTTTCCCGCACAATGGGAATGGTGCCGTATCGCATGGCAATCATTTGGGAAAGACCGCACGGCTCGCTCTTTGAAGGCATTAAAAACAGGTCTGCCCCTGCATAAATCTTGCTGGCGAGTTCAGAATTAAAGCAAATATTGGCACTCACCCTACCGGGATATTGAGCTGCAAGGCCACGGAACAGATTTTCATATTCTGCATCTCCTGTGCCAAGCACCACCAGTTGCATTCTCCGCTCCATCATTTCGTGACAAACATACTGCACCAAATCAAGGCCTTTATGCCCTACCAAACGGCTGATCATAGCCACAATAGGGGCTTCTTCATCTTGTTCTAAGCCTAACTGCTCGCGCAGTTTGCGCTTGCTGATTTTCTTGCCGCCCATTGCTTTAATGCTGTATTTATGAAACAGATGTACATCCTTTTGCGGGTTAAACAAATCTGCATCAATGCCGTTGGTGATACCGCAGAATTTATACGAAACACCTGACAGAACACTACTCATTTCCTTACCGTAATACGGTGTTTTCAGTTCTTCAGCATAGCTTTGCGAAACTGTTGTCACCTTATCGGCAAGACAAATAGCCGAAAACATAAAATTCAGGCAACCATCATAGGCCACATCAGCCAGTTGGCTTTCTGAAATGCCCAACACCTCTCCTGCAAAGGAAAAAGGTGCCTGCCCCTGATATTCTATGTTATGTATGGTAAACATAGTCTTCAGGGAACCATAAGCCGGAATCTGCCGATAAAAATGTTTTAAAAACAAGGGAATGAGTGCACATTGCCAGTCATTGGCATGGATGACATCCGGCATAAAATCAATATGCTGGAGCATTTCCAGAACTGCCTTGGAAAAATAAGCATAGCGTTCCCCGTCATCATAATGGCCGTACACCGAATCTCTGAAAAAGTAGTATTCGTTATCAATGAAATAATAGGTCACTTCGCCGCACTTTTGCCGGAATACGCCGGCATACACCTGACGCCAGGCAAGAGGCACCGAAAAATCGAAAAGGAACTCCATTTCGGTTACATATTTTTCTTTAATACTTTTATAAAGTGGCAGAACAACGGCCACTTCTTCACCTTTAGCCGCCAGTTCCTTTGGCAGGGCATAAGCCACATCGCCCAGACCGCCAATTTTAATATAGGGTGCGGCCTCCGCCGCTGCGAACAAAATTTTCAAATTTGGTTTCCTCCTTCAGTATTACACAACCTTACCTTTGCCGATGATAATCTGATGCGCCGGAGCGCCCATCATAACACGGCCGCTTTGTATGGTAACATCCTTATCACAAATGGTATAATCCAGTTCTACATTGTCTTCAATAATGGTATCCTGCATTAAAATGCAGTTTCTGATTTTAGCACCCTTGCCCACCTTTACACCACGGAACAAAATAGAATTTTCTACTTCGCCTTCAATTTCGCAGCCGTCGGCAATCAGGCTGTTTTTCAAACAGCAGCCCTGCGTATAACGGGTGGGAACCTCGTCACGGATTTTAGTGTAAATCGGCCCGCAGCGGAAGAACATTTCCTCACGAACAGACTTATCAAGCAATGCCATATTGGCCTCAAAGTAACGAGCCACGTTATCAATCCGCAAAATGTTCCCCTGAAACTCTAAGTTATGAATATTTAACAGATTGCATTTTGCCTGCAGAATTTCCCGTTCAAAGTCCACTAAATTATAGGAATTGGCTTCGTGTAGAAGTTCCAGCAAAAACTCGCGTTTTAAAATATACATACCAATGCCGCAGTTTTCCACGCCGGGGATACCGTAATGCATCAGCACATCTACCACACGACCGTCAAAGTCAGACCGAACCACCATATCCTTCACATCATCGTGACCGGTGATTTTTTCTTTTTTGGTAATCATACTGATCTGTGCGCCGGATTTAACGTGGAGCTTTAACAGATGCCGGTAATCAATGTTACAGATGATGTTGGAATCAGCAAGCAACACATATTCCTCATTAGAACGCTCTAAGAACCGTCTTGCGCCCCACAGTGCTTCGATTTTGCCACGATATACGCTTTTTTGTCCAGTGCCGAAGGGCGGCAGGATAAATAAACCGTCTACCTTTCTGTCCAAATCCCATTCTTTACCGCTTCCCAAGTGGTCCATTAAGGATTGGTAATTCTGCTTGGTAATCACACCGACATTGGAAATGCCGGAATTCACCATATTGGAAAGCACAAAGTCAATCAGGCGATAGCGGCCACCGTAGGGAATTGATGCTAACGTTCTGTGGCTTGAAATATCGCCTAAACGATCATCATATATATTCGAAAAAATAATACCCATCATTTTCATAAGTGCCGCCTCCTTCCTACACAACCGTACCGGTTATTTTTTTATGTTCGGGAATAACCGTAATTTCAAGGCTTTCATCCGGGGAAGGTTTTTTCCCTACCATAGCGCCTTCTTCAATCACGGCTCCCTGCCCCACAATGGCATATTGCACTGTGGCGCCTTTTTTCACTGTTACACCGGGAAGCAAAACAGAGGATATAACCTGTGCACCGGCTTCAATCACACAATCGCTGGAAACAACAGAAGAATGTACATATCCTGCCACATTGCATCCCTTGGTGATAATGGATTCCGAAAGCTCTGCCCCCTCTGCTACATAGGTCGGCGGACCTTCATAGTTACGGGCATAGATACGTAAATCGTCATCATCAGAATACAGGCCACAGGCAGGATTCAGCATATCCATATTGGCTTCCCACAAGCTCTCGGTGGTACCAACATCCTTCCAGTAACCGGAAAACTCCCAGGCATACAGCCGTTTGTTATCCTTCAGCATAGCCGGAATGACATTTTTCCCAAAATCGTGAGCTGATTTTTCTGACTTATCGTCTTCTGTTAAGTATTTCTTCAACACGTCCCAGCTAAAGACATAAACACCCATTGAGGCCTTTGTGCTCTTTGGCTTTTTGGGTTTTTCTTCAAACTCGGTAATCCTGCCTTCGGCATCTGTGCTTAAAATGCCGAAACGAGTTGCTTCCTCCCAGGATACATCAATCACCGCAATGGTACAATCGGCTTCATGTTCTTCGTGGAAGTTCACCAGCTTGCTGTAATCCATTTTATAAATGTGGTCACCGGATAAAATCACAACATAACCGGGATTATACCGTTCAATGAATTTAATGTTCTGAAAAATGGCATTGGCAGTACCTTCATACCAGGACTTGGAATTAATCTTGGTGTAAGGCTGCAGAATGTGGACACCACCACGGTTTCTGTCTAAGCCCCAGGGCTGTCCGTTCCCAATATAGTCATTGAGCTCCAATGGCTTATACTGAGTTAACACACCCACCGTATCAATGCCGGAATTCACACAGTTAGACAAGGTAAAATCGATGATTCTGTACTTTCCGCCAAAGGGTACTGCAGGTTTTGCAATATGCCGGGTAAGTGAGCCTAAGCGGCTTCCCTGACCGCCGGCCAAGAGCATGGCTATGCTTTTCTTTCTGCTCATAATTTCTCCTTTAGCTCCTTTCTCTTAACTCTCATATTTTTAATCTCATAAAATGCGGCAGACATGGGGGCCACCGTAATGGCAACACTCTGATCATAATTATGAAACGGAATCATCTCCGTTGCCACCTGCTTTTGTTTAATGCCCTCGCCACCGTATTTTTTATCATCGGTAAATAACAATCGCCGCAAACGGGATGGTTTTGGTAATCCTATACGGTATTCCTCCCGACAGACAGGCGAAAAATTGAACACACACAAAATTTCGTGACCTTTTTTATCCCGACGGATAAAGGCCAGAACGTTCTGCTGGTAATCATCTGTTACCAGCCACAAGAATCCGTCCCAACCGCTATCAATTTCCCAGAAGGGCGGATTGTTTATATATAAATGATTCATATCCCGGATACAATCCCGGAATTTCTGATGATATTCATAATCCAAAAGCACCCAATCCAACTCTTTTTGATAATTCCATTCAATGAACTGGGCAAACTCATCTCCCATAAACAGCAGTTTTTTGCCGGGGTGCGCCATCTGATATGCCAAAAAGGCACGCAAATTAGCAAATTTCTGTTCATAAGGTCCCGGCATTTTGTTAATAAGAGAGCATTTGCCGTGAACCGTTTCATCATGGGATAAAGGCAGAATATAATTCTCCGAAAAGGCATAGGTCATGGAAAACGTCAGCTGATGATGTACACCGCTCCTGAAAAATGGGTCTTTGGACATATAGGACAAAGCATCATTCATCCAACCCATATTCCACTTGAACAAAAAGCCCAGACCGCCATCTTCTATCGGTTTGGTCACCATGGGCCAGGCGGTAGACTCCTCTGCTATCATCAAAACCGAAGGAAACGCACCAAAGGCCGCTTTGTTCAGCTTTTGCAAAAAGGCAACCGCGCCCAGGTTTTCGCGACCCCCATATTGATTCGGGCGCCAGGCACCGTCACGACGGCCATAATCCAGATATAACATAGAAGCCACCGCATCCACGCGAATGCCGTCGATATGGTACTGCTCTAAGAAAAACAGGGCATTGGAAATTAAAAAGGATTGTACTTCGCCCCGTTCATAATCAAAAATGCGGGTTCCCCAATCAGGATGCTCATTTTTAAGGGGATCGGCATATTCATAGCAACAGCTGCCGTCGAATTCATAAAGTCCCATTTCATCCTTGGGAAAATGCGCCGCCACCCAATCGATAATCACGCCAATACCGGCCTTGTGACATTCATTCACAAAATGCATAAAATCGTGAGGCGTGCCATACCTGGCTGTAGGTGCGTAATAACCTGTGACCTGATATCCCCAGGAGCCGTCATAAGGATATTCACTAACAGGCAAAAGCTCAATATGGGTATAGCCCATATCCAATACATAAGGAATCAGTTCTTCTGCCAGTTTTCGATAATTAAAAAAGGCACCGTCAGCAAACCGTCGCCATGAGCCGGCGTGAACTTCATACACGTTCATGGGGCTCTCCAGAATGTTCTGACTGCCTCGTTTTTGCAAATAACGATCATCTGACCAAGTAAAACCGGAAAGTTCATACAGCTTTGTAGCTGTACCGGGACGGGTTTCAAAGTGAAAACCGTACGGGTCTGCCTTCAGGTGAATATTACCGGCCTGGGTTTCCACAGAAAATTTATATAAATCAAAAGTTGAAAGACCTTCGGCCACCACTTCCCAAATGCCACCATAGGACACTTTAGACATAGGATGAGCATCTCTGTCCCAGTCATTGAAATCACCAACAACCGAAACACTTTTGGCACATGGTGCCCACACTCTGAACACATAACGGCCATCACCAAGACAATGTGCACCCATAAATCGATACGCGTGGAAATTCTCGCCACGGTGAAACAAATCGAATTCTTCGGTTGTGGATAATGCATGTTCTGTAACTACTGCTTGTTGTTTTGTCATATCACATCGTCCTTTATCTTTCATGAAAAGCGCACAAATATATATGTATGCAAAAACATCTTTAATTATACCTAAATGCCTTTTAAAACGAGAAAATCTCTACATTATATACTCATTTATAATGTTATCACAAATCCTGTTCCATGTCAACGGAAAGGCTTTGAAATAAAAACCAAAAAAAGGCTATAGTTTTTGTATATATTTTATAAATATTTTAATTTTTATTATTATTTTTTGAGCTTGATGCACAAAAAACACAAGAAAAAATAACCAAAATACAGCCCAAACAGGATATCCCCTCTAAAACCGGCTGCCAAGGCTGAATTTCATCCATAACGGCAAAAACGGAAATGGTTTCCAAAAAAACATAAGGATAAGCAAAAAAGGCAATTAAAGCTGAAAAAACACCGTGGAGTACCTTTCCCCTGATATACGTTTTAAAACATATATCTGTTCCCTGCAACATCCCTTTGGCCTGCATCATAACGCACAAACCGCCAAAACCAAGCAAGCCGGCAACCATGCTCACCATAAGCCGCGCTGGAAAGCCGGACCGAACCAACCCAAAGCAACCGGAAGTCACCTCCGTAATTCCCCGGATAACGAGTAGCCATTCCTGCGGCAAAAAAGCTTCTGCAAAAGGCAATAAACACGCCATGATGGCAGAAAACAGCAAAATGTAGCCACACACCATAAGCACGCTGTCTATCCCTGCCGCTACGACTGCCGCAAAGCTCTTTTCAGCTGTGGTCTGCCTACTGACAACACTGCCCGTCATCCGTTGAGATTGCCCACCGTAAAACCGAAAACAAATGCCCACCAACAAGGCGCAAATGGCATGAACAACGTAAAGAAACATACCCACTTTTCCATTACCAAACATCCCTGCTCCAACCGCACCAATAACAAATAATGGCCCAGAATTATTGCAAAAGGGAAGCAAGCGCTCTGCCTCAGTTTTGCTGATATTCCCGTTTTTATACAGCTCTGCTGTCACTTTCGCTCCCATAGGATAGCCGCTGATTAGACCAATGACCAAGCTCAGCGCCCCGGCTCCACCAACATTAAACAACGGTTTCATTATGACAGAAAGCCACCCGGCACATCGTTCGGCAAAACCACCGGAAAGAAGCAGACCGGATAAAACAAAGAAAGGAAATAGCGATGGAATAACCGTTCTGTAACAAAGCACCATTGCCTCTCCCACCGCCGGCAACACCCGTTCGGACTGAACCGCCAGCAAGCAAAGAAGCAGTAAAACCGTTATGCTCCATATTTTTTTCCTCAACCACATCACATTCTTTCTAAACTGTCTTTAGTAATGAATATGTGAAAAAGAGCATAAAAATAACATACGAGGTGATTATGTGAAACATAAAAAGAACCGCGCACAGCAAGTGGCCAATCTGCTGGACCTTCCTCTTGATATGGTTGCCGATGTGCCTCGGATGATTATGAATGACAACAAAGAACTGACCATAGAAAACTATAAATATATTGAGGGATATGAACCGGAGGAAATCCGTTTGAGGAGCAAACAACACCGCATAACGGTTTCCGGCCAGGAACTGCAGATTGTTGCCATTACCAACGAAGAAATTTTAATCCGCGGTATCATCAACAGCTTGTCCATCATCTGAAAGGAGTTACCATATGCAGTTGACGCGTTTGTTTTATTTCCTTCGCGGTTATCTGGTTATTACCGTCAGCGGTCAGTACCCCGAACGGTTTTTAAATGTCTGCGCAGGTCGGCGCATTTTTATCTGGAATGTTTTTTCACACTCTGATCGGTTGCTCAGATGTTGTATCAGTATTCGTGGCTTTCGTTTATTGCCGCCCATTGTCAAAAAAACCGGCGTACAGATTAAAATTATAGAAAAACGCGGTTTTCCCATTTGGATCAAACGTGCCAGAAAAAGAAAATGGTTTGCTGCAGGGCTTCTGCTCTGTGTGTTATGTACCATTTGTATCAATCAATTTGTGTGGAAAATAGAAATACAAGGCTGTAACAGCGTATCCACCGCTTACATCAAAGAAAATCTGGCAGAATGCGGATTAAAGGTAGGCTCCTTCCGCCCCTTTTTAGACGAGAAAAGAATTCAGACAAAAATGCTCCTGGCCGTACCGGAGCTTTCCTGGTTGTGGGTGGATAAACACGGTTCAAAAGTAAATGTGGAGATTAAAGAGCGTGTTTTGCCGCCGGATATGGTAGACCCCAATGACTTTTGCCATCTGATTGCATCAAAGGACGGTGTGATTGATTCAATGGTCATTACAAGCGGAGAGCCCGTCGTTGCACCGGGCGATACGGTTCGCAAGGGTGACCTTTTGGTCAGCGGACTTCTGCTCAGCGAAAAAGATGTAGAGCCAAGGCAGGTTCCGTCAGAAGGCACCGTATATGCCCGGGTATGGTACGAACAGACCAAAGCCTATTCCCTTTGGGTGCCAAATACTTCTGAAACCGGACAAAGAGTAAAAAAAACAACTCTCCGTCTGTTTGGTTTAAACATTCCCTTATATCGCAATGCTATGCCAAATTTCAACGAATACAGTACTCTCACAAAAGACCATAAACTGAATCTTTTTGGTTTTCAGCCGGGAATCGGTCTTTCCACCGTAACCTATACGGAGCTGCATACCGCTTACGAAAAATCTACGGTGGAAAGCGTGGTGCAAAGTAGCGGAAGAGAATTACTCTCTGCCATTGACGAAATGGCCTCTCCGGACTCCTCCTGCACCGAAAGCCGTACAGACTATGTCATCATAGATGAAGACACCATAGAAGTTACCGTAATTGCCGAATATCTTGAAAACATTGCAGAAAAAGTCAGAGTTGCAAAAGAATAGTCAGCATTTCTCCTGATGTTTATCACTATGGCAGCTTTCTTTCTCAAAAGAGAACGCATCCAAAGAAAAACAAGATTCTTTTTTCTCGCAGTGACAATTGTTTTCCTTGCTTTTCCTTCTGCCGCACAAACAATGAAGTTCTGTTTCCATAGCATCAAGACTTTTCAAAAAAGAGCACCAGATTCCTTTCAACATAAAAACCCCTCACAGAACAGTTCTTACTTCATACTATTCTGTAAGGGGTTTATTGTTACAGTTTAAGTGCTTCTCGCAAAGCAGGCTCAATGGCTTTTGTCATTAAGTAAAAGCCTAAATCTGTAGGATGGGTGCGGTCAGCCGTTGGATATTCATAGCCCACTTCTTTGAAAAATTCCATACCGTCTACAAAATAAACATTTTTATCGCCCTGAGCCCGAGCGTTTAAATAGGTTTGCTTCACCATATCGCGACGCTCGATATCCAGATCATAATTCTCAATTTTTCCAAAGGGTTTGCTGATGATAATCACCGGCAAATCAGGATGTTGTTCGCGGATAATTTTAAAAAATGGTTCGTGAGTTTTGCGCAGATGTTCAATGTTGGGTGCATTGTGGTCGTAGTCCATCACAAAGCAGGATAAATCCAGCTTAGCAATCCACTCTGCCCACTCCGGCTCACCCAAAGCATTGCCAGAAAAGCCTAAGTTAATCAGTTCTGCATCGGCAATAGCTGCAAGCAACGGTGCATGACCATTAGACGGACGAGATGCACAGGCCCCCTGAGTAACGGAAGAACCGTAAAATAAAATGGGTTTTTCTGTTTTGTGAGCCGGTGCTTTTTCCACCTTTGAGCCTTTCACCAAGCCAATTTCAAGCCATTCAATGCCCGCATAGGTGGGCATATAAATTCTGTATTCATGCATACCATCGCGCAGGTAGCAGGAATATTCAAAATCAAATTTTTCTGCACAAGCATCTGCCGCACTCTTCTGGAAATTCATCACCAGAACGTTTTTGCTGTTCTCCCACATCATCACATCAAAACCGCTTTGACCGGATGGCGGTGTGCGGGGTGAGGGCACAAAAGGAATATAACGCCCTTTAAGCATAATGGCTTCACTATCAGTACAGAAACGGATGACACCGCCGGAAGAATGCTTCAAAAGACGTGCCACCTCCGGACTGACCTCAAGTTCATCCGGCAACCTTCGATAGGGCTTTTCGTTGATGTCTTCCCAGGGAAAGCCTTCCAAAGTCAACTCTTGTGGCGTGAACATCAGAAACTCAACGCCTTCAACTTTTGTTACAGCAAAGTTTTTATCTAATGTTGCTAAATCCATGTGTACTCATCCTTTTCTGTCAATTATAATCCCAGCGCCTGCTTAAGGGTTGGCAAAATTCGTTTCGTCATCAGATAAAAACCTAAATCCGTGGGATGGCATCTGTCAACCGTAGGCCACTCAATGGCTTCTTGGGCAAAGGTTTCCAGCCCATCCACAAAGTAAACATGTGCATCTCCCTGCGTACGAGCGTTTAAATAGGTTTGCATAATGATATTCCGGCGTTTGGTCGTATCCTCCAGGTTATCCGGATTGGTAAAACAGCGACTGATCATAACCACCGGCAAATCAGGATGCTTTTCACGAATAATCTTAAAAAACGGTTCGTGGGTATTCTGCAGATGTTCCGGAGTGGGCGCATTATAATCATAATCCATTACAAAACAGGATAAATCCAAAGAGGCAATGAGCTCTGCCATTTCCTTTTCACCTTTGGCATTGCCGGAAAAGCCTAAATTTATCTGTTCTGCATCCACCGCCTGAGAAAGCAATGCAGCGTGGCAGTTTGAGGGTCTGGATGCGCATCCGCCCTGGGTAATGGAAGAGCCGTAAAATAAAATAGGTTTCTCCACTTTATGTATCGGTGCTTTTTCAATGGTCGCTCCTTCAGACAAACCAATCTGCAAACTTTCAATTCCGGAATACAATGGCATAAAAATTCTGTATTCATGCATACCCTCCGGCAAGGCCCGAGAAAATTCAAAGGAAAAGTTTTTCTCTGCCACAGGGATGGAATCAATCTGCAAATTGCCCAGAAAAATGCCGCGGCCGTTTTCCCACTGCACAATATCAAATCCCGCCTGACCGGTGATGGCCATATGGGGCATAATCCAAAACGGATAATAATTTCCTTTTAATAAAATAGCCTTACTATCTGTCCGGAAGCGGATAACACCACCGGCTGTATGTTTGGCCAGATTCTGCAAGTTTTCATTTAAATCAGGCAATACTCTTTCCGGCAAGCGAGTAAAAATATGTTCATTCTCTTTATGCCAGGGAAACCCTTCTAAACCCAATTCTTCCGGATTATACATGGTAAAATTCACGCCATTGACCGAGCAGGTGGCAAAATTCGTATCAATTTTCTTTAAATCCATGGTCTGTCATCCTCTCACTATAATGGTTTAACTTGTACTGCATTAAACTTTTCTAAAAGATAAGCCGGGCGATAGGCAAGCTTTGTCTGTCTGAGTCCGGGAAGACCCATATCTTCTTCACGATTGACATATTTGAAGTTTGTCCATTCGTGAGCACAAAATTCGCTATTAATTACATTGAACAGTCCACGGTAATCCAATGCAAACTCTACGTGGATTAAAGCCGTATCCTCTGAAACCGGTTCTCCGATGGAAAAGGCTGAAAGCTTTCCATCCAGATAAATGCCGCCACCACGAACAGGCAAGTCATCAAAATGCTCTAAAAGCTTGACGGCAGCATTGCGGGACGCCGTCATATCCTCTTCCCCTCCCTTTTCTGCCACCCAGGCATCGAACAGGGACATACAAGCCGGCATATCGGCCTGTGTTAACGTTTTATATTCATAGGAATAATTATTTTTAAAATAGTTAAAATGATTCCGTTTGGCATGGAGTTTTTTGCCTGAAAGGGTAATCATTTTCTCAGTTTCATAAATGTAGTCTGCCGTGTTTCTGTCTTCTACAAATTCAAAGCAGCCCGGGAACATTACTTCCAATTCTTGTACCATATAATCGGACAGATTGCGGAACACCGGCCGAAAGCCCTGTTTCTCCAAGAAAGAAGATACGCTAAGAACAGCCGCCCGTTTATCCCCTTTTCCCACAGGGTAAGAGGCCGATAAGGGTTGCTTTTTCCCCTGAAAGAACAGAACAAGACAACCCTCTGTCAGTCCGTAGGTAATAAACCCGTCTCCTGCCCAGATGAACATATTGGTAAAATTATAAGTTGAATTGTTTTCATTCTGAATGTACTGTTCAAACACCTGTTGATCAGATAATTCAATTCTCTTCCGTTTCACTGCCAATCGTACTCCATTTCTCAAATACACTGTTGCAAAAACCTTCTCAAAGCTTTGCACCGGTTGCGCTCATAGTTTTCCCGTTTTTAAGTTTTTTACTTATTTTACATTTTTATCTTTCACCGGTTTAATAAAGCTGATGATTTTACCCACCATAAAAATAATAGAGTTGCAATTTGATATAGCAATACCTTTACCAATGGCTTTACCACCCACCGTTAATGCCGCTACAAGCCCCGCCAACACAATTGATAAAATGAACTCATGATTTCCTGTACTGAAACTGTTCAGCATCACAACAATAGCCGTGGTAGCACTACCGGAAACAATACCGGCAATGTCACCAATGACATCGTTACAAAAATTACCAACCTTATCTGCATTGCGGATTAGCACAATGGCTTCTTTCGCGCCACGCACGCGGTGGGATGCCAAAGAATGAAAGGGAACTTCACTGGTTGCCGTAACTGACACACCTATAATATCAAAAATAATACCGATGAAAATAAAAGAAAACAGCAATAAACAAGCAACGAGCAGCGTTACCCGGCTCATCAATCCGGCCTGAATCATTTGCATAAAAGACGAAATGAAAAAGGTCCAGATGATGCTGGTAACTACCCATTTATAGCTTATCTTTCTGTTTCCCACATTGTTTCTTCTAATTTTAATTTTCTTCTTTTTACTGCAACTGTCTTCTGTCAAGATAACCACCTTTTCAGTTATTAAAAATTAAAAGAGTGGTAATGAATGAAGTAAATTTTGCGGTTTAGGTCCGGTAGGTTTTCCCAAAGAGCAACTGAAATGTCGCCAAATCAGCAGTTTCCTTTTCATGCTCTCTCTGCGGGGTTACCCGTCGCAGCACCAGATCGCCACTTAAGTCCGCACTGCAATCCTTCATCCACCTCAAAATGAACAGTCTAGAGGTTTTCCCAAACAGTCTTACTCATTCTTAGCCTCTTTTGCAATAGAGGTTTCAAGCAGCAATAACTCAATGTTTTTGGCCGAAAACAAAGAGTTTGATCCGCTATCCACCAATACCACTCAAGGCAGGCTACACTGCCCACAGCACTTCATCACCAAAAAGCAAATCCGCACCGCCTGGCAGGTTTAATCCTGCTTCGTACCTCATAAACGTCCACGCAGCAAGCTGCGCCGGAGCATCTGATGGCACAAGAACAGGTCTCCACGGCAGAGGGGTCGGGGTCCACATGCCATTGCAGGCCGCCCCTAAGCCTTAACTCCCAGCACCAACCCCCGACTGGGCGTCGAAAGCAAGCACCAGAAACTTCATCGATGTGCCCTTCAACGGATTTTTAGGCCCGTCTTGGGAATGAGCAGAACTGACTAGAATACTGCACCACTCTGCATATATTATATCATATTTTTTCAAAAAGTAAAATAGCAAAATTCAAAGAGAATTCTTTAATTTTATTATTTTAACTTCAAATCTCTGTTTTTTCTCCGCAAGCCGTGTTTAATCTTTTGTTTTTGCCTTTTATTACACGCAAAGATACATAAACAAGCCAATCAGAACGCCTAAAACAGCCCCCACAAACACTTCGACGGGCGTATGTCCGATTAGTTCTTTTAAACGTTTTCCTACTGTCTCCGGGCTGTCCTGCCCGAAATTTTCAATGATATCATTTAAAATTTCCGCCTGTCGACCGGTTTCCCTGCGCACACCGGTGGCGTCATACATCACCACAAAGGCAAGCACTGCTGCAATGGCAAACTCCGGAGAATCCGTTCCGCAGGCAAAACCCAAAGCCGTTAACAGCGACATCACAAAAGATGCATGGGAACTGGGCATACCGCCTGATCCGATCCAACGGCGGATATCAAACCGCTTTTCTTTAATCAAAACAAAAACGACCTTAAGAGTTTGTGCAATTAACCATCCTAAGAGAGCTGTTAATAACACTTTGTTAGAAAAAAGCTGTTTCAAAAAAACCAACTTCATCACCATTTCTTAACGCATTACGCGTATTTTTCTACCGTTTACCGGTCTCTTCGCAGCAAAAATAAAGACAACTCCTTTAAAAAGGCGCCACGTTCGCCATATACTTCCAGCGTATCAATGGCGTTTTGCGTATAATCCTCCAGCATTTTTTTGGATTGTTCCAGACCATATAGCGTCACAAAGGTGGTTTTTTCATTGGCGCTGTCGCTGCCGATGGTTTTACCTAAAACCTCTGTACTGCTCTCCACATCTAAAATATCGTCTTTAATCTGGAAAGCTACACCTAAATACCGGGCGAAATTTTCCATATTCAAAACATCTTCTTTGCTGGCACCGGCAGCCAAAGCACCTGCTTTGGCAGAAGCCATCATAAGGGCGCCGGTCTTATGTACATGCATAGCCATTAAGGTTACCGAATCCACACTCTTACCCTCAGATTCCAAGTCAATCACCTGTCCACCGATCATACCCTCTGTGCCGGATAATTCAGCCATAACCTTAAGAGTTTCCAGCGTAACAGCCGGATTAACCTTAGAATGGTTCAGAACCGTTTCAAAGGCTGCATTTAAAAGCGCATCGCCGGCCAAAACAGCCATAGCTTCACCGAACACAATGTGA
The DNA here is from genome assembly GCA_017416855.1 of Clostridia bacterium. Taxonomy (GTDB): domain Bacteria; phylum Bacillota; class Clostridia; order UBA1381; family UBA9506; genus UMGS755. Next base: position 23,767 of record JAFQAZ010000021.1, read on the forward strand.
TTGGTGGGCTTGCCGCGACGCAAGTCGTCATCATCCATACAGGGCAAATCATCGTGAATCAGAGAATAGGTATGTATCATTTCCATTGCACAAGCAAAAGGCAGTGCATCTTCTGCATTACCAAACAGCTCTGCGCAGGCAAGACAAAGCACAGGACGAATCCGCTTGCCACCGGCAAACAGACTGTATTCCATTGCTTCATACACCGACATCTGATGATTTTCTTTCTTTACAAAGTAGGTTTGCAAGCCCTGATTTGCCATATTGATTTTTGCTTCAAATTCCGTTAAAAAATCCATTCTAACCTCCTATGGAGCTTTATTTATTCAAAGGAATATTCCTTAATTTCACCGTTTTCCTCTTGGGTTAAACGGGTGACCTTCTGTTCTGCCTGGTCTAAAAACTTCTGACTGGCCCGGGATAGCTTAATGCCCTTTTCAAAAAGTGCCAATGCCTGATCAAGCTCTACCTGACCATTTTCTAAGGTCTCTACTATTTCTTCTAATTCCTGCATGGTTTGTTCAAAGCTTTTCGTGCTTTTTTTCTCTGCCATGTTCGGTTCTCCTTTTTTCATTAATCTTCAGGATATTGAGTTAAATGCCCGATGCTTTCCATGGAATCATAATCAAGCTGACGAAGAGCTTCATACAGCACAATCGCAACAGCATTGGACAGATTTAAAGACCGTATATCCGGCAGCATAGGGATCCGTACACAGGACTCATAGTGTTCATGCAATAAATCCTCCGGCAATCCTTTGGTTTCTTTACCGAACACCAAATAGTCCCCATCCTGATATACCGCATCAGAATGTCTTTTTTGTGCCTTGGTAGAACAAAAATAATAGGTTCCCTTGCACTTTTCAAAAAAGTCATCCAAATTTTCGTAATAACGGATATCCAGCTCGTGCCAATAATCAAGCCCTGCCCGCTTCAGCTTTTTATCGTCAATTGTAAAGCCCATGGGTTTAACAATATGAAGCACACTGCCGGTGGCACGGCAGGTTCGGGCAATATTACCGGTATTCTGGGGAATTTCCGGTTCCACCAGCACTATATTCATAGCCATTTTATTCCGCCCCTTTCCCGTTCACAAAACGGTCAATTCGCTCTAAGGCTTCATTGATATTGGCTATGCTGTAAGCATAAGAACAACGGATAAACCCTTCACCGCTATCACCAAAGGCCGTGCCGGGTACCACGGCAATTTTTTGGCTTCGCAGCAGTTTTTCAGCAAATTCATCCGATGTAAGGCCTGTAGACTGGATCGAAGGGAACACATAAAACGCACCCTCCGGCTCAAAACAGGAAAGGCCCATTTTGTTAAAGCCGTCTACAATAACTTTTCGTCTGTAATTATATTGTTCGCGCATCCGCGCAATGTCTTCATCCCCGTTTTTCACTGCCTCAATAGCCGCATACTGGCTGGCTGTGGGAGCGCACATAATAGCATACTGATGAATTTTCACCATTTGCTGCATCACTTCCTTAGGCGCCGCCGCCCATCCCAAACGCCAACCGGTCATGGCATAGCTTTTGGAAAAACCATTGACTAAAACAGTCCGTTCCCGCATTCCGGGCAGGGATGCAATGGAAATATGTTCTCTGCCATAGGTGAGTTCGCCATAAATCTCATCTGACAGCACAAAAATATCCTTATCACGAAGAACAGAGGCAATGTCCTCCAGGTCCTCCTTCGTCATAATGCCGCCGGTGGGATTGTTGGGGTAAGGAAGCACCAACAGCTTTGTTTTGGGCGTAATAGCCGCCAACAATTCTTCTTTTGTAAGTTTAAACTTATTTTCATTTTTAGTAACCAAAGGCACCGCTTTGGCACCAGCCATAATAGCACAAGGTTTATAGCACACAAAGCTGGGTTCCGGTACCAGCACCTCATCGCCGGGATTCACCAGAGCACGAATGCACAAATCAATGGCTTCACTGCCACCTACAGTGACAATAACTTCATTTGCCGGATCGTAGGAAACATTAATTCTCCGCTCCATATAAAGAGCAATTTCCCGACGCAGTTCCAAAAGACCTGAATTAGAGGTATAATATGTTCTTCCTTTTTCTAAAGAATAAATAGCTTCGTTACGGATGTGCCAGGGGGTTACAAAGTCGGGCTCACCCACACCTAAAGAGATGGCATCCTTCATCTCGCTGACAATATCGAAGAATTTACGGATCCCTGAGGGCGGAATCCCCTGCACTTTCTGAGATAATAAAGATTCGTAGTTCACAGCGTTATCACCTCACGGGTATCCTTCGGCTTATCACTGACGATGTTGCCGTCTACTTTATATTTTTTCAGCACAAAATGAGTGGCTGTACTGATAACCTGCTCCATCGGGGCCAGCTTTTCAGCCACAAACAGAGCCACTTCCTTCATGGTTTTACCTTCCAGAATAACAGCCAGATCAAAACCTCCGGACATCAGATAAACTGTTGCCACTTCATCATACTGATAAATACGCTTAGCCACCTCGTCAAAGCCTTCGCCGCGCTGAGGGGTTACCTTCAACTCGATGATAGCTGAAACGGGTTCATTTTCTGTCTTTTCCCAGTTGATAATGGTTTTATAGCCAACAATAATGTTCTTCTTTTCACATTCTGCAATTTGTTCTTTTACTTCCGCCGGATCTCTGTCCAGCATAATCGCTATCTGTTCCGCCGTTAAACTGGCATCCCTTTCCAATAATTCTAAAATCTTTTTCATATCGGTCACTCCTGTCTATAATTTTTATTCCATAATATTGGTTAAGGTACCAATTTTATCAATAATTACACTAACCTCATCCCCCGACTCCATAGGGCCAATACCCGAAGGGGTGCCGGTGGTAATAATATCGCCGGGTAATAAGGTCATAATACCGGATACAAAGCTCACAAGTTTTTGTGGTGAAAACATCATCATATCCGTGTTGCCCTGCTGCTTCACTTCTCCGTTTATTTCCAAACGGATGGAAAGATTTTTTGTATCAAGCTCTGTTTCAATCCACGGCCCCACCGGTGCAAAGGTATCAAAACCTTTGGCTCTTGTCCACTGCCCGTCTTGTTTCTGTAAATCGCGGGCTGTTACATCATTTAAGCAGGTATATCCTAAAATAAATTCCTCTGCTTCTTCTGCGGAAATGTTCTTACAGGTTTTGCCAATAACAACCGCCAGCTCTGCTTCATAGTCAATTCGCTGACTGACCGCCGGACGGCAGATTGTTCCACCGTGAGGCAGGAGCGCTGTTGTGGGCTTTGTAAATAAAACCGGGTCCTTCAGTTGTTCTTCCTGCATTTCTTTGGCATGTTCGCTGTAATTCAAGCCCACCGCTATGATTTTGGTAGGCTCACAAGGCACCAGCAAGCTTGCCTCTTTAAAAGGGATTCTGTTTTCTGACAAAGTAAAATCTGAAAAAATATCACCTATAATGGGGTGGATGTCCTCTCCCTGCAACACGCCGTAACCGCAAGCATCCTTATATGTATACCGCAGTATTTTCATAGGCTTTATTCCTCCTCTTCGACCAGCACACAGCCATCCACATATTCCCAGAAGTTTTCCACACTTTCGTTATCCTTAACGGAAAAGGGGATTAAAATATCCCCATCCCGCAGATTTAAAGTTTCAGCAATCATTTCCAGATTGTTATTAAGCTGTGTTTTGCTGAGTTTATCGCTTTTGGTGGCAAACACCACAGAATAGGCACAGTATTCCTGAATCCATTCCTGCATAGCAATATCCTCACGGCTGGGCTTATGGCGGGAATCCACCAACTGCACCACCTGGCAAAGCTGGGGACGACCTTCTAAATAGTCATTAATCATACTGCCCCAGGCTTCCACCTCTTTTTTAGAGCGCTGAGCATAGCCATAGCCCGGCAGGTCCACCAGCATCAACTGATTGTCTACATTATAAAAATTAATGGTAATGGTTTTACCCGGCGTACCGCTGACACGAGCCAGACTCTTTCGATTTAAAACCTTGTTAATCATAGATGATTTTCCCACATTAGAACGGCCGGCCAATGCAATTTCCGGCATATTGGTGTTAGGATATTGCATCTTTTTAACTGCAGAAATCACAAGATTCACGTTGTTTGTGTTTACTTTCATAGCTGTCCTCAATTCATTTTAAAAGGGCGATGCCCAGAACCTCGTCCATATTGCGAACGGGAATAATTTGCAGATGTTCTTTTACAACACCCTCCAGTTCATCCATATCCTTTTCATTTTCTGCCGGAATCACAACGGTTTCAATACCGGCACGATAAGCCGCCAGGGTTTTTTCCTTCAATCCGCCAATGGGAAGCACTCTGCCTCGCAGGGTAATTTCTCCGGTCATAGCTACCTTACGGCTGGCAGGACGTCCGGATAATGCAGAAGTCAGCGCCGTTGCAATGGTAATACCAGCAGAAGGACCGTCCTTCGGGGTGGCACCCTCAGGTACATGGATATGAATATCCTTTGTTTCATAAAAATCGCCTTCAATGCCCAACTGCTCTGCATTGGCACGGACATAGCTGACGGCAGCCTTAGCCGATTCCTTCATTACATCGCCAAGCTGTCCGGTGAGCTCTGTTTTACCGCTGCCGGGCATAACATTCACCTCAACGGATAAGGTGTCACCACCCACCTGCGTCCAGGCGAGACCGGTTACAACACCAACTTCATCTTTTTTGCCAACAGTTTCAAAAGAATACTTCCGTTTGCCTAAATAATCTGCTATATTCTTGTCTGTTACACGAACAATCTGCTCTGCATCTTTTGCAATGGCAAGGTCTGCTTTGCGGCAAAGCTTGGCAATGGTGCGTTCTAAACCACGAACGCCGGATTCACGGGTGTAGTACTCAATCATTTCACGGATAGCACCGGCAGAAACCTTTAGGTTCTCAGCAGATAATCCGTGCTTTTCTCTTTGTTTCGGCAACAAATGCCGTTTGGCTATCTGGAACTTTTCTTCCGAGGTATAACCGGACAGTTCAATAATTTCCATACGGTCAAGTAGCGGTCTCGGCACCGTTTCCAAGGTGTTGGCCGTGGCAATGAACAGGACATCAGACAGGTCAAAATCAATTTCTAAATAATGATCTCTGAATTTGCTGTTCTGCTCACTGTCCAACACTTCTAACAATGCTGCTGCCGGATCACCCCGGTAGTCACTGGCCATTTTGTCAATTTCATCAAAGAGCATTAGGGGATTTTTGCTTTCTGCCTGCTTCATCGCCTGCATAATACGACCGGGCATAGCACCGATATAGGTTTTGCGATGGCCACGGATATCCGCCTCATCACGGATGCCGCCCAGCGAAATGCGGACATAATTGCGGCCTAAGCTTTCAGCCACACTACGGGCAATGGAGGTTTTACCAACCCCCGGCGGTCCCACCAGACACAAAATTGGGCCTGCCATGGTGCCAGTAACTTTCTTCACCGCTAAATATTCTAAAATTCTTTCTTTTACCTTCTGCAAACCAAAATGGTCACGGTCTAAAATTTTGGCCGCACGGTCTAAATCAATATTCTCTGTTGTTTCTTTATTCCAGGGCAGGTCGCAAATCCAGCTGACATAGTTGCGGATTACGTTAGCCTCCGGATTGCCGAACTGCATTTTAGACAGTCGGTCAAGCTCGGTTTCGCATTTATTGTAAACCTCTTCCGGTACATTGAGTTCAGCAAGCTTTTGTTTAAATTCACGGATTTCAAGGCCTACACCGTCTTTATCACCCAACTCTTCCTGAATAGCCTTCATCTGCTCTCGCAGCATATATTCCTTTTGGTTCGCATCTATCTGCCGTTTCACACGGCGGCTGATTTCCTGATCAATGGTGATAATTTCTGTCTCCTGCATTAAAATGGCAATGAGTCTTTCCATACGTTCTGCCACGCTGACAGCAGATAAAAGAGCCTGTTTATCAGTCGTTTTCAGTTGCATGTTAGAAGCAATAGTATCGGTAAGCTCCGCCGGATTTTCCATATCTTCTAAAGCCGCTATGGCCTCTGGTGTCATTTTGCGGCTGGCAGAACCAAAGTTCTGAAATTCTGCAATTAAACGACGGCGCAAAGCCTCAAACTGCACCGCCGGCACATCATCATCCTCAGGACAGGTCAGCTCTTCTACCAGCACCGAATGGAAAGGAGTATCACTGATAAAATCTGTAATCTGCGCACGACCAACGCCTTCCACCAATACGCGCACCATCTCATTAGGCATTTTAACAACCTGCTTCACACGACAAATGGTGCCCACTCTTTCGATGGCATCTTTTGTGGGATCTTCTTCTAAAATATCTTTTTGCATCGCCAAAAAGACCATCTGATCATCTCTCATGGCCTGTTCCAGCGCTTTAATTGACTTGTCTCTCACCATATCAAAATGGGTCAGAGTCTTGGGGAAAATCACCAAGCCGCGGGTTACAATCATTGGCAGACTGATGATTTTCTTAATGGTTAACTGATCCATATATACCTCCGGGTTCACTGGGTAACACTATAAAAACAATATTTTATTATTATATCAAAAATTCAGAAAAAATACAATTATTTTTCCGGACTACGCTTGCTGTAATGCCTGTTCAATATCCTCTAAAATGTCTTCCACATTTTCAAGGCCTACTGAGAAACGAACCATACCACCGTTGATACCGGCAGCCGCCAACTGTTCCTCTGTTAACTGACGGTGGGTTTCACTGGCAGGATGCAGTACACAGGTACGGATATCAGCCACGTGCACTTCGTTGGAGGCCAGTTTCAAAGAATCCATAAACCGCATAGCATTTTCCTTGCCACCCTTGATAACAAAGGAAATAACGCCGCTGCAGCCCTTTAGGTATTTCTGTGCTAAAGCATAGTTTTCATCTGTCTCCAGACCGGGATAAGTAATGCTTTCAATTTTTTCATGATTCTGCAGATATTTTGCAACAATCATAGCATTTTCATGATACTGTTTCATACGAACATGGAGAGTTTCCAAGCCTAAGTTCAAAAGGAATGCAGAATGTGCTGCAGGATATACACCAAAGTCACGCATGAGCTGCATTCTGGCTTTGATAATGTAAGCTGCTTTACCATAGGTTTCGGTATAAGAAATGCCGTGATAGGATTCATCAGGCTCTGTCAGTTCGGGGAAGTTGCCGTTTGTCCAGTCAAAGTTACCACTATCTACAATCACACCGCCAACCTGCACAGCGTGACCATCCATATATTTGGTAGTAGAATGAATAACAATATCAGCGCCAAATTCAATCGGCTTACAGAAAATAGGTGTTGCAAAGGTGTTATCCACAATGAGAGGTACACCGTGCTCATGGGCCAGTCTTGCAAAACGCTCAATATCTAAAACAGACAAGGCTGGGTTTGCAATGGTTTCACCAAACACAGCTTTTGTGTTAGGCTTAAAGGCCTTGGAAATTTCTTCATCACTGGCATTTTTATCTACAAAAATACACTCAATACCCAACTTTTTAAAGGTGAAAGCAAACAGATTCACCGTTCCGCCATAAATTTCGCCCAGGCTGATGATGCTGTCTCCTGCCTGTGCAATGTTTAAAACAGAAAGCAGGCTGGCCGCCTGACCGGAGGTGGTGCACATTGCACCAACACCACCTTCAAGTTCCGCAATTTTTTGCTCTACTGCCATTACCGTAGGATTGGCAAAGCGGGAATAAATTAAAGATTTGGTGGGTTCATCAAAAACCGATGCCACTTCTTCAGTAGAATCATATACATAAGTTGTGCTCTGCACAATGGGAACCACACGAGGCTCGGTATTTTTCGGGGTGTACCCTGCATGTAAGCATTTAGTTTCGTCTCTCATTTGTAATGTCTCCTTTTACAATAATTTATATTAGTTATTTGATATTGTTTGTACCTTAATATTTAAATCCTGTGCCGGCTCGTGGCAGGAAAAATATAAAATCTGCTCCGCCGGATTTTCTTTTAACAGGTTAAATGCCGCTTGTTGCCGCTCTTTATCAAGCTGCAGAAACGTATCATCCATTACCAATAATGGCACCGACTCATACAAGGTCTGCAAAACAGCCAATCGCAAAGCAAAATATAGCAAATCGCAGGTGCCGGCGCTCATATAGTCAGACTCTTTGATGTCTGTTCCCGTTGGTGTTTTCAGCATCATAGTGTATTCCTCTGTAACCTTTACCTCACGATACCTTCCATTGGTGAGTCGTTCAATCAAAGCCGCCGATTTTTCATTCAGCACCGGAGCAAAATTACTTTTTAACTCTTCAGCGCATTGCAACATCGTTTCTTTTGCCAGGCAAACAGCCTCATACCGTGCAGTCAGCTCTGCCTTTTGTTCCTGCATAGCCGCCAGCTCGCTTTCAATCACGCTGACGCCTCTGGTTCCGGAAAAGCCTTCCGTAGCACGGGCATTCAACTGAGCCAGCTTCCGTTCTCTTGCCAGTTGTTCATTCTGAAGCTGTTGTAATTTCTCTTCCAGTACTTCTGCCGCTGGACCTTCATATTGTACCGGATTTTCTTCCGTCATCTCCGGCATTGCCTGCAAGGAAGCCTCCAGTTGTGCAATACTTTCTGTCAGACGTTGTTTTTCCTTTTCCAACGATTCTTCTTTATGTTCAAGCAAACGCACCATTTCAATTTTTTCAGCCAGACCGGTTAAACTGTCTGCTCCCGCCTGACGAAAAACAAATTCCAGTTCGCTGCGATACTGTTTCAATTGCTGACTGATATTTTCCGTTTGCAACTCTGCTTCTTCTGCCTTCTTTGCTGCTATTTTAGCGCCAAGAACCGCCATATCTTCCTTTGCCTTCTTTGTTTCCTTGCTATCGGCAAAGGAGATGATTCCTACTATAAGTCCACTAACCGAGACAGCATAAACACCGGAAAGCAGGAAAAACCCCAATAGGGCACCCGCAAGCAAAAGCACAATTGCAATGACCAAAAGAGGTATATTCACTTTCTTCCGGGTTCTGGCTTCTGCTTCTGCCAGATTCTCTTCCAATTTGTTTATCTCTGCAGAAAGTTCTGTAAGCTTTGCCTCTTTTTCAGAAAGGATCTTGCAGGCAGATTCTTTTTCAGCCAATTGCAAAACCACGTCGGTTTCTAACGCCGCCACCGCCGCATACGTCACCAGACTTCCTTTCACTTCGGCCAGTTCTTGCTCGGCCTTTGCATAGGCACTGCGTTCTTTTGTCAGTTGTTCCGCTACATCCTGCCGCCGTTTTCTTTGTTCCTTCCGGGCCACAAACTGCTGATAGGCTATGGCCTGCTTCCGTTTTGTTTCCGTTTCTGAAAGCATTCTTGCGGCTTCGTCCCGTTCTTTCGTGACCTGTTTAATTTCTTCCAGCAGTTCACGGAAAGAAAGATTTTTCTGCTGTGCCGCCATTCTTTCAGCCGTCAGTTTTTCAATTTCCTGCTCTATCTGCGTGATTGCACCGCTGCGACCAGACTTACTCACAAGTTCATATTCAGCTTCCGTCAATGCTTTAATGGCTTTCTGAACAGAAGCCTCCTCATCACCGGTATTTTCCAGATTAGAAAGCCGTTCTATGAGTTCATCTTCATTCCCTTTGGCAAAAACAGTTCCCAATTGGCTGATGAAAAGACTTTTTTTAAAGGCGTCCGCTCCCATACCAAAAAAGTGCTGACCCAGAGTCTTAACATCAATGGGAATTTCTGTCCAGTCGGCACCGGAATGAAGCGTACAGCTATCACCTTTGGCAGTTTTGCCGAAACGGCGCTTTAATACATATTCTTTTCCTTCGTCCTGAAAATAAACGGTTCCGGCCATGTAGCTTTCGCCCCATGGCATATACAAAAGGCGTTTATCACCCCGTATGCCATCTTTACTCTTTTTGGCTGGCATCCCATAAAACATAACAGATAAAAAAGAGCAGATGGTACTTTTCCCTGCTTCGTTATGACCGTAAAGATACTGAAAACCCGGTTTTAACTCAAGCGTATAATTCTTTAAACCGGCAAACTGCTCAATTTCGATTTTCTGAAGGATCACAGCACTTTCACCTTCTCTCCTTCAATAGCCTTAAGACCATATTCCAAGGCTTTTTCAAAAAGTTCGCGGTTATCACCTTCAAGTCCGGATAACATTTTCTGCGCGAACATTCCCTTAAGACCCGATTCAGAGATTAGCGCCTGCACATCTAAAGGCCGTTTGGTTTCGTCATAAACCTTCAGGAAAAAGCACTCGGGAAAACCGCCTGCCAGAACATTCACATCCGGCACCAGGTCGGTTTCACCTGTAAGAATAATTTTATATAAATCTGTTTCATTTAAACCGGAGGCACGAATGGCGCCAATCATTTCCTCCTGAGTGGTTAATCCTGCTACGGAAACTTTCTGTTCCACATAGCGTCGCTGACAAATCGGTTCAAAGTGAAGGGAAACACCTTCTGATGTCACTTCACCCACAATCACACCTTTTTCACCCAATTCATCAAAGCCACGACCTTCGGGGCAACCGGGATAGGCGCAAACTGTTTTGCCCAGCATTTCTTCTGCATAGCTGTGAACATGGCCCAGGGCTACATAGGAAAGGCCGGAAGCCGCTATCATATCTCTGTCAACAGGATTATAGGCACCACCGCCCAAGTCACCGTGCATCAGCAATACCGCAGGACGCTCCCCTTCTTTTCTGAAATTTTTCAAAAGAGCCTCTTCCTGCATCATCTGTCGGAACGAAATACCGTATACGTCACAATCTGCAACCGTAACACATTCCAGTTCCGTTCCAAAAACATGAACATTATCAGAAAAATCCGCAATTTTGTAATAAGAATTTTCATTCAGCGAATCGTGGTTACCGGCAACAATGAACACCTGTGTGTGCTCAAGAGAGGCAAAACCAGCACGCAACACACGAATGGTTTCTGCCTCCACTGAATTCTGATCAAATAAATCACCGGCAATCAACAGCGTATCCGCTGTTTTGGCAAGATCTATGATAGAAAGAAAGGTCCGTCTGAGTTCCGCCTGACGAACTGCTGCTTTTTTTCCGTCTGTCAGGCCGGAAAATGCCGTATCCAGATGCAAATCTGCACAATGCACAAACTTCAAAGCTATCCTTCCTTTCTATAAATAACTATAATTATTACAATTATATCATAATTATATCACATCTTTTTATAAATCTCAAGTTTTTCTGTACGATACTTAACAAAATATTAAATTTTTTCCATTTTTTTAAATTTACTATGGTAATTTTTAAATAAATATGTTATACTATAGTGTAGAATATGGAAAATGTATGCATAAGGAGGTTATTATATGGCCATTAAAACAGAAAACGAACGCGGTGCTATCATTATGAGCAACACTGTTATTGCACACATCGCCGGTATGGTTGCCACAGGTTGCTATGGCGTTGTTGGTATGGCTTATAAAAATGCAGGCGACAGCTTTGCCAGTTTGCTGAAATGGGATACAATTACAAAAGGCATCAAGGTTACAACAGAAGATGATAAAATCAGCATTGATTTGCATATCATTGTTGAGTATGGCATAAACATTAAGGTCATTTCTGACAGTATTATCAGCAATGTCCGTTACACTGTTGAAAGTATGACCGGTTTTCGTGTTGGCCGCATAACTGTAAACGTGGAAGGAATCCGCGTGGATTAACTCGGAGGTGTAAAACTTGATTTATACAATTGATGCTGCTGGGCTTTGCGAAGCATTTACCTCTGCAGCCAACAAGCTTGTCAATAATAAAAACATTTTGAATGATTTAAATGTCTTCCCCGTACCTGATGGTGATACCGGTTCGAATATGTCTATGACCGTTTCTGCTGCTGTCAGCGAAATTATGGGCCGTGAATTCAAAACAGTTGGCGAAGTGATGAACACCATCGCCGGTGCATCTCTCCGCGGTGCCCGCGGTAACTCCGGCGTCATTCTCTCTCAGCTGTTCCGCGGTATGTCCAAACGGCTAAAAGAATGTGAACTGGCCGATGCCAATGACATTGCCGAAGCATTCCGCGAAGGTGTTGCCACTGCTTACCGTGCTGTTATGAAGCCGGTTGAAGGCACGATGCTTTCCGTTTCCCGTGATGGTGCTGAAGGCGGTATGGCTTACATTGCTGAAGACAATGAAATTATAGCTTTAGTTAAAGCTGTTGCAAAAGAAGCACAAAAAAGCCTTGACAGAACACCTGAAATTCTACCTCAGCTGAAAGCTGCCGGCGTTGTGGATTCCGGCGGACAGGGTATTGTTTACCTGCTGGAAGGTTTTCTTACTTATCTGGAGACCGGCGAAATCATTGAACGGGCAGATGGTGAAGTGATGCCTGCTCCTGTTGCTGCCGGTGCCAAAATCAGCGATGCAGACATTAAGTTTGCATACTGTACTGAATTCATCATTGAAAAGAACAGTCCCAATGCGTCCAGCAATCTGTTTGCCTCCAACATTCAGAAAAAAGGCGATTCTATGGTTGTTGTTGATGATGAATCCATCATCAAGGTGCACATTCACACCAATAACCCCGGTTATGTGATTGAAGAAGCTTTAAAATTAGGTGCGCTGATTAACATTAAAATTGACAATATGAAATATCAGCACAATTCTCTGACCGAAAATGCACCTGCAGCAGCCGAACCCCAGGAACCGCCGAAGCCTTATGGCTTTGCCGCTGTTGCTGCTGGCGAAGGTATGGAAACTCTCTTCCGTGATATGGGTGCTGACGAAATCATTTTAGGCGGTCAGACAATGAACCCCAGCACCGATGATATTTTAAGTGCTGTAAATAAAATCAATGCTTCAACTGTTTTCATTCTGCCGAATAACAAGAATATTATTATGGCAGCTGAACAGGTTGTGAGCCTGACAGAAAAGAACATTTATGTCATCCCCACAACATCCATTCCGGAAGGTTTATCCGCAATGCTGGCCTTCTCACCTGATGCTGCCGGCGAAGATAACGCTGAAGCTATGAAGGAAGCTGCTTCCTTTGTAAAAACCGGTAATGTTACCTTTGCTGTCCGTGACTTTGATTTAAACGGTGAAACAATGCCCAAGGGAAAAATTATTGGTTTAACCGGCAAAAAGATCACTGCCGCCGGCGACGATCCTGCACAGGTTGCCAAAGACCTGCTGGCCGGCATGGTTGATGATGACAGCGCCGTAATTAATGTGTTCTATGGTGAAGATGTTGATGATGAAACCGCAGAAGGCTTACAGACTTACTTAGAAGAAACCTATAGTGCTTGTGATGTTCTGGTACACAGCGGCAAACAGCCTCTTTACTATTACATCGTTTCTGTGGAGTAAACACCCACAAAGGGGACTACTGTTATGACCATTCATCCCTTACAGACACCGATTACCCAGTTACCCGGCATCGGCCCCAAACGGGCCGATGCTTTTGGTAGGCTGGGTATTTTTACGTTTAAAGACCTGCTTTTTCATTTTCCGCGAGCGCACGAAGACAGAACAGTATTTAAAAAAATCATTGAGCTTGCCCACGATGAAACCGTTTGCATTAAGGCCACCGTTGTGTCATCAATGCAAACCAATCTGATACGGAAAAATATGCGCATCAGTTCCCTACGGGTTTCTGATGGCACCGGTTTTTTGGAACTCATCTGGTTCAATAACCGTTTTTTAGATAACCGCTTCAAAAAAGGCGAAACCTATATTTTTTATGGCAAAGTACGCTTAACCCCTAAAAAACAAATGGTCACTCCCATCTTTGAAACCCCAGGCAATCAAAAACAAACCGGTCGTATTGTGCCTTTATACCCCTTGACAGAAGGCCTGACCGAAAACATTGTAAGTGACTGCGTGCAGCAGGCCTTTGCCCGTTCCGGACAACTGAAGGATCCGTTGCCCGGCGCTCTTCGGTCTGCTTACCAATTATGCGAAATCAATTATGCTTTAACCAACATTCACTTTCCCACCGGACGGAAAGAATATGAAATTGCCCGCCGTCGTTTGGCTTTTGAGGAAATGTTTACCTTTCAAGTAGCTCTGTGTTCATTAAAAAAACGGCAGGCCAGCCGCCCGGGAGCCAGGCTGACCGTTTCTCCCGAACCCTTCCTTCAGTCTTTGCCCTTCGCACCTACCGGTGCCCAAAAACGGGTAATCGACGAAATCATTACCGATCTGGCCTCAGGTACCTCCATGAATCGTCTGGTTTGCGGTGATGTAGGGTCCGGTAAAACCGCCGTAGCAGCCGCCGCTATGTATACAACTGTTGAAAGCGGCTACCAGGCTGCCTTTATGGCACCTACTGAGATCCTTGCCATTCAGCATTATGAGGGACTGCAAAAAATGTTCCGCAGCCATAACATAGAAATCGAATTGCTCTCCGGCTCTTTAACGGCTGCTCAGCGTCGAAGGGCGCTGGCTCGCATTCAAGCCGGCGAGGTGCAGATTGTTGTAGGCACCCACGCACTACTGAGTGATGATGTGCATTTTAACCGTTTAGGATTAGCCATCACCGATGAACAGCACCGCTTTGGTGTTAATCAACGGCGAGCATTATCAGAAAAAGGAGATAACACCCACATTTTAGTTATGAGCGCCACACCGATTCCCCGTACCCTGGCTTTCATCATTTACGGCGATCTGGATGTTTCCATTATTGACGAACTGCCTCCCGGACGTCAAAAGATTGATACCTTTGCTGTTGGGGAAAACTATCGCAAGCGTATTTATGACTTTTTAGCCAAAGAGCTTTTGGCCGGAAGGCAGGCCTATATTGTCTGTCCTCTAGTAGAAGAATCCGACGTGTTAGAGCTGGAATCCGTTACCGAATATGCTCAGAAATTGCAAAAATCATTCCCCGATACACCGATTGGTATTTTGCACGGTAAAATGAAACCGGCTGAAAAAGACGCCGTTATGTCTGCCTTTAAGCAGGGCGACCTTCGCATTTTAGTGGCTACCAGCGTGATTGAAGTGGGTGTAGATGTACCCAATGCCACCTTTATGCTCATTGAAAATGCTGAACGGTACGGTCTTTCACAGCTTCATCAGTTGCGTGGCCGTGTGGGCCGTGGTACAGAAAAATCCTATTGTATTTTATTGTCACAAAGCAATCAGGAGACCGCCGTTAACCGCTTGCAGGTTATGAAAAACCAAAGCAACGGCTTTGCCATCGCTGAAGAAGACTTAAAGCAAAGAGGCCCCGGTGAATTTTTTGGTACCAGGCAACACGGCTTACCCGCTTTCAAGCTTGCCGGCGTATTTTCCGATATGGAACTGTTATCTAAAACCTCTCAGGCGGCTAAGGATTATGTAACCGGCAAAATTCCGCTAACAGAAGAAGAAAAAAGTCTTCTTCAAGAAAAAATTAACGCTTTGTTTAACAATCATGTTACAATTAGTTAAAAATTATATTAAATATCTTGACATTTATACAAAATAATATAAAATATTGTATGGATAATAGTATACTTTATAATTAAGGATGGTTGTCTTTTGAGAGTTATATCAGGTTCTGCCCGTGGAACAAAGTTACTTTGTCCCGAAGGGTTATCTGTCCGTCCAACTCACGACCGTGTAAAAGAATCGTTGTTCAGCATGCTTTCAGTAGCTGTAAGCGGTGCTTCTGTGTTGGATTTATTTGCCGGTACGGGTGCTTTGGGCATTGAAGCATTGAGTCGGGGTGCCGCCGGTGCTGTGTTTGTTGATGTTTCTCCCCGGTCTTTAAAAACTGTGGAAGAGAATCTGCAGAAAACACACCTGTCTTCTGCAGCACAGCTGATCAATCGTGATTACCTGTCTTTTTTAAGCTCAACCGATACTGTTTTTGATTTGATTTTTTTAGACCCGCCGTACAGGGAAGGTTTTCTTTTGCCGGCATTAAAAAAGATTGCCGAAAAAAGATTACTGAGTCCGGAAGGCATCATCTACTGCGAAACTGAAGGTGAGCCTCCCGAAGAAATTTCTGATTTGTTTATGGTTTATCGTGATAAAAAATACGGCAGGGCCCGCATTCTGCTTTTGAAAGAGATGTCACTATGAGTATTGCAGTTTATCCCGGCAGCTTTGATCCCATCACCTGTGGCCATTTAGATATCATCAAGCGTGGCAGTGCAATGTTCGATGAGGTTATTATTGCTGTTTTGAACAATTCATCAAAGAAAACGCTTTTTTCCCCTCAAGAACGGGTGCAGTTAATCGAAAAATGCATCCGGGATTATCCCAATTGCCGTGTTCTGTATTTTGACGGTCTGATGGTAGACTTTGTTAAAAAGCACGGTGCCAACGTAGTAATCAAAGGTCTTCGGGCCATTTCGGACTTTGAATATGAATTTCAGATGGCGCAATTGAATAAGCAGCTTGATCCTGATATTGAAACCTTATTCATGGTAACCAATGTGAATTATTCATATATAAGTTCAAGTATAGTAAAGGAAGTCGCAAATTTGGGCGGCGATTTCTCGAAGTTTTTGCCCAAAGAGATTTACGAGGACGTAAAACAAAAGATTGAAAAGGGGCGATCATGATGGACATTTTAGAGATTATTGAAGCGCTCGAGGAAAAAATCGAGCATAGCTTCACCATTCCCTTCTGGGGACGCGGCATCGTTGATAAAGATGCTTTACTGGATCTTCTGCAGGAAGCAAGAATTAAGTATCCTGAAGAAATGAAGCAGGCAAAATGGGTTAAAGACGAGCGTCAGCGTATTATTGCAGATGCACAGAAAGAAGCGGCTACCATTGTTAAGAACACAGAAGAAAAAGTGGCCGGTATGGTAAACGAACACGAAGTGACCAAGCAGGCATATGAAAATGCCAACCAAATCGTTGAGAGTGCACAGGATCACGCTCGCGAAATCAGACTTGGTGCTAACCAGTATGCTGACAATGTGTTACATACCATTGAAGAAAGCTTAATCAACACTGTGGAAACCATCCGCGAAAACAGAAAAGATTTAAAACGCTAAAAAACAAAAATGGCTATCGCATAAGCGATAGCCATTTTTCTATCCCCTTTTATGGAGATGTTTATTCTATTTTTTCTAGTATCTCTTTCGCATTTTCAACTGAAAGATTAAATCTTTGCCATCTTTCAGGAATTTCAAATTTTGTTCCTTCTTCAACAAAATTCTTTACTTTCATCCGCAATGCCTCATCTTGGGTATTTTCAATCAGATACTCCATAGCAGGAGCTGCATCCGCCGACAAGGTGAATATATATTCTAGTTCTTCCCGCTGCTCTCTTACATATTGGTCAATTTGATTTTTCGCAATGATCCGATCACTCGGCACAACATTCAGTACCGTATAATACGAAAGAGCAATCATCATATAAACAAATACTATGTTAAAATTCGGCTTTGCGATGTAAATGAATGTAATAATTAAACCAATGGCTTCAAATCCCAAAAAGCCCATAACAAAGAATCTTAGTCTTGTCAATCCATCATCATTTGTATAAAGTAACATTCTGTAAAAAGATGATACCAGTAAAACAATTGTTATCGCACAAAGATAGTGGCAAAGTATTTTTGTACATTGCAGCCACTTGCCGCTATATGCTTTCGTCAGTTTAATCACCGACAGTATGATGACGATATTCACGCCCGTTAATAACAGCAACTCGAAAAAGCCTTTCCGAGCGTATTCCGTATAGGTAAGACCATCGGGGAGAGTCGAGCCTGCAAACAGATATGTAAACTGTATAATAACAAACAATGTATAAACAGCAAGAATGGTGACCAGCAGAATATTAATGATAATGAGATCACCGTTAAAAAACTTCGCTTCACCTGTCTCTTCATCCCCCTCTGTATAAGCGTTATACAATAACCCGAATAAAAACAAGCCAACAAAGATACCGCACATAATTTTAAATAAAGCATTTGGGTTGATAAAATCCGATACATACTCAATAACACTTTCTGTCTTTAACGAAAAGACCATATCAGCATTAGCCAACACAGTAATCAGAACGATTGCACTGGGAATAGCTATCACGAGCGCTATAGCAATTCGTTTCATAACCGGTGCTTTATCGCTATTTAATTCAAACATCCATTTAAACGGAAGAAAAAAATGAGAAAAAGAAGTGATAAGCCTTATTAAGGTATTTGTAATAAAAGCAAAACTGTCTGTTTTGAAATTAAAATCAATAAACATACCACCATACAGTAAGATGCTTATGATAAAATTTGATACTCTCCAGATAGGATTAGCACTGGTAAAACAATTCACAGACATAATCAATATAGGAATAAACAGAAATAATCTCCTTTTATTCGGCACAGTAAACCATAAGCACACAAACTGCAGGACAGCAAATATCAACACACCGATTCCCGCATTCGCCGGCAACACAAGATAGGAAAAACCAATTGCAGAAATTAATGCATATAATATAAGTTTAATTTTTAATGTTTTATTCATAAAGCCGCCTTCCTTTTTTATATAATCTGATATTTTTATATGTTTAACCGTCATAATGATTGCAATAACTATCGAGAAGCCTGATGCATGCAATCCAGCTAAATAAAAATCCAAACTACGAAGGGATAAAAATAAACGAGAAAAAATAAATATTTCACTAAAAAACATTGTAAACAGCCCTACAAAACCGCATACAAACAAATGCGAAATAGTATCTGACACCAAAAACGCTGTAATTACAATACCAAATATCATAGCCGAAAGAATCATCACAGGTGTATCGCAATGATAAAATATATGATTACAAAATAAGTTTACGGCATTAAGTGAAACGCCTAAGCCAATACCTTTCAGAAAATATTTCATATTCAGTCTTCCTTTTGAAATTCCAAAATATCTGCCGGCTGACAGTCCAAAGCCTTACAAATATCCTCAAGGGTTGAAAATCGTATCGCTTTCGCCTTATTGTTCTTCAATATAGAAAGGTTGGCAGGAGTTATATTAATTTTTTCTGCAAGCTCCATAAGACCGATTTTTCGTTTGGCCATCATAACATCTAAATTAACTATTATTGGCATCCTGTTTCCCTCCTATATGGTCAGGTCGTTTTCTGTTTTGTAGTTTATCGTTTGTTTAAACAGATCCTTAAGGGTTAAACAAAATAAACATCCCACAGCAAAAACAATAGCAATCACAACAGTTGCATATGTAAACATAAAAAAACACTTAATCACATAAATTACCGCAATCACAATACAGGCAACTGCCATTTTTCGAAAATGACTCACATTTTTGTCAATAAAGGGGTTTCCTACCAACAAAGATGTATACATCTGTTTTAAATTAAATAAAATGTAACTGCAGCAAGCACCGGAAAGAAACACAATAACGGAAAAAACAGTAGACGAATTCACCTCAGAATAGCCTATGCAGTTAAACAATTCTTTTGATACAAAGGGTACAGCTACTGTGCAAAGCACACTTAAACAGAACAAAATATCAATGATAATTTTCGATAGATAATGAGTCACACTTTTTTTATACATAAAATATCCTTCCTCTCTTTAATGTAGTTTCAGTATATCACATCATTTTGTGATTGTCAATATTAATTTATCGAAAAACAATAAAAATATATCGTTGAACATAACAAAAGCGGCTATCAATCTTGATAGCCGCTTTTGTTTAAGCTTTTGTTTAATAATCCAGAGTCAACGTACAATCCCCTTCGAATTCATTAACAATGGCGGAAACAGGAACATCCTCAGGAATTTCCAGCAGCATACTGAATTCGATCAGGTTATTTTTGGCATCTTTTTTCAGGCTGACATCGCTGACGGTGATTCCTTTCGCCTGCAACATCGCCGTGATTTTGGATTGTATACCTACCTCTTCCGGGCAACTGAAGGTCAGCCGCTTTAATTTGGACGGTTTGAACCAGTTGTTATCAGAATGCAAAACTGTTTGTACCAGCAGAATCAAAAGTGCCATAGCAATGCCTACCATATACATGCCGGAGCCAATGGCCATCCCTACGCCGGCAGTTGCCCAAATACCGGCCGCTGTTGTTAAACCGGTGATATTTCTCTTATGTACAAAAATCATGCCGGCTCCCAGAAAACCGATACCGCTCACCACGCTGGCCGCCACCTTAGATGGGTCAAGCCGTGAGCTATCGCTCAGCACATCCCCATAGGCATATTTAGACAGAACCATCATAAGTGCCGCAGCACAGGCCACCAGACAATGGGTTCTCACCCCGGCTTCTTTGGCTCTGTTTTTTCGTTCCATGCCAATTAAAATGCCACAAATACTGGCAACCAGCAAACGAACAACCAGATATATATCATAATCATAAAACCAGTTCATAAAAACCTCCTAGTCTACCAATCGATTGGATAATTCCCGCAGAGCCTGCAAAAATTCCTGTTCCACATCGCCGGCTTTTCTTTCAGAAAAATCATGACAAGCCTTTTTCTCAGGTAACTCCTTTGCAAAGCTTCTGACGTGAAGAGTTTCAAATTCATAAAAAAGCAGTATATCATCAATCATGGCTACCACTTTTTCTTCCTCTTCTGAGAGCTTTCCTACACCATAGCGCTCATAGATCATCGTCTGAATATTATGTTCATAATCAATATAAGTCGGCAAATACTGTTTAACGGGGCGCGTAATATCCGAAATATATGCCTCGCTGGCATCGTGAATCAGTACAGCCAGCTGCAGGCGCTCTGTCAAGCCTCTTGCACGGGCTTCTTTCAGACAGTTAAGGCAATGCTGAGCGACAGAATAAAAACGTGTGAAATGACCGTTTGCGCGGCACATTAAAGACAAAGCATGGGCTATGTCGGCATCTGCCACGTCCTCAGGTCTCGGATCTAAAATATAAAAGTCAATGCCTGTATAGGTGGTAATGGGTTCTCCTTTTCTCATACCATATCCCTCTTCTTACTGAAAGTCTGTTTGCAAAAACTACTGTCAGTTCCATTTTCCTAATGTTTCCGGTGTTTTGCCTGCAAACAATGCCTTTGCATTATCCACAATATCCTGAAACGTTAAATTCCGTGGGCGACTGATTGAATCCGGTGTTGCAAGCTCCAGTTCATACATAAATACGCCCTGATAGTTAACCTCTTTAAACGTATTCATCAGCATTGGCCAGTCAATCTCTCCCTCCCCGGGCAACCAATGCTTTTCATCCACAAAATCATAGTCTGAAATATGTACCGTCAAAAGTCTGTCTTTAACCGCTCGCAAAAAGTCGTTATTATCATCCTGTAGCAGGTGATTTGTATCAAAACAAACCTTCAGTTTATCATTGATGCTAATGAGCTGAAGCACTTCTTCTGTGGTGTTTCCCAGACAGCTTCGCGGCAGGTCTTCAACGGCAATTGCACCACCGAGCTTATGGGCAATTTCTGCCATTTTATCAAAGGTTTCCATGGTGTTTTCCATCAGTTCCTGCCGTTCTTCAGGCAAACTTCCTTCCCCACCGGAATGCATCACAAATTTATCAATGCCGATATCTGATGCTTTTTTCATCAGTTCTGATAAATAGTCAATGGTTTTTTTACGCACAGAAATATCCCGTGAGCCGGGAAAAATTTCATGAAAGGGAGCAAAGGGTAAATGATATGACCAAAGCTCAATGTCATATCGCTTGGCCAGCGTGCTCAGATTTTTATAGTCGATGAACTGATACTGAGAAGACCACATAGAAATTTCAATGGCTTCAATCTCCGTTTCTGCAAGAGCAGCAAAATATTCTTCTGTTAATGGAAAACCGCAAGTAGAAATGCCAATTCTATTCATACGCTCTCTCCTGATTATCCTAACAGTACATCGGTGATCAGCATCACGCAAAAGCCTACCAAAAGCGCATAGGTTGCACCGCGTTCACTACCGTGGGCATGGGTTTCGGGAATCATTTCATCGCTGATGACATAGAGCATAGTGCCACCGGCAAAGGCCAGGGCAAACGGCAGAATGGTAGAAGACAGGCTAACCGCAAAGTAACCCAGCAGTGTGCCAATCACTTCCACAACACCCGTCAGCATAGCACAGACGAATGTTTTCTTAGGCGAAACCCCCGTGGAGAGCATCGGCGCAATAATGACCATCCCCTCCGGGATATTCTGCAGAGCAATACCGCCGGCAATCATCAGAGCCTGAGCATCGTTTCCTGAACCAAAGCCCACACCGGCCGCAATACCTTCCGGAAAATTGTGTATGGCAATAGCCAGCACAAACAAAAGCACCTTACTAAGGCCTGCGTTGTCGTGACTCTCTGTATCCGTTCCCATCAGCTTATGCAAATGAGGTACCAGCTTATCAATAAAATTCAAACAAATCGCACCGACAAAAATACCTGCAATGGTGACAATCAAACCATATTTTCCGC
This sequence comes from Clostridia bacterium, assembly GCA_017416855.1. GTDB lineage: Bacteria > Bacillota > Clostridia > UBA1381 > UBA9506 > UMGS755. Next base: position 46,006 of record JAFQAZ010000021.1, read on the forward strand.
CATATTCAAGGGAAGGCAGCACCAATCCCAGCACCGCCGCTGCTAACATAACGCCGGCTGCAAAGGAAAGGACAATATCAGAAAAGCGATGGGACATTTTTTTAAAAATAAAACCCACCAGCGAACCGATAATGGTTGCGCCGCCCACACCTAAGGCAGTCAACAATACTAAAGTCATAAGCCATTCACACTTCTTTCAAACCAATCTACAGTTAAATTGCTTCAAAATCTGCCGCACCGTGTTTGCAAAGAGGACAGATGTAGTCTTCAGGCAGTTTATCACTCTCATGTATATAACCGCAAATTTTGCAAACAAAGCCTTTTTTGCCCTCTGTTTGCGGCTTCGGCTTTACATTGTTCTGGTAATACGTATAAGTCATTGTTTCTGTCTGCGTAATCACGCGAGCCTCGGTTACCGAACAAATAAACATACCATGAGTGCCCAAATCCACATAATCCTCCACCTTCAAGGACATAAAGGAATTGATGTGCCTGGGCAGGAAAATCAATCCGTTATCTGAGCGAAGGGGCGTACATTCAGCAAACTTATCTACATTTCTGCCGCTCTGGAAGCCAAACTTTTCAAAAACAGAGGACGGTGCATCGGTAGACAGACAGTTAATATTCATCTTGCCGGACTGTTTAATCACGTGATGAGAGTAGTTTTCTTTGTTAATGGTCACGGCAATACGATTGGGTGTATTGGTCACCTGGGTAACAGTATTCACGATTAAACCATTATCCTTTTTGCCGTCATTGGAGGTGATGACATATAAGCCGTAGCCAATGTTAAACAAGGCATTTAAATCGTTTTTATTGGCTGTAGCATCCTGCTGTGCCAGATAATCACTGCAGAGCTCTTCTGCCAAGGCTTCCAGCTGTTGGGAGCTTTCTTCATTCAAGGCAGAAAGAATGCGCACTTCATTTTCTGCAAAGGTCAGGTTTTTAGACTTTGCAAAAGCCTCCTTCATTACCTTAGCCGCCATAGGTGCCCAGCTTCCGTTTTCAATAAATGCAACGGTACGGTTGCTGAAATTTCGTTCCGTTAAATGGTTGATGAATTCACGCATAAAGGGGAAAATTTCAGCGTTATAGGTAGTGGTTGCCAGAACAATTTTGTTGTAACGGAAGGCATCTTCAACGGCTTCTGCCATGTCACATCTTGCCAGGTCGTTCACAACCACCTTGGGGCAACCTTTAGCTTTCAGTTTTTCTTCTAGCTGAAGCACGGCTTTTTTGGTATTGCCATATACAGAAGTGTAGGCAATCATAATGCCTTCTTCCTCCGGCTGATAGCTTGACCAAATGTTATAAAGATTCAGATAATAGCCTAAATTTTCGTTCAAAACCGGACCGTGCAGAGGGCAAATGGTTGCAATGTCAAGACCAGCTGCTTTTTTAAGCAGATTCTGTACCTGGGCGCCATATTTACCTACAATGCCGATGTAATAACGTCTTGCTTCGCAAGCCCAGTCTTCTTCCACATCGAGCGCTCCGAATTTACCGAAGCCATCTGCCGAAAACAACACCTTATCCGTGCTGTCATAGGTCACAATAACCTCCGGCCAATGAACCATAGGAGCAGTCACAAAGGTCAGATTGTGTTTGCCCAGGGAAAGGGTATCCCCTTCGCCCACAACTACCTGTTTATCAGCAAAATCATCACCAAAAAAGTTTTTAATCATCACAAAAGCTTTTGCAGAAGAAACAATTTTGGCTTCGGGATAAGTTTTAACAAAATTTAAGATATTGGCAGAATGATCCGGCTCCATATGCTGAACAATCAGATAATCCGGCTGTCTATTGCCCAAAGTATTCTGAATGTTATCCAGCCATTCGTGGGTAAAGGCCGCATCCACCGTATCCATAATGGCGATTTTTTCATCTATAATTGCATAAGAATTATAAGAAATGCCATTAGGAACAACATATTGGCCTTCGAATAAATCAATGGCGTGGTCGTTCACGCCGATATATTTAATATCGTTTGTAATGTTCATACAAATTTCTCTCCTTATAAATCAAGTCCGTTTTTCTAATAACTATACTATAACACATTTTTTATGATTATACAACAATTACAATCCTATTTTTTGACGCAAAGCATTGACATCGCCATTAAACAGATAGCCGTTGATGCCCAAGACTTCAGCCCCTTTTATGTTGCTTTCTCTGTCATCAATAAACAAGCACTCTTCCGCCTGCAGAGAATAAGTTTTTAACAGATATTCAAAAATCTTTCTGTCCGGCTTGGTGATACCCAGATTACCGGAAAACACACAACCGCAGAATCCTGTCAGCACATCACGAATCCACGGCACATTTTGGTGACCGTTGGCAAATCCTATGCTGATGTTGGATAGCAAATAAAGGTTCATCCCGGCTTTTTTCATATCTTCTATAAGTTCAGGCATTCCTTCTACCGGGGTTAACGTGGCAATCCAGTTGTCATATACCCGGCAACCCAATTCACCCCATTCTTCCGGCAGTTTATGACAGATTTCTGCTTTTAAGGCTTCGTCGGTTATCCGGCCGGCATCTAAGGGATCCCACAAAGCACGATCAAAAACCACATCGCTGATGGTCCGCAGAAGGGCTTCATCCTGCACAAAGGGAGCCGTTAACCAATCAGGATAAAAATTGCCTAACACATTACCGAAATCAAAAATATAGTTCTTTATCATCTTTTCGCCTCCCCACCGCATATGCTACATTCAAAGCACCAAAAGCCTGCGGCATCATGGAGCCGCAGGCTTTTTCTTGTTTTATGCTTCCTTTCCGTAAACCTCCCACTGGCTTAGTGCCGGGAAGGGAGATGGGTCATTCTCATCTTTAATCAGTTGATTAAGTTTAATCCATTCTACTTTTTTCTTTTCTTCTAAAGGAATGTAATGAGGCTCACAGGATTTTTCCATATTGTGCACTAAGGTTGTGCCGTCGGAGAAGGTAAAGGTTACCTGCTTCCAGTAGTTATCGTGCGGGAAATCGGCACGGGTTACCAGCACCATACTGTCGATTTCAACAGTTCTGCCAAAATCCAGTACAATTTCTGCATCATCCTGACGGTTAATGCCCCAGGATTCATAAGGCCAGGCACCGTGGCTTGCATTGCAGATATTGCCGTTAATAGCATTTCTGGCTGCAAAAACGGATTCTCCACGGGTTTCAACATTGGCATAAGCATGGGGGAAGCAACCTGGGTCGCCGTGCTGATCATAAGCATTTTTTGCCAGATTTTTATGCATAGCAATTTCTGCTTCCGTTGCCTTTCTCACAGACAACACATGTTTATTGCCATAAAAGGTTTTGGGAGAATAAGAAATTCTCTTTTCACCAAAGGGAATCACGAATACAAGCTCTGGCGTTTTCTGATATACAAAAGCTTCTCCCATGGCATCATCCAGCTGCATCACTAAAAACACATTGGTTTCGGTGGTGCGCATTACCAGCGTATCACCTTCCTGATACTCCTTGTTGTAAGCCAGCACACAACGGCTTTCATTACTTGCCTGTGCCAGCACCTCGCCATTCTGACTGATAACTGCTAACTCTAACATTATTCATTCTCCTTTATATTAATCTAAGATATGTAACTTTATGAAATGAACTCCCGTATGCATCAATTATATATTTAGTTAACAAGAAGGATGCAATCCAATTCTACTAGGAGCAAAAATGTTTGCTCGCAAGGACATTTTTGCGACGCCGTCAATTGGCATACGCAGACTGAAAGACTGCAAGCGAGTTGCAAACTCGCAGGAGTTTTGCAAAGCAAAAATCCGTATATGCCAATTATATCACAAATTCTCCCATTGGTCAATTTATGAGCGAATAATTTTACAAATGATAGGTTCCTCACCTTCTCAGCATCTATGCAACCATATGGCAAATTCTTTCATAAATTTCTTTCCAGGAATAAACCCTTGTAATGTCGTGTTCCTTTTCATTAAAGCCTGAATTGTTTGGCTGATGATATAAAAACTTGATGTAAGCACCGTTGATAAGGTTATGGACGCCGTCATCAATTAAAATATCACCCTTTACCGATTGTTTGTTATTTTCCCGGATAATCTGTTCCTTTGTCAAAAAAGGAAACAGCTCTAACAATTTTTCGGTTTTAGCCTCAAAGGTTTCGGGATTACTGGCTGTAACAATCAAAAGCTTATGGCCGTCATCTACCAGTTTTTTCAGGTAATAAGGACTTCCCTCAACAGAGGTTGTCCTGTCCCAGAATTCATCGCGGTATAAGGGCTCTAAAACCTCTTCAGGAGTTAAACCGGGAAAGGCCTTTGTTACATCCCAGGATGTAATATCCTCTTTTTTAACGTGATAATTATGTTTACAGTTCAGTTCTGAAAGCCAATGTTCCGTCAGTTCCTGAATGGTATCATCAGCATCGCATAAAATAGTTAATCGTTTCATACACCCAACTCCTTTCGGTTGATGATAGTATCATATCATTCTCTATGTACCAAAAAGAGCCCATCTTCTGTTTAATTATATTTTTCGCACATCTTTTTCACCGCTTCTGCTATCCGTTCTCTCATATCCAAAGGCTCCAGCAGTTCTATGTGAGGCCCATATTGCAACGCCCAGTAAAAAAAAGCCTCTTTATTTACCATAACCTCTGTTATGCACTCATCCTCACCGGTTTGTAGTATGTTGATATCTTTTCCGTACCAGTCAATAATCTGATCCACAAGATACGTTTTGGCTCTGAATTTGACCCGGATGCTCTCTCCTGCAAACATATAAAGATGCTCTGCCATATGCTTCGGCAAATCCAGTTCACCACCGGCAACCTGCTCTATGGGTTTTCTGTTTTCCTCCAACATCCTGATGCCGGTTATGCGGTCCACCCTGTAATTGGCAAGCTCATCATATTTATCATAGTTGCAAATCAGATAATACCGCCCATTTGTGGCCACCATCTGATACGGATTGACGATATATTCTTTTTCCCGTTTCGGATGCAGTTTTTTATCAATCCCATAACTGTTATAAACAAAAGCCACTTTCTTGTTGTTGGTTATAGCTTCATCCAACACATCAATTGTGTAAAACAGTTCTTTGTTTTCCGGAACATTTTCCGGCAAATTACAAATGTGTCTTACCTTTTTATCAAAATATATGTTGGAAAGTCCCTTCAGCTTTTTAATCAGGGTTTTGCATTGAGAATGGGGAATGTGTTTGGAAAAAAGCAAACTGTCAATGAGAAGGCGAAGCTCAGAATCATCAAATTCTCTGACCATGTACCAATCCGTACAAATGGAATTCTCATTCCCGTTCTCGTCTTTTCTTTCAATTTCGGTATAGTCAATACCGCAATCCAAATCTAAAAGACTCATCAGATTCCGCTTAACAGTTTTCCGGTCAACATCCATATGATATTCCTTTTTTAGTAAATCCATAATGTCATGCTGCGTCAGCCTGTGATCCGTATCAGAATACTTTTTTAAAATATTTAAAATGTTTATGGTAACCATTTTCTTGGGTGGAATTGTATACATAAGTGCTTCACTCCATTATGTTTAAAGAAAATATGTGATATCTGTATCATATCACACTTTATCACAGTATACAACAGCTAATGGGATTTTTTTGGTGCATCTCCGCAATTAAGAAGCGCAACCCTAAGCAGGTTGCGCTTTTAAGATATTCTCTGTATGTTTTAGCGTGCCATATAATTATATATAATAATCATAGCATCGGCTCTTCTCAGTTCATTTTCAGGATAAAACTGTCCGTTGTCTCCACTGACTAACCCCAAGCCACCGGCTACCGCCGCCACACCTTCCTGCTCGGCAGGAACATCGCGGAAGGGGCACCGGAAAATACCGGGGATTTTCACAAATTCGCCATAACCCAGTGCGCGGAGCAACCAGGTAATGCCATCGATACGACTAACCTTAGCCTCCGGCGCCACTTCTTCCTGCAGGAGCACTCCCTGACGCACCAGATTGCGATACATAACCTCTGCATCAGTTTCATAACCGCGTTTCCAGATAACCTTATCCAGAAGCAGGAGAAAATCAAGCTGCGAAATGGCCTCTGCCGGTCGCAGCGCGCCTTTATCATTGGGCGCAAGATAGATTTCATTAGACAGAAGCTTGTTAATTTTTTCTTCTGCATAATGTCCGGCAATATCCGTATACACAGGAATTTCCTTCTCCACCTTAGGACGAAGGGCATAATCCAGTGCTTCCAACGTTTCAGCCGACAAAATCACACATTCCTGCAAAGAATAAACCGGGCAGGCTGTAACGGTTTTATCTTCATTGGCCACCGGCATATACCGCAGACGGAATTCACCCAGCTTCATAGCCTGTTCATTGGCTTCTTCTCTGGTTTTTGCTACGTCTGCAGACGGGAATTCTGTCTCTGCCCACTGCAGATTAAATGAGGTCAATTCGCCGGTTTTCACATCAAATCGCAGGCTGGCACCATGATTATATACACGAATGTCATCAACCAGCCGCTGATATTCAAAACTGCCCTTTCGATGGTTGAAAAACTCTTTTTCCGTCATTTGGGCAAGTTCTTCACTATAGTATTTCTCTAAAAAGTTCTTGGCCTTTTTCTGCAAAGTTTCATCGGATAAATCCGGCTTAACCGACTGATTTTTGTCATAAGGCACATACCTGCTGGAAGAATAGCCTACCACCTGGCCGGTTTCTGCCAGAAGGGTTACATGCTTATAAGCTGTTTCCCCATCTTTTTCCTTGCTTTCCTTGCGGTAAGCTAAGGATATAACGTATTCTCCTGTCTGTCTGCGGGATACGCTGTAATTCTCAATACTAAAGCTCCGGTCAATGCCGAATTCCGTTATCTTTCTGGCAATGGAATCAGCCTTTTCTTTAGAAAGCATAGATAGAATTTTGTCTACCAGTTCTTTTTCGATAGCCGAGAGCGTAACCGATGAACCACCTGCACTGTCTGCCGCGCTTTCCATCATCAATTTATCATTCGTAGCATATTCATACAGTTTATCAAAGGTGATGGGCTGACCGGTTTCGGCATCTATCATCACATTTTCATCATAACGGTTGCGATAAATCAGATGGGCTGTGTTTTCATATTCTTTGCTCGTAACCTGATAAAACAACTCATAACCCATATTGTCTGTAAAGGCTTTCCGGGCTTCTTCTGCCGTAATGAAGTTCGCTTCTTTAAAGGTCATTTTCTGCCAACCGGCAGAATAACCCGTAACCTTCAAGCTTTCACCATCAATGGTCAGATGCAATTGATTGTTTGCCACCGGAATATCATTATGCACCCGATTAAAGGAAACTGCATATGCCCCATCATAGCTCCGGCTCACGGCACCTTCATCAATATTGGCGAGCTTTGCTGCATCAATCTTCTCAATAAAGTCTTTGGCAACAGATAACGCCTCTTCTTTTGTATGCTTGGCAAAAGACGGTTTTTCTTCTGCCTTATTCTCATAATCATAAAAATTTGTGATGATACCATCTGACCCAATGGTAACGCTGATATCTCTATAAACAGCCTCATCCTTACTTGTCCAGTACAAATTATAATTCTTACCGTTTTCCGTTTCGTTGTAATGGTAATTTCTGAATTCTACCAGACTGTCATCAATAGAAAGTTTTTCTTTGGCAATCAAAATCAGCCGTTCCATTTCGGCACTTTCTGCCTCTGCAGCAGTCACCGGCAACACTAAACCAAGGCACAGCATCAAACTCATCATTAAACACAACATTTTTTTCATTTTCATTGCTCCTTTCATTTGAAAAATTTTCCTATTGTTTTAGACGAAAACGAAAAATAAAAAGTTCCCATATTTTCTTATATTTTACAAAGGGGATAGGAAAAATACTTTAGAATGAGCAAACTGAATCCCGAAGCTGTACAGAGGTACAGCGAGAGGTGAAGGTTGTTCATAGCAAAAAGATTATAAACGCAGAAAAATCTCACTTTCGTGAGATTTTTCTGCATTTTATAACAAAACTTTAGTTCAAGAAGATATCAAATATTCATCAAACGCTATCTTTTTGCGTTCTGGAGTATTTAAACATCCACTCTATTATTTTGCGTATTCAATGGCTCTTGTTTCTCTGATAACGTTAACTTTGATCTGACCGGGATATTCCAGTTCACTCTCAATTTTCTTAACGATATCTCTGGCAACCATTGTAATACCATCATCCTTAACATCCTCGGGCTTAACCATAATTCTGATTTCACGACCGGCCTGAATAGCAAAAGAACGTTCAACACCTTCAAAGGAGTTTGCGATTTCTTCCAGCTTTTCAAGACGTTTGATGTAGGATTCAATATTTTCGCGACGGGCGCCGGGACGAGCTGCTGAAATAGCATCTGCAGCCTGTACAATAACAGCCACCAGAGTGTTTGCTTCCACATCACCGTGGTGAGCCATAATCGCATTAACGATATCCTGACTTTCTTTGTATTTCTTAGCCAAATCGGCACCAATCATAACGTGAGAGCCTTCCATTTCGTGGTCAACGGCTTTGCCCAGGTCGTGGAGCAAGCCGGCACGCTTAGCCATGGTGATATCAACACCCAGTTCGCCTGCAATCAGGCCGGACAGATGAGAAACCTCAATGGAGTGCTTCAGCACATTCTGGCCGTAACTTGTCCTGTACTTCAGCTTACCTAACAGACGGACAATTTCGGGATGCAGGCCGTGAACGCCGGTTTCAAATACGGCATTTTCACCTTCCTGCTTAATTTCAGCTTCAACCTCTTTCTTAGCCTTTTCATACATTTCTTCAATGCGGGCGGGATGAATTCTGCCGTCCACAATGAGTTTTTCCAAAGACAAGCGGGCAATTTCTCTTCTCACGGGATCAAAACCGGATAAAATAACTGCTTCCGGTGTGTCATCGATAATCAGGTCAATACCCGTTAAGGTTTCCAAGGTTCTGATATTACGGCCTTCTCGACCGATGATGCGACCCTTCATTTCATCATTGGGCAGATTGACAACACTAACCGTTGTTTCTGCAACATGGTCTGCCGCACATTTCTGAATTGCACCGGCAATAATGTTTTTCGCACTTTTTTCTGCGTTTTCTTTTGCCTGTGTTTCAATTTCCTTCACCATAAGGGCTGCCTCGTGGCGAACTTCACTTTCAATGCTCTTTAAAAGGAATTGTTTAGCATCTTCAACAGAGAGGCCGGAAACCTGTTCTAACACAACCAGTTCCTTCTTCTTAACCTCTTCAATTTCACCCTTGAGTACTTCCAGTTCTTTTTCGCGAGCAGTAAGCTTTTCTTCTTTCTGTTCAATTGCTTCTGTTTTCTTGTCTAAGTTTTCTTCTTTTTGCTGAATACGACGTTCCTGTCTGGAAATATCGCTTCTGCGTTCCTTAATTTCTTTGTCAAATTCCTGCCGTTGCTTATGATTTTCTTCTTTAGCTTCTAACAGCAATTCACGTTTTTTGCTTTCGCCTTCTTTTTTAGCACGCTGTATGATTTCCTTAGCTTCTGCTTCAGCACTACCGAACTCTGCTTCAGCTACCTTTTTTCTATGGGAAACACCCAGGCGGAATGCAATGAGAGACGCCAGGGCGATTAAAATCAATGCAATCACAGCGATTATTATGTAGATGATCATATCTGTTTTCGGTACCCCCTTTTCTTAAAATTTTATGTCATAATCAGTTACCATATAAAGATAAACAACTACACATTTTATTGTACCTTTTTTTTGTCTTTCTGTCAATGCCAAATTGGCGTTTTTTTATAAAAAATCTTCTTTTTTATTAAACTTTTAATGCAATAAAAACCATTGCTATGTACCTGTACAAAATATTTCCTTGCTTTTTGTTAAAAAACAACAGACTTTTTCAAAATCCTTGCGAAGTATTGACAGATTTAGTGAAAAAAACTATAATGAATTTAAAGAGGAGAATACAATGAAAATACAATTACCGCAAGACGTTTTACACATTTTGAATACATTTTCAAAAGCCGGTTTTTCCGCCTTTGCCGTTGGGGGTTGCATTCGTGACAGTCTGCGTGGCAAAACACCGGCTGATTGGGATATCACCACCGCCGCCACCCCGGAACAGACAATGGCTTTATTCCCAAAAACTGTTCCCACAGGCATTGCTCACGGCACGGTTACGGTGCTCATAGGTAAAACCGGTTATGAGGTGACAACCTTTCGTAAAGACGGGGTCTACGAAAACCACCGAAGTCCCGAAAGCGTAACCTTTACTGACGATATCACCCAGGATTTATCCCGCCGTGATTTTACTATGAATGCTATGGCTTATCATCCCGAAACAGGGTTGGTTGACCCTTTCGGTGGTCAGGAGGATATTAAAAAACAGCTTATTCGTTGCGTGGGCAACCCGAAGATTCGTTTTGATGAGGATGCTCTGCGGATGCTCCGTGCCATTCGCTTTGCTTCCCAGACAGGATTCACCATTTGTGAAGATATTCTTTCTGCCATTAAAAGTCTGGCACCGTTTATTTGTGCCATCAGTGCAGAACGAATCCGGGATGAATTGTTGAAAACCCTATTGTCTGACCATCTCGAGCAAATGATCACCCTGCGTGAAACCGGCCTTTTAAAGCTGATTCTGCCGGAGGTTGACCGTTGTTTTGACACGCCGCAGCACTCTAAATATCATTGCCACGATGTTGGGCACCACACGCTGGAGGTTTTAAAAAACACACCTCCACAACCTGCCTTGCGGTTGGCTGCGCTGCTTCACGATATCGGCAAACCCATCAAAAAAACAAGAGGAGCCGACGGGTTTGACCATTTTATCGGTCACGATGCTGTCAGCTGTGTTTTAGCTGAGGACATCATAACCCGACTACGATTTGACAATAAAACAAAGAATGAGGTCCTGCATTTAATCCGCTATCACGACAGACGGATGGCCGCCACAAAAACCTCTGTCCGCAAGGCTGTTTCCGCGATCGGAAAGGATGCTTTTCCATCTCTTCTGCAGTTGATGCGCGCCGATTCCAAAGGACAGCATCCTGATTATCTGACAGAGCGGCTTGCTCATTACGATGCGGTTGAAGCCATATATCGGGAGATTGTCGCTGAAGGGGATGCTTTATCGGTCGCCGACCTTTCTGTTGGCGGTAACGATTTGATTGCTTTAGGCTACAAGGGCAAAGAAATAGGACAACTCTTGCAGAAAATTTTAGCTTTTGTGCTGGAACATCCCGAAGAAAATCAAAAAGAATTACTTTTAGAAAAAATTAAATTGAATTTTTTTGCATAAACTGATTAAAAAGGAAAATTAGGTGGTATATATACAAAAAGACTGTAAATAATACACGATTCGACAACTGCATAACACGGGCTTTAAGACTCTTCCCCACCGGTGATCCGGCTTCTCAAATTTCAGGTATTACTTGTTAATTTATTAATTAGCATTCTATACAACTATATTATGTGCATCTATTTTTTGCATGAGAACATGGAGGGAAATCGAATGAAAGACTATCCGGTAGCAAAACTCAGAAACATTGTACTGTTAGGACACGGCCGTGCAGGCAAAACTTCTTTGAGCGAAGCTTTGCTTTACTGTTCCGGTGCCACTGACCGCCTGGGTAACATTGCCGCAGGCAACACCGTCAGTGACTATGACCCCGAAGAAGCAAAGCGCCTTTGTTCTATCAGTGCTTCTACACTGCCTTTAGAATGGCGTGACGGGAAAATCAATTTAATTGATACCCCGGGATATTTTGATTTCATCGGCGAACAGGCAGAAGCAGTAGCTGCTGCAGACTGTGCCGTTCTGGTTGTCAGCGGAAAGTCCGGCGTTAGCGTTGGTGCTGAAAAAGCGTGGACTCTTTGCGAAAATCAGGATATGCCCCTGATTATATTTATCAATAAATTAGACGACGAAAAAGCCGATTATCAGAAGGTGTTAAACGAACTGAAAGACCGGTTCGGCAAGCGCATTGCTCCTTGTCTGGTACCCATTAAAAACGGCGATAAAATTGATGGTTTTGTTAATGTTGTGGATATGACCTCCCGCCGCTGGGAAGGCGATAAGAAAATTGACGGTCCCATTCCCGCCGGTATGGAGGACGAAATCGCGCCTGTGCGTGATATGATTTTAGAAGCCGTTGCTGAAACCGACGACGATTTGATGAATAAATACTTCGAAGGCGAAGAATTTACTCCCGAAGAAATTTATGAAGGCTTAAAGAAGGGTACCGGCAAGCGTGAAATTATTCCCGTAATGTGCGGTAGTGCCGTTAAAAATCAGGGCACACAGTTCCTGCTGGATGCCATCATTAAATATATGCCCGGCCCTGACCACTTCCCGAAATTGGCTGAAGATGCCGATGGTGACCCCATCGAAGTGGAAGCAGATGTTGCCGGTCCGCTGGCTGCACAGTGCTTTAAAACCATTGCCGATCCCTTTATTGGTCGTTTGTCCTTCTTCCGTGTATACCGCGGAACCTTAAAGAAGGATTCAACAGTGTATAACGCCAACAAAAAAGCCGAAGAAAAAATCGGCCGTATTTATATGATGTGTGGCAAAAAACAAACAGAGATCGATGCCATTACCGCCGGCGACATTGGTGCCGTGCCTAAACTGACCATCACCTCCACCGGTGATTCTCTCTGCGATAAAGCAACCTTTGTTAAGTTTGAAGATATTGAATTCCCTGCTCCTGTTACCAGTATGGCGATTATGCCCAAGGCAAAGGGCGATGAGGAAAAAATCAGCGCTGGTCTCCAGAAGATGATGGAAGAAGATAAAACCATTACCCTCGTAAACAACGCCGAAACCAAACAACAGGTTCTGTCCGGCATTGGCGACCAGCATATTGAAGTGGTTGTAAGCAAATTAAAGACTAAATACAGCGTGGATGTTACATTGGCAGAGCCTAAGGTTCCCTATCGTGAAACCATCCGTAAGACTGTTAAAGCTGAAGGCAAACACAAAAAACAGTCCGGCGGTCACGGCCAGTACGGTCATGTATGGATTGAATTTGAGCCTGCTGATACAGATGAACTGATCTTTGAAGAAAAGGTATTCGGCGGTGCCGTACCGAAAAACTTCTTCCCGGCTGTTGAAAAAGGTCTGCGCGACAGTATGGCACACGGTGTGTTGGCCGGCTACCCTGTTGTGGGCCTAAAAGCCACCTTGTATGACGGTTCTTATCACAGTGTTGACTCTTCTGAAATGGCCTTTAAAACTGCTGCAAACCTGGCCTTTAAAGCAGGCTTGGCACAAGCCGCTCCTGTACTGTTAGAGCCCATTGGCACGTTAACCGTTAACGTTCCCAACACCAACATGGGTGACGTAATGGGTGATGTGAACAAACGCCGCGGCCGTGTTTTAGGTAGTGAACCACAAGACGACGGTACTGTTACCATCACGGCAGATGTTCCCATGGCTGAAATGACAAAATTTGCAACTGACCTGCGGTCTATGACCCAGGGTCGAGGCAGTTTTGCCTTTAGCTTCCGCGGATACGAACAGGCGCCGGATCACATTGCTAAAAAGATTATTGAAGAAAGCGCTAAGGAATAAGTTATCTTACATAACCGCAGGAGCGCCCGGTGTGTTCCTGCGGTTTTTACTACACTAAACGTTCAACCCTTGGGAGGCATTATGAAAAAGAAGCAGCTTGTTATGACAATTCTGGCAATTGCATTATTGAGTATTGGTATTGTACTGGGAATGCACTTCAGAACAGAAACTACCTCCAGCATCACCGAACCCTTCTCTCCTTTTGTCCGTTTTTACAAAGATGGTATGGAGGTAAGTGAGAAAGAGATAACCGATTTTACAAATGCCGATATAAAAGAACTGCATTATTTCATTGATAAAGTCACTTACATCAGCCATCCCCACGGGTTTCAGGTGGATTTGCCACCCGATGCAGAGCCGGATTTTTCTATTGCCGGCCAGGTTGTTCGTTTTAAAAGTGAACTGGCAGATATCAACATCAGCCAGGAACAAATTCCTGAAGGCTATGACCCGCAGACATATATCCGTGAATATATGCACCGGTATCTTTTAGAACCTTCCTATTTAGAGCGCAATCGCATTACACTTCACAAAAATGCGATTGAAAAAGTGCGGAATATGACGGTGCAAATTGTGGCTCTGGAACGAATTCCCGCACCGGGGTCAGAAGTCACCAAAAACACCTATGTACATTGTTATCTGCATCCTGACCACTCGACATTTTACCGGATTTTGTTTAAAGCTGAGGACTATGATGACGCATTAATTGCACAGATTTATAAAACACTGTATTCATTTAATGATGCCCTTGAAAAGAAAGGAACGCCTAAAACAAGCACCGATTTTCACCCCGTGTTACCTGACAACTGGTCCAAAGAAACCCGGGATGTATATCACAATATCGCCGCATCGGATACGGTTGCCTGGGGTGCCTTTATTCCCGGTGTCATTCGCGACCGGAATCTATCGGCCTTACACGAGTTAGAAGAAAAAATTGACTATTCATTCGATGTTTTATTGGAATATATAAACCATAACGATCCCTTCCCGAAGGACAATATGGAACTGGCATATGAACAAGGCAAAATCGTTGAGCTGACTATGCAGGTCTCCAGCATAATGAACAGCAACCTTGCCGGATTTAATCCGGTTTTCGAAGTCATCGACGGGGTCCTCGAGGAAACCTTCCGAAAGCTGGCCCGGGATGCTAAAGCGTTTGGCAAACCCTTTTTATTCCGCTTAAATAACGAAATGAATTCCGACTGGGTGAGTTATGGTGCAACAGCCACATTGAACGATCCGGATATTTACATCCATCTCTGGCGCTATATTTACCGGATTTTCGAAGAAGAAGGGGTCAACAATGCCATCTGGATTTTTAACCCTAACAACAACTCCTTCCCCCCGCAAAACTATAATCATATGCTGGCATATTACCCCGGCAATGAATATGTGCATATGTTTGGTATCACCGGATATAACACCGGTACATACTATAAAAAAGAGAATAACGAAAAATGGTTCAGCTTTGAGGAACTATATGATAATATTCAGGCTACATCGGAACCCTATTTCAAGGAATTTCCATGGATCATAACCGAATTTGGTTCCAGTTCTTTTGGCGGCAATAAACCCTTGTGGATTACCGATATGTTTGCTGCCATTTCCAAATATAAAAATATTAAAATAGCTGTCTGGTTTAACGCTGACGATTTAGACCCCCGACCGGAAAAGAACAATCAAGTGGCACGTCCTTACCGTTTGGACGAAACCAAACAAACAACAGAAGCATTTAAACGAGGCATTGCCGCCTTTAAAAAACAATAGAATGGAGTTTTTTTGTGTTTAAAATTTTAACCACCGAAAACAAGGCCCGCCTGGGTACTTTTCATACTGTCCACGGCGAAATTCAAACCCCTGTGTTTATGAATGTAGCCACTGCCGCTGCCATTAAAGGTGCCCTGTCGGCTGAAGATTTAAAAACCATCGGCTGTCAGGTGGCGCTGTCTAACACCTATCACCTGCATCTTCGCCCCGGTGATGATGTAGTGTATCAGATGGGCGGTCTGCACAAATTTATGAACTGGGACCGTCCCATACTGACAGACAGCGGCGGTTTTCAGGTTTTTTCTCTGGCCGCTATTAACAAAGTAAAAGAAGAAGGGGTTACCTTTAATTCTCATATTGACGGACGACGGATTTTTATGGGGCCGGAAGAGAGTATGACCATCCAATCCCATTTAGGGTCCACCATCGCTATGGCTTTTGACCAATGTATCAATTCCAGAACCGGTCACAAAGAAACGCTTGAAAGCTCACAAATGACCACCCGTTGGCTCCAGCGATGCAAAGAAAAATTAGATGCTTTAAATAAAGCGGAAGGTACCGTGAACCCCCATCAGCTACTCTTTGGTATTAATCAGGGCGGTATTCACGATGATATCCGCGTGGCACATATGCAGGAGATTGCAAAGCTTGATTTGCCAGGCTATGCCATTGGCGACTTAGCCGTAGGTGAAACTCACGAAGAAATGTACCATGTGCTGGATGTGGTTCTCCCTCACGCACCGGAGAATAAGCCCCGCTATCTGATGGGCGTGGGTACACCGGCAAACATTATTGAAGGTGTTTATCGTGGTATTGACTTCTTTGACTGCGTGCTTCCTGCCCGTAACGCCCGACACGGCCACCTGTTTACCCGTCACGGTGTGATGAACATAATGAACAAAAAATATGAAACCGATGCTCTTCCCATCGATCCGGATTGTAACTGCCCCACTTGTCAAAAATACAGCCGTGCCTACGTTCGCCACTTAATGAAAGCAGGTGAAATGCTGGGGATGCGTTTGGCGGTGCTCCATAATTTATACTTCTATAACAACCTGATGACAGAAATCCGCGAGGCTTTAGCCGAAGGCCGTTTTGAGCAGTACCGGGCAGAAAATGCAGAACGAATGGCAAAGAGAATATAAACAAGACAAAAAATACCGTAGTGTTTTCACACTACGGTATTTATTTACACTTTTTATTCGGTTAAACTCACGCTTTGCCGTCGCAACCCAGAACGTTAACCAGTTTTTTCTTAACCAGGTCTTTAATAGCAGCACGAGCAGGAGACAGATACTGTCTGGGGTCAAAGTGTGCCGGATTTTCAGCCATGTACTTACGGATAGAACCGGTCATAGCCAGACGCAGGTCAGAGTCAATATTAATCTTACATACAGCAGATTTAGCAGCTTCACGCAGCATTTCTTCGGGGATACCGATAGCATCGGGCATGTTACCACCGTTAGCGTTAATCATTTCAACGAATTCGGGGATAACGCTGCTGGCACCGTGCAGAACGATGGGGAAATTCGGCAGACGCTTTTCAACTTCTTTTAAGATATCAAAACGCAGCTGGGGTTTCTGACCGGGTTTGAATTTGTATGCACCATGGCTGGTACCGATAGCAATTGCTAAAGAGTCAACACCGGTACGGGTAACGAATTCTTCAACTTCAGAAGGACGGGTGTAAGAAGCGTCTTCTTCAGAAACGTTAACATCATCTTCAATACCTGCCAGACGACCTAATTCACCTTCAACAACAACACCGCGTTCGTGAGCATATTCAACAACCTTCTTGGTCAGTTCAATGTTGTCTTCGAAAGAATGATGAGAACCATCGATCATAACGGAGGTGAAACCACCGTCGATACAGGACTTACACAGTTCGAAGCTGTCACCATGGTCTAAGTGCAGACAGATAGGCAGATCAGTTTCGATTAAAGCAGCTTCAACCAGTTTTACCAAGTAGGTGTGGTTAGCATACTTTCTTGCGCCTGCAGAAACCTGCAGAATCAGGGGAGCATTTACTTCTTTAGCAGCTTCAGTGATACCCTGAATGATTTCCATGTTGTTTACGTTAAAAGCACCGATAGCATAGCCACCGTCATATGCTTTCTGGAACATTTCCTTAGATGTTACTAATGCCATTTATTACAACTCCTTATAA
Organism: Clostridia bacterium; assembly: GCA_017416855.1. Lineage (GTDB taxonomy): Bacteria > Bacillota > Clostridia > UBA1381 > UBA9506 > UMGS755. Next base: position 63,451 of record JAFQAZ010000021.1, read on the forward strand.
TTTTTTTCGAATACTATTGTACCAAAATTAAACGCTAAAATCAATAGGAAAATTGAATAAACTGACATTTTTTTCACAAGTTTTTTCAAGCAAAGTAACATGAGGAGCATTTTTTTCAAAAAACCTCTTTGAACTCCTCCGGTTTAACAGAAAAAAGCAATCCCAGAGTAACAAATCCCAGCGCCTCACAAATATCAAGTTCTCCTGCAGGAACACTCACAGAAAATTCCTGTGGATCTAAAAGATTTCCTTTAAGCGTGACAATAGACCGTTGTAAGCAGCAAAAAAATGAGGTTTCCTCTTCTTCTGTGCAGATACTGGAAGCCGTTACTGTGGAAAGCGGATTCAGACCATAAGTAATCAACAGAGAATGATGTGGCCAACTGGAAAACCGTTTATCGGCATTTAAAACTGTTACACACTCCCCTGCACAAGGGGGAGAAACAGGTTGATCTAACAGCACAACATCCCGCCTTTTCATCTCATTTAAAGGCAAAAACAAATACTCACTCTCTGCTTTTGGAAAACCTTCTGAAAAACTTATCCCTTTTTCTAAAAGCATTTGTTTCATTAAGTTACTGATTCTGTTTTCTTTTTCCGCAATTGACACTGTTATCACAGCCGTCACTCCTATTTTATCTTTTCTCTCTATTGTTACAAAAAGCATTATTTTTATGCAGCAGGCATAATCGATGGTCTTTTCGAATAGAGTAACTATGAGGAGTTTCATAAAAGGAGGAGCAAAACAATGCAGATAGATTTTAAAAATGAAACCATGCCCATAAGCGAATTAAAATGGAACCGATCAGTTACCCTGATGGCTGAAGGCGATGTCATTGTTCCGGACATAAAACCAGACATCCACGAAATTCTGTTGAGCGAAGCCCATCCGGTTATCACCACGCAGAACATCTCCGGCGGCAAGCTGAATCTGCTCGGCATTGCAACGGTACACATTGTATATCTGCCGGAGCCGGATGGTCTACCCAAATCCATCGAAACCAGATTTGACTTTCAGGAAAGTCTCGAACTACCCGATAATGACCCCATGGAAATCAGTGTGAACGCCTCTTTGGAGCATATTGAGTTTTCATTAATTAATTCACGAAAATTAAACATCAAAACAGCAATTTCTGTCAACGCCCAGGGATATAAAAAACAAGTGTTGACTTTACTAACTGATGTACATCCGGACTCTCCCTTGAAAATCCGCAAAAAGCACCTCTCTACCTTCCGGATTGTAGCCGACACCAAGCGGGACATTCTGATGACTGAATCCTTAGAGGTTCCCTCTGCCAAACCGGATATTGACGAAATCATCCGACTTTCCGTCAAGCCCCGGAAGGGAGAGTGTAAAATCGGATCAGGTAATATTCTTTTAAAGGGCAGTCTGCTGATTGATACTCTTTATTGCGGTTTAGACGCAGAAGCCGGCGTACAACACATGGAGCATGAGCTTGCTTTCAGCGAACTTCAGGATGTTGAAGAGCTTGATGAAGATTGTCTTTGCAATGTAACCTACGATGTTAAAAATGTGTATTATACTGTTAAAGAGGACGCCAATGGCGAAGACCGCATCATTGCTTTAGATGTGATTTTGCAGGCCCGCATCACCGCCTCCAAAACGCAAAGCTCTGAAATGATAGATGATTGTTACAGTATCGTCGGTGTGGCACAGCCGCTTATGCAAACAATGCCTTTGGATGAATTGCTGAGTGAAGGCATCAGCCATAAAAGTATAAAGGAAATTCTTACTGTTCCTGATGGTGTTCCGGCCGCCGGCGCTGTTTATAATCTGCAGTGCAAACCAAAAATCACCGAAGTGAGCATTGCTGATGAAGCCATTACCATCCAAGGCAAGCTGGCCGCGTTTGTCTTATACGGTTGCGTCGATTCCGACAAACCAATGTACAGCTTAATCCGTGAATTTGATTTTACCCACACTGTGCCGGTTGAAGGCATTACCGGCTCAGCTCATTGTGAATGCGGCGTAACAGAACAGGGCGTTAGTTTTACGTTAAACGCCGCTTCTGAAATCGAATTGCGTTGTGTGCTGGAATTTTATGTTCGTGCTGTTGATCGAAAAGAAATCACATTGCTGACCGGTTGTGATATTGAAGAGGATAATATTCCCACAGACTCCCCCAGTATGGTGATTTATTTTGTGCAGAAGGGCGATACCCTTTGGGATATTGCCAAACATTATAAAACGGATTGCGACCGTCTTACCACATTAAATAAGTTAGAAAACGCACCGATCTTCCCCGGGCAAAAGATTTTAATCCCCAGACCCGCCCAACCTTGACAAACTGCGCTTCCTTGTGTACAATATACATAAATGCAACGATAAGGCGGTTACAGAGTATGACAAACACACCTTGTGAAACCTGTGCAAATTATGTATATGACGAGTTAGCAGACTGCTACTTCTGCACCATCAATTTAGATGAAGATGAAATGCGGCATTTTTTAATGGGAGCTTCTTTTAACTGCTCTTATTGGCGCAATGGAGATGATTATGCCGTCGTCGCCAAACAAAAATAGTTTTGGTTGGTGTATTTAGCGCAGACCGCGGGATGTATTTAGCGCAGATCGTGGGATGGCTCCCGCTATGAACAAGATATAAAGAGGCTGTAGCAATTGAAATTTCTTTTGCTATAGTCTCTTTTTTGTGCCTTTATAATGAAATCGCTTTTTGATTGTCCTTTTTTGTTTGGTACTGGCAATTTGCGTCCTTTTCCATCATATAGTTAACTATCTGATGCGGAGGTGCCTTTATGTTTTCTTCTGTTTTTTTATTTATCCTGAACTTATTTCAGCATTTACCCTTTCTCATTTCCTATGTTTCTAACAATGCCGGAACCTTTCCGAAGCCATTGTCTGCCAAAGAGGAAGCCGATTGCATTGCTCGGCTGGCCCAAGGAGACGAAGCCGCGCGAAGCAAGCTGATCGAACACAATTTGCGTCTTGTGGCACATATCGCTAAAAAATATACACAGGCGCCCGGCGCCGATAATGAGGATTTAATATCCATTGGCACCGTGGGACTGATTAAAGCTATCAATTCCTTTGACGGTGAGAAAAACATCCGCCTGGCCACCTATGCCGCCCGTTGTATTGAAAACGAAATTTTAATGTTTATGCGGTCTTCCAAAAAACTGCAGCAGGAAGTTTCCTTAAATGAGTGCCTTGGGCACGATTCAGACGGCAATGAAATTACCTTTATGGATATTTTAACTGTTGAAGATGAAGATGTTGCTGAGCTGGCAGACCTGAATATGGATATCCGCAAACTGTATCGCTATATTGAAAACGAACTGACGGACAGAGAGAAAGAAATTCTGCGATTACGATACGGCTTAGGCGGAAAAACCATGACGCAGCGAAAAATTGCCAAAAGGCTGGATATCTCCCGTTCCTATGTCTCCCGTATTGAGAAAAAAGCCATCAATAAGCTGGCGGCTCAGTTTAAAAACGCCAAAGATTCGTAAGTAAAAAAAACGCAGGGGTTGATGCTCGTTTCAACCCCTGCATTTTTTATATGTATTTCGCTACTGTCTTTATGCTTCATACCCAACCAGCATACCACCTGCTTCAGCATAAAAGCTGCAGAGACCGCGGGTGGTTGCTATGACAACCTTTGCTGATGGGAAATGGGTGATAATCATTTGTGAAAGTGCTTCGGCGGCCTCTTCGTTCCGGCAGTGATGAATTCTCACCTTACCGCCGAAATAACCGTTTTTAAGCATAGTATTAAAAACATCTACCAATGCTTTTTTACCGCCCTTTGCCTTGCCAATCACTTCCAAGGTTCCCTCTGCACTAGCCTTACCCACCACGCGAATACCTAAAATACCAACCAACTTGGCAACTGCAACACTCACTCTGCCGTTATTGGCAAAATTGCGAAGCGACTCAAGAGAAAACACTAAATGTGTGGATTGCTTATAGGCTTCAATTTCAGTAACAATGTCGTCAAAACCTAAATTCCGGCTAGTGAGTTCGGCCAGTTTTTCAACCAGCAAGGCTACCTCCGGGCCGGCCGAAAGAGAATCGATGACATATCCCTTTCTCTCCGGATGCTCCTGCAAATATTCTGCCAATGCCATATGAGCAGCATTGTAGCTACCGGATAGACCACTGGTAATGGCAACACAAAACACACCTTCTGCATCCCCAAAGGCCTCCTTCCACTCCGCCACATTGGGACAAGAGGATTTCGATACGCCCTTATACTGTTTGAGTTCTGCCAGCATAGCTTCTAAATCCAGATTCTTATCATCTATATATTCTTTCTCATCTGTTATGATTTTTAAGGGCACGCTCTCATAGCGAGCATCAGCCAGCGTCTGTAAATCTGATGAGGAATCAGAAATAATTGCATATTGCATATCAATTCTCCTTCTTGGCTTGGATATTATACTACCTAGTTTTCAAAACTACGATAACTAGTGTATCATTTTTCTTCAATGATGTCAATGGATTTCACAAAAAATTCACAAATAAAAACAGACCGCAGCAAAGCGATTTTGCTTTGCTACAGTCTGTAAAAGAATTCTTTTTTATTTGTAACGACGTTTTAAGAAAATTGTGAGACCGGCTCCTAAAATAGCCAGCGGTACAACCACAACCAGAATAGCAAACCACATCCAGAACTGGCCACGGCTGACAATCATACTGCCTGTGGGAAGCTGCTTAATCCGCACGGTTAAAGATGCGTTGCCGCCATTCATCCAGTTGATAGAGTTCAACATAATATCTTCATTGGCAAAACGGGTATCCTGCGCCATTTCATTGAAAATATACGATGAGCCGCTCACAACCAACCGACCTGTGAAAATATCATAATCCACATTGCCGGTTTCGCGGGTTGCTGCAACCAGAATATCAAAGGGACCCTCTGTATCGCCGGCCATCTTCTGCAGTTCACCCTGCTCCATCATCTTTTCAAGACTTTCTTTTGCATAGGCGCTATCCTGCGTGGAAAGTAAGGTGTCAATGATAACTGTAGCAGGTTTTTCAGGCGAAACCGATAGGCTGTTTGCCGGACCGTAACCGGCGCGTTTCTGACTTTCAGTCAGCGGATTGGTAATATCGTGTTCCCCAATCTGTGCAACCATAAACAATTCGTTTTCAACCATATTGTTTACATCTAAAATAACATGGTTGTTACGGATAATTCCCCAGTCCTCTGCTAAGTATTTTTCTAGATTCGGCAGAGCCGGAACACGGGGGTCAAAATAAATCTGCACATTGCCGCCCTGAACCAAATATTTATCCAGCTTGGAAATTTCTTCTGTTGCAAAATCCTGCTGCGGGGCATTGATAACAACAACTGTCTTTGTATCCTCAGGGAATTCCTCTGTTAAAATATCCAGCTGACCGGTCTGATAACCATCCCGCTCAAGCACGCCGGTCATAACTGAAGAAGCAGCTTCACCGTGGCCGGTCGTGTAAACGATTCTGGATATGTTAACACCATCCACAAAGCTTGCCAGTTTTGCTGATGTCAGACGCTCCACATAACTGAATTGGCCGTATTCCCCAGAAGTAAAGAACTCCTTTGCATTCACCGTTTCGTGACGGTCACCCTGGCGGATAATCAAAGAATTAACCGAAAGGTATGCAATCTCTTCCATATAAGCCTGAACTTCTGCCGGATTTTTAATGACATCCACTTCTCGGATATCAATCTTATCATTTCTCTGTCTATAATTTTCTAACACATTTCTGACCATAGACAACGTTTCGTTATCTTCTCCCATTGTCAGAATTAAAATTTCTGTAGGCTTATCAATCTGGTCAACAATGTTTAATGATTCTTCTGTTAAAGAAAAAATCTGGTCTTCTGTAAAATCTATCTCAAGGGCAATTTTACCGTTAAGCGTAATCAAAATGGCGTTTAAAAGCAGCACCACAATAATTGCACCGATAATAAAGGCCTTGGAATTCAGTGAATAGCGAAATTTTTTATTCATCTTTCCCATCCTTTCTTATTTCCAACGTCTTCTTTCAATCACACGGATTGTCAAGAAAATGAATAAGCCTGCCAAACTGACAAAATAGAACACAGGCACAATATTCAAAGTGCCCAGGTTGAAATCATACAGTCTGTTCTGAATGGAAATAAAGTTCATCAGCCAATCCAGGGTTTTGCCCAAAAAGCCGAAGGTTCCGGTTATGATTTCTGAAAAACGGAAGCTTAATCCGCCGAACACCCACAAAAAGAAGATAATGGCCAATGTGGATACTGCCGCAATTACCTGGCTTTCTGTGAGAGAGGACATAAACATACCAAGGGCCACGAAAAACAGTCCCATTAAGAAAAGGCCCAGATAACCAATCACGGTTTGAGCAATCAGCGGTGTACCATAAAGCTCCATAATCGGCACAAACAGCATGGTTGCCAGAATACCGATGGCAAGAACTGTAGAAGCCGCCAGAAATTTACCAAACACAATGTCCGTAATCCGGACAGGGGCTGTAAGCAATAGCTGGTCGGTTTTGCTTTTACGTTCTTCTGAAAACAGGCGCATAGTCAGCACCGGAATAACAAACACAAATACCATACCAACATTAGAGAAAAAGCCCATCATATTGGTGTTTTGTCCCTGCAGATTGATTAAAGCAAACAGCAGAGATGCGAAGAAAATATACGCACTGAGAAAAATATAACCTACGGGCGTTTTAAAATATGCCCTTAATTCTCTTTGATAAATTGCTTTCATTGCTCTGCTCCTTCCTCGGCTTCTGCAACCGATTCTTCCATGGATTCTTCTGTTTCCTCTGCAGATTGATTCACGAAGTCAATTTCGCTCTCGTCCACTTCTTCAAAAATCTTTCCGCCCTGACCTTTGGTAACCTCCAGGAAGATATCCTCTAAAGAAAGCTCTGTAAGTTCTAAGGATAAGATGGGAAGACCGGCCTCTGCCAATGCATAGAACATAGGAATTCTCACATCGGTATCCGGTTCGGCTTCCAAGATAAAGTCAATGGAATTGGCTTCTTTTCTGCCTAAGGATTTTAAATATTTAATGCCTTTAATGGGCTCTAACACATCTAAAACCTTGCGTTCTTCACCAGCAATGCGAACCTGGAATTTGTTTACATTGGAAATGGATTTTGCCAGGCTTTCCGGGGTGTCGCTGGCAACCAGCTTGCCCTTATTAATAATGATAACACGTTCACAAAGGGCATTGACCTCCTGCAGAATGTGAGAAGACAAAATAACGGTATGTTCTTTTCCCAGCTGCTTGATAACCGAGCGGATTTCAATAATCTGCTTGGGATCTAAGCCAACAGTGGGTTCGTCCAGAATCAACACTTCCGGATTGCCGATCATTGCCTGCGCCAGACCTACACGCTGTTTATAGCCTTTGGAAAGGTTGGCAATCAAACGGTCGGCCACGTGAGAAATCTGAACGGTTTCGCAAATCTTGTTAATATGTTCGTCACGTTCCTCTTTAACGCCCTTTAAGTCATAAACAAAGTCCAGATATTCCCGCACGGTCATATCCATATAAAGCGGCGGTTGTTCCGGCAGATAACCGATTTTTTTCTTGGCTTCTACAGGATTATCCAGAATATTAAAGCCGTCGACGCTCACTTCACCGCTTGTTGCGGATAAATACCCTGTTAAAATGTTCATTGTGGTGGATTTACCAGCACCGTTAGGGCCTAAAAATCCGAGAATTTCACCTTGTTTCACTGTGAAAGAAATGTTATCCACAGCCAAATGACTGCCATATTTTTTGGTAAGATTTTTAATCTCAACCATTTGATGACCTCCCTAATCAAATAATCTCTTCAATCATAACACAAATTATTGTCAATTTTGTGAACAAAACGTTAATAAAGCGTAAAGGGCCATAGAGAAACAAATGTGTTTTTCTACAGCCCAATATATTATTCTGTTATGTCCTCTAAGGCCAAATGCAATTCTTTGAGCTGTTTGGGATCCACAAAAGTGGGCGCCTCCGTCATCAATTCTGATGCATCCTTCACCTTGGGGAAGGCAATGACATCGCGAATGGAGTCACGACCGGCTAAGAGCATAACCAAACGGTCCAAGCCGTATGCCATACCACCATGAGGCGGTGTGCCATAACGGAAGGCATTCATCAAATAACCAAACTGCTCCCAGGCCTTTTCTTTAGTAAAGCCCAAAGCTTCAAACATTGTCTGCTGAAGTTCTGTGTTGAAAATACGCAGGCTGCCGCCGCCAACCTCAGTTCCGTTAAATACCATATCATAAGCTTTTGCACGTGCTTTTTGCGGATTTTCCTTTAATAGCGGAATATCCTCTTCCACGGGCATTGTGAAGGGGTGGTGTTTAGCCACATAACGGTCTTCTTCTTCGCTGTACTCAAACAGCGGGAAGTCCGTTACCCACAAAAGGTCATATTCATCCTTCTTCAGCAGGTCAAAGCGGCGAGCAAGCTCTAAACGCAGGTTGCCCAGAGCGTCATAAACCACTTCGTTGCGGTCGGCTACAATCATAATAATGTCACCAACCTCTGCCTGCATCGTGGACAGAATGCCGTCAATTTCTTCCTGAGTCAGGAACTTGGTGATAGAAGATTTCAGTTCATTTTCGCAAACATTAATCCAGGCCATACCCTTTGCTTTATAGAGCTTAACCACATCGGTTAACGCATCTAAATCGCGGCGGGACAGTTTGCTACCGCCACCCTTACAGTTAATAGCGCGAACACTACCGCCGTTTGCTACTGCATCGGCAAAAACTTTAAAGCCACAGCCGGCTACAATGCTTGACAAATCAACCAGTTCAAAGTCAAAACGGGTATCCGGCTTATCAGAACCAAAGCGATCCATAGCTTCCTGATAGGTCATACGACGGAAGGGTGTCTTTAAATCAACGCCCAGAATTTCTTTAAACACAAGCTTCATAAAGCCTTCGTTTACTTCCAGCACATCATCAATGTTTACAAAAGACATTTCAAGGTCTATCTGTGTAAATTCCGGCTGACGGTCTGCGCGCAGGTCTTCATCACGGAAGCATTTAACGATCTGAATATAACGGTCCATGCCGGACAGCATCAACAGCTGCTTGTAAAGCTGAGGAGACTGGGGCAGGGCATAGAAATGACCGGGATGCACACGGCTGGGTACCAGATAGTCACGGGCACCTTCCGGTGTGGATTTGGTCAGCATGGGTGTTTCAATTTCCAAAAATCCCTGGCTGTCAAAATAATCACGAGCCAGCTTTGCCACTCTGTGACGGAGCTCCATAATCCGCTGCATATCAGGACGACGCAGGTCTAAATAACGATATTTCAAGCGGATTTCTTCACGAACATCGCTGTTTTCTTCAATATAAATCGGTGGAGTTTCAGCCACGGAGAGAATACGAAGCTCTTTGGCGCGGATTTCCACCCGACCGGTAGGCATTTTATCGTTGATGGCCACTGCGTCACGGGGGATAACCTCACCCACAACAGCCAATACAAATTCGTTACGAATGGTATCTGCCTTATCAAACAATTCTTTATTCTGCTCAGCGTTAAAGACAACCTGAACAATGCCGGAACGGTCACGCAGACCAATGAAAATAACGCCGCCTAAGTTACGGTAGCTCTGTGCCCAACCCATAACGGTAACTTCACTGCCTACATGTTCTTCACGCAGGGTGCCGCATTTATGGGTTCTTTTTAATCCCTGTAATGTTTCCATTTGTTATTCCTCCAAACTGCTGAAAAAGTTTCCCAAAGCATCTAAATTAACTTCTGTTACATCGCCGGTTTCCATATTCTTAAGTCCTGCTTTGCCGGCTTCAATTTCATTATCACCCAGCACAACGGTGTAACGGGCGCCGATTTTATTAGCATACTTCATCTGCGCTTTCACGCTGCGGTTCATATAATCCCGTTCAACCGCCACACCTTCGCGGCGGAGTTTTAACACAAGATTCTGCACAAACATATCGGCCTTCTCACCAATGTGGCCAATGTAAATGTCCGGCACATCCTGACCGCCTAAATCAATGTTTAAATTATCTAACATCAAAAGCAACCGCTCGATGCCCAGACCAAAACCAACTGCCGGCATTTCCGGACCGGAGAGTTCTGCCACCAGGCCGTTATAACGACCGCCACCGCAAACCGTACCCTGTGCGCCAATGTTTTTGGAAACAATTTCAAATACGGTTTTGGTGTAATAGTCAAGACCGCGGACAATGGTGCCATCGATTGTATAGGGGATGCCCATAGCATCCAAGCAAGAGCGCAGTCTGTTAAAATGACTTTCACAATCCGGACAGATGTTATCTAAAAGAATCGGTGCTGAATTGTAAATATCTTTACAGCTTTGCTGCTTGCAGTCTAAAATACGCAAAGGATTTTTTTCATACCGCTGACGGCAGGTTTCGCACAACTCACCCAGATGAGGTTTGAAAAATTCCTTTAATTTTTCGTTATAAGCCTTACGACAGGTGGGACAGCCAATACTGTTGATTTCCAACTCTACCCCTGTCACACCCAAGCGCCGGAACAGTTCTAAAGCAAGAGAAATAACCTCAGCATCTAAAGCCGCATCTTCTGCACCGAACACCTCCACACCAAACTGATGGAAGGCACGCAAACGACCTGCCTGTGGTTTTTCGTAGCGGAAGCAGGGGGTTACATAGTAAAGCTTTGCCGGCAATGCCTGGGCATATAACGAATGTTCCACCAGACTACGTACAACGGGAGATGTTCCCTCAGGGCGCAGGGTGATGCTTCTGCCGCCTTTATCCATAAAGGTATACATTTCTTTCTGAACCACATCAGTGGTCTCGCCTACACCGCGCTCAAAAAGCTCTGTGTGCTCAAACACCGGCGTTCTGATTTCCTGATAGCCAAAATCGTGGCAGAGGCCTTTCACAGCTTCTTCCACCTTATGCCATTTATATGACTCTTGGGGCAACACATCATGTGTTCCTCTTGGTGCCTTGATTTCCATAAGCACAAACTCCAATCTTATTGCCGGGCAATTCCCGACAAAATACTATACTTTATATTAAAACATAAATTACCTATTATATATTAATACAATTTTATATTATATCATATTGTAAATCAAATTGCAAACAATTATTTTCTTATTTAAAAGAAAAAAACAGCAAGGCTAAAGTTTAGCCTTGCTGATGAAACCGTTTTGAAATTCAAAACAAATGATAGCCAAGAATTATTTGAACTTTCTTTTTCTGGCTGCTTCGGACTTTTTCTTTCTTTTTACACTGGGCTTTTCGTAATGCTCTCTTTTTCTAATTTCTGAAAGAACGCCATCTTTTGCGCAGGAACGCTTAAAACGACGCAGGGCACTATCTAAAGATTCGTGATCTTTTAATCTGATTTCAGACATGTTTATTCCCTCCCTCCGGTACTTTGCGTTGGGTTTGATTTCTACTCAAAAAGTATGTGATGTAAAAAACTACAAAGTATATTATAACAATTATAATTCAAAATGTCAACAGAATATTTTATATATTTCACAAATTATTCAAGAATCTGTTTATTTGCTTTCCTTTTCAGCTACAAACCGCCACAAAATATTGCGATATTCTTCCGTGGCATAGTTAATGCCAATGCGGGGTGTGGCACGGTATGCAGGCTGAGGACCCTCCTCTATCCATAATACATCCCCATTCACCAGATCAACGCCGTTATGGGTTTTATCAATCCCCATAGCGCGAGTCAACTTACCGGGGCCATCATATTCTCCTGCCCCACGAATCAAAACCCCTTGAGGCACATTTTCTTCACCGCAAATCACATTCATTAAATGATACATACCGTAGCAAAGGTAAACATAGGCACAACCGCCCCGATGGTATAACAGTTCCGTCCGTTTTGTCCGTCCTTTATGGGCATGGCAGGCAGTGTCTTGTTCTGTATAGTAAGCCTCTGTTTCCGTGATTGGTAACTTAAGAACACCATCTTCCGTTTTCAGGCAAAGAAATTTTCCCAGCAAAAGCGGTGCCAGTTCCACGGCGTTTTTATCATAAAACTCTTGTGTCATTCGTTTTCCTTTTACCATGACTGATACCCGATGGTTTCTGAATATGGCTTTCTGACTTTTTTGCGTACCCCTTCTTTTTCCGCATAGCCCATAGCCACCACCAAGCGGACAACAACATCCTCAGGAATATTTAAAAGCTCTTTAATTTTGTTTTCACGAAAACAACCTAAAATGCAGGTGGATACGCCCTGGTCTGCTGCTGCCAATGTGAGCATCATGGTCACCATACCCACATCCATCTGAGCGAACCGCTGACGGTCTCCTGAAACGCCTTCCTTTAAGCTGGCTTTGGTTTCGCAGATAACAACAAAGGTTGAAACCTTATCAGCAAAGCGGTTTAAGCCTGCCGCCTGGACCATAGGTCTCAGTTTTTCTGCCGTTTCCCCCTCAACGGCAAGTAGCCGCCAGGGCTGAGAATTGCAAGCCGATGGAGAAAGACAGGCTGTTTCTAAAATCTCCTGTAATAATTCGTGAGGCACCGGCCGGCCGTCATACCCGCGGCAGCTTTCACGTTTTAAAGCAAGTTCTTTAAACATAAACAAAAAACATCCTTTCAATTTTTCATTTTTTTACTTCGTATGTAAACATAAGATTCGGTAATACTGTTTTTAGAACAAAACAAAAGAGGAATTACTGATGGAAACTTTTCATATTAAAGGTCAGAAACCATTATACGGCACTGTTGCCGTTTCCGGCTCTAAAAATGCCGCCTTACCTATTTTAGCCGCATCTTTGCTGACAGACAAGCCGGTTATTTTAGAACGGATGCCTGCCCTTTCAGATATCAAGGTTATGTGTGACATTTTGTCTGCTTTGGGGTGCTCTGTTGCCTCAGGGGCAGAGGATACTCTCATCATTGAAACCGCCGGCCTTTCCCGGCACAAGCTGCCCTATGATTTAACCGGACGCCTGCGCGGCTCCTTTTTGGTAATGGGACCACTTCTTGCTCGTTGTGGCCGCGTTGCCATTTCCCTGCCCGGTGGCTGTGCCATCGGTGCGCGCCCCGTAGATTTACATTTAAAAGGCTTATCTGCTTTAGGTGCAACTTTTAAAATCACAAAAGGCATCATTGAGGGAACTGCCAAAAAGCTGGTTGGCACAAAAATCTATCTTGATTTTCCCAGCGTTGGCGCCACGGAAAACATTATGTCTGCCGCCGTTTTAGCAGAAGGCACCACCATTATTGAAAACGCCGCCACCGAGCCGGAAATTGTAGATCTGGCCAATTTCTTATGCTCTATGGGCGGCAGAATTTTAGGCGCAGGGAGTAATACAGTTAAAATCATCGGCGTTGCCGGCCTCACCGGTACCCGCTATGCTATTATGCCCGACCGCATTGAAGCCGGCACCTTGCTGACAGCTGCCGCCATTACCGGTGGACAGGTGACCGTTACCGGCATCCGCCCGGACACTTTAAAGCCAATTACAGCCAAATTTTCAGAAATGAATATTCCCATTACCATACAAAATAACACGGTTACCGTAGAGCCGAGAAAAACTATGCGGGCCGTAGACATTAAAACCCTGCCCTTTCCCGGATTCCCAACGGATATGCAGGCACCAATGACCGCCTTGTTATCTCTTTCTGAAGGTACCGGCATTATCACGGAAACGGTGTTCGAAAACCGTTTTATGCACACCGGTGAGTTGTGCCGCATGGGAGCTTCCATCAAGGTTTCCGGCAGAAATGCCGTCATCGAAGGAAAGAAGAGTCTCTCCGGTGCCAAAGTAAAAGCCACGGATTTGCGTGCCGGTGCAGCATTGGTGCTTGCCGGTTTAGCCGCCCGTGGCGATACTGAAATTTCGGATATTTATCACATTGACCGGGGCTATGACGCCTTAGAAAAAAAGCTCCAGAGCCTGGGTGCCGAAATTGAGCGAAAGCCTTAACGGCTTTCAATATACCGAAGAACTGAAAAGGCCGCTACCGCTCCGTCAGCGGCCGCTGTAATCACCTGCCGCAACGGTTTTTTCCGCAAATCCCCTGCGGCAAACACCCCGGGAATTTCGGTTTTCATTTCCTCGTCGGTCTCCACATAGCCACCATCAGTAAGGGCTAACTTTCCTTTGAGAAGCTCTGTGTTGGGTTGCGTGCCCACCGCCACAAAAACACCGTTGACGGGAAGCTCTGTTTCCTCCTCTGTCGCCACATTAGAAACGGTTACCGTTTCCACCGCATTGGTGCCCTTAATTTCCTTCACAACAGAAGAAAGTATCAATTCTACATTATCGAGACTTTTCACCTGTTCAGAAAGAGCCTGCACACCACGAAAGGTCTCCCGACGGTGAATCAAGTATACCTTTTCACAGTATTTCGCCAGAAACAAAGCATCTTCTAAAGCAGTATCACCACCACCCACCACAGCAACAGTTTTATCTTTATATAGTGCTCCGTCGCAGGTGGCACAATAAGAAACGCCTCTGCCACGAAAGGCATCTTCCCCCGGCACCCCTAAGGTGCGGGGCTGAGCACCCATACAGGCAATGAAGGCTTTTGCCGTCAGCACACCTTTTGCAGTGGTAATTGTTTTTACATCGCCGGAAAGTTCCAGTTCTTTAATTTCTTCATATTTAATTTCAGCACCGGCATCCTTTGCCTGCTGTTCCATATTCATCGCTAAAGTAATGGCATCCACCCCACCGGGGAAACCAATATAATTTTCTAAGGTTGTGGTGGTAGACATTTGTCCACCGGCAAACATTTTTTCCAGCACCAGGCAGGAAAGGCCTGAGCGCGCCGCATATAAAGCCGCATTTAAGCCTGCAGGACCGCCGCCGGCAATAATCACATCATAATCCATATTAGTTTTCCTCCGATTCTAAAAGAGCCGAAAGCTTTTCATAAAAACCATAAGGGTCTTCACGGAACTTGCGGCACATAGAAAGCGCCCGTTTTTTGCTGCCTGCAAATAATGAGATGGCCAGCAAAGAATTTTTACCCTCTTTCAGTTCCAGTTCGGCACAAAACATACCGTCACCCACCGGCTGTACATCGCAGCGGATGGCCTTGCGGCTTGTTTCGTTTTTATAATACTGGTCAATAGCGTCCTTCAAGCTGTTTTTCACGCTGGCAAGGAGCTTATTTTCAAACATGGTGATCATATCTTCGCCGGAGCTTGTCAGCACATATTTATCCATTTCGTCCCGCCACACGGTTTTCATATGATTTTCATTTTTAAGCTCTTCAATGATATTACAAAGCTCCAGAAAATCTACACTGGTGCCCTCTAACATACAATGCTTTAATTCCACATCGCTGACAGGAATATCAGCATAGAAGAGCACATATAAAATGGCCAGTTTAATTTCCACCGGGTCTTTTAATCTATAATATACGTTTTCCCAAATATTCTTTTTCATACGGAAACTCCTTTTCAAATATTCCAATATTAGTTATATCATATTTTCCTTCATAAAGCAATAAAAAAACTTCCATATATTGAAATGAATCTTCATTTGTGTTACAATTAGCATATATAGAATGTTATGACATAAAATTCCTCCGGAGGTCAACATGATACAGGAAATCTCGGGTGCTAACCACCCCATTATAAAAAAAATTGCCAGTTTAAAAGAAAAAAAGTACCGGGAGCGGTACGGTGAATTTTTGGTAGAGGGTGCTATGTCTGTTTTGTGGGCGCTGGATTCCCGCTATGAAGTCAAAGCCGTGATTGTGAGCACCGACTTTGTGTTGCCTGACCTCTTTGCCGGCAAACTGGACAACCAAATAGTTTACCGTGTGCCCCCTCATCTTTTTGCCAAAATGGCTGATACCAAAACCCCCCAAGGCATTTTGTGCACCTGCACTCTCCCCTCGACTAAGGTTCTGCCAAAAAACGGTTTATACATATATTGCGACCGTGTTCGTGACCCGGGCAATGTGGGCTCTATCATCCGCTCGGCAGATGCCATGGGATTTAACGGGGTGCTACTTTCCCCGGAAAGTGTTGACCCCTTTAATCCTAAGCTGGTGCGTTCTACCATGGGGTCTTTGTTTCACGTTGACATTTATACCGATGTGGATTACGATGCCCTGTGCGCCCTACAAAAGCAGGGCTTTTCCTTCGCTGTTTCTGCTCTGACAGATGACAGTATTCCGTCAACGGAATGGTCAGCAAAAGAAAATACCATCATCGCCGTAGGCAACGAAGCCGGCGGTGTATCCGCCGAAACCCTTTCTCTGGCCGATGTCGTTGTTAAAATACCTATGGCCGGCAGTGCCGAATCCTTAAACGTGGCTGCCGCCGCCGCTATTTTAATGTATGAAGCCGGTATGAAAAACAGAAAGTAAAAGGACTGGATGCTATGACGAATCCCTTTATGGAAGAAGCTATAAAAGAAGCGCAAAAAGCTGCTGAAATGGGCGAAGTCCCCGTAGGCGCGGTTTTGGTTAAGGATGAAAAAATCCTGTGCCGTGCTCACAATATAACAGAGCGGAAACAGGATATATTAGCGCATGCCGAAATGCTGGTGATGAAAGAGGCGCTCCAAAAGCTTGGCACCAAACGGCTCACCGGCTGTTCTTTATATGTAACGTTAGAGCCTTGTCCTATGTGCACCGGAGCTATTTTGCTTGCCCGCCCCGATCGGGTATACTTCGGTGCTTACGACCCGGAAGCCGGTGCCTGTGGCGGTAAAATAGATTTACTGTGTGGTACTCCCTTCGAAGTATATGGTGGCATTATGGAAGCCACCTGTTCTGACCTGTTAACAACATTTTTTCAAAGCCTTCGATAAGGCTTTTCTTCTTTTGTGCAGCAAACAGAAGGAAGTAACCATTTTTCCTGCAGCCCGTTAAGTGCTTTGGCCAGCGGTTCTTCTTCTGCCAGAATCACATAATATACTAAGGTTTCACTGCCATTTTCTGCATACTGTTCATAGTCTTCAGTGGCTGTATAGGCCCAGCCGTTTGATTTGAACAGATGTTGAAAATCAGCGGTGATTTCTCTTTTTTGCGTCTTTTTCGCTCCTAAGCAAACAGACACCTTATAAAGCATTTCGCCTTTCTTTCTACTTTTTGTATATCCGGCTAATAATATTGCCAGAGCAGTAACCAAGCCAGCTAAAAGCTTGATCTTTTTTATATCATTTTTCTTCATAAAAATCCCCGCTTTCTCTATTGCTATGGTAGCATACTGCATATTTTTTGTCAAGAAATCTCTTCTTTTTTAAAGTTTATGAAAAAAGTGCTGGAAAACAGCTTGCATTTGTGGTATACTATATGTAATTGTGCAGAAAACTGTTTACTTTTACATAAAGGAGTTTTGATATCTGATGGCAGCTTCTAAGAAAAAGACCGTAAAGAAGGGCAAAAAAACTACCCAACAAACTGTTGCCTCCCCCATGAAAAATGAATTCGTAACCCTGTTTACCGTTGTAGCAGGGCTTTTATCCGTTGTTTTAATGTATTTCCCCAGCGGCATTGTGGGCGAATGGACAAGAATGCTTTTCTCCGGCTTATTCGGTTTGCCCGCCTATGTTCTGCCCATTATCTTTTTGGTTTACAGCATCCATCGCGTTGTTGGCAAAAAGTTTGAAGAAAACAAGAAAAAATATCTGCAAACGGCCCTGACGGTATGGTCTGTTTCCAGTCTGTTTCAGTTGTTTTCCGGCATGCCGGCCGTTAATCCCTTCTGGAGTTCCAGTCTCTCCGGCTATTGGTCCGGTGGTGTTGACGGTTTTGGCGGTGGCGTTTTAGGCGGCGTACTGTGCGATATATTTGCCAACACCGTAGGCGGCATTGCCGCGGGCATTATTCTGATTACAATCTTACTTGTTTTGATTATGATTTTAACCAAGTGGTCCCCCCTAAAAGCGTTGTTACGCCTTATTGTCCGTTGCTTTATGGATGTAAAGGCGGTGCAGCAGGAAATCGAAAAGGAAAAAGCTGAAAAAATCACCGTTGCAGAAACAAAAGAACCGGTTAAAAAGAAATCCATCCCCAACTTCGGTGATGATGAAGTAACCCGGGAACGCAGTGATCAGCTGGTGATTCCCAAGCCTTATGATGATGACGACTACATTCCTGAATCTATGCGCAACATTCCCATCGAAGAAGATTTTATAGATGAAGCGCCCTTTGATTTTAAAGATTTAGATGCTATTTTAGATGAAGCCCTGCCTGCCGGACCGGAAAAACCCCAGGAAGCTCCGGTTGTCTCTTCCGAACCGGAAGAGGTTGCACCGGAAAAACCCGGCACTCCCTTGGAAAAGGTGCAATCCCTCACCGTAGAAGAAACAGAAGAAATTGCACAGGAACTGGAGGAAGCCTTTGAACGGATTCCCTATACCTTCCCTGACGTTGAATTATTAAACCGCGGCAATGACGGTGCAGATTCTGCTGATTCGAGAACAGAGCTGAAGGAAACGGCCACTAAGCTGATTTCCACCTTAAAAAGCTTTAATGTGGATGCTAAGCTTTTAAACGTCAGCAAAGGCCCCACCGTTACTCGCTATGAATTAAAACCCGGCGAAGGTGTTAAGGTAAGCAAAATCGTTGGCCTTTCTGATGATATTGCCCTTCGTTTGGCAGCTACCGGTGTGCGTATTGAAGCACCCATTCCCAACAAAGAGGCCATTGGTATCGAAATTCCCAACAAAACCGTTGCCACCGTCAGCATCCGCGAGGTGCTGGATTCAGAAGAATTCCGCTCCTTTCCCTCTAAGCTGGCTTTTGCTCTGGGTAAGGACATTGCCGGCAAAAATGTGGTGGTAGACTTAGGTAAAATGCCTCACGTGCTCATTGCCGGTGCTACCGGTTCCGGTAAGAGTGTTTGTATTAACACCTTAATTACCAGTATTATTTATAAAGCCGATCCCAACGAAGTCAAACTGTTAATGATTGACCCCAAGGTGGTTGAGCTCAGTATTTATAACGGCATTCCGCATCTGATGATTCCTGTAGTAACAGACCCACGCCGCGCTTCCGGTGCTCTTTACTGGGCTGTGCAGGAAATGACTCGGCGCTATGCAATGTTTGCTGAAAGTAACGTTCGTGATTTAAAGGGCTACAACGAAATGATTTTAGAATCCGGTGGAGAGAATACACTGCCCCAGGTTGTGATTATCATTGACGAATTGGCAGACCTGATGATGGTTGCCCCCGGCGAAGTGGAAGATTCCATCTGCCGTCTGGCTCAGATGGCCCGTGCTGCCGGTATGCATTTGGTGATTGCTACCCAGCGTCCCTCTGTTGACGTTATTACCGGTATCATCAAAGCCAATATTCCGTCCCGTATTGCCTTTGCGGTGTCTTCACAAATCGATAGCCGTACCATTTTAGACGCTGGTGGTGCCGATAAGCTTCTCGGTCGCGGTGATATGCTCTTTGCGCCTGTTGGTGCGCCCAAGCCCACCCGTCTGCAGGGTGCGTTTATCTCTGATAAAGAGGTTGAGCGCGTGGTTGAATTTATTAAAAGCGGCTCCACCGCCCGGTACGATGAAGATGTATTGGAAAAAATCGAAAACGGCAAGGTGGTTAATATTTCCGGTAACAACGGCGACCACGATGCTGGTGATAATGATGAACTGTTGCCCCGTGCTATTGAAATAGCTGTGGATACCGGTAAAATCTCTGCATCTTATCTGCAGAGACGGTTAAAAATCGGTTTCTCCCGCGCCGCCAGAATTGTGGATCAGATGGAAGAGCGCGGTTGGATTGGTCCTCAGGATGGTAGTAAACCCAGAGAGGTGTTACTCTCTAAAGAAGATTATTTAGAAATGAGCATTCAGTCATGATGGGTATAAAACAAGGTTTTTTGCCGGTTACCAAGGCGGAAATGGATGCTTTGGGATGGGATCAGCCGGATTTTATCTATGTATCCGGCGATGCTTACGTAGACCATCCCTCTTTTGCTAATGCAGTGATTACTCGCGTGCTGACTGCCGCTGGTTATCGTGTGGGCATCATTGCCCAACCAGACTGGCAAACTGCAGAGCCTTTTAAGGTTTTGGGTGCTCCCCGCTATGGTTTTTTCATTGGTGCCGGTAATTTAGACTCTATGGTGGCACATTATACTGCGGCTAAAAAGCCAAGAAAGCAGGACTTATATTCTCCTGGAGGCGTAGCCGGCAAACGGCCGGACAGAGCCGCTATTGTCTACTCAAACCGTGTGCGTGAGGCCTTCCCCGGCATTCCCATTATCATTGGCGGCATTGAGGCAAGCCTCCGCCGTTTTGCACACTACGATTACTGGCAGGACAAAGTGCGCCGTTCTGTTTTGTTTGACAGCCGTGCTGACCTGCTCTCTTACGGCATGGGCGAAATCTCCATTGTGGAAATTGCTGATGCACTGGCTTCCGGTTGCCCTGTTTCGCGCCTTAAGAACATTCGTGGCACTTGTTACATTACCAATTCTTTAGAAAACATTCAAAAAGATTATCTGATGCTTCCCTCTTTTGAGGAGGTATCTACTGATAAACCGGCTTATGCCGATGCCACACGGATTTCCTTTTATGAACAGGATGCCGTCCGTGGCAAAATTCTGGTGCAAGCCCACGGCAACCGCTTTTTGGTGCAGAATCCGCCGGCAATGCCTTTGCAGGGCGATGCTTTGGATGCCGTGTATGAACTGCCCTATGTCCGCCGTGCACACCCTATGTATGATGAAGAAGGCGGCATTCCCGCTCTTTTAGAGGTGCAGTTCAGCATCACCTCATCACGAGGTTGCTTTGGCTCCTGCAACTTCTGTTCCTTAGCCTTTCATCAGGGACGGACGGTAACAGCCAGAAGTCACGAATCCATTATAAAAGAAGCAACTCTGTTAAAGGACTTACCCGGTTTTAAAGGCTACATCCACGATGTAGGCGGTCCCACCGCCAACTTCCGTCAGCCTGCCTGCAAAAAACAGCTTTCCGCTGGGGTTTGTCCGGATAAACGGTGTTTATATCCTTCCCCTTGTAAGGCACTCATTGCTGACCACAGGGATTATCGGGAGTTACTGAAAAAGCTCCGTGAGCTCCCCTTTGTAAAAAAGGTTTTCATCCGTTCCGGCATCCGATTCGACTATCTCTTAGCCGATACAAACGAAGGCTTTTTCCACGATTTAGTAAAGCATCACATCAGCGGGCAGTTAAAAGTGGCGCCGGAGCACATTTCCGACAAGGTGCTCGCCGCCATGGGCAAGCCTGCCAACCATGTATATGAAGCCTTTCGGCAAAAATATAAAAAAATCAATGAACATTTGGGTAAAGAACAGTATTTAGTGCCCTATTTAATGTCCGGCCACCCCGGCTCCACATTAGAAGAAGCCATTCAACTGGCAGAATATCTCCGCCGAGAGAAAATTCGTCCGGAGCAGGTGCAGGACTTCTATCCCACCCCCGGCTCTGTTTCCACCGCTATGTATTATACCGGGCAAGACCCTTTTACCAAACAACCGGTGTATGTTCCCAAGGGCGAAGACAAAGCTATGCAACGGGCACTACTGCAATCCTTTTTACCCGAAAACCGAAAACTGGTATTACAAGCGTTAAAAAAAGCAGGACGGGAAGATTTAATCGGGAACGGTCCCCATTGTCTCATTCCGTTCAAGCCATCAGATACAGGAGGAAAAAATAATGACAAACGCAAAAATTCTGGACGGCAAAGCCGTATCACAGAGAATCAAGGACGAACTGAAAAACGAAGTAGCAGAACTAAAGGCAAAGGGTCTCAATCCCGGTCTGGCAGTCATCATCGTAGGGGATGACCCTGCTTCTCGAATCTATGTAAACAACAAAAAGAAAGCCTGTGAATATATCGGCGTTCGCTCTATGGAATATGCTCTCCCCGGCGAAACCACACAGGAAGAGCTGCTTAAGTTAATTAATGAATTAAACGAAAGCGCAGACATTGACGGTATTCTCTGTCAGCTCCCTCTGCCAAAACATATTGATGAAAAGGCTGTAATTAACGCCATCCGCCCTGATAAGGATGTAGATGCTTTCCATCCCGTCAACGTGGGCAAAATTATGATTGGCGATTATGACTTTTTGCCCTGCACCCCTGCCGGCGTTATGGAACTCATCAAAGAAAGCGGCATTGACATTATGGGCAAAGAATGTGTAGTTATCGGTCGCAGTAACATTGTCGGCAAGCCTATGTCTATGTTATTATTACATGCTCACGGCACCGTGACCATCTGCCACTCCAGAACAAAGAATCTGGCAGAAACCGTGCGCCGTGCCGATATCGTTGTGGCCGCTGTTGGTGTGCCGGAATTAATTAAAGGCGATATGATTAAAGAAGGCGCTGTTGTTATTGATGTTGGCATGAACCGTTTGCCGGATAAAAAGCTTGTGGGTGATGTAGAATTTGCTACTGCTGTTGAAAAAGCCTCTGCCATTACTCCTGTGCCCGGCGGTGTTGGTCCCATGACCATTGCTATGCTGATGAAAAATACTGTAAAGGCAGCTTTAATTCATCAGAATCAGAAATAATTAAAAATTTTTCAAAAAACACTTGCATTTAATACAATAATTTGGTATAATAATTTTTGCTTGTTTGAATCCTTTGAAAAATCAAGCAAAAAAAATATGTAAAATTAACGTTATGTTTATTTCGTTTCAAACATACGGGAGGTGTACGATAGATGGCAAAATGTGAAGTTTGCGGAAAGAGCATGGTATTTGGTATTAAGGTCAGCCATTCCCACAGAAGATCAAACAGAACCTGGAAACCCAACTTGAGAAAGGTTAAAGCTTTGGTTAACGGCACACCGAAAACCATTAGCGTTTGTTCCAGATGTCTGCGTTCCAATAAGGTAACACGCGCAGTCTAATTAAAAAAATGCATTAAAGGGTACCGAGTTCGGTACCCTTTTTGTATTTTCAGAAGATATTTTTATTGATAAAAATTTTAAAAATTTCCTCTTGCATATTTTCGTTCCATAGGATATAATAAAAACAGAATCGAACATTTGTTCTGTTTTAGGAGTCTCTATGGAACGAACTATTTTACACGCCGATTTGAATAATTTTTTCGCCTCGGTTGAATGTCTGGAACATGCAGAGCTAAAGGATAAGCCAGTGGCTGTTGCCGGGGATGCCAAAGCACGCCACGGCATTATTTTAGCTAAAAATGAATTGGCAAAGCTCTTCGGCATTAAAACTGCTATGCCCCTGTGGCAGGCGCAACAGCTGTGCCCGGATTTAATCTGCGTACCTCCCCACTATGATTTATATATGAAATATTCCGGTTTCACCCGTGAAATCTGTCAGCGTTACACCAGCCAGGTGGAAAGCTTTGGCCCCGATGAATGTTGGATGGATGTTTCGGGTAGCTCTGCTTTATTTGGCAACGGTAAAACCATTGCCGATGACTTACGAAAACGGATTTTTCACGAGCTTGGCCTCACCGTCAGCGTTGGTGTGAGCTTTAACAAGGTGTTTGCCAAATTAGGCTCCGATATGAAAAAGCCCGATGCTACAACAGTGATTCCCAAAGAAAGCTTTCGTGACATTGTGTGGCCCTTACCGGTGGACGCAATGCTTTATGTGGGGCGTTCTGCCCGGGAGCGATTCCGCAGCGTGGGCATTGCCACCATTGGGGATTTAGCCGCCGTAACGCCGGAATTTTTAAGGCGCTCCTTAGGGAAAACCGGCACTATGCTCTGGCGGTTTGCCAACGGCTTGGATGATGCCCCTGTGGCAGAAACTGCGGATAACATTCCCATCAAAAGCATTGGCAACAGCACCACAGCCTACCGGAATCTGATTACAGAAGAGGACTGCCGCATTGTGCTGTATGCTCTGTCGGAAATGGTATCTCATCGTTTAAAATCTCACGGGTTGCTCTGCGCCACGGTGCAAATCAGCATCCGCCTCAGCAATCTCTCCTCCTTTGAACGACAATGCCGTTTGACGGCTCCCACTCAAAGTGCATTGGATATTTTTGATGCCGGCTGGCAACTGCTTTGCCAGCACCGGAATGATGCTCCCATCCGTGCGTTGGGCATCAGAGGATGTCAGCTTTCTTCTGCTTTTAACCGACAGCTTTCTTTCTTTGATTCAGACAATCACAAAAACCGTGCCTTAGAAGAAGCCATGGATGAAATCAGAGGGCGATTCGGCAATCACACCATCAAGCGAGCGGTGATGCTGAAGGACCCCAAGCTCACCAATTTCAAACCTAAAGACCACTCTGTTTTTTTACAAAAATAGCATCTCACCCTTGCAAATGTATGCAGATTTTGGTATACTGTTACTATATTAATGAAAAGGACGGATGAAAATGCTTTCAAAAGAATGGGCTGCTTTAAAAAACGGCAGTGATATCCGTGGCGTTGCCAGCGAAGGAATTCCCGGTGCCGCCATTAACTTAACCGACGAAGCTGTTGCGGCTATTGCCAAAGGCTTTGTTGTCTTTTTAACTGAAAAAAATAATATGAAACCGGAAGATGTGACCATTTCCATCGGTCACGACAGCCGTATTTCCGCTCAGCGGATTAAAAATGCCTGCATTCGTGCCATTACCGAAAGTGGTGCCAATGTTATTGACTTTGGTTTATGTACTACACCGGCTATGTTTATGAGCACGGTGGATGAAGAATTAAATGTGTTTGCATCTATTATGCTCACCGCCAGCCACTTGCCTTTTAACAGAAACGGTATGAAATTCTTTACTCGTGAGGGCGGCTTAGAAGGTAGCGATATCGCTGAAATTTTAGCCTACGCACAGGATGGCGCTTCTACCTCTTCTGCCAAAGCCGGTGAAGTGACAACCTTTGAATATCTTTCCCGCTATGCAAAGCACATTGCTGAAATCATTCAGAAAGAAACCGGTCTTTCTATGCCCTTTGACGGCATGAAAATTGCCGTGGATGCCGGCAATGGTGCCGGCGGTTTTTACGCTGAAAAGGTGCTGGCAGCATTAGGCGCCGATGTTTCCGGCAGCTGCTTCTTAGAGCCGGACGGAACCTTCCCCAACCATATCCCCAACCCTGAGGATAAGGACGCTATGGCGGCTATTTCCAAGGCCGTTTTGGATTCTAACTCTGACTTAGGCGTTATTTTCGATACTGACGTTGACCGTGCCGCTATCGTAGACGACACCGGTCGTGAAATCAATAAAAACAAGCTGATTGCTTTGATTGCTGCTGTACTGTTAGAGGAAAAGAAAGGCACTATCGTTACTGACTCTGTTACCTCTACCGGTTTGGCTGAGTTTATCAACAACGAATTAGGTGGCGTACATCATCGTTTCAAACGCGGTTATAAAAACGTTATTAACGAGGCTAAGCGTTTAAATGCAGAAGGTGCTTACAGCCCCTTGGCTATCGAAACCAGTGGTCACGCTGCACTCTTAGAAAACTACTTCTTGGATGACGGTGCATACTTAGTGACCAAACTGCTCATTAAAGCCGTTAAAATGCGCGGTGAAGGCCGCAAGCTCACCGAGCTGATTGCCAACTTAAAAGAACCGAAACTGGCCGCCGGTCATCGTCTGAACTTAACTGGTGAAGACTTTAAAGCAGATGGTCAGACAATTTTAGACGAGCTGAAAAAGGCTGTAGAAGCCGCCGACGGTATGTCTTTGGAAGAACCCAACTACGAAGGTGT
Source organism: Clostridia bacterium (assembly GCA_017416855.1). Taxonomy (GTDB): domain Bacteria; phylum Bacillota; class Clostridia; order UBA1381; family UBA9506; genus UMGS755. The sequence continues at coordinate 89,008 of JAFQAZ010000021.1, forward strand.
TCGTGTGAACTTAGGCGACGGTTGGTTCTTGCTCCGTTTGTCTCTCCACGATCCCCTGATGCCTCTGGATATTCAGTGTGACAGTCAGGAATGCCTGGATGCGATTTACAGTTTCTTAAAGAACTTCTTATCCGGCTTCAATTTCATCGACATTGCACCACTTGGGTAAATAATAACACAAAAACCGTCAGCTTATGGCTGACGGTTTTTTATTGTCTAGACGAAAAAGACTTTAGCTTTCGCTAAAGTCCAAAATTAAGTATTAACCAATTTCAACATCATCCACAGAATTTTCTAAAAGTATATTGATAATTTCATTGCGTGATCGATTGCTTTGCTGTGATAAGTCGTCAATTTTATTCAATACCCCTTCTTTAATTCGTACAGAAATAACTTTATATCCATCATCGCCTTTTTTATTAATCTTAATAATATTCTTACTCAATACCATCACCTCAAATATAATTATATAGTTTATATAAACTAAAAAATATATTATGATTATATTTATTTTATATTCATTTTATATTGACTTATTTTTAAAATGATGGTATACTGATTCAAAATCTATATTTAAATTACCGGAATGACTCTATGAAAAAACAGTATCAAAAGAGAAAACAACAAATGAAAACGCCAACTATTATTATCCTTATTTTGTCTGCATTATTTTATGCAAATGGGATAATCGTTCTGATTTGCTTTTGGAAAATAAATATCCTGTTTGCCATAATATATTTTCTTTTATATACTTTCTCCGCTTCTTTTCATCTTTGGTTGGCCTTGAAAATCAAAGAAAAATGCTAATAGGGGCTGTAACAAAATGTGCGGACCGCTCAAAACATAAAAAGACTATAAAATCAGTGTTTTTCTTAATCATTACACATAAAAGAACAAAAAGTTATGGCAGAAATTCGCAATTGTGTGAATTTCTAATATAAAATACTTTGAATAAACTTCACCTCTCGCAGTATCTTCGTGCAGCTTTGGGATTCAGTTTATCCAATCTGCACTATTTCTCGTCCAGCCCAAAAGAGGCTGTAGCAAATAATCATTTTGCTACAGCCTCTATTTTTTAACTTATTCAAACAACGAATCCGGCTACAAAGGTTGCCGCGCAAGCTGCCACCGCCACTGTAATCAGCGAACGTTCGAAGAACGCCAACACAATTGCGGTGATAAGTCCAACGCCGGCGCAAATGGGATTTCCACCTTCGTACAGCATATGCGGAATGGTCATTGCCGCCAGCACCGCATAAGGAATGTAAGCAAAGAAATACTGCAAAAACGGCGATTTAACTTTGCTTCTGAAAAGTGTAAACGGAATGGCTCTGATCAAGTAGGTCACAACCGCCATTACAACAAGATACCATACTAACTTCAATGTTTTGCCTCCTGTTGCCCTTCCGCAGTAGTATCAAGGCCCAAAATCCAATCAGCCGATGCATGATAAAACTGACAAAGTTTCACCAAATGCTCGATAGGCAAAGAACGAACGCCCAGCTCATATTTAGAATATACCTGCTGACAGATTCCTAAAACCTCAGCAACCTGACGTTGAGTGAGTTTACGTTCTTCGCGCAAATCTCTGATTCTGTCGTTATAACACTTCATATTCACGGGCTTCCCTCCTCACAATGGCTGATTATTCCTCGGTTTCTGCCACCTCTTCTGCCGTCTGCAGTTCTTCTGCTATTTCAGCTTCATCCTCTTCTTCCTGCTCGTCCGTACGGGCAATGCTCACAACATGCACATCATTCAGGCGCATCAGACGCACACCCTTGGTGAGACGGCCAAGCTGACTGATTTCACGAGTTTTCATACGAATAATGGTACCATCAGAGGTGATGAGCATAATATCATCCGCTTCTGTTACCATCATAATACCGGCAATGCGACCGGTAGCCTCAGAGATGCGATAGGTATTAACGCCCTGACCGCCGCGGTTCTGCGTTTTATATTCAGTAAGAGCTGTCTTTTTACCGTAACCGTTTTCGGTGACAACCAACAGGTCAGCTTCCGGCTGAACGACACCCATGCCAACAACATAATCATCATCAGAAGACAGACGAATACCACGCACACCGTGAGATACACGGCCTAAAGGACGGGCATCAGTTTCATTAAAGCGGATGCACATACCATTATGGCTGGTTAAGAGGATATCCTGCTTACCATCCGTTAAGGCAACATTGATGAGTTCATCATCCTCATCTAATACAATAGCCGCTAAACCGCCTTTTCTGTTGGTGTTGTATGCCATGAAGTCAGTTTTCTTAACAATACCTTTTTTAGTTGCAAAGAAGAGATATTTATCAGCTTCAAATTCCTTCACGCAGATGGTTGCTGTTACCTTTTCATCAGAGTCAAGCTGCAGCAGATTGACAATAGCCGTACCCTTTGCCTGACGGCCTGCCTCAGGAATTTCATAAGCCTTTAAGCGATACACTTTACCTTTATTGGTAAAGAACAGAACATAGTTATGGGTGCTGGTAACAAATAAGCGCTCCACAAAGTCCTCTTCACGGGTAGTCATAGCCATAATACCCTTACCGCCACGGCGCTGTGCCTTGTAGGTATCTACCGGCAAACGTTTTACATAGCCGAAGTGGGTTAAGGTGATGACAACATCCTCTTCATCAATCAAATCTTCAATATTAATTTCGTCTTCGTGAGCAGTAATTTCGCTGCGGCGATCATCACCGTATTTATCACGGATAACGCCCAACTCTTCCTTGATGATGTCAAGCACCATATACTCATTTTCCAATACTTCTTTAAAGTATTTGATCTGCTTCATCAATTCTTCGTATTCAGCATCAATCTTCTCACGCTCCAAGCCCTGCAAACGAGCCAGACGCATATCTAAGATGGCCTGTGCCTGCACATCAGTCAAAGAGAATTTCTCCATCAACTTCGGCTTTGCATCATCATAGCTTGAACGAATGGTTTTAATGATTTCGTCAATATGATCCAGAGCAATGCGCAAGCCTTCTAAAATGTGAGCTCTTGCTTCTGCCTTTTTCAGATCGAAACGTGTTCTGCGGACAATAACATCCTTCTGGAAATCTAAGTAATGACACAGCATTTCCTTTAAGTTTAAAACCTTAGGCTCTTTGCCTACAATAGCCAGCATAATAATACTGAAGGTTTCCTGCAGCTGTGTGTATTTATACAACTGATTTAAGATAATATTGGGGTTTACATCGCGCTTTAACTCAATAACCATACGCATACCTTCACGGTCAGATTCATCGCGCAGGCCGGAAATACCCTCCACTCTCTTATCTTTAACCAGTTCTGCAATTTTTTCGATTAAGCGGGCTTTGTTCACCTGATAAGGCAGTTCTGTTACAACAATACGCTGTCTGTCCCCATCCATAGGCTCAAATTCAGAGCGGGCACGCATCACAATTTTGCCGCGACCGGTTTCATAGGCACTACGAATACCGTTAAGACCCATAATAATACCGGCCGTAGGAAAGTCAGGGCCTTTAATGTGTTCACAAAGACCTTCAATGGTAATTTCCGGGTCATCAATCAGCGCCACAATGCCGTCAATCACCTCACGCAGGTTGTGAGGCGGAATGTTGGTTGCCATACCAACGGCAATACCGGAAGAACCGTTTACCAACAGGTTGGGGAAACGGGACGGCAGAACGGTAGGCTCTTCTCTGTCTTCATTATAGTTAGGCATAAAATCTACGGTCTGCTTTTCGATATCTGTCAGCATTTCCATAGAGATTTTTGCCATTCTGGCTTCTGTATAACGATAAGCAGCCGGTGGGTCACCATCTACAGAACCGAAGTTACCGTGACCGTCAACCAAGAGGTAGCGCATAGAAAAGTCCTGCGCCAAACGCACCAATGCATCATAAACCGAAGCATCACCGTGGGGATGATATTTACCCAGCACGTCACCGACGGTGGTTGCACACTTTTTGTAGGGACGGTCGGGATATAAATTCGCTTCATACATTGCGTATAAAATACGGCGGTGAACCGGCTTTAAACCGTCTCGAACATCCGGCAAGGCACGGCCCACAATAACGCTCATGGCGTAATCAATATAGGATTTTTTCATTTCTTTGGTTATTTCAACTGGAATAACCGTCTGATTTTCAAATTCTTGCATATGCAAACTCCTTTAGGCGTAATACCTCATCAATTTAGATATCCAGATTCTGAACAAACTTGGCATTCTGTTCAATGAACTCACGACGGGGTTCAACATTATCGCCCATCAGGACGGTAAAGATTTCATCGGCCGCAACAGCATCATCCAACTCTACGCGCAGCATGGTACGTGTTTCGGGATTCATTGTTGTTTCCCAAAGCTGTTCGGGGTTCATTTCACCAAGACCTTTGTAGCGCTGTACTTTGGCATCGCCGCCAAATTCAGCGAGTAAGGTCTGCAGTTCAGCATCTGTATAAGCATAGGCTTCTTTTTTACCTTTATATACCTTAAAGAGAGGCGGCTGCGCAATGTATACATAGCCATGCTCTACCAAAGGACGCATGTGACGGAAGAAGAAGGTTAAAAGCAATGTTCTGATATGCTGACCGTCAACATCGGCATCGGCCATGATGATGATTTTATGATACCGAAGCTTTTCGATGTTAAATTCTTCACCAATACCGGCGCCTAATGCTGTGATAACCGGCATCAGCTTGTCATTGCCATACACCTTATCAAGTCTTGCTTTTTCAACGTTTAACATTTTACCCCAAAGCGGCAGAATCGCCTGGAAAGAACGATCGCGGCCCTGCTTGGCGGAGCCGCCCGCCGAGTCACCCTCGACGATGTAAATTTCTGTGTTCTCGGGGTTTCTGTCTGAACAGTCGGCCAGTTTGCCCGGCAGGGTTGTGGTGCTGTCCAACGCATTTTTACGACGAGTTAAATCGCGAGCCTTTCGTGCCGCGTCACGGGCACGGGCGGCTGTTAACGCTTTTTCAATAATAATTCTTGCTGAAGCAGGGTTTTCCTCTAAGAAGGTTTCCACCTTTTCAGACATAATGGATTCGGTTAAACCGCGAACTTCACTGTTCCCCAGCTTGGTTTTGGTCTGACCTTCAAACTGCGGTTCCTTGACCTTAACGGAAATAACTGCCGCCAGGCCCTCACGAACATCTTCACCTGAAAGGGACTTGTCGCTTTCCTTAATCATATTATGCTTTTTAGCATAATCGTTCAGCACTCTTGTCAGACACGCCTTAAAGCCGGTTTCGTGAGTACCGCCTTCGGTAGTGTGAATGTTGTTTGCAAAGCTGACAATAGTTTCTGTATAGGAATCGTTATACTGCATAGCGACTTCCACTACAACCTCATCACGCTCTGCTTCGAAGTAAATGACTTCTTCATGAAGGGCGGTTTTGCTCTTGTTCAGATACTGAACAAATTCAGAAATACCGCCATCATATTTCATATCGGCAATGGTTTCTTCTTCGGCACGTTTATCTTCTAATGTAATATGAATCCCTTTATTTAAGAAGGCCTGTTCCCGCAAGCGGGTGTGCAGAACCTCAAATTCATATTCTAAGGTCTCAAAAATCTGACCGTCGGCCATAAAGGTAACTTCAGTACCGGTTTTATTGGTTTCACCCACAATTTTTAATGGTCCGCAGGACTTACCGCGTTCATAGCGCTGCATATGCACATTCTTACCGTCGTGCACGCGAACCTCCAGCCACTCAGACAGGGCGTTAACAACGCTGGCACCAACGCCGTGCAAACCGCCGGACACCTTGTATCCGCCGCCGCCGAACTTACCGCCGGCATGGAGCACGGTGAAGACAACTTCAACCGCCGGGATGCCCATTTTGGGATGGATACCAACCGGAATACCACGGCCATCGTCTGTTACAGTGATGGAATTATCGCCGTTAATGTCTACCGTAATGTTTTTACAATAGCCTGCCAGCGCTTCATCAATGGAGTTATCCACGATTTCATACACCAAGTGATGCAGGCCACGGGCCGATGTGGAGCCGATGTACATACCCGGTCTTTTCCGAACCGCTTCCAGACCCTCTAAAACTTGTATTTGGTTCTCGTCATATTGGGTGTTTACTTTATTTTCCATATTTACCTCCGGTTACTTTTTGCCGAATTACTTTCAAAAATAGCCTTTTAATATATTATACCATAAAACAATATAAAAAGCAAGGTTTTTTATTAAAAAAGAATACAGAGCCGTTTTTGAACGTTTTTTAAAAGCAGCCTAAAATAATGATAAAACAAAACACCCTTTAAACTGACTGAAAAAATTACGGATTACACCTTTGACAGGGAGTATATCCTTTCAAAAACGCATCTTCCCTCGAACAAGTTAAATAAATTTTATTATTTTCTTTCATTTGCCGAACGCTAACACAATTGGGATAATGTAATTTTTTTGATTTTTTATTGGCAATAAAAGAATTGCATTCCTGCTCTAAATTTATTTCATTCTTTACAAAGCTGATATCACTCTCTTGTAACTCTATTGACTCTGTAATGACACTTTCCATTTGAGCGTCTTTTGGATTGCAAGAAAAAAAGAACAACAGCATAATAATCCCTAAGCATGCAAATAAACACTTTTTCATCACTAAAATTCCTTACTATTTATATTGAATATCTAATCATATTTTACTCTTTTAAGATTGTATTCTATTTTTTAAATATTACTTTAATTGAATATTTTAAAAGAAAATACTCTTTTTGTCAAGTTTTGTAAGGATAAAGTTTTAAGTATAATAGAATCATAAAGATATTTAATTGTTTTCTTGTGAGGAATATTATGAAAAATGAATTAGATTTTAAACAAATCGGTGCCAGAATACAACAATATCGAATAGAAAATAAAATGACGCAAGCCGAGTTAGCTGAGGCCACTGGAACAAATCAAAAACATATTTCAAGAATTGAAGCCGGGTACCACCGTTCGAATTTTGATACAATTGTTGCGATTTCCAGAGCATTGCACATTTCTGTGGATTCTCTCATTGCAGATTTTAATGACAGCACCGATGCAAGTAATTTGGAATTAATTATGCAGGAAATTCGCGGCATGAGCGCCAAGCAACTGGAAATGTTAAGAGATAATATTCAAATTATAAAGAAGTACGAAAAATAAATAATGACAGATAATGTATAAAAGGCGTTGTCGCTTATTGCGACAACGCCTTTTGTTTACTTATTCTACCCGTTCCCAATATCCGTTCTCTTTCAGCCAGTTCACCGTTTCGGTAAAGTTTTCATTGTATTCAAACCAGATGTTTACATCTCTTTCTTCACGCTTAATATTAAACCGCAAGGACCGGATAAACCCTTCGTCTTGTACAGCTTGTTCTACCGGGGCTTTTTCCGATATCATATCTCCTTTATATCCGTAGCTGTAACCAGCGGCCTGCCGCAAAACATAAGCCTGTTTGTTAATTTCTTCGTAGGTGAGTCTGTCCAGATCCTTTTGAATACAAGCCACCAATTCTTCTTTTTTCTCACCATAAACTTCCCGGTTGTTACTTTGAATCACTTCTATGTATTTAATCCGTTCAGGATATACACGAATATTCTGATACATACTGTCTTTAGCAGCAGGTGTGCTGAATAAGTCAAACAACATCTCCGCCCTCATATAATAAACACGGGTAACCTGTCTGCCGGACGCTGTAACATAAGAATAAAAAATCCGTCGTTTGCCGTTTTCTTCTGCCTCTTTTTCTGTCAGATACCCTTCACCAATCGCCATCCGTTGCAAACTGCGAACAGCTTCAATGCTTTCTCTATCGGTAAACGTGGCATATTGGGTGCTATCGCCATATATATCATATTCACTATGCCAGTTGGGAGTATAATGATAGCCTATATATGCTTTTTCAATGTTGTCTGTTGCCGGAACGCTCGTACCAAATCCAAAGAAATTAAAAGAAATGGCAGAATATGCTACCAATAGGACCCCTGCGAAAACAACATAACCTTTATAATAAGGAAGAATCCGGAAACTTTTTAAAAGAAGAGCCTTCGCCACACAATAGCCCAAAAGAGCAAACAACAACATTACAAGCACATTGGGTGCGCCGCCATCACCGCTGATTTCTCGCACAAAGCACACACCCACCAGCATCACGCAAAAGCTCACGCCATAAAGGAATAAGGGGCGCATCCACTTGAAGGCTGCCACATCCCCTGCCCGCTCTGTGTCACGTTTGTGATATAAAAACAAGCCCAGACCGGAAAACAACAAGATATATACAGCCTCTAAAACCGGAATCCACCGAATGGATTCGCAGCATAAAAACTGCGGATAATACATAGGTGTAATTTGCAGTAAAAACTCTAAAATCTGATTTATTCCGTTATTAACAAAGCCAAATAACCAATCCTCCAGCAAATAAGAAAGAAGCGACATAATGCCAACCGGTAGAAAACAGAACACAAAAGTAAACACTAATTGTGCTATAGAGCTGCCGGTGAGCACGCCCACAAAGAATGTAAAGCAGAAAACAGCCGTGCCGGTCAATAATTGACCGCCAATCCAATCCAAAATCAAGTGCGGCATTAAAACTGTATAATACCCACCCAGCAAACTCATAACGAGCAGAATAACCGCATTCAGCAAAATCGGCGCTGCCAAAAGAATCACGCCGGACACCAAAGAGCTTACATACAGTTCTCTTCTTTTAACCGGCAATGCGTGCAAAAGAGTTGCACTGCGGACATTTTGCATATAACGGAACATGCAAATGCCTAACAGAACCGCAGCTGCTATTAACAAAATAAACATACCGGCATCGCGCAGCAAAGTGTTGACTGCCGTATCAGGAAAGCGGGCAATCCGTTCCATCAGAAACTTTTTATCCTCACTTAGAATTCTGAATGGTGTTACCAAAAACAAAAGCAATGCATAAAAGCCGGCAACCCACCAGAACCTTTTTAACTGAAACCGAACAATACCACCTTTAATCAAGAATGTTTTTGAAGTCATAGCCTTTACCTCCCAACTCATAAATGAAAACTTCTTCCAAGGTCAACGGAATCAAATCCGCCAGGATGGGTTCAAACGTTTCTACCTGTTGTAAAATTTCTTCCCGCTTGCCACGAATAATGAGCAAATGCACCCGCCCTGTCTGGGTGTGATTTAAAACTGAAAGTTTTTCTGAAAGTCCCTGAGGAAATTCTCCATCAAAAGCCACCTGCAACTTAAAGGTATCCGATTTCATATCAGAAAGCGCTTTCTGCAGTAACACTTCTCCTTGATGCAAAATGCCCACATGGTCGCAAACATCCTCCAGTTCACGCAGATTATGACTTGAAATGAGCACGGTCACCTGACGTTCTTCTACCTCCTGCAAAATGACGCTCCACACTTTTTTACGCATCACAGGGTCCAGGCCATCCACCGGTTCATCTAAAATAATCACATCCGGGCAACAACTCATGCAAACCCAAAAAGCAACCTGCTTTTGCATGCCTTTCGAAAAATGGGCGATTCGTTTTTTCTCATCCAGTTGGAACAGTTTCCCTAACGCTTCATATTTCTCCCAGGAAAAAGCGGGATACATCGTGCTGTAAAACTTAGCCATATCTCTGGGTGTATAAGTAGCCGGAAAATATAAATCATCCGGTATGTAAGCAATTCTTTCCTTTAATAATGGATTGTCATATACCGGCTCACCATCCACCGTAATGGTGCCGGCATCTGTCCGGTACACCCCACACAGACATTTAATTAAGGTTGTTTTACCGGAACCGTTTGGTCCAACCAAGCCGTAAACCGTTCCTTTTTCTATTAATAAATCCGCTTCTTTCAAAGCTGTAAAATCATCAAACTTTTTGGTTAAATTTTTAATTTCAATCACAGGAATTCTCCCCTTTCTGTAAAATGTCTATCAGTTCTTCTTTTGTTACACCCAGATACAAAAGCTCAGAGGCGCAAGTTTTAAAGTTTTGTTTCAGCTCGCAAATTCTTTCATTTTGTTCTGCGTTTTCTCTTGGAGAAACAAAATTGCCCCGACCCTTTACCGAATAAATAAAGCCTTCATTCTCCAGCTCCCTATAGGCACGTTGAATTGTATTCGGGTTAATGGCCAACTGACCGGCAATATCTCGCACCGATGGAATTTGCTCATCTTCCTTTAAAATACCTTTCATAATTAACTTTTTCAGTTCGTCCCTGACCTGCTCGTAAATTGCTTTCTGACTCCGGTAATCGATCTGAATCATTGTCTCACCTCCCTAACTGTACTACGTGTATTAATACACTTAAACTTTATCATAATTTTCCGCTTCTGTCAATATTTTTTTGTAAAAAACTTATTTATAGCAATATCCGGCCAGATATACACCGCAAAAACGCTATAAAAGCCGAAAATATTGTATCTGTTATTGCATCAACACAACATCTTGTATATTACAATTCAATTGCAAAAAAATTAAACTTTTTTTGCAAAAACACTTGCAAAATGATAAAAAATAATGTAAAATAAAAGTGAAATGGTGGAAAGTGGAGCAAAATGGATAAAAAGGGTGCATTTTTTAATGGCAACCCTCTATTTTGGTCTTCCTATCTTTATTTCTGTTTTAAATTTTTCCTATTTAATAAGGAAAGGCGGTGAAAAGATATGTTTATCGGCGAATACCAGCACACATTAGATGCCAAAGGCAGAATGTTCGTGCCTTCTAAATTCCGTGATGACTTGGGCGACACTTTTATTGTCACCTTAGGTCTTGATAACTGTCTTTTCGTTTTTCCGCAGGAAGAATTTGAACGGTTAAAGGCAAAATTAGATGCCATCTCCATCACCAACAAAGATGCCCGCACCTTTGCCCGGTTCTTCTTTGCCGGTGCCAGCGAGTGCGAAATGGATAAGCAGGGACGAATTATGATTCCTGCCAAACTCCGTGATTATGCAGGCCTTGCTAAAGATGTTACCGTTGTTGGTGTTTCCAACCGTGTGGAACTGTGGAACACAGAATCCTGGGAAAGCACCCACAGCTTTGAAAACTTCAGCCCCGATGAGCTTTCCGAAAAAATGGAGTTGCTTGGCCTATGACAATAGAACAAACCTCCTTTCATCATGTTCCGGTTATGTTAATGCCCTGTCTTGATGCATTAAACATCTCCCCTGATGGCATTTATGCTGATGCCACCTTAGGTGGTGCCGGCCACAGCAGCGAAATCGCCAAACGGTTATCTGAAAACGGTCGTTTAATTGGTTTTGACCGCGATCCTGAGGCAATTGCTGCTTCATCTGAGCGACTTGCCCCCTTTGGCAATCGTATCACTTTGGTCAACCGGAATTATAAAGAAGTAAAATCAGCTCTTGCCGAGCTTTCTGTTCCTTATTTAAATGGTGCTTTGATGGATTTGGGTGTTTCCTCCCATCAGTTAGACGAAGCCGATCGCGGTTTTTCCTATATGCAGGACGCACCTTTGGATATGCGGATGAACCCCGCTGACCCTCTCTCGGCAGAAGAGGTTGTAAATACTTATTCTAAAGAAGAACTGGAACATATTATATATACTTATGGCGAAGAGCGTTGGGCCAAACGCATTGTGGAGTTTATTCTCGATGCACGAAACACCGCCCCAATTAAAACCACCGGCGAATTGGTGGACATCATTAAAAAGGCCGTGCCAAAAGATGCCCGTCGGGATGGCCCCCACCCTGCCAAACGAACCTTTCAGGCAATCCGTATTGAGGTGAACAATGAACTCGGTGGTTTAACTGAAGCCCTTCATGATTTTATTGATGTGTTGGCGCCGGGCGGACATTTAGCCGTTATTACCTTCCACTCATTGGAAGACAGAATTGTAAAAAATATTTTCCGCGAACGGGAAAAAGGGTGCACTTGCCCACCGGAATATCCGGCTTGTGTGTGCGGTAAAACAAGTGCCGGCAAGGTGTTAACCAGAAAACCCATCCTGCCAACCGATGCAGAAATCAATGAGAATCCCAGAGCACGGAGTGCCAAACTCCGTGTGTTTGAAAAACGATAAAACAAAGAAATGGAGTGAAGGAACTGTGAACAGCAGAAACAATCTGGCTTATGACCCTCTTTATAGTCCCGAACAACCTGAACAGCAGGTCAAAACACATTCCAATGTCAGAATTAAAGTTTCCAAAAAAACACAGTCTAACCAAAAACACGCCAATGCAGTTGGCCTTGTTAAGCTTGTCTTACTGGCCACCTTTGCTTTTGTTGTTTTATTCCGCGGTGTTATGATTACAGACCGTTCTGCCATCGTCAATCAAAAGGCAGAAGAGTACCAGAACCTAGTTACAACCAACGAAAAATTACAGTTCGAAATTGACCGTTCGTTAGATTTAGACAACGTTGAATACATTGCCAGAAACGAATTGGGTATGCGCAGAGCTGAAAAATACCAAACTATCTACATTAATATTGAACAAACTGATTATGTTGAAAAATATGTTAAAAACAAATTTAACCCTCTCGAAACATTAAAGCTTTCTGCCGGGAATCTGTTAGCATATCTCGATTAGAAACTGTTTTTTCGCATAATCCGTTTTCCCGCTTACTATAATATAGTAAAGTCTTGTAAAGGAGTTGCGGGTTTCCGCTGTCTGGCGTATGAGCACACCGAAACGAAAATTAAGAATCAGAATTTTATCATCCTTCTTGGCCTTTGCCGTAATTTTGACATTGCTTGGCGTAAGGCTTGTTTTTTTACAAATATTTCAGAGCGGAGAGCTGCAAAAAAAGGCTGTGGAGCAGCAAACAAGGGATAGTATGGTTGCTTCCCACCGCGGAACAATTTACGACCGCAACCACAAAACCCTGGCGCAGAGTTCCACGGCACACACCGTAACTGCCAACCCCAACGAAATTCAAAAAGCCAAAAAGGACATTGGCGAAACCGCTTACAAACTCGCCACTGTTTTAGATATGGACCCAAAAGACATTAGCACAATGCTTGAGAAGAAAACCAACCACGTTACCATTAAACGTCGCGTAGAAGATGACGTGGCAAACGCCGTCCGTGAGTTGGAATTAACCGGCATTTATTTGCAGGAAGATGCCAAGCGCTACTACCCTTACGGCAATTTCGCCTCTCACATTTTAGGTTTTGTAGGTAACGATAATCAGGGATTGGGCGGCATTGAAGCTTTATACGAAGAACAGCTCAAAGGCGTTCCGGGCCGTGTGATTGCTCTGAAAAACGCCTTGGATACCGATATGCCCTTTAAAGAAGAAAAACACATTGATCCCCAAAACGGAACCAATGTTGTGTTAACCATCGACGAAGTGATTCAGCACTTTGCCGAAAAGCACCTGGAAACTGCCTTCCACGAAGAAAAGGTACAGGCAGGCGCAGCCGCTATCGTTACAGATGTAAAAACCGGCGAAGTATTGGCTATGGCAACCAAGCCGGACTACGATTTGAATCAGCCCTTCCTTTTAGCAGAAGAAACTGAGGAACAGCTGAGCAGCATTGCCAATGAAGACGAGCGTTCCACCGCCCGTTCCAACGCTTTGCAGAAAATGTGGCGTAACAAAGCCGTGGTGGATTCCTACGAACCCGGTTCCTGTTTTAAGATTATCACTGGCTGTATGGCATTAGAGGAAGGATTAATCACACCCGAAAGCCCCTTCTTCTGCTCCGGCTCCAAAAAGGTAGAAAACAGAACCATTAACTGTTCTCACCACGACGGCCATGGTGCGCAAACCTTTGCCGATGCCGTGAAGAATTCCTGCAACCCTGCTTTTATTGATGTAGGTTTGATGGTCGGAAAAGAAAAATTCAAAGAATATTATCAGGCCTTTGGCTTTATGGATACCACCGGCTTCGACCTGCCTGGTGAAGCAAAAGGTGTGTTTTATGCTGACGAAAACTACAACACCGTAGAGCTAGCCACAGCTTCTTTCGGCCAGGGCCCCATTGTTACGCCCCTGCAGTTGATGACAGCCGTAGGTGCTGTTGCCAACGGCGGAAAGCTGATGAAGCCTTACTTGGTAAAAGAACTGGTTGATAACGATGGCAATGTCATTAAACGCACAGAACCCACCGTTGTCCGCCAGGTTATTTCTCAGAAAACCTCTGAACAGATGTGCGCCATGCTGGAAAACACCGTTACGAACGGTACCGGCCAGAATGCTTACATTAAAGGCTTCCGCGTAGCCGGTAAAACAGGCACCTCTGAAAAAATTCCCCGTGGTAACGGAAAATACATTTCATCTTTTATTGCATTTGCACCGGCAAACGACCCCAAAATCGCTTGTCTGGTTGTTTTAGATGAACCTTCCAATGGCCAATATTACGGTGGTGCTATTGCCGCTCCTGTTGTGGCTAAGATTATGGAAGACACCCTGCAGTATATGGGTATTACTCCCCAATACACAGAAGAAGAAAAGCAAAGTCTTGATTTTTATGTACCCGATGTAAAGGGTCTTTCCATTGATAACGCCGCTAAGAGTCTCACAAGCGAAGGCTTTAAATACCGCGTTGTGGGTCAGGGTGCCACTATCAAGAACCAGACCCCCAAGGCCGGTTCCCTCTTACCTTCCGGCTCTGTTGTTATTATTTATACTGAAGATAACGTTTCACAGAAAGTAGTGGTGCCCGATCTGACCGGCTTATCCATTAACCAGGCACAACAGCGTTTGGCAGAACACAATCTGAACATCGCCATTTCCGGTGCCGGTGCAACAGGTCACTCCTCTAACCTGACCGTTGCCAACAGCCAAATTCCGCCGGCCGGTACTGAAGTAAACGAAGGCACTATTGTCGATGTTGAATTCCGTTATTTAGACGTAGACTAAGTCCAATGCAGACAATTACAACGGCAACATTCTGAAAATATACAGAAAGGCGATGACTATAACATGAAACTCAGCAAGCTATTGGAAAATGTAAAACTTCTCCAATCCATTACAGAAAATATTGACATCACCGGTATCGCCTATGATTCCCGAAAGGTTGTAAAGGGCTATTTGTTCGTGTGCATAAAGGGTTATGAAACAGATGGCCATTTATACATCGAAAACGCCATCGCAAACGGAGCAGCAGCCATTTTGGTGCAAGATGAGATTGCACAGCTGTCCGTTCCCTGCCTGCGCGCTGAAGATACAAGAAAGGCTCTGGCTCAGATAGCTGCTAATTTTTATGATCATCCTGAGAAAAAATTAAAACCCGTTGCTGTAACCGGTACAAACGGAAAAACAACGGTAACAACATTAATTAAAAGCATTCTGGATTTTGCCGGAAAAAAGGTTGGCCTCATTGGCACCAATGCCAATATGATAGGAAACACCGTGTTGCCTACCGAGCGCACCACGCCTGAGTCTCTGGATTTATTTGAGTTGTTTGCCCATATGGTTGATGAAGGTATGGAATATGTGGTAATGGAGGTCTCTTCTCACTCCTTGTTCCTGAACCGGGTGTACGGCATTCCCTTTGCCGTTGCCGCCTTCACTAACTTAACCCAGGATCATCTGGATTTCCACGGAAATATGGAAAACTATTTTCTGGCAAAACAGATTCTGTTCACCATGTGCGATACTGCCATCATTAATATAGATGATGACTACGGTCAACGTTTGGCAAAAGAAAACCAATGCCCTACTATCACCTACTCTGTGGATGCTGAATCTGATTTAAAAGCCACGAATTGCCGGATCTCTCCCCGTGGTGTCATTTTCTCTTTAACAACACAGGAAAGTGAGTTGTCCGTCCGTTTAGGAATCCCCGGTAAATTCTCTGTATATAACTGTTTAGCCGCTTTTTCTGTTTGTCTTGCTTTAGGCATTGATGCACAAAAAATAATTGATGCTCTGCTGGTAGCCAAGGGCGTGCCGGGGCGGGCAGAAAACGTTTATACCGGAACCGATTACACCGTTTTAATCGATTATGCACATACCCCGGACGGTTTGGAGAACATTATCAGAACGGTTAAAGACTTCGCCCAAGGCCGTGTGGTTACTCTGTTCGGCTGCGGTGGAGACAGAGATCCCGTTAAACGCCCCATAATGGGCAAAATTGCCGGAGAGCTTTCTGATTTTTGCATCATCACTTCTGATAATCCCCGGACAGAAGAACCTATGAATATCATCAGGCAGATTGAAGCAGGCATGAAAGAGACCTCCTGTTCATATACTGTCATAGAAAAGCGCCGGGATGCCATCCGGTTTGCACTGACAGAAGCACAACCGGGAGACTGCATTATTCTGGCCGGAAAAGGACACGAAACCTATCAAATTATAGGAAAAGAAAAGCGTCATTTTGATGAACGCGAAGTCATTCGGGAAATTTTGGCTGAGCTTTCAGAAAAAGCATAATATAAATTTGAATTCCTCGAAGGGAAGACCGATATGAATCCTATAACTATTCAAAATATTGTAGCTGCTACAGGCGGCTCCTTGATTTGCGGTGATTTAGAAACAAAAATCACCGCTATTTGTACTGATACGCGCAAAATTATTCCTGGCGCTCTGTTTATACCCTTAGTCGGCGAAAATTTCGATGCTCACGACTTCATCGACACTGCTTTAGAAGGAGGTTGTGTTGCCGCTTTATCCGCAAGACCGTGCAAGCACACCGGAAAGGCCATCATTTCCGTTGCAGATACAAAAAAGGCATTGGGCGATCTGGCCACCTTTTATCGCAATAAATTTGACATTCCGTTCGTTGCCATCACCGGCAGCGTGGGCAAAACAACAGTAAAAGAACTGACTGCAACCGTTTTATCTGCCCGCTATAATGTATTGAAAACCGCTGGTAATTTCAACAACGAAATCGGCTTGCCTCTCACCCTGTTCCATTTGGAAAGTACTCACGAAGCCGCCATTACGGAAATGGGGATGAGCGGTTTTGGCGAAATTGACACATTAGCCGCCATAGCCACCCCGGATATTGGCATTGTGACTAACATTGGTCTTTCTCACATTGAAAAATTAGGTTCTCAGGAAAACATATATAAAGCAAAAGCCGAGTTATTTCCCCATATCAAGGAAAATGGCACGGTGATTATCAACGGCGACGACCCCATTTTGTCTGCACACCGTTCAGAAATCGGTCGCAAAATCGTTTCCGTTGGTTTAACCCCCGGTTGTGACCTGACAGCAGTCAACATTTCTTCCTCCCCGGAAAGCCTTACCTTTACGGTGAAATCTGCTTTGGAAGAAGTACCTGTAACCTTACAAATTCCCGGTGAGCACAATGTGATCAACGCTCTTTTAGCTTGCGCCGCCGGACAGATTCTTGGCATTTCTCTCACAGAGGCCGCAAACGCTTTGAGTCAATACCGTTCTACCGATAAACGCCTGCAGCTGATTAACGCAGGCAACATAACCATCATCAATGATTGTTACAACGCCGCCCCTGCATCTGTAGAGGCCGCATTAAAAGTTCTTTGCTCACACACCGGCCGCAGAATTGCAGTTTTAGGCGATATTAAAGAATTAGGCACACACACTGAGCCTGCCCATAGAAAAATTGGAGAACAGGCCGCCTGCTTCGGAACCGATGCTCTCTTTACCTTTGGCGAAAACGCTGCCTTTTCAGCTGAATCCGCTAAAGCAAAGAAAATGAAAGATGTGTTTGCAACAAATGATATAGAAACATTAAAAAGCGCATTACAAAGCTATTTAAAGCCCGGTGATGTTGTGTTGATCAAAGGTTCACGCGCTATGAAGCTTGAGCGCATCACGGAGTTTTTAACCGAAAACACAATTTGCTGATGTCATAACACAAAGGAGTTGACCACCCATGAATCCTATAATTCTTTCTGCCGCATGTTCCATCATAATCTGTTTAATAATAACCCCGTTGTTAATTCCATTTTTAAAACGGTTAAAATTTGGTCAGAGCATTCGCGAAGAAGGCCCCAGCTGGCACCAGAAAAAAAGCGGGACTCCCACGATGGGTGGCATCAGTTTTATTATCGCATCTGTTGTCGCTACTTTGATTGCTATGTCCTTTACCCATAGAGTCCGTTACGATTTACTCATCCCCATGCTCACCGCTGTCGCTTATGGTGTGGTAGGGTTTATCGACGACTTTATTAAAGTGGTCAAAAAACAAAACTTAGGATTATCTGCCAAGCAGAAATTTCTGGCTCAGCTCCTGGTAGCTATCCTCAGCACCATTGCTATGGTTTATTTAGGCTTTATTGATAACACCCTGATTATTCCCTTTATAGCAAAGCCTATCGACATTGGTTTCTTTATGATTCCGTTGACCATTCTGGTCCAGCTTTCTGTTGTGAACAGCGTAAATTTAACTGACGGCTTAGACGGTCTGGCTACCAGCATAACCTTGATTGTCAGCCTATTTTTCCTGCTTTGTGCTATTCTGATGAATTCCGTCATTAGCTTGTTTATCGCAGCTATCGCCGGCGGATGTTTAGCCTTTTTGTTTTTCAACGCTCATCCGGCCAAAGTGTTTATGGGCGATACCGGTTCTCTGTTCTTAGGTGGCGCCATTGCCGTAACAGCCACAATGCTTAAAATGCCCATCATTTTAATCATTGTCGGCGGTGTATATTTAATGGAAACGTTGTCAGTTATTCTGCAGGTTGCAAGCTTTAAACTGACAGGTAAACGAATTTTCAAAATGAGTCCCATTCACCACCATTTCGAAATGTGTGGTTTAAATGAGGTGAAAATTGTTCTGCTATTCAGTACAGCAACTCTATTGTTATGCATTTTGGGATATGTTGCAGTTAAACCGTTTTTAACAAGCATTCTCCCATATATTGCCTGCTAACAAAGGATTTTAATCACATTGAAAATAGGAGGATGAGGCACGGTGAAGAAACAGCCTGTTCAAACTAAAACCGCAAAAAAATCAATTAATAAAACAGTTTTAACCAAAACCGGTGTTGATTTTGGTTTTCTTTTTACGGTTATCACCCTGTTGGCTGTAGGTCTTTTAATGGTCTTCTCCGCCAGTTATCCCTATGCATATTACTATTTCGGCGATGGTTTATATTTCATCAAGCGTCAGGTGATCTGGGCTGGCTTAGGTGCCATCGCTATGGCTTTTACTGCAAATTTTGACTACCGGAAATATAAGAATTTGGCATTCCCCATCTTGGTCATCAGTTTTGTGCTGTTGCTGGCCGTTCTGGTCGTTGGTATCAATTTAAATGGCGCAAAGCGTTGGCTAGGTGTTGGTGGTTTAACTTTCCAGCCCTCTGAGGTAGCCAAAATTGCATTAATTATCTATTTCGCTGCCGGGCTATCAGAAATCAAGGAAAAAATTACTTCCTTTAAATATCTGTTCCGTTACTTATTTGTTCTTGTCATTTTTATGGGTTTACTCTTACTGGAACCCCATTTTTCCATTTGCATCATTATCGGTTTAACATTGGTTGTGGTTTTATTGGTTGCTGGCGCAAGAATCAGACATTTTATGCTTCTTGCACTCCCTGTACTGGCTGCCGGTGTATGCATCATTGCCACAGAGCCCTACCGATTAAAGCGTTGGACTACTTTTTTAGACCCATTTTCTGATGCATTAGGTGCCGGGTGGCAGGTAATTCAGTCTCTTTACGCCATCGGCTCCGGTGGTTTATTTGGTGTTGGCTTTGGTAATTCCAGACAAAAGTTTTTATATGTATCCGAACCGCAGAATGACTTTATTTTCGCTATTGTTTGCGAGGAACTGGGTTGGATTGGCGCCATTGCCATTTTAATCCTCTTTGGCACACTTTTGTGGCGTGGCATGAAAATCGCCATCAATGCGCCGGATACCTTTGGCAGTTTGTTAGTTACAGGCATCACAGCGTTAGTAGGTGTTCAGGTGGTGTTAAACATTGCTGTTGTAACCTCCTCCATTCCTACCACCGGCATTCCACTCCCTTTCTTCTCCGCCGGCGGTTCATCTCTGCTGTTTTTAATGGCCTCTATGGGAATCATTTTAAATGTTTCCAAATATAACAAGAAAAATATTTAACCTGTAAAGGATTTGATTATATGAAGGTTATTATTTCCGGCGGCGGCACAGCTGGCCACATTAACCCCGGCCTGGCCATTGCCAGTTATTTCGCTTCTGAATATGATGCAGAGATTTTGTTCATCGGCACAGAAAAAGGAATGGAAAACCGATTAATCCCTAACGCCGGTTGGAATATTCGTCATATAGAAGTGTCCGGTTTAATCCGCAAGCTTACTATAAAAAACCTTACCGTTATCAAACAATTTGTCACGGCTATTTCCAAAGCAAAAAAAATTATCCGCGAATTTCAGCCGGATATTGTTATTGGTACCGGCGGTTACGTTTGTGCACCGGTTCTTTTCGCCGCGCATAGTTTAAAAATCCCTACACTGATTCACGAGCAGAATGTAATTCCCGGCGTAACCATTAAGCTGGCCGCCAGAATTGCTGATTCCATTTGCATCAGTTTTTCAGATACGACAAAATATTTAAAACCGGCTTATGCCGATAAATGTGTCCTCACCGGCAATCCCATCCGCAGCGAAATGCTCAACGGTGATTATTCCGATGCCCGCAGTCAGCTTAATCTGGATGACCGTCCTTTCGTGGTAGCCTTTGGTGGCAGTTTAGGTGCCGCCCGGTTAAACGAAGCCGTTATCCAGTTTTTGAATACGGAAAATATGGAGAACTTTCAGTTTATGCTGGGTACCGGCCAGCGTTATTACGATGAAGTAAAAAGCAGAATCACAACAGAAAGCTCCTCGGTTGAAATAAAACCCTATATCAATCAGATGGATTTGATTATGACAGCCGCTGATCTGGTTATCGGTCGTTCAGGAGCCTTAACCATCAGTGAGCTATGTGCTTTGGGGAAACCTTCCATTTTAATTCCCTCCCCGAATGTAGCACACGACCATCAGACGGTTAATGCAAGAAGTATGGAAAATGCCGGTTGCTCCGTGATGCTTGCGGATAGCGAACTATCAGGTAAAAACTTGTATAATGCTATTAACGAAATCATCAGTAATCCGGATAAAATGGCAGTTATGGCTGCCAAAGCAAAAGAAATTGCCATTACGGACGGCGCATCCCGAATCGGGAAAGCCGCTCTTGCCATCATTAAAAAATAAGTTCTTAGAAGTAGCAACAAACCAAAGCATGCATACTATGATATTGTAATCGTGTTCGAAAAAGCAGAGGCGTAAAGTGATTCATTTGGTCTCGCTTACAATATCAGGAGGTGTATGCTATGAGCAAGTTGATTATCCGGGGCGGTAGGCCCATCAAAGGAAAACTTGCCGTTCACGGTGCTAAAAATGCCGTACTGCCCATATTGGCAGCTTCTATTTTGTGCGATGACGGCGTTAGCGTCATCCATAACTGCCCCAACCTCAGAGATGTTACCATTACCATAGAAATCCTGCGTTATCTTGGCGCTCGGGTAACCAGAGCCGGTGATACCATCACCATCGATGCCCGCAGACGGATAGAAGGACACATTCCACCCTATCTTATGCAGCAGCTACGCTCCTCCATCGTTTTTATGGGTGCTATTGCAGCCAGAAGCCGCAAAGCCAAAATTTCGATGCCGGGCGGATGCGAATTAGGTCCCCGACCTATTGACTTACATATAAAAGCACTGCGGGATTTAGGATGTGACATCAAAGAAAAAAGAGATTACCTATATGTAAACAGCCGCCATTTAAAAAGCACCACACTTACCCTTACTTTTCCCAGTGTAGGTGCAACGGAAAACATTATGCTGGCGGCCTGTCTCGCTGAAGGCATTACCATTGCCAAAAATGTTGCACAGGAGCCCGAAATTATTGACCTGGCCAACTTTTTGAATGCAATGGGCGCCAACATTCGTGGTGCAGGTACCAACTGTATTGAAATTGAAGGCGTAAAACATCTCCACGCTGCCGATTATACCATTATGCCGGACCGCATTGCCGCTATAACCTATTTATGCTGTGCCGCAGCCACAAAAGGCAGCATCGAACTGACTCACATCGTGCCGGAACATTTAGAAACTGCTCTTTCACTTCTGGCTCAGTGTGGTTGTCGCGTTGAAGTCCGGAATAACACTGTTTTGCTGGAAGCCCCCGAAACATTAAGTGCACCACCGGAAATTGTCACGGCACCCTACCCCGGTTTCCCTACAGATGCACAGTCGCTGTTCTTAGCCTTACTCACCTTAGCCGAAGGCACTTCCACAATCCGGGAAACCATTTTCGAAAGCCGGTTCCGACCGGCGGCAGAGCTTGCAAAAATGGGTGCATCAATTGCCCTTTGTCAGAATTGTGCCACCGTTACGGGAGTTGCTGGCTTACAGGGTGCTCCCGTTGCCGCCACCGACTTAAGAGGCGGAGCCGCTTTGGTTATTGCCGCTTTAGCAGCCGAAGGTACGACTGAAATTGAAAACATCTGCTATATTGATCGTGGCTACGACCGTTTAGCAGAGAATTTAAGCCTTTTGGGCGCTGATATAAAACGAATATAGAAAGGTCTTGTTACCAATGACAAAACCAATGTCAGCCAAACAGAAAAGAAGAAAGAGACAGTTGAAACGCAGAAGGCGTGTTCTGCTTGTGTTGTTGATCGCTCTTATCATCATCAGCATTTGCTTGTTCACGCCTTTCTTTAACATTCAGAACACGGTTGTAACCGGCAACGAAAATATCTCTTCAGAGCAGATTATAGAAGTTGCTTCTGTTCCCCATCAGCATAACATTTTCAGGTTGAACAAAAAATCAGTTAAAAAAGCTGTTCTTACCATTCCGGAAATAGAAGAGGTAAAAATCAAACGGAAGTTACCTTCAACTGTCGAAATCATCGTCACCGAAACAAAACCGTTTATGTACTTCCCCTTTGAAACCGGTTATGCCGTTACCAACGAGGCAGGCCGTGTATTGGCTTTAACAGATTCCAGTGAAAACCTGGATTTACTATATATAACAGGTTTGGAAATAAAAAATGCAGAAATTTGCAAAAAAATATCTGTACAAGACACCATAACATTTGATATAATATTATCTGTTATGGAAAAATTTCATAATGTAGGCTTGCATCCAGATATAAAATCCTGCCATTTTGATAACATTGCTGATTTTCATATTTATCTGAAAGACGGCACAAAAGTTATTTTTGGTAAAACCGATGATATGGATTACAAAATTTCCGTTTTACTGAACATTCTGCCAAAAACAAATCGCGAAGAAGGCGCCTATATTGATTTAACAACGCCTTCCCGTGCTATCAGCGGCATGATGGAACCCTCGCCTACACCTTCCCCTTCTCCGGAACCTTTAGAGGAAACCGGAGCTTCGCCGGAGCCAAAGGAAGAAGCAGAAGCCACATCACAACCGGCAAAGGCAGAAACACAACAGACAACAGCAGCCTCTTCACATCAACAGGCTGTATAACTTTTAAAGAAAGGATAGCACAAAAATGAAAGTTAACAAAATACAAATTTTGGTAGGCCTGACCGTTTTGGTGCTGACCTTTTTGATTACCATTCAGTTTAAGAGTGTTACTGTTAACAATGCTCAGAACTCAAAACAGAATGTTCGTGTGGACGAGCTGCTTAGTGATTTAAAGAGAGAACGTGAACGCAACGAAGATCTGGAAAAACAATTAAGTGCGCATCAGAATGATATAGCAAAATTCCGTGAAGAAGCCGCTCAGCACAGCGGCTATTCTGAAATTCTGCTGGAGCAGTTGCGCCGTGCAGAAATGCTGGCCGGACTTGTAGATGTAAAAGGTCCCGGCATTGTCATTACATTGACCGACAATCAAAGCAAAAGTGCCAACGGTACTGCCCTGACAGCTTCAGAATCTTTGATTCACGATGAGGATATCCGTCGTGTAATTAATGAGTTATGCGCAGCCGGTGCTGAAGCAATTGCCGTTAACAACAGCCGCATCACCAGCACCAGCGCTGTTCGCTGTGTAGGTCCTTCAATTTTAGTAAACGATGAAAAAATGACTCCTCCTTATAAAATTCAGGCCATTGGCAAAGCAGATCAATTGGAAGCCGCTATGAATTTAAACGGTGGTGTGATTGATAATTTAAAGGTCTGGGGGTTCAATATTAATATTACAAAGCATGAACAACTCACCATTCCCAAATACAATGGAATCGTAAACTTTTCAAGTGCAACGGCCGCAGATAGCAAAACAGGAAACGGAGGAAACTAAGATGCTGATAACCATTTGTGCAATTGTCGGAATCGTTGCAGGCATACTTTGTCCTTACCACATTCCCGATGCCTACTCACCCTATGTGGCCATTGTGATTCTGGCGATTTTAGATTCGGTATTCGGCGCTGCTTCAGCTGCCACACATAAAAGCTTTGATTTAAACACATTTATCAGCGGTTTTATCAGCAATGGAATTCTTGCTGCTCTGCTGACCTATTTAGGCAAAAAAATGGATGTGGATTTATATTTAGTGGCCCTAATTATATTCGGAACACGTTTATTCTCTAATTTTTCTGTCATCAGAAGGCATTATTTAGCAGAAATTGGCACAAAATTGAAAAAAAAGTTCTGTAATTGAAAATTTATACTTGTGTAATGGTACTGTAAT
Organism: Clostridia bacterium; assembly: GCA_017416855.1. Lineage (GTDB taxonomy): Bacteria > Bacillota > Clostridia > UBA1381 > UBA9506 > UMGS755. The sequence goes on from JAFQAZ010000021.1 coordinate 113,485, forward strand.
ATGTTATAATAGAAAATGTAGTACAATATAATTAGATTATTGTGCTTGCAATTAATATTATGTAAACAATCGAAATGTACACATTTCGTACAAAAGAGGAGGAAATATAAGGTGATTGAATTTGATAACGAAGCTATGAACAATGCTCGGGTTGAGCAGATTAAAGTTATCGGTGTCGGCGGCGGCGGTAACAACGCTGTAAACAGAATGATTGACTTTGGTCTTAAAAATGTAGATTTTATTGCTGTCAATACCGATAAACGTGCCTTAATGATGTCTCAGGCTCCCGTTAAAATCCAGATTGGCGAAAAACTGACCAAAGGTTTAGGCGCAGGTGCTGATCCGGAAGTTGGCCAGAAGGCTGCAGAAGAAAGCCGTGAAGAAATCGCTCAGGCTATTGCCGGCAGCGATATGGTATTTGTTACTGCTGGTATGGGCGGCGGAACCGGTACCGGTGCAGCTCCTATGGTAGCTTCCATTGCAAAGGAAATGGGTATTTTAACAGTTGGTATTGTAACCAAACCTTTCGCTTTTGAAGGTCGTCAGAGAATGAACCGTGCTGAAGAAGGTGTTTTAGAGCTGAAAAACGCTGTTGATGCTCTGGTTACCATCCCCAACGACAGACTTCTGCAGGTTTCCAACCAGCATACCACATTAGTGGATGCATTTAAAATGGCTGACGATGTTCTGCGTCAGGGCGTTCAGGGTATTTCTGACTTAATTTCCGGCAATGGCTACATAAACTTAGACTTTGCCGATGTTGTTAAGATTATGAAAAACACCGGTATTGCTCATATGGGTGTTGGCCGTGCTACCGGCGAAAAACGTGCTGAAGATGCAGTTAAGGCCGCTATTCAGAGCCCGCTGCTGGAAACTTCTATCGACGGTGCAAGAGGTATCTTGATCAACATCACCGGTGGTTCCGACTTAGGTCTGTTCGAAATCAACAGTGCTGCTGAACTGGTTACCGAAGCTGCTGATCCCAATGCAAACATCATCTTTGGTGCTACTTTGGATGAATCCTTACAGGATGAGATCATCATCACCGTTATCGCAACCGGTTTTGAAGGTTATGCAAGAGATAAAGCTCCCGGCTTCTTCTCTGCTCCCATGTTCACCGGTGGTTCTATGGCTGCTAAGCCCGCTGCTCCCGTTGAAGGTCCTATTTCTCCTGACAAAGCTGACATCAACGTTCCCAGCTGGATGAAAGAAAAGTTTTAATTAAATCAAAATAGACAACGAAACGGGCTGTGATTTGATCACAGCCCGTTTTACTATGCTTAGTTTCCGCAGCAATTCCGTCTGATATCTGATACAGTTTCAAAGGAACAGTCATCCTTCTCCGGTGGGAAGAATTCATCAAATGGGAATTCGATTTTTTCGAACAGGTCACAGGGACTGTCTTCGCTGGATGCAACACATTCCTTCTGCGGAACACAGAAGTCATAAGCCGGAATGAGCAGCTGCACGCTGCGTTCAATTTTAACAATGGAAAACAGACCAATGGAAACAAACACCCGTTTTTTCTCTCCACCCATAACCAGCGTATCTTCAAAGACATTGCAGATGCACTGGGGAATTCTCGAAAAGTCCAGCTCCTCACAACCGCAACAAAGCTTGTCGTTAATGTCAACCACCTTAGCAGACAGACACAAAGGGTCTACAACCTCTACAATCGCCTTGGGCATATTGGTTTTCTGCCAGAGCTGCTCATCGAAGCTGTCATACCGATAATTAGATTCAAACACCTTGGCTGAACCCTCAGAACCAAACAGAATAACCTTCTTATCAAAGCTAGCAAGGCCCTCTACTTTGCAGGGTTTGCCAACGCCTGTAAAGACATCCAGCGTAATTTTGAAAAAGAATTTCAGATCCACGGTGAAATAACCTCTGTTAAAGGGCACCGGCTCAACATCTGTAAACACCCAGATAATTTCAGACTTTCTGCACTTTACATTCACAGCACGGTCAATGATTTCCTGTGCTGACGATGTGAAATACACTCTGGCATCTTCAATGCAGTCCTTATCTTTGCAGGAATCATAAATTTTATCAGTATGTATGCAAACCGCATCCTTTGGCTCCTGGCAACCGCCGGCATAGGCTCCGCCACGCAATTTTTCATTCATACTATTTACCTCCTCTGATTTTGAGATATTACGTAGTCACTATCATCTTATGCAATGAAAAAAAGAAGGTTACAACAATTTATCTGTTGTAACCTTCTTGATTTAACATCTTATAAAATCTGTTGTAATTCCAAAACCGTTTCCGCAATGTGGTCGGCACCAGCCTCCTCAAGTTCTGCACGACTGCCATAGCCATACAGCACACCCACCGTGGCCAAACCGTGACATTGCCCACCGGTTATATCAAAACAACGGTCACCAACCATAACCGCATTTTCACCTGTAATATGGTTTTCTTCCAAAACATACCGAATCACATCCGGCTTTTCCACACGTCGACCGTCTAATAAACTGCCGCCAACAAAATCAAAATATGAAAGCAGATCAAAATGCTCCAGAATCTGCCGGGCATAGATTTCCGGCTTTGATGTTGCCAAAAGCACTTTCCTACCACGACATTTTAACTCCTTCAACAAAGCAGGAATCCCGTCATACACCTTATTTTCAAACATACCGGTCACACTGAAATACTCACGGTATTTCGCCAAAGCCGCTTCTGCCTTTTCTTCACTGAAGCCGTAAAACTTCTGAAAAGAACCCTTCAGGGGCGGCCCGATAAACGGCGTCAGCTTTTCCAGAGAAGGTTCTTCAATGCCAAAAGAAGAAAGGGCATATTGAACTGATTTGGTAATCCCCAACATAGGGTCTGTCAGCGTGCCATCTAAATCAAACAGTATATTCTCCTTCGTCTGCAAGGCTTGCAGCCTCCTTTTTCCTTCGTATGTCATCACCAATCTCCAAACGGTTCACCGAAACTTCATAGGCTGTTTTGGTAACTGTTTCTGTTTCCGACAGTTTCTTCTGATAATCGCGGGACTGCATCCGTCCCCATATTTTCACATTCTGGCCAACCTCTAAATGTCTGACGAAGCGTGCATTCCGCCCCCAGGCAATACAGGGGATGTAATCAGATTTGTTATAGGCGCGATTCACTGCCAGCAGAATGTCAGCAATTTCCCGTCCAAAGGGCGTTACCCGATAGACAACCGGTTTGCAGATATAACCATTTAAATAAATCTCATTCACGGTTTCTTCTTCCACATCAGCTGCAGTAAGTTCTTTAGCAAACAGCGTCAGCACCAATCTGTTTCCCTCTCCGGAATAATTATTATACGAACGGTACTGACCACGAATTTTCAAACGCAGTCCCAGATCAACCCTTGTGTCTGACAACATCTTTTCAGAAACAGTTACACAAATCAAGTCTGCATTTTCGCTGAGTCTCTCTGACCGTAACATAAAGCGGTAAAACTGCTCACCGTGCACTTCGTGGCTGTATGTAAGACACTCACTGACCACTCCAATCACAACCGCTTCATTATCTTCAATACAATGTAACATACCGTATATCTCCCTTCTTGTGTTGCGCTTAAGGTACACGATATATTGTATTAAATTTTTTTCCTGTTTATGCCCGATTATAAATTTTTATCAGATATCCATAAAAATATTTATTCACAAAGCAATTTACAAATTGTATTCACATCGCCGGCACCCAGGGTGAGCAGATAGTCACCGGGTTTTGCCCAGGCTCTAAGTATCGCCTCTGCCGCTGCAAAACTTTCTGCATACTGAGCATTGTGAGAACAGTTCTGAATATCAGCAGCTAATTCTTTTGAAGAAATCAGGCCGGTGTCTTTCTCTCTGGCAGCATAAATATCCACCACAAGCACGCCGTCACAATCTGCAAAGCTTTCTGCAAATTCTGCCCGCAATTTATAGGCGCGGGTATAGGTGTGAGGCTGAAATACACACCATACTTTGTGGTCTCCGGCTGCTTTTTTAGCCGTTTGCAGGGTGGTTTTAATTTCGGTGGGATGATGGGCGTAGTCGTCAATAACATAAGCTCCATTGACCATCCCCCTCTGTTCAAAGCGACGCTTTGTGCCTTTAAACTGATCAAAGCCTGCCTGCATTGTCTCGGGTGAAATGCCCATATAATCAGCTGCCGCAATAACAGCCAAGGCATTTTTCACATTATGCATACCCGGCACCGACAAGGAGGCATTCATAAAAAATTCTCCCTGCTTAAGCACAGTAAAATCTGCACAGCCATCAGCACCAAACGCTACATCTATTGCCGAAAAATCCGTTTCTTTAGTCAGAACAGAGAATGTCAGTATTTTTGCCTCCGTACCCTGCACGGAAGCCATTGCCTCAGGATCATCGGCATTGACCACATTCACACCGTCTGCCGGTGTTTTGGCCGCAAAGGCGTGGAAACAATCAACAATATCGTGAATATCTTTAAAATAATCCAAATGGTCTTCTTCTACATTTAAAATCAAGCTGATTTTAGGATTAAACTCCAAAAAACTGCCACAGTATTCACAGGCTTCCGTCACCAGATACTGTTTGCCGCCAATCCGCATATTCCCCCCGATGGAAGGCAGAATCCCCCCCACTAAGATGGTGGGATCTGTCTCTGCCGCCATCATCACTTCTGAAAGCATAGAGGTTGTGGTGGTTTTACCGTGTGTGCCGCTAACCGCAATGGGCGCCTGATACCATTTCATAATTTCGCCCAAAAGCACAGCTCGCTCTACCACCGGTACACCTAATGTTCTGGCGTGTGCCAGCTCCGGATTATCTTCTTTAATGGCCGCTGTATAAACAACAGCAGAAACATCGCCGATATTTTCAGCATGGTGACCGATATGAACCTGAATTCCCTGTTTTTGCAGAAAAGCCGTCATGTCACTTTCCTTAAAGTCTGAACCGCAAACAGAAAATCCCGCCTGTTTTAAAATCAAAGCCAGAGCACTCATACTAATGCCACCAACGCCTATCATATAAACCGGTTTTGACTTGGAAAGATGCTGTAAATCCAGTTGACCTTTTTGATTCATATATACCGCTCCATTCTGCAAAAAACTACAATACTCCATTATACTTATATTATAGTACAACTCGCTTAAAAATAAAAGCACTTTTTTCAATTTTATGTATATTTCTTTATCTTTAACAAAAAATAAGTCCAAACCAACAGAAAAGTGACAAAGGAGAATGACAAATGCAAATTACCGATATCAGAATCAGAAAAATCAACCTGGATTCAAAAATGAAGGCGGTGGTATCCGTTACCTTTGATAACGCCCTGGTGATCCACGATATCAAGGTCATTGAGGGTACAGACAAGCTCTTCATTGCTATGCCCAGCCGCAAAACGCCGGATGGTGAATTTAAAGATATCGCCCACCCTATTAATATGGATATGCGCGATGCTTTAGAAAAAAACATTCTGCAAAAATATCAATCGGCTCTCATTGCAGAAGAAGAGGAAGAAACAGACACCTTAAAAAGCTGAGGAGATCATATGATTTTAAAAGAAACACTTGCAGAAAACAAAGAAATATTAAAAGAAGTATTGCCCATCGGCAAAAGCAACGACCTGCTGACCCGTGATTTTTTCTTTGGCGGTCGTTCTGCCAGTCTGTATTATTTAGACGGGTTCTTAAACGATGTGGTTATGGAGCGAATGGTCTCCCGCTTACTGGACATCACACCCAAGCAAATTGACGCCACCAAGGATTTATGGGATTTTGTCAGTAAGTTTATTACCTACACCGAAGTGGATGTTTACACGAAAACAGATGATGTTGTTACCCAGCTATTGGCCGGCAAAAGTGTATTTTTGGTGGACGGATTAACCGGTGCTTTGGTGTTGGACCTCCGTGACTATCCGGCAAGAGGCGTTCAGGAGCCGGAAAAGGAACGGGTGATGCGTGGCTCCCGGGACGGATTTGTAGAAACCCTGATCTTTAACTGTGCCCTGATTCGCCGCAGAATCCGCGATCCGAAACTGATTGTAGAAATGCATTCTGTAGGTTCTCGTTCCCGCTCCGATGTGGCTATTTTATATGTGGAGGATTTGGTTAATCAGGACGATTTGAGCATTGTGCGAAGTAAAATTGACGGTATACAGACAGAAGCTTTAACCATGAATATGGAAAGCATTGCCGAATGTTTAATACATCAGCGGTGGTATAACCCCTTCCCAAAAACCCGGTATACCGAGCGCCCTGATGCTGCTTCTGCCGCACTTTTAGAGGGAAACATTATCGTTTTGGTGGATAATGCCCCTGCTGCTATGATTGTTCCCACCTCAGTGTTTGATTTTCTGCAGGAACCCAATGATTTTTACTTTCCGCCACTGGTAGGCACCTATATCCGTTGGGTACGGAATCTTGTCTTTTGGGTGACACTGGTTCTCTCTCCCCTATGGCTTCTGGCCGTGGAAAATGCCGACCGGTTGCCGGAGGCTCTGTCTTTTTTAAACCTTTCCACTGAGTCGGCCGTCCCTGTTATTTTGCAGCTCTTGTTACTGGAAGGGGTGATTGACGTACTCCGGCTGGCTTCGGTGAACACGCCAAATATGCTGGGGAACTCTTTGAGCATCATCGGTGCTCTTTTATTGGGCGAGTTTGCCGTCAAATCCGGTTGGATGGTGCCGGATACCATTTTATATATGTCCTTCATCGCCATTGCAAGCTTCACGCAACCCAGCATGGAGCTTGGCTATGCTTTTAAATTTATGCGGGTGATGCTCCTAATCCTGACGTATTTTTTCAAGCTGGGTGGGCTGATTGCCGGTCTGATTGTCATTCCCATTATTATCGCCACCAACAAAACCGTCACTGGCAGAGGGTACCTCTATCCTCTCATCCCGTTCAACTGGAAGGCCCTGAAATCACACCTGTTCAGGCATCGTCTTCGTACCCACAAGAAATCGTAACATTTTTTTTGCTACCATCTCTTTTTTGCTTGCAAATTTCCGTCTTATGGTATATAATATAGTAAACATAATCTTCAGGGCAGGGTGCAATTCCCGACCGGCGGTAATAAACAGTGTTCGTTTTAGCCCGCGAGCCTTTTATAAAAGGTTGATTTTGGTGCGATTCCAAAGCCGACAGTACAGTCTGGATGGAAGAAGATGCAAATATACTTTTTGTTATATTAAACAGCCCTGTTTTGTATTGTGTCATTACAAAGCAAGGCTGTTTTTTTGCAGCAATTTCTATGAAGGAGTCTTATTATGAAAAACGACAAACTGCAATGGTTAACAAAGGTGGCCATTTTATCGGCTATGGCTTCCGTTTTAATGTTATTTGAATTTCCTCTGCCTTTTTTGGCCCCCAGTTTTTACGAGCTTGATTTCAGTGAAGTGCCAGTTTTAATTGGCACCTTTGCTTTAGGACCTTTGGCAGGGTGTGTAATTGAAGCCATTAAAATTCTGCTTAATTTTATTATGAATGGTAGTATTACCGGTGGCGTGGGTGAATTATCCAATTTTGTTCTCGGTGTTGTGTTTGTGTTACCGGCCGGACTTCTCTATCGGAAAAACAAAACAAAAAAGAGTGCCGTTTGGGGACTGATTACCGGCGGTTTAACAATGGTTGTGCTCGGTTGTTTCATCAATGCCTATATTATGATTCCTTTATACAGTAAAATGATGCCCTTAGAGGCTATCATCGCACAAGCCGCTGCCATCTGGCCGGTGATAAAGGACACCTTCGGCTTCGTGCTGCTCTGTGTGGCCCCCTTTAATCTTGTCAAAGCCATTTTGGTTTGCACTGTTACCCTGTTGCTTTATAAAAGACTCAGCCCTTTACTGAAAGTGAAAAAATAATTAAAAAAAGTGTTGACAACCTGTTCCTGGCGTGGTATAATATATTTTCGTTGGGAATAGTCCCATTTGCACCTTTAGCTCAGCTGGTAGAGCACCTGACTCTTAATCAGGGTGTCCAGGGTTCGAGTCCCTGAAGGTGTACCAATAAACCTCACATGCCTTTTGGTGTGCGAGGTTTTTTCTTTTTTTCCGCTCACCGGTTGACACCCTGATTTTTTTGTAAAACGCAATGAATCAGGAGCGCAAAAAGAATACAAGAGAGCTTCTCTTTACGACTTTCTCTTTTAATCTTTACATTCTCTTAAAATTATGCTACAATCAATATAGCACACGTTAGGAGGAACCAACATGGAAATGGAAAAACTTCTTGAAAAAATCAATGCCTTGGCCCGAAAATCGAGAGCCGAAGGGCTGACTGATGAAGAAAAAGATGAACAAGCCAAGCTGCGTCAGGAATATTTAAAATTATTCCGTGCCGGTATGGAAAGCACGTTAAACACCGTGTATATTATGGATGAAAAAGGAAATAAGAAAAAAGTCACGAAAAAAAAGTGATGGAATAATAATAAAAGAAGGTGTCGCAGCAACGCGATACCTTCTTTTAAATTGAGTAGAGGGGCACATGTATTTTGTGAGGTTACTAACAGTATGCCCTTTCTGTTCTGAAATATACCAGTTGTTTCAAGATTATTGTACAACTTCAGGCAAATTCAGTTCCAATTCTTCAAAACCGCTTTTATCGGCCTTGGTTTTCATCAGCTGGCCGTCGCTGTTTACATACAGGATGTATCCGTCTCTCACATTGCTGATTTCACAGTTTTCTGATACAAGAACCGTTTCCTCACCGGACTTTTTATATAAAGCCGACTTGCCATCCTCCAGATTTACAGCCGCATAATAAACATCTTCTCCGTCAACCATAAAGTTAACCACCAATTTATCATTAACCACATCTTCAATGTAGTTACCGTTGATATCTGCACGAATCAATGATAAAGCAGGAATACCGGTTGATTCATCAACTGTGCCATCAATATAATACAGGGAATCATTCACTGCCTCAAAGCCATACAGAGGTCCGTTAGCAACCTTCTTCAAATCAGCACCATGACGGTCGAAGCTATAGAGACCACCGTCTAAGTCATTCAGATAATAGAATCTATCTTTATAATACACCAAATCCTTAATATCTTCATTAAACACCAGTTTTGGTTTTTTAGTGCCTATCGTCAGGCGATATAAACGGAATTCGCTGCCAGCCATTTCACCGGCGGCAATCTGCTCCTGCATTTCCGGCGTCATATTCTTGATGGCCTGATTCAAAATGTAGTACACTTCGTTGCCCACTACCGTGAGGTTTAGAATATCATCTGTGGTTTCCACCAGAATTTCCTTTGTCTCACCGTCTTCGCTGATGCGACATAAATTGCCGGTGGTTATATCTTTATAATATACCCAACCATCCATAGCATTCAGCATCATACCGGTTGCATCTCCCAGTCTGGTTTTTTCGCCGGTTTGTTTATCTTCCTTATAAATGCAATAGGTAGGGTCAATGTAATAGATATTTTCATCATCGGTCGTCATAATACCCATACTGCGGAGATTCATATTGCTGTTACCACGCAACTTTTCAGAAATTTCAGCAACCCTTCTGCTTTTCCCTGCCTTAACATACATAGTATATGCTTTCATATAGTTTCCGGATTCAGCCGCTTTGTTTCCCTGATGAATAACTAAAGCAATATACGTCCAGAAAATAATAACGCAAAGGATAGCTGTTGCCAGCAGACTGATTGCACTGATAAGAGCTACTTTTTTTCTTTTCGCAATTCTTTCTTCTTTTTCCTTTGCCAATTGCAGTCTTTCTTCTTCCTCAGCTTTTAAGCGTTCTTCATATAGGGTTGCAAGAGTTTTGGTAATGGCATCACGAGAAGAATAGTTCGCCAGCACGTCTTCTTTTTCTCGTCCACAGCGGACACATTCATCTGCTTCATTCGCGTTGGGTCTGCCACAAACACACAGCCAATGGGTTGCCGCATCCTTCGCATAACAAACTGCATCCTCGCCCGCCGCATTAATTAACCGGATTTTTTCATCGGAATCAGGCTCAGTTACTGCAATCTCCAGCAAATTATTCTGATCTGCCACATACGGTTCCCCTTCTGAAAAATGAACTTCAGAAAACTCAACCGTAATATGTTTTGCTTCAGAAAAATCTTCTAAAGATACTGCTTTGTTAGTTGCAAAAAAGCTCTTCGGTTCACCGTTTAGTTCTGAAAGGTCAATAGGCAAAGAACCCAGCTGATTGCCATATGTATCATAAGCAAAGAGTGTGAACACAACGCGCTGAACCACTCTATCGCTCAGATTAAACAGCTTGAACACAGCATAAGGCATACCTGTTTTGGAATTGGTTTTCACAACAACGCCCTGATTTTCAACAGGACACAATAAATCAATTAACATTTGTTTACCTCCCGAATTGATAAAAATAAATTCTTCTTTTTTATTTTAACATATCTTTATAAAAAATACAACTTTTTTATTCATAAAAGTCTTGACATTTTCTCTTTTGCAAGATATAATAATAAGGTATATGACAAGCTATAGGCAATTATAGGAGGTGGAGCACTTGCTTAGAACATATCAGCCCAATAAAAGAAAACGGAAAAAAGATCATGGTTTCAGAAACAGAATGAGTTCTCGTTCCGGCAGAAAGGTATTGGCTAGAAGAAGACTAAAAGGCAGAAAGGTTCTGTCTGCATAGTTATGAAAATCAGTCGCTGAGAGCTTTCGCTTTTAGCGACTTTATTTCATAATTACAGCGACTTCAGGTGTCTTTATGAAGCAAACTATCAGTTTAAAGAAAAATGAACTTTTTTTACAGGTATATAAAAAAGGAAAACGGGTACATCATAAGAACTATATTCTGTATTATTTGCCCAACAAATTAAACTGTAACCGTCTCGGCATTAAAACCGGTAAAAAACTGGCCGGCGCTGTGCAACGAAACCGGATCAGAAGACTTGTTAAGGAAAGTTACCGTCTGCTTGAATCAGAGATAAAAACGGGATATGATTTTATTTTTGTTGCAAAAGACGGAGCTTTGACAGCAGATTCTTTAAACGAAACCATGAAGGCGATGACTTATCTTGTAAACACTGCCCGCTTGTTTCAGCCCGCAGTAAAACCCATTCCTTCAAAAGAAACCGACACAGAGCAGCTTGAGGAAATTTAAACAGAAACGGGTTGTTTGATTATGAAAAAGATTTTAATCTTTCTCATTCGTTTATATCAGCGGTACATTTCCCCGCTCAAAAAACCTTGTTGTCGTTTTTACCCTACCTGTTCACAGTATGCCTTGGAGGCAATTACTAAAAAAGGAGTTTGGCGCGGCTCATATCTTGCTCTCCGGCGGATTTTAAAATGCCATCCTTTCCACAAAGGCGGTTATGATCCCGTGGAATAAATCGCGCCAATATCACGTTGCATTGATTCACACTGCCGCTTAAAAGGAGGCATTTCATTAGGTATGTTCAAAATTTTTGACCTGATTAATATCCCTTTGGGTTATTTATTTCGTTTTTTGTATCAGATGTTGAATAATTACGGCTGGACTCTGGTAGCCTTTACCGTAATTACAAAATTGATTTTGTTGCCTTTAACCATTAAGCAACAAAAATCAATGACAAAAATGCAAGCAATTCAGCCCCGGTTACAGGAGCTGCAAAAAAAATATCAGTACGATCAGCAAAAGCTCAGTCAGGAAACCATGAAGCTTTATAAAGACAACGACGTAAGCCCTATGGGCGGATGTCTGCCCCTTTTGATTCAGTTTCCTCTTTTGATTGCTTTGTACAACATTATCCGTAGTCCGTTGACCTATGTTATGCAGTTGGGTCAGAGTGGTCCTTCCATTGCAGAGATTGCTGAAGTGATGAACGAAGCCGGCGCTAATGTAATGGCAACTGACCAGATTGGTATGGCTGCTAAAATAGGTGAATACAGTTCTATACTGGCCGAAAAATTTGCCGATCTTAATATTTTAAATATTGATTTCTCCTTTTTCGGTCTGAATTTATCACAGCTCCCCAGCTTAACTGTGATAACCCCCTTGACACTCATTCCGATTTTAGCCGGTCTGACGACCTTCTTGTCATCCTGGTTGTCCAGCAAAATGAGTGGTCAGAGTGCTCCCGCTGGAGCTGACGATAAGCAAAATACCATGAAGATGATGACCTACTTATTCCCGCTGATGACAGTATTCTTCTCTATTTCTCTGCCGGCTGGTTTAGGTTTCTACTGGATTTTGTCTAACATCATTCAAATTGCGCAGCAATTTGTTTTACACCGTATGTTTCCGCCCGTTTCTGCCAATGCACCTACGCAAAAGCATTTCAGAGAACGTGAGGCTGAAAGGAGAAAAAAATGAGTAAAACCGTAAAAAAAGCGGCTAAAACCGTTAAAGAAGCTATCCAACTCGCTTTGGCTGAATTAAGACTGACCGAAGATGATGTTGTAATTGAAGTTATTGAAGAAGGTTCTAAGGGTTTGTTTGGTTTGGGTGCTAAAGACGCTGTTGTTCAGGTTACTTCCAATGTGAACCCCGAAGATCGTGCCAGGGACTTTTTAGAAGATGTTTTCACCGCTATGGGCATGCGTGTAAGCATTGAAATTGAGCGCATTGAAAAAATCATGAAAATTACTCTGTCCGGCGACAATATGGGCATTATTATCGGCAAACACGGTGACACCTTAGATGCTTTGGAGCATCTGGTAAGCTTAACTGTTAACCGTGGTGACAGTGATTATGTTAAAGTTGTGCTGGATACTGAGAATTATCGTGAAAAACGTCGTGCAACGCTGGTTCGTTTAGCAGAAAACCTGGCTGCTTCTGCTGTTAAAAACAAAAAGAAAATTACATTAGAACCCATGAGTGCCAGCGAGCGCAGAATTATCCACTCCACTCTGCAGAGTAATCCCGATGTTGACACCTACAGCATTGGTGAAGAACCTTACCGCAGATTGGTTATTGCTTTGAAAAAGAAATAATTGGGCGTTAATTGCATACTACCCGCGAGGGTTTGGAAGCTGTAAAAAACCCGGTGGTTTTTTACAGCTTTTATTTTACAGTAAGGAGGAAAGACTATGGCTAGTCCCTTAGCAGACAGAATCAGACCACAAAGTTTAGAAGAATGTGTCGGTCAGACTCATCTTTTATCCGAAGGCAAAATTCTCCATCGTCTTATCACCTCCGGCAACATTCCCAATATGATTTTTTATGGTCCCTCCGGCATTGGCAAAACCACGGTGGCCAACATTGCGGCTAAGCTTTCCGGCAAAACCCTGTATAAGCTCAATGCTACCAATGCCTCTGTGGCTGATATCAAGGCCATCACCGCAGGGCTAGACAGTATGGGAAACAACGAGGGTGTACTCCTTTACTTAGATGAGATTCAGAACTTTAATAAAAAACAACAGCAATCTCTTTTGGAGTTCATCGAAAATGGCTCCATCACTTTAATTGCCAGCACAACAGAAAATCCTTACTTTTATATTTACAATGCTATTTTATCTCGTTCTACCGTCTTTGAATTTTTACCGGTGAGTGCCGAAGATATTCAGAACGCTCTTTTGCGTGCTAAAGAGATTTTAGAAAAAGAAATGGACGTTTTCATTCAGATAGAAGAAGACGCTCTTCTCCACCTAGCCGGTTCTTCTTCCGGTGATGTGCGAAAGGCATTAAATTCTTTAGAGCTTTGTGCACAATCTGCTCCGTTGGGCAAAAAAGGCTTGGAGATAACGCTTTCTTTAGCTGAGCAATGCACCCAGAAGAAGGCCTTCCGTCACGACCGTGATGGCGACAGCCACTACGATGTAATCAGTGCCTTTCAGAAATCTCTCCGCGGTAGTGATCCGGATGCAGCCATTCACTATCTTGCCCGGCTTCTCTCCGGCGGTGATTTGCTCATTGCCTGCCGTCGTTTAATGGTAACGGCTGCTGAGGATATCGGTTTAGCCTACCCACAGGCTATTTCCATTGTAAAATCCTGCGTTGACTGTGCTCTGCAGTTAGGTCTTCCGGAAGCAAGGATTCCCCTGGCCGAGGCCACCATTTTATTAGCAACAGCACCGAAATCCAATTCGGCCATTTGTGCCATTGATGAAGCGATGCACGATATCCAGGAAGGAGATACCGGCGAAGTTCCTGTGCATTTAAAGGACACACATTATGGTGGTGCTAAAAAGATGGGGCGTGGACTCACTTATCAATACCCCCACAGTTATCCCAACCATTATGTTCAGCAACAGTATCTGCCGGACACCATTAAAAACAAGATATACTACCGCGGTGGTCAGAACAAAAACGAACAGGCCATTCACACCTATTGGGAACAGATTAAAAAGGGAGACAAGCAATGAGTAGCTATGAGGGTTTTGCCCATTTATACGATGCCCTGACCTTTGACGTTAATTATAATGAAATAGCTGATTTTCTGTGTCAGCGTTTACAGGCTAACGGTATTACAAACGGTTTAGTGTTAGACCTGGCCTGTGGCACCGGCACACTGACACTGGCTTTATCACAAAAGGGTTATGAAATGCTGGGGGCTGATGCTTCTGAGGATATGCTTTCTGTGGCCAGACAAAAAGAGGGGGCAGAAAACATACTGTTTTTAAATCAGCCTATGGAAGATTTTGAGTTATATGGCACAGTAGATGCTATTGTTTGCGTGCTAGACAGCATTAATTATCTCACAGAGCCCGGTGCATTGGAAAAAACCTTTGCTCTTTGTGCCAATTACTTAAACCCTGATGGGGTGCTGATCTTTGATGTAAATTCTGAATATAAATTCCGCCAGGTGCTGGCTCAGGAAACCTATACATACGAAACGGATGATATTTTTTACATCTGGGAAAACGATTATAATGAAGAATCCGATCTCTGCCATTTATATTTAACCTTTTTCGAAGAGACAGAAAACGGCTTATACCGCCGGCTGGATGAAGTACATACCCAGCGACTCTATACTGACAGTCATCTGCAGAATGCATTGAATGCTGCTGGTCTTACGGTTACTGCCTGCTATGATGGCTACACGAAGGATAAACCAAAATCAGATTCCGAACGGATTGTATATGAAGTGAAAAAAAAATAACGGAGGCAAACCATTGAAACAACTGATTTTAATCAAATACGGAGAAATTATTTTAAAAGGATTAAACCGTCCCTTCTTTGAAGAGGCATTAGTTAAAAATATTAAGGCGGCTCTGCCTAAAGACTTTAAAGGCACTGTTCACCGTGCGCAGGCCACTATTTATGTGGAACCGGAAGACCCGGAAACCATTGACGAAATTATCCGCCGTTTAACTAAGGTGTTTGGTATCACCTCCTTAACCCGTGCATTTATGCTGCCAAAGGACATTGAAGCTATGCAAAAAGGCTCAGCCGAGGTACTGGCGCCCATTCTTTCCAACATTAAAACCTTTAAAGTTGAAGCCAAGCGTGCTGATAAAAAATTCCCTATGACATCACCTGAAATCTGTCGCGAAGTGGGTGGCTATCTCCACGATGCTTTCCCCAATCTGACAGTTGATGTGAACAATCCGGAAGAAACCGTTATGGTAGAGGTCCGTGAACAATATGCCTATGTGTATTGCGGCCGCGTAAAGGGTGCCGGCGGTATGCCTGTCGGCTCTAACTCCAAGGCCACCCTTCTGCTCTCCGGCGGCATTGACAGTCCTGTTGCCGGCTATATGACGGCCAAACGTGGTGTTAAACTGAATGCCGTTCACTTTTTCTCCTATCCTTATACCGGCGAGCGCGCCAAGGATAAGGTGATGACTCTGGCAAAGATTTTAGCCGAATATTCTCCCCGTATGGATGTACACATTGTTCCCTTTACCGAGGCACAACTGGCCATCCGCAAGCATTGCCCTGAAGAACAACTCACCATTATTATGCGCCGTATTATGATGCGCATTGCAGAAAAAGTTGCTGTTAATACAAATTCTAAAGCCTTGATTACCGGCGAAAGCATCGGTCAGGTTGCCAGCCAGACAATGGAAGCCTTAGGGGTGACCAATCAGGTTGTTACTCAGGTGCCTGTTTTCCGCCCCGTAATCGGTATGGATAAAGAAGAAATTGTCACAATTGCAAGGCAAATCGGCACCTTTGAAACATCCATTCTGCCTTACGAGGATTGCTGTACCATCTTTACACCGAAGCATCCCAACACCAAGCCAAAGTTGGATAGAATCATAGAGTCCGAGCAGCGTTTGGATATTGAAAAACTGGTGAACGATGCTGTAGCCGGCATTGAAATTATTACTGTTTAATAAGGAGAACTAAAATGTCAAACGCTGTTGTCAGTTTCTTTCAAAGCTTAGGGTTATCAGATGACTTAGTCGTTTTTATTGTTTCTATGCTGCCCATTGTAGAGCTTCGCGGAGCCATTCCCCTGGGCTTTGTGATGAGAATGAATCCCTGGGAGCTGTTCGCCCTGACGGTGATAGGCAATATTTTACCTATTCCTTTTATTATTTTATGTGCGCGTCCTATTGTAAATTTTTTCCTGAAAACAAAACTACTCCGTCCTATTGGTGAATGGTTGGAAGCAAAGGTAAGGAAAAATTCACACAAGGTTGCAAAATATAAGTTCTGGGGTTTATGTTTATTTGTAGCAATTCCGTTACCGGGCACCGGCGGCTGGACAGGCGCACTATTGGCCGCTTTAATGGATCTGCGGATGAAAAGTGCGCTACCCTCCATTATTTTAGGCGTTATCACTGCCGGTTTGATTATGGTGTTCGGCAGTAGTGTGGTTTCGTTTATTATCGGATTGTTTTAATATATAGAAAGAAGGTTTTTTACATGGCACTTCACGTTGAATTATTGCAACACACCGGTGAACCGGAAAAAATTATTTCTGCTGCCGCCAAGCTTTGTTACTCAAACTCCGGCGTGGAAGATATTTTAAATGGTTTGGATCAGGACGGTATTCATAAATTTTTAAAAATGCTGATGGATTTGGGACACGAAAGCCCTATTGAGCACGTCAGTTTCACCTTCGGTATTGAAGGTGTGAGCCGCAGCTTGCTCGCCCAGATTACCCGTCACAGAATTGCAAGCTATTCTGTAAAATCACAGCGCTATGTAAAAGAAGGCCAGTTCGAGTTTATCACACCGCCGGCTATCAGCGAAAATGAAGAGGCTCATGCACTATATCTTCAGTCCATGCAGGATGCCCAGGAAACCTATAATAAGTTAGCAGATATGCTTTCAGAGAGATATTATGCCGAATACATAGAAGCCGGCGTACCAGAGAAAAAGGCAAAAAATCAGGCTGAGAAAAAAGCCATTGAAGACGCTCGCTTTGTATTGCCGAACGCCTGCGAGACCAAAATGATTGTAACAATGAATGCCAGAAGCTTAATGAACTTCTTCCATCATCGTTGCTGTAGCCGTGCACAATGGGAAATTCAGGCACTGGCTAATGAAATGCTCCGTCTGGTTCGCCAGGTTGCCCCCACGCTCTTTGCTTTGGCCGGTCCTTCCTGCCTGCAGGGTCCCTGCCCGGAGGGTAAGATGAGTTGCGGCAAGGCATTACAGATGCGCCGTCAGTATCTTGGCGAAGGAGAGAATCAATAATGGGCAAACTGATTGTAATTGAGGGTGTGGATGCCAGCGGCAAGGCCACCCAGACACAGCGGCTCTATGAACGGTTAGCCGCAGATTATAAGAACATCCGTCAGATTTCCTTTCCTGACTATGACAGTGATTTTTCCTTACCTATCAAACGGTATTTAGCCGGGGATTTAGGCAATCAGGCAGACAGCGTGAGCCCTTATGCAGCATCTTTATTCTATGCTATTGACCGTTATGCAAGCTTCAAGCGGGATTGGGGCGAATTTTACCAGGGCGGTGGTATTTTAATTGCCGACCGTTATGTAACCTCTAACCTGGTTCATCAGGCTGCCAAAATTGACGGTGACAAAACAGAATTTATTCATTGGCTCAGTGATTTAGAATACGACCGTTTAGAGCTCCCAAAACCGGATCTGGTACTGTTTCTGGATATGCCTCCGGCCTGCGCAAGAAGGCTAATGCAGGACAGAGCCAATAAAATCACCGGAAAGCAGCAAAAGGATATCCACGAGCGCGACCCGTATCATCTTGATCGGGCTTACCATAACGCTATGGAAATTGCCAACATTACCGGTTGGCAGGTTGTGCACTGTGCAAACGGTGAAAATATTCGTTCCATTGATGAAATTCACGAAGAAATGTATGAAATTGTGAAAATGAAGTTGGAGCAATAAAGAGAAAACAAGAGAAAAACGAAGAAAATGAAACTTTGTAGAAAGTATTTTAATTTTTTTAAAAAAAGGGTTGACAAAAGCATTTTCTTAGCTTATAATATTACATGTTGCATTTTGGAAATTATGTTTAAATGATACAGGAGGTAAAGTTTGATGAGTACATTTATGGCTAAAGCTCATGAAATGGAAAAGAAATGGTATATCATAGATGCTGCTGGCAAACCCTTAGGCCGTGTTGCAGCACAGGCAGCCGCTATTCTGCGCGGTAAGCATAAGCCTGAGTTCACCCCTCATTGCGATTGTGGTGACTTCGTGATTATCATCAACGCAGCAAATGCTGTTTTAACCGGCAAAAAGCTGCAGCAGAAACATTATTACAGACACACCGGTTATGTTGGCGGCCTGAAGGCTGTTCGTTATGACAAGCTGATGAGCGAACGTCCGGAATTTGCTATGACCAAGGCTATCAAGGGTATGCTCCCCCACAACACTCTGGGTGCAAAAGCATTGACCAGACTGCGTGTATACGCAGCTGATGCTCACGAGCATGCAGCACAGAAACCTGAAGCCTGGACACAGGAAATTAAATAAGGAGGATCGTGAAAATGGCAGATTTATTTTATGGTACCGGTAGAAGAAAAAAATCTATCGCCCGCGTTAGATTAG
Organism: Clostridia bacterium; assembly: GCA_017416855.1. GTDB lineage: Bacteria > Bacillota > Clostridia > UBA1381 > UBA9506 > UMGS755. The sequence continues at coordinate 132,295 of JAFQAZ010000021.1, forward strand.
TTGCCGGTAAAGGTGATATCACTGTAAATAATCGTTCTTTAGATGATTACTTTGGTCTGGAAACCTTAAAGGTTATCGTTAAGCAGCCCTTAGTTGCTACCAAGACCGAAGGCAAATATGACGTTATCGTTTCCGTTGTTGGCGGCGGCTTCACCGGTCAGGCAGGCGCAATCCGTCATGGTATTGCTCGTGCTCTCTTAGAAGTTGATGCTGAAACCTTCCGCCCCATTCTGAAGAAAGCCGGTTTCTTAACCCGCGACCCCAGAATGAAGGAAAGAAAGAAGTACGGCTTGAAGGCTGCTCGTCGTGCACCGCAGTTCTCCAAACGTTAATCATCGTTTATTCAAATCCCACGCAATTTGCGTGGGATTTTTTTTGCAAAAACTTAATTCGTTCACATTTTTTGAAATAGATTTTGCTTTTTTTATTGTTATGTGCTATAATAACATCAAGAAGCAGTTCAATAGAAAGAAGGAACATTATGTATACAGAGATTACACAGCAGGCCAAAACTGCTGTTTGCGAATTGATTGAGGCAGCAAACTTACAAAAAGGCGATTTATTGGTCATCGGCTGCTCTACCAGCGAAGTGGGCGGTGAAAAAATTGGCAAAGGCTCCAGCATTGATATTGCCCGTGCTTTGCACGAAGGCATTGTGCCGGTGCTTTCTGAAAAAGGCATATATCTTGCCGCACAGTGTTGTGAGCATTTGAACCGTGCCGTTATTGTTGAGGCCGAAGCCGCAGAAAAATTCGGTTACGAGCCCGTTAATGTAGTGCCTCAGCCTAAGGCTGGCGGTTCCTTCGCCACCACCGTATATGAACACATGAAGGCGCCTGTTGCCGTGGAAGGTGTGCGTGCCAAAGCAGGTCTTGACATCGGCGGTACCTTGATTGGTATGCAATTAAAAGCCGTAGCTGTGCCGGTGCGTCTTTCTTTGGATATGATTGGCAAGGCCCGAATTTTATGTGCCAGAACCCGTCCGAAATTTGTAGGCGGTGTCCGTGCACACTATAATGAAGAGTTGCTGTAATGAAACAGTTCATTTTCTCATAAACTATATAAAAAGAAAGGTGATGGATGTTATGAAAAACACAATTATTACCATTGGCAGACAGTTCGGAAGCGGCGGCCATGAAATTGCAAAAGCTGTGGCAGATGCCCTCTCCATTCCCTTTTACGACAAGGAGATTATTATTGAAGCCGCAAAAAAAAGCGGTTTAAATGAGAATCTCTTCAAAAACTCTGATGAACGAACAGTTTCCAGTTTTTTATATTCCGTTGCCCTGGGAACCTACTCCCCGGTGAACAGTATGGCCGGCATTCCCATGATGACCATGAACGAAACCATTTTTCAGACACAAGCAGAGGTTATTAGGGAATTTGCTGCAAAAGGTTCCTGCATTTTTGTCGGTCGTTGTGCGGACTATATCTTAGAAGACAATCCGGATTGCCGCAAAATCTATATTTATGCAGATATGCCTTACCGCATTGAAAGAATTCAAAAGTTATACAATCTGGATGCCGCAAAAGCGGAAAGCACCATTATAAAAACAGACAAAAAGCGCGCTAATTTTTATAATTACTACACCGGCAAGAAATGGAATGCTGTGGAGAATTATGACCTATGCGTTAACAGCGGCAAGCTGGGCATTACGGGAACTGTAGAACTCATCCTTTCATATCTACGCTTGCAGGAGGTTTAAACCGTGGACTTTATTAAAACCTTTATTTTAGGTATTGTGGAGGGCATTAGTGAATGGCTGCCCATCAGCAGTACCGGACATATGATTTTAGTCAATGAATTTATGAACACCAAAACCGGGTTCTTAACGGAGGATTTATTCTTATATGGCATTCAGTTGGGCGCCATTCTGGCCATTGTGACATTGTATTTCCACAAACTGAATCCCTTTGCTCCTTCCAAAAGCAAAGAAGAACGTTTGGACACCTGGCAGATGTGGTTCAAAGTGGCTGTGGCCTGTGTGCCGGCCGCGGTTTTAGGTTTGTTACTCAACGATTTTATGGAAAACTTTGAAAATCCCTGGGTGATCAGCGCTACACTGATTCTTTACGGTATTGCTTTTCTGTTTATTGAACGAAAAGAAAAAACAGCCGGAATCAGTTCGATGAAAGATATGACCTATAAAACTGCCATCTACATCGGCTTGTTTCAGGTGTTATCCATCATCCCCGGCACATCCCGTTCCGGTGCCACCATTTTAGGTGCTATGCTCTTAGGTTGTTCCCGGGAAATCTCAGCTGAATTTTCATTTTTCCTGGCGATTCCGGTGATGGTGGGCGTCAGCCTGCTAAAGCTTGTAACCAACGACTATGTGATGACAGGCACCGAATGGGGCCTTTTAGCTCTGGGTATGGTGGTAGCCTATGTCGTATCTATGGCAGCCGTTAAATTTCTGGTAGACTATGTAAAACGGCACGATTTCAAGGTGTTTGGCTGGTATCGCATTGTATTGGGTCTGATTGTGATTTTATATTTCTCAATTTTTTAAAATAAACACAAAGTCAATTTTTCTATCCATAATGATAAGGGAATAAGAATAATTGTTCAGAGTGAACAAACTGAGCTAAAGTTGTATATTCATACTACGCAGGCGAATGTTGGTTCGCAGAAAAAGAAGCTATAGCAAAATGATTTCATTTTGCTATAGCTTCTTTTCGTTCTGGACTATTTTTACATCCCTATTTATTCAACAACCCATTCTTCGGGTTTATCTTGTTTCCCAAAGGCATATAAAATGGCATCCACAATTCTACGGGAAGCCTGGCCGTCACCATAAGGATTGATGGCTCGGCTCATTTCTGCATAGGCCCCTTCATTTTCTAACAGTTCATTCGCCATAGAGAGAATGGTTTCTTCCTCTGTGCCGGCAATTTTAACTGTTCCCGCATATACGGCCTCAGGACGTTCTGTTTCGCTACGCAATACCAAAACCGGCTTACCCAAAGAAGGAGCTTCCTCCTGCAAACCACCGGAATCTGTCATAACAAAATAACAGCGATTCATCAGATTGTGCAGTTCTTCCACATCCACAGGATCAATGAGATGGATTCTGTCATGACCACCCAGAATAGCTTTCGCCGGCTCTCTGACTGCCGGATTCAAATGCATGGGATAAATCACCTGAACATCCTCATGAGCTTCCACCATTCTGCGGACAGCTGAGAAAATGTGCTGCATAGGCTCACCTAAGTTTTCGCGTCTGTGAGCTGTTAACAGAATCACACGGCCTTTTGAAAAATCAACCGTTTGCAAAGCTTCTGTCTGGAACTGATAATCATCTGTAACGGTAAGACGAACCGCATCAATAACTGTGTTGCCGGTGACAAAAATCTTTTCCTCCGGCACCAGTTCCTTCAGTAGATTGTTCTTATTATTATCCGTAGGAGCAAAATATAAATCCGTGAGTGCCGTTGTGAGCTTACGGTTCATTTCTTCAGGATAGGGTGAATATTTATCGTAGGTACGCAAGCCGGCCTCCACATGGCCAACCTGAATTTTGCAGTAAAAGGCTGCTAAAGCACCGGCAAAAGTTGTTGATGTGTCCCCATGCACCAGCACAATATCCGGCTGACTTTCCTGCATAACACCCTCTAAGCCGTTCAAAGCGCGGGATGTGATGGAAGATAAGGTCTGCCGCTGTTGCATAATATTTAAATCATATTGAGGGGTAATATTGAATCTCTCCAGCACCTGATCCAGCATCTGACGGTGCTGAGCTGTTACGCAGACAATGGATTCAATTTCTTCCCGCTTTTCCAGTTCTTTAACAAGAGGAGCCATTTTAATTGCCTCAGGTCGTGTACCGAAAACTGTCATAACTTTAATCTTCTGCATAGTTACCTCCAAATAGCAACAATCAATGTTCGTCTTTTGCCTCGTTGTCTTCCTGCTGCTCCTCATGTTCTCCACTCGGACGGTTAATCATAGTCAAAGCAAACAAACCAAACAGCACAACAGAAAGAATTAAAAAGAGAGCCCGTGTAACATCTGTGAGCAGCATAACAATGGCGCTGACGGCCAGAATGGCTGATAGACTGTATAAAATGATAACGGTTGTTTTATGCGAAAATCCACGATCAATCAATCTATGATGCAGATGACCGCGGTCAGGTGCCATAATTGACTGTCCTTTCAGCAAACGACGGATAATGGCAAACAATGTATCAAAAATCGGAAGTCCCAGAACCAGAAACGGAACGGCAAATGCCACGTACGTTTTAAAGGGTCCCTGAATGGATATACAAGCCAGCGAAAAACCTAAGAAGGTTGCCCCGGTATCTCCCATAAATAGCTTAGCCGGGTTAAAATTATAAGGCAAAAAGCCAAAGCACGCGCCGGCTAAAGCTGCCGCCATAACGAGCAAGGTGATGGATGTAACATGTTCAATTAAAAGAACAGATAAGAGAGCCACTGCTGCAATGGAAGAAACACCGGCCGCCAACCCGTCCAGACCGTCAATCAGATTCACGGCGTTGGTAACGCCTACAATCCACAAGATGCTACCGCCATAAGAAAGCCAGTCCGGCAGACGCAACAAACCGGGACCAAAGGGATTGGAAATGGCAATGACACGAACACCAAGACAAACCGGAATGATGGCTGCTACAATCTGAATAAAAAACTTAAGAATGGCAGGCCGTGGCTTAATATCATCAAATATACCTAACACAACCACAATTAAGCTGCCCATTAAAATACCCAGCAGATTTAAATTCAAAGTGTTATTCGCCTGAACAAAATCACCAAAGCACAGCACGCTGACCAAAAAGCCGTAAAAAATAGCCAGACCACCAAGTAGGGCCTTGGGCTCCTTATGCATGCGGCGGTTATCTTTCGGAATATCCACCGCCCCTACTTTAAATGAAAGCTTTTGTACCAAAGGCGTTGCCGCAAAGGAAATAATCAAAGCCACCACAAAAGCAAATATGATTAAAACCCCACTATTTTGATTCATCTATAACAGTCCTTTCCAAGCAAATAAAATAGGAACACATAATGCAAACAATACTATTTAAATTATATAATGTATTTCCATTTTTGTCAAGTTTTCACCTTTCAGCCTATAGCTTTATTTTCTGTGGAATGATTTTTTTCGTTGAGATTTCAAAGAAAAACTGATGTTTGCATAAAGAAAATGGGCAAAGTTTGCAACTTTGCCCATCATATAAATATCAATTTATTCTGTGCTTGAGTGTGAATTGTTTTTTCGGCTCTTTATATAGCAACCAACATTACTAACAACAAACATGCAAATCCAAACACCTATGTATATAGGAGACAAAACAATTTTATCCATATTCGGCAATATAAACATACCAGGAATTGATATAAATGGCAAGAAAAACATTTGAGGAATAAATCCAATAACATGATCAAAATATCCATTTATTGTTAATTCTTGATACAACACCAATACAAGCATTAGCAACCCAAATGAACATAAAATAATTGCTTGCACTACGGAATTATATTTGGAAGTTGCCACCTTAAATGACAAGTAACCCCATAAAATTAAAACTAACAAATCTATTAAAAGCATGATAAATCCAGATATGGGTAATAATGGCAGAAGATAATTTTTTGCTATGCCAAGAATAAGTGGGAATACTCCAACTAAAAATAGCTTTAACATATATTTCATAGTACCACTCCTTTTCTCGAATATTCACTCCATTCCTATATGCTACCTGAATTATAGCAAAACCACACCCAAAAGTCAACAATTTTGGCATAGCGTCCTTTGTGACAAGCTCTTTCTGGTGGATATCCCGAAAGAGGTAAAAACAACAATTTTATATATTTGCTTATTATTTTTTATAAAAAACTATGGGTTTAGTCAACACAACCAACTTTTCGCAAATGATTATAGATCAACATTAAAATCTTTTTGAGATTAGGCAAAAAATACGTATCAGAGAAAATCGAATTATTAGCCTTTCAAAATTTCTTTTTAAGGCAAAAATAATAATTTTTTGTTAATTTTCTGTTTTCCGCTTGACGGAATAAATAGAAAGGTGTATGATGATAATAAATATTAATTTTTAGGAGGATATGTATATGAAGACTTTTAACATCTTACTGAGTTCTATTGATGATGTCAAAAATTTTGTCAACATCGTGAATAAATATAATTTCGATGTTGATTTAACATCCGGTCGTTATGTTGTGGATGCTAAATCCATTATGGGTATTTTTAGTCTTGACCTTTCCAAACCCATCAGAGTGGATGTTCATTCTGAGAATGCCGAGGCATTTATTGAAGAGATGAAACCCTTTATGTCTTAACTGTTCAACTGTTAAAAGCTACCGCTTAAAACGGTAGCTTTTTTTATTTGCGCACTGACCTTTTTAGTCTTATTTCCATTAAAAGGTATAAATTTACTTTTTTTGGCAATTATGATAGTAAGACTTACAAAGGCTGGTGATCATATTTGACTAACAAAGTAGAACTTTGCGGCGTAAACACAGCAAAACTGCCTGTTTTATCCAATGATGAAAAGGTAGCTCTCTTTGAAAAAATAAAAAACGGAGATAAGGCAGCAAGAGAAACCTTTATTGGCGGAAATTTGCGCCTTGTTTTAAGCGTTATTCAACGTTTTAACAACCGCGGTGAAAATCTGGACGATTTGTTTCAAATCGGTTGCATAGGTCTGATTAAGGCTATAGATAACTTCGATACCTCCCATAATGTTAAATTCTCCACTTATGCCGTGCCGATGATTATTGGTGAAATTCGTCGATATCTTAGAGACAACAACCAGATTCGTGTCAGCCGTTCGTTGCGAGATATTGCTTACAAAGCATTAAAAGCAAAAGAAGAATACGTAGCAAAACACACGAAAGAACCAACAATTGATGAGCTTGCCAAGCTTTTGGAACTTCCCAAAGAAGATATCGTATTTGCATTGGAATCCATTCAGGATCCTATCAGCTTGCACGAACCAGCCTATAATGACGGAACCGATACAATTTTTGTTATGGATCAGGTAAAAGACACAAAAAATACGGATGAGCAATGGTTGGAGAACATTGCATTGAGTGATGCCATGAAACGCCTTTCTCAACGGGAAAAGCACATTATTTCTCTGCGCTTTTTCGCCGGCAAAACCCAGATGGAGGTCGCTGATGAAATCGGCATTTCACAGGCACAGGTTTCCCGGTTAGAGAAGGGAGCGCTAGAGCGAATGAAAAAATACATTTAAATAGGGCTGTAGAAAAATGCACAGACCACACAAAGCAAATAGTATATATTTTATATGCCTGTAAAAATAATTTTAAAAACAAGCATTTATATAGTCATTCCTTTCATGGGAATGACTTTTTTTTGTGTTTTGTATTTTGAATAAGCTTCACACTCGGCGTACCCGACCTCCCACAACATAAAAACACCAACTAACATGCGTCAGTTGGTGTCTTAGGTTTCAATTCTTATTCAAACAGCAAATCAAAGCCCTTCAGCTTATAAATTGCTTCTGCAAAGTAATAATCGCCATAGATAATGGGGATATGGGTTGTTTTACCAATTGTTTCGGGTTTATCTGTCCATCGCTCGGTACCCATCTGTACAATGGAATCCTCATCCATTTCGTAGTTACAGAAGTTTGCATCTAAAGCCTTCAGAAGTTTGATAGCTGCACGGTAATAAATCTTGCCTTCGTGTTCCGGCACATTTCTTGCAATTTCAATTAAGCCGCAAGCTGCGCAGGCACTGGCTGTTGTATCATATAAAACAGGTTCTTCCGGAGAACGGAAGTCTGCCTTGGGCAGATAGTCATCGCAAACACAGGCAATAAAATAATGAGCGATGCGCTTAGCGGTGTCCAGATATTCCTGTTTGCCGGTGTGAATATAACTCAGAACAAAGCCGTGAAGCGCCCAAGCCTGACCGCGGGACCAGGAGGAATGTTCACCAAAGCCTTGACCACCGATTTCTTTTACATATTCACCAGTTTCCACATCATATTCCACAATGTGTTTTACAGAACCGTCGGGACGGATATGATTTTCCATCGTTGTATCAGCATGGCTCATTGCAATATGCTTATAACGGGGATCGCCGATTTCTCTGGAGGCCCAATACAGAAGCGGAATATTCATCATACAGTCAATAATAGCAACGCAAGGATCGGAATTCCAGGCACGGATAATTTTTGCGTTTAGATTGTAGCGGGCTGCCAGGGTGCTGGCTGCATACATAGTACGAACTTTGGATTTTTCATTTCCGGTGATTCTGTAATTCACGCCGGCAGAGATATGCCACATAAAGCCAACATCATGATGCAAACCAAAAAAGCCTTCTAAAGCTTCATCCAACAGTTCCTCTGTGCGCTCTGCTGTTTTTTTATAGGTTTCGTTCTTGGTACCTACATACATCAGCCACATAAGGCCCGGCCAGAAACCATTGGTCCACCAGCTGATGTTGTGGTTGTTAATGTGTGTACCATTTTCAGTTGTATAGGGGACTTTGTCTCTGGAGCGTTCAGACACAACAGATAATTTTTTATCCAGTTTTTCCCATACGCCATCGATAAAAGCTTTGTCCTGCTCTACAGCTTTTGTCAAATCGAACATTTTATTTCATCCTTTCGTCAAATTCTATCTTATTTAAATCTAATTATACCTTATCGTCGGTAAAAACGCAACCCTTATAAAGGAAATAATAAGCATAATTCTATTCGCTGAGCATATTCAGGAATTCTTCCAGCATAATGACCGGAACACCAAGGCTCTGCGCTTTATCAAGCTTACCGCCTGCCTCTTCGCCTGCTACAACATAGTCTGTTTTTTTCGATACGCTGCCGGCAACAGTTCCACCATTTTTTTCTACCAGTTCAGTTAATTCATTCCGGGACATTTCCTCAAACCGTCCGGTAATGACAAACTTTTTACCGGCAAGCTTCTGGCTGGTACCTTCTGCTTCTTCATGTTTCATATTCACGCCAGCCGCTGCCAGTCGGGCAATCAGTTCCCGATTGTGGGGGTTCTGAAAATATTCATACACATTGGCCGCCGTTTTTTCGCCAATTTCGTGAATGGCTGTTAGACTCTCTTCTGTCTGCTCCATCAGGTTTTCCATTGTACCAAAGGCCTTGGCAAGCAACATGGATGAGCGCTGACCATTTAAGCGGATACCCAGCGCAAACAACAAACGGGATAAATCTCTTCCCTTAGCATTGTGGATGGCCGTAATGAGATTCTGTGCCGATTTTTCACCAAATCGTTCCAGTGCCGTCAGCTGTTCCTCTCGCAAACTAAATAAATCTGCCGCCGAGGCAATGAGTCCTGCCCCCATCAGTTGTTCAACCACAGCCGGTCCCAGGCCTTCAATATCCATAGCATCACGGGAGGCAAAGTGCTCTAAATTCCTTTGTAGTTGTGCCGGGCAGTTCCCGCCCATACAACGGTATACTGCTTCCCCTTCCACCCGTTCAATCCGTTCGCCGCATTCCGGGCAGAATTCCGGCATATGAAAAGCTACTTCTTCGCCGGTACGTTCTTCTTTGATGACTTCCGTAATCTCCGGAATAATATCCCCGGCTTTGCGGACATACACCCAGTCACCAATCATAATATCCTTTTCACGGATGTAATCCATATTATGCAGAGTGGCTCTCTGAACCGTTGAGCCAGCCACGCGAACCGGTGTAAGCACCGCATTAGGCGTAATAGCGCCAGTTCTGCCTACCTGCAGAACAATATCTAAAAGCTTTGTTTTCTTGGTTTCAGCCGGAAATTTATAGGCCACCGCCCAACGGGGACATTTTGAGGTTGAGCCCAGCAATTCGCGCTGTTCTAAATCATCTATTTTAATCACGGCGCCGTCAATATCAAAGGGCAGACTTTCCCGTTCAGCACCAATTTCCAAAACACGTTCGAACGCCGTTTCTGCCGTAGGGTATACCTCCATGCAGGGAACAACCTTAAAGCCCTGTTCTGCAAGGTATCGAAGGCCTTCTGTATGACTTGTAAAGGATACGCCTTCGGCACGCTGAATATTAAAAATAAAAATATCCAGATGCCGTTTAGCCGCAATTTTTGAATCCAGTTGACGTAAGCTGCCGGCTGCCGCATTACGGGCATTGGCAAACAAGGGCTCCCCATCCTTTTCTCTTTGAAGGTTCAGTTTCTCAAAATCAGCCTTGCCGATGAATACCTCGCCCCGCACCTCAAGATACGGAACAGGATAATTCAGCTTGAGCGGAATGCTGTGAATGGTTTTTAAATTCTGCGTTACATCCTCACCGGTATGACCGTCGCCACGGGTGGAGCCTCGTGTAAACACACCGTTTTCGTATTCCAACGAAACAGATAAGCCATCAATTTTATACTCCACACCATAGGCATAAGGCGCCTGCAGGGAGCCTTGCACGCGGCTGTCGAACTCTAAAATTTCCTCTTTGGAAAAGGCATCGTTCAAGCTCTGCATAGGCACCTGATGGGCTACTGATTCAAAGCCCTCCAACACCTGTCCTACCACACGTGTTGTAGGAGATGCCGGGTCTTTAAACTCCGGATGTGCTTCTTCTAATGCTTTTAATTCACGCAGAGCCATATCATATTCATAGTCAGAAATGACAGGGTCATCCAGCACATAATAGCGATGAGCATGCTCATTTAAAAAGGCCGTTAATTCCTGAATCTTTTTCTCAATCATAGGCTTCCTCCGCTTACACATTCCGTTATTCTAAAGTAAAACACCCTACCGCACGGCAGCAGAGTGTTGATAACATCTATATTATTTCGGATTGACGATGTCTCTCCAGTCTAAATCCCCACGATCCATGCCGCGTACCAAAACCTCGGCAGTTGCCACATTGGTTGCAAGCGGCACATTGTGCACATCGCAGAGCCGTAAGAGCGCTGTTACATCCGGCTCATGAGGCTGAGCAGTTAACGGATCACGGAAGAACAACACCAGGTCCATTTCATTATAGGCAATGCGGGCACCGATTTGCTGGTCACCACCCTGGGGACCTGATAAGAAGCGATGAATATCAAGACCGGTTGCTTCGCTGACAAGACTGCCGGTTGTGCCGGTGGCACAAAGAGTATGCTTTTCTAATATGCCTTTATATGCTATACAAAACTGAATCATCAATTCTTTCTTTTTATCGTGCGCAATCAGTGCAATATTCATCTTGTGACGTCCTTTCCCCATTAAACAGGTATTTTATTACTGCAATTAAACTACATCAATTGATTGTCAAACTTTTTTTGCCAAATCAAGAATATTGTACCATAATTTCATTGTTCTGTCTATATATTTTCATAAAAAATTCACAGAAATATTCAAAAAAGGTTGTTGCATCTTTACGATTCGCAACAACCTTTTTAATTCATCATTACGGCAGCAGTACATTTTCCAAGGGTGATGTTGACTCTTCATGTTTGCCCCCAAAGAAATATTCCCAAAAAATATCTCTGGCAATATAAGAGGCGTTACCACCGCCACCACCGTGTTCTAACACAACCGCCACAGCAATCTGTGGATTATCATAAGGCGCATAGCCTACATAAATACCGTTACTGGAGCCGCTGGAAACCTGTGCACTACCTGTTTTACCGCCGGTTTTAACAGGAAAGTCTGCAAAAGCTGCACTGGCTGTTCCCTCTGAGGTAACCAGTTTCATACCGGCGAGCACCGCCTGCAGGTTTTCTTCCTTAACCTCCAGCTTATGCTTAATTTTTGGTGTATTTTCATAAATAATTGCATTATCCACATTGGATTTAACAGCCTTCAGAAGATGCACTTCATAATTGGTGCCGCCATTGGCTAGTGTTGCCACATAGTTTGCCAGTTGAAGGGGGGTAAACAAGCTGTCAGACTGTCCGATAGCTGCCTGCAGCACATCACCGGGATACCATTCCCGTCCGTTTTTCTCACGAAGCGCCGGCCCGGCCACCTGCCCTTTATCCTCACCGGCCAGTTCAATACCGGTATATTCGCCCAGACCCAGCTTGGCAGCATATTCCTGAATAGGCTCTATGCCCATTCTTTTTCCCATTTCATAGAAAAAATAGTTGCAGGAATGCTGAATTGCCTGAGAAATATTAATTGTACCGTGGTTCATATGACTACTGCGATAAATATGACACATAAAGTTGTGATTCAGGTAATTATAAACACCGGTTGTTGTCATCAGCTCTGACGGTGTAACCACTCCTGATTCCAGCGAAGCCAGAGCTGTGCACAGCTTAAAGGTGGAACCCGGTTCATAAATACCGTTTAAAGCACGGTTGAACATCGGTCTGTTCGCATTGTGCAAAAGAGCATTATAGTCTTCATAAAATCGTTCCGGATTATAGGTCGGATACGACGCAATAGCCAGAACTTCCCCGGTATTCAAATCCACCGCAACAGCCGCACCGGCACAGGCATCGTGCCCACTGCCGTAATCACTTGTGGCGGCAATTTTTTGAATATTCTTCTCTAAAGATTTCTCTGCCGCCCACTGCAGGTCCATATCAACAGTCAGCATAACCGAATGGCCGGGAACCGGATCACGGGAATAGACGATTTCTGTTTCCCCTTCACGGATTTTCCGTTCAACACTATTGGTTCCGTCTTTACCTTTTAAATACTGTTCAAAGGCTTTTTCGGCCCCTTCTTTGCCAAGATAATCATTCATGCCATAGCCCTGATGCTTCAATGTGGCATATTCCTCAGAGCTGATGATGCCGACGCGACCCAGAATGTGAGCCGCCAGGCTGCCGCTGACATACTGGCGAATGGGTTCGCTATATACCGTTACACAGAAAAACTGATTGCGCTTTTCTTTAATGGTAGTAACAGTTTCAATATCAACATCCGTAGCAAAGACATATGGGTTGTTAGAAGAAAAATTACGTTTTTCCATCTCGTAGCGGATGCCTGTAATGATCCGCACTTCCTCCGGGGAATACTCATCGCTGATGTTATATCGTTGTTTATACTTCTCCAGTACTTCCTCTGCAGAAATATCAGCATCATACTTTCTTTCTGTTAGAAAGCTGTTTTTAGCCTTTTGCTGCGCTTCCTCATTGTCTCCCGGAAACTGAAAGACAAAAGGTGCCGTGCGCGATATGGGAAAAGAATCATCATATTCCATTCCTTTGGAAGAAAATAATGTCGCCATATTAAAAACCACCCTGTTCAGGGCGTTTTTATCATCATTAATTTTCGCAATTGCCACCGTGTAACCCTCACGGTTGGTGACCAGCGCTCGGCCATAACGGTCTAAAATTTCACCACGAGGCGCTTTTACCGGAATGTTTCTTGCCAAACGGCTATCAGAGATTTCTCTGTAATTATCGCCTTCTATAATTTGTAGACTGAACAGACGGGAGATGGCAAGCAGCGTCAATAAGACAATCAGAACATAGAGAATGACGCCGCGCTTTTTCAATTGTTTGTCCTCCATGTTCCTTGCCTCCTTCATTCAAAATAGCTTATCTTTTTAACGATGGGATGTATGGCCAATGCAAACACAAAATTATATGCCACCATAGGCAGAATTTTACAGAAAACAGCATACCAGCCTGCACCCTTACCCCAAATAACAAAGTAAAAAAGATAGGTTAAAACTTCATAAGGAACGGTTAATACGGCAACAAATACCATAGATACAAATGCATTGTGGTTAAACAAGTTATCGCTGACAGAAAGGCAGAGCCAGGCCACATACACACAAAGAAGCGTATTCATTCCCATAGTTCTTCCGCCAAACAAATCCAGAATCAGGCCACAGGCCACACCAACCACTAAAGAACTGTAGTCATCATGCAAAAGCCCATAGCAAACCACAATGATAAACAAAAGATTCGGAATGACATGAAACACTTCAATGCCACGGAGAACCGTGGTTTGAAGTGTTGCAGATAACAGTATTAAAATGCCGGTTAAAGCCCAACTGAGAGCAGGGCTTGTTTGTCTGAACTGATTCATGGTATTACCTATTGCTCCGGAGAATCATAACTTCCCGGATCCTTTCAAAATCAACGGCTGTTTCAATAATTGCATGTTGAGAATAGCCCATAGAATCGCTTTTAATCTCTGATACCGTTCCGATTAAAAGGCCGGCAGGATACACGCCACCCAAACCGGAGGTCACCACCGTATCCCCCACAACAACCGTGCTGGAATCGTTTGTGATAAAATTCATCATACACTGGTCGCTGTCTGCCAAAGATAAATCACCATCAACAATAGCAAGGCTCTGTGTACGGTTAATGGAGGCGCCAACAGAACTATCTGCATCAATAATGGTGATCACCTTTGACCAGTTGTGCCCTACTTCCATCACACGACCTACAAGGCCCTGACCAGACACCACAGCATCATCAACCAAAATACCGTCGTTACTGCCTTTATCTACCGTGAAGGTATAAAACCAATTGCCGGGATCCTTGGCGATGACAGAAGCACCGACCATATCCTGATCCTGGGAATTGGATTTCAGTTCTAAGAGCGATCTGAGCCGCTCGTTTTCTTCCTTATAGCCTTCCAGTTCCCGCACCTGCCGTGACAGTTCGTCCACCTGGTCCTTCAGCTCTAAATTTTCCTGCTGAAAATCCTTCATATCACCGACAAAATTGAAGAAACCACCAACGCCGTTGCCAATGCCGGAAAAGAATTTTTGTACCGGACTTAAAATGGTGCCCAGTATATTACCGGAAGAGGAATCGGGCAAGGCAAAAGAGAGGGCCATAAAAACCAAAATCACAACTGTGATAATGGCAATAACAACCGGCATTTTTCTTCTTTTTTCCATTGTCCTCCTCCTTTTCTCTCAATATAATCCCAATTTATCTCCACCGTCTGGAACGATTGCTCAAAATGCCCTGACCGGATTTTTCTAAAGCTGAAAGTGCCAGGCCGGTACCCAACGCCACACAGTCTAACGCGTTATCAGCCACATAAACAGGAATACCTGTTTCTTCAGCGATTAACACATCCAGACCACGAATCAACGCCCCACCACCTGTTAAAGTAATACCGCGGTTCATAACGTCTGCTGCCAGTTCCGGCGGTGTTTTTTCCAATGTATTTTTAATAGCATCTACAATGGAAAAAATAGACTCCGACAAAGCGCCACGAATTTCACGGCTTGTCAAAGAAACGGTTCTGGGCAGACCGGTAATCAGGTCACGACCTTTTACTTCCATCGTGCTTTCATCTTCATATTCATAAGCGGAGCCAATGCCGAACTTAATTTCTTCAGCAGTACGTTCACCAATCATCAGATTATATTCTTTTTTAATGTAATCTACAATATCATCATCCAGTTCGTCACCGGCGATGCGCAGAGACTGGCTGGCAACAATACCGCCATAAGAAATAACGGCCACTTCTGTGGTACCGCCACCGATATCAACAACCATGCTACCCGTAGGCTCGGATACCGGCAGACCGGCACCGATGGCTGCTGCCATAGGTTCTTCAATCAAATAAGCATTTTTGCCGCCAGCAGATAAAACAGATTCTTCTACTGCACGACGTTCCACTTCGGTTACACCAAAGGGAATACAAACCACAACAGTTGGTTTGAAGAAAGAAGAGGGATATGCCTTTTTAATAAAATACTTAAGCATAGCCTGTGTGCTGGCAAAGTCAGCAATAACGCCATCCTTTAAAGGGCGAATTGCCACCACATTGCCAGGGGTACGACCAATCATTTCTTTGGCTTCATTACCCACTTTTAAAATTTTACCTTCACTTTTGTTCACAGCCACAACGGAGGGCTCGCGAAGAATGATGCCCTTACCCTTTAAGTATACCAGG
This sequence comes from Clostridia bacterium, assembly GCA_017416855.1. Lineage (GTDB taxonomy): Bacteria > Bacillota > Clostridia > UBA1381 > UBA9506 > UMGS755. The sequence continues at coordinate 148,080 of JAFQAZ010000021.1, forward strand.
GTGTTTGCTGTTCCTAAATCGATACCAATATCCTTTGCAAATGACATTTACATTACCTCCCAAATTAATTCAACTTCAAATTCTTCCTGTAAAAGCTTACCTAAACGCGATAAGGGTAAACCCACAACATTATAATAATCGCCTTCAATTTTCTCTATAAACAAGCCGCCCAAGCCCTGAATTCCGTATGAGCCTGCTTTGTCTAACGGTTCCTTTGAGGCAACATAAGATGCAATTTCACTGTCTGATAATTTTTTAAAATAAACCAGCGTTTCTTCCGCTACACTAACGCTCTTTCCATCTTTTCGGCGGAACACCGTTACACCGGTGAGCACGCTATGGCATCTGTCGGATAACCGTCTGAGCATTTGGGCAGCATCCTGCCCATCCTGCGGTTTTGTCAGAATTTCATCATCTAACACCACCACCGTGTCAGCACCAATGACCAATGCCTCTTCAGACTGCGTTCTGGCAACATCAGCCGCCTTTAAAAGCGAAAGACTCTGTACCACCATAGCAGGAGAAAGTCCCTCTGAAATGGTTTCATCTGCCTGTGATGGCACCACAGTAAAGGGCAGACCTATTTGTTCTAACAATTCCCGACGGCGAGGAGAGCCCGACGCCAGTACCACAGAAACATTCGGTGGTAGTTTAATTTTTATATTATTCATCACTGTCTCCTAGGTGAAAGAATTAAGCTTTCTATTTGTTTCGCCGCAATTCCTGTCAGCAATCCGCAAGTCGCCGCCAGAATGGTCAAAACAGGTAAATATGAAAAAATATACACATTTTCCAAAACCAAAGCGCAAACAGCCGTCTGACCTGCATTAAAAAAGAATGCACCCAGCATACTCCGACCAACTGTGCTGATTTTACTTGGAAAAAGCTTTTTCAAGCACGCCATAGCTACAATACTGAGTATAGTGCCTGCGCCGCTATAAAACATCATCGTCAGTGCTCCGGAAAACAAAGAGCTCAACAAGCAACGAAGCAGGCCGACCAGCAGAGCAAAGCCGGCTCCATACCATGAAAAAGCCAATAGCGTCACCACATTGGCAAGCCCAAGCTTTCCTCCGGGCAGCACCTGAAAAACCGGAATCAGGCTTTCAGCATAGTGCAAAACCAACCCGCAGGAAACCAATAACCCGGCAGTTGTAACATAACGGGCATTCCATTTATCAGTACGCAACGCCATCCACGCTCCCTTCCCCTTCAATGCGAATGACCAGCCGATTCGGTAGACAAACCAGCATTTCGCCGCTTTTTTGAATGCTTCCGGCCGCTATTTCCAGATGGTCAGGACAGTCTGATTCCGTTACGCGCACACTACCATTTTCAATCACTATTTTATTATACCCAAATTCCGTTCTGATTGCAAGAGTCTTACCATTTTTTTCTTGTAGTGTATAACGACCATATTCGCTTCCGTCTACCTCCACAACAGCCTGCAAGCCCGGACTGCTTGAAAACAAAAACCCCTGCAAAGAAAGAGCCAGAACGGCACCTGCAATCAAGATACAGAAAATCGCTTTATCCCATTTTGTCATAGCATACCGTTGCCGCAGAGTGACGGCATTCCTCCTGTTTATTGCATTCCACGGTAAAAATGACCCCTTGTAAATCCGCCTTCCGGCGCTTCTTTTTTCTTACCGGACAGAGCTTCCTGATACTCTCTTATTATTATACAACAAGTTTCATAATTTTCAAGGGAAAAACACAATCTGATGCCATTTATTTGTAAATTTTTTATGTCTAGAATCCTGTCGGCCATATAAAGCGGTTTCGAATTATAGATAATATTGCCACAATGTCTCGAACCAATGGGAAAAACCTCATTTTTTCTGTCCTTCAGGGCAAACTCCCCTTCATCGCAAACACAGCCGTAAGCACTTTTAATGATACAGTTTTCCAACAACATCAAAGGCAAACGGCCATAGCCAATCACCTCTAAAAAGGTATCTGTATGTCTGCGCAAGCTGCTGATGGCCTTCATATTCAGTTCCGGCGACAGCACAAACCGGGTTACACCCATCTCCTGCAGCATGGCAATGCTTTGACTGTTGGTGATATTCAACCGGTGACCAGCCGTAATCTCCCTACCCTGCATCTTGGCCAACTGACCGATATTTTGAATACAAACGCCCTCTTTTTCGCCTATTTCAACAGTTTGCAATTCTTTGTTGATAGGCGGCAGTAGCACAACAGGGTCTTTGACCTCTTTAGCATCTGCAAGCAAGGATGCCGGCATATAAATCCGCTCGATGCCCATATCAACTGCTGCCTTAAGTTGTTCTTTTGTGTTTACCTCTGCACAAAGAACCGGTGTTTCTGTCTTACAATATGTTTTTTTCTCTTCTTGAACAGGAGCTGCAACCGGCTCTCTGTGGAAACAGTTCACAATTTTTTGCTCCAACTGCTCTAAAGCACTCCGACGGAGAGCGTTTAAGTCTTTAATAGCAACGGCCACGTCATCAGAAGCTTCTACAGAAACCTCTTTAGCATAGAATGCGGTGCCACCCAGCTTCCGGAGTTGTTCCTCCATCCGGCTTTTCTCTGTGGCGCGGGTGCGCGCCTTCTGACACAGTTCTCCCGTTACCGAAACTGAAATTCCCTCTCCATTTTCAACCCGGAGATATAAGGGTTCCTCTGTGCGAGCAACCAGCTGCATTGTAACAGGCAGAGTCTTCTGTTTCTTTTCAATCTCCGGCAGGGCTCCGGCAATTTTCGTTCCATCTGCCATATCCATCATATTACCATAGGTGCATCCGTCAAAATATCCGTAACAGGAGCCACCGCGGGAGAAAAACTTCAGCATACTGCGGATGTCATCTGCTGATACCGTTCCTTCTGTCGCCTGCTTATAAATCCTGGTCACCATAGCCACATATTCAGGACTTTTCATGCGTCCTTCTATTTTCAGCGAAGTAACACCTAAATTTTTCAGTTCCTGCACCCTGTCTGCCAGGCACAAATCTTTCGGGCAAAGCAACGGCAAGGTCTCCGTTACCGGCTGACCGTTTTTCAAAAGCGTATAAGGCAAACGACAGGGCTGTGCACAGCCGCCTCGGTTGCCGCTCCGCCCGCCTAAAATGCTACTCATCAGGCATTGACCGGAGTACGAAATGCACAATGCTCCATGGACAAAATACTCCAGTTCCATCTGTGTTTTTTCTCTGATAGCCGCAATCTCTTTCGCTGTTACTTCCCGGGCTAGCACCACGCGGCTTGCACCTATTCTTTCCAGCATAGCAATGCCGTCGCTGTTTGTCACGGTCATTTGTGTGCTGGCGTGAACAGGAAACTCCGGCAATTCCTGACGCACCCGTCGTACCAGACCCCAATCCTGCATAATCAGGGCATCTACGCCAATGGCATAAGCATACCGGATAAACGCCATTGCCTCATCCAATTCTGTTTCTTTCAAAAGGGTATTGCAACACAAATAAAGCCGACTATTTCGCAAATGACAATAATCAACGGCCGTGGCCAATTCTTCATCTGTAAAATTTTGTGCGCTTTTACGTGCGCTGTAGCGGTTGCCGCCCACATATACCGCATCGGCACCGTTTTCCACAGCTGCCCGCAAAGCCTCAAAGCTACCGGCAGGAGCCAAAATTTCCATTACTACTTCTCCTCGTTATATCGTCTGAAATTTTTTAATATTGTCTGTTTCGAACACCAGGAAAACGGATAATTCTTATACCGTTCTTTAAATTGACGGTTACTCAACGCCGCTATGCTTTCCTCGTTCAATTGCCGTAATGGTTCTCTGTAAAACTCTCTGATCGGTGTATCCGGCACGTGTTGATTATGCGGACAAACCGATTGGCAAACATCACAGCCATATACATTCCTTTGATGTTCCAAAATGCTTTGTTGTTCCTCTGTCAATACTTTCGTCTGTGTCAAATAAGAAACGCAGCGTTCACAATCAAAACCAAAATTGTCTGAAAGTGCCTGTCCCGGGCAGGAACGGATGCAAGCGCCACAACCGACACAACTTGCCTTCATAGGTTCATCTGCTTCTAAAGGTACATTTAATACCAACGCTCCAACAAAGCAATAGGATCCATACACCGGATGAATCAACACATTATTTTTTCCGTAAAAGCCCAATCCGGCTTTCCAAGCCAGATGCCTATCCACCAAAGAGCTCGTATCACACACCGGCAAACATTGCGCTTTTGGCTCTTTGCTTTGAATAAAATCGGCTATTTTCTTCAAGTATTGTTTCACCACAAGGTGATAATCCTGCACCGCCGCATAACGGGATATGTTTTCCGGCTGAACAGCACGGATATAATACGGAAACAGGCACACCAGCACGCTTTTCGCTTCTGGCATCAGTTGACATACCGATATCCGTTTTTCGATATCTTTTTCCTCAAAAGAACAAGCGGAAAAGTTCTGGTGACGCTTTTCAAGATAAGAAAGCAGTTGTTCATCCCGATCAGCATTGCAAATGCCCACAGCCGGAACAGACAGACTTTTCGCATATTCTTTTATCTCTTCAGCTTGTAGCATTTCGCTCCTCTTTCCCGTAAAAACAAGGCCTGCCGTTGAAAAGGCAGGCCTCTGTTATACTTAGTTATTGTCAATGTAATTCTTAACCAGCGCCTCTAACAGTTCATCTCGTTCAACCTTCCGGATCAACGCTCTGGCATTATTATGGCTTGTAATGTAAGTAGGATCTCCGGACATAATATATCCTACCAACTGGCTGATCGGATGATAACCCTTCTCCTTTAAAGCCGCATATACAGTTGTGATAACAGACCGGATATACTCCTCTCTGTCTACCCCGAACTGGTACTGCTGTGTTTCGTTAAAATCCATAATCATCGCCGCCTTTCATTTCTGTAAAACCATTAGAATGCTATAATATCTTATTTACATTATACAACATTCATACCGCTTATGCAAGTTTTTTCTTACTCTGTCATTTAATTTTAACAGGTAAGCCGGCCACCATCAGATATGCCTCATCCGCCTGTGCTGCCACTTTTGTATTCACACGGCAGGTAATATCTCGTCGGATTCTGTTAAAGCGATCCGTCGGACGGCTACCCATCCCCAATTCATTGGTCAACATAATCACAGGAGAAGGAACACTTTTGGCTGCTTTTACCACTTCGCGCACGCTCTTCTGAATGCTTTTTTCAATCTCCACTACACTAGAAATCGGCACAGATTCCCAGCATTCATTATAATCACCTAACAATTGTGTCACCATCACCGAAAGTCTGTCCAGCACAATGCCGTCATAGGCCGCCCCAAACTCTTCAATATGCCGGGCAATGCCATCGTAGGCCTCCAAAGTATCCCAGCCGGAGGGCCTGAGCATTTTTCGGCACGCAATCCGGTTTTTAACTTCTTCATCGTCTTCCGGAACCAAGGTGGCAATGTAGAGAATGCTGTCACCAACGGTTTCTGCCAGCCCTTGTGCAAAATCACTTTTGCCGCTTCTTTTTCCGCCAACAACCAAAATCAGTTTACCCATATGCATGCCCTCCTGTTGTTTTATTTTATTTTTGATTTTTTCTGGATGTTTCAAAGTTTTTCATAATAACCTCAACCATTTCGTCATTGTTCTTTGTCCTGATTAAGGTATTAATCAGTTGTTCTGTTACTTCCTGAACCGTTAAAGACGAAGACATATCACGACGAATAGCCCACACCGCCTCCAGTTCCTTTTGCGACTGCAACAGTTCTTCTTTTCTGGTGCCGGATTTCTGAATATCCACCGCCGGAAAAATCCGTTTTTCAGAAAGCCGTCTGTCCAAATGCAGTTCCATATTACCGGTACCCTTAAACTCTTCAAAAATCACATCATCCATACGGCTACCGGTTTCAATCAAAGCCGTTGCCAGAATGGTCAGGCTACCCCCGTTCTCAATGTTTCGTGCTGCTCCAAAAAACTTCTTCGGTTTGTGCAGTGCCCCGGGATCCAGACCGCCGGAAAGGGTTCTGCCCGAAGGAGGAACTGTCAGGTTATAAGCCCGCGCCAACCGTGTAATGGAATCTAAAAGAACCACCACATCTTTTCGTTGTTCAACCAGTCTTTGTGCCCGTTCCAGCACAATTTCCGCCACCTTGGTGTGATGCTCCGGCGGTTGATCAAAGGTCGAAAACACCACATCTCCTGAGATGGAACGCTTCATATCCGTAACCTCTTCCGGCCGTTCATCAATCAAAAGAACAATTAGCGTTACTTCTGGATGATTTTTTTCAATATTGTTGGCAATATTTTTCAAAACCGTAGTTTTACCTGCTTTTGGGGGTGCTACAATTAAGCCACGCTGGCCCTTACCGATGGGAGCTATCAAATCCACCAATCGCATCGAAAAATCATTCTGTGCATTTTCTAACCGGATACGTTCCTCCGGATAAATTGGTGTTAAGTATTCAAAAGGGCGTCGACGAATAGCCTTATCCGGCGTATCATCATTCACATGCTGCACAAAAATTAATGCCGGAAATTTTTCGCCCTCTTTTGGTGCACGAGCAATGCCGGTCACTTTATCGCCGGTTTTCAGGTTAAACCGACGAATCTGAGTGGGGGATACATACACATCCTTCGGCGTTGACAAATAGTTTTCGCCGCGCAAAAAGCCGTATCCCTCTGCCAGAACTTCCAGAATACCGCCTACAAGATTGTCAGTCCCCTGCAGCATCAGACCGTTTTTTTCCTGCACAGGAGCTTTTTCAGTTTCTTTGTCCTGAATCGTTTCTTGTCCTTCTGCTTCTTGTTGCAAAAGCAATTCAATCAGTTCCTGCTTTTTATATTTCGCAATTCCTTTAATTCCTTTTTCTTTAGCAATCAGCCTGAGTTCATCAATTTTTTTAGTTGAAAAATCCACAGATATACCTCCTGTATAACAGAACAAAACAGTCAGAAAATAATAAAAAAATCAAAATTGTATATAAAGAATAATGATACAATTAATCAAAGAAATAAAGCTATGCTCTATGATTAATTGTATCATACCCCTCCGCGAGACGCAATATATAAAAATAAACAAAAAAATATAACGTAAATCATATAAAAAGCCAAATTAAAATGACGGAAAGTCTCTTTTTTCAACAACTTAAAACTAGCTTTCATTTTTTTCGTTGTTTTTCTTAGCAAAGAAATATGTAATGACCATTGTAACCACATTAGAAAACAACAAAAATACATTCTCGTCCATTTTTTTATTAGCCATAGCAACAAAAACCAAAGCAAATACCAATACCAGTGTCACGATGCTTTTCACATCAAACAATTTCCAGAAGTGATTCATCATAATGCTCCTCTCATTTCACTTGGTTTACCAGCTTATAATATCCCCAATAAAGAGGCGAGCCATTTCTTTTTGCCTCGTCCAGGGCCTGCACAAAGTTTGGTATTTCAGTTATAGGAAAATAACTGTGGTTTAATTCCCACACAATATCATTCGGTGTTTCCAACAACTTATGACTTTGCATCCCCAATCCTTCCAGAAGGCCCTCTGCAATGACTTGAAAAACAGCTTCCTTTTTCTGTTGATATAGATTCATATCATCTTTGTCATCAATAAAACAAATTTCCAAAAGGCTATACGCCACTCCTTGCTTGTTACACACATTCATAACAAGCAAATTGTTTCTGCGCTTTACGCCTCTGTTTGCAAAACCGACAGAAGCCAGTTTTTTCACCATTACTTCCTCAAGCTTGCAACTCTTTGCAGCGTGATGTACCAAGCATTCCGTTCCTGTGATTTTGCCATTTCCTTTTTCATCAAAGGCCGCGGCATTAAAATGAATTTCCAGAACATAATCATACTGTTTAAAATCAAAGTGTTTGCCCGCTGATAAATACTTATATAAATTTTTACGAACATCAAAAGCATCCACGCAAACCCGGGACGACAGTTTCTCCTTTAACGCCTCCACCACTTCTCTTGTCAGTTCTGCTTCTCGATAGCCACATCCGCAGGCACCTGCATCCCCTTGACCATGTCCGGCAACCAATAAAACTTTCAAGCGTATTCCTCCTTTATATTTCATTCGGCATCTGCATCATCTGATGATATAAATCCGTAGCCACATCATTGCCACCCAGCTCGTGATAGCTGTCGTAAGCCCGTGTTAGTGCTTCTTTAGCATAGAGGGGGCAAAAGCCCCGCTCTGTATATTTATCGTAAGACCGTATAATCTCCGCCCTAAGAAGACACTGCACACCCTTTTTAAAGGCATTTTCCTTCTTGTGACTCTGCCGGAATCCGGCTATTGCCATACTGATTAAGGAAACACAACTACCACACACAAAGGGCACCAGCCAACGTAGAACTAAATCCCAGACCTCATTCTGCATTTTCCTCCACCTCCGGATATTGCGCATCAATGGCCATGCTGATTTCTGCTAAATCCTTTTCTGAAAGCACGCCCTTTTCCAGCCAACCGGCAGCGTTTAAAATCACCTGATAATCCGCCATCCTGCCAACAGCGTTAAGTAAACCTTTCTTGATAAAATCCTTTAAATTAAACATTACACATTCCCTCCTAATGAAATGATTGCATTTGTCAGTTGTTCAATGACCTTGCTTATGTCCTTGTTATATTGGCACGATACTACAGCCCCACCCGTGTCGGGCAAAAGACTTGTGTATGGATGATATAAAACCACATGATCTACTGTGCCATCTGCATTAACTGTATATTTTGTTTCTTTATATTCTTCGTATGGCTCTGCTGCACTACCAGCATTAAGCATAATTCTTGATTGATAATTCTTATACTCCCCTGCACCAGTAAAATATAAAAGTATCTCTGTAGTTTCTGTTAGGGTAAAGCTTTTGCTTCTTGTCGACATCATACCAGCTGCACCATAACAACCAATTGTCACAATTGTTTTACCAGCACGACTTCTAACAACAAAGTAAAAAGCAGTGTCACCATTGCCAACAGTATTAACACAAGTGCCACTTATATATTGATTTGAAAAAGTATAAGTGCCAGGAGGTAATATAGTGCCATTAAGTTTATTCATGGAAACACCATTAGTAGAAGAGCCATTTAAAGTTAATAAATTATTAGAAAAAGTTAAAGATAAATTACCTGTATACTCAGCAAAAGAATAATCAAAAGGCTTGCTTAAATTCTTTCCAGTTTGTACCAAAGTAACTGCAGAAGGATTTTCCACGCCCGAAACCTTTACTGTCGATGTGTGCGAAACAGGGGAAACATCATCCATAAATACTACCGCACCATTAGTCAAGCCCTTCAAAGCGTTACCAAAGGTATTGTTCATCTGCCTGTAAGCTTCCTGACGCTCTACCTCCGCCGCTATGCGCTCCGCTTCAGACTGAACTCTTCTTTCTTCTCCCTGTTCTCTTGTTGTTTCAGCGTTAAGTCGTTGTTCTTCTGCCATGAGTCTTTCTGTTTCAGCAAGAACACGGCTTTCTTCTGTCGCAACAATATCCACAATAGGTCGTGCTTTTTCTGTTACTTCTCTTGCTTCTACTAGGGTATTATGCAATTCCGTCAAAAGAGGAGCCGCATCTTCTGCCAGTTCTCCCTCTCCAAATCCCTCTCGCACAGAAATGATCAGTTCCTTCACTGTTAAATACCCACCATCTTGCGTTAACAAGGCCACCTCTAAGGAAAGTGTTCCCGGTATGGCATACATAGAAGACTTCACATCATAAAAAGCATGTCCCAGCGCATCAACCACACCTTCATCGAAAACCACAACACCATCGGACCGTTTTCCCTTCACCACCAAACTGCATCCCGTAGCATCATATACGCCATTATCATAAAAAACAAACTGTAACCGATACGCTTGCACATCTCCGGTGGTAAAAACTGCATCTGTTTCAAGAGTTCGTTTTCCCTTCATATCTGTTCGAATTGTATATGTAATCACCGTTATCCCCCTAACATAATGTAATATGAAGATTCACCGCCGGCGAGGTATTATATCCTGCCTGTGCCCGCTTCGCTCTTTGATACACACGAAGCACCCCATCATCACCTATTTCAAACCGCAAATATACATAGTAATGATGATTACTTACAGAAGACAAAACGGAATAGCTCACTAACAGCTCACTATTTTCCGATTGATAGGTGAATCCTCTCTCCACATCGGCAAGATTCGCCATCGTTGACATCGTACTAAAGGCAGAACCACTCTCCAATTCAGCAAAACCGCAACACGCATTATAAATATACTCGCCGGATTCTATTCCTTCTGACCAGACTGCCACATGTTGATAACCAACATCAGCAAGGTCTATTTCCCACAGCAGTTTTTCTTCCAGAACTCCATCCCAGTAAAACCGTTTAACAAAGGTTTCACTGCCGTGCACGCCTGGAAACGGATTTTTCATCCAGGCTTTGGCTGGTCCACCGACCACTGTTCCCTCTGCCGTTATCCGGCCAAGTAACACATAATCTGCACCTGACGGTTGTTCTTCCGTGCAGCGTGGCATCACAAATCCTGTCAACACATCATGTTCAAACCAAACATATACTTCTTTGTTTTCGGGTAAATCAAGCGTAACACCCTCTGTATCAATGACTACCTTTCGTCCGTCTTCCATAAACAAAACACCTTCGCCTATTTGCACCTGCCCAGTTGTCAACGAAAGGACACAGCCCGTCGAAACGCCTTTTGTCACCAACGACTGTGCGATACCATTTAAATCATCTACACCATAGGTCATATCATCCGAAAATTGTAAATCGCCGCCGCCCAAGTCTTCAGCCACCTGATTCAGATATTCCGCTGTCACCAATTCATTATCTAAAAAATTTACAGTATAAGCCATCTTTTCCTCTCCTTTCAGTTAAACATTGGTTCTTCTCCGCAATTGTCCGCTTCGTACCAGATATGCACACTGTTGATTTGCTTCTCTTCCGACATAGAAAAACCCCCTCTTGTGATACGTAACTCCATAGAATCACCAAGTTCATAGTCTTTTCCAAACTGCAGGCCTTTCATAAAAGCTGACGCCGTTTTCTGTCTTATCTTCTTTCCAAGAACTTGCTTTGCTTCAAGCTCTGTCTGATGGCCCAACAAGCAATCCCATCGTAGCATTCCGGCCTCGTCATCATTTTGACTGATATATGTCCAGATATCCTCTCCGCCATTTTCGTCTTCCTGCCGGAACCAGCCACCGCTATAAGCGTCCAGTCCATTTTCCGAATAAGAACAGTCATATACATTTCCGTTATCCTCTGATAGCACAACCGGCCGTCTCTTACCATATCTTGCCTCATAAATCCAGGTTTTTTTTATAGGATCAAACCGCAGCAAATGTCCTGCTTTGTCCTGTTCCAGACATTTTATCACCGCCTCCGATACCGTACAATCTTCTAAAATTCCAAAATCCTGTATTGCTCCGCTCCCTGTTTCAGGCGCAAGTTCCAGTTCCGATACATCGTTAAAGGCCTCCTGCACCAGCTTTCCCGTCACCTGCTCTGCCGTACCGTTTAACGCCTCACAAGCTGGCACAACACGTCTTGTCAGAAGCCAGTTACAGGTCCTGCCGTATAACACACATTCATGAGTCAACCGCCAACCGACAATAACCCCCTGCTTATCTCCCTGCACAACCAACAAATATTTATGCTTATGCAAAAGCTTCGTCACCTTATCCGATGTAGCCGTATGCAGTTCAAAAGTGCCAACATCATTAAAATAAAGCTCCCAGTTAACGGAAAACACATCGTGAAGAATTAAAAGCGGCGTAAAAGAAAAATCGTAAAACCAAATGCTTTCCAATCACATCACCGCCTCCAGATATTTTTCCTTCATTCGGCAAGTCACCAATATATCACTATCTATTGCAAAATTTGTCACTGTAAACTTATTTTCACCGGGTTCCATGTACATATTCTTGAGAATTGTATCCTGTGACATAAAGAAAATCAGATTCCCCTCATTGTTATCTTCCCGAACAGCGTCACTTGTAATGCTCCGTCCGGCAACATCCACCGTAACGGTTTCTCCTTCCTGCAAATCATATTGCAGATTAAGATGTGCACCGGTCGTTTTGTTTTCCAATAAAATCCCTGACCCACCACCGGATGCCTTATTGCAGAAAATAATAAAAACAGGCTCTGATGCCACATCGCCCCGGTTATCTACGACACTATCCATAATTCTTCTCGTAAACAGACAAGGCATTTTAAAATGACTTTCCACTAAATCTTCCCGGCTATATAAAGCCTTTTTCACAGCTTCCGCTCCTTCAAAAAACGGATCATCCGCCGTAAACTGAACCACAAATTCTCTATAGGCACCACTGGGCTTTTGGATTTCAAAATGGCTGCAATAAGCATTAATCCTCCGTATTTTAACACCATCTGTTACAGTTAAGCGACCTTTTTGATTTAAAACTCTCATTCCCAGCGAGAGGGTTTCACCATCGCCGGCATAATCCCCACGAAGAGTCACCACTCTTGCCTCTGCTTTTTCCCGGATGGTTACCTGACCAGGACTTTCCGCATAACTTGCCGTAAAAAAAGATTTTTCCGCCAACGAAAGCCCGCTATAATTCGTTATATTCCAATGTTCGTTTCCGCCACCGAACCGTATTGCCCCGATTTCATTTTCATAATAAAGCAGCATCTTCATCCCTCCCTGAGTTGTTCAATTGCTGCATGATTCCTGATGCTGCGCAATTGCTCAGCAACTGTTTCACCGGAACCGTTCAGAACATATGTCATAGAATTCTGCACATTCTGAATGGTATTGTTCTCCGCTGCAGACATCAGACTTCCTGTCTCCAGCGCCACTGCAGGCACCATTGACTGAATTGCTTGCCAAAGCACCTTCTGTAAGTCTCCAACTTTATTGATAAATCCCGTACCAAAGGCTTCTGCTGATAGAGCCCCTTCCTGAAAAAAGCCTTCCGGTATGGTGCCATACCACTTCGTCAGCTCTGTTTCCACTATTCCAAGAGCCTCCTTTGTATCGTCTCTGTAACTTTGGTAGGCTGTTTCTCTGGCAAGTTTCTGAATTGCCTTCCAGTCCTCTAGGTATTTTGATAAATCATGTTCGTCTAAGGATAACAGCGCTTCCTGATATAAAACTGCTTCTTCAACCGGCATTTCTAAAATGGAATGAAACAGTTCTTCGGGAATCTCCTGTTTCGCTCGCACTGTATTCAGCAAATCTGCATATTGTTCCAGTGTTTCTCGTTCCTTGGATAAATCCACCACCGTATCCACGTACACTTCTTTGCTGTCTTTTGACCCATTGCTGATAAATGTAGTCGTCTTTTGCCTGAACAGTTGCCCATAACCCACCAGCTTCTTTTCCATCTTTTCCCTAGCTTTTTCCAGTTCTCCCAGGCTTTCTGTTGCTCTCTGCGCTATATCAGAAAACGCGGCTACGATAGCATTTTTTTGTATTTGAATATGTTGTTCAACCTCGCTGAGATGTTCCTTCAGCGTATCAACATATTCTTGATTGCCTTTTTTCTGCAATCTGAGTCGCTCGCTATTTTGCAGATTTTCAACCTGACGGGCCGTACGTGCATTCTTGAGTTTGCTTTGCAATATACTTTGTTGATTGGCTTCTTCGGCATCTGCAATTTCTTTTTCCAGTCTTTGCTTTTCGTCAAAAAAATCCCGTTGTTCGCCTAATATTTCCTCATTAAGCTTTTCCAGTGCACTCCGGGTTGTCCCGGCATTTTCAGCAAGCCCCAGCCCGAAGCCTTCTGTAAATAATCGGCCTGTTGTTTTTCCCGCTTCCATCGGTTCCTGTATAATTTGTTCCTTCCGATCTGCCATATTCGGTCCAAACCCTTTCTGCTCACAAACTTCTATTGATTCCTTACCGTGAGCCTGTAAGAAATCACTTTGCTTTAAAACAATTGTGCCAAAGCAGACACCGTTGCTGCTTCCTTCTCTTCTTCTGACCGTGTATCTTCCAAGCGGTAAAGTTCCTTCATTCTTCTGTAAAACCTTTGTTCTTCCGAATTCTTTACCTTCCCGATATCCACCGCACGATATCGCATAACCTGCAACAGCAGCGTTTCTTCAGCCAAACCTTCAAACAAGGCTTTAAACTGCCACCAATGCAAGTTTTCTTTGGCTAAATCAATTCCATATTGTTGATAAAACCCTGCATAAATCAGTGTTTCATCCTGCACATAGCTGTAAAGCGACTGCTTTCTTCCTTTGGAACACTTTTTCTTTACTTTTCGCCCGCCACCGTAAAAATCTGCTATGCCATAAACCGCTTCTTCTAAAGTATCCGGAAGCACTGGATAACAAAGATGCATCAAATCAGGTATTTTCGAAATAAAACTCCCCTGTTCTTCAAATAACAGCACCTCTACCTGTATCCACCGGCGAAAATCCGTATAAATGGGATAACTCTTCCCTGCCACCGTCACCTCATCCGGTAGCTTTCCGCCAAGCAACAATGTCTGCTTCACAATTTTCCAACTCCTCCGCCCGCAACATAACTGCAAGCACTTACTGCGGGCGGATAAGAGCTTTTTATTATTCTGCTGTAAAGGTGCAGGTCATCCAGTCATCTGCACTGGTTGCCTTGCCAAACACCTTTTCACCCTTCACCTTCAAGTTGCCGGAATAGGTATAGGCATCCATAGAATTTCCTTCACTGTCACAAATCACAGCGAAATCTCTTTTGACTGCGGGGCAGCTTTCATCTTCAGCCATGCGTGATAAATCCACCATAATGATGGAGCGCACCGCTTTATCGCCCACCAGTTCTTTTTCTGCAATGCCGGCTAAATCCATATGTACAGCATCGTCTTCAAACTGGTCAAAAGAATAGCTGATGCTGGGACTGTAACCCACCACATCCGACTGTTCAAATTCCTGATCCACATATTGTCTGGAATATTCAATAGGCCCTTTTTTCGTAGCAATTTCATTGAAACCTTTCATTCTGTAATAGGTAACGGCACCTTCTGTATCCGTCACACCAAAAAACGCCAGCTTGTCGCTTCTTTTTACAATTTTATTCATCTTTCACACTCCCTTTGATAATATAGTAATCTCCATGTCATTTCATAGCATACGCTACCGTACTCCCTGTCCTGCACAGCACTGCTTTTCACAATTTCAAATCGTTGTGCACACCGTCCGTCTTTCAATTGGGGAACTCCTTGCAAAAACCACTCTGATACACGTTCAAAATAATGTTCCGCATCCGTTCCGTTATAAAGCCGTACTAAAACCTTAAACATAAATTGCCTCAGGGTTGCTCCGTCTGCATATTGTTGCACAACAGGATTGCAGGCCACCATCTGCACACTCACCGAACCGTCTTCTTCTCCCAAAAAATCCTGACCGATGATTGTATTCTCAAAAAACGGACATTTCTGTAAATAGTCTGTCACTTGTTTCAGCATTTTTTGCCTCCTAACGCCTGCCCACAATTTTCCAATGGGAAAGCCCACTGCCTACGCGCCTGTTGTCACTTATTTCCGCCACAGTATACCAAACCGAGCTGCCCTCCCGGCAAATCTGATCACCACAGCATATGTCCGTTTCAACTGTTTTCGGCAAACGGACGATTAACTGTCCGCTTCCGTTAAACCCAACGCGTTCCGATTGCACGCCCACGGTTTCCGTGCAAAAAACATTGGCAATCACGCAGTCTGAAGCACCGTCCTGATTCCGTTTCCGCAAACGGATACTATCTGTCATATGCAACGTCATCGCCCCCTGTATAGCATGCCACTTTCGCCATAATGCCGGCGTACCAACCGCAGTATTTCGTTCTCAGCACCACAATCATCATAGGTCACATCATAACCATCCAGGCTTTCCCTTTGCAATCCTTTCCGACTGTTTTCCCGGTACAGTTCCTCACAAATTTCACACAGCACCCATTGCCTTTTTTCAGGTTCACACCGCTCCTTGTTGGTTCTTAACATATTGCCAAGCAGCGACTCAGCCCGTTGTGCAAAGCCATCAAAAACTTCTCTGGGAATAACCGTACCACCATAGGTGCAGCTATAAAAATCATAATTTACACAAGCCATATGCATCCTCCTGACTGTTCATCCGGGGCAGAATCGCCCCGGATATCGCTTTTATCAGCCATTAGTTACCAGTTTTGCAATGGCAATAGCCTTAGGATCATGAACCACAGACCAGTTAGCAGAAGTCGCCAGCTGTGCATCAGTGGGGCTATTATTCCAGCCGGATGCTGGCGCCGCAAAAGAAAAGCCGTTGGGATGAATAGTTTCACGGATTCTGGTATATAAGGTGTCCTGGCCGCCGTTCTTTGCGGGATCGCGATACACCTCAGCCGGCACATCCACACGGCCTTTTGCTGTTCTGATAGCACCTTCACCCAAAAGATAGGTAGTGTAAGACATCAGGTCTTTGTTGTCACCGGTACCGCCCACAGGTGCCGCCGGCACACTGTCGTCAATAATAACAGTATATCCGTTAACAGAGGCCAGCGTAGTGGGACGCTGAATACCGTTTGCATCGGTATATTTCCAAAATTCAAGCATCTGCATATTTTCCAACTGTTTTGCCACATTAGAGTGCATAATCGCCAAAGAAAACAGATTCTTGTTATCCCCCAGCGCCATGGTCGCCAGATCGTTTAAATCAGTAGCACCAATGGTATAAGGTGTTGCAGTAGAAGAAGTCAAGTCCGCAATGTGGCTCTCCTTCCATTTCTTTGCATTGCCGCTGTTGCCACTAATGCCAAAGATTGCATTTAAAATGGAAATCAGCGTATTCTGGCGCTGTTTTGCCCAATACTTACCAATAGTCATAGCAATGTGATTCATAGGATCATTGCCGGAAAGCTCTGCCGCAAAATTTCTTGCCGTAAAGCCCTTACCACGGCCATAAACCACACCGGTCTGACTGCCACCGGTCGGTTCAGATGTAGTAATATCAGTAGCACCGTCATAGTTATCCGGTGCACCTTCTAACACACTGTAAAAGGGAATGGTATATAAACTGCCTTCCGCCTGAATGCGTGATGCAATCATACCATCTTCCACCAGAGCACCGCTGTCAATCATTGCTGTTTTTGCCGGATCGGGAGCGGCATCCCAGCTCTGGATAAACACTTCTGAATCAAAGGGAAAATTTAAATAAGTAGCCATTATTTGTTACCTCCTGTTTTTTGTGTCATGGCAATATATAGCTCCGGCCGTTCCTTTTTCAGTTTCAGCCGTTCCATATATCCCATCTTTTTAAAATCTTCTCGGGATAAATCAGCTTTATCATAACTGGCCGGGTGAATCACCTGAACGATATGTTTGTCTGCCTCAAACAGATAACTGTTTTCTTTTTTCAGTTCCCACAGCTGTTCCTCAAAGCCTTTTAATCCCTCTTCATCCAAGGTGATTTTTTCCATATCCAAAAGAGCCTTAACGGCAATTATATTCCGTGCACCGGATGCCTGTAAAGCCTGCTCAAGTGCCAACTGCAATCGTTCGGCATTTGTCCGGCTTTCATAAGCAGCAATCAGTTCTTCCTGCTTAGCTTCCGCTACGCTTAAAGCCTCAGAAAGAGCTTCTTTTTCCTCTGCAACTGTCTGTAATTCCGCCAGTTCTTCTGCTTGCTGCGCCACCTTTTCACGCAGCTGTTTCAATTCTCCGCCCCGCTGGTTAAATTCAGATTTGGGCACAAATCGTTTGCCCAACTCTTCCTTAAACACATCAAAGCTTTCGTCGGTTACGGCCTCGCCGTAAAGTTGTTTTAATACCTCCAGCATCTCTGCTCCTTTCTCTGCGATATCCTTTTATGGTAGCCTGTCCTACCTGTCGCCGTCTATTTCTATTCCGCCGACTCAGGCGGTCATATTCGTCTGAACCCTAACATGGCAGTCTGCTCTGGTCAGAACGAAGACCTGTTTAACGTCTGTTGCCCAAAGACAAGCTATCACACGTCCGTGTTTTCGGTTATCTGTAATTTTTCCTTTGCCTGTTCTTCCGTTTCGCCAAAATACCAGGTTCTGAATTCCCACTTACTCAGAATTCCCTGATCCACCAGCTGTTTCATTTCTTCAAACTGAGCCTTTCTGTCCACCGCCATACTGTCATCAAACTCAAATGTCACCTGGCAGTTTCCCTTGGGCAGCAAATCGAACACCGTTGCCATGGTTTCCAAACCACTCACCAGATCAGCTAACGCTTTCTGTAACGCCTTTTGAATGTCTGTCACGGTAGAATAAGAGCGTTGACGTAGCAAGGTCAGTTCCGTTGCTGTTCTTGCTTTAACATTGAGATTCGATACAGTCCCTCTGGCCAGACCACAGGTATCTTCCACGCGTATTAAAATCTCATTTAAGCCGTCAATATAGGAGGCATCGCGCAACGTTGGCGCATACACGCTGTATAAATCGCTGCCACCAACATCAATATCTAATGCTCTGAATAACCGTTTCGAATGAGCCGGCAACTGCATATCGCCACCTTCCATCCGCAGGGCATCCACACTGGCATCCACAGCCAACTCACCACCTTCATATTCCCACATCAGGCGGGAGAACTGCTTATCAGCCTCCTGAATCATATCCACACTCTTGGCAAACACCGAAACCCCCAAAGGCGAGTCCATATCCACCACATTTGCCAAAGGCATTTTAAAATAGGAGAACAAAGGCTTCTGCACTCCCGGCAAAATGACTCTTTCCGCAAGTTCTGCCCACTCCGGCACTTCCTGCATAGAAACAGGACGGCCCAAGCTCCAGAACCCATGTCCGCAAAAAGCATGATTCTGTACTGTCACACCGGCACCATCCAAAAGATGTTCCTCCAAACGGGTATACATCCGTCCTTTATACTGTAACCTCTCCACAAACACAGCCGAAACCACTTCACCGCGGCTATCCACTCCCAAGGGGAAAAACCTGTTTGTCCGTACATATTCAACCGCCAGTCTGCTCTTATCAAAATAAGGTTTAAAGACCACACCACCGGTGGCACAGGCATATTCTACCAGCCGCCTGATATCAAATATCACACTGTCATAAACCTGTTCCTGTATAACATCCGCTCGGCGGCTACCGGAAATCTTTGAATTAAAATCCAAAGTAGCCTGGCAAGCCAGTTCACCGGCAATCGTAGCTGCCAGATTCAGGCTTTTTACCTGTTCATTCAGCCACGGTGCACGATTTTTATACAGTTTCTCCCACAACAGCATTGCTTCACTCATTTTAGGCGAAATCAGCACCTTTTTTTGCAGTGCATTTTCAATCCCCTTTACAAATAACACATAATCTCCTTCAAATTCCATCATTTTCCTCTCCTCCTCCAAACTTCTTCCAATGCATAACGAACCGCATCAATGGAATGATTATCTCTGTCAGGATAACCACTCACCACCTGGCCGTCTTCCGTCATTTCATATTCATAATCCATAAATTCCTTAGCCGCATAAGGGCACCGTTTCGGGTCAATCACAATTTCCTGCAGTGAAGAAAGCCACTTCATCGAATAATCCACGCTTCCCTGACCTTTCTTGGCTCTACGTACCAAAAAACCCATTTCCCTCAAATCCGCAATGGATTTTGGACCTTCTCCCCCTGAATCTGCTGTAATTTTATCCTTCTGTGTTATGCCGTGCCCCTTAAGCAGACTCGCAATTTCCCTATTCGGCAGTTTGTTGCCGCTGATTTCATCGAAAATGTAAAGTCGCCTTTCTGCCGGCAGATAGCTCATCCGATGAAAACGGAAGGGATCAGGATACCATCCCCAGTCAATACCGTTATACACCCTGTCAAACGCTCCAATTTCCTGCTCTGCAATCTCCCGAATCACCAGGTTGGTAAACACATTGCCCCCTTCTTCATTGGGGACGCCACAATATTCATGTTCATAGGCCGCCGGATTGACTTCCTTTAAATGCTCTGCTTCTTCTAAAAACACCTTACCCAGCCACTCCGGTGGAATATCCAAATAACTTGTCTTGCAAACAAGCCGTGTTTCTTTCGGCACCATTACATATTGGTTTGCCCAACTGCCTGCTGTCCGCGGCGGATTAAATGATTTAAAAATAAAAGCTTCATCGCCGCCACGAATCACCGATTGTTCAATGCTTCGTATCTCCTCTTCCCCACAAAACTGATCAAGCTCTTCAAACCATAAAATACCGATATATCCAAAAGGCACCTTAATGGATTTCAGCTTTGCCGGATCATCTGCACCTCTGAAATAAATCTTCTGTCCTGTAGGCTTATAAATCATTTCCAAAGGATTCAGCCTGAATTCAAAGAATTCCTCTAAGCCCAGTTCTCCAATAGCCCATTTCAACTGGGCATACACACTGTCCCGCAGAGTATCCTTCACCCGCCTGCACAATACCGCATGAAGATTCGGTTTTGAAAGCAGAATATCCAAAACCGCAAGGCTCACAAACGTCGATTTAGCACTCCCTCGGCCACCGTACAAAACATATTCCGTGTGGGCTCCTTTTTTAATATCGCGCCACACCGTCAGGTATTTTTCTGCCAGCATCCTGGCCGGCATTTCAAAACTGGAGTCTTTTTTTTCCTCTGCCGCTTCCGATAACGCCCGCACTTCCTTAATTGCATGCAAATCGCCATCCTTAGCTTTCTGCACTAAAGCTCTGGCAATCTCCATAGCATTGTCGCCGCGACCAGCCTCTACAGCCACTTCTTCGCTTTCAACCGGTCTCGCCAGCAATTCTTTCACATACCGCGCCAAATTGGATTCTCCGTCCTGCACACCGTCACCCCCTCTTCGCAATACCATTCTACAGCAAAAAAATTTCCCAAAATGCAATTTGCAAAATTAGCGAAAAAAGTATCAAAAAACGACATTCTTTGAATTTTTATTTAAAATCTTGACAAATTCGATCCATTTATATATAATAACAGTAACAAATAAATATCGGGGAGCCATAACGGCTGAGAGGAAATATCATTTCGACCCGTAACCTGATTTGGGTAATGCCAACGTAGGGAATATTTCATGCTTGCTTGTAGCGGAAACAGTCTTTTACCTGGCTGTTTCCGTTTTTTATTGCAACAAAAGGAGGATCACCATGAAAACCAAAAAACTTGTCACCACCGCTATGCTCATTGCTGTAGCTACTGTATTATCAATCTTTCAGCCCTTTCAGTTGCCTTTTGGGGGCGGCATTACTATTGCCTCCATGATGCCGCTGATTCTCTTGGCCTTCTGCTACGGCACCAGCTGGGGATTATTCTCCGCCTTTCTCTTTAGTCTGTTACAACTTTTATTGGGAGCCAAAACTGTAGCTGCTTTTTTCCTCCCCGGTGACAGTCAGATGATTCTCTGGCACGCCCTGCTCATTTGCTTTTTAGATTACATCCTGGCCTATTCCACCTTAGGCTTAGGCGGTCTTTTTAAAAACAAAATAAAAAACAGCACCGTTTCTATCACAATCGGTACTGTTTTCGCATTATCTCTTCGCTATATTGTGCATATCATCTCCGGTGCTGTTTTCTTCGGCTCCTGGGCAGAGTGGTTTTTCTCGCAGGATGGCTTTTATGCCTTCGGCTCTGCCATACTGGAAACCTTCTCCGGCTTCAGCCTGGCTCTCATTTACTCCGTCATCTATAACGGAACCTATATGATTCCCGAAATCATCATCACGACTATCCTAACCCCTATTATTTATAAAGCTCTGTCTTCAGCAAAACTAATGAATCATAATTCCACAAACTAAGAAAACCCTCCCTGAATTAGGTGGGGAGTGATAAGGAAGTATTACAAATATCACTATCTACCGACAAGCAGGGTGTAAAAGAGAGTTAAGCATATCACATTTTTACTGTGGTGTGCTTTTTCTCATATAGGGGTAAAATGTCACACAATAGAGGTTAAAAAATGCCCTGTTTTAGCGGTTTTCAAAGCCTAAAACTTACAAAGTAATGGTCTTATATTCAAAACCCCAAAAATGGCTTCTATCGTTCCACAAAAATCTAAAAATGAACACTTTTTGAAAAAGGGGATTTAAGTCCGTTTTTCGGCTTAAATCCCCTTAACTGACATACTGCAAAAAAGAACAGGTTTGTCAAGGGCGAGCATAGCTCGTGCATTTACCCTTGACTTGCCTGTTCTGTTTTTGCTAAAAATACTTTTTACGGATAATATGGATTAGGTTTAAATAGTAAAATTATCAAATCAACAATTACACCAATTCCAAAAAGTCCGCCTGTGCAAAGATATACAATTCCTAAAAGTATTCTACTTTCGTAAAATTTGTGTATTCCTAAATATCCTAAGAATAGACACAGAAAGAATGAAACCCACTTACTTTTTGCCAATTATTCTTCCTCCCTTTCGTTTTCGCTATCAATTACCTCAATAGATGTCGCAGCTTCTTCCGCTTTCTCATCATAAATGTAATTGCCTTCAAAAAACCATTTGTATGTTCTATCTCCTATGGCTTTAGTTTCAACCAAATCCAAGCCGCCACCAATAACTGCTCCAACTCCGGGAACAAGTTTTCCCATATTGATTATACCTTTTGTACCAAACTTTGTAATAAATCTAAAGCCTACTTTTTGATTTATTTTTGTCAAGACCTTACCAGGGATTTTCTTGATTAAACTATTTGTCAATTTTATGCCAAATTTAATCCCTGCCTGTTTTAACATTTCGTTAACGGCAACACCTGCAAGGCAGGCATACACAAATGTTTGCGTTTCATCACTTTTTAAGTCAAATCCTGCCATATAAGCAGCACAAGCTATCATTCTCATCTGTACATACAAAACACTTGTGATGTTTGCAGGCAGTGTTACAGGCAAAGTAATAAATCCCCCAAACCCAGTAAGAAATCCTGATGTAGTGCATTTAATAATTTGATTTTTAATCATTGCTTTACATGCCTGTTCTGTTGTCGGATAATTTTCCATATACTCCGTTGCGATTTGTTCTACCGCCGGGCTGACATGTGGAATACCTTGCATAGATTTATCATAACAAGTATCAAGAATTTTCATTATGTCTTCTTGTGATAACAATTTTTTCTTTTCCTCTTTTTCCAACCGAATTCACCCTCATTCTAAATTATTGACTTTTTGTATTTTCTTCAATGTTTGTATCGGCAGACTCCTCATAAACCCATTTAATTTGATATTCTATGTTAGATATTTCGCCCAATTTTTTTATATAGTTTTCAATTAGTTCTTTGGCTCTGTCTTGTGCATTGAGTAGTAATGATTTATTACTTTTTACACTTTCAGACATTTCTATCTGTGCTGAATTTATTGCAGCAGTTTGGTCATCGGCTGTAATTTTATTCTTTATCCAACCGTCTGCTGATTTTATGTAAGACTCCTCGTTTAAGTCATTTTCGCGTATATCTATATCTAACAATTCTGCATTTGGTAAAGTAACAGTAATATTATTTCCGCTAATTTCCATATTGACTTTAGACATATCTATACCTATTTTTGCAATTCCGGTATATTCAATCCAAAATTCTCTGTCTTTTTTAAACCAAGAATCAGCTACTTTCTTTGATTTAGCAACATTATGGTAATAACATTCCAATGTTGCTAAATTGCATATTGAACGGATTTGAGTTATATCTGGCTCTTTAACAATTACATCTTTGTTTTGTTTGCACCCTGACAACATAAAGCAGAAAATTAATGTGGTTACAATAAGTAGTTTTATTTTCTTCATAATACCAGTTACTCCTTTCATTTAATCTCTACTGTATAGCTATTGTCAATGGTGTCAATCCAAGGCTTGAATAATGCTTCTACCGATGATATTGCATTTTCTCTTGCTGTATCGTGCAATACATTTTCTTTCTCAATTCTTGCTTTTAAATCATCTTTACAAAGTTTGTATGCTTCTTGTGAAATATCTTCTGTTTCATACTTGTTTTTTGTAAATATGTATTCCATAGTACCCATATCTACTTTTGTGCTATGGATTTCAACTTCAGGGATAGTTATTTTAACTTTTTTCTCTTCTTCTATGACTTCAATTCCGATTTCGTTAAAATCAATTCCAGCCGTCACTGTTCCTTCGTAAGCTACATAATACATTGCATCATTGTTTTCATCATATTTTGTTGCAGTAGCATTGTAAGTATAATCAACGGTTGAAAGCTCATTTATTTCAATTACTTTCTGCAAAGAAGATTTTGAAATTGTTGTTAATTGCCCACCATTATTTTGAGTAATTGCTAATAAAATTCCAACAACCAATATTAACACTAATGATAGAATGATTATTATTTTTGTCTGCAATCTCAATTTAGGAATTTGGATTTTTTTCTTCTCCTTTACAACATCGTTTTCTTCATTAGAAATTATTTGCTCCCGCTCAGGAATAACTGTTTTTTCTTTTGTTTCCATTAAAACAACCTCCGTCTATTTTTTCTCGCAACAGTCTTTGTAAAATTCGCGAAAATTACAACGCATATTATGGATTACTTTTCGCAACAAAAAAAGTGCGCCCCCACAACAAGAGAACGCACCGAAAAAGTGTAATCCCTCATTGTTGCTACACAATCTCTCCCACTATGGTATGAGTAAATAGAGAAAACACCTTTTACCAAAGTATTTTCCCACAGTGGTTTAAATCATATTCAGATTGTGTAGCAACAATAATTATAACATATAAAGGATATATTTTCAAGATTTTAATAGAAATATGTCGAAAATGACGATAAATATTTTATGGTTTTGCATAATTTTCTTTCTTTGATTGTGTCATAAACGAGAGAGAAAATTTTTGATTTGGTGTGTGTAAAAATTCAATTTCAGATGTTACCTATATGAGATAAAAAATAATAAAAGTTTTTGCAAAAAAGTTGCTATTTTGAATTTCTGCGTGTTACTTATATGAGAACAAAATTTTTTCCCTCAAAGGTTGTATTTTTACAGCTTTTATCGTTTATTAAATGAACACAAAAAGAAAGGCGGAATTTTTATGGCAAACAGAGTAAGGAACAAACAAATTATTGTAAGGGTTACGGAAGAAGAAAGGGCATTGATTGACTTGAAGATGTCGCAGCTTCCTACCTCAAGGTTAGGGGCATATATGCGGAAAATGGCGATTGACGGACATATCATTTTACTCGATATTCCCGAAATCAAAAAACATACTGCCGAACTCAATGCAATTGGCAGAAACATCAACATAATAGCAAGGAAAGTTTCTCAAAATATTTTCTATGAACAGGACATTAAAGAACTCAAAAATTTAATGGACGAGGTATGGAAAACCGAAAGAAAATTATTACTGTATTTTCAAAGAGTTTCTAAAAAATAAAGGGTTTGGGATTTCCCAAAAATAAAATCAAATTTTCGTAAGTGGGTACTCACTTACTGTGCTTGCTATTTAGTGAAAAATAGCAGGCAAATGAAAATTGATTTTTCGCCAATGGCTATCCATTGGCTATGCTTGCTATTATATAGTTTTTAATTACTTAACGGAAAGGATTGGATAGGAATGGATAAGCAACAAAAAGACTACGGCTATATTACAAAATATAAAATGGGCGGTACAACATACGAGGTTGAAACTGCCTTTTCGGGAACGGAACCTTTGAATAATAAAATCATTCGTTTAATGCTTTCTGAAAAAATAAAATCAAAAACGGCTGACAATTTAGAAAAAGCGCGTTATAATTCAAATATACACTCTGTTTTGTCGGGCGACGAAAAGGAGGATTTTAATAATGAATAAGCCCGACACAATTACTGCTCTCTATTGCAGATTATCACAAGAGGACGCATTGGACGGCGACAGCAACAGCATCATAAATCAAAAAGCAATTTTAAGTAAATATGCAAGCGACAACAATTATCCCTCACCTCAATTTTATATCGACGACGGTTGGAGTGGTACGAATTTTGAAAGACCATCTTTTAAAGAAATGATAAAGGATATTGAGGACGGAAAGGTCAAAACAGTTATTGTAAAAGACATGTCAAGACTTGGGCGAGATTATCTCAAAGTCGGTTATTTCTCGGAGATATTTTTCCCTGATAATGATGTCCGTTTAATCGCAATCAATGACGGAGTTGACAGTTTCAAAGGCGATAATGATTTTACACCATTTCGCAACTTATTCAATGACTTTTATGCAAAGGACACAAGCAAAAAAATTCGTGCGGTGTTTAAGTCAAAGGGAATGTCAGGCGAACATTTAGGACAACCTATATTCGGATATATGAAAAATCCCGATAATAAAAAGCAGTGGATAATTGATGAGCCTGCGGCTAAGGTTGTAAGGAAAATTTATGATTTATGTACTGATGGAAAAGGGCCAATGCAAATAGCAAAAATCTTAAAAGAAGAAAAAATTTTGACAACAACATCATACCACTTGCAAAAGGCGGACAAACCTTTACCTGATAACCCATACGATTGGGCATCTCAATCTGTTATACAGATTTTAGGTAAAATGGAATACATAGGCTGTACTGCAAATTTTAAGACCTATACAAAGTCTTATAAACTCAAAAAGAAATTGGACAATCCAAAAGAAAATTGGGCGATATTTTATGATACGCAAGAGCCTATAATTTCAAAAGAACAATGGGAACGGGTGCAGGAGTTAAGACAAAACAAAAGACGAAACACAAAGACCAATAAGCAAGGTTTGTTTTCGGGTTTGATATTTTGTGCTGATTGCGGCAGCAAATTGCATTTTGCCACATGCAAAAGATTTGACGGAACGCAAGACCATTACAGATGTTCCCGATACAAAAGCAATACCGGTGATTGCTCTGCTCATTACATAAGAGAAGAAACATTGCATAAGATTGTGTTAAGCCAGATTTTTGAGGTTACTGCAATGATGTATGATAATGCAGATAAGTTTTTCAATCTTGTTGCCAAACAACAGTTAGACGAGCAGTCAAAAGAAATACAGAATAAGAAAAAACAGATTACAAAATTTCAAAAACGCATAGCAGAGCTTGACAAGATTTTCAAGAGAATTTATGAGGACGATATAACAGGAGCAATCTCTCATGAACGGTTTTTGAAACTGTCTGCGGAATACGAAAATGAACAGGCAGAATTACAGAAACAGATTAAAGTCTTTGAGGAAGAAACAAACAATTTTGACAGGCAGCAAATTGACTTTAAGCAATTTCACGAAATCGTCAAAAAATATGTCGGCATTAAAGAATTAACACCGACCATTGTAAATGAGTTTATCAAGAAAATTGTTGTTCACGCTCCCGATAAATCAAGCGGACACAGGGTACAAAAGATACAAATTATTTTTAATTTTATTGGGGAATTTACTCCGCAAAAAGAGTTTATCCCCGATAAAAAGGAAATTCCGCAAGACTATTTCTAATCTTGCGGAAAATACTTCCTTATTAACCCCGTACTTTCAGGGAGGGTTTTTTTCTTTACTTGATTAATCATCAATACTGTTATCTGTTGCTCTTTCATACAAAGCCACAACTTCAGCAGAAGGCTTTTTATCAATCAAGGTTACAACTATAGCCGCAATGGCACCAATAATAAAACCGGGAACAATTTCATAAACACCTGTGGTACTAAATAACAACCACAAAATATCCACAACTGCACCAACCACAATGCCGGCTATCGCACCTTTATAAGTAAAGCGTTTCCAGAACAATGAGAAAATAACTGTGGGACCAAAGGCAGCACCAAACAGACCCCAAGCATTACCAACCATATTCATAATGGCCTGTGCACCATCACTTTTACTGCTGGCAATAAAATAAGCAATAACAGAAACGATTACAACCACCAAACGACCAACCCACAATAATTCCTTACCAGAAGCACCTTTTCTGATAAAAGGTTTGTAAATATCACTAGTAAAGGATGAAGATGCTACTAAAAGCTGAGAATCAGCTGTTGACATAGAAGCTGCAATAATGGCGGCTAATAAAAGACCGGCAATAAATGCAGGGAAGATAATTCTCGAAAGCTGAATGAATATTGTTTCCTGCAAGCCATTTTCCAGGAGATATTGTGCCAAAGGCATCTCCATACCGGGTAAACCACCAACAAACATTCTGCCAAAATAAGCAATTAAAACAGCAGCACCTAAAGAAAGTACTACCCAGATAATTGCAACAGTTGCAGATTTCTTAACCATGCTGGGCTTTTCAATAGACATAAAGCGCACCAGAATGTGCGGCATGCCAAAATAACCAAGACCCCAACCCAAACCGGATACAATGTCCTGCCAGCTGGCATTGAAGAAATTAGCTACAAAGCTATACTCCACACCATTAGCATCCACAACAGTTTCCTGTAACAATGCAGGATTAATATCCTTAAATGCTACTAAAACAATTGGAACAGCAAGCAACGCCACCAACATTAAAAGACCTTGGAAAAAGTCTGTCCAGCAAACTGCTTTAAAACCACCTAAGAAGGTATAAACAAGCAGAATTGCTACGAAAATAATCATTTCCACTTCATAGGAAAGCTGAGGAATCAGCTGATGAAACACCGTAGCACCGGCCGAAAAAGCAGAAGCAACATATAAAGTGAAGCTCACCATAAACACTACTGCACAAATAATCTTCAGTGTAGGATTGGCCGTTAAGAAACGATTGGATAAATACTGTGGCATCGTAATGGCATCGCCGGAAGCCTTTGAAAACTTACGCAAGCGTTTTGCTACTAAAATCCAGTTTAGTGCTGTACCAATTGCCAGACCAATACCAATCCAGGCTTGTCCGAAACCAAACGCTAAAATACTGCCCGGGAGACCCATCAAAAGCCAGGCACTCATATCAGAAGCCTGAGCACTCATAGCCGTAACCCAAGGTCCCATCTGGCGACCACCTAAAAAATAATCTTTTTCACCGCTCTGGCCCTTAGCTTTTGCAAAAAATACTACACCAATAGCCAGCATAGCTACAAAATACAGAGCAAATGCAAATAATTCCATTATATAATCCCTCCAAAAAAAATATACAGACATTATACCATATTTTGCATGAATATGCAACAATTATTTTAACAACAACTCAATTCTGCCATCAATTTTGCTACATTTTCTTCTGAATATTCTATCTCAGCCGAATACTGTCGCACAACATCCGCCATTTTTTCGAAACTAATCTGCCCGTTTACGCTTTCTATTTGCGCGCAAAGAGCCCCGATTAAAAAGCAGCTCAGCAGCGCAAACCGCACACGTGCACCATATTCTCCGTCCCACATCGCCTCCGCAAGATGACGAAAAACAAAATACACCGCGAGTTGCTCAAAAAAGATTTGAAATTTTTCGCTCTTAAAAATACTTTCATCGAAGGAAAAACCCTTCAATCCCTCCAGCATATCTGTCCAGCTCTCATCCAGCCGTTCCAGAGAAACATATAACTTCTGTGCCTTTTTTAACGAAAAATCAAAAGAAAAGCCAAAAAGCTTTGCCACGCTGTCAAAACGCTCTTTCACATTTTGATTTCTATCCTGCAACACAGCAAAAATCGTCTGCCGTATTGCCAAAAACATGGTTTCTTCTTCCGTCAGCTGAATATTCTCTGGCATTTTCACCGAAAACGGTTCTTCTGCCGAAAGAATCAGCCTGGCCGCTTCTTCGCAACAAAGACCCAATCCCATTTCCGTAAAGGAAGGATAAAAATTCTTAAACCGCGGATGCAAGGAGCATATCTCACAAATAGCCTCCTCACCGCATTCACAAATCAACTCGCAAAGCCCGTCTTCCTTTAAAAATGGGCACCGCTCATCTGGGCCTAAGATGAAATGAGGTTCTTCTCCCTCAATGCTTTTCCGTATCCTGTCGCCCAAATCAGTATTCAAAGACTCATAAAAAGCCATTGTTTCGTCGTCAATATCAATCTCCCAGCCAACGCAGCAACTATGTTTGCACCGATCAGCAATACATTGAAAATTCTGGTAATAACCGGGTACTGCCTCTTTCATAAAGCCCCCTCCCTTCCGGAGTTAGTCCAGACAATACGCAATAGCTGCCATTCGCTTTGCCGCAAAGGCAAGCGAGTCAATATAGGCATATTCACCTACATTATGGAGATTACCTCCCAAAAGACCAAAACCCTCTAAACAAGGTAATCCTTTCTGGGTTAAATCGGCAGCATCAGTCGCACCAAAAAAACCTTTTGCTTCAATCTCCTCAAGGCCGTTTTCCAAATATATTTTTTTCACTTTTTCAAACAAAGCCATATTCTTTTCTGTCTTAAGCATCGCACAACGACTGCTGGCCAACGTCAGTTTGCAACTGGTGCCCTCCACAAAAGATGTGGCGGCAATTTCTTCTGCAAACTTCACAATTTCTTTTCTTTCTTCCTCTGTATAAAAGCGGAAATCTGCTGTAAAGGTGCAACATTCAGGCACCGTATTCTCCGCCGTGCCGCCCTGTATCAATCCACAGTTACAGGTAATCGTCTCTTTATCCTTATACGTTTCCAGCCGAATAATTTTCTGTGCCGCTTCGCAAATGGCGCTGGCACCGTCTCCGCAACGACTGGAATGTACTGGCCGTCCTGTAATTTCAAAACGATATTTGCAAATACCCTTGGTGGTTACAATGTGGCTCCCCAATGTGCCAATCTCCGTATTCAAAAATGCCACACAGTCCTTGGATTTTTCATACATATAATCAACAGTTGTCTTCTTGCTATTGCGACTACCGTTTTCTTCATCACTCTGTAAAAGAAGTTTCACCGGCCTGTCTGTAAATCCGCATTTTCCCAAAGCATCCATTGCCATAAACGATGCCGCCAAGCCACCTTTGCAGTCAATCACACCGGGGCCATACATTTTTTCCTCATCACAATGCACCGGAGTCTCGCCAAAAGAGCCTACGGGATGCACTGTGTCCATATGTCCTGAAAAGCATACCGGCGCTCCCTTTGCCTCCGGATTCATGGTAATGCAGAGAACGTCACCTGATACAGGTTGCTTTTGCCGTTCCACCAGCCACCCTTTTGCAGTGGCCTTTTTTTCAAAATACCGGCCAACCCGATCAACAGCCTCTTTATTCTCCGTAGGGCTTTCAATGATGCAGATATCAGTTAAAAACTGTATGTATTCTGTCTGCAACGAGTCAATCGTTTCAAAAAGTTTCTGACATTTCATCATGCTTTACCTCTTTTTCTTTTTGTCAAATTCATATGAAAAACTATATTTTTAATGATATAAAGACTGTATAATTTAGATGCTATTTATATAGTCTGCTTGCGACACATATGGTTTAGATGCAACTTTTCAAAGGCTTCTCCTCGAGGAGAGGCTCCGCCGTAGGCGGTGGTGAGGTGTAGATTGCGAAAGCAATCGTTATTCTTTTCCACCTCATCCGAGTTGCTTCGCAACCCACCTTCCCCTCAAGGGGAAGGCTTTTTTATTCCGCCAAAATTCGACATATCCATATTGCGAAATATAAGGTTTAGATGCAACTTATTTTAGTAGCAAGTTCGTATCAAGTTAAGATCGAAAATTATTTATCTATAACTTTTGTTTTCGCTAATCTATCGCCTAATCTTTCCTTATCAAGTAAAACTAAAAGTGCCTCAACAGGCCAAATAAGAATTGTAATGTTTCTGATAATTAGATTAAATAACGATGCCTTATTACCATTCAGATCTACAACTTTAATTTTCATTATTCTTTTGCCAATGCTTTGACCACCTATAACATCTTTAAAAAAGTAAATAAACATAAATACCAATAAAAATATGTAATACAATTTCCAGAACAGTTCAAAATCTGTTTTCACAAACACTTCAACCATTCCAAGCATAGCAAACGCAAAACATATAATTATGTGGTCAATTAAAAATGCAACTATTCTCTTTCCCATATCTTTTCTCCTTTATTTTTCGCCAATATTCGACGTATCCATATTGCGACACATAAGGTTTAGATGCAACTTGTTTTTAAAGAAAGTTCGTATAAAGTCATAACTGAAAAATTACTTGTTTTTTTCTACTATTCCATTTGACTCCAAAAAATCAATAAGTTTTTCAAGATAAGCCAATCGTTCATGATTTATAGGCGGATTTTCCATATATCCGAAATCTCCACCAACACTTTCATAGCTTTCCTCACAATAACACATATGCAAAAGATATCCCCATTCCAATTCAGAATTATCTTCATTCAATAACTTTTCAAATATTTCAATCGGCTCATTTTCAAACATCATCATTATTAAATCATGTTCTTTCATTTTAAAGTTCTCCCTTCGACATCTTTCGACATATCCATATAGTTCGTATCCAGTTGATACCAAAAATTATTTAATCTCCTCAAATTTAAATTCTTCATTTATGTATTCATCAAGACTTCCGTTAATTCTGGTGAATTTGTGAATTCCTTCTGCCAATTTCAAATTATTTGCCTGCATATATAAAGAAATTGTTTTTCTGATAGGTTCTTCTATTTGTTCTAATGTTCTATACTGTCAATATTATTAGGATGGCCATATTCTTCATTTACATCTGAATTGATGTATGGCATTTCATATTCCGTTGACTTGTAAAACCTTTTTTCGTCTGTGTCAGAACGGTAAGCAGTTATTAGCATTACACTTACCCCTTTATATATGTTTTTCAAACTATATTATAATACCATACAATTAAATATTCAAGAAGCATTTATGTTAAAAATTAAAGCATAATCTTTGAATATAAAATAAAATTTTAACGTTAGAATATATTGTCCCGAAAAAAGCAAGTGTCAAGTCAATTCATAATCTGTGAAACAATCTAATTTCACAATAGCAAAACAACTCCTTCGGAGTAGCTAAATTAAATTCGCTTATAGCGTGCAAAGCACTCTTAGCTGACGCAGGCAATTTAGCTGAGCTAGCTCAATTTAGCTCGCGTTGCGAATTTTCCAGAAAAAAAAGACATTTTTCATTGTCGAAAAATGTCTTTTTTTCTGGTACGCCTGATAGGAATCGAACCTACGCACCCGGCTCCGGAGGCCGGTGCTCTATCCACTGAGCTACAGGCGCATATAAAGGGGATTTTTCAATCCCCATTTTTTGTATTTTGTGTAATCTTATAGGAAAGGGTCATCAGACTGTCACTTAAGTGAACATTTTCCACCGCCACATCAGCCGGCACCTCAATATCCGTATAAGAAAAGTTCAAAAGACCTTTAATCCCAATCTTCACAAGCCGCGGCACCACCATTTCAATGGCCAGCTTCGGCAATGCCAGAATGGCAATATCCACACGGTTTTTCATGCAAAAATCTTCCAGAGTCTCCATCATCTGAACCGGCAACCCTTGAATCACCTGCCCGGAAAGAGCCGGATCCTTATCAAAAATACCCACCAGTTCAAAACCCCGTTTTGCAAAATTAGAATGATTCGCAAGGGCATGCCCCAAGTGACCGGCACCCACAATAATGGTTTTATAGCCATTGGTCAAGCCTAAAATGCTTCCGATTTCGCGATGTAAATTTTCAATATCATACCCATATCCCTGCTGGCCAAATCCGCCAAAGCAGTTAAAGTCCTGCCGGATCTGAGAGGCGGTAACGCCCATTTTCTTTCCCAGTTCTCCGGAGGAAATACGGGTAACACCTTTTTTCAGCAATTCACCCAAATAACGGTAATACCGTGGAAGGCGTTTCACAACAACAACCGGAACATCTCTGTTCGCACTTCTCATTTACTTACTTCCTTTTAAAGAGACGCAATTGTCTCCATTACATATTCGGCAAATTCCTCGCCTGTAGCACCGGTATCACGGCCGGTAATCACCAGTTTCTTTTCCTGGTACATACAAATATCCAAAGCTTTTTCCAGCTTATCTGCCTCTTTCTGATAGCCGATGTGGGATAAAAGCATTACGCCTGCACGGATAATACTGCAGGGGTCTGCATATTTATCGCGGCCTTCTGCCACCATACGGGGTGCAGAACCGTGAATAGCTTCAAACATAGCATAACGTTTACCCAAATTTGAGCTGCCGGCAGTACCAACGCCACCCTGAAATTCAGCAGCTTCATCGGTGATAATATCGCCATAAAGATTCGGCAGAACCACAACCTGGAACTGGGTTCTTCTCTTTTCATCAACCAGCTTTGCGGTCATAATATCAATATACCAGTCATCAAACTCAATGTCCGGATATTCTTTAGCAACTTCTTTGCAAATGTTTAAGAACTTACCATCTGTTGTTTTAATAACATTTGCCTTAGTAACAGCTGTCACCCTTGTTTTGCCATTTTTCTTAGCAAATTCAAAAGCCGCACGGGCAATACGTTCACTACCCTCCTGGGTGGTTACGGTAAAGTCAATGGCCAAATCATCATTAAAATGAATACCCTGACTACCCAAAGCATAACCGCCCTCTGTGTTTTCACGGAAGAAGGTCCAGTCAATGCCCTGCTCCGGTACCTTTACAGGACGCACATTAGCAAACAAATCAAGTTCTTTACGCATAGCCACATTGGCACTTTCAATATTGGGCCACGGGTCACCGGCACGGGGGGTGGTAGTAGGGCCTTTCAAAATAACATGACAAGCCTTTAATTCTTCCAGCACATCATCCGGAATGGCCTTGCCGGCTTTCACACGGTTTTCAATGGTGAGACCATCAATATTACGGAACTCAACCTTGCCCTTTGCCACTTCGTCCTTTAATAAGTATTCCAGAATACGTTGTGCCGCTTTTGTAATAGCAGGACCAATCCCGTCACCGCCGCAAACGCCAATAATGATAGTATCCAACGTACTGTAATCAATAAAATCCTTTTGCGCTTTCATTTTTTCAACACGCGCAAGCTGTTGTTCAATAATCGCTGCAAATTTTTCTGCTGCACTCTGAATGGTCTCTGCCATAGTTAGTATCCCCTTTTTTTATGTAAAAATTACTGATTCTGCAACTTGATATAATTAATTAAACCGCCGGCATAAAGCATTTCTTTCTGGCGATCAGACGCAGTAAGAATTGTAACATACTTCTTGCCCTTTGTCAAGTTTTCCACTATAATTTCATCCCCTGCCGCAATCTGTGCAGGTGCGTTATGAATAGCCAATTCGTCACCCATATCAATGTCATCATAATCGGCTTCATTCTTAAACACCAAGGGCAGAATACCGGAGTTAATCAGGTTTGCCATATGGATTCTGGCAAAGGATTTTGCTAACACCCCTTTAATACCCAAGTATAAAGGTGCCAGTGCTGCATGCTCACGGGAAGAACCCTGACCGTAGTTCACACCACCGACAATAAATCCGCCGCCATTTGCTTTAGCGCGGGCAGGAAACTCAGGATCGCAAGGAGTCAAACAGAACTCAGCCAGATGCGGAATATTAGAACGGAAGTGCAACAGTTTTGCATTCGAAGGCATAATGTGATCGGTGGTAATATTATCCTCCACCTTAATCAGGCTCTTACCGGTAACCGTTTCCGGCATTTTGGTGTTTAAGGGGAAAGGCTTAATGTTAGGTCCTCTCACTACTTCAACCTCTGCACCGTTTTCAGCCGGAGCCACTACCATGTTATCGTTAGCCAGGAATTTTTCCGGCATGGTAACAGTGGGCGCTTCACCCAGCTCTCTGGGGTCTGTTAACACGCCTGTAATGGCAGATGCTGCTGCCACTTCAGGGCTCACCAGATAAACCTGAGCAGAAACAGTACCGCTTCTGCCTTCAAAGTTACGGTTAAAGGTTCTCAAAGAGACGGCATTTGTTTTCGGAGACTGTCCCATACCAATGCAAGGACCGCAGGCAGACTCTAAAATACGGGCACCGGCTGCAACCATGTCAGCCAGAGCGCCATTTTGCGCCAGCATGGTGAGCACCTGCTTAGAACCGGGTGCAATCACCAGGCTCACATCCGGATGAACGGTTTTGCCCTTTAAAACGGCTGCAACCTTCATCATGTCGGCATAAGAAGAGTTGGTACAGCTACCAATAGCCACCTGGTCAACTTTAATTTTGCCGATTTTGCTGACCTCCAGCACATTATCCGGGCTGTGGGGCTGTGCCGCCAGAGGCTCAATATCTGAAAGATTGACAGTAATTTCTTCATCATAAACGCAATCTGCATCTGCTGCCAGAGGAGTATAATCCTGTTCGCGACCCTGTGCCTTTAAGAAAGCATGAGTCGTTTCATCGCTGGGGAAAATAGAGGTGGTTGCCCCCAACTCTGCACCCATATTGGTAATGGTGGCACGTTCCGGAACAGAAAGAGTTGCCACGCCTTCACCGGTATATTCTAAAATCTTACCCACGCCGCCTTTAACGGAAAGCATTCTGAGAACAGTTAAAATGACATCTTTTGCCGTTACCCAGGGACGCAGTTTACCGGTTAATTTAACATTTAAAATTCTCGGCATCGTAATGTAATAAGCACCGCCACCCATCGCAACGGCTACATCCAGACCACCGGCACCAATGGCCAACATACCCAAGCCGCCGCCGGTGGGTGTATGACTATCGGATCCAAGTAAGGTCATGCCGGGCACACCAAAGCGCTCTAACTGTACCTGATGACAAATGCCATTACCGGGACGTGAGAAATAGATGCCGTGTTTATTGGTAACTGTCTGAATATATTTATGGTCGTCCGCATTTTCAAAACCGGACTGAATGGTGTTATGGTCAATATATGCCACCGATTTTTTGGTTTTAACCTTATCAATGCCCATAGCTTCAAACTGAAGATATGCCATGGTGCCGGTGGAATCCTGCGTTAGAGTCTGGTCGATGCGAATGGAAATTTCTTCGCCGGCCTTCATTTCACCGCTGACTAAATGCTCTTTAATAATCTTTTGTGCTAATGTTAATGCCATTTTATGACCTCCTAAATACCTAATAGAAGTATTATATCTTTTTTTTTACTTTTTGTCAATAAAATCAAAGACAAAACATTTTATCTATTGTTTTTTAAGAAAGTTACAAGTATACACAAATTCCACTTTATCCCCGGGTTTTAACATATACTGCGAACAGCCAAACATCGGCTTTTCTCCGTTTACCTTATAAAACCAACCGGAGGTATCACCGCAATCAAATTCGTATAAATTGCCAATCCCTTCAATGTATACCGATTGATACATAGGCGTATAAACAAATTCAAAATGAATCCCTCTGCTTTTCGTTTCGCGAAGAAGCAAATCAAAGACTGTCTCCCCTTCTGTAAACAAAAATGTTTCTGCCTGTAAAATCCATCCATCAACCGGAATAATTCCCCGTTTTTCTTCTGCAAGCATTTCTGGGTTCTTTAACACCTCGTCACAGCATATAGACAAGGTGCAATTTGGTTTTGTTTCCGGCTCCGCTTCTTCCTTTTCCTCCGTGATTGACGGCTCCTCTGTTGCAGGACTCTTTTCAATACCCTTTTCCTCAGTATCACTTTTTTCCCTTTTAGGTGTTCCTTTTTCATTCTCTTTTTCAACCGCAACGACCTTCTCCGAACTAACCGTTGCGGGGCTCGCCGCAGGCGCTGTTGTTGCTTGCGTGAAAACGCCTTCTGAATCCTTGTTTATTGCATTTCCACCATCAGGTTGCTCTCCTGCCATAAACGCCAGCGTTAGAATAAACAAAATTGCTGTGACAACCCCTGCGATCCGTACACTTTTTCGTTTCATTTCTCAATCACTTCCGCAAACCGCATAATCATAGTCGATACCTCTGCTCTTGTGGCTGTCTTCTTCGGAGCCAGCAGGTTTTCATCCGTACCGTTGATAATTCCTGCATCAACTGCATATTTCATCGCCTCACGAGCATATTCCGATATGTTGTCTGCATCCTGAAAATCAAAAGAACCCTTCACTGTTTTCACATCACATCCGCAAAAAGCAGCATACCGATACAGAATGACCGCAAGCTGTTCCCTTGTAATAGATGCATCCGGCGCAAACGATGTCTCCGACACTCCGGAAACCAGCTTGTTGCCAGCCGCCCATGCCACACTGTCGCTGAACCAACTCCCTGAAGGAACATCTGTAAAGTTTCCTCTCTGATGTTCTTCCTCCGGCGATGCCAACCGATAAAGCACCGTAACCAACATCCCTCTTGTCATCGTCGCATTAGGTTCAAATCCTTTCCCTGTGCCTTGTAACAGATTCTTTTCATAAACATATTGTACAGCATCATAATACCATTCTCCCGACCGTACATCAGAAAAGGTCTTGTCTGTGAAAGTAGTTCGTTCCGCTTCTTGTTTTGTATCTTGATTATCCACATCTATTTTTTCCGGCGTGATCAATGTAACCGAACCAGAAGTTGTTCCACCACCGCCAGAAACGTATGGTCTGGTAAGAGAAATGTTGATCCGTTTAACCATGTGTTTTTCTGCATCTTCTGCTGAAATGCTTAATAGTCCT
The DNA here is from genome assembly GCA_017416855.1 of Clostridia bacterium. Classification (GTDB taxonomy): domain Bacteria; phylum Bacillota; class Clostridia; order UBA1381; family UBA9506; genus UMGS755. The sequence continues at coordinate 186,302 of JAFQAZ010000021.1, forward strand.
GTCTGATTTATATAGCCGACTGCTGCAACAGAGTATGAATACACCCCTTCAGCCAGGTCATAACAGTTCTTAGAAACAGCCTCAGCCCCTTGAACAGTCACCGCACCGCTACCGGGTATAACATCAAAAATTACAGGACAATGAGCCACATCAGAAGCATTTGCTTCCTCCATGGAAAAATCAGAAAAATCATACATCCTTTCTCCATCATCTGACAACAACCGCCAGGCCAGTAAACCCCTGAACCCCTGTTCCGTGGCAAATGCATTCGGAAATCCTGTCAAATCTCCATTTGCAGTTGACAACAAACCATCAATCAGACTTTTTCCACCATTTGCAATAGTTGATGCATCCATCTTCATTGCCGAAAAAGCGCAAATTGCCAGGCCGGTGGATGCCGATTCATATCCTTCAAATCCATCAATCAACCCATCTGACCGTTGTTCTGCCTTTACAATCTCTGTGGCCTCATCAACAACCGCTTTCACGCTGTCTGTTTCATAGTAAGGTGAAAGCGCTAATATCATAGGTGTCATAGCATCTGTGCCATATTCCACAACCTGCCAGTCAGCGGCGCTTGTAACTGCCGCACACACAAGTTTTTCCATTTGTTCTGCCGTTGCATATTCCTCTGCCTGCGACAAGGCAAGGATCACATAAGGCAATGTATATATATTTGTCACCGCCCCATCATCACTGTCGACAAGAGCTGTCAGCTTGCTCACAAGATCAATATGTTCATATTGTTCTGTATAAATGTTCCGTGCATCATAACCAAGTGACCGCAATGCTAAAATGCCTTTTGATAAATCCCCCGGTGTTTCTGCTGTTTTTGCAAAATTCACCAGCGCCTTCAGCGCTTCTTCTTTTTTAGTCTCATTCAGGCAAAATTCACTGTCAGGAAACACGCTTTCATAAGCAACCATATCCGCAACAATCCACGGCAAATTCCCACCCGCCTCTGCAAAATTACAATCAGCAAAGTTGGCGGCAATATTGTGAATGATCTCAATTTCCGGCGGCAATGTCACCGTAGCAACGCAAACCGGTGCCGTAATGGCCGCCACAACCGTTCCATTCTCCAACGTTTTACTTTTTTTAGCAGAAATAATAAAATCACCTGTTTGCTCTAACGTAATGGTCGCCTGCCCGTTTTCATCGGTTACAACATCCGTTTCTATTCCATCAACAGTAATAATCGCTCCCTCGCAGGGCGAAATCACCGTATTCCTGTTTTCATCATAACCACTGACATAGGTTAAGGTTATATCAAGCGCTTCGCCGGTTTCCACTTTTGTTGTCATCTTGTCAAAAGCGGCATATCCTTCCGTATTGGGATAAAAATTTTCATAAATACAAGCATCTATGTAGTCCCCGTCTTCAACCATAAACCCAAGTCCGGAAACTGTTTCAACACCACCGTTGACCTGATACCCGTATTTTTTGCTGGTATCCCCCCATAATTTATCAATAGAAAGCCCCCACTTGCCAACACTGGAAGCATATCCCTCTGTACCATCAGTATAATACTCTGCATGAAGTGCTGTAAAAACATCATCTAAAGTATATTCCTCCTTTCCCTGCAGCAAAACAGGCACACATGCCATAGCCTCTCCAGACTTGCTTTCTGCAATAGTGCCCTCCACACTCATGGTAACATAAACAGAAACTCCCTCTGCTTCCTCCATTGCCATAACCGGAAATGCCCCCAAAAACAGCATCACCAATACAAGCATTGCAATCATTCTTTTCTTCATCTTTTTTTACCTTCCTTTCTGTTTTTTATATAAAAAAGCTGTGGTAATTTTCTTTTTAAGAAAAATTACCACAGCTGTGTTTTCCTGTGATGGCATCGCAAATAACACGCAAACAAAAGCCGACCATAGCCGACTTTTTTGCATGCAAAAAAATCATTCCCAAACGGAATAATATCAAAGCAGGTCTTCCGACTCATGTCATATAAGGCATAGCCTTGCATTTTTATGTTCTGCCTTCTCAGTTTCCCAATGACCGGCTTTCACCGACGAACATAAAAACCTTCGACATATACGGCGACAGGTATCGTCACGGATTCTCACCGTGTTCCCTTTTCACCAACGGCACCCAAGCAGTACCGCCGACACTCTGTGCGACAATATGAAATTATATTATATCAAACCGCATGAATTTATTGTTTCTCACAACTTTCCGCAAATTCCCGGATTCTTTGGATCATCATCTGTACATTTTCCGAATTTACATCTAAAGGTGTTTCCATTTCAATGGGCGGATAGGAGTTCCAAAATCTGTCGAAAATGCCATCACTGTGAATATCCTTTTGACACAGAACAAAAACTTCTTTTCCCAAAGCAATGGCCATACCACTCTCAATCTGCAACCAACTGGAGGTATATTTTCTATGTGTATTTTCTGATTCTTCCCGTGAGCCTTCTTTGTCTTTATAATAATACACATGGCTTCTCTCCAGCCCAAGTACAAGAATTGCTTTGCATTGTTCAATGATTTCCTTCACTTTTTTCATCGGGTCTTTTTTATCAAAATCAGTCAATTCACATCGAACAGGCAAAATCCCATTTTCCTGTAATTTTTCAGTAAATGAATTAATAAACTCCAGTTGCTCAAAAGTATGGGGCGTTATGGTGCTGATAAACACAGGAAACGTCGCTTCTTTAATCGGTGCTGAAGCAGGTCTTTGCACCCTCTTTTTTTCGCATAATCCAGTAGCCACCGTGGTCTTTAAATATTGCTTCACAATCTGTATCAAATTATTATTAATGTCTCTAGCATCCATATCAAGACCGCCCCGTTCCACGCCTGTATCGTGTACCAGCCGGTTTCTTTTCACGCGGATCTCATGGCAGCGTCCGGTCATATCCTTTATCAATCGCTTGTCTTCCAAAGAAACAGCATTGTCATGTTCTATGTATATTTTTACATTTTTAATTAGAGAATTCAGTTCCTCGTTATGGTCTTTTCCGTCAAAATAGTATAGGATATCTTTTAACAGTGCTTCAATAAACACTGCCGCCCACACAGCGGAGGAAAAATAATCCTCATTTTCATAGCTTTTTAAGCTGAAAGACAAATGGTTAAATGTTACCGTTTCAAAATATTTTTTATTCTGTACAATCTCCTCTGTTTTCATATAAGCACTTCCTTCAACGCCTGTCTGATTGCAACCCTTCGCTTATCGCTCCCGGCTAATCGCCAAAGGCTGCACCTTTGTCAGATTATTCCACACCATATACCGCAAGCGACCATTTTTCTTCACATTTTCAAAGGTAAACACTTCATCAGAGGACAGTGTTTTCTGTTCTTTGTTGCTGTAAAAAGCATCTCCCTCATTCCCATAGGCAGCAAATAGGCATTCCGCCGTAAGCGCTTCACCTGAATGATTATAAATCACCGCATAACTCCCGGCATCCGTTGTCACAACCGGCGAAATATACACTTTTTCTTCGCCCATTAGCGCTTTGGTTGTTGCTTCACAGTTCAAAATACCATGACCGTAATATACATCATAACCAACCGTTCCGGCATCTGTTGCTGTTTTCTGCAAAACAGCTTTAAACTCCTCTGGTGTGATATCTTTATCCATTGATTTTGCAATAGCCGCCATAGCTGTCACGTGCGGTGTTGCAAACGAAGTACCATAATTACTGGTATATCCCGTAATCGCCGTACTCGTCAATTCCATTCCCGGTGCAGCAATAAACACACTGTTGTTATATTGGCAAAAAGAACACCACGTTCCATTTTTTGCAACGGCACTAACACCAATCGCTCCCGGACTACCGGCAGGATAGCTGACATAAGGTTTTCCGTCATTACCAACTGCTGCCACCACAATGGCACCCCTGTCTGTTGCATATTGAACTGCTTCATTAATGGCCGCAATCATCTTCCCCATAATTTCTGCATCATATCCGTCCATATTGGGGTTATCTGCAAATCCAACGCTCATATTGATTACATCCGCTCCATATATGTCTATGGCATCATAAAGAGCGTATAACACATACAAAAGATCTCCTGTCTTAGAGTCAAAGCATTTCAAAGGAATTAACTTACAGTTTTTTGCTATACCATATGTATCCGAGGCAATAATTCCGCTAACGAAAGTTCCGTGACCCACCTTATCCATCGTATCTGAGGTGTCTCCGCCGTTTACCTCTGCCAGATAGTTGTACCCCTCCAGCGCGTGATCACCTAAATTATCCAGCCTCTGCAATCCGGAGTCTATCACAGCCACCTTAACCTCTTGCCCCAGACAGCCAACCCGTTCCGGAAAATCTGCATCAATATAATCTAAATTCCATTGTTCGCCATATAATTCTACCGTTGCATTAGGAAAATATGTCTTGACCATTCCGGCATCTAAATAATCTGCCAGTTCCTCTTCCGAAACCGCAATAAACTGCTGACTTTTCCGCACGGGACCATCCGAAAGCAGCTGCACAGTATTGTTCAGCTGAACAATATACGGCTTTTCCTCAGCATAACCCTGAACACCGGACCATAGCAAACACAGTATCAGGAACAAAAATACCTTTTTCAATCTTTTCACCTTCATTTTGCCAATATCATTTTTCTTCCGGACTCATTTTACGAAACTTTTTCCAGATCGGAATGGTCACTAAGGCGCAAACCAAAGCAAAAATCCCAATCCACAACCAGCACTCAGTGGTAATGCCCCAGCCCTTCCAATCTGCCAAAGATGCAAACACATAGTTCGCCAGCACAATACCTAACGATGCCATACAATTAATCAGGCCGGATACTGTGCCGCTGCGACCATAAACACCAAAGGCCAGGGAAATATAAGAAAACATCGTGCTGATGGCTGTTAAAACCACCATCATAATTGTCAACGCCAATACAATGAACAATAAATCCACCCGTCCCAGGAAGGTAATCACCGCCAAAAGCGGAATTGCCAGCATCAAGAAAATAGCTATAACCGAAACTGTATTGAACTTTTGAAAAAATCGGTTTTTTGCGATAAACAGTCCCAAAGGACTGGCAATAATCAGAATAATATTCAACCCATTTGCCAGCTTAGGAGAAATGGAATCATAAGATTCCATTAACATCACCGGCGTTAACGATTTAAGCCCCAAATTCAGCATGGTCTGTATCATTGCAACCAGCATCAAAAAGGGCAGACCGGCCTTCAGCATTAAGTAGAAAAAGCTGTGTTCTGCCTTTGGACTCTCGTTCCGTTTTGTTGTCTCCAAAACCGGCATTTCTTCCATTTTATTTTCAATTTTTTTATACATAAAGAAAAATACCAAAGAAAAGGAAAACAAAACTAACGCCGAAACCAGAAAATTGTTCTTCCAATTGCTGATACAAATAGCACAAAGATAACTCAAAAGCAAACCGGATACATTAGAAAGACTGATATATAAACTACTTTTTACTCTGTGATCAGGTGATAGTTGCGTGGAAACAATTTTAAAGGTAGAAGGCCAGATACCAAACTGAACAATCGCATTGAGTGACCAGATGATAATCATAGCAATGTAGTTCTGTGTAAAATAAATCAAAAGATTGGCTATGCCCCCACCAATCATACCGATAAGAATCAGTTTATAAGGCGAATATTTATCTGCCGCCAAACCGCCGATAATCTGAAAGGGTGCATAAACAAGGTAAAAACAAGCTGCAATCAATCCTGTCTGTGATTTCGTCATAATCCCGGCATCTACAATTGATGCCATAGCCGCACTGTAGCAATTCTTCGTCATATAAACCAATGTGTACATCATAAATACCAAAACAAACAACAACCCGCTATATTTATGATCTGCTACATATCTTCTCGTCATTTGGTAAACCTCTCATTCATAATCACACATAAATACTCATTATAATTATGACAAAATTGTCTGAAAATGTCAAGTAAATCCAGCAAAAAAAGCCGTGGCATTGCCACGGCTTTTTATATTTCTTCTTTTTATCAACCAAAGATAGAAAATGCTGCAAACACAGCAGAAAGTAATGATGCAACCAAGGATACAACGGTAATCTGTGTGTTAATAGAAGGACCTGCTGTATCTTTAAAAGGGTCACCAACCGTATCACCAATAACAGCAGCCTTGTGAGCATTGCTGCCCTTACCGCCTTCATTACCAGCTTCAACATACTTTTTGGAGTTATCCCACAAACCACCTGCATTAGACATAAATAAAGCAAGAAGTAAACCGCTGACGATGTTACCTAAGAGAAAACCGCCAACTGCTTTAGCACCACCGATGATACCAACAAAAATAGTAGCTAAAATGCTGACCATACCCGCCGGAATCAGTTCGCGTAGTGAGCCGGTGGTAGCAATGTCAATACATTTATCATATTCGGGCTGAACGCCTTCTTCGCCTTCACGCAGACCTTTGATTTCATTGAACTGACGATGAATTTCTTTCACCATACGCTGTGCATTCTTGTCAACACCTAAAATCAGCATTGCAGAGAACACAGCCGGAATCACAGCGCCAACCAAAATACCAAAGAACACGGTAGGATCCATAATGTCAAAGCCTGTCAGCAGTTCTTGCCCGGAAGCCGCCAGAGCATCATTGACCTCAGACATAAAGGCACCCAGCAAGGATATAACCGTTAAGCCGGCTGCACTAATGGAAAAGCCTTTGGTAACCGCTTTAACAGTGTTGCCGGCACTGTCTAATTCATCGGCAATCTGGATGGTTTCTTCACCCAGACCACCCATTTCTGCCAGACCACGTGCATTGTCAACAATAGGACCATAAGCATCATTAGAAATAATCATACCAACAATAGAGAGCATACCAACTGCAGCCATAGAAATGCCAAAGATGGCATAGCCTGCGCCCATCGGTTCACAAATTTTGTAAGCTGCCAGAGCAGAAATGGCAATACCCACCATAGCAGGCATAGCAGAAATGAATCCGTAAGAAACACCGGATAAAATGGTAAACGCGGGACCGGAAGCAGACGCACGAGCTGCTTTCTTTACAATAGGCTTAGAATCATCGGTAAAGTAGTCTGTGGTAATACCGATGATAACACCCACCAAAAGACCAACTGTAGCCGCACCCCAGATACGCCAGGAGAAGCCAGGGATGAATGCTGTTGCTAAGGCAGTTAAAATCATAAAAATAGCTGTTGTAACATATGTAGAAGAATTCAGTGCCTTAGTCGGCGTACCCTTTTTGCTGATACGAGCTGTCGCAATGCCCAAAATAGAGGAAAGCAGGCCTAAAATGCCATAGCAGAACACCATAGAAATGTTAGCAAAATCGCCGCTTAACGACTGTGCGATAACCAATGCAGAAGCCATAGCCGCAACATTAGAGTCAAACAAGTCAGCACCCATACCGGCAACGTCGCCAACATTGTCACCAACGTTATCGGCAATAACTGCCGGATTACGGGGATCATCTTCAGGAATGCCCAGCTCAACTTTACCGGTTAAGTCAGCAGAAACGTCTGCCGTTTTAGTAAAAATACCACCACCGGCTTTTGCAAACAGAGCCAAAGAGCTGGCACCAAAGGAAAAGCCAAGCAGAATAGAAGCATCGCCAAAGACCCACAGAACGGCGGCCACACCAAACAGTGAACAGCCTACAACCAAAAGGCCCATAACAGCACCGCCACGGAAACCAATTAAAAAGGCAGGTTTAATACCCTTTTGTGCACCTTCAGCTGCACGACCGTTTGAAAGGCTGGCAACTAAAATACCAATTTTACCGGCAATTGCAGAAAGAACGGTACCGGCAATGTAAGAAACTGCCATACCAATGTTTTTCATTGCTTCACCGGACCAGATAGGAGATGGCAGGAATAACAGAATCAGCGCTGCAATAATTGCTGCAAAAACCGCCAGAATTTTATATTCCCTTGTCATAAATGTGTTCGCCCCGTCTTTAATCAAGCCGGCAACCTCAATGATTTTTTTGTTGCTGATGGGCTGGCGTTTAACCCACAGGTATAAATACGCTGCATAGGCAAACGCAAGAATGGCAATCAAAAATGAAAGCCCATAGAAGAGAGTTAAGTATTGTTCCATAACAACCACCTTTTAAAAAATTTTTTTAGATTGTTTCAGTGTGTGGTTTCTTAGTAAATCATGACAAAAAAATACACAGAACCCATTGGATGTGGTTCTGTGTAAATACCTAAAAATATAAATTTCCCGGCATTGACAATCAAGATAAATCAAACATAAAAATGTTTGATGACAGACTCCACCACTTATCCTAATCCATCACTTATTATACCATTGGTAGCAGAAAAGTCAATACTTTTTCCTAATATCATAAAAAATTATAAAGGTTAATGTATATTGACAATACATTAACCTTTATGTTGTATATTCTTTATTTTACACATTAAAGCGGAACAGCACAACATCGCCGTCCACCATCACATATTCTTTACCTTCGGACCGCACCAGACCTTTTTCCTTTGCCGCTGTCATACTGCCGCACGCCATCAGGTCATTATACGCTACCACTTCCGCACGGATAAAGCCTTTTTCAAAGTCTGTATGAATTTTTCCGGCCGCTCCCGGTGCTTTAGTGCCCCGTGTGATGGTCCATGCTCGAACCTCCGGCTCACCGGCAGTTAAATAGCTGATTAATCCCAACAGCTTGTAGCTTTTCTTCACCAAACGGTCAAGACCGGATTCTTTAATGCCCAACTCCTGCAAAAATTCCATTTTTTCATCCGGTTCAAGAGCTGAAACATCTTCTTCGATTTTAGCAGAAATCGGCATCACTTCAGAGCCTTCTTTTTCTGCCATTTCGGTCAGTTCCTTCACCATCTGATTATCTTCAATACCATTGATAAAATCATCTTCAGAAACATTGGCAGCATATAAAACCGGCTTTAAGGTGAGCAGAGGTAAATCCTTAATGAGTTCTGCTTCTTCTTCAGAATATTCTCTTGCTCTTGCAGGACTGCCGCCTTCTAAAAGCACTTTCATTTCTTCTAATAAATCCAGTTCCTGCTGATATTTCTTTTCGCCGGATTTCATCATTTTCTTGGTTCTGTCAATCCGTTTTTCCAGCATTTCAAGGTCAGCAAAAATCAACTCCAGCTGAATGGTCTCAACATCACGAAGTGGAGAAACAGAGCCCTCCACATGGACAATGTTAGCATCTTCAAAGCAGCGAACCACGTGTACAATGGCATCCACCTCACGAATGTGAGATAAAAACTTATTGCCCAGTCCTTCCCCACGGCTGGCGCCTTTAACAAGACCTGCAATATCCACAAATTCAATCACCGCGTGAGTCACCTTCTGGGGATTGTACATCTCCGCCAGCTTGTCAAGACGCTCATCCGGCACCGGCACCACGCCCACATTGGGTTCAATAGTACAAAAAGGATAATTGGCAGATTCAGCTCCTGCCTGCGTAATGGCATTAAACAATGTTGACTTACCCACATTGGGCAAACCGACTATACCTAGTTTCATTATATATCACATCTCCTTGATTTATCAGTTTTTTCAGAGTTTTTTATGTAGTTACTTCGCCATTTTTACACCAAAATTGTATTGATTGTTTACTCACATTAAAAAAATAATAGGCAAAGTAACCTTAAAAATTATATCACATCATCGTAACTTTATCAAGTCGAAATAGTTAAGAAATTCAGAAAACTTATCCTATTGTATCACAAAGGATATCCTCTTGCTACAGCCCTTCTCCTCGGTCGTATGAATCAGTCTGTCACATCAGCAAATTCAAACGGCACCATCTTCTGTAAATCCTCAGGATTCATTTCAATCTGATAGCCAATTTTCCCGGCGCTGAACAAAATGGCATCAAATAATATAGCCGTTTCATGCACCACAGTAACAAAAGGCTTTTTCATCCCAATGGGCGAACAACCGCCGTGAATATATCCCGTTAATGGCAACAATTCTTTCGACTTAATCATTTCAATGGATTTTTCGCCCACTGCTTTAGCGGCTTTTTTTAAATTCAGCGCATGCTCAACAGGAATCACAAACACATAGTGTTCTCCGGATTTTCCCACCGTCACCAGGGTTTTAAACACCTGCTGAGGATCCTGAGAAAGAGCCGCCGCCACCTCAACACCACTAATAGCTTCCGTTGCCGCATAGCAATGAGCTTCATAGGGAAAACCAGCCTGCTCAATCAGCCGCATCACATTGGTTTTTTGCTCTGCCAGTTTTTCTTCATTTGTTTTTTTAGCCATTTGTCTGCACTTCCTTTTAAAAAACAGGACAGGTTTCCCTGCCCTGTTTTATCATTATTCACCCAAAGTATATTTGCTTGCATAAGCAGCATACAGTTCATTAAACTGCTCGCCGCCTCGTTTGATTATGCTCATGGTTTCGTGAATGTTCATATTATGCTGGCTGGCATCTAAAATGCAAACCGCAATATTGGAACAATGGTCAGATACCCGTTCTAAATCCGTAATTAAATCAGACCACACAAAACCCATTTCAATGGAGCAGCCGCCTTTTTGCAAACGCAGAATGTGATTGGTTCTTAACTTGTCCTTTAAGTCATCAATCACCTGCTCTAAAGGCTCTACCTTCTTCGCCGCTTCCAGATCATTATTCGCAAACGCATTTTGTACCAGCCCTAAAATTTCCGAAACTGCCTGTGAAAGAATTTCCAGCTCACGATAAGCTTCATCAGAAAATTCAGCTTCTTTGCCCCGCAGTTCTTCAATAGATTCCAGAATATTGACACTGTGATCAGAAATTCTCTCAAAATCACCAATAGCTTTCAGTAGCTTACCAGTTTCTGCACTTTCATAATCACTTAACTGATGGCCGCTGAGTTTCACAAGATATGTGCCTAAAATATCTTCATAATGATCGGCTTTCGATTCCAGTTCCCTGATTTCATCAGCCACCTTCGCATCATAGTGACGAATAAGGGAAAGACTACTCTTTAACCCCTTCACGGCATAGTCAGCCATTTCACCGGTAACCGCACTTCCCTTCACCAAAGCAATAGCAGGTGTCGCCAGCAAACGTTCGTCGAGTTCCACAACAGCATCCTTTTTGCTTGTCTCCGGTACCAGCTTAATAGCCAGCTTTTCCAAAAAGGATGACATTGGTAAAAGCAACGCCGTACATAACATGTTAAAAGCCGAGTGAGCTACTGCAATTCCCATTAAAGACGCCGCCTGATCAAATAACACAGGCTTTAACACCATAGAAACAATGCTGAACACTGTCAACCAGATAACCGTACCGATAATGTTAAAGAACAAATGCACAACAGCCGCACGCTTTGCATTTTTATTGGTACCAAAAGAGGAAAGGATCGCCGTAATACAGGTACCGATGTTCTGACCCATAATAATGGGAATCGCCGCGCCGTAAGAAACCTGACCGGTCACAGCCAGCGCCTGTAGTATACCAACCGATGCCGAACTGGACTGAATAATAGCCGTTAAGACAGCGCCTACTAAAACGCCTAAAATCGGGTTTTTAAACATAATAAACATCTGTTGGAATGCCGGCACATCTGCAAGGCCGGAAACGGCACCGGACATTGTATCCATACCAAACATCAAGGTAGCAAACCCCAGCAGAATGGAACCGGTATCCTTACTTTTATTGTCTTTGCTGAACATGGTCATCGCTGTACCAATTAACGCTAAAACCGGCGTAAACGATGTAGGTTTTAATAACTGCACAAACAGATTATCACTGGAAATGCCACCCAAACTTAAAATCCATGCCGTTACAGTTGTACCAACATTGGCACCCATAATCACATTGATTGCCTGTGTTAGCGTCATCAAGGAAGAGTTAACAAACCCAACTACCATAACCGTGGTAGCAGAAGAACTTTGAATCACCGCTGTCACAGCCAAACCGGTTAAAAAGCCTGCCATTTTATTCTTTGTCAATTTTCCCAGCAGTACTTTCAGACTGCTGCCGGCACGGCGTTCCAGACCGTCACCCATAACATTCATACCAAACAGAAACAGGCATAAACCGCCAATTAAAGTCAATACGTCAAAAATGTCCATAAAATCACCTCAAAATAATTTTTTGTATAATATATTCAATTATTTCAGTTTCACAAAAAATTTTTTGAAATAATCGCCTCACTTAATCAAACACTAACTTTTCCTGCTATCATATCACAGCTTTAAGCTTTATGAAAAGCCCTCTTGCTATGTTATTGTCACATCTTCACTGTTCTTTCTGCATCATAGACCGATTCCACAAAAGCATTGCCAGAATGCAAAAGAGAAATGCAACCAATGCCAATGCAATCCAGATCATAATAGTCACCGTCCAACCGTAGGTCTGCGCGGTGAAGCCATATAAATAATTTGCCAACATACAACCAAAACAGCCAAATGCATTAGAAATTCCGGCCACCATACCAATCTTCTTATAAGCGCCAAAGGCTGCTGGTAAATTAACGTTTAAAAGCTGACTGGCCGCCGTCATCATAGTCGTCATCAATGCCAGCAATAGCACAATAATCATCACGGAAACAGTACCGTTGAACAGGAGCAATCCCAAAAGCGGCAACGATACCAAAAAAAACAACCCAATGGCCAGGGGTAAACTTTTACAACGTTTTGGATATAACCAGGTGGTAAAGAACACACCGGTCAAATTCAGGAAAATCAGTACCGTTGTCAGCATACTGGAGGTACTGGGAGAAACCCCATAGCTTTCCATAATCATGGTAGGCACCCAGGTTTTAAGACCAATATCCAGCATGCAACGGACAAGAGCAGGAATGCAAATCAAAAACAGCCCACTGGCAAAAAAGATGTTTGTAAACGGTATCGTTTCCGCATTGTCCTTCCTCTGATCTCCATTCTTTATATTCGATTCCTCCGGCACTAATTTTGCCTGAACCCGCTTCATCACAAAAATAACAAAAGCCGCTACAGGAATAAGAATGGCAGCGGACGCCCAGAACAGCATAGGCCACGACCAGCGTTTTAAAATGCCCATTGCCAGCAGGTAACTGATAATCGTTCCCGCTGGAAAACAAAATGCAGAGTATACCATTGCTTTTCTTCGGTGGTCATAGAGCAAAACAGAAGAAATCACCTTTACCACCGCTGGCCAGACGCCAAACTGAAATACACCGTTGACACTCCACACAATCAGCATAGAGATAAAGGAGTGAGATGTAGCCATCAGAGCATTGACAAAAACAGAGCCAAACAAGGCAATTAAAATAATTTTAAAGGGCGAGAATCGGTCAGCTAAATATCCGCCCAAAAACTGTGTCATTCCATAGAACAAATAAAAAGACGCATTAATAACACCGGCATTTGCCTTAGAGAATAAGCCTTCACTCACAATAGCCGCAATAGCTGTTGAATAGGTATTCTTCGTCATCGAAATCATTGTATAGGCAATAAAGCAGGCCAAAAAGGCCAGCCAGCTGGTTTTTTCATCGTCTAAATATCCGTTCATTCTGCACCTCAAAAGTAAAAATAATCCAACTCTATCCATTAAACATTATACTGCAAATAAAGCAGTAATTCAATAAAAAATTCGTTTGCTTTTTGCATAAAAAAGCAGCGTTTATAAAGCATACCATCAAGCAAAATCAACAAAAGCCATTGGTTGACAGCGCAGGCAGAATAAGATATAATTATAATATACTAATTTTTCCGGGAGGCCCTATGAACTGTTACGATTTCGATAAAACAATCTATAAAAGTGACAGCAGCTGCGATTTTTACCTGTTCTGTCTGCGACAATATCCTAAGATTCTTTGTCGCCTGCCTGTGCAAATCGTTGCATTTATCCGTCACTATGTGCTTCACAGCATCACCAAAACACAAATGAAAGAAGTGTTTTACCGCTATTTTCAGGACATTCCTGATATGACAGAAGCCCTCCGGAAATTTTGGGATACTCACCTTCACAAAATGCAACCCTTCTATGCCGAAAAACAGCAAGAGGATGATGTGATTATCTCCGCTTCGCCTGAATTCTTTTTAGAACCGGCCTGTAAGAAATTAGGTATCCGACACCTGATGGCATCACCGGTAGACCCGAAAACCGGCACATATAATGGTGAAAATTGCCACGGCCAAGAAAAGACCAAACGGTTCCGGGCAATCTTTCCCGAGGCTTCGGTAGAAGAGTTTTATTCCGATTCCCTTTCCGATACCCCTATGGCTGAACTGGCAGAAACAGCCTACCTTGTAAAAGGAACAAAACTCACACCTTGGCCGAAAAAGTAAAAAGCAGAAACGAAAATTCGTTTCTGCTTTTTACTTTTTAAATTATCATTTTACCATATCTTCCAGCATCTTTGCCGCATCGCCGAACCAATCCATTTCCAGCTCTTCAATCGCGCCCTTGTCACAGGCATTTGCAATCGCCGGATTAATGGGCAGGCGAGCCAGTACCGGTAATGAGTGTGCCGAAGCAATTTCATCAATGTGACTGTCGCCGAAAATCTTATAATCCTTGCCGTTATCAGGGCAAGTGAAATAAGACATATTCTCAACCAGACCCAAAATGGGAATGTTCATCATCTTAGCCATCTTCACGGCCTTTTCAACAATCATAGAAACCAGTTCCTGGGGAGAGGTTACCACCACAATGCCATCTACTGCAATGGACTGGAACACCGTCAGGGGCACATCACCAGTTCCTGGGGGCATATCAATGAACATAAAGTCAATGTCGCTCCAGATAACATCTGTCCAAAACTGCTTGACGGTGCCGCCAATCACAGGGCCGCGCCAAACAACGGGATCGGTTTCATTTTCCAACAAAAGATTTAAGGACATAACCTCCACACCATTTTTACTGGGCACAGGATATAACCCCAACTCATTCCCTGTTGCTTTTTCTGTAATACCGAAAGCCTTGGGAATGGAAGGACCCGTAATATCCGCATCCAAAATAGCTGTACGATAACCCAAACGGTTCATTGTCACCGCCAGCATAGAAGTGACCAGACTTTTACCAACGCCACCTTTACCACTGACAACGCCAATCACCTTTTTAATCTGACTCAAATCGTGTGGCTGTTCACGAAAATCCTGTGCTGCATGCTGACAGCCTTCGCAGGATTCCTTTGAACAAGATGTGTTACTGCAAGATTTTGCCATAATATATTGCCTCTTTTCTTATAAAAATACAATTTATTTTTCACCGGTTCATCCGGCTGATATACTTTAGTCTGACAAAGCTTCCCACCGTTCATATAACGCCATAAGCTCTTCGTTGAGCTTCTCTGCTTCTTCTGTTAGCACCTGCGCTTTTTCATAGTCAGCAGCAATAGCTTCATCCAAAAGTTCTTCATCAATTTCTGCTAATCGTTTTTCGCACTGCTCAATGCCTTGCTCTGCTTTTTTTCGTTCATTTTCCCGTTTTCTGGTTTCGGCCGCTTCCTGCTTTTGCAACCGATAGGCATCTTTCCCCTCAGAGGACACCTGCACTTCTGCCACCACCGGCTCTTCTTTCCGTTTCGATAGAAAATAGTCATAGTCACCCGGATAGACCGTCAGTCCGTTCTTCTCCATATAGCAAACAGAATTTGCCAGCCGGTTAATAAAATAACGGTCGTGAGATACAATCAGGCAAGTGCCATCATAATCAGCCAAAGCCTCCTCCAACGCCTCCCGCGATCTGATGTCCAAATGGTTGGTAGGCTCGTCCAAGAGCAGAAAATTCACATCTGAAAGCATTAATTTTACTAAGGATACCCTTGCCCGCTCGCCACCGGAAAGCTCGCTGATTAACGAGAACACTTCTTCTCCCCGGAATAAAAAGGCCGCCAAAGCATTGCGGATTTCCGTTTGCGTCAAATGAGGATGGCTATCTGCAATCTCTTCAAAAATAGTTTTATTTAAATGTAAATCCGATTGTGTCTGATCATACCATCCTGGAAAAATACCTGCCCCCAAACGAATGTTACCGCCTATTGGCTCCAGCTTTCCTGCAATCAACTTAAATAATGTTGTTTTGCCGCAACCGTTGGGCCCCAATAAAAACAACCTGTCCCCTTTTCTGATGGTCAGATTAGCTTTAGAAAACAGCTCTTTTTGTTCAAACCCCATGGAAACATCCTTAAGAATCAACACATCCTGGCCGCCACCTGCTTTTGCCGTTAAGGAAAAATGCATCCCGGGTGTTTCACTTTGAGGTGCTTCCAGCGTTTTTTCCAGCCTTTCAATCACCTTCATTTTACTTTCGGCTGTTTTAATATTCTTTTCGCGGTTCCACTGCCGTTGCTGACGGACAATACCCTCCAGCCGTTTAATTTCCTTTTGCGTATTTTCATACCGCCTCGTAGCCGCTTTTTCATTTTCCGCCTTCAGCTTGGCATAGGTGGAATAATTTCCTTCATACACCATAACCTTTTCATATTCCAGGGCAAAAATCCGGTTTGCCACACGGTCCAAAAAATAGCGGTCGTGGGAGATTAAACAAAATGCACCTTTATAGTCCCGCAAATAGTTTTCAAGCCATTCAACAGCCTCTAAATCCAAATGGTTGGTGGGCTCGTCCAATAGCAACAAATTAGCACCGGAAAGAAGCAATTTACATAAAGAAACTCTCGTTTTCTGCCCACCGGATAAATGCGCAAAGGGTGTATCCAGCTCTGCTTCTTTAAAACCCAATCCCAAAAGGGATGACCGCGCACGGCTTTTGTATGTATAACCATCCCGTTCCCGGAACCGTTCCATCAGCCGTTGCTGACGCTCTGTCAGCTGTTTAAGATCGCCTTTTCCTTCTTCTATGTCTGCTGCAATCTGCTGCAATTCAGCTTCTAAGGCAATCACATCATCATAAACCGTTAATACTTCATTCAGCACCGTTTTATCTGAAGTTAAGTTGGTGTGCTGCTCTAAATATCCAATCACCGTCTGCTTGTTCTGAAACACCTCGCCGGCAGTTGCATCCATTTGCCCCAATAAAATTTTAAACAGCGTGGTCTTGCCGGTACCATTAGCGCCAATCAACCCGATTTTGTCGGAGTCACCAATGGTAAAAGACACATCTTTAAACAAGCACCGGTCGCCAAACTCTTTGGAAACATCGGATAAGTTGAATAAATTCATACCTAAACTCCCATAACTCTATTCGTTAAACTTTTCTTTAACCTTTTCCTGCGTCTTATAAATCAATTCACTCAAATAGAATTTTTTGCGGCCGGCCACATAACCCAAAAAGCACGCCAATACTGTAATTGCCGGCGAAATCAGCAAAAACGCAGCCGGTGTTTCGGTTTTTAAAAAGCCGACAAGATGGCCAAACCAAACACGAATACCGGATGTAATATAATCTATTAAATACACATTTGTCACAACTCTGGGAGCATCATCCGGAAAGCTGTATAGCGTTGTCACAACCACATCACGAGCCGGAATGATATTGCCTTGCATGCATGCATAAATCAGAATTATCAACAGATTGAAAATCGCCAATGGTGCAGCCATAATCAAGCCTTCTGAAGCAGGTTTAATTTCCTTGCGCTTCCATGCACGGTCTGCTGCATTATGTACCCGTGAATACTGCATACCAAAAAAGGTAAGACAAAAAGCAATGCTGTATACCGGATATCCCCAGCTATATTTTAAAATCCAGGATAACACAAACAACCCGAGCAGCTGAATTAAAATACAAAGCAGGTAATCTACAAACAACATTAACATTGTTTTTTTGCGAATGGACATTTTCTTTCTCTCCTTTTATCTGTAAAGCTTTAGCGCCTCTAAAATTTCTTCTTGTTTTGCAAACATTTCTGATTCCTCACGGGGGCCGTCCTCATGGTCATATCCCAACAAATGAAGCATAGAATGTACGGTTAAAAACCCCAACTCACGCTCTAAGGAATGGCCGTATTCTTCGGCCTGATCCTTGGCTTTTGGCAAAGATATCACAATATCCCCCAAAAACACGGTGTCATCCATCATATCCTCGTCTTCCACAATCAAAACCCCGTCTTCCACCATCAGCATGGGGAAGGAAAGCACATCGGTCACCTTATCAACGTTCCGCTCGGCAAGGTTTAATGCCCTGATGCCTTCATCATCCGTGATGGAAAACGAAACCTCTGCATCAAATGGAAATTCTTCAAATTCCAGGGCTTTATCCACACATTCCTGCACCAATTCCTGCAGTTCTTCCGGCAAAGCCAGGGCTTCATCATTTAGAATGATGCTTGTCATTCATACCACCTCTGTCATTTTTCTGACGCTTCGCATCATATTTTTCATAGGCCTGAATAATTTTCTGTACTAACGGATGGCGCACAACATCCTGATGAGAGAAATAGCAAAATGCCAAATCCTCCACATCGGATAAAATTTTAATAGCTTCCTTTAAGCCGCTCCGCTTACCATCCGGCAGGTCAATCTGGGTAATATCGCCGGTGATGATAGCTTTTGATCCAAACCCGATACGGGTCAAAAACATTTTCATCTGCTCCGGCGTGGTATTTTGCGCTTCATCTAAAATGATATAAGAATTATCCAAAGTACGTCCGCGCATATAGGCTAAGGGAGCCACCTCAATGAGTCCCTTTTCCACATAGTTGTTATAACTTTCTGTACCAATCATTTCAAACAAAGCATCGTGCAAAGGACGCAGATAAGGGTCTACCTTCATCTGTAAATCACCGGGCAAAAAGCCAAGCTTTTCACCGGCTTCCACCGCCGGACGAGTAATGATGATACGGCTGACCTCTTTTTTGCGGAAGGCCGTTACGGCTTTTGCCACCGCAAGATACGTTTTACCCGTACCGGCCGGGCCAATGCCGAACACCACCGTGTTTTCATTCATAGCACGGAGATATTCCTTCTGCCCTAAGGTTTTGCTTTTAATGGGCTTCCCCCGGGAGGTAATGCAAACACAGTCATTCCCCACTTCTTTTAATGCTTCTGTCTTCCCTGTTTTAGACATCATAATGGTGTAGGTAATGCTCTGCTCCGTTAACCCGTCGCCCCGTTCTAAGGATTCAATCATAGACAAAATGGCTCGTTTTGCCGTTTCTGTCTCTTCCTCGCCGCCTAAAATTTTTAATATGGAATCTCTGCAGGAAACGGAAACGGAAAGCTCCTTTTCCACCTGCTTGATGTTGCAGTCAAAATCGCCGAACAATCCGCCTAAGTCCACAGCGGATACATCAATACTCCGTTCTGCCATGTATGCCATCACACACCTTTAGTTAAACTGATTGATTTTATTCTGCCAAAAAACGAAAGAATTATCATCTTAACATATAATTATAGCATACAAATGCAAAAAAGACAAGTTTCAACTTGTCTTTTTTTACTTTCCTGTTCAATATTTAAGAAAAATATACAGTATATTCTTTCAGCTTGTCTGTTTTATGATAATGCTCATGTTCTCCCGTGTTTCTGATATGGAAAACCACCCTGTCCTCATATACCTCAAAAATCAGGAACTGTGCAATGATTGGCGTGCCGGTTTTAAGAAAGAATTTCAATTCCTCTTCCCCGCCGTATCCGGTCAATCCGTCATGTTCAAAAAATTCCTCGCCATAAGGCCGCAAGCCTCCCATATGTACAAAAGAATAAACATATTCCTTCCCCTGGGAATCCGTTTCATTCAGATTATCCCCAAGAGGCTCCCCTTCATGGTTAATATGTAAAACCGCACCGGAAGAACAGTCTCTGTAGCAGGCTTTTTCTCCATGTACGTGACCGTACAAATAAAACGCATTCCTATGCCCTTTAAATATCTCATAAAACATCGAGCGGTTTCCGTTTCTCATAGTTTCCTTCAATTCACCGTCATTATAATAGTATATTGCCGACAAATGCCCAACAACAAAAACAGGCTTTGTTCCCTCAGGGTCAATTTCATCAAGTTTATTCTTAACCCACAGCATAGTTTCGTCATTATAATAGCCTTCGTGGCTGTTAAATGCCGTATCAGGGTCTATATTAATGCCAATAAAATCAATCCCGTTTACAACATAATGAAAGGCTCCCCAATAAAGTTCACCGGGCTTTTCCTTTGCATGGAGAATCAATTTTTCATTGTCAGGGACTTTCCCGAAGGCAGCTTCCATCAAATCGTAAAAATCCGTGGTATTATAAGGCTCGTTTTCTTCTGTTCCAATATCACCTAAAATCATATCGTTATTCCCGGCAACGTATAACACCTTGTTATCATTGACACTTTCTGAAACGCATTTGTGCAGCTTCTCTTTTAAATCCAGAAAATTCTTCTTTGGCAGGGCACAGGACCGATTCCAATAGGGATAGTTCGATATATTATCCCCACCGACAATGGCTAAGTCTCCACAGCCAAACTCTTCCTTCGCCATTTTCACAGCCTCAACAAGTGATGTTCTCAACGCGGTGGGATAATCCAGCATGGATTGCTGATTATGTATATCTGTAAAACAAAACCCTGTCAAAAATTTTTTCATTTTACTGCAGTCCCTCATTTCATAGAAATTACGTAACATTATAGTATTACATTTTTTATGATTAATCAATAGAATAATTTTATAATTTATCAGTATAATTTTAGAAAAACCCTCTCAGGGCTTTAGTCCCTCCATCAAATAAAAAAGAAACAACACAAAAGTGTTGTTCCTTTTTTGGAAGAGCCGAATGGTTTAGACGCCACCTGATTTAGGTAAAAATTCTCAACATTTAAGCCTCTCCCTTGTTACGTAAATTCAAATAATATCGCTCTTTATTAGAATACATAGCTGCATCAGCCGTTTTTAAAGCCACATGAAAAGGTTTTGCGTTATTAAAATCCACTTCTGCGCAACCATGAGATAATGTGGTATTATTTAATTTAAATAATTCTTCATTCAACTTTACAATTAGGTTCTTGACATCAGATAATTGTATATCTTCTATCAGCACAACAAATTCATCGCCACCAAATCTAAAACTTTCACAATTATAAGACTCAAAATATTTAGTAATAACATTGCCCACTTGTTTTAAAATTTTATCCCCTTCGGCATGTCCTTTTGTATCATTGATACTTTTAAATCCATTGATGTCCAGCATAACAAAAACAAAACTTGTACCAGTATTCTTTCTGTGATTTAATACTTGTCTTCTAGTAAATTTCTCGTATGCTGCTCTATTTTGCATATTTGTCAAAGCGTCTATGTACGCAACGTTTTTCAGTTCGTCATTTTCATATGTTTTTTTATTCATTTCAGCGGTATCTTTCACTAAATTAAAAATCAAAATTAATGTTAAATAAAAAATAATACTGAAAATAACAAAATCAAAAACTATATCACGAGCATTTCTCATATCAATACTGAAAGCATATTGATTCAAAAACTGTATGAAAAAGAAAACTAATATAACATTAAGTTTCCACCAACCAGAAGAAAAGAACACTCTGGCTTTTTGATAACTCGGAAGCAAAATCTTGTATAGAAACAGATGCATTAATACCACTATTCCTATTCCATAAACAGATATATGAGCATTGTTACTCAGAAGATCTGATAAAATCAA
>JAFQAZ010000022.1 GCA_017416855.1 Clostridia bacterium
ATTAAAAATATGCTTGAATTAATTATATCATATTTTTTAACAAAATTCAATATTATAACAAAAAACCGAACAATCCAGACTGTCATCTAAATCATTCGGTTTCTATGGTGACCCGTAGGGGACTCGAACCCCTGTTTTCGCCGTGAGAGGGCGACGTCTTAACCGCTTGACCAACAGGCCGTATTCAATTAACATAGGATATTTTAACACAACATTGCCCATATTGCAAGTACTTTTTTAATTTTTGCAGTAAATAATTTACATTGAGAAGGGTTTGTGTTAAAATGAAACTACCAAAAAGCCTTCCCTGTGCAAGGGAAGGTGACACGTGAAGCGTGACGGAAGGGTTGTAAAAACAATTCCTCATTCAGCCTAATAGCCGACAGTCCCTCCCATGTCCGGAATAGGTATTACACAAGGGAACCTATAATAAAAAACTAAACGAAGGTGCAACTATGACAAATAAAGAACGCAGAGACAAAGGCCTTGCCTATATCGCCGAGCCTGCTATCTGGCAGGAGTTGGCCGACTGCCGCAAAAAGCTGAAAAAAGCAAGCAAAATTAATCCCTGGAAATATGATAAAATGGAAAAAGCTATGAAAAAGGTGATTCCAGACTCAGAAAACCTTGTCATCGTCTTCCCTTTTTATTGCGAATACGGCACCCATATCCGATTGGGCAAAAACTTTTTTGCCAACTATAACTGCACAATGATTGATGTAGCCCAAATCACCATCGGAGAGAACTGTATGTTCGGCCCCAATGTTTCCTTATACACCGCCGGTCACCCCATTCACCCGGCAACCCGGAACAGCACCTATGAATACGGCAAACCCATCACCATTGGCGATAATTGCTGGATTGGGGGCAGCACCACCATCGTTCCTGGCGTCACAATCGGCAACAACGTGGTGGTTGGAGCCGGCAGCATAGTGACTCGCGACTTGCCCGATAATGTTGTGGCAGTGGGCAACCCCTGCCGTATCCTGCGACAAATTACCGAGGATGACTGCCGCCTGCTTTTCAAAAAAGAGGAAATCGATGCAGAAGCCTGGGCAGAAATTATGAAAAAAGGGTAAAAAAGCCTTGCAAAAATCCAAATTTTGTGGTACAATACCTTACGTATGATGAATAAAAGCAATGAAAAGGCAAAGTAAAGCCGCCAACACCTCAAAAAGAGAGAATTTCTCACCGGGCTGAAAGGAAATTCGGTTAAAGGCGCGCTCGAAATTTCACCTTGGAGCTGCACAGTTGAAAGCTTTTAGTAGGCTGTGCCGGATCTGCGACCGTTATGCGCCAATTAAGTCGGGTAAAACCGAAAAATAAGGGTGGTACCGCGTACGATTTTATCGTCCGTCCCTTTGTGGGACGGGCGTTTTTTATTGTGTATAGTCGAAAGGAGAATATATATGAAAAATCAGCTACTTTCTATGAAAGAAAAAGCAGAAAACGCTTTGAAAAATGCTAAAAATCTGCAGGACTTGGAGGATATCCGTGTCGGATTGTTAGGCAAAAAAGGTGAACTCACTGCCATTTTGCGTGGCATGGGTGGTCTTTCTGCCGAAGAACGTCCCATCATCGGTCAGCTCGCCAACGAAGTCCGCAGCTTTATTGAAGAAAAAATTGAGGCTCAAAAGTCTGTGTTGTTGGCCGCTGAACGCAGTGAAAAATTAAAGGCTGAAACCCTGGACGTAACCATGGGCGGCCGCACACCAATCATCGGCAAAACCCATCCCTTAACCACTGTTTTAGATGAAGTTAAAAACATTTTCGTGGGTATGGGCTTCTCCATTGCCGAAGGTCCCGAGGTAGAATATGACTACTATAACTTCGAAGCTTTGAACATCCCGAAAGATCATCCTGCCCGCGACACACAGGATACTTTCTATATTAACGATAACGTAGTGCTCCGTTCCCAGACCTCTTCAGTGCAGATTCGTGTTATGGAAGAGCAAAAGCCTCCCATCCGTGTCATCGCTCCGGGTCGTGTATACCGTAGTGATGCTGTGGATGCTACCCACTCTCCTGTTTTCCACCAGATTGAGGGGTTGGTAGTTGATAAGGGCATCACCATGGGTGACTTAAAGGGCACCTTGGAAACCTTTATGAAAACCCTCTATGGTAACGATGCTGTGCTCCGTTTCCGTCCCCACCACTTCCCCTTCACCGAACCTAGTGCCGAAGTTGACGTTTCCTGCTTCGTTTGTGGCGGTAAGGGTTGCCGTGTTTGTAAGGGCGAAGGCTTTATCGAGCTGTTGGGCGCCGGTATGGTTCACCCCAAAGTGTTAGAGCGTTGCGGTATTGATACCTCTGTTTACAGCGGTTTCGCCTTTGGCTTAGGCTTAGAGCGTATTGTTATGCGTCGTATGAACATTGATGATATGCGTCACTTATACGAAAACGACCTGCGCTTTTTAAATCAGTTTTAAGGCTCGCTGAAAGAAAGGAGAATAAACAATGAAAATACCTATGAGTTGGCTCAATGACTATACAGACGTAAACGGCATCACCCCCTTAGAATATAACCACGCAATGACTATGACAGGCTCTAAAGTTGAGGGCATTGAAAACCCCGGCGAAAACCTGTTGAATGTTGTCACCGGTAAAATTTTAGAAATCACTCAGCATCCTGATGCTGATAAACTGGTAGTTTGTCAGATTAATGTTGGGGATAAAACCCTGCAGATTGTCACTGGTGCCCCCAATGTTAAGGTGGGTCAGACCGTGCCCGTTGCGTTAGACGGCGCCCTACTCCCCGATGGCACCAAAATCAAAACCGGTAAACTCCGCGGTGTTGAATCCGCCGGTATGCTCTGTTCTTATGAAGAACTGGGTATGTCCGAAGCCGATTTCCCCGACGCTGAATACGGCATCTTGATTTTAGACGATTCTCTGCCGGCCGGTATGGACATCCGTGATGTATTTCACTTAAACGAAAACATTGTTGATTTTGAAATCACCTCCAACCGTCCCGACTGTCTGTCTGTAATCGGTTTAGCTCGTGAAACAGCTGTAACCTTCGGCAAACCTTTTACAGTAAAAACACCAGAAGTGAAAGGTTGCGGTGGCGATATTAAGGACTACGTTTCCATTTCCGTTGAAGATACCGAAGGTTGCCTTCGTTATTGCGGAAAGGTGGCTAAAAACATTAAAATCAGTCCCTCTCCCCAATGGATGCAAAAGCGCCTTAAAGCTTGCGGCATTCGTGCCATTAACAACATTGTGGATATCACCAACTACATTATGCTGGAATACGGTCAGCCTATGCACGCCTTTGACCTGCGCGATTTAGAAGGTAGTGCCGTTTGCGTTCGTCGTGCCAAAGCCGGTGAAACACTGACTACTTTAGACGATGTTGAACGTATCTTAGATGATTCTATGCTGATGATTTGCGACGGCAAAAAGCCGGTTGGCGTTGCCGGCGTTATGGGTGGTCAGAACTCGGAAATCAAGGATGACACCACTACCATTTTATTTGAATCGGCTACCTTCAAGGCCCCTATGGTTCGTAAAACAGCCAGAAAATTAGGCCTCAGAACCGAAAGCTCTTCCCGCTATGAAAAAGGTCTTGATCCCGAAAACACCCTGCCCGCCATTATGCGTGCCTGCGAACTGATTGAAGAACTGGGCTGCGGTGAAATTGTAGACGGCATCATTGATATCTACGGTCAGAAGGAAGAACCTAACGTCATTCCTTTCGACCCTGAAAAAATCAACAAATTCTTAGGCACCGATATCGACCGCAAGTTTATGGAAGATACCCTTCGTGCTCTAGACTTTGTCGTAAACAAAGATTCTGTTATTCCTCCCTCCTTCCGTAAGGATGTGGAAGGCTTTGCCGATGTAGCAGAGGAAATTTTAAGAATTTACGGCTATGACAAAATCCCCTCAACCTTAATGTGCGGCGAAACCGCTCACAGCGTGAAAACCCCGTCACAGAAGTTAGAGGATAAGGTGAAGGAACTGCTCTGTGCCTGCAGCATGAATGAAATTGTCACCTTCAGTTTCACCAATCCCAACTATTTTGATAAGCTGTGTCTGGCGGCTGACAGTCCTTTGCGTAACACTGTTACCATCAGCAATCCTTTGGGCGAAGAAAACTCCGTAATGCGCACCACCGCCATCCATTCCATGATGGAAACCGTGGCAAGAAATATCAACTTTAAAAATGATTCTGCCAAGCTCTTCGAGTTGGCAACCATTTACCTCCCCACCGAAGAAGGCAAACTGCCGGAAGAACGCCGTGTGATTTCCTTAGGTATTTACGGTGCCTGCGATTTCTTCGATTTAAAGGGCATTGTAGAAGCTTTGTTCGACGGTGTCGGTCTTTCTTCTGCACAGTTCCGTCCTGAAACCGAGAATCCCACCTTCCATCCTGGCCGTTGCGCTTCCATTTGTGTAGGCAAAAAGGAAATTGGTATTCTGGGTCAGATTCATCCCGCGGTTTGCGATAACTACGGTGTAGATAAAGAAATTTATGTGGCTCAGATTAACCTGCCCGACATTTTAACCTATGCCAAGAACAACAAAACCTATCAGCCTCTGCCCAAATACCCGGCAGTGAACCGAGACCTGGCTCTCATTGTGGATGACAGCGTACTGGCAGCTGATATTGAAACCGTGATTAAGAAAAAGGCTAAAAAACTGTTCGCCGGCTTAACCCTGTTCGATGTCTATAAGGGCAAACAGGTGCCTGAAAGCAAAAAATCTATGGCGTATTCCTTAAAACTCCAGTCTATGGAAAAAACCCTGACAGATGTAGAGGTAAACGAAATTGTTCAGGAAGTTCTTACCGCTCTGGAAAAGGAACTGGGCGCAACCTTACGCTAAGTAAAATAATCCGATATTTTTGGGGCACGGTTACCGTGCCCCCTTCTAAAATTATTTACATTCTGTAAAACAGGAGGGAGCCTATATGGCAAACATATTTGGCAACTGCATTAAACTTTCAATCTTTGGTGAATCCCATTCCGATGCCATTGGTGTGGTATTGGATGGTTTGCCGGCAGGTCTTCCCATTGATATGGAGAATATCCAAAAGGAAATGGCACGGCGTGCACCAGGTCAGAATCGGTTTTCTACCCCCCGGAAAGAGTCTGACATTCCTAAGATTGTCAGCGGTCACTTCCAGGGCAAAACCACCGGCACACCCCTTTGTGCTTTTATTGAAAATACCAATACCCGCTCCAAAGATTATCAGCCGGAATTATTACGCCCCTCTCATGCGGATTATACTGCTTTTATGCGCTATCACGGCTTTAGTGACTACCGCGGCGGCGGCCATTTTTCCGGTCGCTTAACAGCACCTTTGGTTTTTGCCGGTGCTATATTAAAGCCCTATTTGGCATCACAGGGCATCGAGATTTTTGCCCATATCAAATCCTTAGGAACCGAAAAAGACGCCGTCTTCGATGCTGTTTGCCCCAATATAGAGGTTTGTCGCAGCATTCAAAACCACGAACTCGCCGTTTTGGATGAAACCATCATCCCTGCCTATACAAAACTGATTGACAATGCCAGAGAAAACTGTGATTCTGTGGGTGGCGTAATTGAAGCATTGATTACCAATGCCCCTGCCGGTTTAGGTTCTCCTTTCTTCGAATCCGTCGAAAGCAGACTCTCGGCTATGTTGTTCTCCATTCCTGCTGTTAAAGGAGTGGAATTCGGCACCGGCTTTGGTATAACAGAACTTTTGGGCAGCGAGGCAAATGATGCATTTTGCTTAGAAAAAGGCAAAATTAAAACCAAAACAAACCATAACGGCGGTATCAACGGCGGCATCACAAATGGTATGCCTTTGGTCTTTTCTGTCGCTGTCAAGCCTACTCCCTCTATCAGCAAACCGCAAAAAACCGTAAATATCGAAACTCAAACTGAAGAAACCATTGCCATTCACGGCCGTCACGATCCCTGCATTGTGCCCCGTGCCGTTTGTGTCATTGAAGCAGCCGCCGCCATCGTAATGGCAGATTTATTACTGGAAGCAAAAACCTATGCCGAACCGGCAACGAAAAGAGATTAACAGAATAAACACCCAACTGCTCACCTTGTTTGATTGTTTAAAAATAAATGCTCATATTCAAACAGCTTGCCTCATAGAGTATAACGAGGTGAGCATATATGATGGGATATATCTGGGGCGGTATGATTATCACCGCCTTTTTCTTTAGCTTCTTAACCGGCAACATCGAAACCGTAGCACAAAGTGCTTTAACCGGTGCGGAAAATGCCGTAGAAATGGCTATGGGTTTGTTGGGTATGATGTGTTTCTGGTCGGGCCTTTTAGAAATCGCCAAGCGCGCCGGACTAACAGAAAAACTGGCAAAATGTATCAGACCATTAACAAAACTGCTATTTCCGAAATTAAATCCTGATTCTCCGGCTGTTACTGCTATGGTTATGAATATGACCGCCAATTTTTTGGGTCTTTCCAATGCAGCCACACCCTTAGGGCTTGCAGCTATGACAGAGCTTGATAAAATCAATTCCAAAAAACACATAGCATCTGACGAAATGTGTATGTTCGTGGTAATTAACACCGCTTCCATTACCTTAATCCCCACCACAGTCATTACTCTTCGTGCCGCCGCAGGCTCCGCTGATCCTTTTGGCATTATCGTACCCGTGTGGATTTGTTCCATTCTGGCACTGACGGTAGGTGTCATCACCGCCAAAATCCTTTCCAAAGGAAAAGGGAGGCGGCTATAATGCTCAAGTACTGTTCGGTTATGATTATGCCTGCTGTTTTTGTATTGATCATCAGTTATGGCTATGCAAATAGAGTAGATGTGTTCAACGCCTTTTTAGACGGCGCCAAAAGCGGCCTGAAAACTCTGTTCGGCATTCTGCCGGCTTTGGTGGGCCTTATGGCCGCCATTTCTATGTTCCGTGCCTCAGGTGCTTTGCAGTTCTTAACCGGTTTACTCTCGCCCTTCACAAATCATGTCGGGATTCCGTCGGAAATTATGCCCCTTGCCCTGCTCCGGCCTGTGTCCGGTAGTGGCTCTCTGGCCTTAGTAAACGACCTATTCAAAACTGCTGGCCCGGATTCTCTGGCCGGACGAATTGCTTCCGTCATTATGGGTTCCACCGAAACCACCTTTTATACATTGGCGGTGTATTATGGCTCCGTAAACATTCGCCGCACCCGCCACACCTTGCCGGCTGCTTTACTGGCAGACCTCACCGGCATTCTGGCCGGAACTCTAATTTGTTTATTATTTTATCATTAACATAAGGAGTAAAACTATGAGTCAATTTTATGAAATTACACCTGAACAAATCGAAAAGAACCCCTTTACCATGATTGATAAGGAATGGATGCTCATCGGTGCCGAAAAGGATGGCAAAGTTAACGCTATGACCGCTTCCTGGGGTGGCGTCGGCGTTTTATGGTATAAAAACGTTGCCTTTACCTTTATCCGTCCCCAACGCTACACCCGTGAGTTGGTGGATGCTTCCGACCGTTTCTCTCTCACCTTCTTTGATGAAAGCCACCGTGAAACCTTAGGTTATTTCGGCAAAGTTAGCGGCAGAGATGAGGACAAAATAGCAAAATCCGGCTTAACCGTCGATCATATCGAAGGCACACCATACTTCAAAGAAGCCAATTTGGTCATCATCTGCAAAAAAATCTACGCCGACGAAATTAAACCTGAAAACATTATCATACCGGAATTTGATGAAAAAGTTTATCCGAATAAAGACTACCATAAAGTATACATTGGTGAAATTGTAAAAGTCTTAGCTAAGATAGACTAAAACAAAAAAGCAAAAAGCCGAAGGGTTAAACCCTTCGGCTTTTTAATGTTAAAGTAAAATTACTTTAAGGTTACTTTAGCGCCAACTTCTTCCAGCTTAGCTTTGATAGCTTCAGCATCTTCTTTGCCAACGCCTTCCTTCAGAACCTTCGGAGCGCCGTCTACAGCTTCCTTAGCTTCTTTCAGGCCCAGACCGGTGATCTCACGAACAACCTTGATAACCTTAATCTTTTCAGCACCAGCATCGGTCAGTTCAACATCAAAGTCGGACTTTTCTTCAGCTGCAGCAGCAGCGCCAGGAGCAGCAGCACCTACAACTGCTACAGGAGCAGCAGCGCTTACGCCAAATTCTTCTTCAATAGCCTTTACCAGTTCAGATAATTCAATAACGGTGAGAGCTTTAATCTCTTCAATTAAAGCAGCAATTTTTTCGCTCATTGTTTTTTCCTCCTAAATATTTTAGTTAATAAAATTTAAATTAAGCAGTTTCTTTCTGTTCTCTAACAGCATCGATAGCTCTTGCCAGACCAGCGATGACAGAGTTGAGGCCACCAGCCAGCATAGCATATAAGGTATCTTTTGAAGGGATTTTAGAAAGTGCAACAACTTCGTCAACAGACATTGCCTTGCCTTCCATAAAACCAGCTTTGATTTCCAGATTGCTGTTCTTTTCTGCAAAATCTGCTAATACTCTTGCAGGAGCAACAACATCATCATAGCTCAAAGCCAAAGCAGTAGGACCGTTTAAAACCTCGTCAAATTCTGTATAACCAATACGGTTAGCAGCAAAACGAGTCAGAGTGTTTTTAACAACAGCATATTCGATACCGGCTGCACGCAGCTCGTTTCTCAGCTTTGTATCCTCTTCAACGGTTAAACCACGGTAGTCAACCATAACGCCGGCAACTGCTTTCTGCATTTTGTCAGCCAATGAATCAACAACCAGTTTCTTCTGTTCCAAAATCTTTTCACTAGGCATTTTAAATTTCACCTCACCGTTCAAATTAAAATAAGGCTTTTCTCCGCAAACGAAGAAAAGCCTTTTATGCTTTCATAAAATCGCTCTCCTCGGTTGGCGCTTTCGCATTATATCCTTTCGGACACCAACTGTCTGCGGAAAATATTTAACTAACAAAGTTAGTATACCACAAGTTTATGGCATTGTCAAGCAAAAATTAGTCAAGAACTTTTGCCTGAGAAATTTTGATACCGGGGCCCATTGTGGATGCAACAGCACAGCTCTTAATGTACTGACCTTTTGCAGCAGCAGGCTTTGCTTTAACAATTGCATCTAACAGAGCAGTGAAGTTTTCCTTCAGCTTTTCAGGACCAAAAGATACCTTACCGATGGGGCAGTGAATGATATTGGTCTTATCCAGACGATACTCAATTTTACCGGATTTGATTTCAGCAATTGCCTTAGCAACATCCATGGTAACGGTACCTGCTTTGGGGCTGGGCATTAAGCCTTTAGGACCTAACACTTTACCCAAACGACCAACAACACCCATCATATCCGGTGTTGCAACAACAACGTCATAATCAAACCAGTTGTCGTTCTGAATTCTGGGGATCAGCTCATCGCCGCCGAAGAAATCAGCGCCTGCAGCTTCAGCCTCAGCTAACTTATCGCCTTTAGCGAATACTAATACGCGAGCAACCTTACCAGTACCGTGGGGCAGAACAATTGCACCACGAACCTGCTGGTCTGCGTGTCTTGAGTCAACACCCAGCTTAATGTGAACTTCAACAGTTTCATCAAACTTAGCTTTAGCGGTCTTGGTAACCAGCTCCATAGCTTCGCTGGGATCATATAAATTGGTTCTGTCAACCAATTTTGCACTATCTTGATACTTTTTGCCTCTGAACATTATGTTTCCTCCTTTTGTGGTCTTGCAAGCTTTCGCTCTCCCACTTATTCAATCGAAATTAATCCTCAACAACAATTCCCATACTTCTGGCTGTACCAGCGATCATACTCATAGCAGCTTCAACGCTTGCAGCGTTTAAGTCAGGCATTTTCTGTTCGGCAATCTGGCGAACAACATCTTTAGATACGGTTGCAACCTTAGTTTTGTTGGGAACACCGGATCCACTTTCGATCTTTGCGGCTTTTTTAAGCAGCACAGCCGCCGGCGGAGTCTTGGTGATGAACGAAAAAGATCTGTCTGCATAAACAGTAATAACAACCGGGATGATTAAGCCGGCGTCTTTAGCAGTCTTTTCGTTGAATTCCTTTGTGAACTGCACGATGTTAACACCATGCTGACCCAGAGCAGGGCCTACAGGCGGAGCCGGGGTTGCTTTACCAGCCGGAATCTGCAGTTTGATGTAACCTGTGATTTTTTGAGCCATTGTAAAAGTTCCTCCTCATTAAAAGATGTGGTTTTGGCGAACACTTTGTGTTCTCCCACCCAAGAAAGTGGCAATGCCACTTAAAATAAAGCCAAAAGGCCATATTTACTGTAATACTTCAATTTGTGAAAAGTCAAGTTCAACGGGTGTTTCTCTGCCAAACATAGACACAATCACGCGCACAGACTGTTTTTCCAGATTAATTTCATCCACTGTACCAACAAAGTCAGCCAAAGGACCTTCGCAAACACGTACACTAGAGCCAACCTCAAAGTTAACAGAAACAACCTTGCGTTCGATACCCATAGAGTATACTTCTTCATCTGTCAAAGGAACAGGTTTGGATCCCGGTCCGACAAACCCGGTAACACCACGGGTATTGCGGATAACATACCAACTGTCATCTGTCATGATCATTTTAACCATAACATAGCCGGGGAAAACCTTACGCTGCACAACCTTCTGTTCTTCGCCTTTGGCCTCAACAACTTCTT
This sequence comes from Clostridia bacterium, assembly GCA_017416855.1. GTDB lineage: Bacteria > Bacillota > Clostridia > UBA1381 > UBA9506 > UMGS755. The sequence goes on from JAFQAZ010000022.1 coordinate 10,610, forward strand.
CCATAGGCACTTTAATATCCAGAATCAAATCATGCAGGTTCCGGTTCTCGACAGATTTTTCTATATTAGCCTGTACTTTTTTTTCATAACCGGAAAAGGTATGAATAACATACCATCTTGCTTCGTCAGCCATATCATCTAAGAAGCAGCACTGCTTCTTTTGCCTCCTTCTTTAGAGTCCTCCGCATCAGGTACTACTTAAGCAGGGTACCATTATATAAGAAAGTAAAGCCTAAATCCAGCAATGCAATAAATGCACCTAACAGAATCAGCGCCATAAGAACTACACCGGTGTTGGTGCGGACTTGCTTCCAGCTAGGCCATGAAACCTTCTTTAATTCAGATTTAAGTTCGCGGAAATAACCGGCGACTGCTTTAGCCGCTCTAACGAAGATATTGGGTTTGTTCGCGCTCATAATACTCTCCATTCCGCCGCCATGCACGGCGCATATTCTCACCCATTCTGTCTGCATGGCAAAAGATGACAGAAAAAGGTGCACAAAATAATTCGCCTATGGCTGAATTATTTTGTTTCCTTATGAGTGGTATGCTTTTTGCAGAATCTGCAATACTTGTTCATTTCCAGTCTGTCCGGATCGTTTTTCTTGTTCTTCATTGTATCATAGTTACGTTGTTTACATTCAGAACATGCCAATGTAATTTTAGTTCTCATCAGGTTTCCCTCCCAGTCTAAATTCCTTTTTTTGCACAACAAAAAAAAGACCTTTTTAAAATAGGCACATCTTAATATATCATAACTTTTCCTATTCGTCAAGAGAAATTTTCTAATTTTTTGTATTTTTTTTAATCTTAGCTTCTTCTTCCTTATTTATTAGTACAAAAAGGTTTTCTTTTTTTCCTTTCTGTGATACAATATATTGCATCTACTATTTAAAGGAGCTTATCAAATGTCTAAGATATTAGTTTTAGCTGAAAAACCCTCCGTGGGAAAAGAGCTTGCCCGGGTTTTGGGTTGTCGCAAATTTGCCGAAGGGGCAATTCATGGTGACCGGTATATCGTCACCTGGGCACTGGGGCACCTGGTCACTCTGGCCACCCCGGAGCATTACGGTAAAGAATATAAAAGCTGGCGATTGGAAACTTTGCCTATGCTGCCCGATAAAATGGCCTTGGAAGTAATTCCCGCCACCAAAAAACAATACGCCGTTGTCCGCAGTCTGTTAAAAAGCGAAGAGGTCTCTTCCTTAATAATAGCAACCGATGCCGGACGGGAAGGTGAACTGGTTGCCCGTTGGATTATTCAGAAAGCAGGCTTTAAAAAGCCCATTCAGCGTTTGTGGATTTCCTCGCAGACTGATAAAGCCATCCGGGAAGGCTTCCAGAATTTAAAAGACGGTAAAGACTACGAAAACTTATACCACTCTGCTCAAGCACGCGCCGAAGCCGATTGGCTGGTAGGGCTGAATGTAACCCGTGCCTTAACCTGTAAATATAACGCTCAGCTTTCTGCCGGCCGTGTGCAAACCCCCACTTTGGCAATGATTGTAGAACGGGAAAATGCCATCCGAAAGTTTACAGCCAAAGAATATTTTAATGTAAAAGCTGATTTAGGGACTTTCACCGTAACCTACCGCGACAAAAATAACCAAACCGCTATCTTCGATCGTCAAACCGCTGAGACTATTGCTACAGCTATTAAAAATAAAACTTTTACCCTTTCATCTTTAACCAAAACCAATAAAAAGACTCCACCTCCGGCACTATATGATTTAACAGAACTGCAACGTGATGCCAATAAACAATACGGTTTTTCTCCCAAACAAACCCTGTCTGTAATGCAGTCATTATATGAACGGCACAAAGCCCTCACCTATCCTCGTACCGACTCACGTTACCTGACGGATGATATTGTGCCTACCTTATATGACAGAGTCCGTGCTGTATCTTTTGGTGACTTTACACCCACTGCCGGTGCCATTTTAAAAGAAAAACGCACAATTGCTAAAAGTTGTGTAAACAATGCAAAGGTGACAGACCATCACGCCATTATCCCCACTGAGCAAGGTGTGAACTATTTAAACCTTTCTGATGACGAAAAGAAAATTTACCGCATGGTCATCCTGCGGTTTTTAACCTGTTTCTTTGAGGCCTATGAATATTGCTCTATTAAAGCATCCTTAAACTGCGGTGATTATGATTTTACCGCTCAGGGGCGGGAAATTATCAACAAAGGATGGAAAAAAGTGTATGATGTAGCAGACGAAGAAGAGGAAGAAGAACAAACACTTCCCTCTTTAAAAGAAGGTATGACCTTCCCCTGCCAATCTGTCCTCATCAAAAGTGGAAAAACCACCCCGCCGGCACGGTATACAGAGGCTACTCTCCTTTCGGCCATGGAAAACCCCGGTGCCTTCATCGAAGATAAAAAAATGCGTGAATTTATCGGTAGTGGTTTAGGCACACCGGCAACCCGTGCCGACATTATCGAAAAATTGTTTTCTTCCTTTTATATTGAAAAATCCGGCAAAAGTATTGTCCCCACAGCTAAAGGCATACAGTTGATTGATCTGGTTCCTTCTGATTTAAAAGAGCCCCTGCTCACCGCCAAATGGGAACAAAATTTAGAAGCGATCAGCAAAGGCAACGCTGCTAAAAAAGAATTCATTAAAGAAATCCGTGGATATACCCAGTCCTTGGTAAAAACCGTAGTAGCTGAGGATAAAAAATATAAGCACGATAATATGACCACCACTCCCTGCCCTGTTTGCGGCAAAATGCTTCTTTCGGTCAACGGAAAAAAAGGCAAAATGCTGGTCTGTCAGGACAGAGAATGCAGTTATCGTCAGAATGTGAGCCTGAAAACCGGTGTACGTTGCCCCAACTGTCACAAAACCATGGAATTATTTGGTGAGGGCGATAAACGGATTTACATTTGTCCCTGCGGCTACCGGGAAAAACTGGCTGCATTCCAGAAGCGCAAGGAAAGTGATGGTTCAGGGGCCTCCAAACACTATGTTCAAAGCTATTTAAAAAATCAGAAAAAGCAAGAACCAAAAGAAGAAAAAACAGCGATGCAACTGGCCTTTGAAAAAGCTATGGCAGAGAAAAACAAAAAGAAATAAAACTATAATGTTTATAAAAATATATTCCTTTCTTCAAAATATATTGCTTTTTTCAGATTCTTAGGGTACAATAATAAAATAGAAATTATAACAAGGAGGCGAACACAATGGATACAGTTCCCGGGCGATGGACTGAACAATTACATAATACCCAAGGGGAACGTGTCTTTTTCGCCTGATTCTTATGCGTTCCCCGGAAAGGAACGCTATGGAGGAAACAAAAGTAATGGAGGAAACGCTCCGCGATACCGTGGAGCGTTCTCTGCAGGAAAACCGGTATGCAGACATCCGTATGCTACTGCTGGACATGAACTATGTAGATATAGAAGTTCTGTTATCTGAACTACAGCCGGATAAAATGCTGCGAATATTTCGTATGCTCCCGAAAGAAACAGCCGCAGAAGTCTTCACAGAGATGGATAGTGATATGCAGCAGTATATCATTGAGTCCATCACCGATTCTGAAGTTGTTCGCATTATGGATGAGTTGTTTATGGATGATACCGTAGACTTTCTGGAAGAAATGCCTGCCAATGTGGTCAAGCGTGTATTAAAAAGCACCGATGAAGCCACCCGCAAAACCATAAACCAACTGCTGCAATATCCCGATGATAGCGCCGGTAGTCTTATGACCACCGAGTTTGTGGATTTAAAGAAAGAAATGACCGTTAAAGAGGCATTAGAGCACATCCGCAAAACCGGTGTAGACAAAGAAACCATTAACAACTGTTATGTGGTGAGCCCCCAGCGAAAGTTGGAGGGTACGGTATCCATCCGCACCCTGATTTTAAGTCAGCCGGATGCCACGATGGAAGAACTGATGGATACCAACATCAAATACATTAACACCTTAGATGACCAGGAGCGCTCTGCCTACCTTTTCCGGAAATATGACCTTTTGTCTATGCCGGTGGTGGACCGTGAGCAACGTTTAGTGGGCATTATCACCATTGATGACATTGTGGACGTTATTGAACAGGAAAATACTGAAGACTTCCACAAAATGGCAGCGATGACCCCTTCTGAAATTCCTTACCTGAAGACCGGTGTATTCACATTGGCCAAAAACCGTGTGACATGGCTTTTGGTGCTGATGATTTCAGCCACTTTTACAGGCTTTATCATCCGTAGTTTCGAAGGAACCTTAAGCCAGGTGGCCTCTCTCACAGCTTATATGCCTATGCTGATGGGCACAGCTGGCAACGCTGGTGCACAGTCTTCTACTATGATTATCCGAAGTCTTGCTTTAAAGGAACTCGGGTTTTCAGATATATTGAAGGTTATGTGGAAAGAGCTCCGTGTCGGCGCTGCAACAGCTTTTTTACTGGCCGTGGTGAATTTTATCCGCATCATGATTTTCGACAGTGTCACTATCCCCATTGCCCTGGCTGTTTGCCTGAGCTTATTCTGCATTGTCTGCCTTGCTAAGGTTATCGGCGGTATGTTACCGGTGCTGGCAGATAAAATCCATGTAGACCCTGTCTTAATGGCAAGCCCCATCATCACCACCATTTTAGATGCATTATCTTTGTTTATTTATTTCCGCTTTGCCACAAGCATTTTAGGTATTGCATAAACAACATAAGGATATACTAATATAAATATCGACAGGAGGAAAAACAATGCCTTTTTTTTATTACGATTCCTACTATTTAATATTGGTTATCCCCGCACTATTGATTGCCACATTTGCGCAAATGAAGGTACAAAGCACCTTTAAAAAATACGCTGGTGTTATGAGCCGTCAAAACAGAACTGCCGCAGAGGTCACCCGCCAGATTTTAAACCAGAACGGGTTGCATAATGTTGCCATTGAACGGATCAGCGGCAATTTAACCGATCATTATGATCCCAAGTCAAATGTCATTCGCTTGTCTGACTCTGTGCACGACAGCACATCTGTGGCTTCCATCGGCGTAGCCGCACATGAGGCCGGACACGCTGTACAGCACGCCACCGGTTATATGCCCATTAAGCTCAGAAACACCGTGCTTCCCATTGCAAACATCGGCTCTTCGCTTGCATTTCCTTTGATTTTTCTGGGAATTGTACTGAGCTTCGAACCACTGATTTCCATAGGGATTTTACTGTTTTCAGCTCTGGTTTTATTCCAGCTAGTAACGCTGCCGGTAGAATTCAACGCCAGCCGTCGGGCAATCAGAACCTTAGAATCCAATTGCATCTTAGAGGATGAAGAATTATCATCAGCCAAAAAAGTATTATCCGCCGCCGCTATGACCTATGTAGCCGCTGCCTTGGTTTCTGCGATGCAGCTTCTGCGTTTGATACTTCTTTCCAACAACCGGAGAAAACGTTAATTATTTTTATCATATATACAGGAGGCAATTAAAATGAAAGCTATTGTTTTAGGAGCTGGCAAAGGTACCCGTTTACAGTCAGAAAAGTTCCAGATGCCCAAGGTTCTCCGTCAGGCCAACGGCCGTGCATTGATTGATTACGTGCTGGAACATATTGACTTTATTGAAAAAAAGGATACCGTTGTAGTCGTAGGCTACAAAAAAGAAGATGTCCGTGCCGCATTATCTTCTGAATATCTGTTTTCTGATCAGGATGAACAGTTAGGTACAGGTCACGCTGTCAACTGTGCCAGAGAGCATTTTGAAGATTATGACGGTGATGTATTGGTTCTCTATGGTGATATGCCTCTCTTATCCAAGGCTACATACAAAAAAATTGTGAAAACCCATCACGATACCGGTGCTGACTGTACCGTTATGACCGCCATTGTGGATGATCCACTGCCCTATGGCCGTATCATCAAAGACGAAAACGGTCAGTTCATCGACATTGTTGAAACCAAGGACTGCACACCGGAACAGCTGGCTGTTAAAGAACTGAACATCGGCATTTATGTGTTCCGTTCCAAAATGCTGTTCGATAACTTAAAGGAACTGAAAAACAACAATGCACAGGGTGAATATTACTTAACGGATGTGCCGAAGATTTTAAAACAAAAAGGCGCTAAAATTGTGACCTGCACTGTTCGTGATAACGCTGAAATTTACGGTGTGAATACCTTGGAAGATTTAGCTTACTGCGAAGCACAATTAAAAAAAGAAGAATAAAGTATATAGCTGTTGTGTCATACACAACAGCTTTTTCATCATTTTCATGTAAATAATGTCCGTTTTGTAAACAAATGGCGAATTGCTTTGACAAATCGCCATTTTTCTTTTATAATTAAATAGAATTTTATATTCAGGCAGGAGGCTTATTATGGCAGATCATATGTATAAACCCCACGAAGTACCCAAGGGGGAACGCTGGCAGTATTTTAAAGATTATTATCTTGTTAAATCCATTTGCATTGCTTTGGGTGTAATCGCTCTTGTTTCCCTTTTAAAAACCACAGTATTTGCACCCAAGCCGGATGTGTCTATATTAATCGCCCACACTTCTTATATCGATAATGCCATTTGGGAAGAAGCAACTGCCGCTTTTCAGGCTTTGCCCCTGGATTTAAATGAAGACGGCCAGATTTTGATTGATGCCGGCCCCATTCATATTGATCCCAATATGGAAAAGACCGATCCTGAAATGTATATGGCATCACAGAATAAGTTGATGGCCAGCCTGGCTACTGCTGAATACGCTCTGCAGGTTGTTGATGATGCTTTGTTTGAAAGTCTTTCACGCGATGAACTCATCGGCACCTATGCCGAACTCCCTGACACCATGGGACATAACCCTGAGGAGATTATTAAAATTCCTTTACAGGAACTGGCACCATTTAAAACTGTTGAAAACGTACCTGATGGATTATATATGACCTTGCGCCCCAAAAATGCTATGCAAATCGGCAACAGCAAAAAAAAGCTGGCACATTATGACCAGCAGCTGAAGGTCTTAATGATTATGATGCAACAATAAACGAGGAAGAAACAGCCGGAATCCCGGCTGTTTCTTTTGCACCTTCAGAAAGGAAGTGCTCCTATGATAAAAAAACTTTTCCCCTGCTTAAAGGGATATGGTAAATATGCCCTTTTGGCGCCCATCACTATTATTTTTGAAGTTCTGTTAGAAATCAGAATTCCCTATTATATGTCTAAAATCATTGATGTGGGTATTGCCAACAAAGACATTAACTACATCATTAAAACCGGTGCCATGATGGCATTAATGGCTGTTTTATCCCTGATTTGCGGTGCACTTTCTGCTCGTTTCGCCGCCAAGGGCGCTATGGGCTTTGGCAAAAATCTGCGACGTAGTGTCTTTAACAAAATTCAGGAATTTTCTTTTGCCAACTGTGATAAATTCAGCACCGCCTCTTTAATTACCCGTTTAACTACCGATGTTACTATGACACAGCATACCTTTATGATGTTAATCAGAACCTTTGTCCGTTCCCCCATTATGCTTGTAACAGCTACAATTATGGCCGCCAATTTGAACTCAAAGCTTTCCTTTGTCTTTTTGGTGTCCATCCCCATTTTAGGTACAGCCCTTGCTGTCATTATGGTTATGGCTTTTCCCCGTTTCCGCAAAATGCTGGCTTGTTATGACAAAATGAATGGTTCCATACAGGAAAACCTGATTGGTGTCCGTGTGGTAAAATCCTTCGTACGTGAGGATTACGAAAACGAAAAGTTCAATCAGCGCGCTGAGACTCTTCGTCAGACGCAACTCAGCGCCGAGCGGATGATTATTTGCAATATGCCTATTATGCAGTTGGTGGTTTACAGCTGTATCATCGCCATTTTATGGTTTGGCGGCAATATGGTCATCGCCGGCACGATGGATAACGGAGCGCTCATCAGCTTTATAACCTACGTTTCCCAGATTTTAATGTCTCTGATGATGATTTCTATGTTTTTTGTCAGCTTTGTTATGACACGTGCTTCTGTTACCCGCATAGCCGAGGTTTTAAATGAAACACCTGATATTCCTGATGTAGATTCAGAGAACAAAGTAACAGAAGGCTCTGTTACCTTTAACAATGTTTCTTTTTCTTACGATAAAAACCCTGATAACCTGCATCTTGAGGATATTAACCTGACGATAAACCCCGGTGAAACCGTGGGTATCATTGGAGGGACCGGTTCTTCTAAAACCAGTCTGGTACAACTGATTCCCCGATTATATGATGTACTGGAAGGGCAGGTGCTGGTCGGCGGACGGGATGTTCGGGAATATTCCCTTGCTGAGCTCCGTTCTGCCGTAGGTATGGTACTGCAGAAAAATGTCCTGTTTTCCGGCACCATTGTTGATAATTTAAAATGGGGCAACCCCAATGCCACAACAGAAGAAATTATTTCTGCTTGTCAGGCCGCTCAGGCTCACGATTTTATTATGTCCTTCCCCGATGGTTACGAAACCGTTTTAGGTCAGGGTGGCGTGAATGTTTCCGGCGGTCAGAAACAGCGTCTCTGCATTGCGCGGGCACTGATTAAAAAACCTAAAATTATTATTTTAGATGATAGCACCAGCGCCGTCGATACGGCAACGGATGCTTCCATCCGAAAAGCATTGCACGAAAAACTGTCCGGCACCACCACCATCATCATCGCTCAGCGCATCACTTCCGTATGCGATGCTGATAAAATCGTGGTGATGGATAACGGACGAATTAATGCAGTGGGCACCCACGAAGAACTGCTGGAAAGCAATGAAATTTACCGCGAAGTCTATGAATCTCAGCAAAAGGGGGTGGCATAAATGGCAAAACCTATGGGTAGTTCCGGTCCCGGCCGCGGCCCTATGAGAGGACCTGTAAGAAAACCGAAGGACGCTAAAAAAACAGTCTTAAGAATGCTAAGCTATATCGGCAAACAAAAGTGGCTATTGTTTTTGGTTGTTATCCTCATCTGCATCAGCGCACTGGCCGATGTGGCCGGCACTTATTTTTTAAAACCCATCATCAATGATTATCTCATTCCTTTAATCGGTCAGAAAGAACCTGATTTATCTGCTTTTATAGCTATGCTGTGCTTGATGGGCGGCATTTATCTGGCAGGTGCCTTATCTTCTTATGGATACAATCGTATTATGCTGAACATTTCCACCCGTGCATTAAAGGATGTGCGTACAGATTTGTTTTCCGCTATGCAAAAACTGCCAATTAAGTTTTTTGATACACACGCTCACGGAGAATTGATGAGCCGCTTTACAAACGATACCGATACCCTGCGCGAAATTATCAGTTCAGGTATCCCCCACTTCATTTCTTCCGGCTTATCCCTCATTGGCGTATTTGTCATGATGCTTGTGCTGAGCCCCACTCTGACCATTTTAGTGCTCTTTATGCTGGCCATTATGCTATTTGTGGTGAAAACCATCGGCAAGCGAAGCGGATATTATTTTAAAGCTCAGCAAAAAGAACTGGGACGTGTAAACGGTTATATCGAAGAGATGATTGAAGGTCAGAAAATCGTTAAGGTTTTCTCCCGAGAAGACCAAGTGAAGGACGAATTTGAAGCACTCAACAATTCTCTTTGTCAGACTGCTACCAATGCGCATTCTTTTGCCAACATCCTGATGCCCATTATGGGGAACCTCTCTTATCTGCACTATGCATTAACCGCCGCCGTGGGCGCATTGCTCGCCATTGCCGGTTATATGGATGTAGGTACCATTGGCGCCTTTTTACAATACACCCGTTCCTTCTCCCGCCCCATTTCACAAATTTCTCAACAATTTAACAGTATTCTGTCAGCTTTGGCAGGTGCTGAACGGATTTTTGCTCTCATTGATGAAGAACCGGAAGTGGATGAAGGCACCGTCACCCTGGTACGGGCACACAAAGATGCTACTGGTTTATTAACTGAAACCGCAGACTCCACTAACTGCTGGGCCTGGAAATGCCCTACTGATAATGGTTCCTTTGAATATGTTGAAGTAAAAGGCGATGTTCGCTTGGAAAATGTCACTTTCTCCTACGAAGAAAACAAAGTGATATTACAAGACATCAGTCTGTATGCAAAGCCCGGTCAGAAAATTGCCTTTGTCGGTTCTACCGGCGCCGGCAAAACAACCATTACCAACTTAATCAACCGGTTTTACGATGTGCAGGAAGGCAGCATTACCTATGACGGCATTCCTATCAAAAACATCAAAAAGGCCGATTTACGACACAGTCTTTCTATGGTGTTGCAAGATGCTCACCTCTTCACCGGCACCGTTCGCGATAACATCCGTTACGGCCGGTTGGATGCCACTGATGCTGAGATTGAGGAAGCTGCAAAGCTCGCCAATGCTCACAACTTTATTATGCACCTGCCTAAAGGATATGATACAATGTTAACGGGCGACGGTGGCAACCTGTCTCAGGGGCAGCGCCAGCTTCTTTCCATCGCCCGCGCTGCTGTGGCCGATCCACCGGTGCTCATTTTAGATGAAGCCACCAGCTCCATCGACACCCGAACAGAAGCGTTAATTGAAAAAGGGATGGATAAACTGATGGCTGGCCGAACCGTGTTCGTCATTGCCCACCGTTTATCCACCGTCCGCAACTCTAACGCCATTATGGTGTTAGAGCACGGCAAAATCATTGAACGAGGTGACCACGAAAGTCTGCTGGCCGATCAAGGAAAATATTACCAATTGTACACCGGCATGTTCGAACTGGAATAATCTTCAAATGTTGAAAAAAGCACATTAAAAGAATAAAAAGGCATTCGTCAAAAGACGAATGCCTTTTTATCATAACGCCAGCTTCATCCGCATAAGAATACAACAAGAACATTGAAAGGATGAATGAATATGAAACGTATTGTTTCTCTTTGTTTGTTATTTTGCCTGTGTCTTTCCCCACTGACGTCCCTTGCTGAAGAAACACCGCAGTTAACTGTCACCGCACCCTCCGCCATTTTAATCGAGGCCGGCACCGGGCAGGTTTTATTTGAGAAAAACAGTCACGAGAAAAGACACCCTGCTTCTGTAACCAAAATTATGACGATGCTTCTCACCGTCGAGGCCATTGATAACGGACAAATCAAATTAGAGGATATGGTTCGTTGTTCCGATGTCGCTGCTTCTATGGGTGGCTCTCAGGTTTACTTAGAGCCCAATGAGGAAATGAGCGTGCGGGATATGCTAAAAGCTGTTGCCGTCGCTTCCGGCAACGATGCCGCTGTTGCCCTGGCAGAGCACATTGCCGGCAGTCTGGAAGGCTTTGTAACCATGATGAACCAACGGGCTGAAGAGCTGGGCATGAAGGATACCCACTTTGTCAACTGCAATGGTCTGGATGACCCGGAGCATCTCACAAGTGCCTATGATATAGCCTTAATGAGCCGCGAGCTTACCAAGCATCCTTTAATTTTTGAGTTCACAGGCATCTGGATGGATAGCCTGCGAAACGGTGCCTTTGGTTTAGTAAACACCAATAAGCTCATTCGCTTTTATGAAGGTGCCACCGGCTTAAAAACCGGCTCCACCAGTGTTGCTAAATACTGTCTGAGTGCTTCCGCCACTCGCAATGATATGACACTCATCGCCGTTGTGCTGGGGGCTGACTCCTCTAAAGACCGTTTCGGTGATGCCAGCCGTTTGATGGATTACGGTTTTGCCAATTATGCCATTGCCGGCACTCTGCTCACCCCCGAAGATTTGCCATCGGTAACTGTGGTAAAAGGTGTGTCTCCCCAGGTAGAAAGCACCGTTTCGAAGGATTTCCATGTTCTGGTGAGCAAAAACAAGCTCAATAGCATTGAAAAAAAGATTACCCTTTCAGATAGCGTCACCGCACCCGTTCACATTGGCGATAAACTAGGTGAAGCCGAATTTTTCATCGACGGAAAACCCATTGGCGGTACAGATATTGTGGCCAAAGAGGCCGTAAACAAAATCGGTTTTATGGGAATGTTTGGCAAACTAGCCAAGCAATTACTATTTGGCAATACCACACAAACTCTTTCCGATAGTGTAAAATAACAATTTTTGTATACATTTCTGTCATTCGGTTACAATAGAACCAAACGAATGAACAGAGGAGAAATTATCTATGTATCGTATACAAAAGAAAAAAAGAAGAGGCTTCTTATTCTATTTAATTCTGTTTGTCTCAGCTTTTTCTGTGGGTCTCGGCATCGGCTATGCCACTATTCGAATGAATGCCAACAACCTTCAAAGCGAGTTAACGCAGCAGGAAGAACTTTTTCCCTCTGCCACGCCTCCTGCTAATCAGCCGGCATCATTGAACGTCACCCTGCCCGAAGAAACACCGGATCCAAAGCCTATGTATTTTGTTACTGCGCAAAACGGTGCCGTGGCTGTTTTCACCTTCGACGAGCAGGGTGATATGCGCTTTAGCTATAAGCTGGCCATCGATATAGAGTCCTTGCCATTGATTGACCAAAAACTGTTTGAAGACGGCATTTACCTCTATTCCAAGCAAGAATTATTTGAACTGACAGAAGATTTTTCATCATAAAAAAAAAAAAAAAAAAACAGTTGCGTTTTTACACGCAACTGTTTTTTTATAAAGTGGTTTATGATTACTGATTAATCTGCAAGGTTTCACCTGCGATAACTGCTTCAGAACCTAAAAGTTCATTAAAGAAGGTGTGGGGAACATAGGTCAGTTCACCGATTAAGGTAGCTGCAGGTTCAGCGCTTCTTGCAATCTGATCCAGAACAACCTTCACACTCTCTTCACCTTTAGCAACCAGAACGCTTCTTTCTTCGCCATTCCAGGTAACAGTATACCCTAATTTTTCACTAATGGCACGAATGGGGAGCATCAGGTTTTCTTCAATAAATTCAACCTTTGCATCCAATGCTTCACCGTTTACAGCTACTGCTGTTACATCGCTGATAGAAGCTTCAGCTTCTACAGCCTGAGGTAATAACATAATCTGTGTGGGGTTAGCCTGTGCGGGGATGCTCATGGTCATAATTTCAGACCAAGCCAGAATAGCACTTCCTTCTTTAACGTCACTCATCGTTACAATGTTTCTGGTTCTGTAAGGCAGAACAGTTACGTCTTTAGCAACGTTAAAGATAAAGTTGCCGTCTTCGGTTTCAATGGTGTAACCATCTTCATTTTCAGTTACTTTGCTTACGACTGCATAAATAGGCAGAACACTTGCTTCTTCGCCGGCAATAACAATCACTCTTGCAAAGCTCTGGGGCGGCAGACTGAAAGTAGCTGCCACATTGTGGTATATTCTCACGTTCGCACCTTTTGCACAGTCTGTTAAAGAAGCCGGTGTGCCGTCTGCTTTAATAATAACGGTTTCTTCACCAATGTTAAAGCGTTTTGCATCTTCTACTGCTTCGCCTAACACAATGTAGCTTTCTTCTTCAGACAGTTCAGAAATGGTTCCTTCCGTTACAGTATAGTTTGCAAGGTTTTCTTCAACCACTGCAACAGCCTCGGGATTTTCAGAAATCAGCATGGGGGTGTTTGCAGCTTCTTCTGCTAATACACAAGCAGTGCTCAGGCTCATTGCCAGAGTCAGAATCGCTGCTAAAAATCTTTTTTTGTTTTTCATTTTCGTTTCCTCCTGTTTTATGTAATTTGTTTTACGCTTATATAGACGGCAGGTTTTTATAAAAGTTCCGTATATTTTAAAATTTTTTTCAAAATACTAAAAAAAATTGTTTTTGGGAGGAAACCATGAACCAAATTCGCACTGATTTAGCCATTGAAGTCCACGAAATGCTCACCGAAACGGCCGCTGAACTCTCCGGCGTAACTGTTCATAAGGAACAAAAGCACAACGCCCGAATTTCCCGCGTAAAAATCGAAACCCTCCGGGCTCAACACCAAATGGGCAAACCCATCGGCAATTATATTACCATAGAATTCCCCGATGTGAACATTGCCGAAGGAGAAGATTACGAAAATTTATGCCGCACCATGGCAGAAGAGTTATCCGCTCTTTTGCCCTTGCAAAAAAACAATACTGTTCTGGTGGTGGGGCTCGGCAATCAGAACATCACGCCGGATGCCTTGGGGCCTTCCGTTGTTTCCAGATTAATGGTCACCCGCCATCTCTTACAATATATCCCCGACCAGATTGATGAAGGCATTCGTCCCGTTTGTGCCATTTCTCCCGGTGTGTTGGGTATCACCGGTATGGAAACCGGGGAAGTCATTCGTGGTGTAACAGATAAAATCCATCCTGATGCCGTCATTGTAGTGGATGCGCTGGCCGCCCGCAGTATGGATAGAATCAGCACCACCATCCAGCTTTGTGATACGGGCATCAGTCCCGGTGCTGGTGTTGGCAACAACCGAAAGGAACTGAACAAAAGCAGTTTAGGTGTGCCGGTAATTGCCGTGGGAGTTCCTACCGTCATTGATGCCGCTACCATCGCAACAGATACACTGCAACTGGCCGTCCAAAAAGAAAATAGCGACAAGCTCTGCCGTGAGCTTGCCGCTATGGATCGCGAGGAACAGTATACTATCTTAAAGGAAGCCTTACCGGAATCTTTAAACGGTTTTATGGTCACCCCTAAGGATGTTGATCTTTTCATTGAGCGAGTGGCCAAAGTGGTAGCCAATGGCATTAACCTTTCTTTGCATAAAAACATTACCTTTCAGGATATCGCCGCCTACACTTCCTGATAATCTCCCCGGGCGGTCACCGTCTGATAGCCGATTCTCGCCAGGCGAGCATCCAATGCATCCCGGGCTTCTGCCGCTTCTGCTCCATCTGAGAGCTTGTTATCATATAAACTGTAATCCTTCCGGTGCATATTGGGTGATAAATTGGGCATTACCACATTGGCACCGCTTAAAATCGCCAGCTCCCGTCCTCCTTCTGCCAAAGTGCCCACTGCCGTCGTGGCCGGAAGCAGCGCAAAAGGATGAGCAAGTCTGAGCAAAGCAATTAAAAACAATGTCAGGTCAAGTGCCCCCGCCGGTTCATTGCCGAAGGGGGTATCTTTATGGGGAATAAAGGGCCCAATGCCAATCATTTGTGGCTTTAATTCCTCAATAAACAATAAATCACTACATAAGGTCTCCACTGTCTGATAAGGGGAACCCACCATAAAACCGGTGCCCACCTGAAAACCAATTTCTTTTAAATCCCACAGACATTGTTTCCTCTCCTGTAAGGAAACACCGGCAGGATGGAGCTTACCATAATGCTCTTCATCTGCCGTTTCGTGCCGGAGTAAATAACGGTCTGCCCCAGCATCAAAATATTGCTGATAAATCTCCCGGGGTCGTTCCCCCACCGACAAGGTTACCGCACAATCGGGATACCGTTTTTTAATTTCTTTCACTACATTGCATAATTCATCATCAGTAAATCCGCCATCCTCACCCCCCTGCAATACAAAGGTGCGAAAACCTAAGTGATAGCCATTTTCACAACAGGCTAAAATCTCTTCATCGGTCAGCCGATAGCGTTTGCAAAGGGTGTTGCTTCTTCTGAGACCGCAATAATAGCAATCTCGTTTACAGATGTTGGTAAATTCAATGAGACCACGGATGTAAATATCCGTCCCGAAATTCAAAACCGTCACTTGTCGTGCCAGTTCCCGGGCATATTGCTCCAACTCCTCTGTCCTGCCGGAAAGCAGCGCTTTATATTCTTCTCTTGTTAAGCTATGTTCTGTTCTCAGTTTATCAATGAGTTGTTTCATATTTTACTCCCCACCAATAATGGTACCGCCACCAACGACCACTTCACCATCATAAAACACCATAGCCTGACCCGGTGTAGCTGCCCGCTGAGCTTCTTTAAACTCTGCCACAACACCGCTCTCCGTAAGATGCAGAATGGCTTCTGCCTCTTTCTGACTATAACGGGTTTTTGCGGTAACCTTCAGTCCTTCAGGCGGTACATCACAGGCAATCCAGTTCACTCTGTCCGCCACAATGCGCTTAGTAAACAGTTTTTCTTCTTGAGTGCTCAATACCACCGTGTTATCCGGAGCATTTTTAGAAAGCACAAAGGCCGGTGCACCCAAAGCAATTCCTAATCCTTTTCGTTGCCCCACCGTGTAGCGGATTACACCCTGATGACGCCCCAGCACCTTACCTGTTTCATCAATAAAATCGCCCGCAGGATAGGTTTTACCCCTATAATTCTCCAAAAAGACGGCATAGTCACCGTCAGGCACAAAGCATATATCCTGACTGTCCGGCTTGTTGGCACTGAACAGACCAATAGTTTCAGCAATTTCCCTGATTTCAGGTTTGGTCAAATCCCCCAAAGGAAACATAGAATGTGAAAGCTGATGCTGATTCAGGCGATACAGCATATAAGTCTGATCTTTGGCTCTGTCTTTTCCACGCAAGAGCAATGTGCGACTACTGCCTGCATCCCATTGGGTTTTAGCATAATGACCGGTAGCCAGATAATCACATCCTGACTCTAAGGCTTTATCCAGTAAAATGCCAAACTTTACAAATAAATTGCACACAACGCAAGGATTGGGGGTTTCGCCTCGTTCATAGCACACTGCAAAATCTTCTATAACCAGCTTCTTAAACGCTTCTTTTTCTTCAAATTCATAAAAAGGAATATCTAAAAATTCTGCCGATTTTTGTGCATCCGGCTGACGTTCCCCCGTCAGATGCAAGGTAGCGCCCGAAACCTCATAACCAGCTTTTATTAACAAATACGCTGCAACTGAGCTGTCAACGCCGCCGGAAAGGGCCGTCATCACTTTCATGGTCGCTCCTCCTTCAGCATCTCAATCAATGCAGGAATGTTATATTCAAAGTTTACACCATAGCGCAAATCTTTATCCATTTGCTTAGTGGTTTTAATGGCCATCACTGTGTAATCCGCCGCAATAGCTGCCGCTTGGGACAAAGAAAAACCTTTGAGCAACGCCGCCAACAATGAACTTGCATACACATCACCGGTGCCATGATACATCCCGTCAACCTTCTGCCGCAGGATGATTTCCCGCTTTCCTGTATGGCCATCTAAGGTTGCCGCTCCCAGCATCTCTTCATCAAAATGAACACCTGTCAGCACAATCTGACCCGGACAGAGTTTTGAAAGGCCATCCAGCAAGTGGTTAATTTCTTGCTCCGTATAAGGCCCACACTGATAAGGTTCTCCTAGCAAAAGATAGGCCTCTGTCATATTGGGCACAATCACATCCGCGCGCTCGCAAAGCTGACGCATCGCCGAGGGAAAATGCTCTGAAAATACAGAATATAAGCTACCGTTATCCCCCATCACAGGGTCCACCATCACCAAGGTATCCCCATTGGTAATCCTGTCCAGAACCTGACAGATAATGCCCGTTTGCTCCACCGAACCCAAAAAACCTGTATACACACAGTCAAAGTGGATGGAAAGGTTGTTCCAATGATCAGCAACAGGCAGAATATCCTCTGTTAAATCCCGATAGGTATAACCGGAAAACCCGCCGGTATGAGTAGAAAGCACAGCTGTGGGAATACAGCACACTTCGTTGCCTGCGGCAGAAAGCACAGGTAGTGCCACCGTCAGCGAGCACTTGCCAAAGCAGGAAATATCATGAATGGCGGCAACTCTTTTTTGCTTTTCCATCAAAAACCACTTCTTTCGGGAACTTTTTATCACATCTCTTAATTATATCTGCTTGCAAACTGTTTGTCAATATGGTATAATGAGTGCATACGGCAAAATCCGTATGCACTCATTATACCATGTTGATTCTAAACTCATTTTTGTTTACATATTCATAAAGGAGCACTCACATGTTTGAAAAACTATCATTTATTGAAGAACGGTTTACAGAACTTGCCGAAAAAATCAGCGATCCTGCTGTGATTGCCGATCAGGAAAACTGGCGCAAGCTATGTAAAGAGCATTCTGATATAACCCCCATTGTGGAAAAATACAGAGAATATAAACAGGCTAAAGAAACTGTTGAAGAAGCAAAAGAAATGCTGGAAGACAGCTCTTTGGATAAAGACTTCCGTTCTATGTTGGAAGACGAAATTGATGAAAACCAAAAAAACATTGCCCGTTTTTCTGATGAACTGAAAATTTTATTGCTGCCCAAAGATCCTAACGACGAAAAGAACGTTATTGTGGAAATTCGTGGTGGTGCCGGTGGTGATGAAGCAGCTCTCTTTGCCGGCGACTTGTTCCGTATGTATTCTATGTATGCCGAATCCCGCCGCTGGCGTATCGAGGTATTAAACCAGAACGCTACCGACATGGGCGGCTATAAGGAAATCTCCTTCAGCATTGAAGGCGCCGGCGCCTATTCCCGCTTAAAGTTTGAAAGCGGTGTGCACCGTGTTCAACGTATCCCTGCTACTGAATCCGGCGGACGTATCCACACCTCTACCGTTACCGTTGCGGTTCTGCCCGAGGTAGAAGAAGTGGAAGTGGACATTAACCCCAACGACTTACGTATTGATGTGTTCCGTGCCGGCGGTCCCGGTGGCCAGTGCGTTAACACCACTGACTCAGCTGTTCGTGTAACCCACCTGCCAACCGGCTTGGTGGTATCTTGCCAGGATGAAAAATCCCAGCATAAGAACAAAGATAAAGCTATGAAAATTCTTCGTTCCCGTCTGTTTGACCTGATGCTCAGTGAGCAACAGGCGCAAATTGCCCAGGAACGAAAAAGTCAGGTGGGTACCGGCGACCGTAGTGAGCGAATCAGAACATATAACTATCCTCAGGGTCGTGTAACCGATCACCGCGTTGGTCTGACTCTCCATCGCTTAGACAGCATTTTAGACGGTGATCTGGATGAAATTATCGATACATTAATCACCACTCATCAGAGCGAACTGTTAAAAGGAAGCGATAATTAAACGCAAACCGGAATAATTCAATAAAGAAGGAGTGATTCTGTGAATTATCTCAATTCTGTTGTTTTTCCCTTTATTAAAAGTATACAGTTAACAGATATTATTGATGTGAGCGTAGTTGCCTTCATCATTTATAATGTGATGACATTTATTCGTCAGACCAGAGCTGTTCAGCTCTTAAAAGGTATCGGCATCCTGCTGGTTGTTATGTATGTCAGCGATTGGTTGCAGTTAAATGTAATCAACTTTATTTTAATTAACACCATGCAGGTAGGTGTTACGGCACTGTTAATTATATTTCAGCCAGAATTACGCCGCGGTCTTGAGCACATGGGTCGTAACAAGTGGGGTGGCATTTTTTCTTTTGATGAGTCCACCCAGGACCTGTCCGATGTCATTGATGAAATCTGCATTGCCGTATCCAGCTGTTCACGCACCAAAACCGGCGCTCTCATTGTCTTTGAGCGTCAAACCCGTTTAAGTGATTTATTAACTGGTGGCACCTCTATTAATGCCGATGTTTCATCAGAGATGTTAGAGAACATTTTTGTACCAAATACACCTCTTCATGACGGTGCAGTTATCATTAGAAACGGCAAAATTTTTATGGCCGCAACCGTTCTGCCCCTTTCCTCCAACAAAAATCTAAGTAAGGAATTCGGCACCCGTCACCGTGCTGCTTTAGGTATTTCTGAGCTTTCTGACTGTGTTGCTTTAGTGGTATCAGAAGAAACCGGAAAAATTTCTGCAACCGTAAATGGAGATATGATTCGTAATCTTTCTGTGGCTTCCTTGAGCCGTTTATTACATAAACTGCTCTCCACCGAAACACAGGAAAAACATAATCCTTCCAAATTCTTTAAAGGGAGGGCAAAACAGTGAAGAAGCGTTTAAATAGCGATTCAGCTTTAAAGATTTTTTCTGTTGTCATTGCCATTTGTTTATGGTTTTATGTAGTACAGGTGCAAAGCCCGGATATCAACCGTCGCATCAAAGGCGTTCCGGTCGTTTTCACACAAAAGAACGTGTTGGAAGACAGGGATTTAATCCTGTTAAATGACAACGAATATACCATTGATATTGAAATTCGCGGTTCCCGTAAATATGTTATGGATGTCAACCACGAGAATCTGACCGTACTGGCCGATGTGAGCAACATTGAATCTACCGGTCGCCACATTGTGTTCACCAACATTGTACTGCCCTATGCCAACTTAGAAGTGATTAATAAAAATCCGTCTATGCTCTCTGTCGATGTTGATCACCTCGTCACTACAGAAAAGCCAGTTAAGGTCATTACAGAAGGAACCCCAAAGGACTCCTATATTGTGGGTGACGTGTCTGCCAATCCCGAAAGTGTTACCATCCGCGGACCGCAAACTATTATTGCCGGCATTGATTCTGTAGCTGCAATTATTGATGTGGACAACAAATCTGGCGATACTGCCGGTGTGGAAACTCTTCGTGTGTTAGGAACCAATAATAAAGAAATTAAAAGTCAGTTGCTCTCCTTCTCCACTGCTGAGATAGAAGTACGTGCTGAACTTCTGAAAACAAAAACCGTCAAGTTAACACCAAATCTTGCTCCTTCATTTGCCAGTGTAATGGATCAGTATATTATTGATGATAATAGCATTAAAGAAGTTAATGTTGCCGGTGTTCAGGCAATGATAGATTCCCTTACAGAGGTTCAGACAAAACCCATCTCCCTGTCTGATTTAGACAAAGACGGTGCGGTAATGGTTTCCTTAGACTTACCACAGGGGGTCCGTTCCTTAGATGGTGAAAGCTTCACATTGCGCTTCAGCAAAAAACCTTCTCCATCACCCAGCAGTAACCCCTAATTAATACAGTTTCAACTCCCGGGCAACCAACCGTGCAAAATGGCTTCTGTATAAATTCCATGCTCTTTTTCCGGCACCCATGCCCCGCCTATTCTGAATAAACATAACAGAAAAATAAGGAAAATCCAAAAACGCTCGCAAGGGGTTAAATGCCTCATAAACTGTCGGGCGTTTTTTGTATTCTTCCTTAAGCAGAGCAATCACCTTGTCTACAGCTTGCTTCTGCGTTTTCCGTCCCAAAATGCAATCTGACGGAATGCCCTCACCATAATCGCGAATCAAATACAGTATTTGCATATACACATTATGCGGCATCCAGTCAGGATTATTTTTTTGAGGAACATAATGTCTCACGCTTTGTCCCCCTTGGGCTTATAATCTTTCACAAAACCATATTTTTCTCTATCGGTATCCATTTGCTCTTTTGTTTTATAAAAGGAACAGTTTTCCCTTCTGCAAATCATTTCTGTTAAAATACTACACCTACCAAGACGGTATGCAAAACAGTCTTTTTGAATTCCCATTGTTTTTCGCCTCCTGTAAAATCTGTTGTTTGTTTCTTTTTTCCAACGGGAAATGCGTTCACATTCACCGTAAAAATCATCAATTTGTGTATCTTTAATTAATTGCATCTCCGATAACCCACACAGGACAGTTGCATTTCGCAACACCAACTCATAAAGCTAAGGGCTTACTGAAACAATTTGTCACTCCTTCTCTTCTGTAAAAAAATACTCCATAATCCGGTTAGTCGGAATGCCCAGCACGTCACGGATTCGTTCCACTTCTTCCAGAGTCATATCGGATACATTCCTGATTTTACGGCCTAATGTACTAGGTGAGATGCCCACTTTCATAGCCAGACTGCCAAACGTTAAACCCTGTTCTACAATTCTTCCTCTTAATTTGTTCGTATTAACCATAAACAATACCTCCAGAATATTTTCTGTTGCGTTTTGCAACTACCAAAATATTACCACAATCTACATTTTTTGTCAAGGTTTCAATTGACACATTTTGCAACACTATCTTTCCGTTTATCCAAAAATCGTTGCATTTTGATCTTTTCTATGATACAATAAACATAAATGTTAAACCACACCACAAAAAACAACAATTTATAACAAAAATTCGATATTTTGTTTTATCAAAGCCAAAGAATAAAAGGGGATAGATAAATGGATCAGATTAATATCGGAAACAGAATCAAAACAAGAAGAGAAGAGTTAGGATTGTCCATGCAGGCTGTTGCAGACAAACTTGAAGCAAACCGTTCTACCATTATGCGTTGGGAAAACGGAAAAACAAATCGCATTAAATTGCCAAACATTGAAAAATTGGCACAAATCCTGCAAACCTCCCCTGGCTTTCTAATGGGATATGAAGAAGCAGACAAAAGCGACGCCATAAGCCGTAATGCCTCCCCCGAAGATGCTTGCTTACTCCCTATTGTAAAATCTTTATTGCCAGATGCCCATCTTTTTGAAAAGCAAAATATTATTAACTACGAATTAGCTGATGGATATCACCGTTATGACCGTTGTTTTTATTGGTTTGTCTCTGATGATGCTATGGCTCCTGCCTTAGAAGACAGCGACCGCATTTTAATCAAGCAACAGGACCACATAAAAGACGGTCAAGTAGGCGTGTTTCTGTTAAATGAAACAGAATGTATCATACGGAAATACACTTCCGGAAATGATATCAGGCTTTGCGCCTTTAATCCTTATTACCCCGCTATCAAAATCCCCAAAGAGGAGCAACATCGTGTACAGGTAATCGGCGTTGTGTTGGAGAGCAAACGTCAATGGTAAAACCACATTGTCAGAATTTTCTGCTTATGCTATAATAAATAATAAATAATAAATTAATTAAGGAAAGGTATGATACTATGATTTTAAAAAACGGAACAATTTTAGGTGCTGATTTTACTTTTTCTGAAGGAACCCTCAGTTTTTCTGATACAATCCAGCAAACCCCCTCTCACGGTGATAACGAATTGGATTGCCGTGATGCTTATGTGTTGCCCGGTTTAATTGATATTCATACCCATGGCGCTTTAGGCTTTGAATCCAACGATAAGAAAGTGGATTATAATGCCTGGCAGCAATTTTTGTTAAAAAATGGCGTTACGACCTTTATTCCCACCACCGTGACCGATACCAAGGAAAATATTTTGTATTCTTTGGATAAACTAAAAGATGCTGTAGCCATTAATATGGAAGGTCCCTACATTTCTGACAAAAAACCGGGGGCGCATGCGTTGGAAAAAATCTGTGAACTGGATATTGACTTTTTAAACTCTGTAAAAGACAGAGTTATTATGACCACAGTTGCCCCGGAGGTAGGCAGTAATCTTTCCAAAATTACCGATGTTGTAAAGATGGGCATCCGCGTTTCTGTTGGTCACAGTATGGCAGACTACCAAACAGCCCTAAAAGCCTATGCCGCCGGTGCAACACAGGTAACTCACACCTTTAACTGCTGCCCGCCTTTAGAGCATCGCGAACCTGGCCTCATTGGTGCCGCTTTTGATACCGACGGTATTTTCTGCGAAGTCATCAGCGATGGTGTCCATGTTCATCCCTCTATTGTGCGAATGCTGTATCATCTGTTAGGTGCAGACCGCGTGGTTCTCATCAGCGATGCCATCAGTCCTACCGGCCTTTCAGACGGTGAATATACCCTGGCCGGCTTACATGTTTTTGTAAAAAACGCAGAAGCACGCCTTGCTGACGGACGTCTGGCTGGCAGCACCGTTACTCTGACAGAGTCTGTCCGCCGTGCAGTCAAATTCGGAGTACCTCTGGAGGATGCTGTAAAAATGGCTTCCTTAACCCCTGCCCGTGCCATTGGTAAAGAAAACACCATCGGTAGCTTAGAAGCAGGCAAAGATGCGGATATTTTAGTTCTCAATAAAGACTTTTCTGTTCGCTATGTATTCTACAAAGGCAAACAGATTGTATAAACATTAAAAAATAACGGATTTTTACTGTCATCGCTTTTTAATTTTATAACATTTGACAATAATTTTTTATTGAAAAAAATGCACAAAAGTGATATAATAATAATATCTTTTTTTATTTTGTTAATTTTATTTTGGGAGGAATTTGAATATGAGCGACAAGCGTCCTGAGTCTATGGCTCGCATCACCACAAAAGAATTAGCTGATCAATTTATCGCCGAACAGGTTGCAGAGGTTCAAAAACAGGTTGGTGACAAAAAAGTATTACTGGCTTTATCCGGCGGTGTGGACAGTTCTGTTGTAGCCGCTTTATTAATCAAAGCTATCGGTAAACAGTTAATCTGTGTCCATGTGAACCACGGTTTAATGCGCAAAGGCGAGAGTGAAGATGTTATTAAAATCTTCCGCGATGGTTTAGATGCAAATCTGATTTATGTTGATGCAACCGACAGATTTTTAAGCAAGTTAGACGGTGTCGCCGATCCCGAGACAAAACGCAAAATCATTGGTGGCGAATTCATTGTTGTGTTTGACGAAGAAGCAAGAAAACTCACCGATGTTGACTTTCTGGCACAGGGTACTATTTATCCCGACATCATCGAAAGTAAAGGTGTTAAAGCTCACCACAATGTTGGTGGTCTGCCGGAAGATATGCAATTTGAACTGGTTGAACCCATTAAACTGTTATATAAAGACGAAGTAAGAGTGGTTGGCAAGGCTTTAGGCCTCCCTGCTAATATGGTTGACCGTCAACCCTTCCCCGGTCCCGGTTTAGGCGTGCGTTGCTTAGGTGCTATCACGCGCGACAGATTAGAAGCGCTCCGTGAAGCCGATGCTATTTTAAGAGAAGAGTTCGACATTGCAGGTCTCTCCCAGCATGTTTGGCAGTACTTCATCGCCGTGCCCGACTTTAAGAGCGTTGGTGTGAAAGATGACAAACGCTATGAAGGTTGGCCGGCCATCATCAGAGCGGTGAATACCACTGACGCTATGACTGCTACCATTGAAGAAATTCCTTACAGCGTACTTCACAAAATTACTGACCGTATCACCCACGAAGTCGACGGCATCAACCGCGTACTCTACGACTTAACCCCGAAGCCCATCGGCACTATTGAGTGGGAATAAACAAGGAGAATCAGTTATGGATTATTCTCGTCTTGACCCATTGATTTCCATCAGTGGCGAAAAAATTGAAACTGTCAGCGATTGGGAAACCTTCCGCCGCGAAGAAATTATGGTTTTGCTGTCTAATTTCATCTACGGTGTCCGTCCCATGGAAAAACCGGACGATATGACTTTTACCGTAGATAAAATTCAGGAAAATTATATGGGCTTCCCCATTGTAAGAAAAGATATTACCATCTCTTTTTTAGGCTTTTCAATGGAATTTCAGTTATTCCTGCCCCAGGCAACTTATAAAAAGAAGCCTGTGCCGGTATTTTTACATGTGTTGAATGAAACCAGTATGTTAAAATATGACCCCATCAACACACCGGATAACACCTTCCTTCCCATTGCAGAAATCACAAAAAGAGGCTATGGTTGCGCGGTGATGTCCACCTTAAACGTTTCCCCGGACTGGACCCACAGACCGGAATTTAAAAAAGGCGTTTTCCGTGCTGTTCAGCCAGATGTATCCCGCCGTGATAATCGTTCCTGGGCCACCATTTCCGGTTGGGCATATGGTGCTTCTCGTGTGATGGACTATTTAGAAACCGATGGTGATGTTGAACATACTAAAGTTGCTATCGTTGGCCACTCCCGCGCTGGCAAAACCGCTTTGTGGGGTGCCGCAACCGATGAACGGTTTGCGCTTTCCATTTCCAACGATTCCGGCTGCAGCGGTGCCGCTTACACAAGAGGTATCACAGAAGGCCGTGAACACATTAAAGATATTAACATTTCTAACTGGTTCTGCGGCAACTATCATAATTTTGACGACCGTGAGGAAATGCTCCCCTGTGATCAGCATATGCTGCTGGCTGCCATTGCGCCTCGGCCTCTTTATGTTAAGAGTAATGTTGAAGATGTATGGGCGGGCCCCGACGAAGAGCTTCTCTCCTGCCGTCTGGCCTCCCCCGTTTATGAGCTGTACGGCTTAAAAGGTGTTGTGGCAGATGAAAAAATTGAAATCAACAAGCCATATCACGAAGGTACCATTGCATATCACCGTGCCCCCGGTGACCATAATTTAGACGCAAACGACTGGTCTATGTTTATGGACTTCGCTGATAAATATTTAAAATAATGTTTATAAACACACTAATATATAAAAGGAGTGCTTACACATGAAAACCTTGTACACCGGAAAAACCAAAGACGTCCTTTTGGACGAAGAAAAAAACATCGTCAGCCTGTTGTTTAAAGACAGTGCAACAGGTGAAAACGGCGTATTCGACCCTGGCTCTAACACCGTTGGCGGCAGCGTTGAAGGCAAGGGCAAAATTGGCCTTGCCATTTCTAAATATTTCTTCGAATTAATGGAAAAGAATGGCATCCCCACTCACTATATCAACGCCAATGTAGAACAGGGTTTAATGCAGGTTCGCAACCTGACCGTTCCCAAGCTTGAGTTTGTTCTGCGTTACTTTACTGCCGGTAGCATGTGCCGTCGTTTCACTTTAGAAGAAGGCATTGTGTTCAACCCTCCTTATGCTGAAGTTACGTTAAAAGACGACATTCAGGGCGATCCCTTAATCAGCGAACGTCTTTGCATCATGAAAGGTCTCTTAAAAGAAGGTCAGTATGACGAAGCATTAGACATTCTCCACCGTGTTGGTGAAGTGCTGAAAAAAGAGCTGGCTCCTATGGGTCTCACCTTAATCGACTTCAAAATTGAAATTGGTTACGATGAAACCGGCAAAATGTTTGTTGCAGATGAAATCACACCGGACATTTGGCGTGTTCGTGATGAAAACGGCAGCATCCCCAATCAGATTGACTGCGCTAAAATGCTTTTGGCTAAAATGGGCTTGTAATAAAAATAACAAAAGGCAGCAGGATTCCTGTTGCCTTTTATTGTATAAACATGCCTGTATAAACTTGAAAACACTTCGCATTTGTGTTATAATATACAAAAGGTGATTATATATGCTGATTTCTGTCATTATCCCTATGTACAATGAAGAAGCATTAATTGAACAAACCATTAATCGCTTACTGTCATTGCATGTTGAGGATTGTAATTTTGAATTGATTTTTTCTGACGACGGCAGTCAGGATCGTTGTGCCGAAACCGTAAAAAAAGCAGCGTTGCTTCATGAAAACATCTCTCTGATTGAAAACAACATCAACCGCGGCAAAGGCGCTGCCATCAGAGAAGGTGTTTTAATCGCAAAGGGCGACATCATTTTGTATACCGATTGCGACCTGGCCTACGGGACTGAGCAGCTGGAAAACATGGTTAAAGAAATGCTGACCACAGGTTCTGATATCGTAATCGGTTCCCGCAACATTCATCCAAACGGTCACGATGAGGTTTCTTTTTTGCGGAAACTGACCTCAAAACTGTATACAAAAATGATTGCTCTGTATACAAAATGTGGCGTGTCAGATTCACAAACCGGTTTAAAATGCTTTAAAGGCTCCATCGCCAAGGATATTTTTTCTCATTGCATTGTCAACCGTTTTGCCTTTGATCTGGAAGTTTTGTTGTTGGCAAAACAATTCGGTTACTCTATCAGCGAATTCCCCGTTTGTGTCGTACATAGCGACGAAGAATTGAACAGAAACAGTAAAGTGCATTTAATTTTCGATGTCATCCGCATGATGAAAGATGTTATAAGGATCAAAAAAAGAATTAAAACAATAGAAAGGGTAGAGAAAAATGAGTAAATTACAGTTCGGTTGGGCTGAAATTAGCATTACGCCTGACAAAAAAGTTTCCTTAGCCGGCCAGTTTGCCGAAAGAATTTCTGAATATGTTGAAAAACCGTTAACCGCAACTGCTATGGCTGTTTCTTCTGATGATGAACAGATGATTCTGGTTAGTTGCGACCTGGTTTCCACCTCTGCTAATCTGGTTGACGCAGTACGTGCTGAATTGAAGGATAACGATTTGGGTATCGACCCTGATAAAGTGGTTTTAAGTGCTATTCACACTCATACCGGTCCTGCCTACACCCGTACAAGACGTTCTAAATCAAAAGCTTCTCACAAAAGTGCATTACTTCAGTTGCTGCCCCCGGATAAAAAGTATGTTGAAAAAGCAAACATTTCCAACAACCCGGATATTATTCAGGGCGATGAAATGCTTAAATTTTTAGTAGAACGCATTGTAAACGTCACAAAAGAATCATGGGCAAACAGAAAAACAGGTTCCTTCTCCAATGCTTTTGGTCGTGCTCCCGTTGGTATGTGCCGCAGAGCCAGCTACACAGACGGCAGTGCTCAAATGTGGGGCGAAACCAATATGGCCGTGTTTGATGCTGTTGAGGGTGGTAGCGACACCGGCATTGAGTTGATGTATGTATTCGGTGAAAATAATGAACTCACCGGTATTGTGGCAAACCTTGCCTGCCCTGCTCAGTGCGTACAACACAGACTGTTCGTTTCTCCTGACTTCTGGGGCGAAACTAAAATGCTTTTAAGAAAACGCTTTGGCGATAATATTTTCCTGCTGGCACTCTGTAGTGCAGCCGGCGACCAGTGCCCTGTTGACATCGTTCGTTGGGTTGAGCCGGAAAGTGATGTAAACGACCCCAACATTGAACGTAAGTACCCCTTAAAGCGTAAGGCTGACCCCTCCATGTTTGACTTAGACGGTATGCGTCTCACCGGTAGAAGAATCGCCAATGAAATCATTGCAGTATATGAAGATGGTTTGGATGCTCCTCAGGAAGATGCTGAACTGATCCATCACGTACATCATATGAAGCTCCCCATCCGCAAGGCAACCTTAGCCGATAAACTCGCTGCCGAAAAGGCTATCGCCGATTACCTTGATAAAAAAGTAGGCGATATTGACTATAACGATGTTGCCAAACTGCAGATTTATACCGGTACTTTAGTTCGTATGGAAGTGCAGAACGTGCAGAACGTGCTGGATACCGAAGTACATATTATGCGTTTAGGCACCATTGCCATTGCTACCAACCCCTTCGAGCTGTTCTTAGACTTCGGTAACCAAATCAAAGCAAGAAGCCATGCTGAACAGACCTTCTTAATTCAGCTTTGCTGCGGTTCTGAAGGCTATCTGCCCACCAAAAAGGCAGAAGATGGTGGCCATTACAGTGCCTTCATTTCCAGTGGTCAGGTTGGCCACATTGGTGGTGACCAACTGGTTCGTGAAACTTTAGAGGATATTAACAACGAGTTGTTCCCCCTCTAAAAGATCTGTAGAAAAAGGCGCAGAACGCACAAAGTGCAAATTATTAGAGTATATTGATAGTAGACATTCTCCATAAGGCGAATGTCTACTTCTTTATTTCTTTGTGTTTTGAATAAACTTCGCCACTCGCAGTACCCCTGTACAGCTTCGGACTCAGTTTACCCAATCTGCACTCTTTTTCGTCCAGCTCTCAAATGTAGAAAAAGGCGCAGAACACACAAAGTGTAAATTATTAGATTATATTGATAGTAGACATTCTCCATAAGGCGAATGTCTACTTTTTATTTTCAGAGTCATTGTCAAATCTATTAAAATGTGGTAAAATAGTGGTATCTTGTCAAAATAGGAGAAAAAACATGGAAAAATCAAACAAACTCTACACCACAACCTGGTTTATTACATTGGGCGCTCTTCTTTGCTGTGCCCTTTGGGGTAGCGCTACCCCCTTTATTCAATTGGGATATAAGCTTATGCTGTCCCCGGAAAAAGACGTCCCCTCCACTATGTTATTTGCCGGAACACGGTTTACCATGGCCGGTATCATCACTGTTATCATTTACAGTATCGGCAGAAGAAAATTTCTCCTGCCTAAAAAAGGAAACTGGGGCAAAATTGCCATTGTCAGCTGTTTTCAGACGGTGGTACAGTACATATTCTTTTACGTTGGTCTGGCCAACACCTCCGGTGTGAAAGGCACTATTGCCAGCAGTTCCAGTTCCTTTTTCGCAATGCTGATCGCCTGTCTTTTGTTCCGTCAGGAAAAACTAACCTTCAAAAAGATTTTCGCTTGCATTTTGGGGTTTGGCGGCATTATTTTAGTCAATTTAAACGGACTTGATTTTAACATGAACTTTATGGGCGATGCCTTTGTCATCTTTTCTGCCATTGCCTCTGCCGCCTCTTCCGTTTTAATGAAAAGCTATTCTAAAGACGAAGACCCAGTTGTTATCAGCGGTTATCAGTTCATTATGGGCGGTCTTGTGATGATGGCCATCGGCCTCCTATTCGGCGGTTCTATTCATGTAACAAGTCTGCAGGCTGTTGGCGTATTGATTTACCTTGCCTTCCTTTCTGCCATCGCCTATGCCGTTTGGGGCATCCTGCTGAAGCATAACCCCGTTTCCAAGGTAACCATTTTCAGTTTCACCATTCCGGTATTTGGTGTTATCCTCTCGGTTTTGATGCTGGGAGATACCATAAACCCCATGAATCTTCTGATTACCTTACTGTTGGTATGCAGCGGTATTATTTTGCTGAATCATAAAAAAGCATAAACCAAAAACAATAAAAATTACAACATATAGAGTTGTATTTAAAAAGAGTTTGTAGCAGAATATTTATTTTGCTACAAACTCTTTT
Source organism: Clostridia bacterium (assembly GCA_017416855.1). Lineage (GTDB taxonomy): Bacteria > Bacillota > Clostridia > UBA1381 > UBA9506 > UMGS755. Next base: position 40,888 of record JAFQAZ010000022.1, read on the forward strand.
ATTATATATGGAGTTAGGATTATCCTAAATTTTCAGAAGATAATATATAATTAATTTTCCTGCCCATTACAACACCGTCATAAATCATATATGGGAGGACCTGTACTCAGTCGGAGAAATTCCGGTATGTTTTTTAAAGCAATGGCTAAAGCTGTAAATATCACAAAATCCACATTGCAGAGCAATCTCTGATATTTTTTTTGACATGTTTAATAATAAAATTTCCGCTTTACTTATACGAAGTTTCTGCAAATAAGCATACGGGGTTTGATTATATACTTCAAAAAAAACTCGTCTGAAATGTTTTTCGCTCATATATACTTTATCTGCCAGTTCACTTATTTTTAGTTCCGGGGAATTGTAGTGCCTGTTCAAATATTGAATTCCGGCCTCTATCTGTTGCATTTTTGCATATTTTACAACATCAATATTATGCTCATTGTATAAATACCCTATTATTTGCATAATAAGACCATTGCATATTGCAATGTATCCCGGAGTTTTCAAAATATAATGGTTCAATGCATCTTTAAATAACTGCTCATACTTATAAATGAACCCTTGCGAGCAAAGAATTTTAAACGGCAATGTTTTCGCCGACAAATGATCTCCTTTATCAAATGAAAAGTTAACAGCAATATATGAAACCTCGTCACATAAATACGCCGAGCTTTTGTCTGATGATCCTCTTGCTATATATCCTACCTGTCCTGTTTCTATGACTTCTCTTATATCTCCCTTTTCATATAACAATGCTCCTTTTGTAACAAAAAAAATACTTTCATGGTCTCTTGGCTTTTTTGCAACATAAGATGAATCTTTTTTTAAACTGTCCGTAAAAACAACTGTGTTATCTGCTAGTTGATAATTAAAAATACCCTTCATTCTTTCCCCTCCTTTGCTTTAAATTATATCAAAATTCAAAAAGAAACACAATACAAATGTCCTTTTTTAACAAATAAAATATAATATAAACATTTTATTCTGTGTGTGTATTTGTTATAATGATCATACAAGGAGGTAGTGAATATGTTAAGAGGAAATAAAGCTATTGTCACAGGTGCAAGCAGAGGCATAGGCTTTGCTATAGCTAAAGAACTTGCTAAAAAAGGATGTAGTGTTGTAATTACAGGAAGAAACATCAAAACCCTGCAGGAATCCGCAAAAAAAATAGAAGGAAATGTCATCCCAATGATTTGGGATGTTTCTCAGATTGAAATGGCTGACAGTAAAATTAACGAAGCCGCAGCACTTATGGGCGGATTGGATATCGTTGTAAATAATGCAGGCATATTTGCCCAACGCAACGAATGGGACAAAAAAACACTTTTAGAAACCACCGCTAACGAGTGGGAAAATGTTATGAAAACAAACACAAGTGCTATATTTTTTACAATGCAGTCAGCAGTAAAATACATGCTCAACAATAATATAAAAGGAAATATATTGAATATAACATCTGTAGCAAGTTGCGAGCCTGTATATGGTGCATACGGTGCATCAAAAACTGCTGCAACAGGGTTGACGAGAGGTTGGGGCAGAATGTTCGCAAATGATGGAATCACAATAAACGGAATCGCTCCCGGGCCTGTTGCAACCGAAATGAACAACTGGCATGAAGGAGATGCCATAGAGCATGAGGATATTCCTTATGGACGTTTTGCAACGGTGGATGAAATTGCCGGGCTTGCTATGTATCTTCTCAGCGAAGAAGCCAAAATGACCTGTGGTGAAACAGTAGTGTTAGATGGTGGTTATTCCATTCGGTAAAAGGAGATACATATGAATGAGAGAATTGAAAAATTAGTTAAGAAAACCGTTGCCGGCGAAATGTGGGTGGAGCCTGTATCCACAGAGTATGATAAAAAAGATTTATTTTTGTCTCCTATGAAAATGTCCGGTAAGCGGGTTTGTGAATATATTTTAAATCAGGAACCACTGATTTTAGAAGAATCCTGCTTGACGGGGTTAATCCGTTTTGATGATAGTGTGGAGGGGGACGTTTTTAACCGTTCCGGTCATAAAAACTTTGCTGTGGCCTATGAAATTTTTTATTTGCATCCCGTAGATAATCTGCTGAGTTTTGAATGGCAACATTCTGTTGGAGATTTTTTTAAAGTTATTCAAAACGGTTTGAATGGTATAAAGAACGATATTGAAAAGTCGAAAACGGCACACGAAGGCGATGAAAGTGCTATTGAATTTTTAGATACCCAATACGATTTGTGTAATGCAATTATCGGTTTGGCTCATAAAGCCTCACAAAAAGCACTTGTAGTGGCAAAGGAAACAAAAAATCCTGAATATCAAAAAAACCTGATGCGGCTCTCAGAGTCGTTGAAAAAAGTTCCTGAATATCCGGCAGAAAGTTTTTATGAAGCGGTTTTGAGTCTTTATTTCTGTTACCCCTATATTCCGGATAGTATTGGGTTGATTGACCGGTATTTATATCCCTATTTTCGTCAGGATATAGATAACAAAATAGTAACCAAAGAAGAAGCGGCCTCTTATTTGCAGGAACTATTTTTAATGCTTCAGGCACGTAAACACATTTCTGAAGATACTTTTCATCGCGGCGGCGAATCCCATTTCTGTTTAGGAGGATATTTAACAAACGGCGAAGACGGCTTTAATGATCTTTCCCGATTAATAGTGGAGGCTTTACTGGAACTGCCTACATGGATTCCTCAGGTTTCTCTCCGATGGACAGAGAAAACCCCTACAGAAGTTTTGCGGTTTATGCTGAACTGTGAACGAAAGGATCCCAATAAACGGATTGCTTTTGTAAATGATGAACCAAGACTCAAAGGGTTAATGAATCATGCAGGACTTTCTTTTGAGGAAGCGGTCGGTTATACCATGATGGGCTGTAACGAACTGGCACTACCCGGCGGTATGGTCTTTGGATTTGATCCTATGAATGTAGTGCGTTCTGTGGAAAATACCTTTTATAAACGCTCAGATGACCTTGTGAAAGCAGAAAGTTTTGAAGAATTTTATGCCATTTATGAAGAGGAACTCTTTAGCGACTTATGGGAAGTAGAAAGAATCAGCAAGGGCTTTCAGAATATTCGAAGCCGTGACTGTAATATAGTGAGCAATATCTTTTTAGAGGGTTGTATTGAAAATGCTAAAAGTTGTACACAAGGAGGGCTCACAAGGTATATTGCGGTAGGCCTACCTATCGGTTTATCTAATGTTATTGACTCGCTCGCCATTACCAGACAGTTTGTCTATGATGAAAAACGCGTTACGATGGAAGAACTTATTTGTGCTCTCCGTAACAACTGGAAGGGTTTTGAAATGTTGCGGGCAGAAATATTAAAAAGAGGCAATTTCTTTGGTAATGATGACTCCTGTTCCAACGAAGTGGCACAAAAACTGATGCAAAGCCTTGAAAAATGGAATAATACTGAAAATTATCTGCAGAAAAAGTGGTTATTTGGAAATTTGATTGGTTATCATCCATATCATAAATGGTTCGGTGAGGCTACCCAAGCAACACCGGATGGTCGATTTGCCGGAGATATGGTGAATTTTGGCATTGGTCAGACTCAGGGAAAAGACCGAAAGGGTATGACGGCACTGTTAAATGCTATAGCCAAGTGCGATCCGGGAGCGGTACTTACAGGTCCCAGCGTTACCAATGTTTTATTAGACGAACAACTTATTAAAAATGATGATCATTTTGAAAAATTGGTCAAGCTGTTTGAAACATATTTTTCCCTTGGTGGCACTCATTTTCAACTTACATATGTTTCAAAAGATGATTTGATTGAGGCACAGAAAACACCCGAAAAATACAGAAATTTAAGAGTCAGAGTATCCGGATTTTCAGACTACTTTGTCTTTTTAAATGAGGGATTACAGAATGAAATTATTGCCAGAACAAAACACACTTCTTGAAGAAAAAACGAAAGCCACAATATTTGACATTCAAAGAAATTCATTTGTTGACGGACCGGGCATACGAACCACCGTGTTTTTTAAAGGATGTAATGTAAGATGTGCCTGGTGCCATAATCCCGAAAGCCAAAACTTTAAGAAAGAAATTCTGTTTTACAAAAACAAATGCACAGAATGCGGCCGATGTAAAGAATTATCCGTGGATAACGAAAACTTTTTCTGCTTAAATGAAGCAAAACAAATTTGCGGCAGAAAATACACTATTCAGGAAGTTTTAAATGAGATAATGAAGGATAAAGCTTATTATCAATCATCCGGTGGCGGTGTTACTTTCTCAGGCGGTGAATGCATGCTGCAAATCGATTTCCTTGAGGAAATTTTAAAAAAATGCAAGGAAAACAATGTACATACGGCTATTGATACAGCAGGAAATGTTCCGTGGGAAAGCTTTGAAAAAATTATACCGTACACAGATTTGTTTCTTTATGATATAAAGTGTTTTACAGAAACATTGCATATAAAAGGAACAGGGGTTTCTAACAAACTTATCTTAGAGAATCTGAAAAAACTTTCGGATAAATCAAAAGGTGATATCATCATACGAATACCTGTTGTTTCCGGATTTAATGATTCTGCCGAGGAGATAATGCACATAGCAAATTTTTTGAAAAATATCCATTACAGGGATATTGACCTTTTACCATATCATAAAATGGGAGCACATAAATATGAGGCACTCGGTATTGAATGTACGGACTATTACATCCCTGAAAAAGAAAATATAAAAAAATATAAACATCTGTTAAGCCTCTAATAAAAAAAATGATATGCAAAATGCATATCATTTTTTTATGTCTTCATGAGCACACTGGTCAAATAGAAAACTTTTTTACAATATATTCTCCATAGCACACAAAATCGCGATTTTGGCACTTTCATATGTCAGACCACCCTGCAGATACACCGCATAAGGTTCGCGAATAGGTGCATCGGCCGAAATTTCGATGCTAGCACCGGATACAAAGGTTCCGGCCGCCATAATAACCGGGCTTTCATATCCCGGCATATCCCATGGTTCCGGCCGCACCTGACTATCAATGGGCGACCCTTTTTGAATTCCCTGACAAAAGGCACAAACCTTCTCCGGCGTGCCCAGTTTCGCTGCCTGAATAATGTCCATTCGCGCTTCATTTGAAGCGGGGCACACATCATAACCTGAAAGCTCTAACATTCTGGCGGCCAGCGCTGCCGATTTCAAGCTCTCCATTACCGTATGGGGCGCTAAAAATAACCCTTGGAAAAACAATCGGTTCACATCCAGCGTAGCACCAACTTCTCCGCCGATGCCTGGCGAAGTTAAGCGGCAAGCTACTTTTTCAATCAAATCGGCCCTACCGGCTATGTAGCCACCGGTAGGTGCCAAGCCGCCACCGGGATTTTTAATCAAAGAGCCAGCCATCAAATCAGCACCAACGGCTGTGGGTTCCTGTTCTTCCACAAATTCGCCATAGCAGTTATCCACCATACAGATAACCTCCGGCTGAATTTCTTTCACAAAGGCAATCAACTCACCCAATTCAGAAACAGAAAAGGATTTTCGCCAGGCATACCCTTTCGAGCGTTGCATCGATACCATTTTAACGGTACTGTCCATCGCCTTCCGAATACCCTCATAATCCGGTGATCCGTCTTCTAAAAGAGGAACAACCTTGCAGTTAACCCCCCAGTCCTTTAAAGAGCCGGTATCCCCTTCACCGCGAAGGCCTACTGCCTCTTCCAAAGTATCATAAGGCGTTCCGGTAACAAACAGTAAGGTATCTCCCGGACGTAAAATTCCAAAAAAGCAGGATGCCAGAGCATGAGTGCCGGACACAATCTGTTGCCGCACCAACGCACTTTCAGCGCCAAACACCTTAGCATAAATTCTGTCTAAGGCTTCCCGGCCGGCATCATCATAGCCATAACCGGTGGTTCCCAAAAGATGCCGCTCACTAATACCTTCTTCGTGAAAGGCCGACAGCACCTTTGCCTGGTTATATTCCGCTTTCTTTTCAAATATGCGAAACACATCCGCAATATCTTCCTCGGCACGGTGCAAAAGCTCAATAGTAGAGGCTTTAACACCGTAAACCTCTTGCATAATTCGATTCATCAAAGTGCATAAACTTCCTTTGCTTCCAGAACACGAATACCACCATCAGAAAGAGCTTTGGCAGCCAGTTCTTCGTTATCTGTTTTCATAATTACATAGGCTTCATTGCCCTTTTTTCCGGCAAAAGCATAGAGATATTCCAGCGCCACGCCTTTGTCACGCAAAAGGCAAATTGCTTTGTTTAAGCCACCTGGCTCATCATCAATTTCCACCACAATAACATCGGTAGATTTAACCAGAATATTTTTCTCCTGCAAAATTGCAACAGCCTTATCAGGGTCTTTCACAATCAAACGTAAAATACCAAAATCTGTTGTATCCGCAATGGAAAGGGCGCGAATATCAATGCCGCCTTCATGTAAAGCAGTTGTTACCTTAGCCAGCTTACCTCCGGCATTTTCAACGAATACAGAAATCTGTTTTACCATTTCGTATCATCCTTTCTATTTTAGTGGTTATACCCCAATGCAAAAGCCTTTTGGTTTACTTCTAAGAATTTTGCGGGTACAGCATCCTCCAACGCACCTTCCCAGATTTCCTTGGATAAAGGTGAGTTTTTAGCCATCACACCAATCAATGCCACATTCACAGACTTAATGTTGCCTGCCTCTTTAGCCAAAGCCAAAGCATCACAAGCCACAACGTTAACGCCTTTTTCCTTCATGGTCTCCAGAATATCGGCCGGATATTCCATAGCACCGGTAATCACCGGCATAGGATTGGTCTTTTGAGTGTTCACAATCATCACACCGCCTTTTTTAAGATACGGCAGACTGCGATATGCTTCCAACTCTTCAAAAGCAATAATCATATCGGCTTCTCCCTGCTCAATAACGGGAGAAGCTACTCTGTCACCATATTTCACATAGGTCACAACACTACCGCCACGCTGACTCATGCCGTGTACCTCCGAAAGCTTAACCTGTTTGCCGGCACGTAATGCAGCGGCACCTAAGATACGGCTGGCAAGCAGGGTACCCTGACCACCTACGCCTACAATCATTATATTCATCATAACCTCCATCTTATCCATTTGGGGATATTCTCTTATTTTTGAACAATAGCACCAAACTTACAAACGTTGGTACACAAACCACAACCGTTACACAGTGTTGCGTCAATCTTCGGTCCGTTTTCTGTCATAGAAATGGCCGGACAGCCTAAGCGCATACACATTTTACAGTTTTTGCAATCACTTGTAATTTCACAGCAGCCGGTATAACCTGCAATTTTCAACAGAGCGCAGGGGCGCTGAGCAATAATAACAGAGGGTTCTTCTGCCGCCAGATGCTCTTTTACCACTTTTTCAAAATTCTCAACATCAAAGGGGTCTGCCACAGTGACTAAATCCACACCAACCGCATGGCACAGTTTTTCTAAATCTACCTGTTTAGCAGGTTCACCTTTAATGGTAAAGCCATTAGCCGGATTGTTCTGATGACCGGTCATACCCGTAATGGAGTTATCCAGAATAATAACAGTGGATGTACCCTTGTTATAAACCATATCAATCAAACCGGTAATACCGGAGTGCAAGAAGGTGGAGTCACCTAAAACAGCAACAGACTTCTTGGCAAACTCACGGCCCTGAGCTTTTTCCATGCCGTGAAGACCAGAAATGCTGGCACCCATACAAATGATGCTGTCAATACTGTCTAAGGGTTTGGCACACCCTAAAGAATAACAACCAATATCACCGCTAACAGCCAGTTTTAATTTATTCAACACATAGAACACACCACGATGTGAACAACCGGGGCACATAACCGGCGGACGGACAGGAATGGTTTCATCCACAGAATAGCTTGCCTCAGAAGTAGAACCGCAAAGTTTTTCACGAATCATAGATGCAGAATATTCACCCAACAAAGTAAATTCCTCTTTACCGCGAACCGCAAGACCCATCGCTTTAATCTGGCGTTCCAGAACGGGATCCAATTCTTCAATTACATAGCAAACATCCACTTTGGAAACAAAATCACGAATGAGCTGCTCCGGCAGAGGATGAATCATACCCAGCTTCAGGAAAGAAGCGCTGGGGCAAGCCTCACGGGCATATTGATAAGCAATACCGGCGGTAATAATACCCACCTTCGTGTCGTTCATTTCCAGTTTATTCAAAGCAGAGGTATTGTTAAATGCAACTAAATCTGCCATACGTTTTTCCACAATCACGTGCTTGGGACGGGCATTTGCAGGCACCATAACATTTTTAGCCACATCTTTCTTATATGCCTTCACCGGCACTTCCTGGCGCGGGAAAAGCTCCACTTCACTCTGAGAATGTGCCACACGGGTTGTCAAACGCATCAGCACCGGTGTATCAAACTGTTCGCTGATGTCGTATGCCGCCTTCATAAAGTCACGGCATTCACCACTATCAGCAGGCTCCAGCATAGGCAGTTTAGCCGCAATAGCATAGTTTCGGCTATCCTGCTCATTCTGAGAACTGTGCATGCCCGGGTCATCAGCCACACAAAGAACCAAACCGCCATTCACACCAATATAGCTCATAGTAAACAAAGGGTCAGCTGCCACATTCAAGCCAACATGCTTCATAGCAGAAAGGGCTCTTCCGCCGGCAATAGCTGCACCGGAAGCCACCTCAACGGCTACCTTTTCGTTGGGCGCCCATTCGGAATATATTTCATCATATTTGGCAACGAACTCCGTAATCTCCGTACTGGGTGTACCGGGATAGGAGGATGCCACATTCACCCCTGCTTCATAAGCGCCGCGGGCAATGGCTTCATTGCCTAACATCAACTTTTTCATCTTTTCCAATCCTCTTTCTGTCCGTAAAAATCCTGTTGCTCTGCCACGGACAAGCAGACAATATTCCACTATTTATTGTATATTTTTTTGCATAAAAAGTCAATAGAAAATGTCAAATTAAAAGGACTGTAAAAATAGTTTTACAGTCCTTTTGATTGCATTACCGTTTGTAAACAGTTTTTGTATTCACATCCACATAAAAATCAGCCGTCTTTTCTGCCCCTTGGCAGGAGAAGAAAATTTTACCGCTGTTTTCATCTGCCGAAAAAGCAAAGGGATGCAAAACATCCAGATTAAAGCCTTCCCCCGTTTTTACCTGCTGCAGTAATTCTTCCGAAACATCACCGGTGTAGCGATCCACCAGATAGAGCCTGTCAATCACCTCACCCAAGCTTTGGGATTCTCTCATATAAATTAAGAAATATCCATCGGTTGCATAAGACCCTTTCATAAAATCCAGCGGGTTTTTCTTCAGTTTTTCTACTGCCATATCCAGCAGATAAGAATCCACAACCGGTTGTTTTATTTCATAAGCTTCTCCTGTCGCTTCGCCAATGGAAAAGGTAATGGAATCAATCTCCGTTTCTTTATATCGTGGCAAATCATAAACCGTAAAATAATAATCTGTATGACCGTTTCCGCCCCCTCTTTCCACAGCAATCTGCCGCGCCTGCTGGCCATTAACGGAAATCTTAATAGTTTTGTTCACCAAATCAAACTTTTCTTTCGGATCGCAAGGGTTCTCCACTCCTTTTCCGTTGCTGACTAAAGGATCAAGGGCTTTCTGCAGATTTTCAGAATAAAAAAGCGATTTATTCTGATAAAAAGCCATACGGAATGAGTATTCTCCCTTAGCACCGGCAGACATACTCAGATCAAAATAATCCGCATCTCCCCGACCGGTTCGTTTACCGTTGTTATACCTAACCTCCGCATTACCGCTATCCGGTTCCAGATTGGCTTTACCGAAAGACATGGGGATATCATATACATAACCACTGCGGTCAGGACTCACAATGAATAAACTCCACTTTTCCGGTGACCAATCCACAATATAGCCATATTTTCTCATTTCTTCTGCATGGAGATAGGTTCTACCGCCAACATTATAAGCAATAATTGGCACATCGTCTAAATAAGTGACAATATCCGTTTCATAATAATCACCGCGAATGCTTCCCGCAACACCATCAGCTTTAACCACCGCTGGTGGTTTACCGTTTTCTGCATGGGGGATTGAATTCACTCTGAGTTCCCGTTCATCGGGCAACCACCGCACATGAAAGCTATAATACTGCATATCTTCTGCGCTGATTAAAGTCTCCCCGCCAATGTTAATGGCATCAATTTCCACGCCGTTTAGGTATGTAACAATATCTGTGTAATAATACTGACCGGCCACCGCACCAAAAACCATGGGTGAAACTGCCATCAGCAAACACAGCATCAATAAAACTGAAATCACTTTCTTCATAACAAAACCCTCCTTTAAAATAACAGACGAGCAAAATCCTGTAAATGTTTCCTATTGTTGTAGATATTCTTTTATGCCTGCCAGTTGCTTTTTGCACTCATCTACGCCCATGTTATAGGCCTCTTGCAAAGCGCCGGCATGTCTCTCAATGGTTTTTAACTGAATCGCCCGGGGTGGACGAATCACATAAATTTTCCCTTTTTGTTCCAAATCTCTGATTGTTGCCAACGTCTCATTATACATTGCCGGGCGATGAATCATCGTTTCAGCAAAGTTGGGATATTTCCTGTAACTTCGCGTAATGAGCTTCTGCATACCGGCAGAGAATGGTTCCTTTTTGTATCCCTCCGGCCGCGTCCGCACCACAATCAGCTTATCATGCCCCAACTCTTTTCCCTTCAAAACAGGAATACTGTCAGATATCCCACCATCTAAATATGGTTTGCCGTCAAGCATAACCGGTTTAGAAACCAGCGGTATAGCCGAAGATGCCCTTAACACTTCCAGTTCTTTTAACACATCCCGAATTTCAAAATATTCCGGCTGTCCGGTTTCCATATTGGTTACCGTTGCATAAAAGCCCTTGTTGTTCTTTATAAAAGCTTCATTGTCAAATATATCGTATTTGGTTGTCACATCATAAAAGGCAAACTGCTTGTTAATCATATTGCCTGTAAAAAGGAGTGACCATAGGCTCATATACCGTCTGTCCCTGCAAAACCGCAGATTATACCGCAGCGCTCTGCCTCTTTGCCCCGAATAAAAATTAGGACTGAACACAGCACCGGCCGAAACGCCTACAATACCATCTATATGTATGTTTTCATCCATAAAAACATCCAGCACGCCGGCGGTAAAAAGGCCTCGCATGGAGCCGCCTTCCAGCACCAGACCAACTGTTTTTTGTTTTTCATTTTCTGCCATGAGGCAACCCTCCCCTGTTTAATTGTTCTGAGCAGACCAAATGCATTTCTCTTCCTCTCCATTTGTCAGAGCTATATGTTTCAAATTTGAAAAATCGCCTTCAATCACAAAAGAAAATCCTCCATATCTGTTTTGAAAGCCAAACAGCAGATTCTGCTTTATGCCTACATAAAGAACTCCGTCTCTAATCTGATATGTATATCCAATATATGAAGTTGCACTGCTTGCCGTATTACCAACTATATGCACCGTTTCATCTGTAACATGAACCGTTTCAACACACAAAATGTCAGGACTTTCACACATTTCAAAGCCAGAGAGTCTCCAACCGTACCGCGCTGTCAGAAAAATCACCAACTGCAAAAGCAATAAAACTGATATAACAATTACAATAAGCTTACATATCTTCTTCATTGGTAAGTTCCTTTCAGAGACATCGATTTTTCACCCATATGTCGTTCCTTTTTTAGAAAAATACTAATACTTAAAACCAAGAACCAAGCAGGCAGCTGCAACGCTTATCACATTGGCAATAAACAGCCACCAGAACATCTTGTTAAACTTGTATTTAAAAATCCATTTGACTGTAAGCCCTTCTATCAGCACATTTGAAAGCACCGCAAAAATAAAACTCATAATCACGTGGGAAGGGTGGAATGTGCCCGTACCAAAAGGAATCATTAAAACTTCAACAATAATGCCGCTTAGCGGTATCACAACAATTCCCAAAACTGTAGAGGCTACATTCATAACAAAAGCAATCAAAACTGATTTCAAAAATGTATGTTTCAAAAAGCATTTGACAAAAACCATCTCCGTTATCAAGCCAATTAAGATGACATACCAGGTTACCATACCCTCCATAATGTACAGAGATGGCCAAATCATATTAGCGCTTGCATGAATGGGAATCAAAAGAAATAATATCAAACAAGCCAAACTATATTTTGTTTTTTCATTCAACATAATATTTCTCCTTTCCGCATCATCAACATCCCTGCCCATATACTGATTGTTCAGCCAAAACTTTTATTCGCAGCTTGCAAGAAAATTCCTGAAAATTCTCTTTTCAACAGCATTGTTATTTTCAAAGCATTTTTCAGGATGCCACTGTGTTCCAAAAAGCTTTCTTTCCTTATCTTCGATTGCTTCTATGATGCCGTCATCAGATGCGGCAACAACCTCAAGGCCTTTTCCAAGCTTATCTATATGTCTTACGTGATATGAATTTATCTCCGCTTTGTCAGTTTGAAACGCCTCATAAACAAAAGAGTCACCTTTAATGTTCACAGAATGAACCGTTCCATAATGAGGCTTTGTTCCATCATCTGTAATGCAGTTTATGGTACCGCCGCAATAAATATTGATAGCCTGATGCCCTGCACAGATGCCCAAAACAGGCTTATGCTGTTTAACAAAACAATCTATTGCTTTGATATCAAGAGCAAAATCATCATGTGCCGGCGGTGGATCCATAGCCTCCCCACCGTAATATGAGGGATTCACCCTATTAAAGCTGCCCGGAATGATCAGGCCATCACACACAGAACAAAAATCTTCCAGTTCATAAGGTGACAGAATTGCATATAAGCCTATCCCGAATTCATATGCCATCATTTCAAAATCATGATTTACATAGTGCTTAAAATTCCACACGCTGTTTTCTTTTTTTAAATCGATATATCTTGGTAAAATCGCTAGTTTCATACGATTGCCCCCCATTGAAATAATTTCTGGTTTTCTTCAGAAACATACAAGCACAGCAAAGACCACTCCGCTCTTCTCTATATATTCATTATAGTATATTCAAAATCATAAATCAATCATCTTCAAAAAAATGAAACCAAAATGTTAAATTAACAAACAGAAAAAAGGCACTACCGTTTTGGGTAGTGCCTTCCTGTTCATTTCATTATTCAGCTTTTGCAGAAGATGTCGCGCCGGGTGTCTCTGATGGCATTGTTGTAGCCGAAGCATCAGGAGACGCCTTGGTGTCGTCAGTAGAAGTGGAAGTTGTTGCCTGTGCAGTCGCTGAGGCGCTGGGCATTGCAGATGCACCGGGGATGACTGAATCTTTATTCATATTGCAGCCAACCAGAGAACCGGAAACAACCGTTAATGCAAGCACGCCGAGCAATAACTTGCTTTTCATTAACTTTCCTCCTTAATGAAGAACCATATTATATTAACAGACGAAGCCGTCTATTAAGCCTTACTGTTTCCCCCACCTGCATCCAGTCACAACCATCATAGAAAAATCGTTGTTTGAATGCTATGTTCTATTATTATGTACAAACAACGAATTTTAACACTTTTTCTTTTCGTCTTTTTTCGATTTTTTCTGCACAATCTCATCTGCAATCTGTGCAAATTGCTCAATGGAAAGGGATTCTCCGCGAACCGATTCTCCCAAACCTAGCTGCACCAGAATGTCTCTCAGCTCTTCTTTGGTTACATCCTGCCCCATCGTAGCCGAAACGCTGTTTAAGAAAGTTTTTCTGCGCTGAGCAAAGGCCGCTTTAATCAGCCGGAAGAATAACGCTTCATCCAACACCTTCACCGGCGGTTCCCCGCGGAGTGAAAGCTTAATCACCGAAGACCACACCTTCGGCACAGGCTCAAAACATTCCGGCGACACATCGCGAACCTTACTCACCTCTGCATGGTACTGCACCGCCAATGTGATGGCACCGAAATCCTTACTGCCGGAGTCGGCCGAAAACCGTTCTGCCACTTCCTTCTGAATCATAATAACTACAGAGGCAATACTGTTAGTTTCTTCTAACAGTTTCATCACAATGGGCGTTGTAATATAATAGGGCAGATTCGCAATCACCTTCACCGGTCGATCTCCAAAATGCTCCTTCAGCAAAGCATCTAACTCTACTTTTAAAATATCCTGATTGATAATGGTTACATTAGAGAATTCTGCCACATTTTTTTCTAAAATCGGCAAAATAGTGGTATCAATTTCCACCGCCACTACTTTTCCTGCCCGTTTGGCCAATTCGCGGGTTAACACACCCATCCCGGGGCCGATTTCCAGCACGCAGGAATTATCATCTAATTCCGCTGCTTCCACAATATCTAAAAGCACGCTGTCATCAGTTAAAAAGTTTTGTCCCAAACCTTTTTTAGGCTTCAACCCTTCTCCGGCCAGTTGACGGCGAACCGATTGCTTTGAAAACGCTTTTTCTTTCATAATCATTCACCCTGAGACTGTTCTTTCAGTTTAGCCGCTTCATCTTCAGGATACCCAAATGACGTTAAAATGATGTTCTTAACAGCTGCCTCATCATAAACATAATACGAAATACCACTGATGGTCTTTGATGTTCCGGGTAACATATGTGTCTGCAGAGACTCTGAAGTCATTTTCTTAAGCATACCCAGATACTTTGTTCCCTCTGCAACGGTAAAGTTTGTGATTACATGCTCGTTTAACTCCTTTAACAGAGCCGGTGCTTTTGAAATATATTTCGGTTGCAGTTTCTGAGCAAACAACGCTTTCAGAAAATCCTGCTGCAAATTGATTCTGCCCAGATCCCCATTAGCATAGGTTGCACGGTAACGCACAACACCCTCAGCATCTTTGCCGTTTAGCACCTGCAACCCCTTGTTCACATGAATGTGCAAATCCTGATATGGGTCATCATAATGCATATTAATGGGCACATCGTATTCCACGCCGCCTAAAATATCAATCACATCGCGAAAGCCCTCAAAATTAACTTCGCAATAGTAATTGATGGGCATTCCGGTAATTTTTTTCACAAGACCGATAATCGTTTGTTCCGGTTCTTTATAGCCCATTGCATGGTTGATTTTATCATACCGTCCGGAGGGATATTGAACCCTTGTATCACGGGGAATCGATAACACATTAATGGTGTGTTCCTTTGGATCTAACGACACAACCATAATCACATCAGCTCTGATTCTGTCCTTGTCCAGACCCAACAACAGAATATTAGCTTTTTCAGAAGATGTTTTATCCAACATCTGAACTATTTCTTCTGCCAGATTAATGCCAAACAACACCCGTGCCGTTACCAAACCGCCACCGATCACCGATAAAACCAAAACCGTAATCAACATCGATGCAAAAAATTTCTTAATATTCATTGAAAGCTGTCCTTTCGTTTAAGCAATGTCTTCATTATAAAATAAACCCATGAATGGAATATGAATAAAATATAAATTTTTCTCGAAAACTAACCCATATTGTATCATTTTTCCGATTATTTGTCAATCAGTTTAGGGAAAACCTTACAGGATTATACACCTTAAAATCATATTGCCCGAAAAGATTTAATGCTATGTATTTCTTCTGCAGCAATAAAACAGCACAGCAGTATAGTCACTGCTGTGCTGTTGAATAAAACCTCTCAGGCTTTCACCAAATATAAAAGCATACTCAAATTATCGCGGTATATTTTTCCAAACTGGGAAAGAGGCAAAGGATTTTCACCCAACCCGACTTCCACCGTGAAGGCAGGAATGTGAAATTCATTAATCACCCAGTCCTTATAACCGGAGTAACTGGCCATGCCCTCTGTTTGATCCAGCTCATAGCCTGCAATTTCTGCCATCGTCTTTGCCATATGTCGTCCCCGTTCCGTACTTTGAGACTCAAAATCAAAGTAAATAATTTCCCCTTGTGTATGGTAGGCCACCACTATGTGCGGTCGAAAATCACGGGTAAAATCTGCCACAGCTTTGCTTTCCGGCTCACTCTCAGGGCAAGGACCACTGTAACGGGTGGGACCGGGGCCGAAAATGCCCAGCTTATGTTGATAAAAAACCCCTTTTTCAAAGGCCGCATCGTAATTGTGATTTAAATCAACACCGTTTATATTCGCCTGCCACTTGGTAAAATCGGTTTGGTCATTGTTATAGGATTTTAAACGGGTTTTCATAATGGGTGGAAGTGACTCCGGCAATCCCTCTATTGAAAGTCCCACGCCATCGGGATTGACCATGGGGCAAATCACCAGGGAAATCTCTTCAAACAGTTCTTTAAAACGTACATTTCCTATGGCTGTACCTTCGGCGTACTGATGAGAGAATTCTTCCAGCATCCGCATTAACAACAATGATGTAATCCACTCCATGCCGTGATGCGCTCCATTTAAAAAAATCCGTTTATCCCCACACCCCCACCGGATGGCAAGCAGCTCACGACCGCAAACCGACTGTCCTAAAGAAAACAGTTCCAGAAAAGAATATTCCTTGCAGAGCTGTTCTACGTCTTTATGCATATTTTCATACGTATAGGCTTTTTCTGAATCGATAATATACAAAACAACACCGCCTTATACACTCGTTATTAACAGTATATAAATAAAATCTGACTGTTAGACTATAATTCGTTGTATAACTTTTCCATTTTTGTAAATAATAACCCATAGAATAACTTTTTAAAGGAGCGTCATTTTATGAAAAAGAAAAATCAAAAAATCAGCCATTCGTCCAAAGGCAATTCAAAAGCAAAAAATGCGTCTTACATAGGCGCGTTGGTAGCCGTTGTCATCGCCAGTCTTGGTTTGATTCTGACGGCAAGAATGCCGGATGATACGCTTTCTTCTATTCAAAACCTGTCCACACCTGTTCCCCTTCCCACCATGCCTGCCACATCATCTTTTGCACCTGCATCCTTTCCTGAGCGTGTGCTGCCTTCACCCTCTCCCACCGTTGTTCCGGAGCCGGAAGAAGCAAGCATCTCTGTTGCGGCAAAACCAGAAACTCTGCAAATTGTCTTGCCCATAGAAGGAAAAACCATCGTTCCTTTCACCGGAGAGCAGCTGACCTATTCAAAAACCTTAGAGGACTGGCGGGCGCATATCGGCATCGATATCGCCGCTCCCTTCGAAGCTGAGGTTCGCGCCGCTGCCGATGGCACCGTGGAGCAGGCTTATCTGGATCCGCAAATGGGTTATACGATTGCAATCCGCCACGGTGAGCTATATCAAACTCTGTATCAGAATCTGACCAATGCTGAAGTTGTCTCCGTAGGACAAGCCGTTAAAGCAGGGGACTTAATCGGTACCGTTGGCCACTCAGCTTCTTCTGAGCTGGCGGAAGAAAGCCACCTTCACTTTGCCGTCCTGGCCGGACATATTTTTCAAAATCCTATCGATTTTTTAATCATTCCCTGATCAATAGGCAATAAAAAAGAAGGCATTCTTAATGAATGCCTTCTTTTTTATTGCAATCATATAGTTGTTATGAAAGTCTTACCTTTTCATCTTCAGCCAGCTGAGCCTGCAGGTCATTTAAGCTCTGAAAGGCTCTCTGCTCACGGATTTTATATAAAAATTCAACTTCTAAGCTTTCATCGTATACATCGCCGTCAAAACCAATGATATAGGTTTCCAAACGAACAGCGCCATCACCGATGGTAGGACTATCGCCTACATTGGTAATAGACTGATAACCAACACCGTCAATATATGTATTGGTTGCATACACACCGAATTTTGGAATCAGCTGACCTTCAGCAGGAATCATATTGGCTGTGGGATAACCCAGCGTTCTACCCAGCATTTTATCCTTCACAACACGATTGGTTACTGCAAAGGGACGGCCCAGTAATTCTGTCGCTTTTTCCACTTCACCATTTTCAATCAAAGCACGGATTTTTGTGCTGGAGCACAGAAAATCGCCAAAATATAAAGGCTTGATCATATGCACCAGAAAACCGTATTTCTGACCAAATTCTCTGAGCATTTTCACATCGCCTTCAGAATCTTTACCGTAATGGTTGTGAAGACCCACTACTGCAACCTTCATATTAAATTTTTCAACCAGAATATCCCGTACAAACTCCTCGGGAGAAAGGTCACGTACTGCTTCAAAATTTTCAAAGAACAAAGTATCCACATTGCAACCGGCAAGCAGTTTCTGCTTGTATTCATTGTCTGCAATCAATTTTAAGGTATTCTCGCCTTTAATCACATTAATAGGGTGCTTGTCAAAGGTATACACCATAGAATGTAAGCCATTGTCCTGCGCAACATCTGCAAGCATTGACATAAGCTTCATATGACCCATATGAAGACCGTCAAAATTGCCCAAAGCAATTGCAGTACCGTTGCGGGATTCAATTTTGCTGTAATCATACCAAACTGTGTTCATTAGAATTACCTCCCTTAGTTGTAAATATATTGTTGACTCCAACCGACTATACCGTTGGAGAAGTTACACTTGATAAAAGGTTTTCTCAATGGCCAGCACCGGGCCTTCTTCACTTTCAATTACTTTTGCCAGGCACAAAAGCTCTTTTTCATCATATAAACGAAAAATCTCCCCCATTACCTCATCCTGAATCTTCAGCTGAGCCGGACGCATCCGGAGACCGTTTTTGATTTTCGCTACAGCATGAGCCGGCACCGTCACAGCCCGATAGGCTGTTAAAACCGTTTCCGGCGGTAGTAAAATATCTGCGATCTTATCTTGTTTCATCGCTTCTTCCACCTGTTCAGGTGACACCGCATTTTCCAGTGAAAATGGCCCGCTTTGGGTTCGTACCAAGGCCGACATCACGGCACAGGTTCCAAGGCTTTTACCAATATCGTAACAGAGAGAGCGGATGTAAGTACCTTTAGAGCACCGCACCTCCATTTTAAAACTGTCTTCCGTAAATTCAAAACAACGAAGATGTTCAATAAACACCTTACGAGGTTTCCGTTCGATTTCCAAACCTTGCCGCGCCAGTTCATACAGCTTTTTACCATTCATTTTCACCGCAGAATACATAGGCGGCAGCTGCGAAATTTCACCTAAAAAACCACTGACTGCAGTTTCTATTTCTGCCTTTGTAGGACGCACATCACTGGTTTTTATCACTGTTCCCGTCAGATCATAGGTATCCGTTTCAATGCCTAACTGCACAGTTGCTACATAGGTTTTTGTCTTTTCTGTCAGCAAATCTGAAAGAGCCGTTGCCTTCCCTACCAGAACCGGCAACACACCACTTGCTTCCGGGTCTAATGTACCGGCATGACCCACACGTTTTATGTTGAGCGTTCGTCTCACAAAAGAGACCATGTCATGAGAGGTTTTGCCCGTTGGCTTATAAAGATTAATAATTCCGAGCAAAACATCACTTCCCGGCATCATATTTTCAACACATTTGCATAGACATTAATATTGATATAAATAGGACAACCCTCTTTATATCATAAATTTAGTTATGTTTACTTACAGTATATCATAAAATCTTCATAAAAAAAAGTATTATTTGCATAACTTTAAAAATTTATTTATAATCAAACAGATATTCTCTGTTTTTTTATGAAAAACCGCCAAAAAACCAGAAAATTATGAAAAAAACTTTAATTACTATAGACTTTTTCTTTAATTAATGATATAATTAATTAGGTTATAGAAGTATGTTTGTTAATTATTTAACATTCTGCCTCTGTGGCCTAAAAAAATATATACAAAGCAACAGTTTTTTGTTGCACAAATAATTACAAGGGGGTAATTTTTGTTGAACGCACAACAAACGGTAGCCTTTAACGGCACCAAAGAGCAGGAAGCGAAATTGATGGAAGTCATCAACCGCTACAAAGACACAAAAGGCGCTCTGATTCCCGTATTACACGAAGCTCAGGGCATCTACGGCTATCTGCCCGTTGAGGTGCAAGCCATCATCTCAAAAAATTTAAACGTAACTATGGCTGAAATTTATGGTGTTGTTACTTTCTACACTCAGTTCACCACTGAACCCAAGGGCAAGTATCACATCGGTGTTTGTCTCGGTACCGCTTGCTATGTAAAGGGTTCCGGCGCAATTTTAGACAAAATCAGAGAAAAGCTGGGTATGCCCGAAGGCAGCAACAGCACTCCGGATGGCAAGTTCTCCATTGAAGCAACTCGTTGCATCGGTGCTTGCGGTCTGGCTCCGGTACTCACTGTTAACGATGAAGTTTACGGTAAATTAACCGTTGACGATGTTGACAAGATTTTAGCAAAATACAGCGAGTGAGTGTGAGTTATGCTTGAAATATCTCTCCACATTTTAGATGTGATTAATAATTCCGTTAAAGCCGGCGCTTCCCTAATTGGCGTTACTGTTTGCGAGAATAAAAAGGACAATGTTTTGTCCGTCACCATCTCAGATGACGGTTGTGGTATGGACCCTGAGTTTTTAAAAACGGTAACGGATCCTTTCCGCACCACCCGCACCACCCGCAAGGTTGGTATGGGGCTTTCTCTTTTCAAGGCGGCAGCTGAAGCTACTGACGGCAGCTTCTCCATCACCTCAGAAAAGGGAAAAGGAACAACAGTCTGTGCCACGTTTACTTATAATCACATAGACCGTCAGCCTTTGGGAGATATGGCAGAAACCATTATCACTGTCCTTTCCGGTAATGCAAATATCGATTTTCTTTATCGCCACTCTGTTGATGAAAAAGAATTCGTGCTGGATACCCGGGAAGTCAGACAGATTTTAGGCGATGTGGAGCTTTCCGGCCCCGAGATTATGCTGTGGCTTACAGAATATATCAACGAAGGGCTTGCTGAAATCTCACAGTCTGTTTAACCGGAACTGTAAACCCGCAATATCGGCCCATGATATTTGCGCTTTCGGTTAAAAATTTCATTCTATGGGCAGAAAGGCTATGAAAATTATGAAAAGTTTAGCTGAACTCGAAGCCATAAAAAACAAAATGAAAAACCAGGTTGGTATGCGTAAAGATGACGACGCTCATGCAACTCGTATCGTAGTTGGTATGGCTACCTGCGGTATCGCTGCTGGTGCTCGTCCCGTAATGACTGCTATGGTTGAAGAAGTTGCAAAACGTAACCTGGCTCACGTTACCGTTGCCCAGACCGGTTGCATCGGTATGTGTAAATTAGAACCCATCGTTGAGGTTATGGCTCCTGGTAAGGAAAAAGTAACCTATGTTAAGATGGATGCTGAAAAAGCTCTGAAGGTGATCAGTGAACACATTGTTAATGGTCGTGTTGTTACCGAATACACCATCGGCGCAACAGAAGAATAATAAGGAGGATAACGGAACATGGATTTTGCAAGATCAACCGTCTTGGTCTGCGGTGGTACAGGGTGTACCTCTTCCGGCAGCCAGAAGGTTATTAAAGAATTTGAGACCCAGCTTGCAGCAAAAGGTCTCGAAAAAGAAGTAAAAATCGTTCAGACCGGTTGCTTTGGTCTGTGTGCTTTGGGCCCTGTTGTTATCGTTTACCCCGAAGGTGCGTTCTATAGCATGGTTCAACCTGAAGACGTTGAAGAAATCGTTTCTGAACATCTCTTGAAGGGCCGTATCGTAACCCGCCTTCTGTATGATGAAACTGTTCAGGAAGATTCTATTAAATCTCTGAACGAAACAAACTTCTACAAAAAACAGATGCGTATTGCTCTGCGTAACTGTGGTGTTATCGACCCTGAAAACATTGATGAATACATTGCATTAGATGGTTACAAAGCGTTAGGTAAAGCCTTAACCGAAATGACTCCGGAACAGGTTATTGACGTAATCAAAGATTCCGGTCTGCGTGGCCGTGGTGGCGGTGGCTTCCCCACCGGCATTAAATGGATGCTGGCTGCTAAGTCCCCCAACGTAATCGGCAAATATGTTTGCTGTAACGCTGACGAAGGTGACCCGGGTGCATTCATGGACAGAAGCGTTCTGGAAGGTGACCCCCATGCTGTTATTGAAGCAATGGCTATCGCCGCTTATGCTATTAATGCTGAGCAGGGTTACATCTACATCCGTGCAGAATACCCCATTGCTGTTAAACGTTTACAGATTGCTATCGACCAGGCTCGTGAATACGGACTGCTCGGTAAAAATATCTTCGGTACAGACTTCTCCTTCGACTTAGACATCCGCTTAGGTGCCGGTGCATTCGTTTGTGGTGAAGAAACTGCGCTGATGACCTCTATTGAAGGTATGCGTGGCGAACCCAGACCTCGTCCTCCGTTCCCGGCTGTTAAAGGTCTGTGGGAAAAACCCACCCTCTTAAACAACGTTGAAACCTATGCTAACATTCCCCAAATCATCTTAAACGGTGCTGAATGGTTCCAGGGTATCGGTACTGAAAAGAGCAAGGGTACCAAAGTATTTGCTCTGGGTGGTAAGATCAACAACACAGGTCTTGTGGAAGTTCCCATGGGCACCACTCTTCGCGAAATCGTTGAAGAAATCGGTGGCGGCATCCCCAATGGCAAGAAGTTCAAGGCAGCTCAGACCGGTGGTCCTTCCGGCGGTTGTATCCCTGCCTCTCTCTTAGATGTAGCTATTGACTACGACTCCTTAATCCAGATTGGTTCTATGATGGGTTCCGGTGGTTTAATCGTTATGGACGAAGACAACTGTATGGTTGACATTGCTAAGTTCTTCTTAGAGTTCACCGTTGACGAGTCCTGCGGTAAATGTACACCTTGCCGTATCGGTACCAAACGTATGCTGGAAATTTTAGAAAAAATCACTCAGGGTAAAGGTACTTTAGAAGATCTGGACAAGCTGGAATCTTTGGCATATAATATTAAAGAATCCGCTCTGTGTGGTCTGGGTCAGACAGCTCCCAACCCCGTTCTTTCCACTCTGCGTTACTTCAGAGATGAATATGAAGCTCACGTTGTTGACAAAAAATGTCCTGCTGGCGTATGTAAAGCCTTGGTTAGCTACTCCATCGTGGCTGACAAGTGTAAAGGCTGTAGCCTCTGTGCAAGACAGTGCCCGGCTAATGCAATTACCGGTGAAATCAAGAGTCCCTTCACCATTGACCAGGATAAATGTATTAAGTGCGGCGCTTGTATTGAAAAATGTAAATTCAATGCAATTATTGTTCAATAACGAAAGGAGGAAGAATTTAAAATGGAAATGGTTAATATTACAATTAATGGCCAGAGCCTTTCTGTTCCTCAGGATTACACCATCCTGCAGGCTGCACGTCAGGCCGGTATTGATATTCCCACACTTTGTTATTTAAAAGACATTAACGAAATCGGCGCATGCAGAATGTGCCTGGTGGAAGTTAAGGGCGCAAGAACTTTAGTAACCGCTTGCGTATATCCCGTTAACGAGGGCATGGAAGTGTTCACCAACACAGCTCGCGTTAGAAAAGCAAGAAAAGCAGTGTTAGAGCTGATGCTCTCTAACCACAACAGAAACTGCTTGACCTGTGTTAGAAACCGTAACTGCGAACTGCAGAAATTAGCTGAAGAACTGAATGTGACCGAAATCCCCTACGAAGGTGAATATACTCCCTCCGTTGTGGACGATTTCTCTCCCTCTATCGTTCGTGATAACAGCAAATGTATCCTCTGCCGTCGCTGCGTAGCTGTTTGTAAGAAAATTCAGACCGTTGGCGTTATCGATGCAACCGAAAGAGGTTTCAAAACCAAAATCGGTAGCTCCTTCGATAAATCCTTAAACGAAACCGATTGCGCTATGTGCGGTCAGTGTATTGCAATTTGTCCTGTTGGTGCTCTCCATGAAAAAGACGGCTTAACCCCCGTTTGGAATGCATTGGCTGACGAAACCAAGCACGTTGTAGTTCAGACTGCTCCTGCTGTTCGTGCAGCACTGGGCGAAGAATTTGGTCTGCCCATCGGCACACCGGTTACCGGCAAAATGGCCGCTGCTTTAAAAATGCTGGGCTTTGACAAGGTATTTGATACTGACTTTGCTGCTGACCTGACCATTATGGAAGAAGGCACCGAGCTGATCAACCGTATCAAAGAAGGTGGCAAATTGCCCTTAATCACTTCTTGTAGCCCCGGTTGGGTTAAGTTCTGTGAACACAACTTCCCCGACTTCTTAGACAATCTGTCCTCCGCTAAATCTCCTCACGAGATGTACGGTGCAGTGCTGAAATCTTACTACGCTGAAAAAGCAGGCATTGACCCGAAAGACATTTATGTTGTTTCCGTAATGCCCTGTACTGCTAAGAAATTTGAAGCACAGCGTGAAGAACTGTCCGGCACAGGCTACCCTGATGTTGATGCAGTTATCACAACTCGCGAACTGGCTAAAATGATTAAAGAAGCCGGTATTGAATTCAACAAGTTAGAAGATGCAGTCTTCGATTCTCCCTTCGGTGATGAAGCAACCGGCGCCGGCGTTATCTTCGGTGCTACCGGTGGTGTTATGGAAGCAGCTCTGCGTACCGTATCTGAAGTTCTCACCGGCAAAACCTTTGACGAAGTTGAATATGAAGCTGTCAGAGGTACCGAAGGTATTAAAGAAGCAACTGTTACTATCGGTGATTTGGATGTTAAGGTTGCTGTTGCTCACGGTCTGGGTAATGCAAGAAAACTGCTTGAATCCATCCGTGAAGGCAAAGCAAATTATCACTTCATCGAAATCATGGGTTGCCCCGGTGGTTGTGTAACCGGTGGCGGTCAGCCCATCCAGCCCGCAAAACTGCAGGCTGAAATTGACCTGAAGGCTGAACGTGCTAAAGCACTGTATGCCGAAGACAGAGCTTTAACCTACAGAAAATCTCATGATAATCCGTACATCAAGAAGATTTACGAAGAATATCTGGGTGAGCCCTGCGGTCACAAATCTCACAAACTGCTGCACACTCATTATCACGAAAGACCCAAATATTGATTAGCAGCAACTAAACAGTAAAATGTTACAATCCCCGGTGCGAGTTTTGACTCCCTTGCGCACCGGGGATTTTTGTATTCTATAGCCGGGAGGTTTAGGGAACGGCCTGTGCGCCGTTCCGCATATAAGGTTTTAGGATTATCCTAATGCTTCCGGAGAATGCGATACCTTTTCCCTGCTTGTTAATTAAAGTACCGGACATAAAAAGATACTTATTTCACTTTGAGTTCAGATAAAATTAGGTTTGCCTCAGCAATGTTATTAGAAGTAAACATTTTACACCCATAATCAATTGCTATTTTATAATTCTCAATATTATCAGGAATACAAAGGCAAGGAATAACATCGTTTTTTATACAAAAATCAAAATTCTCCTTAAACTCAACGGGGCTATGTCCCGGCTCATTAGGGTATAGACAACACCAATATTTACTGCCGATTCAAACGCCGGCATCGTATTTTCAGGATACCGAAATTGATCACCTCTGTGTGCTGCTAAAATTATTCTTGGACCATCCATTTATTTTTCCTCCCCTATTATCGCTCTGCATAGCCTCATAAGTGTCAGTCTGTTTCGTACAAGTGGTGAATATTCCATAAGAGCATCAAGCTTTCCCTCCGAAACATCAATATCACCAAGCTTAGACTTTACGCCAAGTATTTCATATTTTTCAATTAAATCGCTGTATGTTGGAATGGTATCTATGATATTACAGATTTTATCCCATTTTTCCTCTATAAGTTTTGCAGTTATACCCAAAGCGCAGTCATTTGAATTTTCTGCAATTATAGCATCACTTAATGTTTCTCCAAACATACCTTTAATATAATCAGAGTTTGCCTGATAATAATCATTCCATTTTAAAGTGCTGTCTTTAAGTCGGTGATATTCCCGACAGGCAATTAATGTACCAACCCCCACTTTTTCCCCGTGCAATGCAGCAGATTTTACATCCAAACCCTCGGGCTGCATTTCTATTAAATGAGAAATGTGATGTTCTGCACCTGAAGCACAACGTGAATTGCCAAGCATCTGCATTGCAAGTCCTGACATTAAAAGCCCATATATAAGCTTTTCATAAGCAGTTATATTACCATCTTTTATTGCTTCTGCACTTTCTATAACAGCTTTTGTTGCATTCATCGTCATATCGTGTATTGTCGTGCAAAAATATTCATTTGTCAATGTATGTGCTATTTTCCAATCTGCCAAAGCTATAAATTTTCCAATCATATCTCCAAAACCGGAATTTGTGAGAAACATCGGCGCTTTTGATATAATGCCTAGGTCTGCTATAACAATTTTGGGGGCAACTGCTTCAAAGGTCTTTTTAAATCCGTCCCAGGTCATTGCGGCAACCGAGGAACAAAATCCATCAACGCTTGCAGCAGTTGGACAAGATACAAAAGGAATCCCTTTTTCATATGCACAGTAGCGTGTTATGTCATGGATTGTCCCCGAACCAATAGCAATCATATAGTCGCAATCTTCAGGAATTAGTTCCAGTGCCAAAGCTACTCCGTGATTGTCCGCGTGAAGATTTTCGGGTGGCAGGATAATCTCCTTATCCACTTTCGGATGCAACCGGTTTGTGGCTTTATAAGTATTTTCGTCATATATTGCAACCGAAAATCCTTTTAGCCCGCATTTTTTTATATATTCATCAACATTTACCAGACAACCGGATTCAATTATACAAAAATCAGTTGTCATTTTATGTTCATGCCCGCAAGTGCATTTGCCGTTATATTGCTTACTGTCTATTATCATTGTTTTTCTCCTCCTGTCCGTAATAGGCATTTCTTCCGTGTTTTCTAAGATAGTGCTTATCAAGCAATTCTTTTTGGAATGTCATATCGGGCTTCATCACAATAGTGTGCCATGCCATCATTGCTACCTCTTCCAAAATAATTGCGTTTTTCACAGAATCTTTCGCATCCTTTCCCCAGGTAAAAGGGCCGTGAGAATATACGAGAGCCCCGGGAATGCTGCAAATAGTTTCTTTGGTGAAAAGTTCTGCAATAACTTTACCGGTTTCAAGTTCATATTCCCCTGTTATCTCGGCGGCAGTCATCTTTCGGGTGCAAGGAACAGCCCCGTAAAAAGCATCGGCATGCGTTGTACCAAGCACCGGAATATCCATTCCGCATTGCGAAAAAATTGTTGCCCATCTTGAGTGGGTATGGGTGATTCCACCAATTTCGGGGAAACTTCTGTATAATTCTAAATGAGTGGGGGTATCAGAAGAAGGATTCCATTTTCCTTCAACCACTTTTCCGGAAAGGTCAACAACAACCATATCATCGACATTCATGTTTTCATAATCCACGCCTGATGGTTTTATTACAACATAACCGGTTTCTTTATCAAGTTCCGAAACATTTCCCCACGTCAACGTAATCAGATTCTCTTTCTTTAAAGCAAGGTTTGCGTGAAGCACTCTTTCTTTTGTATTTTCCAGCATCATATCACCTCATATTGACGTATTATTTTTTTATGGTATAATTATATAATATGATTGTTTATTTGCAATATTTGGCGATAAACTTGAAAAATAATCATATGAAATCATTAAACGAGCAAAAGAGGCGTTGAAATGAGCATTTCAAAAAGACAAGAACAAATTCTTGAATTACTGAACAAAAATGGATTTATGACGGTAACGAAACTTTCCCAATTAACATATACTTCCGAATCAAGTATTCGCCGTGATTTAACCAAATTACAAAATATGTATTTTATCAAGCGCACACACGGAGGAGCTAATATATTAAATGCGAATCAAGTGGCTCCGCTTCAAAATCGACTGTCTCAAAATACTGCTGCAAAACGGAAAATTGCAAAAAAAGCCGAACATCTCATTTGTGATGGGCAGATTATTATGTTGGATGGTTCAAGCACTGCCGGATTTTTGATTCCGTACATTGCAAGGCATAAAGATATAACTCTTTTTACAAACAATATGATTACGGCTCTCAATGCCATAAACTATGGCATTAAAACACATTGCATTGGTGGTAGCAGTGTAAATAACTCCGCCGTATTATCAGGACCTCAAAGTTACAGAGTGATTTCTGAAATTCATCCGGATATTTTATTTTTCTCATCCTATGCTCTGGATAAAAACGGGATTATTTCAGATCCTACAGAAGAAGAAAACTACATTCGCTCTCTCATGCTGGCAAATACCAAACAAAGTGTTTTTTTATGTGACAGCGAAAAATTTAACAGAAAATCACTATATACACTCACATCAATAAATAATATTGATATCGCCATCTTTGATATAGTCTGGGAAGAATTAAATTCAGAATGTAAGATACTTTAAGAAAAGGTAATCAATTAGTTTAAACAAAAAAAGGAACAAGAGTCATTTAAACTCTTGCTCCTTTTTTGTAATATGATATAACTGTCTTCAAGAACATTCGGCATGATCGTAGCCTTTCACTTAAATCCAAGACAGAAGAAACTCTTATTACGGTTGCTTACCAATGTAAGCTAAGATACCACCATCAACATAGAGAACGTGACCATTCACGAAGTTAGAAGCATCAGATGCTAAGAACACAGCAGGACCCTGCAGGTCTTCCGGAGTTCCCCAACGGGCTGCCGGAGTCTTTGCAATAATGAACTGGTCAAAGGGATGTCTGGAACCATCAGCCTGCTTCTCACGAAGGGGTGCAGTCTGAGGTGTTGCAATGTAACCGGGTCCAATGCCGTTACACTGAATGTTATATTCACCGTATTCAGAGCAGATGTTACGAGTGAGCATCTTTAAGCCACCCTTTGCTGCTGCATAAGCAGAAACGGTTTCGCGGCCTAATTCACTCATCATAGAGCAGATGTTAATAATTTTACCGTGCCCCTTCTTAATCATGGAAGGAATAACAGCCTTTGCCATAATAAAGGGAGCATTCAGGTCAACATCAATTACCTTTCTGAATTCATCAGCAGACATTTCGTGCATAGGAATACGCTTGATGATACCGGCATTGTTAACCAGAATATCAATCACGCCAACTTCCTTTTCAATGGTAGCAATCAGGTTCTGTACCTGTTCTTCGTTGGTTACATCGCAAACGTAGCCACGAGCTTCAATACCGGCTTCTTTGTAAGCAGCCATACCCTTGTCTACCAATTCCTGATTAATGTCGTTAAACACGATTTTTGCGCCGGCTTCAGCATAAGCAGAAGCAATCGCAAAGCCGATACCGTAAGAAGCACCGGTAACCAGGGCAATTTTACCCTCTAAAGAAAAGCTTTTCATATCCATTTCAATAGTTCCTCCTTATATTAAATATTAACTGTTTCTTTTAAAAACTTATAAAGTCCTTCGGTGATCCAGTAGAAACCGAGCTCATTGTAATGAAGCCCGTCTACCGTTACCTCATGCCATATACTATGGCCGTTAACTTCCTTTGGAATGTCTTCATCCAGGCAATAAATATAAATATTCTTATCACCTGCATTTTTTCTGTCATCCACGATTTTTCTCTGAATGTCTCTGTCCCTCATTCTTCTCTCCATCAATCCGGGAACAAAGGTATCCTTACCCCCTACAATAAAGGGCAGTACCACAATGGGTGTTTCGGGATGCTTTTGGCGGTAGATGTCAATAAATGCCGCAAGTTTTTCCTCCAGCCATTCACTGGAAGGGCAATTACCCTCGGTACTGATGAGAAGAACAGCAGGATTTTCGATTTCAGCAATAACCTCTGCAACCTCCGGCTCACTTTTACCGCTGGAATTAAAACCAAGGTTGTAGGCTTCTAAATTAAACCATTTGGAAAGAAGTGCCGACATACCCATTCCGTTACGGCTGGCACTTGCCCCCTGCTGAATCGAACCACCATAGACAACAATTTTTCTGTCGTCATCAAACTTGTGCCACGGTGCAGAAATTTCCGCTTCATCATTAAGACCGATTAAAACCTTGTCAACACCCCCATAGGACGGAAAAACAATGAGGACATCAAGGTCCTGTTCTTCATCGAAACTAATTAGACTTCTCTCATAGAAATGCTCTGTACCATGCAAATTTTTGGACACATCGATAAACACAAAGTCCTTGCCGTCTTTTGAAAGGTAAAGGTCAAAGCTATGCTTTGTAGTCTCTGCCGTATGTGGTGCACGAATATGATCAAAATAACCGGGCTTAGATGAAAGACTTACCTGCAAGGTGAGTTCCTTAAACTTAGCATGGAATCTGATCTGTCCCCCTGCCGTTTCATTGGCAAGGCCGTCAACCGCCTCAGGAAGAGGTTTTGAAGGTGCAAGGGGCATACGTCTGTAAACCTTATCCTGCTTGTAAAAAGGAAATCCGTACAGTTTGAAGGGTTCTGACTGTGGATTATACCATTTCATGACTTACAACTCCTCTGTTTATCGCAAATCTTTCGTTGCAATACCATCCATATCGGTAAATTCCTGATTTTCGCCACACATAGCCCAGATGAAGGAATAGTTACGGGTACCAACACCGGAGTGGATGGACCAGCTGGGGCTGATAACAGCTTCTTCGTTGTGCATAACCATGTGACGGGTTTCCTGAGGTTCGCCCATCATGTGGAAAACAACATCATTTTCGCCTAAATCTAAGTAGAGATACACTTCCATACGGCGGTCATGAGTGTGACAGGGCATGGTGTTCCAAACGGAACCTTCCTCTAAGTTGGTCAGACCCATAGACAGCTGACAGGTATCCAATACTTCCGGATGAATGTACTGGTTGATGACGCGCTTGTTAGCATCTGCAGCACTACCGCAGGGAACCTTCTTAGCTTTAGCAATGTCAATCTTAACGATGGGATAGCTCTTGTGAGCCGGGCAGGAGCTGATGTAGAACTTAGCAGGATTAGCCTTGTCTACGCTCTCCATAATAATTTCCTTGTTGCCCATACCAATGTACAGACCATCACGAGGGAGCATATCATAAACCACACCGTCAACGGTGATTTTACCTTCACCACCAACGTTAATAACGCCCATTTCACGTCTTTCTAAGAAATAAGCCGCTCTTAATTCGTCGCCGGCTTCAATAGCCAGTTTCTTATCAACAGGCATAGCACCGCCGGTGATAATTCTGTCAATGTGGCTGTAAACCATCTTTACATTGTCGGGTGTGAACAGACCGGTGATTAAAAATTCATCACGGAGTGTTTCAGTTGTGTAATGTTTAAAATCTTTGGGATTGGTTGCGTTTCTAACTTCCATTTTTTATTCTCCTTTTAAAATATTTTTATGCTTGCAAAGGCAAGCTTGTTTATAAACTTATTGTCAGCAGGATTCCCGTTCTACCAAATGATAATTCAGTACCTCGCGAACGCTTTTCACATCCTGA
The DNA here is from genome assembly GCA_017416855.1 of Clostridia bacterium. Taxonomy (GTDB): domain Bacteria; phylum Bacillota; class Clostridia; order UBA1381; family UBA9506; genus UMGS755. The sequence goes on from JAFQAZ010000022.1 coordinate 72,052, forward strand.
TTGGTTTGCTTTAAAAGTGCATCCACCGCCAGAACGCCCATTTCATAAAAGGGAATGTGAACCGTTGTCAGACTGGGGCGGAACATTTCGCTTGTGGGCACATCATCCATACCAGCCACCATAATATCCTTTGGAACTTCAAAGCCAAGCCGCTCTGCAACACTCACAAATAGCATCGCATGAGTATCACAAATGCCCAAATAAGCATCCGGTTTTTCGTTCTCCGAAAGAAGAGCCGTCAACCGTTCTTCCAGTTGCTCCTTTGGCACATCTTCGAGGCACAGGTTAGGATCAAACGGAATACCTGCTTCTTGCAGACCTTTCTTATAGCCGGCAATTTTATCGCGGTCAATCCGCAATTTTTTTACATCGCCGGTAATCGCAATCCGTTTGCATCCTTTTTCGACTAAATGACGTGTGAGGGCGCAGGCAGCATCAGACACATCCACAGAAACAAAGCTGGATTTAGGATGTTCCATCATGCGGTTAATGAACACATGAGGAATGTTGTGCTGACACAATAACTCCTCTTCCCGGCACTCATCCTCCATGCCTTTACCGATAATAATCACACCCAGCTTACCATGATCCCAGACCGGATAATCCTGAGCGGATTTTTCCCTATCACGACGTACAATGGAAACCGTAATACCCTTTTCATTGGCAGCGCTCATAATACCATCTACAACACGGGCAAAGCCGGAAAACTGCTCCAAATCGTGAGAGGCGCTGATTTCCAGCTCCAATTTCATTTGCTTATTAACGGCAAACTCATTCACACCGCCAAGCTGCTCCATAGCAGCAATAATGGCCATTTTCGCGGCGGCTCGAACATTCTCACCGCGCAAAAAGCGGAACACCGTACTTCTCGATACACCCGAGGCTTTAACTATTTCAGAAACTTTCATCAAATTATCCTTCTGTCTCAAAAAAGTGAAACTCTTGTTTCACTTTAATAATACCATTGTTTTAATGCTTTGTCAAGAAAAAAACAGCAACACATAACGCGTTGTTGCTGTTTTTAATCGTTTGTACTATAATAGCAATCTTGTTCCCATTTAAGTACATTAGTATCAATATATTCCCAAATTTTCAGATAATCCTCTTCGCTACGAATAATGTGGTCGTAAAAAGAGCGTTGCCAGATAGACTTTTTAATGGAATGCATAAATGCATTCCCTACATTTCTTGTCACCCCTGCTTTAAACTTTCCAACAACATTCGGTATATCATTCTGTATCGTAGGGAAGGGATTTATCCCTTCCGCATCTACAATTACAATAATCATGTGGATATGGTTGGGCATAACCACAAATTTGTCTATCTGAATATTATTGTAATGTGATTCAATCTTACCTAATTCCTGCTGAACTATTTCCCCTAAACGGTTTAAAAGAATTTCGCCATTTTTAATTTGACCAAACAAATGCAATTTTTGACATGTACATATCGTCACAAAATACGCCCCGGGTGAACTATAATCAAACCCCTTTAACCGTATATTCTTTCGCTCCGGTAACATAATTTAATCCAGCTTGACAATCCCAAGACCATCTTTAATTTCAATTTTGGTGCCTAAGGGTGCTGACAATTCTGCCAAGCGTTCCAGAATAGAATTATCCTTAGCCGGTGATGGGAAACCACTTCTTGAGCGTGGCAATGCATAATTTTCTTCAACCGGCATTAATTCCAGTTTAGTCAGCTTGCCGTCTTCCATTTCCCAATAGGGAATCACCGTTTCAAACATAACCTGCTGTGTCATTAAACCCATGCGGAAATTATCGGTACGGGTTTTGAACAGTTCATACATTGTTGCATCAGATGTCAGGCCGTATTTAGCATAAAAATCTTCCGGTGCCACCTGACCGCTTTCAACCTGAGTCATAAAATCACCCAGCGAATAGAAAATAGGGCACTCTTTATACACTTCAATACCACGGAGCAAATGGGGGCCATGGCCAATAACACCGTGCGCACCGTTATCAATACAGAAATGTGCAAAATCATATAAAAATTCTGCCGGCCGGGCCTTAATATCTGCACACTGATGGGCATGAATAGACACCATGATGTAATCCGCAGAGAACTTAGCTTCTTCAATAGCCTTGGCAATTCTGGCAAGGTCTGCCTTATTCATTTTCCGTTCCCAACTGGGTGTATCCCCTGCCTTAAACTGCAGTTCGCCCAATTCAGCACAGCCTTCCTCCAACTCAGGATAATAACCCTCTTTACGGGTGATTTCCTTTGCAATGTTAATACCGGTCGCTTCACCGATTTCTTTAATATATTCAAGTTGCTCAGGGGTAACAATCAGTTTACTACTAATGCGCAGACCGTTCACGCCGGGGCGGCCGGGTAAGCGTCTGCCCTGATCACCCGCCATGGATGCAGCATTAAAGGATGCAGTTACACTGATTAAAGCAATTCTGCCTTTAGGAGTATCTAAATAAGCAGGAGCAGAAGCCTGGGCTAAATTTTCACCAACACCGGTGTTCACAAAGCCATATTCACGGATATATTCTAAGGTCTGGAGCAAACCGTCATAGGAGTAGTCCATACTATGGTTATTGTTAAAGGATAACACATTAAAGCCGTAAGCGGCTACATCTTCCAAAATTTCGGGGTCAGCACGGAGCCAAGTACCGCCGGAATATTGAGAACCATAACAAGTCCCCTCACGGTTTAAGGTTGTTTCTAAGTTAGCAAAACGAAAATCGCCTTTTGCAATGTAATCGCGTACCTCTTTAAAGCCATCATATTCACCGGGCATACGGCGTTGCATTAACAAGTCACCAACTGCTGTAAATTTCATTACTCTTCCCCTTTTCGTTATTTGTTATCTTTATTGTATCACATTTTAAAAGTAACTGCAAGACAATGACACTTTAATTTTTTATTAACATAACTGCAAATTGTAGGGAACGTCCTATATGTCTTTCCTTTTTACATTCTCCGTAGGGAACGGTTTTATCCGTTCCGGAATGTATAAATGCATCCCATACATTATTGCGTCAAACAAACAGATGCCGTTTATTTAATTAAGCACAAAAAAAGAAGCACGACATACGTCGTGCTTCTTTAACCGAATTACTTCGGAAAGTTGTTATAAGTTAAACTTACCGTTTGTCGAATTTAGCTTCGAAAGCAGAAGTTGTACCAGCGGTAGCCTTGTCATATTTGTAGGTTACTACTTCAACAACTGCACCGTCGTCTACCTTAACAACTGCTACATAAACGTCAGTTGTGTAGGTGCCAGCAGTGTCTTTTGCTTCTCTGATGTAGCCGATACCGGACTTAGCAGCGAAAGCATTGTTAACATTAGCGGAAGCCTTAGCTACGTCAAACAGAACATTTGTAGCGTTAGCATCCAGATCCCAACCTAAGGTCTTAGTAGCATAGTTGTTGTTCAGAGTAACGAACTTAGAGCTGATACCTTCAACAACACCAACGTGGTATTCAATCTTACCAGGAACATCGTTAGCATCTTCAATCACACCACCGTCAAATGCAATTGAACCAGTAACAGGAGGAACTGCAGTAGGTGCAGCAGCTACGTATTCTTCCATATCGAAGATACCTACCATGTTGTTGATTTCGCCAGCAGCATTAGTGGTGTACTGGATGATATCACCCGCAGACAGGTCGGAAGCATCAAAAGAACCGCCTACATATGCATCATTGGTTACTGCCAAACTCTTCATTTCGCCAGCCTGGAAGAAGTTTACGATGTCAGCAGAGTTGCCAGCAGCATCCAGACCAGTGGATACGCTCTTAACAACTGCCAGTGCGTTTGCTTTACCAGCAAAGCCCATGTTGCTTGTAATCAGAGTAGCGCCGATAGCCATATCGGAATCTACGTCGAATACATAACCAGCATAAGTCTGATCATCTTCCAGACCGCTTACAGTGTAAACCTGAACTTTGTTTTCGTCCAGAGTGTAAGCAGCAGGAGAAGCAGAAGGAACAGCATCGAAAGGAGCGTTGAATACTACAGTGCCGGACAGCAGGTTGTAGGAATCCAGTCTTTCAGTTCTGTTGTTGTACTTAGCGCCACCAGCAAGAGTAGCTTTGTTGAAGTCTCTTTCGTTAGAACCAGTGAAGGTATCAGCGAAGTCAATTACGCTGATTTCGTCACCGCTCAGGTTGTAAGAGATTAAACGAGTTGCTGCAGTTGCAGGATCGGGAGTGTCAACAGCTGCCTTCAGGGTAGCCAGAGCAGCACACTGATCGCATACGCAACCAGCAAGACCGGTGCAAGCGTCATTCTTCTTAACAATGCCGTCTACCTTAACATTGTTCTTAACATCATAAGTAACAATAGCATTGTCTTTGTTCAGCATCTTGATCTGCCAGGTCTGACCGAAGGAAGAAGTATCCAGAGCCATGTCGATAACGAAAGCGTAGTTACCGCTGAAGCCCTTGGTTAATTCTGCATCATAGAGGTAACCATCAATGGTCAGGTAGAAGATACCAGCGTCGCCGGCATTCAGGCTACCCAGAGCAGCACCGTTAGCTTTTTCATATTCAGCACCGTCAATGGTGTATTCAAAAGTGCTGGGGTTGTACTGAGAAACAGTTGCTTCGATGGTTTCGTTGCTTACATAAATGTCAGCAAAGTTTGCTACAGTAAAGTCAGCAGCGTTATCGGAGATGATATTCAGGATATCGCCTTCAGCGATGTCAGCTAATTCGATTTCAGCACCATCTTTAATGATGGAGTAGATGAATTCGTCTTTAACTTCATCTTCGTTCAGAGTTAAGTCACCCTTATCGGTGGTGATGATAGCCAGTTCGGTATCTACGGATTCAACCATAGCATATTCGTACTGGGTCAGCATTACTTTGTTGTACAGGCCGGTAGCCTTAGAACCTAACAGAGTAACGGAGCTGTAAGTACCGTTGTTGATATCAGCAACAGTGAAAGCATCAATAGTGTTGTTGTAAACGCCGTTTACATAAACGCCTACGTTACCAGCAACATCCATCTTAGCGTCCTTCAGTCTGTCATTTTCCCAGTAGGAGAAAACAGGAGCTGCAGTAGCAGAAGCTACGGTTACGCTGGAGATTTCAGTTACAGGTTTGGTGAAGGTCATGGTTTCGATAGATTTCATATCGGGAACCAGAGCGATAACTTCGAGTTCGCCGTCAGCGTTTACAGTTAAGTAAGCGTTAACAGTGTAGCCCAGCAGTTCGCCAACAGTAGTGTCGTTGAACAGGGGTTTGAAAGTAGTACCAGTACCATCAACCTGAGCTAACAGCAGACCAAATTCATTCATGATCTGGCCAGCGGGGAATTTGTACAGACCGTTAGCAACAACTGCTAATTCAATCTGCATATCGCCATTGCTCTTAATCAGAGTAGCGTCAGATCTGTAAGTGTTAGCAACAGTAGCTTTCACTTTGTAGATGTCGCTGTACTGAGATAACAGAGTACGACGTTCGTCGTAGCTACCACCCATGTAGGTCTTACCTTCGAAGATGCTGTATTCTTCTTCGTCACCTAAGGTGATGAAAGAAGCATCCATCAAAGGAGCGTCAAAAGAGTTGTAAACTAACTTAGCAACGCCAGCTCTTGTAGCTGCGCCGTTAGCAGGGCTCATAGCAACGCCATTGGTGATGCCATAAGTGTTAGCAACTGCCATGTAACCGGTGGGGAAACCGCCCTTTTTGGTTGCCAGGGGTTCGAAGCCCATAGCACGAACGATCATGGTAACTGCTTCCTGATATGTAACGTTTGCATCAGGATCAAAGTTGCCATCGCCTTTACCGTTTACGATACCGCTGCCTGCTGCCCAACCGATGTAACCAGCTGCCCAGTGGTTAGCTGCTACGTCGTTGAAGTTAGCGGAGCTGCCGGAAGCAGCTGCTTCAGCGTTCATGGTTCTGCAGATTACTGCTGCAAACTCAGATCTTTTGATGTTTGCATCGGGATCGAAAGAACCGTCTTCTCTACCAGTCAGGATTTCGAGGGCAGACAGAACTTCGATAGCTTCGTAAGCTGCGTTGGTGTCATCGACGTCAGTGAAAGTGGCTGCGCTAGCGCTAACAAATAAGCTCATCAGCATAGCAACAGTCAGGATAACTGACATCAGCTTTTTGAGATTTTTCATAGTTTCTCAAATCCTCCCTTATAATAATTTTTTTATTTATCGAAAGAGTTTGGTTATGAGTGTAACTCATTCCTCTTTCAAAAACGAGAAACACCAAACGGATGAGATAGTACACCTATCTCCACCCTTGCATTGATTATATCACTTGTTTTTGTGATAGTCAATGCCTGATTTGCAGTTGTAATAAAATTGTAAAACTACTGATATTTTTCTTTAAAACAACGGCAAATCTTATATAATTAACACGTTAAAAACGCGTAATTTCTGTAATTTTTTTCTATGACATTCAGGTTGTTATATCGTAGGGAATGCATTTATGCATTCCGGAACGGATAAATCTGTTCCCTACGATGAAAACCCTTCTCTCATTGTCAAGGAAGCGTATAATTACTTTAGTTGTCCTTTTCTTCCTTATATAATAAGCTGTGTTTAACAAACTCAACAAACAAGGGATGCGGGCGATTAGGACGGGACTTAAATTCCGGATGGAACTGCACGCCAACGAACCAACGCTTGTCCGGCAACTCTAAAATTTCACAAAGTCTGCCATCGGGGGATTTACCCACAAAACACATGCCGGCTTCTTCCAGTCTGTCGCGGTAAGCATTATTGATTTCATACCGGTGACGGTGACGCTCGTCAATAATTTCTTTCTGATAAGCATCAAATGATTTTGTGTTCCGGAGAATGTGACAGGGGTATTTACCTAAGCGCATGGTGCCACCCAGTTTGTCTGGCTCCTTCTGGTCTGCCATAATATCCACAACAGGATGAACAGTACCGGAATCAACCTCTCTGGAATGAGCGCCGCTCAAACCCAGCACATGCTTTGCATAATCCACAACAGCCACCTGCATACCCAAGCTGATACCGAAATACGGAATATCATTTTCACGGGCATAACGGCAGGCCAGGAGCATTCCTTCCACGCCACGGTCACCAAAACCGCCGGGAACAATAATGCCATCTACATCGGAAAGAGTTTCTTCCAGATTTTCTTCTGTTAAAAACTCAGAATTAATCCATTTGATTTTAACATCTACATCGTTAGCAATGCCGCTGTGCTTTAATGCTTCAGCAACACTCAAATAAGCATCTCTTAAAACAACATACTTACCAACCAGGCCAACGGTTACTTCTTTGGAGATGTTTTTCATTCTGTTAACAACGGCCTTCCACTCTTCTAAATCAGGGCGGTAATCTGCCAGACCTAATTTTTTGAGTGCTGCACGAGCCAGTCCCTCTTTTTCCAATAACAGAGGAATTTCATACAGACTGGGCGCATCCGTATTAGGGATAACAGCATCCACCGGAATATTACAAAACAGTGCCAGCTTGCTGATAATATCTTTATCCAAAGGCTTAGAGGTTCTGCACACCAGCACATCAGGCTGAATGCCAACACCCAAAAGCTCTTTTACGCTATGCTGTGCCGGCTTGGATTTTAATTCGCCGGACATTTCAAGATAAGGAATTAACACAACGTGAACATACATAACATTTTCGCGGCCAACCTCTGTTGCCACCTGACGGATAGCTTCCAGATACGGCTGGCTTTCAATGTCACCTACAGTACCACCGATTTCGGTGATAACAATATCATTTTCACCGGAGGAGCCTGCACGGTAGATATGCTCTTTGATTTCATTAGTGATGTGAGGAATAACCTGCACGGTGCCACCTAAATAGTCACCGGTTCTTTCCTTATTCAATACAGACCAGTAAATTTTACCGGTTGTCACATCGCTATTGATGTTTAGGTTTTCATCAATAAAACGTTCGTAATGACCCAGGTCTAAGTCAGCCTCGCCGCCGTCATCGGTAACGAACACTTCACCGTGTTGAATCGGACTCATCATACCGGGGTCAATATTAATATACGGGTCAAATTTCTGTATGGTAACTTTGAACCCTCTGGCTTTTAAAAGACGGCCTAAAGACGCCGCTGTAATGCCCTTTCCTAAACCAGAAACAACACCGCCAGTTACGAAGATATATTTTGACATACAAAAGCCCCCCAGCATAAAATCTTACTATATTATTTTAAACATTTTTGACCTCATTGTCAAGGTTTTTTTTGCTCTTTCCACATTTTTTTAAAAAATCGTCAAAACTACCAATTTATAGTTCTTATTCTGCTTGATAAAACCGTGTTTTTATATTATAATATGATTAAATTGTCACATTTTACAAGAGTTTATACCTATTTAAATATAGGAGAATGACGTGAAGAATCACATCATTAACCTCCGGTGGAGTTTATTGCACCGCCGAACGTTCGTGTCTATCCGGCACGAAACGGCGATGTGCATGTTTTCCATTACACGCCTTATCTGCCCACGATGAGAAGCGTGTGAATTTTCACATTCTATTTGTGGGCAGAAAGGCTATGGAAATTTCGATGAAACGGCTTTTATCTCGTTTGCCTGCCTTATTCTTCCCTGACCGCTGCCTGTTTTGCGACGAAGTAATCCCTTATGCCGAGGACGGACTTTGCATCTGCAGCGACTGCATGAGCACACAGATATTTTTAGCAAATGTGCACACTTGCACTCTCTGTGGCTGCCCTCTTCCACCAGAAGAGCACCTCTGTGACACCTGTCAGACACATATTCACTTTTTTGATCGTGCCCTCTCCTGTATGACCTACGAAAAGGAAATCAGAAGTGCTATTTTGCAGTTCAAATTTTATCATCGCATTGACCTTTATCGGCCTATGGCCGCCCTGATGGTCAAACGAGTGCTCCCCTTTCATCAGGAATCTCCTTATGACGTAGTGGTTTGTGCACCGCAATCAAAAAAGTCTTATCTGGAACGTGGCTATAATCAAGCTGACCTGCTGGCAAAACGAATAGCCAAAGACATAAAGCTTCCTTATATAAAGAACGCCTTTCTGAAAATCAAGGAAACACCTAAGCAAAGCACTTTGTCTTACAAAGAACGAATGAAGAACGTGGAACACGCCTTTAAGCTGAATGACACCACTCCTTCTCTGTGCAACAAACGTATCATTTTGGTGGATGATGTGCTCACCACCGGTGCCACAGCTGATTCACTATCTAAACTTTTAAAGCGCGCTGGTGCTGCCTATGTTTTAGTGCTGACTGTTGCCGCCACAGAAAAAGACAGATTGGAAACATTCACCCCTGAGGATATTGCCGAAATTACATTTTAATGAATTATTTCATCAATAGAAAAACGCCCGATTGGTTGAACCAATCGGGCATTTTATATGTTTCATTTATTTGATAACAAAATTCACCAGCTTATCCGGAACGCAAATGGTTTTCACCAGCGTTTTGCCTTCAATAAGCTTTTGTGCTTTTTCGTTAGCCAGAACCGTTTCTTCTAAACCTGCTTTATCGAGGCCGGCCGGTACCATGATTTTATCCTTCAGCTTACCGCAAACCTGCAGAACAATTTCAACTTCTGCATCCACGGTCTTGGCTTCGTCATATTCCGGCCACTTAGCTGCATGCAAGCAGCCTTCAAAGCCGGCCAGCGTCCACATTTCTTCTGTGATGTGCGGAGCTGTGGGATTCAAGAGCAACAGGAAGGTTCTAAGCTCGCCACGGGTGATGCTACCCTTTCTATAGAACTCATTGATGGTAGCCATTAATGTAGCAATGGCAGTATTGAACTTCATACGTTCAATGTCATCCGATACCTTTTTAATGGTTTTATGCATCAGATTTTCCAAATCTTTGGAGTAACCTTCTTCCTCTGTTAACAGTCCCTGCAGATTCCAAACACGTTCCATAAAGCGGAAGCAGCCCTTTACGCCGTTCATAGACCAGGGTGTTGCCTGGTCGAAAGCGCCAATGAACATTTCATAGGTACGGAAGGTATCAGCACCGAATTCATTAACGATGTCATCCGGATTTACCACATTACCGCGAGACTTGGACATCTTTTCGTTGTTTTCACCCAAAATCATACCGTGAGAGGTACGCTTCTGATAGGGTTCCGGTGTATTCACTACGCCGATATCATATAAGAATTTGTGCCAGAAACGTGAATAGAGCAAATGCAGCGTGGTATGCTCCATACCGCCGTTATACCAGTCAACCGGCATCCAATAGTTAATGGCTTCTTTAGAAGCCGGGCCGCCGTCGAAGTTCGGGTCAATATACCGCAGGAAGTACCAGGAAGAACCGGCCCACTGAGGCATAGTATCCGTTTCACGAACTGCATGACCACCACATTTGGGACAGGTAGTGTTTACCCATTCATCAATCTTTGATAAGGGAGATTCACCATTATCGGTGGGTTCATAATTATCCACTTCAGGCAATGTTAAAGGCAGTTCTGATTCAGGAAGTGCTACCCAACCACACTTGTCGCAATGAACCAAGGGAATAGGTTCACCCCAGTAGCGCTGACGGGAGAATACCCAGTCACGAAGTTTATAGTTAACCTTTTTCTTACCAATGCCTTCTTTTTCCAAATAATCACGGATGGCGCTGATGGCTTCCTTTACTTCCATACCATCCAGGAAGCCGGAGTTCACCATCTTACCGCTATTGGTATTGGTATAAGCCGCCTGCTGAACATCTTCGCCACCGGCTACAACCTCAATGATAGGCAAGTTGAACTTCTTAGCAAAATCCCAGTCACGGTCATCGTGGGCCGGTACAGCCATAATGGCACCAGTACCGTAGCTCATCAGCACATAGTCAGAAATAAAAATAGGAATTTCTTTGCCGTTCACCGGATTAATAGCGTGAAGACCGTTTAAGCAAACACCGGTTTTATCTTTAGCCAGTTCCGTACGCTCAAACTCAGACTTCTTCGCTGCGCTTTCACGATAAGCCACAGCTTCATCATAATTTTCAATTTTATCTTTATATTTATCCAGATAAGGATGCTCGGGAGACAGAACCATATAGGTTGCACCAAACAAAGTATCGGGACGGGTGGTGTAAACTGTTAGGGTATCATCAGTACCGCTGACTTTAAACTGAACCTCTGCACCTTCAGAACGGCCAATCCAGTTTTTCTGCTGAATCTTAACCTTTTCTATGTAATCAAGGTCATCTAAATCATCAATTAAACGCTGAGCGTATTCCGTAATCTTCAGCATCCACTGGCTCTTGTTCCGGCGGACAACTTCGCTGCCACAACGTTCACAAACACCGTTAACAACTTCTTCATTAGCCAAACCAACCTTACAGGAGGTACAGAAGTTGATGGGCATTTCCTGTTTGTAAGCAAGACCTTTTTCAAACAGTTTTAAGAAAATCCATTGTGTCCATTTATAGTAGGCAGGGTCGGTGGTATTGATTTCCTTTGTCCAGTCAAAAGAAAAACCAATGCTCTTTAACTGGCGTTTAAAGTTAGCCACGTTATCAGCCGTTACCTTTTTAGGATGGATTTTGTTGGCAATCGCAAAATTCTCCGTAGGCAGACCGAAGGCATCCCAACCAATAGGATACAAAACATTGTAGCCATCCATTCTCCTTTTGCGCGCCAGAATATCCAGAGCTGTATAGCTTCTGGGGTGACCTACGTGCAGACCGTGACCGGAAGGATACGGAAATTCCACCAAGGCATAAAACTTCGGCAGACTGGTGTCATCCAACGCCTTGAAGGTATTTTCCTTTTCCCAGATATCTTGCCATTTTTTTTCGATTTCTTGAAACTTATAGTCCATCCTCTTTTACTCCTCTTCTATGATCTCGTTTAGGGGAATTTCGCGGGCATCGGCCCACAACTTCTCCAAACCGTAAAATTCTCTTGTTTCCTGATAAAAAATATGAACAATCACATCGGAATAGTCCATCAAAACCCATTGCATACCCTGCTTACCTTCTTTTTTAAGGAGCGGCTCACCGGCCAACTCCAACTTTTCCTCCAGGGTATCGCCCAAAGCCTTAACCTGTGTTGTTGAGGTGGCTGAGCAAATAACAAAGTAGTCTGCCAGCAGGGTGAGTCCCGTAACCTCTAACACCTTTATATCTTTTGCTTTTTTACTATCTAAATGTCTGACCGCAAGTTCCATTTTTTCCTTTGCTGTCATTCTGTCACCTTCTCTTTACAAATTGTTAAAAAATACTGTTGTGCCGCCAAGGTCTGGCTATGTAGCTTTCTATGCCGATGCTGAATATATTCTATGGAACGTTCAATAGCAAAAAGCATAGCACAATCCAGATTAGCTTCACATAGCGACCGCAGTTCTTCTATACCGTCAAATGGTTTCCGGTTGGGTTCAATCACATCAGCAAGATACAGAATTTTTTCTAAATCAGTCATATATTCCCGACCTAAGGTGTGATATTTTACAGCTGAAATAATTTCTTCGTCATCAATACCAAATTCAGTTTCCAAAAGCTTTGCACCTAAATCTGCATGAATCAATGACCGTTGCTCTCGCTTAACAGCATCCAATTTAACACCAAGCTGTTTGCAAAGCACCAGCATTTTATCTTTATCAATGTCTTTCGCACAGTCATGAAGCAAACCGGCAATTCTTGCCTTTTGCGGATCAACCCCAAAACAGCGAGCCATTTTTTCTGCCGTTTCCATAACCCCTAATGAATGGATGTACCTTTTTTCTGATAACATCCCTTTCAGCTTTTGTGACGCAGATTCTATATCCACTGAGCCCATGCTACTCTTTATCCCCTTTACTTTGTTCATTGGTACAAATGATGTTGTTCTATATAAGCCGCCACTTCCGGCGGAACAAGTTTCGAAATATTTTTCCCTGCAGCGACTCGTTCCCGAATTTCTGTAGAAGAAATATCCACAAAAATATCATCCAGAAAAAAGACCCTGGGCGGTTTTTCATTGCCTTTAAACTTAGAAAGCAATATGTCTCGTGCATAATCCGGCCGCGATACAACCGCAAAGTTACACAAAGCCATCAGTTCTTCATAATGCCACCAGGTTGGCAAATCATAAAAGGAATCAGCGCCGATGATAAAATAAATTTCATCATCCGGATATTCTGCCTGAAAATGCCGGACCGTTTCAACACTGTAACTTTTTTCCTGTTTTAAAAGTTCCCAATCGGAAACCTGAGCCTCCACCTGCTCTGCTACTGTCTGCACCATAGCCAAACGGTGTTCCTTGGCTGTAATTTGCTTCCCGGCTTTATGAGGCGGATCTCCGGCCGGAATAAAAATAATCCGATCAAGCTGCAAAAAATTTCTGGCTGCCTGCACCACCTTAATATGCCCGTTATGAATGGGATCAAAGGTGCCGCCGTATAACCCTGTTTTCACAAAACCATTCCTTTAAATTTCAATCGTTTTATGTTCTTTTGATTCGCGATAAATCACAAATTTAGACCCAATCGCCTGCACCGGTTCCGCTTTCACTTTTTCAGCCACATAACCGCAAACCTCTTTTGTATCCATCATGGCTGTTTCCAACACGGTAACTTTAATCAGCTCCCGCGCTTCCAGAGCATCATCAACCTGCTTTAGAAAATTATCGCAAATGCCGCCTTTACCAATCTGTAAAATGGCCGGAATACCGTTTGCCAGTTTTCGCAAGGTGGCTCTTTGTTTGCTTGTAATCATAGCCTTAAAAACTCCTGTTTCTTTAAAGTGCTTTGTTCAGCATTTCCTCTAAATGCGCCTTAGGATAGGCACCGGAAACCTGCTCCACAATTTCGCCGTTTTTAAAAACAATAATGGTGGGAATTGTCATTACGTTATATTCTATAGCGAGCTTTGCCTGCTCATCCACATTCACTTTGCCAACCTTCGCACGCCCGGCATATTCTTCTGCCAATTGATCAACGAGAGGCAAAACCATACGACAAGGTCCGCACCACGATGCCCAGAAATCTACCAAAACCGGTTGTTCAGACTTAAGAACTTCCTGTTCAAAATTTTCTTCATTGAGAATGATAACATGTTCATTTGCCATCTCATTATTCTCCTTTCATTTCCGTCAGTTGTATGAATAGTATAGCCTTTATAATAGCTTTCTATGAAAAAAGATAAACACATAATCATACCTTATATAATTATATCATAAATACAACTTTTTGTAAATAAAAATGTGATAAAATGCTGAAAGTTCATTGCACTTTTATAAAAAAACTATTTTCTAAAAACTTTTTTAGGTAAATTTATCAAATATTATTTATTTTGTACAGAAAAAAACAGCAAAACTTTGTTTCTTTCTCTGTTTCTATCTATACTTTTCGCCTTCGTCATATTGACTTTTCTCTCTTCGTATATTATAATTAAAAGATAAAGATACAAAAAGGGAGAGGATTTTTTGAAAAAAAAGATCATTATTTCCGCAGACAGCACCTGTGATTTATCCCCGGCACTTGTTGAAAAGTATCAGATTAAAATTCTTCCGTTATATATTACCTTTGGTGAATCCAGCTATCGTGATGGCATTGAAATTACGCCTGATGATTTATATGCCCGCTATCACGCTGAAGGCATTTTACCGAAAACCTCCGCTGTTTCCATCGGCGATTTCACTGAATATTTTGAAACACTGCTGCAAGAAGCTGATCAAGTGATTCATTTTTCCTTAAGTTCAAGCCTGTCCTGCACTTTCCAAAATGCCATGTTAGCTGCAGAAGAATTCCCCGGACGGCTCTTCCCGGTTGATACAGAAAATCTCTCAACCGGCGAAGCACTCACCATCATCCGTGCCGCTGAAAAGCTGGCAGAAGGTGCCACAGCAGAAGAAATTGTTGCTTTTTCTACAGAATACCGCACACGGGTGGATGCAAGCTTCATTGTGGAATCCTTAGAATTTTTATATAAGGGTGGTCGCTGTAATGCCCTGGCCGCTTTCGGTAGCAATTTGATGAGCATTAAGCCTTGCATCGAAGTCCAAAGCGGTAAAATGGATGTTGGCAAAAAATATCGCGGTAAGTTTTTACCCGTCCTGCAGAAATATGTAGAAGAGCGTCTGGCTTCCGGTGATTTTGAAACCGACCGTATTTTCGTAACCCACGCCGGCTGTCAGGATGAGATTGTAGAAGCTGTCAAGCAGCAGGTGGAAGCCACCGGTATGTTTAAAGAAGTGTATGTTACCCGTGCCGGCTGCACCATCTCCGCCCATTGCGGTCCCAACACATTGGGCATATTGTTTGTTCATAAATCATAAAATCTAGCATATTATGTGCTTTATACTTTGAAAGGATTGATCCTATGAGTCTGATAGTTCAAAAATTCGGCGGTTCTTCTGTAGCCAATGCCGAGCGCGTGTTCAACGTTGCCGACATTATTACGAGTACCTACAAAGCCGGCAATCAGGTGATTGTTGTGGTTTCCGCTCAGGGGGACACCACCGACGATCTGATTGAAAAAGCAAAAGAAATTAACCCAAATCCCTCTAAGCGTGAAATGGATATGTTGCTTTCCACCGGTGAGCAAATTTCAATTTCTCTCTTAGCCATGGCCATTGAAAAGCTAGGCTTTCCGGTTGTTTCCTTAACCGGATGGCAGGTAGGCGTACACACTGATTCCAATTATTCTAATGCACGTATCCGCAAGGTGAATCAGGAACGCATTCAAAAAGAGCTGGATAAGAAAAATATAGTCATCGTCGCCGGTTTCCAGGGGATCAACCGTTATGACGATATCACCACATTAGGCCGCGGTGGTTCCGATACATCTGCTGTCGCACTGGCAGCTGCTCTTCATGCTGATCTGTGTGAGATTTACACCGACGTTGACGGTGTGTACACCACAGATCCCCGCATTGTGCCGGAAGCTTCCAAGCTGGATGAAATCACCTTTGATGAAATGCTGGAACTGGCAAGTCTGGGTGCTAATGTACTCCACAACCGTTCTGTGGAAATGGCTAAAAAATATAATGTTAAGATGTGTGTTCGCTCCAGCTTGACAAGAGCTGAAGGTACGTTCGTTAAGGAGGTAGTTAAAATGGAAAAAATGTTAGTCAGAGGCGTTGCAAAAGATAATGATGTAGCGCGTATTTCAATTTGCGGTATTGAAGATACCCCGGGTAAAGCATTCAAAATCTTTGCTCTGCTTGCAAAGAAAAATATCAATGTAGATATCATTCTGCAGTCCATCGGTCACGACGGCAAAAAGGATATCAGTTTCACCACCACCGAGTCTCATTTAGAAACTGCTCTGGCGCTGTTGGAAGAAAATAAAGATATCATCGATTATCAGGACTTAAGCTGGACTAAAGATGTGAGCAAGGTATCCATCGTAGGTGCCGGTATGGTTTCCAACCCCGGCGTTGCTGCTAAAATGTTTGAAGCACTTTATGAAGCGCACATCAACATTCATATGATTGCAACTTCCGAAATTAAAGTATCTGTTTTAATTGACTCCGGTTTCGAAGCTAAAGCAGTACACGCTATTCACGATAAATTCGAATTGGCATAGGCTCTTTTTGCATTAAAGAATTAAGGAGCAATACGATGAACCTTAAAAAATTCAAATATATCAGTGTGGATGTATTAATCGGCGAAAAAACAACAGTAACCGGCAATTTAGAAACAGAAAGCGCTGTTAAAATTGATGGTACAATTTGTGGCAACATCATCTCCGCAAAAGAAGTGATTCTTTCTGAAACCGCTTTTGTTCAGGGCGATGTAAAATCCGGCAGTTTAATCATCGCTGGCAAACTCATCGGTAATGTAACAGCAGCAGAACAACTGGTAATTAAAAGCACCGGTTCTTTAGAAGGCAATGCCGAAACCGGCGCCTTAGTCATTGAAGAAGGCGGCAGTTTCTCCGGTATGAACCGTTCCATTTCCAAGGAAGAAACTTCTGAAGAATCTGTGGAGGAATAAAATGAATATAATAGAACTTTTGGCTATTGCCGTCGGCCTCGCGATGGACGCCTTTGCCGTTTCTGTTTCCAATGGAATGTCCATTTCCGATTTACGGTTTAAGGATGCTCTAAAATTCGGTATTTTCTTTGGTTTTTTCCAAATGTTAATGCCTTATCTCGGTTGGCTTGCCGGCAAACTGTTCAGCGGGTATATCACCGCCCTTGACCATTGGGTTGCCTTTGTTTTACTGGGCTATATTGGCATTAAAATGATTATAGACGCCCAAAACTGTGAAGAAGCCTCCGGCAGCACCAAATTCAAGGTGCTCCTTGTGTTGGCTATTGCCACCAGCATCGATGCCTTAGCCGCCGGCGTTACCTTCGCATTTATGCCGGGCAGCATTTACTATTATGTGAGTGTTATTGGTATCATCACCTTTGTTCTTTCCACCTTTGGTGCTTTAATCGGCAAACGTGCCGGTTGTGCACTAGGCTCCCGTGCGCAGTTCGTAGGTGGCGCTCTGTTGATCATTATGGGACTTAAAATACTGGTTGAACATTTATTTTTTCAATAAAAAAGAAGCTGCATAAGCAGCTTCTTTTTTATTGCATTTTAATATTTTGTTTTTCAAAAATCTGAATCAATACCAGTCCCAATATCATGCCGGCAATTCCCTGCACGGCATTAGGCAGAATATTGACTGCCGATGGAATAAAGCCGTATAAAAATCCTTCAAAAACATAATATCCCAATATCATCAATAGTTCTGCTGATAAGGAGCTTACGATTCTGCCCGGTATGTTTCCTATTTTATTAAGTAACCACCGGAAGCCAACTCCAGCTGTAACCGCCATCAAACCCTTAATCAAAAAAGTCACCGGTGCATATACCAAATATCCTGAAAGTACATCTGCCAATGCTGAACCAACAGCAGCCGACAGAAATCCAAGACCAGGTGTTAACAACCATCCGGTCAGAATCACAACTCCATCTCCCAAATTCAAATATCCCTGCAAAATCGACGGCACCTTAATCACCATAGTGGCAATACACGTCAGTGATGCCAGCACCGCTGCAAAAACAAGTTTTTTTACTGTTACTTTCACTTTAATCACTTTCTTTCTTAAGGTCTAATTGAAGAAGCAATGCCATGCTTTCTTTGGCTCTTGAATCAGGAAAAGACCGAATCTCTTTTAAATATGTTAAAGAACGATCTCTGTGTTCTTTGAAAAAAATCAATTTGCACCACCGTTTCACTTCATAAAACGGCAAGAGCCATTTATGTTTTTGCAAAACAGGATAATAATATTTCATCACACTATATTTCAAAAATATTTTTGCAATGGTGTTCCGCAATCTGGTTCCGTTTTCCACATTTTCCATAGCCATAGAATTCTGCCGGCTCCCATAAATTCCCCCGGTAAAAATGTAATTCTCAATGCTGATGATTTCTTCCGGCTTTTCTGCATCATCAAACCAGGCTGCAGCCAATGCATTGATTTTTTCTTCAAAAACAGTAATGCCGCCTTTTTGCAAGAACATTTTATTTTTTTCATCATTAAATTGCCAATGCCGGCGCAACAGCCATATATCAATCACCGAACGAATTCCACAACCACCATGAAGAAAATGTTTTGTCATATGCGCAAGCTGATAAAAGTAAAACAGTTCTGGTTCAAACTGATAGGTATGCTTAGTGCCTTCCTGCAGATGTGCATATTGCCAAGCATCCTTCAAAACATCACAGACGTGACAGATGTTATGCTCTTCCTCAATTAAATCAAAATGCAATTCTACTCTCATATTGCCTTCCGTAAAAAAGGAAACATCGTGAGAATAATGCTTATCAAATGTGTAGCCGCAAGTCAACACAAGTTCTATTGCTGCATCCAGTTGTTCCGGTTTTACAAGAATATCCACATCGCAACAAGTTCTGAGCCATGGTTCACGGTACAAGCTACGTAAAACTGAGCCTTTTAAGGGAATATAATCAATCCCGTTTTCCTCAAAAAGGTTGCAAATCCTTTTAAATTCCATAGCCTGCTGATGATATTGATAGACAGAAACCATTAAATTTTCTTCATACGCTGCTTTTAATTCACCGTCATCCAGCAAATCGTTTGTTAATAATACATCCGCCACCAGTGTAGTGACCGAATGGCGCGCTGATAAAGAAAGCACCTTAGCAAGGCTTTCATCATTTAATGACGCCACAATGTCGTTTGTTAATTTTTCTTTGTTAAAACTTGCTTGTAACAAGGCAAGCAACAAAATTTCTTCATTTTTCATACTGATACACCTATATCTTAATCACGTTTAAAAACATCCCTTGTATAAACCTTTTCAGCCACATCATCCAAACATGCATCATATCGATTGGCAATTATCGCCTGACTCATTTGTTTAAATCTAGCCAGGTCATTAACAATCAGGCTATTAAAAAATGTTTCTCCATCTTTAAGTGTTGGCTCGTACACAATAACTCTGGCACCCTTTGCCTTAATGCGCTTCATTACGCCTTGTATAGAGCTTTGCCTGAAATTGTCTGAATTTGTTTTCATTGTTAAACGATAAACGCCCACAATAACTTCTTTTTCTTTGCTCACATCATAGCTACTGTTTGCCGAATATCCACCCGCAATCTCCAAAACCCTATCTGCAATAAAATCTTTTCTTGTCCGGTTGCTTTCAACTATGGCCTGTATAATATTTTCAGGAACATCTTCATAATTTGCCAAAAGCTGTTTCGTATCCTTCGGCAAGCAATACCCACCATATCCAAAGGAAGGATTATTATAATGATTACCGATTCTTGGGTCAAGACAAACACCATCAATAATAGATTTGGTATCCAGCCCCTTTAGTTCAGCATATGTATCCAGCTCGTTAAAATAGCTCACCCGCAGCGCAAGATAAGTATTCGCAAATAGTTTCACAGCCTCTGCCTCAGAAAAACCCATATATAAGGTTTCAATATTTTCTTTCAATGCCCCGTCCTGTAATAGTTTGGCAAATGTGTGGGCTGCTTTAGTCAACGCCTCATCTTCTAAATCTGTTCCCATAATAATACGGGAAGGATATAAATTGTCATAAAGAGCCTTGCTTTCTCTTAAAAACTCCGGCGCAAACAGTATCTTTTTGCTACCTGTTTTCTCGCGAATTTGTTCTGTAAAGCCAACCGGTATAGTAGATTTAATAACCATAATTGCTTCCGGATTATACTCCATCACTAGACCGATAACCTCTTCCACAGCCCTTGTATCAAAAAAGTGTTTTTGACTGTCATAATTAGTCGGGGCGGCAATAATAACGAACTCCGCATCACTATAGGCACTCTTTGCATCCAGCGTAGCTGTTAAATGCAATGTTTTTTCAGCAAAATACTTTTCAATATATTCATCCTGTATAGGGCTGATTCTCCGATTAATTTTTTCTACCTTTTCAGGCACAACATCAACTGCTACCACTTCATTATGTTGAGCTAACAGCACTGCTAATGATAAGCCTACATACCCAGTTCCTGCTATTGCTATTTTCATAATTCTACCCTTTCCATCTTTAAATCCTATAGTATTCCCTATACCACCTTGCAAAGCACCTTAACCCTTCGCGCAAGCTCGTGCTTGGCTTAAAGCCAAAATCACGCTCTAATGCTGATGTATCTGCATATGTCACCGGCACATCACCCGCTTGCATAGGTACTAATTTTTTATGTGCTTCAAAGTCGTAGTCTTCCGGCAACACTCCGGCAGATACTAATTCTTCACTTAAAATCTGCACAAAATCTAATAGATTTTCCGGATTGCTATTACCAATGTTATATACACGATAAGGAGGAATAGGTAAGCCATCTTCCCCGTTTTTCTTTTCTGGCGCATGCTCCATAACTAAGGACACGCCTTTCACAATATCATCCACAAAGGTAAAGTCACGCTTACAGTTTCCGAAATTAAAAATTTCAATCGTGTCACCCTTTAAAAGCTTGTTGGTAAATCCGAAATATGCCATATCCGGCCGTCCTGCCGGGCCATATACCGTAAAGAAGCGCAAGCCCGTAGAGGGAATGTTATACAGCTTGGAATAGGCATGCGCCATCAGTTCATTTGATTTTTTCGTAGCTGCATATAAACTCACCGGATTATCTACCTGATCTTCAGTGGAATAAGGCACTTTTTTATTAGAACCATACACAGAGGAAGAAGATGCATATACCAGATGCTCTACCGGGTAATGACGGCAAGCCTCTAAAATATTATAAAAGCCAATTAAATTTGATTCAATATACACATCGGGATTGGTAATGGAATACCGAACACCAGCCTGAGCTGCCAGATTTACTACCACAACAGGCTTATACTCTTTAAAACAATCTTCAATCAGCGCTTTATCACCAATACTACCACGGATAAAGGTCCACTGGCAATTGGTATTTTTTACTGCTTTTTCTATTTCTGCTAAACGAAATTCCTTAATAGAAACATCGTAATAATCATTCATGTTATCAATGCCAATAATCTGAAGATTTTCGTAATCTCTAAGAAGCGCAAGCACCAGATTGGCACCAACAAACCCTGCTGCACCGGTAACCAGTACTGTTTTACCATTTAAAAAAACATTCTGTTCTAACATACTGCTTTTTTCCTCCTTGCCTTATAGATAAGCAAAATAACAAATAAAACCATCAATAAGCCAAAAGTAGCGCCACTAAAATCAATGAAAACGTCTGCTATTTTGCTTGTTCTGCCGGTAAAGCTTTGAATAAATTCATCCGTAACTGCAACCAGAAGTGAAATGAGTAGCGGCAAGCTGACAAATATCTTTGCCGTTTTCCCGTAAGCACAGGCCATCGTGCCACCCAGAGCAAGACCAAGGAGAAAAAATTCAAAAAAATGGGCGGCCTTTCGCACATACTCATTAAAATCCTTCTTATCTATTTTTTCTTCAGGGTCAACAATCGGTTTAATTTCTTCTACGATTTCATTGCTTCTTTCATTGGAAACCTGGCTGGTCTGTGAGGAATTATAAAAAATATAACCCACCACCAGCATTGCCAACAAAGAAAAAATAATGATGCCAATCAAATATTTATCTGCCCGAAAAATATACCATTTCTTAAACAATTTTGATTCCCCTATATTCCTTCTGCACTTTTTCATAACTATCCAAATCACCAATATCAAAACGCTTACCGGGCATTTCAAAAGCATATACCCGTGTATTATGACACATCCAGGTAACCAAGCTGCCGGGTGCATCCACACCGCAACCTTCCTTAATAGCGCGGGTAAGTTGTGCAATATCATCTTTCATATATACATAAAACGGAGGACAACACCAATTTGTTTTTGGTTCTTTTGGTTTTTCCACTAAATCAATAATCCGTCCGTCTTTTTCAATCTCCATTACACCGCATTTCCTGAGACAAGCTACATCCGACTCAAAATACCGCATAACGGCACTTGCATTCTTTTCTTTGGCATACTCAATAAATAAATTCAAAGAAAAGTCTAAAATATTATCGCCGGCAATGACCAGCACATCGTCATTAATGTTCAGTGTTTCGATGGCAAACTGAATATCACGAACAGCACCCAAACGGGTTTCATTCGATTCCGTGCCGTCATCCACTACTGTAATTTTATAAGATTTTTCTTTTGCCCATTTTTCGAAATGGCTCACAAATTTATGGTTGGAAATCACCACAAATTCACTAATGTGGCCACCTTTTGCCAAATCATCTGTCAAATGGTCTAAAATTGTCTTTTCCCCCACTTTTAAAAGAGGCTTAGGGAAATTCTCAGTTAAAGGATACAGTCTTGTGGCATAACCTGCCGCTAAAATTAAGCAAATCATAGGGATTCTCCTTTACTTTATCTTACAACCGTCTGCCGATTTACAAAAATGAACTGAAAACGTTTCCTTATA
This sequence comes from Clostridia bacterium, assembly GCA_017416855.1. Classification (GTDB taxonomy): domain Bacteria; phylum Bacillota; class Clostridia; order UBA1381; family UBA9506; genus UMGS755. Next base: position 94,819 of record JAFQAZ010000022.1, read on the forward strand.
CTGAGGAAAGGCTTCCAGATACTCTTTTGTAACGGTCTGTTTAATGCTTTCTTTAAAGGATGGGTCAACAAGCGCCATACAGCAACCCTTAAAACCGGCGCCGCTGAAACGGCCACCATAAATACCATCGGTTGTCTTCATAATTTCATATATTTTTTTAAGCTCTGGAGAGCCGGTTTCCCAGTTTACAATAGAACTTTCGCCACTTTCAAAAGAAAGTCTGCCGTAAGTTTCCAAATCACCTTTACGCCAAGCCTCTACACCGGCTTCAACTCGCCGATATTCAGAATACCAATGCTCTGCCCGCTTCCGCCAGGGATCCGGCAGCTTATGACCATATTTTTCAAATACATCATAAGGTACGTCACGCAAGAAGGTTTCAGGGAATTTGCCGTATTCCATACCGGCAAAAGCCTTTAAGGCATAAGCCGCACTGCGACATTCATCCACACGCATATTAAAGGCAGTCCCCTGCAAGGTACGCTCCACACCGCTAAAGAAGATGGCAATTTCATATGGCTTCATATCAGGATGCTGCGGAATCAGTTCATAGGAATCATCCTTTGTATCCAGATACAACAAATGATTCTTTTTGCTGTATACCTCACAGGATTGGTCCAGCTTACCACAGGATACACCCACATATTTATTTTCTGCGTTAAGGGCCATTAAAATCAATTCATTTTTAGAGGTTTTAATGCCGTTGATTGAGCAAAGAGCAGATAAAAAAGCCAAAATGACAGCTGCAGAAGAGGACAAACCGCCAATGGGCAAACTGCCTTCAATAACACCACAAAGGCCCACATGTAGCGGATATTTCTGCGACAGCATTAAGGTTGCACCACGCAAATAATCTGCCCAGTCGTTCTGCTTTTCCTTTGGTACCTGAGTAATGTGGAACTGAGCCCGCTTGTCAAACTGCATAGAAACCAGTTCAATCACGCCATTTTGTTTCGGTTTATAAGCAATAGAAATCCCCTTATTAATGGCAAAACCGGTTACCTTACCATACTGATGGTCAGAATGAGCACCAATGGGACAAACACGATAGGGGCAAAAAGCAACCCCTTCCGGTGTTTGATTATAAATACTCTCAAATCTTTCTTCGCATTTCATAAAATACACCCTTAATTTTAAATAATGTCTCTCTTCCCATACATTTTTTCATAGTAATTCTGATATTCACCACGAAGGATAGTCTCCCACCATTCACGGTTTTCTAAATACCAGTTCACGGTTTTCACAATGCCGTCATCGAACATGGTGTCCGGCTCCCAACCTAAATCGTTTTTAATTTTCGTGGGGTCAATGGCATAGCGCAAATCGTGACCCTTTCTGTCGGTCACAAAGGTAATTAAATCTTCGCTTTTTCCCAATAATTCCAGAATCTTTTTTACAATATAAATATTGGTCTTTTCGTTATGACCACCGATGTTATAAACCTCACCCACCTTGCCGTCATGAATAATCATATCAATGGCCTTACAATGGTCCTCCACATAGAGCCAGTCACGAACATTCAATCCTTCGCCATACACCGGTAGCGGTTTATCATTTAATGCATTGGCAATCATTAAAGGAATCAGTTTTTCCGGGAAATGATACGGCCCATAGTTATTGGAACAGCGGGAAATGGTAATAGGCAAACCAAAGGTTCTGTGATATGCCTGCACCAACAAATCAGCAGAAGCCTTGCTGGCACTATAGGGGCTGGATGTGTGAATGGGTGTTTCCTCCGTAAAGAATAAATCCGGTCTGTCTAAAGGCAAATCGCCATACACCTCGTCGGTAGATACCTGATGATACCGCTTAATGCCATATTTCCGGCAGGCATCCATCAAGGTTTGGGTTCCTAAAATATTTGTCTTTAAAAAGATGCCCGGATCTTCAATAGAACGATCCACATGGCTTTCAGCTGCAAAGTTTACCACAATGTCAAACTGCTCTTTCGCAAACAGCTCAAAAACCAGTTCACGGTCTGCAATATCACCTTTCACAAAGGTAAACCGTTCATTTTTTAAAGCCTCATCAAGAGTTTTTAAATTGCCCGCATAGGTTAAAGCATCCAGACACACAAGGTCATAATCGGGATGCTTTTTAAGCATATAATACACAAAGTTTGAGCCAATAAAGCCGGCACCGCCTGTGATTAAAATTTTCATCCTTATTCCTCCACTAAGGACAGCAAATACTGACCATAATCCGTCATTTTCAGTTCTTCACCCAACGCTTTTAGCTGAGCATCATTAATAAACCCACGCCGCCAGGCGATTTCTTCTAAACAAGATATGTAAAAACCCTGCATTTCCTGCACCGTCTGCACGAATTCACTGGCTTTAATCATGCCAGCCGGTGTGCCCGTATCCAGCCAGGCCATACCACGGGGCATAATTTTAACCTGCAAATCGCCACGCTGCAAATATACATTATTCACAGCCGTAATCTCATACTCTCCTCTAGCTGAAAGTGGTACATTTTTCGCAATTTCCACAACTTCATTGTTGTAAAAATAGAGCCCCGGCACAGCATAATCAGACTTTGGCTGTTTTGGCTTTTCTTCAATAGAAAGCACCTTGCCGGTTTTATCAAACTCTACCACACCAAAAGCCGTGGGATTTTTCACCATATAGCCAAAAATAGTGGCACCTTTTAAATTATCCTGTGCTGCCCTGAGCATTTTGGTAAAGTCTTTACCATAAAAAATATTATCGCCCAGAATCAAGCAAACATCATCATTGCCGATAAACTCTTCGCCAATGATAAAAGCCTGAGCTAAACCCTTGGGCGCTTCCTGCACCTTGTAAGAAAGAGAGATGCCAAGCTTGGAGCCATCACCTAAAAGTTCTTCATACATAGGTAGGTCCACCGGTGTGGAAATGATTAAAATCTCCCTGATTCCGGCTAACAACAAGGTGGATAAGGGATAATAAATCATAGGCTTGTCATAAATAGGAAGTAACTGCTTGGAAACCACTTTTGTCATAGGATAGAGTCTTGTGCCACGACCACCAGCTAAGATAATTCCTTTCATTTAAGCTCTCCCTTCCTCTTAAGACATATTTTATCATATAGTTTAAAAACAGGTTTTTCAATCCATTTGATTCTACACATATCTATCAAAGTACAAACAGTGTATATGGCTAAAACAGAAATAGTTGCGTGAAGCCATAGCAAATTGGATTCAAAAAACTTAGCATTCTGCAAAACATCTTCCCATAACCACTGCCGCATTGCAGCGCCATTGGCATGAATACACAAAACGCCAAAAGCTGATGTCGCAATTGTATTAATACTTTTGCGATAACCGATTTTTAAGTTTTTAAAATACATAAAGGCACAAACAGCGGTTATAACGGCCAAGGGCCTATTAGAATCCGATACGAAGTAATAATAAATACTCATATTTAACTTTTTAGAGAGCCAGGTGCACACCAAAACGCTCCCCCATGAAAGAATAAGTGAAATAACCGTTGCAGTCCCCCAAATTTTATTGTTGGAAAACCAGGATTCTTCATATAATCTTAAATAAGAACCAATAAAATAAATGACGATAAACCATGTTATATAATTAAATTCTACTGCAAAAACTGTTCCCAGTATCGTATACACAAACAAGCACAAAGCAATTAACAATAAATGTAGTTTTTTATTCATGCCGCGAACAGCGATATTCAAAAACGGAATGAATAAATAAAAAAGTAAATAAGCAGAAATAAATCCTCTTGATACACCTGTTATCGGCAACAAGGACTTAAGCATTGTTTTGATGCCAAAGGGTTGATAACCGGTTAATGTGAAAATCAAATAAAAGATAACTTTATACAGTTCTACCCATAAAAGCAGCTTTAAAAACTTCTTAAGGGTAATTTTAGAATTGCACATAAAATAGCCGGTAATCAGTACAAAACAGTTAATCCCCGTTTTTCCTCCCCAACCAAACAAAAGCAAGAAAATAGAGTTAGCGGTCAAAGCTCCTTCATAAACTAACTCTTTTAAATTAGAGTTAATAAAATAGTGATGCGCTACAATCACAAGCATTGTAATGATTCTGAAAAGCTCAATTCCTGATTCACGTTTTGTTTGCGTCATTATAATAAGCTCCTTCACTGTAAAATAATATCACAAATCGAATTCACTTCATCTATGGTTAAATCAGCATAAAGGGGAAGAGTGAGCACCTGTTCTGCCACTTTTTTTGCCACAGGGGTGCTTTGTATGATAAATTTACCCTTATAGCAAGCAAAAGAACTGGTTAAGGGATAGAAATATTTCCGGGCAAAAATACCATTATCGCCCAGCATCTGTGCCACTTCATCACGTGATTTACCAAACGCTTTTTCATCAAACAGAACCGGAAAATAAGCATAATTATGTTTCACCCCGTCTTGAGGTTTCCACACGGTTAAACCTTTTATGCCCTCTAACCTCTCAATATATTGTTCTGCTGCTGCTTTTCTCTTCCCAATCTCTCCCGCTACATGGCGCAGATTGCAAAGGCCCATAGCCGCCTGAAATTCATTCATCTTACCGTTACCAGCAATTTCAGGATAGCTTTCTGCATTCTCCATGCCAAAGTTTTTCTGAATCTGCAGTTTCTTCGTCAGGTCGTCATTACCATAAGTCACACAACCACCCTCAATGGTATTAAATACCTTAGTGGCATGAAAACTAAACATAGAAGCATCACCAAAACCGCCGATACCCCGCTCATCAAACTCTACACCGAACACGTGAGCCGCATCATATATCACTTTTAAATTATATTTTTTTGCAATCTTTTCAATACCATACACATCGCACACATTGCCGTAAACGTGAACCGGCACAATGGCACAGGTCTTATCTGTTATAAGCGCCTCAATTTTAGAAACATCTATGGTGTAATTCTCCGGGTTAATGTCACAAAACACCGGTGTTAAGCCGTTGCGTACAATAGCCTGAGTGGTGGACGCAAAGGTAAAAGGCGTGGTGATTACTTCGCCGGAAAGTCCCATAGACGCAATGGCCGCCTCCAAAGCCAAATGACCATTAGTAAAAAGAGAAACATTCTCTACTTTTAAATAGTCACAAAGTTTCCCTTCCAACTCCTTATGCTTTTCACCCATATTGGTGAGCCAACGACTCTCCCATAGAGGCTCGATTTCTTTTATATATTCTTCAAAGCCGGGCATTGAAGAACGGGTTACGTTGATTTTCATTTGTTTCACCTAAATATTATATAATTCCCGCGGATAGTCAAAACAGCCCTTTGTAGCCAACGACCAATCCTTACCTTTGTCTTTTTGCAGAGCCATTTGATACATTTTATAACCAAGAGCAACATCTACATAAGAAAGTCCTACTGCATTAAAATAAATAAATTCATGGTCATGCTCCCGACCAACAATTTGACCAGAAACAATTTTGTCAAGGTCAGAATAAATATCTTCATCTGATAATTTTCCTGTTTTATACAAACGGCTGATTGTTTGTGTTCGATGTTTTACTGATTCCCAATGATCGCAAACAATTTTATCTGCTTTTAAAGCAACCTCATATTCATCTTCCCAGCCGCCAACGTGGCAATATAAACAACCTTTTTTTATCCACTCTGCCTTTAAAAGAGGAGTCTGTCCACTAATAGCAGTAACAATAATATCTGTATTTATCGTTGCTTTTTCATAATCCGTATTGCACAACTCAAATTTAACATCCGGATAAAAATTACTAAGCTCTTTTACAAATTTTTTTTCACTTTCAGATTTTCTAGATGCAACTTTGCATATTTTTATAGATTTAAACATAGATTTCATGGCCATAAAATGCATTTTAGCTTGCTCGCCTGAGCCAATAAAACCTATTGTTTCCACTGTCGATGGCGCAAGATATTTTGCTGCTACTGTGCTAATGGCAGCTGTACGTAATGCCGAACACATCGTTCCTTCCAAAAACGCAATAGGATATCCCTTTTCAATTTCTGAAAGAACTATAACCGCTGAAACATTAGTACATCCAAAACGTATAGGATTATCAGGAAAAACCGATACCCATTTCATCCCGCAAATTTTTTCTTTTAAAAGTGTAGCAGGCAAGCAATTTATTCTATCCTGCGTTTGTTCATTAAAAATCTGAGATATCTTTTCTGGATATAAAATGTCACCATTATTATAATCACGCAATGCGTTCTCAGTTACTTCAATTGCCATACCAATATCATAACATCCAGACTCAAACAAATCATTCTGAGTCAATAGTCTCATCGTCAGTTCCTGTTTCATATTTTTATCTCCTATAAGCTTTCAATATCAAAAAGAAAAAACAACATCTCTCTGTCATCAGCATCTCCTACATGTAAGATATCTTTAATCTCTTGTAATCGCTCTTTAAGCTCTTTCATATCTGTAAATGTTACATGTACATAGCAATATACCTGTTGAGCCGTACCCCAATCCTTAATTTCATCACCTTGATAATGAACAGGTACAAGTGCTTTGACATAATCAGTATTAAGCACCTGTTCATGGCCGCTAATCGTTTTTATCGTTCCAGGCTTAAGATGAATCGGAAAGATACAATAGTTTTCTTTAGCTAAAGTTGTATTTTCTTGCATAGTGCTTTTACCAGTAAGAGCATATTCAACCATCATATGCATTTGATTATAGCCATAAAAATATTCTACCGGGTAATATGTAAGAGAACCACCAAAACGATAGCCCATCTCATTAAAAGTAAACTCACCTTCATTATTAAAAGCCTCTATCCATATAGGACCTTCGTGTATGCCTTCCTTCTCAAACATATCTTTTACTTTTTTGTCTAGTGAAGAAATATAGTCTTCTGTATATTGAGAAGGTATGAGCTGAATTGCCATAACCAAAGATTCTTTACCTTTAATTTTCATAGACTTCTTATCTGTAATTCCTGCAAAATGAAGCTTTCCCTTATGAGCAGTATAATAAATAATTGAAGCTGGATATGGCATATACTTTTCTATCAATATTTCTCCTGAGGCAGAAAACTGTAATGCTTCTTCATATGCCTTTTCTAATTCTTTTTCATCATAACATACACAAAACCCTCGACTGGCACAACTATCTGCCGGTTTCACTATTGCAGGAAATGTTACATCCGAAAAATCTTTATTTTGCCAATCAACATAATATTCTTCTGTAACTGGCACATTGTGCTTTTTACACATGGCCTTAAAAAGCTTTTTATTGGTACAGTATTGCCAATTTTTCATACTTGTATAGCATGGTAGATGCAAGCGTTTACAAAGCTCAATACTTTTTTCTATATTAAATTCGCTGACACCAGCAATAACACCATCAATTTTTGCTTCGCGAGACTTTTTTTCCAGCAAATCAATATCAGCTGTACTGATTTCCCAGTGTTCGTCCGCAATTTGTTTAGCCTTCGACCATTTCGCATCTAAATAGTCGGCTACAATAGTATAAACCCCTATGTTTTTTGCATATTCTGTTATTTCAGGACACCCTATAGTGCTTCCACCTAAAATCAGCAGTTTTTTTCCTCTCAGTTCTATCATTATATCACTCCACAATCACTTTTATATAGTCATATATATTCAAAATAGTTTGTTCTAATTTAACCTTATCTGAAAACCGCAAAACTAATGTTCCAATCGCATTATTCGCACCGTTAAATTCATCTACAAAATCTCCCAGTTTAACCCACAAATCTATTTCTTTTACATTATTCTTAATAATTTCATCAATTTCTAACGAAACAAACTGTCCATTTTTCTCACTGTGCAAAATCACCTCTGCCCAATAACCGTTATAAATTGGATGATTTAACGTTTGATAAGGCTCACCAACCGCTGCCAGAATAGCATTGGAGATAATATCCGTATCGCTGGCATATTCCAGCATTTCTGCCAGACGATTGCCACCGCCGCGGGGCGAAACCTCCATGATATATGGCTTACCGTTTGTTCCCACACGAGTTTCGATATTATAAATGGAAGTCTTTAGCTCTAACAAATCAGCCAAACGTTGCAGTTCATTTCTTAAAACCACCTGCATTTCTTCATCCATAGTAGGAGGCCAGCTATACGCAGCAGGTGTATAAGGATTTTTTGCATTAACATCAAACCGCTGATCAGAAAAAGAAATATAGGTAAAAATACCGTTATCAGAAAAGCTGTCAGAATCTGAGGAACAGCCTTTTTTTTCAATAAATTCCTCAATAATAAACCGACCAATATGTGTATATTCCAAAGCAAAAGCAATAGCTTTTTTTAACTCTTCCACTGAATCTGCCCGCATGACGCCTTTGCTACCGGCAGAATCCACCGGCTTTACGATAACCGGAAAAGAGAATCTTTCCAATTCCAAAAGTGCCTCAGCTTCTGTAGCATAACTACCGTGTTCCGGCACATTAAAACCATTTTCTTTTAAAAACGCTCTGAATTTTCCCTTATTTTGTAAAATGGACACCGCTTCATAAGAACCGCAAAACGGCAAGCCCATTTTTTCCGCTACATAAGCCGCCGTCACTACGCCCGGATCGCAGGCAAAGGACATAATGCCGTCAATACTGGCATTTTGTGCTGCCACCAACACGGCATCTTTTTCAATAATGCTGATATTTAAATATTCATCAGAATATTTATGAGCAATGTTATCCGGCAGATAATCGCAGGTAATAACATAAAGACCCAACTTATGTGCTTTTTCAATGACAGGCAAAAGGTACCTTGAACCGCCTAAAAGCATTAATTTTTTCATGACTTAAAACCCCTTTTTAAAACCCTCTTTATCTTTACAGATAGCATTTAAATTAACGTTTCTTTAATTTATTTTTTGCAAAATTAAAAAGAAACATAAATGATTCCAGACGCAGAAGCGCGGAAAGACCAACATAGAATACAACCCCAACAATACATTGTACTAAAATTTCTGCAATGTCCGGCAGTTTCAGCAAATTGATAGCAAACACAAGAATAGCCATAGCAATTGCTAACAAAAAATTCGGCAACAAATCTTTCATTTGTTCAAAATAGGAATAGTTAACCAGCTTTTTATTTGGATATGCATTAATAAAGCAACTGATAATCGTAGTGAATATCCCCGTCATCGCAATTGCAATGGGTGAAGCAAAGCAGAAAACAGCTATTGCTAAAGATATGATACCGATTGTTTTCTTGATAATTTCCAGTTTTAAAAAAATATCGCTTCTGCCTACTGCATTAATCGCCTGCAGATTACAACTGTGTATAGGATAGAAGGATAAAGATACACAATAAATCATCATATAAGGTACACAGGGCAACCACTTATCTGTTAGCAGCAAAGAAACTAAAGATGTTGACACAGCCGCCAACCCCATCATAGCCGGAAAAACAATATAGGCACTCACTGTAATCGACCGACGCATCAACGCTTTCAACCGAACTCTGTCATCTTGTTCTGCCGCCAATGCCGGTAGCATAACACTTTTAACTGTTCCGTTAATCGTATTAATAATCATTTGTGGAAATTGCTTTCCCCGATTATAAAAACCCAAGGTAGAGCCGTCATATCTTTTGCCAATGACAAGACTCCGTAAATCTTGATACAGCGTATCCAACAAAGAAGAAACAACTAGCTTCCATCCAAAACGCAAAAAAACTCTCACACGCTTAAGATTGCATATAAAAATCAGGCGCAGCCTCACAGTAAACCACATGATAGCGCAAGTCGCTACAGAATTTAACAAAGTTTGAACCACCAACGCCCACAGACCGCCACCCATTAGCGCCACAACAATACCACCAACACCGGCAATAGCCACAGCGCCAACATTACTGATAAACACTTTACGGAAATCCATTTCGCGACGAACTTTTGCAATTTGAACAGAATTAAGAGCGCCGGAGAATAACATAAGAGCCAATACGCGTAGTGGTGCAACAATATCAGGCATTTTGTAAAATGTTGCAATCAGTGGCGATGTCCAAAAGATAAGGGCATATAAAACAGCAGCAATCAGAATAGACACCCAAAAAACTGAAGAATAATCCTCTTCTTTTACATCTTTGTTCTGAATCAATGCCATATTAAATCCATTTTGCACAAACACAGTGGCAAGGGATGTAAAAATAATCATGATCGATAAAATACCATAGTGCTCAGGATCTAAAATACGTGCTAAAACAATTTGCAGTGCAAATTGAATCCCATGTACACCACAGCTTTCTAAAAATTTCCACCACAAGCCTTTAACTATTGTATTCGTATCGCTGTTTCTGGACAATATTACCTCTCCCTTTTACAGCTTTAATTTTTTTCTTAATAAACCGGGGCATAAATAATACATAAGATAAGCCCCGCTTAATTTCAAAGAATAAAACCAATTAAATTTATATTTCTTTTTAAAATCTGCAAAGTATTGTTTGACAATATCATTATTAAACTGTAATGATAATGACATCAGCCGTAAATATGCATTATACATAATCTTATCATGATAAACACCATTACTAACTTCATCAAACAGAAGAGTCCCGTCGCAAAAATTGAGGTGATGCTGACTTTGTTTCTTTTCAGAAAACTGTGCATATCTCTGATGCCAATTACCCTCTGTCAGCAAACGGCGATAGGACATAATTTGATTAATAAAATATGTATTTCCATAAAGCAGAGTTGCATACATAATAGTCTGATCACCATTCATCTTTGTTCTTAACTGTTGTCTCTCTTCTGACACGAATACTTTTTTAGATATAAAATAGGAACTGGTATGAAAAGCATATGCTCCTTTAATAAACAACAAATCTGACAATTCCTCTTTTGAAAGTAACTTATTTTCATGTAAGCCACAACCATCACCAGGAATAACCCGCGAATTCATAGACATATCCTCATTAACGCATTGCACTTTATGGGCACAGAAAACAACTTCCGGATGCGTTTGCATAATATCATACTGCATCTGCAATTTATTTTCATCAATCCAATAATCGTCACCCTCGCAACAAGCGATGTATTCTCCCGACATATTCGGCAAAATATGCGTTGTTACAATTGGTATCTTTTGTGAATGCTGATTCTCTGTTTGATAAATACCTTTAATAATGTGGGGATATTTTGCTTCATATTCCCGAATAATGTCAGCTGTACCGTCTGTCGAAGCATCATCATGCACAAACACTTCATAAGCAAAATTTGTTTTTTGCATTACAAAGCCATCAAGTGCTTTTCTGATATATTTTGCATGGTTATACGCCAAGCAATAAACCGATACTTTAATCTCCTGTTGTCCGTTACTCATTATCAGAACTCCTTATCCTCAAAACTAAATCTCTTCAATGACACTCATAAACTTTCGATAATAGCTTTCAAAACTGAAATCTTCCTGCACTTCACGAATGGCTTCTTTTCCGTGTTTTTCTACCAATTCAGGATTTTGTAAATATATCTCTATTTTTTCACTTAAATCCTGGGCATCTCCCGTTTTAAATACATAGCCTGTTTCACCCTGGCGGATATAATCAGCGGTTCCATTATAAGAAGTCGATATAGTTGCCAATCCATAAGACATCGAGTCTAAAATCGAAACCGTTGCCTGCTCTACACTGCTGGCAAGAGCAAAGATGTCATGACGTAAATAATATGCAGGTATTTCATCGTAAGGCACACTGGTTAAAAGATGAACAAAATCCTCTACTCCAAGCCTTCTGACTTGTTCCTGTAATCTAGCATAATATTGTTTTTCCTCTTGATTATCTGCCTGTCCTAAAATAGTAACATAAAAGTTTTGATAGCCCTTATCTACCAAAATTTTTACAGCATCTATTAGCAATGTGTGATTTTTATATGGTCTGTATTTTCCACAATCGAAAATTCTAACTTTTCCGTCTTCTAAGTAAGAACGATGTTGTAATGCATTAATACGAGGAACATGGGGACAAAACCGCGCATTTTCATCTTTGATAAGACCTTTTTTCTCAAAAGGATATTTTTCATAACGACAAACTGAAATGCGAATTTTAGGAAATAACGAAAACCAAAAATCTTTTATCAATTTTTTATATCCCGTCGGCAAAGCTTTGAAAATGGGACTTTGATTATATAGCAAAACTTTTTTTATCTTTAACTGCTTACATGCACGATACACACTAAGAGAACAAAAATTTCTATCTCTTAATACCACAACATCCGGTTCATAATCTTTTAAAAGACGTTTAACTTCTTTTCCTTTGGGGGAAAAATAGAAAGCCATTCGATTTTCAACATAATTGTCACCTTTAAAGCCTAAAAAGAAGCGAATAACTTTTGTCCATACATTAGGCTTTAAAACATGCACCGTCACATCATCATGCTTTTCTGTTAATCCAACATATGTAACGCAAAAATGAACCTGATGTCCTTTTTTAATCAATCCCTCCATAATCGGATATTGATTGGGATGAAACCGGGGTGCTACATATAAAAACTTCATTACTCTTCTCTCCCATTCTTTTCTACTAACGCTATACCTGCTACTAATACACCAAACATTAAAAACGAAGAAAGTTCACCGTTAAGCATATAACTGTTATGGAAAAAAGCATTTATAAACAGACCGACTAAACAGGCTAACGCTGTGAAATATGGCCTGTCATCCAAATTACTTTTCCAAATTGTCTTATAATCCTTATACGCTCTGATATAAAACCAAAGCATTAAAAATAACCCAATAAACCCATAGCTAGCCACACAGTTGCCCAATAAATTATGAGCCGTGTTTTTTATAACATATACTTTTTCTGCCGCAGTTGCACCTATAGCAAGAGAAGGCTCTACCGAATACACTCCCATCCCAAAGGGGTGATGCAATGCATGATTAAACGCTGTCAGAATCATAGGGATTCTTGCCGAAGTACCAGCATCCATTTGCATAAAACGGGTGCCGGCAAATAAATTAATCTCGTTCATCAAAACAACAAGTAAAGCAAACACCAAGCCCATTTGTGCAAACAATCGCATAAACGCTTTCATTTGTGACATTTCGCCTTTCGGCTTTTTCACCACAAAAAAGAATAGGCCGGCAAGGGCCGCAATCCAGGACGAACGGGTTTCATTTAAATACAAAGCATATACAAACACAACAAGCAAAGCAAATTTAATCAATTTTTTTCCATTAAATCTAGAAAACAGCGTGATGATAAAAGCTGTGCTGGCGTGATAACCCATCTGTAAAGCATCCGAAGCCAGACCAAGATATCGGCTGCCTTCCGTAGCTGCCTCTAGTTTATTTCGATCAAACTTGCTGATATTAATATCCGGATGTAGTTTCTCCCATATCTCTGTGCAAATAGGGATTTCATAATACTGTCCTATAACAAAAAGCGAAGATACAAATACAATGGCTAAATAACAGTAAAGGAAAAAATTAATATCCTTCTCTTCTTCAATGCACTGACTACAGCTCGCCATAAATAAAAAGCTACATATAATCAAGATAAAACGCCCTGCATTGAAACTGTCGGTGACAAGGAAAACAAAGAGAATATTTCCAACCATCAAAACAGCAATCGCTGACATGCCAGTAAAAGAAAGACCTCCTCCTTTTTCCAGCACAGCGCGAATACACACTAGCATGCTCAGGCCAATCAGCGCCAGCAAATAGGCCGGTGTAGAGGGGAAAAAAGGCAAATTATACCCCTGTGCCCAGAGCTGACCAAGTAGCACCAACACTATTAACAATTTTTCAACATTTTTAACCATGTACACATCCCATTCTTTTCATCAAACCCGATTATTCCCCAAAACATAAACGCACAAATTCTTTCGTTGCACTTTCAATATCATATTGATGTTTTAGAAAATCTTCCCTGGTATCTTTGCGTTCCAAATTCACAGCAGCAAAAGCCTTTTCTGCCCACTGTTCTGTACTGCCCAACGGCAAATACTGCACTAATCCAGTTATATTTGCCTCTTTTGTAATGGTATCAGCAATCACGCAGGGAAGTCCTGTTGCCTGGGCCTCAATAACTGTGTTGGGCATTCCCTCATACAAAGACGGAAACACAAACACATCCATAGCCGATAGCACCGCCGGAATGTCCGATCGCACACCAGCAAAAATCACACTATCGGTAATGTCTAAATCCTTTGCTTTTTGTTCGAGTTGCTCCTGTAGTTCGCCTTTACCTACTAGCAAAAGCAAAGCCCTCGGTTCTTTTTCTTTAATCGTTTTGAACACATCCAATAAAAAGCCATGATTTTTCTGTGTCATAAAACGTCCTATATGTCCGAAAACAAGTCGCCCCTCTTCAATACCCAGTTCACGACGAACGCTTGCTCGCTTTTCAGTATCAAAATAGAATAAACTCAAATCAATGGCATTATGTAAAATATGAGCCCTTCCCTTTGTAATAGCATTTTTACCAAAGGTATAGGTAGCCGCCAGATCGGAAGGTGCAATACAAACATCCACATATTTCCGATACAACAGTTTCCCCAGTCGGTGTGCAAGCTTCTGCTTTAATCCTGCACCGTCACTGGAGTTGCTGGAACGGGCAACACCACGTTTTGCTCCGGCCTGCTTCGCAATTTTTAAATCCCAAAAACCCATGGCATTTGAGGTAATGCGCAAAACCTGTTCATATGCTTCTTTTTGAATCAGTTCTGTTAATTGCCGTTTAAAGGCCTGTGCATTTTCAGATTTTGAGGGAATACGGTAAATTTTACCGCCCATTTCTATAATTTCATCCTCATAAAAGCACCTTTCTTTTACATTAACGCAAAAATCCATCTGATATTTTGTTTTATCTAATGTACGATATAGCTTCATTAAAAAGGTCTCGGCACCGCCGGCATTCATATTGCTGAGAATGCATAACAGTCGTTTCATAACTCTGTTCTCCTTTTTAATATTTTCGCCGGCACACCGCCAACAACACAATAATCCGGTACGTCCTTTGTCACTATAGCGCCGGCACCAATCACACAACCTTTTCCAATATGTACTCCCGGCATAATAATAGCACGACGACCAATCCAGACATCATCTTCAATTACCACTGGCTTCGTTTCACTGCTCCCTTGCTGTTGCATAGGAATATCTGTTCGTTCAAAATTATGACCGCTAGTATAAATAACCACTTCCGGACCCATCATAACATATTTGCCAATGGTTACAGGACCATTCACCTCACAATTTACCCCAATACCCGACCAATCTCCAATTTTTAATTCCGGTGTAAAAGCTGCTTTTTTTTCAATATTAATATGCTCACCTTGATAGGCTACAATTTTCTTAGAAAAGAACCCACGTATTTTTTTTGCAAGAGAAAGCCGTCTGCTTTCCGGCAAATGTGCTCCAAAAATCAGATATAATATGTACCAAAACTTTTTTGTCATTGTCCACATATCTTTTCTTCACATCCCTGCATGCAAATTTTGAAGTGCGTTTTCTGGTAAAAAAGCCTCCGCTTTTTGAATACAAGCTGATTTCATTTGGTTCATCATATCTTCGTTTTCTGCAACATTCAGTAGTATTTCATTAAGTGCTTCAACATTTAAAAATTCATATCCTACTCCGGTTATATTTTCTTCAACAATATCACAAAAATTCTCCCATTTTGCTGAAATCACCGGTACCCCTGCCGCATAGGCATCAATAATGGTGCCGGGAATTCCCTCCGTATAAAACCGAGTAGGAAACAACAGTGCAAAATAACTTTTTAGCACCTCAACACTCTGATCAAACGGTACCAAACCGCCATAACGGACATACTCGGGAAAACTCTTTTGTAATTCTTCAAACCATTCTGTTTGTTCACTATCTACCTGTCCGTAAATATCTAAAGTAAAAACCGTCCTACCCTTTGCCTCATTCACCCTTTTCACCGCTTCGACTGCATCCTCAATGCCCTTTTCTTTCATCACTCGCGAAAAAGTGCAAAGCTTAAATGGCTCCGTTTCTGCAAAAACTAATTCTTCTTCTTTTAAAATCTGTAGTTTTTTGCAGTTCGGCATAATAACAACATTGGAAAAGCCTTTTGCAAGTAGCGCTTTTTCCATGGCACTCGTTTCCACATAAATGTGGTGATATTTCTTTAAAACCTTGGTTAGTCCCTTTCTGTTTGCCAAAAAACTGGGCAACCAACCACCAATCACTACATAATGCAATCTTCTTTTAAACAATTTATTCAAGAAAAACAAAAGAGGAGCAATAATTCGTAAGCCATTATGTGCAGGCAAAATAATTACATTTTTAGATTTTGCCAACGCTTGAATCAGCATAAACGGCAAAAATAATAGTTTTTTCTTGCCTCCATGAGTATCTTGCTTCAAAATTTGTTCTTCGCCAAAAGTTTGCGCCAATTCTTCTGCCAGAATTTTGGTTTTCACTGTTTGACCGTCTAAAAACGTTTTACCAAAGGCAAAATGACCGATTACGGCAACTTTTTTCATACCTTACAATCTCCAATATCTCATACCGGAAGCCTCAAGTTCCGATATGTTATAAAGACTTTTCACATCAATCAAAACTTTCTCTTGATCATCACAAGTTTTAAACAATTTCTTAATATCATCTAAAGCTAACGCCTTAAATTCATCGTGCGCAACCGCCACAATCACGCAATCAGCACCGCTGACATCTGAAAGTTCGGTAAGCTGTACACCGTATTCCTGCATTGCATCCCGCTGGCTTGCCCAGGGGTCTACCACAACCGGTTCAATTTCATATTCATTTAATCTTTTAATAATGTCATCAACTTTGCTGTTTCTTGTATCAGGGCAGTTTTCCTTAAAGGTTAAACCCAGAATAATTACTTTTGAATGTTTTGGAGCCTGTCCTGCTGCTATCATATTTTTAATGGCCGCATCTGCCACAAAACGACCCATACTGTCATTTACCATTCTGCCATTTAAAATAATTTGGCTGTGATAACCAAGCTTTTCTGCTTCATATGTAAAGTAATAAGGATCCACACCAATACAGTGACCGCCCACCAAGCCAGGACGGAAACCCAGTGCATTCCACTTGGTGTTCATACCGTCAACCACTTCGCTGGTATCAATACCCATACGGTCAAAGACCATGGCAAGCTCATTCATAAAGGCAATGTTAATATCACGCTGGCTGTTCTCCACTACCTTTACAGCTTCAGCAGTTTTGATGGAAGAAACAGGAAAGGTGCCCACTTCAATCACAATATCATAAACACTTTTAATAGTTGCCAAGGATTCTTCATCCATACCGGACACAATTTTATGGATATTCTCCAAGCGATGCACCTTGTCCCCTGGATTAATACGTTCCGGTGAATAGCCTACTTTAAAATCCACGCCACATTTCATACCGGATTCTTTTTCCAAAATCGGTATACAAACATCCTCTGTCACCCCGGGATATACCGTAGATTCATAGACAACAATAGAGCCCTTTGTCAGATTTCTTCCCACAATTTCACTGGCACCAATGACCGGCGCTAAATCCGGAGTGTGATCGGCATTAATCGGCGTTGGAACAGCAACAATATGAAATTTGGCTTCTTTCAATTTTGCTTCATCAGACGTAAATTCAACCGTTGTGTTTTGAATGGTTTCATCGCCCACTTCTTTGGTGGGGTCAACGCCGGATTGATACAATTCAATTTTTGCTTTATTCAAGTCAAACCCGATAACCTGCAACCCTTTTGCTGCAAATGCAACCGCTATGGGCATGCCCACATATCCAAGGCCGACCAAAGCCAGTTTTTCTTCTTTATTAACAAGTTTAGTATAAAGAGACATATTGATGTCCTCCAAAATTATAATCAGATTTTTTTATTAACATAATTTCCTTTTCGAAACTTTTTCGAAAACAGTTTTGTTATACCAATCATCGAGCCAAAACCATAGGCAATGTGAAAAATTGGAAACAAGATCGTTAAGGCAAAAAATTCTTTCAAATTTGTTGCTTGTTTCATTGAAAACAGTGCATCCAATAACAAATAAAGCACTAATTCTGCACCTAATAACATCCAAAAAAACGGATGTATAAACCCTAAAATCCCAAGTCCAAGGATAGAAAGAACAAACAAAAAGGGAATAAAATGTCGAAGCCCCATCGAGCCGGGACACAATTTCATGGTAATAACATTCCACATGCCATTTATTCGTGCCATTTTGGCAATGCCTCGAACAGTATCACGGCAATAATAAGAAAGATGAATATCATTCGAAAGATAAATCTTACCGCCGTTTTTTCGGATGCGGAAATTCATTTCATTATCTTGATTTCTCACCAGCCGCTCATCATAGCCGCCGTATTTTGAAAAAACTTCTCGTTTAAAGGCCCCAAAAGGAACCGTATCTACATAACCGCTTTCGCCGTCGGTTCGGAATTGGGAGTTGCCAACACCGAATTTAGATGAAAGCATTTTAGCAATGGCATTTCCCATAAAACCGTTTGCCTTTGTTTCGGCAACACCACCCACATTTTCGGCATCAGTATGTTCTAAATAGTGAATACATTTTGAAATATAGTCTTTGGCATAATCTGCATGAGCATCTAAACGGACAATATACTGACCGCAGGAAGCCTCTATTCCAATATTCATAGCATAGGGCACAATTTTATGAGGATTGTTGAATACCATAATCAACTCCGGATATTTCACCTGATATTGCTGCAAAAGCTCAACGGTTCTATCCTCGGAACAACCGTCAACAAAAATCCATTCCATCTTTTCTATAGGATAGTCTTGCAATAACAACGAATCTATACATTTTTCAATATATTTTTCTTCGTTATATACGGGCATAACAACCGATACTATTTTTTCTGCCATACTGACCCTCACCAATTCTTTTTCAATACTTTATAGTTTGATTTCTTCCGACTCGTGCCGATACTCTTTTCCCAGCACCGCAAAAACCGTCATAAACATAATCTTAACATCGCCCCAAAAGCTGAATTCTTGAATCGCTTTCAGGTTATAGTGCATTTTCGCCGGCAAAATTTCTTCTATGTAAACCTTATCCGTGTCCTCTGCCGCATCCAAAAGCTCAGCTTCGTCCTTAAAATAGATACTGGCTAAACTGGTCACGCCGGCAGGAAGCAATAAAGTCGCCATCATTTCCTTAGAATAGGCCTCTGCATACTTTTTGCTTTCCGGCCTTGTTCCTACAAAGGTCATGGTACCGCGGAACACATCAATCAGTTGGCTGATTTCATCCAAACGGCATTTTCGCACAATCCTGCCCACCCGGGTCACTCTTGCATCACCGCTAACGGTCACCTGTGAGCCTTTATCCGCATCCTGTACCATAGAACGGAATTTAAATATCCGGAAATCTTTGTTATATTGCGTTACCCGCACCTGACGATAAAACACAGGCCCTTTGCTGTCCAGCTTAATGGCAGTGCCTAATATAAGGAACACCGGTGATAACAAAATCAGCATAACAGCCGATACCGCAATATCAAAACACCGTTTAAAAAACAAGCTGACTTTCTTTTTCTTTAAAATATCGTAATATGGTCTGACTTCCTCTGTCTGCAACTCTGCAGGCAGTTCTTCCCATTTTTTGAGCATCATTTGATATACTCCTTAAGAATTGCAACATACTTTTCAATCACATAAGCCACTTCATCATCTGTTAACGAAGTATGCAACGGCAAGGTGATTTCATTGGCAAATCGGGCATACGCATTGGGATAGTTCCGAATATCAAAGCCTAAATTTTTATAAGCGGTATGCATAGGCAATGGTTTATAATGCACATTGCAGGCAACGCCCTGTTCTGCCATTTTAATAATAATGTCGTTTCTCTCTTCCAAAGAAATGCCCGGAATCCGCGTCAGATACAAATGCCCCGAAGACTCCCAATTCTCGTTATAGTGTTCCAGCGTTTCTACGCCTAAAGGTCTCAGCGCTTTATCATAAGCTTCAATAATCTGTCTTCTTTTAGCCAGCATAGCCGGATAACGTTCAAACTGTTTTAAACCAATGGCTGCAGCCACATCTGTCATATTACATTTATAGTAGGTGCCCACAATGTCATACTCCCAGGCACCCAATTTTGTTTTTGCTAAAGCGTCCTTGGATTGACCGTGCAGACTCAACAGTTGCAATTTTTTATAAATATCCTCATTACTGATGCCGGGAATGGTTTTCCAGGTTAAAGCACCGCCTTCAGCCGTCGTAAGATTCTTAACCGCGTGAAAGCTAAAGCTTGAAAAATCAGCAACTGAACCAACCATCTTCCCATGCCATTGGGCGCCAAAGCCGTGAGCCGTATCCGCCATAACCGCCACTCTGCCCAAGGCTTTTTGAATGTCATTAGACGGTTTAAAGAGATGCTTTTTTCGTTCAACGATATCAAAAATTCTGTCATAATCACAGGGAATTCCTGCTAAATCAACCGGAATAACAGCTTTTGTTTTTTCAGAAATGGCCGCTTCTAAGGCATCATAATCCATTTCATAACTGTCTTGTTGCGTATCAACCATGACAATTTTTGCGCCCACATGCTGAATGACCGACGCTGATGCCGTATAGGTATACGCGGAGGTAATGACTTCATCACCGGCAGAAATACCCAACACATGCAAAGCCATCTCGGCGCAGGCAGTTTGAGAGTTTAAACAAACACACTTTTCCGTGCCAATCCACTGGGCAATCTTCTTTTCCAGTTCTTTGGTACGGGGCCCGGTGGTAATCCAACCGGAGCGCAAAGCTTCTGCCACTTCGTTGATTTCAAGTTCCGTAATATCTGGTGGACTAAAAGAAATTTTTCTGCAAGGTTCCATCGTCATTGTCTATCCTCTCTGTTTAACTCTGTATCGTTTTTTCAGCTAAAGATTCTCTGTTGAATTTTTCGTTATCTTTAATATATGTCGGCACAATCTGTTCCAACAAGTTTCTGAGCATCTCATCATTGGATGTTTCTACAACCGAACGAAGCATGTCCAGCTTCACTTCCAGTTCTTCTACTGAAAGAGATAAAGGATGACCGACAAAAATCTTTGAATTTGCAGTTTTTTCCAATCCTTCGCAGTCCATCAGCAGTTCTTCATATAGCTTTTCACCGGGGCGCAGACCAATGATTTCAATTTTAATATCCTCGCCCGGTGTGTGACCGGATAAGCGGATTAAATTCTCTGCCAAATCGTAAATTTTAACGGGCTTCCCCATGTCCAACACAAAAATTTCACCGCCCTTGGCATAACAAGCCGCCTGAATGACAAGCTGAGCCGCTTCAGGAATGGTCATAAAGAAACGGGTAATCTCTTTGTGGGTTACACGCACCGGGCCACCCTTTTCGATCTGCTTTTTAAACAACGGAATCACACTGCCGTTAGAGCCCAACACATTGCCAAACCGGACAGCAACAAAATCCGTTTGGCTGGTTTGTTCCATGCACTGAATAATCATTTCGCAAATGCGTTTGGTCGCGCCCATGACATTGGTGGGGTTCACGGCTTTATCCGTTGAAATCATAACAAATTTTTCCACATTGAATTTATCTGCCGTTTTAGCTAATTTATATGTACCAAACACATTGTTTTTCACCGCTTCACGGGGGCTTTCTTCCATTAAAGGCACATGCTTGTGGGCCGCCGCATGGAAAACAATTTGCGGATGATACTCTTCAAAAATCTCTTCCAGTCTCTTAAGATCACGAATAGAAGCAATTAAAACCACCGGCTTATTGTGCGGATATTTTTCATTCAACTCCATCTGAATGTCATAGGCATTATTTTCATAAATATCAACTATAACAAGTTTTGCCGGCGAAAAGCGCATAATCTGACGGCAGAGTTCTGAACCGATAGATCCACCGCCACCCGTTACCATAACTGTTTTACCGCTAACCAGCTGATTAATTTCCCGGTTATCCAGCATCACCGGTTCACGCTCTAATAAGTCTTCAATTTTAACTTCGCGAATCAAATTGTCCTGTTCCGGATTCCCCATCAACTCAAACAGAGAAGGAATGGTTTTAATCTGACACTTTGTCTGATTGCAAAGCGTCAGAATATTTTTTCTGTCTTCAGCATAGGCTGAAGGAATGGCCAGAATAATGATATCAATTTGCATTTTCTGACAAATGCGAAGAATATCCTCTCTGGAACCCAAAACCTTGTAACCATACAAGACCTTGCCTACTTTGGCCGGATTATCATCTACTAATCCAACAATTTTGTAATTGCTCTTTTGCTGAGCAGTATTCGCAATAATAAGTCTGGCCGCATCACCGGCACCTACAATTAAAACCCTCTTGGATTTTCCGTCTACGTCAATAGTAACTTGTTGTTGTCCTTTCGCAGCCATATAAAGTTCTTTAAAAAACAATCGGTAAATCATCATGCACAGAATACTCATCATAACAATGAGCATATTGGCACGCCTTAAATTATCCAGATTCGGTAGCCACAAGCTTAAAGTTTCGATTGCTCCAAATAAAAGCACTCCGGACAAAAAGTTCACCAGAAGAAATTTAATCAGCTCTGAAGTTCCGCTATATTGCCAGGCAATTGCGTAATTGCCAAACAAAACACTAACAACAAACATAATGAAAGAAAAAAGAATACTCACTACCAGAACTGTTTCCAGCGGAAAAGCAAATTCCGTAAAAATTGCAAAATAGGTAATAAAAGATACAACAAAAATACTCAGTACATCTAACAATAATAAATATCTGTTTTTAAGAAAAACATGTTTTTTCCGTATCAAAAAAAACACTCCTTCTGGTTATTTAACCATTATTCGGCTTTTGTTGCTTAATTACATACACGCATACATTATATATTATAAAACTTCACTAACAAAAAGTCAATAAAATTCTATCATTTCTGCTATTTTAAACAAAAAGAAACCATTAGAACAGCTAAAACAACCCTCCAACTCTTGTTGTTTCCAACAAATTACATTTTTTCTTCTGTAGCCTCCCTTTTTTCATCATAAGACCAGCCTTTAAAAACATATATAATAACAGATAAAACAGAAAGACAGGTGTGTATATGAAAATATTCCTCATCAAAAAAAAATCTTTGGGTATCTACTTTACCCTTCTCCTGGGTGCCTTTTCTATGTTCTGTTACGGCACGCAAAGCTCCGTTTCTGTGTTTAACGAAGAAACCGAGCGCCTCCTCCCCATCTACAATGTAGATCGTGGGGACGAAAAAGTGTGCACGTTAACCTTCGATGCTGCCTGGGATGATGCCGATACCGACCAGCTCATTGAAATTTTAGATGCATACGGTGTGAAAGCCACCTTTTTTATGGTGGGAAGCTGGGTGGAAAAGTATCCGGAATCCGTTAAGAAATTCGCTGACCACGGTCACGAAATTATGAACCATTCTGACACTCATCCCCATATCAATCAACTCTCCGAAGAAAAAGTGAAAGAGGAAATTGTGAATTGCGCTGATAAAATTGAAGCTGCCACCGGCAAACGCTCCACCCTGTTCCGCGGGCCTTACGGAGAATATAACAACACTGTTATCCGTGCCGCCGAAAGCTTAGGGCACAAAACTCTTCAATGGGATGTGGACAGCTTAGACTGGAAGGATTTAGACACGCAGGACATTGTGACACGGGTCTTAAAACGAGTGAAGCCCGGCTCTATTATGCTTTTTCATAACGGTGCTAAAAACACACCGGCCGCCCTGCCCCAAATCATAGAAAAACTGCAGACCGATGGCTACAAATTCGTCACTGCCACGGAGCTTTTACTGCCGGAACCAACTGCGATTAATCACCAAGGCACACAAGTTCCTGCAGAGAAAGCACCGGAGCCCGAAGAATCTCCGGAAACATAATATAAAAAGCTACCATACGAATTTCATTCGTATGGTAGCTTTTTTTGTATGCTTCTGAAGCAAAAATGCCATATCCTTACAAAAACTGAAACCATACGGCAACCGGGCTAAGATTTACACGGAACAACTACGGTCAGATGTAGACAAGGCAACCGAAGTAACCGTTCGGCAACTTGTGAAACAACTGCCGAGAGAAAAGCTATCGGGGCACAGTCTGCAAGAGGTGATTCATGCGGTGCGTCCAGTGCTGAAAAGAAGGATGGAGGTGCTTTCTAATCTGCTATCTGCCTCTTCTTTACAAATGCAGAATTATATGCTATTATGGGATTATCAGGATGCGGGATTCACTCATTACTGTCTGCTCACAGAGGGCGAAAATTGTGATGATTGCAACAACCTGGAGGGTCAGATTTTTCCCATTAGTGAGGCTCTGGTGGGCGAGAATTTTGCACCGATGCATCCTAATTGCAATTGTCGGGTTGGTATTTTAGATGAGGAAAACAGAGTTGTTGCGATTATCGGCGAAGAGGAAGAACAAGTAACCCGGCCAGAGGATAAGAATACCCAAAATTGGTTAGACTCCATAAGCGATTTATTGACCGCAGCATCCCTTATTCCGGGGCTAGATACTTTTACAAATTTGGCATCTATACCCGTTGACCTTGCAAGAGGAGATTTTGCTTCAGCGGGACTTAGTGCTCTTGGAGTAATACCGATAGTCGGCGAAGCAGGAGACGCCGCAAAACTTGCCAAAATGGCAGATAAGGCTATAGATGCTACAAAAAATGCGGATAAAGTGTCAGATACTGCAAAAGGTGTAAAAGTAATTTCACCATTAAAGTTAAGCTTAAATGCTAATACGTCTTTAAAACCACAAGAATTGTTAGATGAACTTGCTAAAAGTAATGTTAAACATAATCCTGAGAAAGTGATAGCAGTTGTCAAAACTGTTGATGACAAACTACTTTGGTTAGAACAAGGAAATCACACTTCTGGTTTAGTGCATATTTGGGAAAGACACGCAAATGATTTTGCAGTGCAAGACGTTACAGATATCCCTCAATTACTATTTGACATATTGAAAACATCACCTGTGAAAACCGGAAGTAATGCGAAAGGGTTCTTTGCCGATTATATATTTAACGAAAATACATATAGAGTAGCATATGGAACAAACGGATATATTGTTACATTTTATCCAATTGATTAAGGAGGAAAAGTGAATGTATGAATTAATAGAAATTGCAACAACTGATGTAACAAGGTTTTTAAAATTAAAAAATATAGAATCAGAAATTATCGAAGAATGTTTTGATGATTCTGCAGTAGTCAGTGATAAAAATTTCAACTTTATGAAAATCAATCAACGATATCAATGTAAAATTAAATTATTTGGGAAAGCGGTTCGCGAAAAAACAGAGAACAGTGCTATTTGCAAGGTGATAAACAGAGAAATTATAATCGGAAAAAAACCAATGGTCGAGGTTCAGATTAATAACAATTATTACTATATAGCAAAGAAAACTATTAAAGATTTTTTAAATGATAAAAGTTTTTATTTTTGTTGCACAAGAAAAGATTTAATACAAGTTGATGATGTGATACATGCTGATCTCTTTTGATACAACAAACTAAAATTGTACGGATTATGATGCGACCCCAAAAAGTTAGACTTTTTATAGCGTAGTAGTTTAAATGACTGCTACGCTATTTTTATGTAACCAAGGTGGTAAAAAGAAGAATGGAGGTGCTTTCTAACCTGCTATCTGCCTCTTCTTTACAAATGCAGAATTATATGCTATTATGGGATTATCAGGATTCGGGTTTACTCATTACTGCCTGCTCACAGAGGGCGAAAACTGTGATGATTGCAACAATTTAGAGGGTCAGATTTTTTCCATTAGGGAGGCTCTGGTGGGCGAGAATTTTGCACCGATGCATCCTAATTGCAATTGTCGGGTTGGGATTTTAGATGAGGAAAACAGAGTTGTTGCGATTATCGGCGAAGAGGAAGAACAAGTAACCCGGCCAGAGGATAAGAATACCCAAAATTGGTTAGACTCCATAAGCGATTTATTGACTGCAGCATCACTTGTTCCGGGGTTAGATTCTCTAACAAACTTAGCATCCATACCTGTTGACCTTGCAAGAGGTGATTTGTTTTCAGCAGGATTTAGTGCTCTTGGAGTGATTCCGGTTGTTGGTGAAGTTGGAGACACTGCAAAGCTGGCTAAATTGGCAGATAAGGCTATAGATGCTACAAAAATTGCGGATAAAGTGTCAGATACTGCAAAAGGTGTAAAAGTAATTTCACCATTAAAGTTAACATCAACACATAAACTTACGCTGAGCGAAAAGCAATATAGCAATCTTGTAGAAAGTATAAGAAAAAATGGGATTACCGAGCCAATCAAGTATGTTGAGTATAAAGGTACGAAGTATGTTGTTGATGGACATCACAGGTTAAGAGCAGCAAAGCAGTTGAGGTTGGACAAAATCCCAACGCAAAAGGTTTCACTGCCATATAAAGGCTACAAAACGATTAATGATTTACTTTGGTTTGATTAAATAGAAAAGGAGAGAGAAATTGTGATATATATTACAGGTGACACACATATTCCATTTGATATTGGGAAGCTTTCTACTAAACTTTTTCCTGAACAAAAAGAAATGACTAAAAGTGATTATGTAATCATATGTGGTGATTTTGGCGGTGTATGGGATAGGAGTAACGAAGAAAAATATTGGATAAAGTGGTTAAAAAGCAAAAATTTCACTACGCTTTTTATTGATGGTAATCATGAAAATTTCGATATGCTCTATAAGCTCCCAACAATAGAATTTGGAGGCGGAATTGTGCACAAGGTTGTTGATGGCATATATCATTTAATTAGGGGCGAAGCATATAATATTGACGGGAAAAAATTCTTCGTGTTTGGCGGAGCAAGTTCACACGACAAAGAATACAGGATAGAAGGAAAAAATTGGTGGAAAGATGAACTGCCAAACGAACAAGAATACATCAATGCAGAACACAATCTTAAAAAGAACGCTTTCAGTTTTGATTGTGTAATAACACATTCTGCCCCAACCTCTATTCAAAATGAGATTGCCCCAACATACGAAATTAATGAACTTACAGAATTTTTGGAAAAAATAAAAAATATTGTTGTTTGTAAAAAATGGTTCTTTGGGCATTATCATCAAGACAAGAGCGTTGACGAAAGGCATATTGCAATATTTAACTCAATTCACAAAATATAAAATTAAAGTCAGGATGAAATATGAGAACATAAAGAGACTATTCTCCTGTATTACAGATAAGCTAATTATACGAGGAATGATTTCGGTCATTCCTCTTTTTTACTTTCCAACTGCTGCCAGTGTTGACAGCTTAGACTGGAAGGATTTAGACGTTCAGGATATTGTCACCCGTGTACTCAAACGGGTAAAGCCCGGCTCCGTTATGCTCTTTCACAACGGTGCTAAAAACACACCGGCCGCCTTGCCTCAGATTATTGAAAAATTGCAGGCCGACGGCTACAAATTTGTCACCGCAACAGAGCTACTGCTTCCTGAACCCACCACCATCAACCATCAGGGCACGCAGGTTCCTGCTGAAAAGACTCCGGAAACATAAGAAAAGCGCTGCATTGCTAAGCAATGCACCGC
>JAFQAZ010000023.1 GCA_017416855.1 Clostridia bacterium
TAAGAGGCACACCAAAGCACCGCCAAGCCCACCGATGTCTATTATTTTATCTCGTCTTGTAAAATCTTTACGAAAAATCTGTTTCATAATGTCGTCCTCCCTTTGTTTACATTTTGTCCATTATAGCATACCACACTGAAAAGGAAAAGCATCTCTACAAAAAAAGCAATTTTAATGCATAATTGGCGCAAAAGCAGCATTTTCCAGGAAGGAATTTCCTTGTTATCCGT
Organism: Clostridia bacterium; assembly: GCA_017416855.1. Taxonomy (GTDB): domain Bacteria; phylum Bacillota; class Clostridia; order UBA1381; family UBA9506; genus UMGS755. Next base: position 231 of record JAFQAZ010000023.1, read on the forward strand.
AGAATTACTTTTTATTCCTATTGACAATATGTGTTTTATCACATACAATAAATATAGGATAAACCACATATTTCGGAGGTCGCATAATAATGTTTACCGTTGAGTATTATGAAAATGATGATGGCTCTTATCCTGCAGAAGAATTTATTCTTGCTCAAAATGATAAAATGAAAGCCAAACTATTTCGCCTTCTTGAACTTCTCGAATTAAAAGGAAATGATTTACGAGAACCCTATTCAAAATCTCTTGGCGACGGTATTTTTGAGATACGAGCACAATCAGGAAGCGATATTACGAGAGTATTATATTTTTTCGTTATTGGAAAAAAAGTAATCTTGACCAATGGTTTTGTCAAGAAAACACAAAAAACACCGCAAGAAGAGATTGCAATTGCAAAAATACGTAGAGATTGTTATCTAAAACGGAAGGAGTTATAATTATGGGAAAAAGTTTTCGTGATACACTAGATGAATTAATAAAAGACCCTGAATTCAAGGCAGAATACGATGCCCTGGAACCTGAATTTCAGGTCATTCGTGCAATGCTGTCCGGCAGAGAATCTGCAAATATTACACAAAAAGAGCTAGCCGAAAAAACCGGAATTGCCCAGGCTGATATCAGCCGTATTGAAAACGGCAATGGTAATCCCTCTATTCGCACACTTCAGCGATTAGCAAACGGAATGGGCATGGCATTAAAAATAGAATTCGTTCCGCTTTCAACCAATCATTCATAAACGCTCTACTCCATCAAAAAAGCCCTGCGAAAATTTATTCGCAGGGCTTTTTGCACTTTTACATTCTAAACAACTCACTATGACTGCCTAAACGGTTTAACATCAACACCAACACATCATCAATAATCTCATACACCAATAGCCAGTCCGGCTCAATATGGCACTCGCGTAAACCTTTCAAATTTCCGGTCAAACTGTGATCACGATACTTAGCGTCTAACACTTCACCATTGGCTAATTTCTCCACAATACTGTACATTTTTTCAATGTCTTTACCTTGTTTTTTAGCAAGTTTCAAATCTTTTTTATACTGATTCGTAAACCTTACTTCGTATTTCATTCTTCTAACGCCGCCCTTAAGTCAGCCATATTGGTATAACCCTTAACATTAGGATCTCTGGCGATTCTTCTGCCTTCTTCTACCGCTGCCAGTGTAATTTCATTTGGTGTATTCAGCTTTAACTCAAACGGAATGCCATTTGTTCTAATCGTTTGGCGCAAAAACATATTGATTGCTGTTGTCATGCTAATACCAAGCTCATTAAAAATATGTTCTGCTGCTTCCTTAATATCTTTGTCAGTACGAATATTCAAGTTTGTAGTTGTTGCCATATCAAACACCCCTTTCTTCTATTACAGTAATTTTATCATATAATATGTATATCTTCAATACATCGTGCGCATTTTGCACGAATTTTATAAAATTCCACATTAAAAGCCCTGCGAATAAATTTTCGCAGGGCTTTTGAACATTGTAGCAGTCAACCAGCCTTCTAAATTATCCTGTCAGGAACCACATTATTTGATTTCTACAATACTCTCAAAGAACAAATTACCCATAGTGCCATCCTGCAGCAAAACCCGTTGTACATCCCCGGCGTCGCTGCGATACAGCAACATATCCGGATGGCTCAGCACAATTTTGTAGTTCCCTTTTTGTGCGTATGTGTTTGTCCAGTATGCCACATCAAAATTGCTGTAAGCATGATAACGGGATGGCAGTGCTCCACTATAAAACGGAATGACTTTGCTATATACCAGATGCTCCTCACCACCGATAATACGGTAAATCTGATACTCCCACAGTTTATCGGTATCCAGAATTTCCACATCTTCCGCTGTAAAACTATATAGCATCACCGCCTGCTGTGATAATGTATCAAGTGCCTGTACCAAAGTCATACTCTGCTGTTCCGGCTGAAATCCTACACCAAACGTTAATTCTCCGGTACCCATGATTGGGGCGCCATAATCCACAATGCCCTGCCATTGCGCCGCCGGTGCTTTGATGACATTTCCATTCACAATCACCAGACCATCCTCATGGCTAAACTGATAATCCCAGCCAAATTCATCCACGGCAAATCGCCAGGTCAGCGGAAAGTATGTGACATCACGAAACAGCAGCAAAGGATATTCCTCCCGGCTGTTGTCAATGGCTGTACCATTCACAGTAATTTTGCCCTCTACAATAGAGGCTGTCTGCTTGATTTTATTTTTTGTACCGTTCACCTCACGCAGATATTCAGAAATATACCCATCCTGCTTAGCAATGGCTAGGCCTTCCTCTGCGCTCCATGCGGTCGTCAA
>JAFQAZ010000024.1 GCA_017416855.1 Clostridia bacterium
AGAAACAACGCCGGAACCTACGGTTCTACCACCTTCACGGATAGCGAAACGCAGACCTTCTTCGATAGCGATCGGAGTGATCAGTTCAACTTCCATAGATACGTTATCGCCAGGCATGCACATTTCAACGCCTTCAGGCAGTTTGATAACGCCGGTAACGTCAGTAGTTCTGAAATAGAACTGAGGTCTGTAGTTGTTGAAGAACGGAGTATGACGGCCACCTTCATCCTTGGACAGAACGTAAACTTCGCCTTTGAAGGAAGTATGGCACTGAATGGAACCGGGCTTAGCCAGAACCTGACCTCTTTCGATTTCGTTCTTCTGAACACCACGGAGCAGAGCACCGATGTTGTCACCAGCTTCTGCACGGTCTAACAGTTTTCTGAACATTTCAACGCCGGTAACAACGATCTTACGAACTTCGTCAACTAAGCCAACCAGTTCAACTTCGTCGTTCACGCAGAGAGTACCTCTTTCAACACGGCCGGTAGCAACAGTACCACGACCGGTGATGGAGAATACGTCTTCGACGGGCATCAGGAAGGGCAGGTCAGTCTTTCTTTCGGGTTCAGGAATGTAAGCGTCAACTTCAGCCATCAGCTTCAGAATAGATTCATATTCAGGAGCGGAGTTGTCAGTAGAAGCGCATTCCAGAGCCTGCAGAGCAGAACCTACAACGATAGGAGTATCGTCGCCGGGGAATTCATATTCATTCAGCAGTTCTCTGATTTCCATTTCAACGAGCTCGAGCAGTTCGGGATCGTCAACCTGGTCAGCTTTGTTCATATAAACAACGATGTAGGGAACGCCTACCTGTCTAGCCAGCAGGATGTGTTCTCTGGTCTGGGGCATGGGGCCGTCAGCAGCAGATACAACTAAGATTGCACCGTCCATCTGAGCAGCACCGGTGATCATGTTCTTAACGTAGTCAGCATGTCCGGGGCAGTCAACGTGTGCATAGTGTCTGTTAGCGGTTTCGTACTCAACGTGTGCAGTAGAAATGGTAATACCTCTTTCTCTTTCTTCGGGAGCACCGTCGATCTGATCATAAGCCTTGAATTCTGCGCCGCCGGTCAAGCTCAGAGTCTTGGTGATAGCAGCGGTCAAAGTGGTCTTACCATGGTCAACGTGACCAATGGTACCAATGTTAACGTGCGGTTTGGTTCTTTCGAATTTAGCCTTAGCCATTGTTATAGCCTCCTATTTTTTAATTAATAAATTTTAAACTTATAAAATAATTTTACAATTTTTTTCGGGAAAAATCAAGTACTTTATAAAACTTTTCCCAAATTAAGCTGAAAAGAGCCAAAATTAAGCTTCGTTTTTAGCTTTAGAAGAAATAATCTGTTCCTGAATGCTCTTGGGCACTTCTTCGTAGTGACTGGGCTGCATGGTGTACTGACCACGACCCTGAGTTCTGGAACGTAGGTCGGTAGCGTAACCAAACATTTCAGACAGGGGAACGAAAGCGGAAATAGCCTGTGCACCAGGACGAGCTTCCATACCCTGAATCTGACCACGACGGGAGTTCAAGTCACCCATAACGTCGCCCATATATTCTTCGGGAACAATAACGTCAACCTGCATGATGGGCTCTTTCAGCACGGGGTCACCCTTACGGCAAGCATCTTTGAATGCCATAGAACCGGCAATCTTAAACGCCATTTCAGAAGAGTCAACTTCGTGGTAAGAACCGTCGTACAGAGTTACGCGAACGTCAACAACGTTGTAACCTGCCAGAATACCGGACTGCATAGCGCCCTGTACACCGGCGTCAACAGCGGGGATATATTCCTTAGGAATAGCACCACCGACGATTTTGTTAACGAATTCATAACCGCTACCGGCTTCTAAGGGCTCTACTTTCATGAGAACATGACCATACTGACCTTTACCACCGGACTGTCTTGCGTATTTATTTTCAACGTCAACAGCTTTGCGGATTGTTTCTTTGTAAGAAACCTGAGGTTTACCAACATTTGCTTCAACCTTAAATTCGCGGAGCAGTCTGTCTACGATAATTTCAAGGTGCAGCTCGCCCATACCAGCGATGATGGTCTGACCGGTTTCTTCATCGGTATAAGTCTGGAATGTGGGATCTTCTTCAGCCAGTTTGGAGAGAGCGATACCCATTTTTTCCTGACCTTCTTTCGTTTTCGGCTCGATAGCAACACGGATAACAGGATCAGGGAATTCCATAGATTCCAGAATGATCGGATGAGCAGGGTCACACAGTGTATCACCGGTAGTGGTATTCTTAAGACCAACTGCAGCAGCGATGTCACCAGAGTAAACCTTGTCGATATCCTTTCTGTCATTAGCGTGCATCTGCAGAATACGACCAATACGTTCTTTGTTATCCTTGGTGGAGTTTAAGATATGAGAACCTGCATCCAGAGTACCGGAGTACACACGGAAGAAGCAAAGCTTACCAACAAAGGGGTCAGTCATAATCTTAAAAGCGAGGGCTGCGAAGGGAGCGTCATCAGAAGACGGGCTTTCAACTTCGTTGCCATCTAAGTCCACACCACGGATAGCGGGAACATCTAAGGGAGAGGGCATATAAGCTACAACAGCGTCTAACAGTTTCTGTACGCCCTTGTTACGGTAAGAAGTACCGCAGAGTACAGGAACCATGTCGTTAGCGATGGTAGCCTTACGGATAGCAGTTTTAATTTCAGCTTCTGTCAGCTCTTCACCTTCTAAATATTTGTCCATCAGTTCTTCGCTGGTTTCAGCAACTGATTCTAAGAGTGCATTTCTGTATTCGTCAGCCTTGTCCTGTAAATCAGCGGGGATTTCTTCCTCGCGGATATCCTTACCAAGGTCATCATAATACACATATGCTTTCATGTTGACTAAGTCAACGATACCTTTAAAAGTATCTTCGGAGCCGATAGGCAACTGGATGGGTACTGCATTACAATGCAGACGGTTTTTCATCATATCTACAACATTGTAGAAATCTGCACCCATAATATCCATCTTATTTACATAAGCCATACGGGGAACGCCGTATGTGTCAGCCTGACGCCAAACTGTTTCAGATTGGGGTTCAACACCACCCTTGGCACAGAAAACAGTTACACTACCGTCTAAAACACGGAGTGAACGTTCAACTTCAACGGTGAAGTCAACGTGGCCGGGGGTATCAATAATATTGATTCTATGGTTCTGCCACTGTGCGGTAGTAGCTGCAGAGGTAATGGTAATACCACGTTCTGCTTCCTGCTCCATCCAGTCCATCTGAGATGCACCTTCATGAGTTTCACCAATCTTATGAATACGACCAGTGTAGAACAGAATACGCTCGGTAGTAGTTGTTTTACCGGCATCAATGTGAGCCATAATACCAATGTTTCTTGTTTTTTCCAAAGAAAAATCTCTTCCCACAATCTTCCTCCTTTCTTCGAAAATCGAATTAAATTCTGTTTACATAAAAGATGATTACCATCTGTAATGTGCGAAAGCTCTGTTTGCTTCTGCCATTTTGTGGGTATCTTCCCGTTTCTTAACAGAAGCACCGGTGCCGTTGATTGCATCCATGATTTCAGCAGCTAAACGCTCTTTCATGGTTTTTTCGCTTCTCTGACGACTGTACAGTGTGAGCCATCTTAAACCTAAGGTCTGTTTACGCTCGGGGCGAACTTCCATAGGTACCTGGTAGGTAGCACCACCAACACGGCGAGCTTTAACTTCCAATACGGGCATGATATTTTCCATAGCCTCTTTGAAAGCCTCTAAAGGCTCTTTACCGGTCTTCTCCTGAACAATCTCAAAAGCACCGTAAACGATTTTCTGCGCAACGCCTTTCTTACCATCCAACATAACGTTGTTGATCAGGCGAGTTACCACTGTACTTCCGTAAAGCGGATCAGGCAGAACTTCTCTTTTTGCAATAAAACCTCTTCTTGGCACTTTTCTTCCCTCCTTCATCAAATTAAAATGAAATCACAGGTACTCGGCTATCAAGCCGTTTGTGCACAGTACATATTAGAAGAAAAAAATCAGTTCTTTCTCTATGGTACCAGCACAGTTGTGATTTAATACGCAAAACGTTTATTATTTTTTAGGACGTTTTGCACCGTACTTTGATCTACCCTGCATACGATTTGCAACACCGGAAGTATCTAATGAACCACGGATGATGTGATAACGCACACCAGGAAGATCCTTAACTCTACCGCCACGGATTAAAACAACGCTGTGTTCCTGCAGGTTATGACCGATACCGGGAATGTAAGCAGATACTTCAATTCCGTTAGTCAGTCTAACTCTGGCGAGTTTACGCAAAGCGGAGTTAGGCTTTTTCGGCGTCATGGTTTTAACCGAGGTACAAACACCACGTTTCTGCGGCGCGCTGATGTCGGTAGTCTTCTTCTTAAGAGTATTCAGACCCTTCAAAAGAGCAGGGGCTGTTGACTTCTTAACAGAAGTTTCTCTACCTTTTCTCACAAGCTGGTTAAAGGTTGGCATGAACTGATTTCCTCCTTTCAGGCAAATTTAGCGGCAGTGGAGAAGTGTATTCTCCGGTTGCCTTATATCAAAACAACGGCACAAGCCGCCCCTACGTCAATTCCGCAGGCGCGTCCTAACTGTTGTTTTGTATCAAAATAAGTAACGGGAACAGACATTTTACGACAAAGTGCTTCAAAAGGCTCACGCACAGGAGCATCAGCATCCTTTGCAATATAAGCTTTTGAAACTTTACCCTCCGTTACAGCTTCAGTACATTGCTTAATTCCAATGAAAAGTTGTTTACTTCGTATATCGCCGTCCATTGTATCTTGTCACTCCGTATTTTCAGGTACAGAGAAGTCTGTACACTGTATTTGGCCGGCAGACAGAGTCCGCCGGCACATACATACTATTTAATTTTATCACAGAATATCTGCAGTGTCAATATAAATTTTTACTCTGCATCAGTTTTTTCTGCCATATCGCCCTGTTCGGGAACAATATTGGAACCAATATAGTCGCTGTTATCTAAGATATAAGCACTGTAAGGGTTTTCTACATCAGAAGCAGAGGCACTTTCCACATCAGTATTCTGATATTTCGGCATACCAGTACCAGCCGGTACTAACTTACCGATGATAACATTTTCTTTCAGACCAACCAGCGGGTCAATCTTACCCTTGGTAGCAGCTTCGGTCAGAACACGGGTTGTTTCCTGGAAGGAAGCAGCGGATAAGAAGGAATCGGTGGTTAAGGATGCTTTGGTGATACCTAAGATAATTCTGGTGCAGGTTGCAGGAGCCAATCCCTTTGCTTCAAGGTCTGCATTAACGGTTTCAAATTCGTTAATGTCAACCAAAGAACCTGCCAGGAAGTTGGAATCACCGGATTCTTCAACGCGTACTCTGCGCAGCATCTGACGAACAATAACTTCAATATGGCGGTCGTTGATATCAACACCCTGCAGACGGTAAACACGCTGAACTTCCTGAATGAGGTACTGCTGTACAGCGGTGATATCCTTAATACGCAGAATATCATGGGGATTAACGCTACCTTCTGTCAGTTCATCACCCTTGGCAACAATGTCGCCGTCAGCAACTTTGATTCTGGAGCCGTAGGGGATGAGGTATGTCTTCGCTTCGCCCAGCTCGTCATCAGAGATAACGAGTTCGCGTTTTTTCTTGTTTTCAACCAGGCTGACTTTACCGCCGGCTTCAGCGATGATGGCCAGACCCTTGGGCTTTCTTGCTTCAAACAGTTCTTCTACACGGGGCAGACCCTGTGTGATATCGTCTGCAGTAGCAACACCACCGGTATGGAAGGTTCTCATGGTCAGCTGTGTACCGGGTTCACCGATGGACTGTGCTGCGATAATACCAACAGCTTCGCCAACGGGAACGGTATCGCCGCTTGCCAGGTTAGAACCATAACATTTAGCACAAATACCAACTTTTGCTTTACAGGTGAGAACGGAACGGATAACCGCACGTTTAACCCCTGCATCCACAACCTGTTTAGCCAATGCTTCGGTAATTAAGGTGTTAGCAGCAACAATGACTTCACCGGTTTCAGGATGAACAATGTCTTCTAATGCATAACGGCCGTTTAAGCGGTCGAAGAGACCTTCAATCAATTCCTTGCCGTCGCGGATATCAAATACTTCAATACCCTTATCGGTACCGCAATCATCCTCGCGAATGATAACTTCCTGGCTGACGTCAACCAGACGACGGGTCAGGTAACCGGAGTCAGCTGTACGCAGAGCAGTATCGGCCAGACCCTTTCTGGCGCCGTGAGAAGAAATGAAGTACTCGAGCACATTCAGACCTTCACGGAAGTTAGCACGGATAGGAATTTCGATGGTTTTACCGGAGGTATCGTTCATCAAACCACGCATACCTGCCAGCTGACGAATCTGGTTCTGGCTACCACGGGCACCGGAGTGTGCCATCATGTAGATAGGATTGAATTTATCCAGATTTTCCATCAGCGCCTTGGTTACCTTGTCATTGGTTTCGTTCCATGTCTTGATAACCATGTTATAACGCTCTTCGTCAGAAATCAAACCGCGTTTGAATTTCTTTGTAATTTTATCAACAGCTTCTTCAGCTTCTGCCAGATACTGTTTCTTAGCTTCAGGAACCTTCATATCGCTGACACTAACGGTAACGGCACCCTGAGTAGAGAATTTGTAGCCTAAAGACTTAATGCTGTCTAACACTTCAGCTGTTTTGGTTAAACCGTGAACACGGATACATTTATCAACGATTTTACCCAGTTCTTTCTTAGTGGTTAAAAAGTCAATTTCCAGCTTTAAGAGGTTTTCCGGCAGGCTTCTGTCAACAAAGCCTAAGTCCTGAGGAATAGCCTCGTTAAAGATTAAGCGACCAACGGTAACATCCACTAAAGCTTCGTGCATAGTGCCGTCAATTTCCTTCTGGATGCGCACCTTAATAGGAGCGTGAATGCCTACAACACCATTGGTGTAAGCAAGCAGTGCTTCATTAACGCTGGAGAAGTATTTGCCGGAGCCTTTTTCTTCAGGATTATCGATGGTCAGATAATAAGCACCTAAGACCATATCCTGAGTCGGCACGGTAACAGGACGACCGTCCTGAGGTTTTAACAGGTTGTTGGCAGAAAGCATCAAGAAACGTGCTTCCGCCTGCGCTTCGGGAGAGAGGGGAACGTGAACAGCCATCTGGTCACCGTCAAAGTCGGCATTGTATGCAGTACATACTAAAGGATGAAGCTTCAGTGCACGACCTTCAACCAAAACGGGTTCAAATGCCTGAATACCCAATCTGTGCAGGGTTGGTGCACGGTTTAAAAGAACCGGATGTTCTTTGATAACCTCTTCGAGCACATCCCAAACTTCGGGCTTTACACGCTCAACCATACGTTTTGCGCTCTTGATATTATGTGCTAAACCGTCATTAACCAGCTTCTTCATTACGAAGGGTTTAAACAGTTCAATTGCCATTTCTTTCGGCAGACCGCACTGATAAATCTTCAGTTCGGGGCCTACAACGATAACAGAACGGCCGGAGTAGTCAACACGCTTACCTAACAGGTTCTGACGGAAACGACCCTGTTTACCCTTTAACATATCGGAAAGGGATTTTAAAGGACGGTTACCGGGGCCGGTAACCGGACGTCCGCGACGACCGTTATCGATTAACGCGTCTACGGCTTCCTGTAACATTCTCTTTTCGTTACGAACAATAATTTCAGGGGCACCTAAGTCAAGCAGTCTCTTTAAACGGTTATTTCTGTTAATAACTCTGCGGTACAGATCGTTTAAGTCAGATGTTGCAAAACGACCACCATCCAGCTGCACCATAGGACGCAGATCCGGAGGAATAACCGGAACAACATCTAAAATCATCCATTCCGGTTTGTTGCCGGATAAACGGAAGGACTCAACAACCTCTAAACGCTTCAACAGACGGACTTTTTTCTGACCGGTAGCGCCTTCTAAATCTAATTTCAGCTCTTTGGAGAGCTCTTCTAAGTCAATTTCCTGTAACAGTTCTTTAATGGCTTCCGCACCCATACCGGCACGGAAACGATCACCATATTTTTCAGAAAATTCACGGAATTCTTTTTCAGAAAGAATCTGCTTTTTCTGTAATTCGGTTCTGGTACCAGGGTCAATGACTACATAGGATGCAAAATACAATACTTTTTCCAGCATTCTGGGTGTCATATCCAATAAAAGACCCATACGGGTAGGAATGCCCTTGAAATACCAGATGTGTGAAACCGGAGCAGCAAGTTCAATGTGACCCATACGTTCACGACGAACGCGGGAACGGGTAACTTCAACGCCGCATCGATCGCAGACAATACCTTTATGACGGATGCGTTTATATTTACCGCAGTGACATTCCCAGTCCTTCTGGGGACCAAAAATGCGCTCGCAGAACAAACCGTCCCGCTCTGCTTTTAAGGTTCTGTAATTGATGGTTTCCGGTTTTTTAACTTCACCTCTGGACCACTCACGGATCATCTCGGGAGAGGCCAGACCTATTTTAATCGCTTCAAATGAATTCTCAGACAACCGTTTCATCTCCATTCCGATTTTTTTCACCGCTCAACATGCGGCTGTGGCTTTTGTATCCGGGGCAGGTTTACAGCAAATCAAGATCGTCAATAAAGTCGGTCTTGTCGCCGTCAGGACCTGTCTCAAACTCATCGTCTAAATCATCTTCCAACTCGTCATCCAGGTCGTCTTCTATAGCATCTTCCATCAGGTCGTCGGCATCGTCGAAGTCATCACTATCGGCGTTGTCGTCACCGTCAAAGTCTTCATCATCGCTGCTTAAATCCATATCGATGTAAGAAGCATCACCTTTAACAGTAAGACCCATTGAAGATTCTTCCTCTTCTTCGGAGGAATCCTTCAGATGGATTTCGTTCATATTTTCATCCAATGCCCGGATATCCAGACACAGAGACTGCAGTTCCTTAATTAATACCTTAAAGGATTCGGGAATGCCCGGTGTCGGTACGCTGTCGCCCTTAACAATGGATTCGTAAGTCTTAACACGACCAACAATATCGTCGGACTTAACGGTTAAGATTTCCTGCAGGGTATAAGCAGCACCGTAAGCTTCCAGAGCCCAAACTTCCATTTCACCGAAACGCTGACCGCCAAACTGAGCTTTACCACCCAGAGGCTGCTGTGTTACCAGTGAGTAAGGACCGGTGGAACGTGCATGAATCTTATCGTCAACCAAGTGAGCCAGCTTCAGGATATACATGATACCAACGGTAACACGGTTATCGAAGGGCTCACCGGTACGGCCGTCATACAGAACGGTTTTACCGTCACGGTCAAGACCGGCCTGTTCCAGTGTATCCATAATATCGAACTCGTTAGCACCGTCAAATACCGGTGTAGCGATTTTCCAACCTAATTCTCTTGCGGCACGGCCCAAGTGAACTTCCAGCACCTGACCGATGTTCATACGGGAAGGAACGCCCAGGGGGTTCAGCACGATTTCAAGAGGAGTACCGTCGGGCAGGAAGGGCATATCTTCTTCCGGTAGAATACGGGAAATAACACCTTTGTTACCGTGACGGCCGGCCATTTTGTCACCTACAGAAATCTTACGCTTCTGTGCGATGTAACAACGAACCAGCTGATTAACGCCCGGAGGCAGTTCATCGCCCTTTTCGCGGTCAAATACAATAACATCAACAATGATACCGGCTTCACCGTGGGGTACACGGAGAGAAGTATCACGCACTTCACGAGCCTTTTCACCGAAGATGGCACGAAGCAGTCTTTCTTCAGCAGTCAGTTCGGTTTCACCCTTAGGAGTTACCTTACCAACTAAAATATCGCCGGAGCGAACTTCAGCACCAATGCGGATGATACCGCGTTCGTCGAGGTCTTTTAGTGCATCCTCACCGGTGTTGGGAATATCACGGGTGATTTCTTCAGCACCAAGCTTTGTGTCACGGGCTTCGCACTCATATTCTTCAATGTGAATAGAGGTGAGCACGTCATCACGAACCAGCTTTTCGCTGATGAGCATAGCATCTTCGTAGTTATAACCTTCCCAGGTCATAAAGCCGATCAGGATATTTTTGCCCAGTGCGATTTCGCCGTGATCCGTAGAAGGACCGTCAGCAATGATATCGCCTTTCTTAACCTTTTCGCCTTCTGCTACGATGGGACGCTGGTTAATGCAGGTACCCTGATTGGAACGGGTAAATTTAATTAATTTATAGGTGGTAAGATTACCATTTTTTGCTTTGATCACGATTTCATCAGCACTTACTTTGCTGACAACACCGTCTTCTTTTGCCAGAACAACAACACCGGAGTCCTTAGCTGCCTTATATTCCATACCAGTACCGATAATCGGAGACTGGGTTTTTAAGAGAGGCACAGCCTGACGCTGCATGTTCGCACCCATCAGAGCACGGTTTGCGTCGTCGTTTTCAAGGAAGGGAATCATTGCAGTAGCAACGGATACAACCTGCTTGGGAGAAACATCCATAAAATCAACCTGAGAGGCTTCAACTTCCATGATGTCGTCCTTAAAGCGGGCAGCGACCTTTTTGCTGACAAATCTGCCTTCTTCGTCCAGGGGTTCGTTAGCCTGAGCAATGATATACTGATCTTCAATATCAGCAGTCATATAAATAATTTCATCGGTGGCTTTGCCGGTTTCTTTATCCACGCGGCGATAGGGTGCTTCGATGAAGCCGTATTCGTTAATACGGGCATAGGTTGAAAGAGAAGAAATCAAACCGATGTTCGGGCCTTCAGGTGTTTCAATGGGACACATTCTGGAATAGTGAGAATGGTGAACGTCACGCACTTCGAAACCTGCACGGTCACGGGATAAACCACCGGGACCTAAGGCGGACAATCTTCTCTTATGAGTCAGCTCAGACAGCGGGTTCAGCTGATCCATAAACTGTGAAAGCTGTGAAGAACCGAAAAATTCTTTAATGGTTGCCACGACAGGACGAATGTTAATTAGCGCCTGAGGTGTTACCACATCTAAATCCTGAATAGTCATACGTTCACGAACCACACGCTCCATGCGGGATAAGCCAATACGGAACTGGTTCTGTAACAGTTCGCCCACACAACGCAGACGACGGTTACCTAAGTGGTCGATATCATCGGTGGTGCCGATGCCGTATAACAGACCAATCTGGTAGTTGATAGAAGAGAAGATATCGTCAATGGTAATGTGACGGGGCATCAGTTCATCAGCACGGCGCAGAATCGCTTCACGGATGGATGCTTCATCTTCGTTTTCTTCTAAAATTTCATTTAATACATTCAGGCAAACCTTTTCATGGATACCTAAATCAGAGCAGTCAAAATCAACATACTCAGACAGGGTAACGGTATTGTTGGAGAAGACCTTAATAGCTTTGCCGTTAATATCAAGAATAACTTCGTTAACGCCGGCCAGCTCAGCCTGCTCAGCAATTTCTTTTGAAATGTATTGATCAGCACCCAGAATTACCTCACCGGTGCGGGGATCAGCAATGGGTTCTTTTGCGGTAAAGCCAGTGATACGTGCAGCAATACCTAATTTCTTGTTGAACTTGAAGCGACCAACCTTTGCCAGGTCATAACGTTTGGGATCAAATAAAAGACCCATCAGGAGAGAACGGGCGCTTTCAACCGCCGGGGGTTCACCGGGACGGAGTTTTTTGTATATCTCAATTAAAGCTTCATCCTGTGACTGAATGGATGCGCTTTTTTCCAGTGTATTCAAAAGGGGTTCTGTTTCACCGAAGAGAGACAGAATCTGATCATCGGTAACAACGCCCAAGGCACGGATTAATACCGTGATGGGAATTTTTCTTGTTCTGTCAATGCGAACAGACAGAACATCATTAATGTCATTTTCATATTCCAGCCATGCGCCACGGTAGGGAATAACGGTAGAGCTGAATAACTCTTTACCGGTCTTATCGTGTTCCATAGCGAAATAGATACCGGGAGAACGAACAACCTGGCTGACAATAACACGCTCAGCACCATTAATGATAAAGGTACCCTGATCGGTCATCAACGGGAAATCGCCCATAAAGATTTCCTGTTCTTTTACTTCGCCGGTTTCTTTGTTGATTAAACGAACGCGAGCCTTTAAAGGAGAAGCGTAGTTTGCGTCTCTTGTCTTGCATTCTTCAACTTCATACTTGACCTTGTCTTCAAGCTTGTAGTCGATAAACTCTAAAACCAGATTGCCAGTGTAATCCGTGATCGGGGAAATGTCATGAAAAACCTCTTTCAAGCCCTCATCTAAGAACCACTGATAAGAATCCTTCTGGACCTCAATCAGATTTGGCATATCAAGGACTTCGTCGATTTTTGCATAACTCATTCTGACATTCTTGCCTAACTGAATCTGATGCACCATTACCTAGATCACCTCATTTATTTTTTTCGCCCAAATTATGTACTGAATTATGCGATGATAGCATAAAAACCCTATTTTGAACTTATAATGCAATTTATAATACTATCATAGTCAAGTAAATATGTCAAGGGGTTTTGGAAATTTTTTTAAATTAATGGTTAAAAATTTTCTCTTACCATAAAAAAGTGGATTTTTACCTTTATTAATATACAGCGGTATGCTATAATATTTTGTGTTATATTACTTTTGGAGTGAAACATATGAAAAAAAGATTATATTTAATTCCATTTTTATTGGTTCTTCTGATACTGAGTTTCTTGCCTGATGGACTGAATGTTCAAAATGAACCGGAACTGGCCGAAGGGCAGATGAGAGTTTCATATATTGATGTAGGGCAGGGAGACAGTGCCTTTATTGAATTCCCTGAGGGAAAAACAGCATTAATTGATGCTGGAGAAGCCTTTGCTGCAGAAGCGGTGATCCAACTGATTGAAGATTACGGATATGATACCATTGATTACATCATCTGTACCCATCCGCATTCTGATCATATTGGCGGAATGAGTGAGGTGATTCAGAATTTTCAGATTGGAGCCATATATATGCCCAAAGTGAGTCACTCAAGCAAGACCTTTGAAACACTACTTTTAACGATTCAGGAAAAGGGTTTGGGGATTCATACGGCCAAAGCGGGTGTTTCTGTGTCTGTTTCACCGGAGATAACCATGGAATTCTTAGGGCCTTGCAGCGAATACTATGAAGAAATGAACGACTATTCGGCAGTAGTGAAGATATGTTATGGAGAGAATGCTTTTTTATTTACAGGGGATGCAGAGGTTTTGGCAGAACAAGAGATTCTGGCCGGCGGTTGTGATATTCGGGCCGATGTGCTTAAAGTAGGGCATCACGGTTCTGTAACGTCAACCTGTAAAGAGTTCCTACAGGCTGTGTCACCCCGCTTTGCGGTTATTTCTTCAGGGGCAGGGAATGACTATGGTCATCCTCATCGTGAAACGTTATCGAAACTTAAAAGAATGGATATTGCTGTATTACGCACTGATCAGAAGGGAACCATTACATTTATGGCAGATGGAAACAGCGTTTGGGAGGTCAACCAATGAGATATATCGTAGACAGAATTGAAGAAAAATTTTTGGTCTTGGAAAAAGAAAAGGGAATTTTCATCTCCGTTCCCCTGGAATTGATTCCGGATGCCCAGGCAGGAGATTGCATTGATGTTATTATTAATAAGGAAGAAACAAAAGACCGGCAGGAAAACGCCGGTCGGTTAATGGAATCTTTATTTGTGGATTAGTGAGTCCAGAAGTCTGTAAAACGTTGCCAAAGCTCTACTAATTTAAAGGAAGGTTTAATGACAATGCGGTCGCTTTCGCAAATGAGCTTATAGGTTTCAGGACTGAGTGATCCCTGCAGAAGAGCAAGTTCCTTCTCGCCAAGCTGTCCCTGAGTTTCGGTGGTGAAGCAGAGGGGTGGGTACATCACACACCACCAGTTTTCGCCTTTTCCTTCTCCGATGACAATACGAACGGCGTTGTATTTTCCGGCAGGTAGGGTCAGATTGTCATAACTCTTTTGCGGAAAATCAAAAAAACCACGGCTGATGGTGATTGGATAAGAATAACCGTTTTTTTCTACTTCACGTTTACAAACAGCAAGAATCTCTTGATCCGTCAGGAGATGCTTGCTGTTTTTTGCTTCCTGTAGGAGACGATCACGAACAGATAGCTTTAACAACTGATCCTCTTCGGAATTACTGTTGGCAATAATATGCAAGCGGACAATGCTTTCTTTTAGTTCCTGTGATACTCCTTCAGAGGCATTGGCCCAGCTCACGGTGAGCAACAGGGCAGCAATGAGGGAAAAGGCAAACATATTTTTCATTTGGTTCACTCCTATGTATTTTTTTAGTTATAATAACAGTATGTACAAAAAAATACCATTTAAACCTGAAAATTTTTATAAAATTGCTATTGCATTTTTATGCATAGTAGTGTATAATAATACATATTTGTTTTAGAAGGGACGTTTTTTATGGTTAAAGTAGGTATTTTAGGTGCAACTGGTTATGCAGGCAGTGAAATTGTCCGGCTTTTATCTCAGCACGGCGGTGTGGAGCTTTCAATGCTCACTTCCAAAAGCTATGCTGGGCAGAAAATGTCGGATATTTACCCTGCCTTAAAAGGTATATGCGATATGGTGTTAGAAGAGGCAGAGCCGGAGGTTGTGGCAGAAAAGTGTGATGTGGTATTCACTGCTTTGCCCCATGGAGCTTCTAAAGAAGTGATTCCCAAATTATATGCATTAGGGCTTAAAGTGATTGATTTATCCGGTGACTACCGGTATAATGATCCGGCTGTATATGAAGAATGGTATAAAGAGGCTCATTCTTCCCCCGAATTGTTGGCAGAATCGGTTTATGGTATGCCGGAATTGCATAGGGACGATATTAAAAAGACTCGTCTGGTGGGTAATCCCGGTTGTTATACAACCTGCTCCATTTTGGGACTGGCGCCCTTGCTGGCTGCCGGGGTGGTAGAAGAAAAGAATATTATTATTGATGCAAAATCCGGTGTATCCGGAGCCGGCCGCGGTCTTGCACAGGCATTCCATTTCTGTGAATGTACAGAAAGTATGAAGGCTTACAAGGTGGCCACGCACCGTCATACCTCTGAGATTGAGCAGGAACTTTCTTTGCTTGCAGGTTCAGATATTAAGCTGTCTTTCACGCCACATCTGGTACCGATGAAGCGCGGCATTTATGCAACAATTTATGCAAACCTAAAGGAGCCTAAGAGCAAGGAAGAGTTAATGAAACTCTATCATACATTTTATGATAACGAACCTTTTATCCGTCTGCACGATCAGGGCGTGCCGGAAAGCAATTTTGTATCCGGCTCAAACTTTGTGGATATCGGACTTTGTGTAGATGAACGGTTAAACCGTGTCATTGTCATCAGCACCATTGATAATCTGGTGAAGGGTGCAGCCGGACAGGCGATTCAGAATATGAATCTGCTCTGTGGTTTCCCGGAAACACAAGGTCTTTCCGGAGCCGGCTTTTATCTGTAAAACAGGAGGAAAAACAATGCAGGAATTGATTAAAAAGGCAGGCATATTGGTTGAGGCTCTGCCTTATATACAAAAATTATATGACAAAACAGTTGTGATTAAGTATGGCGGCAATGCCATGGTTAACGAAGAATTAAAGAACTCCGTTATGGAGGATGTTACGCTTCTTAAATATGTAGGTATGCACCCTGTGGTGGTTCATGGTGGCGGTCCGGACATTACAGCAGCTTTAAAAACCTATCAGATTGAAAGCCGTTTTGAAAATGGTCTCAGAGTGACCGATGCCGAAACTATGCGTGTGGCACAGATGGTATTGGTGGGTAAAACCAATAAAGAGATTGTGTCTTTGGTGAATAAAAAGGGTGGTAAGGCTGTAGGTGTTTGCGGTATTGACGGGAATCTGATTGAATGTGAACCCCTTCGTGAGGATGCCGACGGCAACCCCATTGATATCGGTTTTGTGGGCAAAATTGTGAAGATTAATACAAAGCTTTTGGAGACTCTTACAAAAGATGAATTCATCCCAGTAGTGGCGCCGATTGGCGTTGATAAAAACGGACAGAGTTATAACATTAATGCTGATACAGTAGCCGGTGCTGTGGCGGCAGCAGTAGGTGCTGAAAAACTGATGTTCTTAACAGATGTGGAAGGGGTTAAGGATAAAGACGGCAACATTATTTACGCTATGACGGCAGAATCTGCTGAAGGTTATATTGAAGATGGCACCATCAGTGGGGGGATGATTCCCAAGGTGCGCGGATGTGTGGAGGCGGTAGAGCAGGGAGTGAAGCGTGTGCATATTATTGATGGCCGTATTCTGCACTCCATTCTGCTTGAAATCTTTACAGATACCGGTATTGGTACCATGTTCTCTCAAGAGATTTAAGTTGTTCATAAATGGTTTACATAATTACCAGAGATTGTGCCTTGCAGTCTCTGGTTTTTTTGTGTTATACTGTTAGAGTACTAAAGCCCGGGAGGAAAAAGACAATGAAAAAACAATGGATTTGTTTGACAGTTGTGCTTTGCCTGCTGAGCCTGATAGGTAAAGCCGTACCGGCAGCAGAAGACATCAGCTTTGATACGCCTATTACTATGACTGTGAACGGAAACCTGATTAAAATGGACACAAAACCCTTTCTCCATAAAGGAACCACATATGTTCCCATCCGATTTGTGGGAGAAGCCCTGCGGGCAGACAGCGTGGAGTGGGATAGCGAACGGGACACAGCGGTGATCCGACAACAAGATACGGTGATTGAACTGCCGAAAAACAGTGGCGGCGGTTATGTGAATGGACGGTATGTACCAGTGGAAAACGGCATTAAGCTGGTTAATGACCGGATATTTGTACCGGTTCGCTTTGTTTCTGAAAATATGAATTGTCAAGTAGATTGGATTTCAGAGACCTATACCGTGAATATAAAAAAAGCGGGCATTACGGTTCCTAAGCCTCTGGTGGGGACGAGAAACTATACGGATGACGAAATTTATTGGCTATCAAAAATTGTTCATGCAGAGAGCCGGGGAGAGCCTATGGAAGGAAAAATTGCCGTGGCCAATGTGGTGCTGAACCGCGTGAAAAGCAAGGACTATCCTAACACCATCTACGGTGTGATTTTTGACCGCAAGCACGGTGTGCAGTTTACACCGGTATTAGATGGTAGTATTTATTTAACACCAGAAGGAGATAGTGTCATTGCGGCAAAGCGGGCGCTAGAAGGGGAGAACCCCATTGGCAGCTGCTTGTTCTTTTTGAATCCGCAGACGGCAGAGAGTCAATGGATTCTGAATAATCGCCCCTATTTTACCACTATTGATAATCACGCGTTTTATTTATAAAACAAGGCTGTCACTTTGTTGTGACAGCCTTGTTTTTTACTATTCTTTATAAAGCTCTGCAAAAGGAACCGTGTTTTTGGGAATCACAACCCGCCGATCGCGTTTGGATTCAAAATCACGGGTAGATTCACCGGTTTGGATTTCTAATGTGAATTCCCTTGTGGCGCCTTCAATATCGGGAATGGCTTGTTTTTTCATTTTGACGGAAAAACTGGATTCCGACTTAAACGGTGTTCCTTCCGGCATTTCTGAAACCAACGATATTTTCAGAGAGACATCCGTATTCTGCAAAATCTTTTTTTGATTTTCATATGTGACATCATCCAAAGGAGAGCCACTAAGCGCATTTTTCAATACCGAAATTCTCAGTAAATTCTCTTTTAATTCGGTCGGTGCCGGATTGTATTGCCGGATATATGTGCCGTCCCAATGCCGTGAGGTTTTAAAGCAGGAATTGTCAAATAAATCCATGTAGGCGGTTAGTAAAGCGTCGATGGACTGCACGCTGCGAGAGTAAAGCATATCATCCCGGAGAATGATGGTTTCAAAAAGCTCCCACTCACTTTTGGCAGTGGATAAAACATCGGCATCATTGGAAAAGTCGATGTTTGTATAAAATAAAGAAAGTAATTCATCCGGCTGAAAAGCAACATACTGTTTGGCTATCTGGTCGGCTAATGCAGGTTGCTCTAGATCACGGAAAATATCAGCCAGTCCGGCACTTCTGATATACTTTGTCCGATTGGTTCCGTACACAGAATCAATTTCAAGATGATGAGATTTGCTGAGCTTTGACAATGTCCACAGGTGTGGATTTTTGAACATGATATTTAAAAAATCGGGGTCAATATTCATTAACTGCGATAGCTTTGCCTGAACAGAGGCAAAAGAACCGCCCTTTTTACCGTCGAAAACATTGGTTTCCGTAGAAGAAAGAGAAAGATCCGCTGCCCAGTTTTTGGGTGTGCCATCAATATCCGGCACGTTTTCGGAAACATAGTGCAGGGTGATGTTGGTTGCGGAATTACCAGCCTCAGGTGCTGCAGGTACAAAAGGCTTATCAAACAGCAGATTTAAATAGAGGGAGCGGGAGGCAATTTCTTGTTTCCACTCTGCAGTATCAATCAAAACAACTTCGCGGGCGTAAGGGTTCCAGTTTACTTTAACGCCAAGGCTTTCAGCCAAAAAGCGAACCGGCACAAAGGTGCGTCCCTGAATCAGGCAGGCAGGCTCATCCATGTTAACGGTTTCTCTTTCATCATTCCGGATGATTTCGGCGGAAGGATTATCCAGCGTCATAGTAATGGAGAAGGAATCCTTTGTCGCAGTTACGGTTCTGGTGGCCTCATCAAAAGTAACGTCCAGATGTGCCCGCTCCATAATGGCACGAACCGGCACCAGGGTCCTTCCGTTTGCGATAATGGGAGTTGCATCGGGAAACATAACAGCATCGCCATTGTATGTGACGGCGATGGGTTTTTCGGTTATGGTAATCATTTCTTCTTCAGCAGCACAGACAAACGAGGTGCACAGAAGGAAGAAAACAGTCAGCATAGACAGAAACTTCGTTTTCATATAAAACTCCTTTCGGGGTTCTTGTGTTCATACAGTAGAATTGTACCATAGAATGGCTCAAAATACAAGAAAAAAATGGAAACGCGGAATTTTGCAAGAAAAAAATTAAAAAAGAAGAAAAAAAGTATTGACAAACCTTTTGTTCTGTGGTATCATATTAACGTTGTCGAAAGATGATGAAATTAATATTTGCGGATATGGCGGAATTGGCAGACGCGCTAGCTTCAGGTGCTAGTGGGAGCAATCTCGTGGAGGTTCAAGTCCTCTTATCCGCACCAATCGGTAAGATTCAAAGAATCTTACCGATTTTTTTGTCTGCGGATTGTGGAAGAGAATTTATGGAAATCTTACAACACATACCATATTGCTTACGGCAGCAGTTGTTTCCGTTATGGTTTATAGAAGAAAAACAGCGTAAAAAAGCGTTCCCGCAGGAACGCTTTTTGTTTTAGTCTATATTTGTTAACAACACATAATCCCAACCGTCAATGTTTTCGATGGTCACAACGGCTTTGCCGTCGCAGGCGGTTTGTGTCAGGAAGCTGAGCTCACCATCCGGACCAATTTCGTAAACAGGCTTATCACTTCTGATTTCACATTGAAAACAGCCGGTTTTGTCAAAGGATGCGTTGGTGAGCATCAAAGTCATATTACCCTCTGCATCGGCCCTGACAGTCGGCATAATCTTAATGGTTTCCGGTGTTTTCAAGGGAAGCTTTTCGCCTGAAATCCAGTCTAAAACATTGCCGATTTGTGCTTTTTTGCCGTGGGTTTTAGTAGAGTTCATAAAGAAATAACCATCTGCGGCAAAACGACTGCCTATATCGTTTATGTAAAGACTGCACCCCAGTTTCTCGTGGGTGATGGTTTCTAAGTTTGATACCACCTGTGCGGTTTCTGTTATATCGAACTCATAAGCATTACCGGAGTTATTGATATAATAAGAAAAGTTCATAAAGGCATCGCGGTAATGGTTTTTATAGTCTCCGCAAAGGAAGTGGTCAGAAAACCGCTCTGCCATACCGCTCAGGTGCGCTCTTTTTACTTTGCCACCGCAGAACTCACTATAGCCTTTTTCCTGCAGAACTTCTACACCATGGCCATCGGTCACAACGCCCTTTTCCAGAATGAACCTGATTTTTTCATCGCTCAGGGTGTTCCAGGCATCTCCCAGAACAAAGAAGGCCAGGGCACTTTCAAAATCATAGGTTATGGGAATGCTGAGCTCACAAAGGGTTCTGGCAAGACCGCGACCGACACAGTAAACACCGGCGGATTGTAAACCTTGGTTTTTCGCTGTCAGTACATCCCATTTTTTAGAGGAAGACGCCAGCATATCCAGTAGCGGTTGTCTGTCGTAGAAAATATCATTATTATACAGCACACCGTTACAGCCGGACATCAGTGCCAGGGTAGACTCCAGTTCGGTAAAATGAATGGAGCGATCCAAGGTCTGATAGTTAAAGGCTTCGTATTCGTACTGAATATCGGTGATTCTTTCAGGATAGCTTTGCAGCTGCAACTGCACAGCCAGGCACTTATCAAATACGGCAAGGGGCGTCCGTTCGTCGTAAAAGCCGCCGCCGGGACGGCCCTTAACGGCCCGGCTAGCCTCTGCCCATTGTGGAATGTCGTTTCCCCAGATGGACATATAGCCAATCTTTGTTTCTGGACTTGTTTTCTGAATGCTGTCTGCGATAATGTCATAGAGTTGCTCGGTGTTTTTAAGGACAAAATTCCACCGTTGTACGGCTAAATCTCTGTCTTTTCTTTCGGTTTCTACCAGCTCTTTTCGATCAAAATGATAGCCGTATGCCTCGTTGAACTGTCGGATGCATTCGTCACAATAACAATTGCTTACCTGCAAATCGTCATCAGACCAGATGAAATCGGCACCTGTTTTGGCTAAAGTCGAATATTTATATTTAGTATACTGTTTAAAATCATCGCCGGAAATACAAAGATGGCTTTTTGAAACTTCGCCATTTTCATTCGTTTCGTATTGTAAATCACTTTTGGGTAAAAGGTCCCAACCATCTTCTGTGTGACCGCGAGTGCAAAGCACATTAATGCCCACACTTTGAATGCCAATTTCTTTATATCTTTTAATTCTGTCTGTTAAAATTTCTGCAGTTTTATCAATAAAATCTTTGTCCCAATAACTATGATGACAGAATTCCACAAATAAAGTTATTTCGTCAATGTGTTCTGCATTTTTTTTTATAAACTCAAGATGTTCGTTAAAGTTTTCGTCACAGTAATAGCGGTTATAACCGATGCGGAGCACTTTTTTCATGGCTGTTGTCCTTTCGTGATTATTCTTCAAAGGTAATGGTGTGAACAGTCTCGAAAGCTTCGTGACCTTTTAAGGTGATGATGGAGCCTTTTTCAGAAATTTCGAAATTAGAACCTTCCATATCGCAGATGCCGTGCCAGGGCTCTAAGCAGATGTACTGCTCGCCGGGAATAGTCCACAACAGAAACCAGGGAAAGCCTTTAAAGTCCACAGTGATGCGCTTGGAGCTGTTTTTGTGCACCAATGCCATTCTGTCGATATCGGTGTTTTTGAGAATGATAGACTTGCCAACGAAATAATCATTCTTTAAGGGGAAAATTTTGGAGTTCGTCATCATGCGCTCGGTTTTAGAGGTGGTCACACCGTTCTCGGTGATGGTGCGGTCTAAATTTCTCACGTTATCAAATTCAATATAATATTCCTCAATGCCTTCGGGGCAGTAATAGCCTTCGTGAGCACCAATGGAGAAATACAGTTCGCTCTCTGCCGGGTTTTTAACTTCGTAGCGCACATTCAGCTTGTTTTCTAATAGCTCGTAGTAAATGTTCAGCTCAAAATCAAAGGGGTAGCAAACTCTGGTTTCTTCATCGGCAACCAGAGTGAATTTCAGTACGTTATCGCTGATTTTCTCGCCTTTGAATTCCTTGAACATAGCAAAGCCGTGCATGCCCATATCATAGGTTTTGCCCTTGTGTGTATACTGATTATTTCTCAACCGGCTGCAGATAGGGAATAAGATAGGAGCACGGTCATTCCAGGACTTTTCGCTTCCTTCCCATAAGAATTGGGTGCCTTTTTGAGAATAAATGTACATCAGCTCAGCACCCTTTGTGCTGACGCCGAGTTTTAAAAAATCATTTTCCAGTTTTAAAATAGTGGACATAAGAACCTCCCAAAATTATATTTGCCTATATTATAAAGCTCATAAATGTGAAAGTCAATAAAAAAACAAGAAGAAAGTCAATTAAGTTAAGATTTTGCAAGGGTTGAAATATTGACAAGAAAAAAGAGATGTGATAAACTATCTAACAATGAAAACAAATATTGGAAAGGGTGGAATTTCAGTGAAAATTTTAATGATCGGTGCTCATCAGGACGATAATGAATTCCGTTGCGGTGGTCTGGCTCACAAGTATGTGAAAATGGGTTATGAGGTTCGTTTTTTAAGCATGTGTAACGGCTGTGGCGGTCACCATATTATGACACCGGAAGAAACAACAGCTTGCCGTGCAAAAGAATCTGCAGCAGTTGCTGAACTGTTAGGCCTTCAGTATGATGTATGGGATATTGATGACTGTACTTTGGTAGCAGATTTGGAAACCAGAAGACGGTTAATCCGTTACATCCGTGAATTTGCACCGGATATGATTATTACCCATCGCCCCAATGACTATCATGCAGACCATCGTGCAGCTGGTCAGCTGGTGCAGGATGCTTCTTACCTGTTGATTGTACCTCACGAATGTCCCGATGCGCCGGCAATGAAAAAAATGCCACTCATTATGTATAATGTAGATAACTTTAAAAATCCTGAATTTCGCGGTGATATTGTTTTGGATATGGATGATGAAATTGATACCAAGATGAAAATTGCTGATTTAAATGTTTGCCAGGTTTATGAATGGCTGCCTTACACAAAGGGCTTAACTGTTCCGGAGGGTAAGGAAGAACGTTTTGAATGGCTAAAAGGTATGAATATCACACCTGAAACTACTGACGAAGAAGTTATGGCTGTAACGCATGGTTATGCCGTTCGCTTTGCTAAAGTGGCCGCTCGTTTCAGAAAAGAACTGATTGAACGTTACGGCGAAGAAAGAGGCAGCAAAATCCGTTATGCAGAAGCTTTTGAGATTTGCGAATACGGCGGTGCTTTGACCGAGGAATTGAATAAGAAATTGTTCGACCTGTAAAATAAACAAAACACCGTTCTCAAAACTGAGAACGGTGTTTTACCTTGGCAATATGACAAAGCGTTGATGCAGATTGAAAGGTTGTGTATGCTTTGAAGAAATTTGATGTGGTAGCTTTAGGTGAAATTTTAATTGATATGACCTATGCCGGAAAAAGTGAAGCGGGACAGACGCTGTTTGAACAGAATCCCGGTGGAGCTCCGGCCAATGTATTGGCAGCGGTGCAGCGATTAGGCGGGCAGACAGCTTTTATCGGCAAAGTGGGTAAAGATATGCATGGAGAGTATCTTCGTCAGGTTTTAGAAGGGGAAAATATTTGTACAGAAGGCCTTTTGGTGGATGAAAATGTATTTACAACTCTGGCGTTTGTGAACTTAGATGCAAATGGTGACCGCAGCTTTTCCTTCGCACGAAAACCCGGTGCTGATACTTGTCTTACAAAAGAAGAAGTGAACAATTCTCTGATTCAAAATAGTAAAATATTTCATGTGGGCTCTCTGTCTTTAACAGATGAGCCGGCGAAAAGCGCGACCTTGGCGGCCCTGAAAGAAGCGAAAAAAGCCGGAAGCATCATATCCTATGACCCGAACTACCGTGCGCCCCTATGGAAAAATGAACAGGCAGCGGTGGAGGGAATGCGGTCAATTCTTTCTTATGTGGATGTGATGAAAATATCCGATGAAGAAACAGTTCTGTTAACCGATTGCAAAGATCCCCGGAAAGCGGCAGAAGTTTTGCTTGCCTGTGGTGTAAAAACGGTGATTGTGACCATGGGCGGTGAGGGCGCTCTTGTTGGAAATAAAAAAGGATTTATCACCTCAAAAGCCATGGATGTTCCGGTAAAAGATACAA
The DNA here is from genome assembly GCA_017416855.1 of Clostridia bacterium. Taxonomy (GTDB): domain Bacteria; phylum Bacillota; class Clostridia; order UBA1381; family UBA9506; genus UMGS755. Next base: position 23,931 of record JAFQAZ010000024.1, read on the forward strand.
CCGGCGCAGGGGATTCTTTTATGGGCGGTTTTTTATTTAAGCTTGCTCAAAGTGGTAAAAAATGCGATGAACTGTCGGCTCTTGAATTACAGTCCTTTGCTGATTTTGCTAACCGTGTGGCAGGGTTTTGTGTGCAGAAACGTGGTGCTATTGTAGCGATGCCTTTTGCACAGGAGCTTTTTGCGTTGTAACAAACACAGTTTTACAGGATATAATAAGATTCTGCTTGATGGCAGAATCTTTTTTTGACTGTGTTGAAATTAAATTTCAAAAAAATAGTTTATTTGTTGACAAAAAATTACGGCGGTGCTATACTGAAGAAAAGAAGATTATAATTGGTGGTGAAGAAAATGAAAACAATCATTGGTATAGATGGCGGTGGCACAAAAACGGAATTTGTTTTGTGCGATGAAACGGGGTTTGTAAAGAAAAGAGTTTTGTTGGGAGCCGGGAACCCTGCAGATATTGGTCTGGAAAATGCTTGTCGGTTGATTAAGCATGGAATTTGCGGACTGCTAGAAACTGAAGATTGTCAACATGCGGTGATAGATGGTATGTTTATCGGCCTTTCCGGCGGTTCTGTTTCTGATAATACGGAGAGAATACGGTCGTGTTTTGCCCAAGAATTTCCGTTGGCCAATTTTAAAAATGGCAGCGACGCTATGAATGTTATCAGCAATGGATTAGAAGATGATGATGGTGTAATTTTAATTGCCGGCACCGGCTCTGTTGCCTTTGCAAGGCGGGGCGATGAAGTTTGGCGTGCCGGTGGCTGGGGTTATTTGTTTGACGGCGCCGGCGGTGGCTATGACTTGGGCCAAAAAGCCATTCAGGCGGCACTTCGTGAGCTGGACGGAACAGGTGAAAAAACGTTGCTTAGTGCCCTTTTAGAAAAAGAACTGGGCATGAATGCCGGTCAGGCTTTAACGAGATTTTATGATGGCGGTAAGCGATTCATTGCCTCTTTTGCACCTTTGGTATTTACGGCTTATAAGAAAAAGGATGCTGTGGCAGAACAAATTATAGAGGAAACGGTTAGTCATTGGGTTACAATCATTAATCGTGCCGGAAAATATGTTCCTCACATCAATCGGGTGGCGCTGGCTGGCAGTTTATTCCGTCAGAAAGATATTCTTTTGCCGAAGCTGCGCAAACGTATTGGAAGAGAAATTGAGTTTATACTGTCTGATATGCCACCGGTGTTTGGTGCCATCCGCGAGGGACTAAAGCTTGCCGGTGTTGAAATCAGTGAAACCATAAAAGAAAACTTTTTGCAGACTTACAGCGGGGAGGTAAAACCATGAGCTATCGTCTCAGAATTCAGGAAAATGCCGGAAATTTTACAAAAACAGATGAAAAAATAGCTCATTATTTTTTGAAACACCCTCAGGAAGCCGTGCTCTTATCGGTTGGGGAGCTGGGAGCAGCGACTAAGACATCGCCAACAGCAATTATGCGGTTTGTCAAGAAAATTAATTACGAGGGCTTAAATGAACTTCGCATTGCCATTGCTCAAGGGGAGAAGGAAATACAGCCGGAATCGACTCTCATTGTAGAAAAAACGGATTCGGTTTCTGCTGTTAAAAGCACAATGGTGAATTTAATTTGTGACAGTGCCGGCACCACAGGTGCTTTAAATGCGGATGCGCTCTTAGAAAAAGCGATTAAAATGATTCGAGAGGCCGATACGCTGTATCTATTCGGCGTGGGCGCCTCCGGTATTGTGGCAGAGGATTTATATCATAAACTGGTGCGGATCAATAAGCGGTGTATGTTTGATGTAAAAAGCAATGTGCAGACGATGTATTCTGTTCACGCAACGAAGAAAGATGCTTACATTGCCTTTTCTTACAGCGGTGAATCCCATGAGGTCAATGCTGCGGTAGCAGAGTGTAAGGAAAACGGCGTGCCGGGGATTGCGGTTTCCGGTGCAGTTGCTTCAAGTCTTTCTAAATTAGCTGATATATGGATTAAACTGCCCTCAATGGAAAAGGATTTGCGGATTGGTGCCATTCAGTCCCGTTATGCGTCGCTTATGATTTCTGATATTTTGTTTTTGGGAATCGCTCAGGCAAATTATGAAGAAATGGAAGAGAATTTAAAACGGACCAGGCAGATTGTGAAGCAATTAAACAAGTAAAGGAGAGAGTCATGGCTACATATACATTTCCATTAGGAAAAGAACAGGGTCAGGTAGCTTTTAACCTGTCAGAGAAGTGCCTGACGATGAAGATCATTCATCGCCGGGAGACCTATGAGTTTGAATTCTTGGATGGTGTATTAAACGATAGATTTACCAGTGACTGGTTCGCCGGTGTGGAGTTTAAGCATCATGCCACTATGTATGAAGGATGTGCCGTAACAGTAAAAGAAAACGGCTTGGAAATTACCGGACAACCCAAACGAATGGAAACCGGCGAGGTTATGGATCAGGTTACGGTGACAAACCGTTTCACGGTGTTAAAAGAACAAGCTGCGATAACACAGGAAACCTTTTTTACTGTAGACGGTCCCTTATATGATTGTTCTGCTTTAATTGGCAGGGTAGAAGCAAAAGAACAATATTTTGATATGGTGGGCAGCGAAGAAGCTGATGCTTTTTTTGCAATAAAAGACTTAAAACGGAGCAATCTTGCTTATCCCCGGGAACTGGTGTTTAGAGGGGAAAACAGATATTTGAAAGTGCAGGGCGGTCTGGTGTGCCTTTGCGGAAAAATAATTGAGGGACATATTGGCGGTCATAACTATAATGATACCCTTTCCTATTATGATGAAGATAATTCTGTCTTTACGGTCTTTTCCTTTGACGAAGGGGCAGCGCCCTGCTTGCCTGTAAGAAATAAGAAACTGAACAAACAAATGCTGAAGGTTTTGAGTCTTATAAGCGGGAATTTGACAGTTGATTATGTTGTTAAAGAACACGGCTTGGCTCTCTGGCATCAGGAAAAAGAGCAACCTTTGGTAGCAATGCAGTTGCAACAAGTTGATACAGGCAAAAAACGGTTTATCGATACCTTGTCCTGTTGGGGCAATGTTTCGTCTTCGAAAAAGGGAAACAAAACAGAATTTGTGCTTTCGAATCCTGAGGGAATCAGCGGCGTTGCACTGAAAGTAACGGCAAAAGCCTTAACTGAACAGGACCGTTTGGAATGGGACGTTATGGTGGTAAATGATTCAAGTGAATATTCGCTGTTGTGGTGCACTTATCCCCGATTGTATTGGGAATGCGATAAATCGCACGATTTATTCCGTCCTGAAAGTGGCGGTTCGGTTGCTCGGGAATTTTCCAAAACAGATATGCATTTTAACGGCTCTTATCCCGGTGGGTTTTACGGCACAATGGCCTATATGGCGCTGTACAGAACAGATGAACAGAAAGAAAACGGCATTTACTTTGGTGTTCACGATGCATCCGGCGGCAAAAAAGAGCTTCAGGCCGATTCTTCTCAAAGGGGTAGTGTGCGGCTTTCCTGCCGATGCTATGCAGAGGATTGGGGAAAGGCCAAAAATACTAATCATCTGCCTGGGAAAATGATTTGGCAAAACTTTGCAGGTGATTGGTTTGATGCAACAGAAATCTATCGTGAATTTGTGCAACAAGAATGCTTCTGGACAAAACGTTCAATAGAGGATAAACAAACACCTCTCTGGATGCAGGATGTTCCCTTTTGGGTGATGGATTGGGTGCCCCAGGACAGTGAAGACGGGGAGCCCATCCCCACCAACCTCCGAACCGACAGTGACGAGGTTAAACCTGAAGAATGGTATGAAAATGTGATTTGCCTGCAGGAGACTTTCGGCGTTCCTATTGGTTATCATGTATATAATTGGCATAAAATTCCCTTTAACAACGACTATCCTCATTTCTTGCCGGCAAAAGACAGTTTTATGAAGGGGTTAGAGGAACTCAAAAAACACGATATCCGCATTATGCCTTACATTAATGCCTTATTGTGGGATACCAAAGACAGAGGCAACAGCGATTTTGAATTTGAATCCATCGGCAGAGCGGGTTCTGTTAAAACGGAGAGTGGTGACCCTATTATTCTGCGGTTTGAGTCCAGGGAATCAGACGGTAAGCTGGTGGAATTAACGGCTATGTGCCCCTCCTATCAGAAATGGCGGGATAAACTGGTGAAGCTCACAACGGATATGTTCGAAGAACTAGGGGTGGATGCCATTTATTTAGACCAGATAGCGGCACGAATTCCCCATTTGTGTATGGATGAAACCCACGGCCATCCCTTAGGCGGCGGCAGCTGGTGGACGCGGGAATATAACGAATTGTTGGCTGAACTCAATAGCCATAGGCCGGAAGGAAAGGCCTTTACCTCAGAATCTAATGCAGAAGTGTTTGCATCACAACTGGATGGATTTTTATCCTGGGCGTGGGTGCGGTGCGACAACGAGGTGCCGGCCTTTATGCGGATTTATTCAGATGTGATTAAGGTGCTGGGCAGAAATACCAATGGCTATATGAAACATTCGGATATGCATTGGAAATATCACCTGGCACAAAGTCTTTTGTGCGGTCAGCAAATGGGTTGGGTGAATGCAGACCTGATTAATATGCCGGAAAGGCTGGAGTTTACGAAAAAGCTGGTTCAGTTCCGGTATGCCTATAGAGAATTTTTCCGCCATATAACGGTGCTTCGTCCGCCGGTGGTGCAGGCAGAACGAGCTCATAAGTTTGTGAGTGATGTCGGTATGGGGAGTGCCGGTATGATTATGAAGCCCTATATTTGTTCTGCGGCTATGCAAAACGGTAAGGAAAGAATGATTTTGCTAATTAATATAGCTAAAGAAACAATGACCGATGTAATGACCTTCAACCCGAAAGAATATAACCCGGGCGAAAATTTCAAAGTGGAGGGCTATGGTTCTGTGAACTGTGTTTCTGATGGTAAAATGGAGTGTGCTGTTGAGGGAGAAGGCTATCTTTGTATTAAATGGGAGGAAGAATGATGAATTTAACAGAAATGAGAAATGAAAGAACGATGCAGATAGACAAAATGAGCACCTTGGAAATGCTCACTCTTATCAATCAGGAGGATGCAACGGTAATTAAGGCGGTTGAGGCTGAACTTCCCCAGATTGCCAAAGCGGTAGATGCTATTGTAGAAGGTCTTAATCAAGGCGGCCGCCTGCTTTATATCGGTGCCGGCACCTCCGGCCGCTTGGCGGTTGTTGATGCGGCAGAATGTCCGCCTACCTACGGAGTGCCCCGTGATTTGGTGCAGGGCATTATTGCCGGTGGCACCAAAACTATGATGCAGGCCAGCGAAAATGAAGAAGATAATAAAGAAAAAGGCATTGAAGAGATGCAAATTCGCAATATTACTAAAAATGATGTGGTGGTGGGCATTTCCGCCTCTGGTGGTGCTTCTTATGTGCTTGGCGCTTTAGAAGAGGCGAAGCGTGTAGGCTGTGTCACCGTGGGCATTTCCAACAACAAAGGTTGCCCCATTGACAAATTTGTGGATATTTCTATTTGCCCTCAAACCGGCCCCGAGGTTGTCACCGGCTCCACGCGAATGAAAGCAGGAACTTCGCAAAAACTGGTGCTGAATATGCTTTCCACTTGTTCAATGATTAAAACGGGTAAAGTTTATGAAAATCTTATGATTAATTTACAACCGACCAATATAAAGCTGAGAGGACGCGTGATTTCAATCGTGCGGGATATACTCTCCTGTGGCGAGGAAAAAGCCGTCGAGCTTCTTGAAAAACACAATTGGTCAATTCGCAATGTTGTGGATAATGAAATCTAAGGAGTGTGCAAAATGGAAGTTGTAAGACTGAAAAAAGAGGATTATGATGAGTGGCTTTCTGTTTTAAATACCGTATTTACAAAGCAGAATAAAAAAGAAATGGATTTTGAAAAAGAGCTTCCGAAAATGTGCGTCCGTGATGATTATCATATGAATATGCATTTAGCCGTAAAGGAAGAAGGAAAAATCTGTGCTCTGTTGGGTGTTTATCCCTTAAAGGTTAAGGTTGGAGATGCCGAGCTTTTATTTACAACGGTAGGAAATGTGGCAACCCTTCCCGAACACGAGGGTAAAGGCTATATGCGTGTTTTGATGGATGCGGCCATGGAGGAACTGGAACGAATTGGTGCCGATGCCTCCCGTCTCGGCGGCGCAAGACAACGGTATAACCGTTATGGTTATGAAGTCAGCGGTATATCCTATAATTTCCACGTAAATGCATTTACAACAAAATATTGTTTTAATGGCGATGAAATCTTTGATTTTAAAGAAATATCTTATGAGGATGTTAAAGAATTTGCTTACATACAAGCCCTTCGCAAAAAAATGCCCATATATGTAGAACGTGCTTATGACGATACCCACAAGGGGGATTATGACGTTCTTCGTGCCTATGAAAGCAGAATATTTATTGCTCTGAATAAACAAGGTGAAATGGTAGGTTATCTTTCTGTTTCGGGTAATCTGGAAGGAATATCCGATTTTGGCGCAGAAAATTTTGAAACCTTGAAAACTATGTTTTATTCTTGGCAAAAAAAGGTTGATGCCAGAATCTATTTTTCACTGTTTGCATCCGATTACGAGGCGGTTCAGTACTATTCTCGCGTTTCCTCCTGGATGTCAATTTCTTCGCCCTGTCATTTTAAAATTATTAATTTCGATAAGGTTGCCGATGCACTGATAAAGCTCAAAAAACAAAGCGGTGCCTTTATGCCTGAGGGTGAAAGCGTGATTGAAATAAAGGATTGGGGCAGGCTTTTAATCTGTCATAAAAACGGAGAGGCATACTGCCAAAAAACGGATAAAGAAGCCACTATTATAATGGACAGGCTTGAAGCAACAAGATTTCTGTTCGGCCCCTTTGAACCCGGTACAGTTACAGGGGATGATGCGTTTTTGGCGACGGTTCTGCCCTTGCCACTTTCCTGGTGTACATTGGATAGAGTATAATGAAAAGGAGATACAACCCATGTATGACGTTTTTTCGATTCCTGATTTTAAATTCCCTGAAGGTTTTAAGTGGGGTGTCGGTACAGCCGGACACCAGATAGAAGGTAACAATGCCAATGCAAACCGCTATAAAGAGGAGCAGGAGCGCCCTTATGACCCCAAGGGTATCATTGTGCCTTCCGGTATGGCCTGTAACCACTATAATATGGTGGAAGAGGATGCGAATCTTATCAAAGAACTGGAATTTCCCAATTATCGCATGAGCATAGAGTGGTCAAGAATTGAGCCGGTAGAGGGTCAGTTTAATGAAGAAGCCATCAACCATTATCTCGATGAAATCAGATTGCTGAAGGAAAAGGGCATTGGTGTATTTTTAACCCTGCATCATTTCACCCATCCCATCTGGTTTGACGATTTAGGCGGTTTTTCCAATTTAGACAACCGGAAATATTTTGAACGGTTTTGCGAAAAGGTAGTGCCCATTTATGCACCCTATGTAGATAACTGGAACGTTATGAACGAAACTAACGCCTTTGAAAACAGAGCGGATCAGCTCCGGTACCACGCCTTAGGCTATCATATCATTAAAAAATATTCCAAAGCACCTGTCAGTACCGCTCATTCCTTTACGATGTTCCATCCCAAAAGACAGTATGATGTTTTTGACAGAGCATGGGCAGACTATAAGGATGCACAGGCTAATGAATATTTCTTCCATGCCATCCGCACCGGTGAAGTGGTGGATTTAGGCAGAGATGACGGCTTTTTTGACAGGGATATTAAAGACACCTGTGACTATTGGGCCATTAACATTTATAACCGCTCAGCGGTAGATGCAAGGTGCATTAAAACTACCAGAAAACGGTATACGCATACATACTTACCGCTCATTGATATGAAGGGCTTTTATCTGGATGAGTTATACCCTGAAGTAATGGTGCATCAGCTTTGCCGTGTGATGGATAAGCCGGTATACATAACGGAAAACGGTGTGGCCTGCAAGGATGATGACTGGCGGCTTGTGTGCCTCACACTGTTCTTTTCTGCCCTTCACGATGCCATGGAGATGGGCGTAGATGTAAAAGGCTATATCCATTGGTCCTTAATGGATAATTTTGAATGGTATAGCTACCTGCCCAAATTTGGTTTGGTGGATGTGGACTTTGAAACCTTTAAGAGAACACCGAAAAAGAGTGCTTATTTCTATCGGGACATTATCAGAAACAATGGCGTTAGCCAGGAACTGCTGAGAAAGTATTTAGATAAACTACCAACGCTGAAATGATTAAAAGGCTGTAGCATTTATATAATGCTACAGCCTTATTTGTATAACGAAAACCACGCTAAGCCTGCGTGGTTCAATAAAGGTTAACCGATGAACAGAATACAAACTCAGATGTACTATGAAAAGTAAAAGTTTGCTGGAAGATGAAATCTTTTATTCCAATGCATATTGTGGAAAAGCCTTCCCCTGTGGGAGGGGAAGGTGGGTTTTGCGTAGCAAAACTCGGATGAGGTGGTAATGTATATACTGAAAGATTGTATAATAAACACCTCATCAGTCTCGCTGTACTCGACAGCTTCCCCTCAAGGGGAAGCCTGTAAAAAGATAACCCATTTATGGGTAGTAAGTAACAGTTGCATGGCTGGCAGGCCAATAAAAAACGCACTTGTGCGCAGCCAGTAAAGGGTAGGGCTATGCCCGAAAATGAAATACCCCCCGTTATACGGGGGGTATTTATTGTTGAAAGTTGATTCTTTGCTTTGCGCGGTCTGCACATTTTACTACAGCCTTTCAGCATATCGAACGGCTTCCATAGCGTCTTTGGCATATTTATCTGCGCCGATTTTATCGGCATAGTCCTGTGTCAGTACGGCACCACCCACAATGATTTTGCACCAGGGAGCCTTTTCTTTAAGCAGTTTAATAGTTTCTTCCATAGCCGGTACGGTGGTAGTCATTAAGGCACTGAGTCCGGCAAAAGGCGCCTTTAGACGGATGACTTCCTCCAACACGGATTCCGGCGGTACATCCTTGCCCAAATCCACTACAGCGTACCCGTAATTTTCTAAAAGCAGTTTTACAATGTTTTTACCAATGTCATGAATATCGCCGTGAACAGTTGCCAACACGAAGGGGCCTTTATCAGCTGCTTTTTCTGCAGTGCTTGCCATAAAGGCCTTAATGTGTTCAAAAGCACTTTTGGCCGCTTCGGCGCTCGTTAACAACTGGGGCAGATACACAGTTTTTTCTTCAAAACCCTTGCCCACAATATCTAAGGCAGGAATGATTTCGTTTTGCACGATATCCAAAGGCGAAAGAGTGTTTAATAGCTCTTTTGTAATATCGCCTGCCTTTTCCTTAAAGCCTTTCACAATGGCGTGTTGCAGGTCTGATTTATATTCTTCTGTGCTTTTTTTGGTTTCTGTAATCGGTGTGGCGGTTGCTACTGCAAAGGAATCGGCAGCAGCAATATAGTCGGCACAGTTTTCGTCTAATCCCTTCAGCGCCTTAAAGGTGTAATAGGTTTTCATCATATCGGAAGAATAAGGGTTCATAATAGCGGCAGATAAGCCGTTTTCCAATGCTAAAGCGAAAAAGGTGCTGTTGATGGCATCCCGGTTGGGTAAACCGAAGGATACGTTGGAAACACCCAAAGAGGTATGACAGCCCAATTCGTTTTTTATGCGGGATAAAGCGGTGAGAGTAGCCAAAGCTGCTTTATTATCGGCGCTGATGGTCATAGCCAGGGTGTCAAAAATAATGTCTTTTTTGCTAATGCCATATTCTTCGGCAACTTTCAGAATTTTCTCCGCAATGGCAAACCGACCTTCGGCGGTTTCGGGAATGCCGTTTTCGTCTAAGGTTAAGGCAACCACTAAGCCGCCATATTTTTTCACCAGGGGAAAAACGGCTTGCATGCTTTCTTCTTTACCGTTGACGGAGTTAATCATCGCTTTGCCGTTATAGCGACGTAAAGCCGTTTCCATAGCGGTGGCATCGGCAGTGTCAATCTGCAAGGGCAGATTTAAAATGGCCTGCAACTGGCAAACAGCATTTTGTAACATAGAAACCTCGTCAATATCCGGCAGACCTACGTTCACATCTAAAATGTGCACACCTTTTTCCTGCTGGTTCACGCCTTCTGTGAGAATATAATCCATATCGTTTTCCATCAGGGCTTGTTTGAACCGCTTTTTGCCTGTGGGATTAATCCGTTCGCCGATTAATATAGGGGCGTTTCCAAAGGTAACGGCGTGGGTATAGGAGGAAACAACTGTCAGGTTCTTATCTGTGATGGGTACGGGGGATAAGGTTTTAGTTTTATCCACCAAGGCTCTGATGTAGTCCGGCGTGGTGCCGCAGCAACCGCCGGCGACACGAATGCCTTTTGTAATCAAATCTGCTAATTCGTCGGCAAATTCATCCGGTGTTATATCAAACACGGTTTTGCCGTCGACAGATTTAGGCAGACCGGCATTAGGCTTTAAAATCACCGGTACAGAGGCAACTGTAATCAGTTCTTCAGCTACACCCCTGAGCTGTTTGGGGCCTAAGGAACAGTTGGCACCAATGGCATCAGCACCCATACCTTCCAAAAGGGCTACCATAGCGGCAGGGGAAGCACCGGTCATCAGTTTGCCGTCTTCACTATAAGCGTTGGAAACGATAACGGGAAGAGTACTGTTTTCTTTGGCGGCCAAGAGGGCGGCCTTGGTTTCATAACTGTCGTTCATCGTTTCAATGAGAATTAAATCAACACCCAAACGAGTGCCGATTCTGACGGTTTCGGCAAATAGAGAAACAGCAGCTTCAAAATCTAAATCGCCTAAAGGCTTTAACAACTTGCCTGAAGGTCCGATATCTAAAGCAATAAATTTTTCTCCCGGGTTTGAGCTTTGTTCTTTGGCGGCTTTTGCGTTGTTAACGGCGGCTTTGATAATACTTTCCAACTCATCGGCAGAAAACTTTAATGCATTTGCGCCAAAGGTATTGGTGCAAACAACATGGCTGCCGGCGTCAAAATAAGCCTTGTGAATAGCAGTAATTTCTTCGGGATGGGTGATGTTCCAATGTTCAGGGTATTCACCGGGCTTAAGGCCTTTGGCTTGCAGGAGTGTGCCCATGCCGCCATCTAAATAGACAATATGATTATGTAAAAAATCTAAAAAGTTCATAAAGCACCTCTATTGTTCTATGTTGTCTAAAATCCCCACAAAAGCTGTCACCGATTTGGAGGGAGACATTAGTAGACTGTCGTTTAAAGTGAGACCGATATGTTTGGCCGGATCTAAGATGTTGAAAATATCCTTTTGTGCATCTAAAGGTAAATCGCCGTAACCGGGACTGAAGCGAGGTTTTAACCTGACACCGGTTTCTTTTTTTATATCCTCACAAAACCGATTGCACAAGGCTTCAATACGTTCAGCACCAATGGCCTGCATCATCAAAGCTTTTGAGGGGGCGATGTGACCATAACGAGTAATAGAGCGGTCGATTTCAGTGCCGATGGTGGCAGCAAAGAGAATCGCCTTTTCGCATCCGGACAAATTTTCTGCGAGTTTTGCAGCGTGTGTTTTAAAAAAAACAAAATCACAACAATCAGCAGAAATTGTAAGAGTTGTTTCTATATAGCAAACCTTGTAAGTAAGCTTTTCGCTGATTTCCCTCAGACATTCCTGCATTATTTCCATAATGGCCGAATCTTCGGTCTGACACCCTGCATACCGTAAAATTTCTTTCTGAGAAATGGGCGGTTCAGGGTAGTTTCTTGTTATAATCATAGTCATTTACCCAATATGTCCGATAGATTGGTTTGAATCTTTTCAGCAACATCCGGTTTATTCATGGAGTAAACGTGGACGTTTTTAATTCCGTTTGCATATAAATCAATAATCTGGTCTGTGGCGTAGGCAATGCCGGCCTGCTTCATAGCGGCAGGGTCTGTGCCGAATTTATCCACAAGGCTTTTAAACCGCTGGGGCATAAAGGAGCCGGAAAGCCTCATGGCCCGTTCCACCTGATTGGCGTTGGTAATGGGCATAATGCCGGGAATGATGGGCACGGTAATGCCTGCCTCACGGATTTTATACAAGAAATTATATAAAAGATTATTATCAAAAAACATCTGCGTGGTTAAAAAGTCGCAGCCTACATCCACTTTTTCTTTTAAGTGGCGAATATCATCCTTCTGATTTTCGCTTTCGGGATGAATTTCGGGGTAGCAGGCACCGCCAATACAGAAATTGGCATCGGTAGCTTTTAATTCCACAATCAAATCAATGGCGTGCTGATAATCCCAATGACTGCGGTCAGCGCCTTCTAATTCGGCGGGGATATCGCCCCGGAGTGCCATTACGTTCTGAATGCCGGCGGCTTTAATTTCTTTAATCTTTTGGGTAACAGTTTCCTTGGTGGAAGAAACGCAGGTCAAGTGGGCGAGAGTAGGCACGTTATACTGCGCTTTGATATTTTTGGCAATGTCCAATGTGTACTGACTGGTACCACCACCAGCACCATAGGTCACGCTCATAAAGGCCGGGCGCAATCTGGCAATTTCTTCTGTGGCGGTTTTCACGCTATCGAAGCTTGTCTCGGTTTTGGGTGGAAACACCTCAAAGGATAAAGACAGGGTATCTTTTTGCAGTAGGTCAATAATTTTCATTGGCTTGCTCCCATCATTTAATTTCTTATTTATTATATCACTCTGTAAAATAGCGGTCAAGTTATTTTTGATTATGTAAAAAAATAAATAAATTTTTATAAAAAATGATAAAAAATCAAAAATCTTTATACAATCTTTATAAAAAGTATGGTAAAATAAAATGGGATATGATATAATGAACAAGAAAAACAGAGGTAAGTAACATGAGCAAAACTCCAATCAGCCTTTTAATTGATGGCGGAGCACCGAGGGTATCGGTATACTGACATCATGCAAAATCGCGGTTTACATCCAAGGGAAACCCGCTTGTGAGTGATATTCCGAACGAGTTTCTATATGAATTTCACGATGTTGTGAAGCAACTCGGAGGGGTTGTGAATCAACAAAGTAAATACAATCCCTCAGTCAGCTATGCTGACAGCTCCCTTTACACAAGGGAGCCTTTGATGTGTGGCATACAGATTATATAGCTTTTATAGTAGGAGTGTCAAAACTAGAAACCTTCCCCTTAGGGGGAAACTTAAAAAAGTGTCCCTTATATCATAAGCAAATGTGGGTCATCAAAAGGAGAAACGAAAATGATTACAATTTTCAATAGAAAACTTCTTATAACTACTGGTGATACGAAAATACAAGCAAAAATCAGAGATATTCTTGCGTTAAAAGAGGTTGATTACATTATAAAGGCATATTGTAGTTATCAAAGATACAGAATATGGGTTTATAAAAAGGACTACGAGTATGCTTGTCATTTGATAAAAGATTTATTTCGACAACAATAAATCTTTTAGTTCTGCCATGATATGAGCTTAGTAAGATTGTCGAAAAAAGTAAAAGAGAGGAACCAAATATTATGAATATAGTTGTAATAGGAAGTATCAATACAGATCTTGTAATTAATACAAATCGAATGCCTAAAATCGGAGAAACCATATCCGGAAACGGGTTTGCGATTAACTGCGGAGGCAAAGGTGTAAATCAAGCGGTTGCCGCAGCAAAGCTTGGTGGAAACATTACTTTTATTGGTGCGGCAGGTAAAGATGAAAATGGTAATATGTCAATCAAAAATCTTGAAAATAACAGAATTGACACAAAATGTATTGCTCGAACCGATATCAATACCGGAGTTGCGGTAATAACAGTATGTAATGGTGATAATTGTATTATTCTTGATGCCGGAGCAAATGATCTGGTGTCTAAAGAAATTATAGATAGAAATAAAGATGTTATTTTGGCTGCAGATGCTGTTATTATGCAACTTGAAATTCCAATTGAAACAGTTACATATGCGGCAAATATAGCGCATAAGGCAGGGGTCAAGGTAATATTAAACCCGGCGCCGATTGTTGAGTTGCCACTGGAATTACTTAAGAATACAGATGTTTTTATACTAAACGAAACAGAAGCGGAATTTGTTACCAAAGTATGTCCTGACACAGAAGAAAACCGTATAAAATGCATGAATATCTTAAAAGATTATGGAATAAGCACTGTTGTTTTAACATTAGGTGCAGAAGGACCGGTGTACACAGAGGGAAGTTGTATAAAATATCAAAAAGCATATAAAGCTGAAGTTGTGGATACAACAGCTGCGGGAGATACATTTATTGGAGCGTTTTGTATGAAAATGAAAGAAGGTATTGAAACAGCTGTTAAATATGCAACAGCAGCATCTTCAATTACTGTTAGCAGAAAAGGTGCGAGCGAATCAATACCTACGGGCACCGAGGTTGATGAATTGACAAGAAATATAAAGTAGAATATTTTTTATCAGATTTTGATATAAGTAATCGATAAAAAATTGGCATCAAGATTATACAGTCTTTATATAAAGAATTTCGAATACCACCGAAAGGGAGTGCTTTGGTGAACAATAAAATATGTATGATAACAGGTGCCGGAGGCGGCATTGGCTCTGCTATAACAGAAGCATTGTTTTCCTGCGGATGCAGGCTTGTGTTAATGGGGCGGAATGAAGAAAAACTGAAAAAGGTAGCTGCCGGCAGAGAATGTCTCATTCTCCCCGGAGATATCTGCAACGATGATTACATAAAAAAAGCAGTAGAAAAAACTGTGCAGACATACGGCGGTATTGATGTTTTGATTAACAATGCCGGTGTTGCACAATCTAAGCCTTTCGAAGAGATTTCTATGGAAGAATATGATATGATTATGAACACCAATGCAAGAGCGCCTTTTTTCCTTTGCAAAACGGCCCTTCCGTATTTGCAGAAATCTTCTTGCGGAACCATTATCAATATTGCCTCTGTAACGGCTCATCATGGCTATGCTCTGCAGAGCGTTTATGCTGCATCAAAGCATGCGCTGCTTGGGTTCAGCAAGGCATTGAGCAAGGAGTATTACCAAAAGGGCGTGCGAGTTCATGTCATCAGTCCCGGCGCAGTATTTACCGATATGGTCAAGGTCTCCCGCCCTGATTTAACCGGAGAGGGTATGCTCCTTCCGGAGGATATTGCCGAGACGGTTTTATATCTGATGAAAATGCGTCACAGCGCCTCGGTGGCAGATGAAATAGAGCTTCACAGAGGAACCAAAGAACCGTTTATGTAATATGGTTTTTAGCGACAGCATCTATTCATTGCATTGATTGACGAATATAGAATTGCTATGGAATCGGATAACAAAATGGAATAAAGGGGAATACAAATGAAACTGACAGGTGCAGATATTATTGTAAGAACATTGATTGAACAGGGAATTGATACGGTGTTTGGTTATCCCGGCGGACAGATTATTGATGTATATGATTCTCTGTATAAATATCAGAATGAAATCAGACATATTTTAACTGCCCACGAGCAAGGTGCAGTGCATGCCGCAGATGGTTATGCCAGAACCACCGGTAAGGTGGGGGCGGTGATTGCCACCTCAGGACCGGGAGCGACCAATCTGGTCACGGGTATTGCCACGGCATACTTAGACTCCATCCCAATGGTGCTTGTGTGCGGTAATGTGCCCTGTGCTCAGTTGGGAACAGACAGCTTTCAGGAGATTGATATTACAGGTATCACCCTGCCCATCACCAAGCATAACTACATTGTAGGCTCGGTAGAATCTCTGGCCGATATCATTCGTGAAGCCTTTGTGATTGCCAAGTCCGGACGTCCGGGACCGGTGCTCATTGATGTGCCGAAAGACATTCAGATGGCAGAATGTGAATATGAACCCAAAGCCCCGGTAGAGGCTTATGAAATGAAGGCGGCGAAGCGGCTGGATATGGCGGTGGAGTGCATTAAGGATGCCAAACGGCCTTATATATACTTTGGTGGCGGTGCCATTAGTGCTCACGCTGAAGAGGAAATTATGGCGCTATCCCAGCGGATTGATGCACCCATGGGTTGCTCTTTAATGGGTATTTCCGGTGTGCCGGCAGATCATCCCTGTTTTTTGGGAATGCAGGGTATGCACGGTCATTATGCTTCGTCGGTTGCTATGAATCACGCTGATTGCATCATTGCCTTAGGGGTTCGGTTTAATGACCGTGCCACAGGTAATAAAGATAAATTTGCTCTGGCAACCAACATTATTCACGTGGATATTGATAGTGCAGAGTTTTCCAAAACCATTAAACCGGCTTATTCTCTTCGTGGGGATGTAAAACTGACCTTACAGAAATTGCTGGAACTGTTGCCGGAGAAAAAGCGGCCGGATTGGCGCGCTGAAATCGAAAGATTCAAGCAGGAGGAGCAGGCTAATCAGGATGTGAGGCCGGGCATGACCCCTTATAATGTGTTAAAGCTTTTAAATGAGTATACCGATGCCGACACGCCGGTGGTGACCGATGTTGGTCAGCATCAGATGTGGACGGCACAGGTGATTAAGTTTTATAAAACCCGCCGGTTTGTTTCAAGTGGTGGCCTGGGTACGATGGGCTTTGGTTTAGGTGCCGCTATTGGCGCACAGCTGGGCACCGGCAAACGGACGGTGTTAGTCAGCGGCGACGGCGGCTTTGGGATGAATCTGCACGAACTGGCAACAGCCGTTACCAATAACATTCCTGTGGTGATTTTAGTTTTCAATAACGGCGTTTTGGGTATGGTACGCCAATGGCAGACTCTGTTTTTTGATAAGCATTATTCCAATACAGAACTTAACAGACAAACAGATTTTGTGGCCGTAGCCAAGGCCTTTGGAGCAGACGGCGTGAAGGTGGACAATCTTGAAGATTTAAAGAAGGCTTTAGATCAAGGATTTTCCTGTGACGGTCCGTTTTTGATTGACTGTCTGATTGATAAAGATGAATTTGTGCTTCCCATGTTGCCACCGGGTGGCTCTATGGACGACTTGATTGTAAAGGTGGAGAAGTAAAATGCCAAAATATACAACTGCAATTTTAGTACGAAACCAATTTGGTGTGTTAAACCGTGTTACCAGTATGTTCCGCCGTCGGCAGTTCAACATTAACTCTTTGACGGTTAGTGAAACAGAATCAGACAGTTTTTCTCGTATTACCATCACATATGAAGGGGATAACGAGCTCCATCATCAGATTGTCAGCCAGCTTTACAAGCTGCCGGATGTGAGCAAGGTAAAAGAGCTTGACAGCGATGAGTCGGTTACTTGCGAACTTATGCTCATTAAAGTGAAAAACGATGCGGCTACCCGTGAGGATATCCGCACGGCGGCGGATGCCTATAAGGCCGAAACTGTGGATTATACCCACGATTCCATTATTATGCGTATTGCCGGAGACAGCCGGCGGATAGATGCGTTTATTGCCTTAATGCGAGAGTATTCCATTCTGGAAATCTGCCGGACGGGCGTTGTGGCGCTGGAACGAGGCAGTAAAACCATTCTTGAAATTATGGATTAAAAGAGGGAAAAAGTATGGGCAACGAATTGATTTTAGTTGCAGATAGCGATGAACGGATTTTAAATCTTGTCAATGTGACCTTAAAGGCTCACGACTACCGATGCATGACTACAAAAACAGGCGAAAGTGCATTGGTGCTGGCCAATTCCAACAATCCGGATGTGATTATTCTGGATGTGGTGCTGCCGGATATGGATGGCACGGAGGTTATTAAAACCATTCGCTCCTGGTCTGATGCACCTATTTTGGTTATCAGCACAAGAAACGAAGATCACGATAAGGTGATGGCGCTGGATGCCGGTGCAGATGATTACATCACCAAGCCCTTTTCAGTTGAAGAACTGCTGGCCCGTATTCGCGCGGTGAAACGCCGGTTTAACCGCTACGCAGAGCGTCAGACCGAAAATGTGTTTGTCAACGGCCCCTTAACGGTGGATTACGATGCCGGCTGTGTTTTTGTGGAGGGACGCGAAATTCATTTAACGCCCATAGAGTACAGGGTGCTGTGCTTGCTTTCGCAAAATGTTGGCCGTGTGCTGAGCTACAATGTTATCACGCAGAAGATATGGGGCAGTAGCTTCAGCAGTCAGGTGATGACTTTGCGCACCTTTATGGCAACCCTGCGGAAAAAGCTGGATGCCTTCGGAGAAGCCGGCAGCTTACTGCAAACACAAACCGGTGTGGGCTATAAAATGATAAAACGGCAGGAAGAAACGCTGGAAAGCGAAACAGAACGATACTGAAGAGAACAGGGGGGCAACAAATGAC
This sequence comes from Clostridia bacterium, assembly GCA_017416855.1. Lineage (GTDB taxonomy): Bacteria > Bacillota > Clostridia > UBA1381 > UBA9506 > UMGS755. Next base: position 42,140 of record JAFQAZ010000024.1, read on the forward strand.
GTTGATTGAATTGTTTGATGATTGCCAGATTGAAAATGTAATAGCCGGACTCAGAGTTTGTCCTGAAAAAATCATTTTTGTCGGTTTTAAAGAAACCATGGAGGAAAAACGAACCGAGGCGTTGGAAGCATTTTTTACAATGCGCAACATCTGCATCAAACTGGAATACATTGTGGTTGAACGGGATGATTTTGCACAGATTTGCGGTGTTTTACATAACATCATTGATAAAAATGATGATTGCTGTTTCGATCTGACAGGGGGTAAGGAACTGGTGTTAACGGCCATGGGAGCTGTTTCGTCAGAACGGAATATTCCTATGATTCAGTTTGATGTGGAAACGGGCAAAATGCTTCGCGTCAGACATGCAGAAGACATTCCCGAAACAGAAAACAGTACTATGACCATAGCAGAAAGTATGGTTTTAAACGGCGGCTCTGTTGTGCCGGACGAAGAAGGCTTTTTTGAATGGGATATAACAGAAGAGTTTACAAAAGATGTGAAAGCAATGTGGGAAATCTGCCGGAATAAGTGCGGTTTGTGGAATTGCTGTTGTTTTGCTTTTTCCATTTTGGAAGAAAACGGAATACTGGATGAGGAGCTGAAGCTTTCTGCCGATGTCCGCTGTCTGGAGCGAAAGAAAATCAAAATTCAATGGGATAACGATGTGATTACAGCGCTGGCTAACCAGGGGTTAATCAAGGAGTTTACCATAGAAAACAATCATATTTCGTTTGCTTATAAAAACCGGCAGGTGCAGGCGTGTCTTACCAAAGCCGGCAATATTTTGGAACTATATACCTATTTGACACTTAGGGGGATTGCTGAAAAAGAGCCGGGTTGCTATGATGATATTGACATTGGCGTTATGGTGGATTGGGATGGTATTATTCACGATGCAGATGCTGAAGAAAAAGATACCAGCAACGAAATTGATGTGATGCTGATGCGGGATCTGGTGCCGGTTTTCATTTCCTGCAAAAACGGAGAAGTGAAAAAAGAGGCCTTGTATGAACTGGAAACGGTGGCGAACAAATTAGGCGGTAAATATGCCAAAAAGATTTTGCTGAGCACCTTTGTGTGTAAAAATCCAAATAGTCGGAAATTCATTGAGCAACGGGCAGAGGATATGGGAATCCGGCTGATTACAGGCGTAAATAAAATGGATGAATTTGGGTTTATTACGGCGTTAAAAACGAATATACAACAGGAGGACAATATGAAAAATTTAACCATTACAGATGTGAGAGTGCAATCAGGGGATAGCGCCTTTTTGATTGATGACGGAAAAACGGCCATTCTATATGATTCCGGCTTTGCCTTTACCGGTTATGCCGTTGCTGATAAAATCAAGGAGGTTCTGGGCGAGAGAAAACTGGATTACATTTTTCTGACTCATTCCCATTATGACCACGCATTAGGTTCGGTATATGCTAAGAAGTACTGGCCGGAAGCGAAAATTGTAGCCGGAGAATATGCGGCTAAAATCTTTGCAAAAGACAGTGCCAAGGCCGTGATGAGAGACCTTGATAAGAAGTTTGCTAAAACCTGCGGTGTGGACGAATATGAGGATTTAATCGATAACCTTTCTGTGGATATTCCTGTAGCAGAAGGAGATGAAATTACAGCGGGGGATTTATCCTTTACTGTTTTGAATCTGCCGGGACATACCAAATGCTCTGTTGGCTTTTATTGCCCCGAACACAAATTGCTGTTGGCTTGTGAAAGCATTGGGGTGTATAACGGCGAGGATGATGTGGTGCCGTCTTATTTGGTAGGGTATCAGATGAGTATGGATTCTATCGAAAAGGTAGAACAGTTAGATATTGAGCAAATCCTGGTGCCTCATTACGGCTTGGTTGATAAAGAAAAGGCAGAATTTTACTTAAAAAAAGCAAAACAAAGCGCCAAGGAAACCGCTGAAGAAATTGTGGGAATGCTTAAAGAAGGCAAAGCAAAGGAAGAGATTGCAGAATTTTTTAAAGATAAGTTTTATCACGGTTACATTCAGATTGTTTACCCTCTTGATGCCATGGAACTGAATACCGGCATTATGATTAACCTGTTGGAGCGTGAATTTGGTCTGGCAGAGTAGAAAGGGGTAACAATATGCAGTTGACAGTGAAACAAATTGAGTCCATCACCAAAGGAGCAGTTTCTGTAACAGAAGAAGCAGAGGGTATTTTGTTTCATCGCTTTACCGAAGAACAGGAAAAACTGTTTCAGGAAGAAAGACCCTGGCACTATTATAATACAAAGTCCCCTGCCGGTGTGAAACTGCAGTTTACAACAGACAGTGAAAAACTTTTTGTAAAGCTGAAAACCGAAATGGGGGATTCACGACATTTCTTCTCTTTGGAAGTCTTTGTTGATGGTAAAGAAATTGGTTGCATTCAGAATTATGATGAAAAGATTCTGATGGATGATTACATGCATGAGCGGTTTTCGGATGGAGAATATCAAAAAGAGTTTTTTCTGGGCAATGGGGATAAAACCGTTTGCGTTTACCTACCTTGGTCGCTGAATTTTTACTTGAAGGAATTCTCTTTGGAGGAAGGAGCAACTTTTTCACCGATTAAAACGGCAAGAAAACTGTTAGTGTTTGGTGATTCCATCACCCAGGGATACGATGCATTAAAAAGTCATCACCGTTATGCAGCCCGACTTAGTGAGACACTTTCGGCCGAGGAGATAAACAAGGCCATTGGTGGTGAAAATTTCTTTCCCAAACTGGCAGAAATCAGCGATGATATTAAACCGGATTATGTTACTGTGGCTTATGGCACCAACGACTGGTGCATACGGGAAAGGTGCGCTTTTGAAAAAAACTGCAAAGATTTTTACGAAATCTTAAGTGCCAAGTATCCCGATGCAAAAATCTTTGCTATCTCACCAATATGGCGGATTAACCATGATGAAGATCAAAAAATGGGACCGTTTACATTGATCGAGGAGACCATTCGTAAGGTGGTTGAACCTTTGCCGAATGTTACATTCATACGTGGTTTTGAACTGGTGCCGGGCGATGTTAAATACTTTGCCGATGGCCGCGTACATCCCAATGATGAAGGGTTTGATTATTATTTTAAAAACCTGTATGAGGAGATAAAGAAATATTTGTAAACCCCAAAAAAAGAAACGCCCGAGGGCGTTTCTTTTTTTGGGGTTATTCATTAAGATAATTTTTTAATAATCTCGTCTCCCACTTCCTGGGTGGTGGCTGTACCGCCTAAGTCAGGCGTCAGCACTTTTTCATCGGTGAGTACTTCTTCGATACAATCTATTAAGCGCTTGCCCCAATCCTCGTGACCGAAGAAATCTAAAAGCTGGCTGGCAGACCAAACAGTTGCCAGGGGGTTAGCTTTGCCCTGGCCGGCAATATCCGGCGCAGAACCGTGAATGGGCTCAAACATAGAGGGGAACTTGCGCTCGGGGTTTAAGTTAGCACCGGCTGCAAGACCCATACCGCCTGCAATGGCGGCACCTAAGTCAGTTAAAATATCACCAAACAGATTAGAGGTTACAACAATCTCAAACCGTTTGGGATCCTTTATCATGAACATGCTGGCGGCATCCACCAGATAAGAATAGGTTTTCACTTCGGGGTAATCACGGCCGACTTCAGCAAAAATCTGATCCCAGAATACCATAGAGTAGTTCAAAGCATTGGCTTTGCTGATGCTGGTTAAGCTTTTTCCTTCTTTTTTAGCCAGTTCATAAGCATAGCGGATAACCCGTTCACAACCGGTTCTTGAGAACACACCGTCCTGAATCACAACTTCATTGGGTTTGTCTTTAAACAGCCAGCTGCCGCTTCCAGCATATTCGCCTTCGGTATTTTCGCGGATAAAGGTCATATCAATATCTTCCACGGCTACATCCTTTAAGGGACAGGGAGCACCCTTTAAGAGCTTTACGGGGCGCAGGTTGATATATTGGTCAAACTTTTTACGGATAACAAGGAGCAAATCCCACAGAGAAATGTGATCGGGAACGCCGGGTGCGCCAACGGCACCTAAAAAGATGGCATCGAATTTGCTCAGGGTTTCTATGCCGTCTTCTGCCATCATACGGCCGGTTTCCTTGTAATATTCGCAACCCCAGGGAAAATGAGTAAATTCAAAACGAAAACTGCCGTCTAATTCGGCCACCTTGTTTAAAACTTTAACACCTTCAGCAATAACCTCAGGACCAATGCCATCGCCGGCAATAACAGCTATTTTATGTACAGTCATGTTAAAACCTCCTTTTGATTTATTTATAGTATATCATATCTGCAAACATTTGTAAAATAAATAATTCGTTGACAATTATAGCTTTAAACTATATAATAATAGCATAAAGAAGAGAGAGGGGAATCGGAAGTGAATTTAACACAACTTAAATATTTCAGGGCCGTTTGCTTATATCAGAACGTGTCGGCGGCGGCAAACTATCTTCACATTTCGCAACCTTCGTTATCCAATGCCATCAAAGAACTGGAAGAGGAGTTTAATGTGCTGTTATTCCACAGGCAACATAGAGGAATGGTTTTAACGCCGGCAGGAGAAATTCTGCAACGGCTTAGTGAAGAATTGTTAAAACAGGCAGAAAATCTGGAAAAAACCATGTGTGATCTTGGGCGTGAACGAAAGGTGCTTCATCTGGGTGTGCCGCCTATGATTGGCTCAGTTGTCATACCGGGATTGTATCGCGACTTTGTATCTGCTCATCCTGAAGTTAAGCTGGATATTAAGGAGAGTGGCAGTCAGGAGCTTATGGCCGGATTGCAAAATGAATCCTTAGATATGATTTTTATGCCTCATAACAGGCCGCCGGCGGCCGGAATCTCATCCTTTACGGTAGCAAAGCTGGAAATTGTTTGTTGTGTGGCCAAACATAACCCGTTGGCCAACAAAACAGTTGTCAGTTTGCAAGAACTCAAGGAGGTTCCGCTGGTGTTGTTTCAAAACAGTTTTTACCAGACGGAGGAAATAAAAAGAAGGTTTCTTGAAGTTGGCATCCAGCCGGAAATTTTATTGCAGACAGAGCAGTTTTCCACCATTCTGAGTTTGATTTCCGAGAACGTGGCGGCTGGATTTATGTTTCGCCATTTAACAGAATCTCATCCTGAAATGGTGGCGGTTCCATTGGAAAATCCCCTGTTTGTGGAAGTGAGTCTGGCATGGAGAGAAAAGGCGTTTTCTTTTCATACGATGGGGTTGTTTAAAGAGTTTATTCAACAATATAATATGTTTTCATCGGCTCATCATTAAAAAAATAGAAAATAAATGATTTTTTACTTGTAAGAATATCGAATTTGTGGTAAAATATTTAAGTTATTATTATGAAATACAGAGGATGATACAAAATGACAGAAAACAGAAGTAGCTTTACAGGTAAATTAGGTTTTGTGCTGGCAGCGGCGGGATCTGCGGTTGGTTTGGGAAATATCTGGCGTTTTCCCTATCTGGCAGCAAAATATGGCGGCGGTATTTTCCTGTTGGTGTATATCATTTTAACAGTTACCTTTGGCTTTGCTCTAATGATGGCAGAGATTGCCATTGGTAGAAAAACCGGCCTGAGTGCCATCGGTGCCTTTCAGAAATTAAATAAAAAGTATAGCTTTATTGGCTATCTGGCGGCCATTGTGCCGGCCATTATTCTGCCTTATTATTCCGTTATTGGCGGCTGGGTGGTTAAGTACTTATATACCTTTTTGATTGGCCAGACATCTATGGCTGCCCAGGATGCATTTTTTGGCAGCTTTATATCCCAGACGGCAGAGCCGATTGTTTGGTTTATGATTTTTATTGGCGCTACAGCCCTGATTGTTTTATGCGGCGTTGAAAAGGGTGTTGAAAAGGTCAGCAAAATCATGATGCCTGTTTTAGTTGTTTTGTCACTTTTTATTGCTATTTATTCTGTTTGTATGCCGGGGGCAATGGCGGGCGTTAAGTATTACTTTTTGCCTGATTTTTCAAAGTTTTCAGTGACAACGGTACTGGCAGCTATGGGACAGCTCTTCTACTCAATGTCTCTTGCAATGGGTATTATGATTACCTACGGTTCTTATATGAAAAAAGAGGTCAGCTTAGAGTCCTCAGTTACACAGATTGAATTGTTTGATACCGGTATTGCTATCTGTGCCGGTTTGATGATTATTCCGGCAGTATTCGTATTTTCAGGCGGTACACCGGAGGCGTTGGGCGCTGGCCCCAGCCTTATGTTTGTAACCTTACCGAAGGTATTTGAAACCATGGTGGGTGGCACCTTTATTGGTGTTATGTTCTTCCTGTTGGTACTGTTTGCGGCATTAACCTCATCCATTTCGCTGATGGAAACAGTGGTTTCCATCGTGTGTGATAAATTTAAGTTAAGCAGAAAGCTTTCCTGCTTGGTTGTATTTGTTTTTTCTGTTGCAGTTGGTTTGTTATCTTTGTTAGGGTATGGCATTTGGGATCATATTAAGATTCTTGGTATGCAGTTCCTGGATTTCTTTGACTTTATCAGTAATAGTGTGCTGATGCCGATTGTTGCATTCTTAACCAGCATTTTTGTGGGATATGTAATTAAACCGCAAACCATTATTGAGGAAGCAGAGCTTTACAATAAATTCAGGAGAAAACATCTGTTTTCCTTTGTGATTAAATATTTAGCGCCGATTTGCATTGTGTTAATACTGGTTTCCTCTGTGTTGAGTGCCTTTGGGCTCTTAACAATATAATGGAATTAAACGGCAGTTTTTTAGAAACTGCCGTTTCAATATTCATTTCCCTATGATAGAAAGGATGTTTAAAATGACATTTAAAAGAGCAGATATTCTTTTGCCCGTGTTTTCAAAAGACAGTGAGAAAATGCAGAAGTGGAGCGTGGTTGCTTGTGATCAGTACACCTCAGAGCCGGAGTACTGGCAGGCTGTTTCAGAAAAAACGGAGGGTGCTTATTCAACCCTGAATTTAACAGTGCCTGAAATTTATTTAAATGATGCCGATATTGAGGAACGGATTGCCAGAACCAACAAAGCAATGGCTCAGTATATGGCAGAAGGGATTTTTACAGAATATAAAAATACATATATTTTTGTGGAAAGAACCCTGGCAAGCGGTGTAAAACGTCTGGGTGTTGTGGGTATGGTGGATCTGGAGGACTATGACTATTCGCCGGATTCTCAAACCAAGGTGCGTGCAACGGAAGGTACGGTTATTTCCAGAATTCCGCCCCGCTTAAAGGTTCGCCGCGATGCTCTTGTGGAACTGCCGCACATAATGCTTTTGATTGACGATGAAAGCTGCAGCATGATTGAACCCAATGCAGACAAAACAGCTGATTTTGAAGTTGTTTATGACTTTGATCTGATGCAGTCTTCTGGCCATATTACCGGTTATAAAATGTCTGAAGAAGCTTGTGCAGAACTGGATGAAAAACTGGCTTCTTTAGCTGAACTTAACAGCTTTAATCAAAAATACGGCGTGTCTAAGGAATCGCCACTTGTGTTTGCTATGGGGGATGGCAATCACTCCCTGGCAACGGCTAAAACCAATTATGAAAATCTGAAAAAAGAAATCGGCGAAGAAGCAGCGAAGCAGTCTGCTGCCCGGTATGCTCTTTGCGAACTGGTGAACCTGCACGATGCTTCTTTGGAGTTTGAAGCCATTCACCGTGTAATTTTTGAAGCAGACGGTAATGCATTTTTGCAGGCTTTGGAAGCAAAATATCAGGTCAGCTATGCTGATGACGCAGTTGGTCAGAGCTTTATTTATGTTCAGAATGGCCAACAGAAAAAGGTGACGGTTGAAAACTCCGAAGAATACTTAACAGTAGCTACCGTTCAGAAAATGCTGGATGCATTTACGGCAGAAAAGGGCGGCGAAATTGACTATATTCACGGTGAAGATGTTGTGCTGAAGCTGTGTGAGGATGCAAAGAATTTCGGCATTATTTTAGAAGCTATGGATAAGTCGGATTTATATAAATCTGTTATTTTAGACGGTGCTCTTCCCAGAAAAACGTTTTCGATGGGTGAAGCCTGTGACAAACGGTTTTATATTGAAGCAAGAAAAATTAAGTAAGAGGTATAAAGAACGTGTTAAAGAATATATCATCTCCCACGGATATGACGGTGGGAAAACCATGGAAAAGTATTGTTTTATTTACATTGCCGATGCTCATAGGCAACATTGCCCAACAGCTTTACAGCACAGTAGACAGCATTGTTGTCGGGCGGTATATCGGCGACTCTGCCTTGGCGGCGGTTGGCAGTGCTTTGCCTATTGTTAATATGCTGCTGGTGCTTTTTATCGGCATCTCTTCCGGTGCCGGAATTATGGTCTCTCAGTATTTTGGTGCAAGAAACAGGGAAAGTCTGTCTTACACAATTGGCAACACCATAACGGTTACCTTCATTGCGTGTATTTTGCTGATTGCAGCTATGGCACCGTTTATCCGGCCTATTCTTGTGATGCTGAACACCCCTGAAGCCATTTTGGATTGGTGCACGGATTATCTGATGATTTCCCTGGTTGGTATTGCCGGCCTTGCTTATTATAATATTTTAAGTGGGATTATCAGAGGTATGGGGGATTCTTTTTCAGCCCTGGTGTATCTCTTGGTGGCTACGGTGATCAACATTGTTCTGGATATTTATTTTGTGGCGCAGTTGAATATGGGTGTTGCCGGAGTGGCTTTGGCAACGATCGTCGCTCAGGTGATTTCTTCTTTTCTGTGTTTGATTAAGCTGTCCCGTATGCAAATGTATTTTGACTTTGGCCTTAAGTATTTAAAACCCAAAAAGCAATATGTAACAACGCTGATTAAACTGGGCTTACCTTCCGGTTTAACCCAGGCGATTTTCTCTTCGGCTATGATCGTGGTACAGTCTTTAACCAACTGTTTCGGTGAATTGTTTATTGCGGCTAATGTGGTGATTATGCGTGTAGATGGTTTTGCTATGATGCCAAACTTCTCCTTTGGTATGGCTATGACAACCTATGCCGGTCAGAATGTAGGCGCCGGTCTTTATGACCGGGTAACAAAGGGTGCTAAGCAGGGAACGCTTATTGCGGTTATCTGTTCTGCTGTCATTACGGGCCTTGTTCTGTTGTTTGGCAAGTATTTAATGGCGATTTTTACTGATACGGCAGAGCTTGTGGATATGAGTAATTATTTGATGAAAATATTGGCTGTTGGTTACATTGCTATGGCAGTTACCCAAAGTCTTTCCGGCGTTATGCGTGGTGCAGGCGACACAATGACGCCTATGTGGATTTCTCTGATTACCAGCGTGGCGTTCCGCATTCCTTTGGCCTATGGTATCTCTTTTCTCACCAGAACGCCTGAACTGCCCTTTGGCCGGTGTGAATGTATTCAGATTTCGTTGCTTTCCACCTGGGTGCTGGGTGCTGTGATTACCGCGATTTTTTATCGGATAGGTAAATGGAAAACAAAAGCAATTAAATAATAAAATGTTTCATAAGAGGCTGTAGCAAAATGATTCTTTTGCTACAGCCTCTTTGCTTGTCAAATTCTGTCGTCGGTTTCGTTGACAAAAAAGCATATATAATGGTATAATCTAAACGATAGGATTATCTATGAAACGGGGGATATATATGGCAAGACTGAACATACAACGGAGAAAGAAAAAGAACATAACCGGATATATTTTTCTGCTGATTTTTTTCCTTTTGCTGTCTTTTGCTTCCGGGTATTTTGTTGGCGTTAACAGCGGGAAGGTAGATGTGTCAGAGCAGGAGGAGGCAGGGATAACGGTTCAGGAACCGGCAACCGGTTTGCAGCAACCCGCAACACCTGATTTGGTGGAAAGGATAATGTCGGAGATGACGGTCAGCGACATGGTGTATCAGATGATGTTCGTCACGCCGGAAAGCATCACCAATGTGGGTGCGGTCATTCAGGCCGGTGAAACTACAAAAAAAGCCATAGAGCAATATCCTGTAGGCGGACTAGTATATTTTGATAAAAACTTTGAAACCCGCGAGCAAACGGTTACAATGCTGAAGAACACGCAGTCTTTTTCGAAAATACCCCTTTTTCTTGGTGTAGATGAAGAAGGCGGCAGAGTATCCCGGGTGGGCAAAAATCCGGAAATGGGTGTGACGCATCATCCGCCTATGAAGCAGATTGGCGACACAAATAACAAAGCAGAGGCCTATGCAGTAGGTCAAACGCTGGGCAGGGATTTATCTGCATTAGGGCTTAATGTGAATTTTGCGCCTGTTGCCGATGTGCTGGTAAGCGCCGGCAATGAGGAAATTGGCGACCGTTCTTTTGGCACAGAGTCGGATGCGGTATCGGCTATGGTTGAAGAGATTGTAAAAGGTATGGAAGAAAACGGCTTGTCCGCGGTGCTAAAGCATTTTCCGGGTCATGGAAGCACACAGGCAAACTCCCATCTGGGAACTTCTGAAAGCATCCGGACTTTGGATGAAATTAAAAGTGCAGAGTTATTGCCGTTTGTATCCGGAATTCATGCCGGAGCCGGTATGGTGATGGTTTCTCATATGACCTTAACAAATGCCACAGAAGAAAAGGTTCCGTGTTCTGTATCGAAAGAGATTATAACCGATTTGCTGATTGATGATTTAGGCTATAACGGCCTCATCATCACAGATTCTTTTCAAATGAAGGCAATTACAGAACGGTATACAGCCGGCGAGGCTGCCGTTAAGGCTATAGAAGCAGGGGTGGATATGATTCTTATGCCTGCAAGCCTGACAGAAGCGCACAAAGCGATTGTAGATGCAGTTGACAGCGGTGCGGTTTCAAAGGAACGAATTGAACATAGCGTAAGAAAAATCCTTACAGTAAAGCATCAAAAAGGTATGCTGAAATAATCGTGTGAAATAAGACTGCTAAATGTTGCGGTCTTATTTTTTTGTCTATAAAAGTTTACGAAAAAGGTGCTATTTTTATGAAATTTTTAAAATAATAAACGATTTAACGATGAAAGCAACTAAAAGTTGCGAAAAATTAATATAACAGTTGCTTGCCAATTATCTGCATTTTTGGTATGATTTATATGTATTTATGATAAAATATACTATGAGTTGCTTTTATTGCAAAAAAGAGAACAGCAAGGAGTTGTGATTTTGTATGACAATCGGTGAAAAAATTGCATATTTGCGTACTGAGGCGGGCATTTCACAAGAACAACTGGCAGAACAGTTATCTGTGTCCAGACAGTCAGTTTCTAAATGGGAAATGGGTCAGGCTCTGCCGCAGATAGATAAGGTGTTGCTGGTTTGCAGATTGTTTAAAATTTCTGCAGATTATCTTTTGCAGGATAATATTAATCTTGCAAAAGATGAGAAGATTATTGCAAGAAATAAGTATTTCGGGACAGACGGTTTCAGAGGAGAGGCAAACAAAAGCCTTACATCTATGCAGGCCTATCAGGTCGGCCGGTTTTTAGGGTGGTATTTTTCCTCCCCGCTATCCGGCTGCGACAAGGTGGGATATCGTCCTAAAATTGTCATCGGAAAAGATACCAGACGCTCCAGTTATATGCTGGAATACTCTATTGTTGCCGGTATTACGGCATCTGGTGCCGATGCCTATATGCTTCATGTAACAACCACCCCCAGCGTTTCTTATGTAACCCGCCAGGAGGAGTTTGATTGCGGCATTATGATCACAGCTTCCCATAACCCTTATTACGATAACGGCATTAAGGTAATTAACCGATACGGGGAGAAACTTGATGATGCAACAACGGCTTATATTGAAGCTTATCTCGACGGCGATGTGAGTGCATTAGGCATCAGCGGTATAGATTTGCCGCTTGCCACTAAGGAAAAAATTGGTTGTATTGTAGACTACGTATCCGGCCGAAACCGTTATCTTGGGTATTTGATTTCGTTAGCTTCTCATTCTTATAAGAATTTAAAAATTGGTTTAGATTGTGCCAATGGTGCCTCCTGGATGATTGCCAAATCTGTGTTTGGCGCCCTGGGAGCGCAAATGACAGTGGTGGGAGCAGAACCCAATGGCCTGAATGTGAATGAGGATTGTGGCTCAACTCACATTGAAAAGCTTTGCCGTTTGGTGAAAGAACAACATCTTGACCTGGGCTTTGCTTTTGACGGTGATGCAGACCGTTGTATTGCCGTGGATGAAAACGGCAATGTGATTGATGGGGATAAAATGCTGTATATTCTTGGCAAACGTTTAAAGTCACGGGGAGTTTTAAACAACGATACTGTTGTGGCCACGGTGATGACCAACAGCGGCTTATTATCCTGCCTGGAAGAAGTCGGTATTCAATGTGTGCAAACGGATGTAGGTGACCGTTTTGTGTATGAGTGTATGCAGAAGAACGATTACAGCTTGGGCGGTGAGCAGTCCGGTCACATTATTCTGAAAAAATATGCTACTACCGGTGACGGTATTCTAACGGCTATTATGCTGGCAGAGGAAATCTGCGATTCAAAACTGTCTCTTGCAGAATTGGCAGAACCAATTCGCTTATATCCACAGTATACTCTGAATGTACGGGTGAAGGATAAAGGTGCTGTTCTGGCAGATGAGGCCGTTTCAGAAGAAGTGAAAGCGGTGGAAACGCTGATTAACAAAAAGGGCAGAGTGTTGCTCAGACAAAGTGGAACAGAGCCTCTGATTCGTATTATGATTGAAAGCGAAACAGAAAGCTTATGCAAAACATATGCTGAGCGGATAGCAAAGAAAATTTCCGAAGGAGGGCATAGCGTTGCATAAACAGGTGAAGATTAAGGAGTTGTTTGACTGTCATACAGATTATTTGCGTGAGTTGTTTGATGCATTTGTCTATCCTTGGGAACTTCTTCCGGAGATTAAGACGTATATTCAGTCTTTATTAACCAAAGGTATTCCGGGCTATACGAAGTTGGCTGAGGATGTTCTGGTTGGCGAGAATGTGAAGATTTATCCCACCGCGGTGATCGAAGGACCTGCCATTATAGGCTCCGGAACAGTAGTGCGCCCCGGTGCGTTTATCCGAGGAAACGTCATAACAGGAGAACGGTGTGTGATTGGTAATTCAACAGAACTGAAAAATTGTGTTTTGTTGGAAAAGGTAGAGGTGCCCCATTATAACTATGTTGGTGATTCTGTGCTGGGCAATCACGCCCATCTTGGCGCCGGGGTTGTGTGCTCCAATTTAAAGTCAGATCAGAGGTCTGTTGTGATTCGTGGTGAACAGGATTATGAAACCGGTTTGCGAAAGGTTGGTGCCTTTGTGGCAGATGATGCCGATGTGGGATGCGGTTGCGTGCTGAATCCCGGAACGGTTATTGGCAAAGAAACCTCGGTGTATCCGCTGACGGCCCTTCGGGGTGTTTTTCCCGGCGGTTGTATTGTGAAGGATAAAAACCTTGTGGTTGTGAGAAAAAAATGATTAAAGAGGCTGTGGCAAATTCCACGGCCTCTTTTTTTGTCCGGTAAATATAATGCAAAAAATTAAATGATATGTGAATAAAATTTGAGAATAGAGAAAAAATAAAGAAAAAAGACAAAGGAGGAGAAATGATGGCTTTGGTTCAAAAAACAGATACGGCGCTGTCCGGTGTTACCTGCACGGTGACTAATTGTATGTATAATGGCGGGAATATGACCTGTGAGGCGTCGGCCATTGAAGTGACAACCGATGATACCTTACAGCAGTGCAGTGTGCAGTGCAAAACCTTCCAGCCGCGGGCCGGCAGATGAGAAAAGTTTTGTCTTGCAACGGACGCTCAACTGTGCTATACTGAACATAAGTCTTTTAGTCTTCAGGAGTGGTACAGATGGCAAGAGAATGGACAACAGCGCAAAAAGCAGCAATTGAGGCAAGAAATGCCGATGTTCTGGTTGCGGCAGCGGCCGGCAGCGGCAAAACAGCTGTTTTAGTTGAAAGAATTATAGAGCGGATTTCAGACAGCCAGCAACCGGTGGATATTGATCGGTTGCTGGTTGTTACGTTTACAAATGCAGCGGCAGCTGAAATGCGTCAGCGTATTGGGGAGGCCCTGACGAAAAGGTTAGAGGAAGAACCGGAAAATGAACTGCTGTCTCGCCAGCTTTCTCTGTTACCAAAGGCCTCTATCACCACCATTCATTCCTATTGTCTGCGCGTGCTTAAGGCGAATTTTAACGCTTTGGGATTAGATCCGAATTTTCGTCTGGCAGACCCTACAGAAAATGAACTGATCCGGTTCGCAGCTTTGGAAGAAGTTATTGAAGCTATGTATGAAGATGAGGTGTTTGCGGAAGACTTTCTTAAACTGACAGAGGCTTATTTAAACATCAGAAACTCAGCAGCCTTTTATGAACTGATTAATCATATTTACGACTTTGCCATGAGTCTGCCTTATCCCACCGTGTGGTTAAAAGAGGCGGCAGAACGATTGTCCTGCCAAGGTGATATGAATGAACACCCCTATGCGATGGCAATGGTAGACATTGGAAAAGAATACATAATGAGCGTTCTTGAAAAATATGATATTATGCTGCAAATGGCCCGGAGCGATGAAGAATGCCTGGATATATATCCGTTTTTGCTGGACGAAAAACGGCAGGTTGAAGGAGTCATAGCAGCTCATACTTATGATGAATTCTATACTCTGGCAAAAAATATTTTATTTGACAAGGCACCGTCGGCACCAAAGGGCAGTAAATCAGAGCACCGGAAGGAGATTCTCAAAATTCGTGATAATCTGAAAAAAGACTGGAATAAAAAACTATTTGAGGATTTATTTCAGACAGACAGCCGGACACAACGGGAAGTGCTTGGCAAGCTGCACCCGTTAATGGTTTGTCTTTCAGAGGTCGTACGCCGGTTAATGGTTTGCTTTGATGCTAAAAAAGACGAAAAAAATCTGCTCAACTATAACGATTTAGAGCATAAATGCTTTGAACTGTTTGTAAATGAAAACGGTGACGCGACACAGGTTGCTCTCTCAGAACGGGAACGGTTCGATGAAATTTTAATTGATGAGTATCAGGATACCAACCCATTGCAGGAAGCAATTTTCCACGCAATCAAAAAAGAGCGGAGTATGTTCCTGGTTGGAGATGTGAAGCAAAGCATTTATCGGTTTCGTAATACGAACCCTACTTTGTTCCGAGACAAAAAGGAAACCTACAGCAGTGCTGAGGAAGCACCGCAACGGAAAATTATTCTGTCTAATAATTTCCGCAGTCGTGCTCATGTGCTGGATGCCATCAATTTTGTGTTTGAACAAGTCATGTCCAAGACGGTTGGGGAAATTACATATAATGAAGAGGAAAAGCTATACCCCGGGGCCCAATATCCTGAAATGGAAAAACCCCTTTCGGAAGAAACAGAATTGTGGTTGATTAATCTGTCCGGTCAGGATGAGGATGAAGCCTTAGAAGCCGCGGAAGCAGAGGCTATTTTAGCGGCAAAACGTATTGTGGAATTAATCGAAGGCGAATATCAGGTGCTGGGAAAAGATGGAGCGAGAAACATTACCTATCGTGATATCAGCGTTTTGATGCGTACCAATAAAACAGCGGCTGTTTTTTGCAAAACCCTTTCAGCTTACGGCATTCCCTGTTATAGTGAGGCCGGTGATTCCTTTCTGGAAAGTCACGAGATTGAAGTGATGATGTCGCTTTTGAAAATTATTGATAACCCACATCAGGATATTCCACTCTTGACGGTGCTTCGCTCACAGCTTTACGCCTTGACACCTGATGAACTGACAGACATCCGCCTGGCAGACAACCGTTGTGATTATTTTGAAGCATTAGAGAAACGGGCTCGGCAGGAAGATGCCTTTGGCAGACGACTGCAGGAATTTTTAAAGGATTTAAACTGCTACCGCGACCAGAGCAGAGTGCTGGATGTGGCGGAGTTGATTTGGTATTTATATATGCAAACCGGTTTTTATGAAGGACAGTCCGCTTATGAAGGCGCTGCCATGCGAAGGCTGAATTTACGCTTGCTGCACACCAGGGCGTCGGCTTTTGAAAAAACTGGCTTGAAGGGACTTTATAATTTTATTAATTTTATTGATAAGTTCAAAGGTATCGGCGGCGATTTTGATGCGGCGCGCTCCGTTGGTGAGGAACAGAACGTCGTCCGCGTGATGAGCATTCACAAAAGCAAAGGTCTTGAATTTCCGGTTGTGATTCTGTCTGGCTTGGGACATAAAATCAATATGCAGGATACTACGAAAAATATTTTGATTCATAGCAACTGGGGTTATGGACCTAAATATGTGGATACTGACCTTGGACTTTCTTACGGGAATATAGCCAGAACGGTGGCAAAGCACGCCATGGTCTATGAGGCGTTGTCTGAGGAATTGCGTATTCTGTATGTGGCCATGACCCGTGCCCGGGAAAAGCTGATTATGCTGGCTTCAGATAAAAGATTTGAAAGTATTGCAAAAAAATATATGTCAGCAGCGTCCCAACATCCTGTGCAGCCGGTGTTGACCGGTCAGGCAAAAGGGGATGTGGATTGGATGATGATGGCTCTTATGTCCCACAAGGATGGAAAAGCATTGCGGGAACTGGCGGAGGCAGAGCCGGAATCGCTACCGTATTCTTACGGTCAGTTCCGGATAGAAATGGTAGAGGCTGATTCGCTGTTCCCACAGGAAGAAGAAGCTCTGCAGGAGGAACAACAGGAGGAGAATGAAGCAGAGTGCTTACCGGAGCTACTGCAATATCAATATGCATACCGCGATGGTGTGACATTGCCGGCTAAACTGACCGTTACGGAATTGAAACGGAAGTATACAGAACAGGAACCGGATGCCGTCCAGCTATATCCCAGACCACGGTTTTTAATGACAGAAGCAGGCAAACTGACCCGGAGCGAAATCGGAACGGCTATGCATACGGTGCTGGAATGGCTTGCCTATGAACGATGCGGCAGCGTTCAGGAGATACATGAACAGGTGGAGAGTCTGGTCAGTCGGGGGATTCTGTCTGAGGAAGAGGCGGAGGCGGTGGATTGTAACAGCCTGTATGTCTTTATGGAATCGGCCATTGGCAAAAGACTCAAAACGGCTGACTGTGTAAAACGGGAGATATCCTTTGCGGTGAAGACCGAAGCAGAGCCGATTTTTGGCGTAAAGGGACAAATTATGTTGCAAGGAACCATTGACTGTTTGTTGTTTGAGGGTGAAGACATCAGCGTTATAGATTATAAAACAGACAGAAACGGCACCCCTGAGGACATTGCCAAGCTATATGCTATTCAGTTGGAAAGCTATGCAAAAGCCGTTGAAACCATCTATGGCAAAAAAGTAAGACATAAGTATTTATATTTGCTTCATTTTGGGCAGTTAATTGAGGTTTAGTATTCTTGACGGCAGTGTTTTTTTATGGTATGATAAAAATATAACAATCAAAATGAAATCATACATATGAAAGGAATATGTTTATGAAATTAAAACAGGTGAGTGAAATTTTACACGCAAAAGTACTTACCAAATCCCCCTGGGAGGACAATGAAATTCAGTCTGCCTGTGGATGTGACTTGATGAGTGATGTGCTGGCCTTTGTTAAAAATCAGGCTATGCTACTTACTGGTCTTGTGAATCCTCAGGTTATCCGTACAGCGGAAATGATGGATATTAAAACCATTGTGTTTGTCCGCGGGAAAATGCCCCAGGCAGGTGTTTTGGAACTGGCAGAGGATATGGGTATTACGGTTATGTCCACAGAATATCCTATGTACATAGCGTGCGGCGAACTGTATAAAAACGGATTAGGTGGCAGAGGAGAGTAAGCTTATGTCTGAAAAAGCAATTTCATTACACTATGAAATTGACGGCAATAACTTCACAGTTGCCGGTCAGGCGTCCAGCAGTATTAAAAAGGTGCTTAAGCAGTTGGGCGTTGCACCGGAAGTGATCAGAAAAGTCGCAATTTCAATGTATGAGGGTGAAATCAACACCATTATTCACGGCAAAGGCGGCGTGGCGGATGTAACCATTTCTTCAGAATCAATTATCATTGTTTTTAAAGATAACGGTCCCGGCATACCGGATATTGAAAAGGCTATGCAAAGCGGTTTCTCAACTGCCAGCGACGAAGCGAGAGAGTTGGGCTTTGGCGCCGGTATGGGATTGCCGAATATGAAAAAGTATTCTGACAATATGACCATTGAGTCAGAAGTGGGCAAGGGTACAACGGTTACGCTGACGGTTAATTTGCAATAATCAGTTTGATCATAACAGAGGGGAGAACTGTGTATGAACAGCAATCAGCAGTATTATCATTCGGTTCGCCTGGATACAGATAAGTGCAAGGGTTGTATAAATTGTATCAAGGGCTGTCCTACCGAGGCCATCCGTGTGCGTGACGGAAAGGCTAAAATTATTAAAGAGCGTTGCATTGACTGCGGTGAGTGCATCCGTTCCTGCCCCTATCAGGCAAAAAGCGCAGTAACAGAACGGTTGGATGACATTTTTAACTACCGCTACAAGATAGCCATTCCGGCACCAACACTGTATGGTCAGTTTAACAATTTAAAAGATATTAATCTGATTTTAACAGGGTTAAAGTACTTAGGCTTTGACGATGTGTATGAAGTGGCTAAAGCCACAGAAATCATAACTGATTACACCAAAAAGCTTCTGAAAGAGGGAAAACTGCAACGGCCGGTGATTAACTCTGCCTGTCCGGCGGTGATTCGGCTGATAACGGTTCGCTTTCCCAATTTGATCAATAACATCCTGCCTGTTATTTCTCCTATGGAAGCAGCGGCTAAGGTGGCGAGGAAAGAAGCGGTACGCAAAACAGGGCTCAGACCTTCAGAAATTGGCGTGTTTTTCATTTCACCCTGTGCGGCTAAAGCAACCAGCGTTCGGAGTCCGTTAGGGACTCTGGCCCCCCTGGTGGATGGGGTTTTATCCATTAAAGAAGTATATTTGAAACTATTGCCTATTTTAGGAAAAATAGAAAAAGTGGAAGACTTATCTACCTGTGCCTTTGCCGGCGTGCGCTGGGCAGGTGCCGGTGGTGAAGCGGATGCTTTGGGTATTGAAAAATATGTAGCAGTGGATGGCATTGATAATGTGGTGAAACTGCTGGAAGAAGTAGAAGACGATGAGAAACTGGATGTTGACTTCATCGAGGCGTTAGGATGTACAGGTGGCTGTGTTGGCGGTCCTTTAACCGTCGAAAACACCTTTGTAGCCAAAACAAAGATTAAAAAACTGGCAGAGACCTTAAAGAGAAAGGGTCAGCGCCCGGTGGTTATTCCCCTTTCAGAGGAAGAACTTCGATGGGATACACCTATTACCTACCGCAATGTGCTCAATTTAGATGATGATATCCTTGTGGCTATGCAGAAAATGGAAACCATGCAGGATATTTATGAAAAACTGCCTCATTTGGACTGTGGTTCCTGCGGAGCACCCAGCTGTAAGGCATTATCTGAGGATATTGTCCGTGGATATTCAACCGAAACGGATTGTATTTATAAGCTCCGTGAAAAGGTTAGAGAACTGGCACGGCAAATGGTGGAACTGGAAGAAGAAATGCCCGGCTCCTTTAAAAGCGATAACCGGGAATATTGATGGGAGGCAACGATATGACGGTGAAAGAATTTGCAGAAAAAAATGGTATGCATTTTTTGTCCTGTGGCGAAACAGAGCTGGAAATCAGCGGTTGCTATATTGGTGATTTGCTAAGCCTTGCTATGAGTCGCGTGGAATGTGGCAATGCATGGCTCACGGTGCAGGGAAACGTGAATATTGCAGGTGTGGCGGCACTCACAGAGCCTTCCTGCATTATTTTGGTAGAAGACAGAACTCTGGATGAAAATACAGAAACAAAGGCAAAAGAGCAGGGCATTAACATTCTGAGCACAGAGCTTTCGGCTTATGATGTGGCCTGTCGACTCTATGAGCAATGCCAATGAAAGTGAAGTGTGATTTGCATCTCCATTCTGCCTTGTCGCCCTGTGGTGATATGGATATGACGCCCAACAACATTGTGAATATGGCTGTGCTGAACGGTTTGGATATCATTGCGTTGACAGACCACAATTCGGTGGGCAATGTGCGGGCAGTATTGGAGTGTGCACAGGATAAGCCTCTTTGTGTGGTGCCTGGTTTGGAATTGGAAACCGTGGAAGAAGCGCACTTTGTATGTCTGTTTCCAACAATTGAACAGGCGGAACAATTTATTGAATTTTTAGAGCCATACCGGATGCCCATTGAAAACCGTCCGGATATTTTTGGTGAACAGGCCTATATGAATGCGCAGGATGAAATTGTGTGGCACGAGCCGCAGCTGCTCACAACAGCGCTGGGATGCTCTGTTTATGATGCGGCACCGGTTGTCTTTAGTCTGGGTGGTGCTATGGTACCGGCTCATGTGGATAAACAGTCTTACAGCATTATCTCTAATCTGGGTATGGTGCCGGAGGATCTGGGTTTTAAAACAGTTGAAATTTCAAAAAATACAACGAAGGAAGAGGCACTCAGCCGGTTTCCTTATTTAGAATCATATCGGCTGATCACCGATTCAGATGCTCACTATCTGTGGGATATGTACGAGGAACAAAATGTTCTGGAATTAGAAGAAATCAGCGCAAAATGTCTGGTTGAAACGTTGAGAAAGGGGCGATAAGTATGAAATCATACCGCAAAGAATTATTTTTTGAAGCAAACCGCCGCAGAGAAATTTTTCGGATTACCGATGATGTTCAGCAGGCGATTAATGAAAGTGGCATAAAAGAGGGCTTTGTGCTGGTGAATGCTATGCATATTACCGCCAGCGTGTTCATTAACGATAACGAATCCGGCCTGCACCATGATTATGAGGTGTGGCTGGAGAAACTGGCACCGGAAAAACCTTATGATCAATATTGGCACAATGGCTATGAGGATAATGCCGATGCACACTTAAAACGCACCATTATGGGACGTGAGGTTATGTGCGCCATCACAGGCGGCAAATTGGATTTTGGCCCCTGGGAACAGATTTTTTACTATGAATTAGATGGTAAACGCAGAAAAAGAGTATTGATTAAAATCATTGGTGAATAAGAAAAATGCGGGCTGTAGCATAATGACCTTCGCTACAGCCTTTTTGAATATCCGGAGGGAGTATGAAACAGATTGCTGTCGGCATTCTGGCCCATGTAGATGCCGGAAAAACCACACTTTCAGAAGGGTTTTTATATACGGCGGGGGCTATACGAAAATTGGGCAGAGTGGATGCAAAGGACACCTTTTTAGATACAGATGAAATAGAGAGAAAACGTGGCATTACCATTTTTTCGAAGCAGGCTGTGATGACGCTGGAAAACACAGTGATAACATTACTGGATACGCCGGGTCACGTGGACTTTGTAGCGGAAGCTGAACGGACGCTTTCTGTGCTTGATTATGCCATTTTGGTGGTTAGTGGCACCGATGGGGTGCAAAGCCACACCAAAACCGTTTGGGAAATGTTGAAAAAACACAACATTCCTGCGTTTGTTTTTATTAATAAGCTGGATTTATCCGGTAGCGATAAGGAACAGGTTTTGCAGTCTTTAAAAACAGAACTGACAGGTAATTTTGTTGATTTTACAGACGGTGAAGATATTCTTTCTGAAAATCTGGGCATGTGCAGCGAAGAATTAATGGATGAATTTTTAGCTGGTGGGTTATCTCAAAAAACAGTTGCTGCGGCCATTCAGAAAAGACAGGTTTTTCCCTGCTTTGCAGGCTCTGCTCTGAAAATGGAGGGCGTTGAGTTCTTTTTAAAAGCCTTCGACTGTTTAACGGAAGAAACGCCGGGGATGAATGAGTTTGGCGCCAAGATATTTAAAATCGGTCAGGATGATAAAGGTAACCGCCTGACATATATGAAGGTGACCGGTGGCAGCTTAAAGGTTAAAAGCATGATTGAATCAGCGGAGGGGATAACGGAAAAAGTGAATGAAATCCGTATTTACTCCGGCGAAAAATATAAAACAGAGGATGAGGTATTTCCCGGCTGTGTTTGTGCGGTGACGGGGCTTAAAAAAACGGTGGCCGGTCAGGGGCTCGGCTTTGAAAAAAATGCTTCTTCGCTCACGGCAGAGCCGATTTTTAACTATCGTGTCATTTTGCCGAAGGGGGTTGAACCCTCTGTGGCTTTGGAAAAGTTTAAGGAATTAGAGCAGGAGGAAACTCAGCTTCGGGTAACTTGGAATGCCCAGTTGAAAGAGATTCAGCTTCGTTTAATGGGTGAAATTCAACTGGAGATTTTAAAACAGTTGGTTTTTAAGCGCTTCGATATGGTGGTGGAGTTTGAAGAAGGTCGCATAGTCTATAAAGAAACCATTGAAAACGTCGTAGAAGGGGTGGGGCATTTTGAACCACTCAGGCATTATGCTGAGGTGCATCTGGTGTTGAGTCCCTTGCCGACCGGCAGCGGACTGCAGTTTGAAGCAGAGTGTCCGGAGAGCGTTCTGGATAAAAACTGGCAACGGCTAGTGCTGACCCATCTGATGGAAAAACAGCATATCGGCGTGCTGACAGGTTCTCCCATTACAGATATGAAAATCACATTAAAGTCCGGAGCGGCACACATAAAGCACACGGAGGGCGGCGATTTCAGACAGGCAACCTACCGCGCTGTGCGTCACGGTCTGCGACAGGCAAAGTCAGTTTTGTTGGAGCCTTATTACGATTTTGTCATTGACCTTCCTTTGGAAAATGTGGGTAAGGCCATGACGGACTTAGATATGATGGGTGCCGATTTTACCATCGGTCACCCCAGAGGTGATATGACGCAAATTACCGGCAATGCACCGGCAGAAGCCATAAGAAACTATCAGAAGCAAATCACCGGCTATACCCACGGTAAAGGCCGGATCAGCTGTCAGTTCGCATCTTACGGCAAGTGTCATAATGCAGAAGCAGTGATAGCAGCAATCGGATATGATGTTGATGCCGATGTTGAGAATACAGCCGATTCCGTTTTTTGCGAACACGGTGCCGGTTTTACGGTGAAGTGGGACGAAGTGACGGACTATATGCATTTAGAAAGTGTGCTAAAGCCTAAAAAAGCTGTCAGCGAAAGTGCAGGTGCTCCCAGAGGCGGTATGGCGTTTCGCGGATCTGATGAGGAGCTTCTGAAAATTTTTGAAAAAACCTATGGTAAGGTGGAAACAAAGCTTCCCAATCAGGCTATGCGCACGCGAAAAGAGGTCAGTGAATCCAAATACAGCGCTGGACCGAAAAAACGGTATGATAAGCATTATTTGCTGATTGATGGCTATAACATTATTTTTGCCTGGGATGAGCTGAAAAAAATGGCGACGGATAATTTAGAGACGGCTCGAAAAGCCCTAATTGACCGACTTTCTGTCTATAAGGTATTTAAAGGCTATGAAATTCTGTTGGTGTTTGATGCCTATAAAGTGAAAGGTAACCGCGGAGAAGTGGAACAGGAGCAGGGCATAACCGTTGTTTACACAAAGGAAGCACAAACGGCAGATGCTTACATTGAAAAAGCAGTCAAAGAGTTGACCAAAGAATATAATGTAACTGTTGCTACATCCGATGCACTTGAGCAGTTGATTATTTTCGGCAGTGGTGCATACAGAATGCCGGCCAGCCATTTGGAGGCAGAAGTAAAAGGCGTTGAAAAAGATGTAAAGCAAATGGTGGAGCGGTACAATATGGAAACAGAAGCCCAGGGATTTTTAAAGGTTTTAGAAGAAAAACTGG
Organism: Clostridia bacterium; assembly: GCA_017416855.1. Classification (GTDB taxonomy): domain Bacteria; phylum Bacillota; class Clostridia; order UBA1381; family UBA9506; genus UMGS755. The sequence goes on from JAFQAZ010000024.1 coordinate 65,788, forward strand.
CAGACTGGAAAGAGCGTTCTAAGGAATAAAAAAGTCCCCGCAACAGAATGAATTTGCGGGGATTTCGTTTTATGCACGGTGCGTTTTCCGGTAACCGAGAGGCGAAGCGCCCATTATACTTTTAAAGGTTTTACAAAAATGGTTTGAGGAGTTAAACCCGGTAGCAAAAGCGATTTCTGTCACATTTTTCTTTGTGCTGATCAATAACTCAACTGCTTTTTTTATACGGTACTTATTCAAATATTCCGAAAAAGTAAAACCGGTATTTTCTTTAAATAATCGGCTTAAATAAGAAGGATTCATAAAAAAACGGTTAGCCACTGCTGTTAAAGTAAGCTCTGAAGCATAAGCTTCATTGATATAGGCAACCACATCTAAAATACGGTTGGAGGTTACATTGCTTTCGGAAAGAACAGAAACCGTTTTTTGTCGGTTTAACAGAATCAGCAATTCACATATCAGCGCCTTTAGCATCAGGGGGTTATCTTCTTCGTTAAATTCCGTTAAAAGTTCAGTGAAAATACTTTGCAACCGCAGCTGGGTGCCGATTTGGAAAATAGCCGCTTCTGTCTGCAAAAGGTCGACAGCCGGGGGAAACTCCTGCAGAAATTCTTTATCTAAATAAAACAGAATCCGTTTCCGTTTCGGGTTTTTCAAGGTGATACTTTTGTGGATGGTGTTTGGGGGAATGATAATGACGTCACCTTTTTTAACGGTATAAATTTTATCGTCAATAAAATAGGCAATTTCACCCTGGCACAGGTAATAGAACTCATAAAGAGCGTGAAAATGACGGTCGGTGGCAAGACTGCCGCCTATGTGTTCTTCAATGGTAAATTTTGTGTTTTCCTGAAAGAATTTTTCCATTCAAACATCCCCTTAATGTCATTTGTATTCATTGTACCACAAAAAAGTAAAAAAAAGAATATAAAATTGAAAAAATGTTAAAAAAAACATAGAAAATTTGATTTTTTTATTATATGATTATCATATATAATTACAGGAGGTACATCATTATGGAAATTATTAAAAGTAAAACTGCGGCTGACTTAGGTAAAGCAGCAGGCGAATTTGCAGCGAAAAAACTGCGTGAAGCGATTGCAGAGAAGGGCAATGCCAGACTGATTCTCTCCACCGGTGCATCTCAGTTTGAAACTTTGGCAACTTTGGTTAAGGAAGATGTTGACTGGTCTAAAGTTGAAATGTTCCACTTAGATGAATATGTTAACCTGCCCGAAACCCATCCGGCAAGCTTCCGTAAATATTTAAAAGAACGCTTCATTAACATTGTTAACCCCCAAAAGGCTTATCTGGTAGATGGTAATAATCCTGAAGAAGCAATCCGTTACCTGACAGAAGAGATCACCAAGGCTCCCATTGATGTAGCCCTGATCGGTGTTGGTGAAAATGCTCACATTGCCTTTAACGACCCACCGGCAAATTTTGATACCAAAGAGTCTTACTTTGTTGTAGATTTAGATGAAAAATGCCGTATGCAGCAGGTTGGAGAAGGCTGGTTTGCAGGTCTTTCCGATGTACCGGCACAGGCTATTTCTATGACACCGTATCGCATTATGCAGAGTAAAACCATCATTTCTGCTGTTCCTCATGCTGTGAAGGCAAATGCAATTAAATTGATGATGGAAAACGACACCACTAACATGATTCCGGCAACGCTGTTAAAGGAACATCCCGATTGTCATCTGTTTGTGGATGAAAACTCCGCCGGAGACACGCTGTAAGAAGAGGCTTTTGCTATGATTACAAAAATTAAAAACGGCCGTTTTCTTTTGCCACAGGGTGAAGTGACGGATGTTTGCTTATATTTTGAAAATGATACCATTATGGCTATTACCAAAGAGGAACTGCCCTTTGATGTGGAGATAGATGCCGGTGGTCAGTATGTGTCCCCGGGGTTTATTGATATCCATTCTCACGGCGGGGGCGGCTTTGATGTGATGGATGGCGGCGTGGAGCCTATTGTCAGAGCAGCTAATCTGCACGTGCAGCACGGCACCACTTGTTATATGCCCACCAGTCTTGCCTGTTCCACAGGGGTACTGTTGGATTTTTTAAAAGACCTTTCCGAAGTTATGTCTGAGGGTCTTGCCAAAAGTCGCATTGTAGGTGCTCATTTAGAAGGTCCTTATTTTTCTCATGCCCAGAGCGGTGCGCAGAATCCGGACTACATTATTCCGCCCAATCCGGCAGAATATAAAGAGATTATCAGACAGTATGGCAACATCATTAAGCGCTGGAGCTTTGCGCCGGAACATGAAGGCAGCAGAGAATTCTGTAAGACTTTGACGGATAACGGCATTTCTCCGTCAATCGCTCATAGCGATGCGGTTTATGATGATGTGCTGGCGGCCTATGAAGAAGGCTGTCGCACAGTCACTCATCTGTATTCCGGTATGTCTACCATTACCCGAAAGGGTGGTTTCCGCCGGTTGGGCGTGGTGGAATCGACCTATCTGTTAGATGATATGACGGCTGAGGTCATTGCCGACGGTTGCCATCTGCCTCCTGAACTGCTACAGCTCATTGTGAAGCAGCTGGGAAAAGACCATGTGTGCCTGGTGACCGATGCCATGCGCGGTGCCGGTATGCCGGATGGTCCTTCCTATTTAGGGAGAAAGGACGAGGCAATGGAATGTGTTATTGAAGATGGTGTTGCCAAGTTGCTGGATAAGAGCGGTTTTGCAGGCAGTGTCGCAACGGCTGACCGCCTGGTGCGCACTATGGTGCAAAAAGTTGGCTTAACGGTGGCTGATGCTGTTCATATGATGACGGCGACTCCTGTCCGTGTGCTGGGCATGTGCGATATCGGAGCCCTTGAGACAGGATGCAAAGCGGATATCATTTTCTTTGATGATAACATTACCGTCAATCATGTCATTGTAAACGGTAAAACAGTAAAATAATAAAACTTCGGGCCATTCGGCAGACAAATTCCTGCTGAATGGCTCTTTTTGCGTACATAGCAATTTTTGGATTCTTTAACAGCAATTTTTGATATTGTGTTTTTTTATTCCGATTGTTACAATGATTACATTAAATGCTGATAATAGAAATTTATGGTTTATCATTACATGCTATAGCAGAATACTTTGTCAGCATCATACGAATAAAGGAGATTTTTATGAAAACAGGTTTTTCAAAAATATGTATTAATCCACCATATGGATCACCTATTGTAGGATATTATGAGCCACGATTTACAAAAGGGATATTGGATAATTTGTATGTTAGAGCAGTTGCATTTAATGATGGTGAAAATAAAGCGTTAATTATTTCGCTGGATTTAATTGAATTGGGGCAAAAGTACTTTGATGCTTTAAAGGATACTGTCAATCAAGCAACAGGTGTTAAAAAAGATGCAATATTTATTAACTGTTCTCACACTCACACCGGACCGCTTGTGGGCAAGGACCCTGCATCTGATAAAGAAAGTGATGAAGTATATGATGCTTTTTTAATTTCTTGTGTGCGTGATGCGGCGATATATGCGATTGATGATCTTAAAGAAGCTACAATCGAAACGGCAGAGGCTCAGGCAAAGAATATTTCCTTCATACGCCGTTACCGCATGAAAGATGGCTCAGTTGCCACGAATCCCGGTGTAAACAACAAAAATATTGATTGCCCGTTGGGAAAGCCTAATGAAACTGTAAAGCTTGTCAAAATAATCAGAGAGAATGCAGATGATATATTTATTGTCAATTTTGGGACACATCCGGACACTGTAGGCGGTGAATATATCAGTGCAGATTATATGGGATATGTATGTTCAATTATAGAAAATGCTATTCATCATACGCAATGTATGTTTTTGCAGGCACCCCAGGGAGATGTTAACCATGTAAATGTTAGTCCTTCAAAGGGTGAAGCATCGATTTCTGAAATAGACTTTGATGGCGTTCCCAGAGGGATAAAACACGCAGAGCATATGGGCAGAGTAATTGCCGGAGCGGTTCTTTCAGTCTGCTCTGTTACAGAAAAAGTTAAAAGTGACAAAATATCATTTAAAACAAAAACAGTCGAGCTTCCGTCTAATCAGGAAAATAATCGTCTTGAGGAAGCGAAAACAATACACATATTGTATGAAACAGGCAGAGCCAATGAACTTCCCTATAAGGAAATGGCCCTTACAACAGCGGTAGCAGAGGCAGAACGAATTATAAAGCTTCAAAATGGTCCTGCAGCATTTACATTTACTTTGTCGGCAATTAGAATTGGGGACATCGTGTTTGCAGGAATAGGGGGAGAGCCTTTCACAGAGGTGGGAAACCGTATATGCAGACAGTCTCCTTTTGGGCAGACCATTTTATGTTGCCTTACAAGCAGTGCAGGCACATATATCCCTGCAAATGAAAACTACGCAGAAGGCGGCTATGAAGTGAAAAGCTCTGTCATCAAGCCAGGCGGCGATGATATCATCGTAGAAGGCATGATAGAACTGCTTAATGAACTTTAATTTGAGCTTGGTTTACAATATTGATTATCGTTGGATAAAAGAGGGAGACAAAAAGTTTATGATTGATAGTTTTTTAGGGGCCTTATCCCCATTGCTTATGTTGTTTTTATGTATGTTGTCAGGGTATCTTCTCAATAAGCTTAAGCTTATGCCGGAAGCTACAGCAACGGTACTTTCTAAATGTGAAAAATACTTATTTATGCCTGCTTTGGGATATGCAACTTTCTCAAAATATTGCACAGTGGCAACAATTAGTGAAAATGCAAATATTGTTATATATTCTATGATTGCAATCACGATTGCAATCATAATAGCAATACCGCTTTCTAAAGCGTTTGAAAAACACGACCTTAATCAGCGTAACATTTACAAATATGCATTGGTTTTTGCAAATCACGGCTTTATGGGCAATGCTATTGTTCCGCTTGTTTTGGGAGGACAGGAGCATTTGTATAAATATCTTCTTTTTACCTTGCCGTTGAATTTTTTGACTTACATATGGGGAATTAATATTTTGACACCAAAAGAGTTGCGTTCAGGAAGTTTGCTTAAAAATCTGCTAAACGCACCCATGGTTGGTATGCTTTTGGGAATGGTTGTCGGTCTGACGGGTACACAAAAGCTAATGCCCGGATTCATCATTACTACCGTAGAATCACTACAGAACTGTATGGGACCGGTTGCCATGATACTTACCGGCTTTGTTATAGGAAATTATTCATTTAAGAGCTTGCTTTCTCAAAAAAAAGTTTATATAGTAACCGCATTAAGATTAGTGGCTCTGCCGGTTGTTATTTTGACAATTCTTCTATTGTGCGGGGCAAATGAATATATAATGATGCTTTCATTATTTGCTTATGCAACACCGCTGGGATTAAATACGGTTGTTTTTCCGGCGATTTACGGCGGAGATACTCAAACAGGAGCCAGTATGGCGATGATCAGCCATGTTTTTTGCGTTATAACGATTCCTGTTATGTACGGATTACTTACATTGCTATGATGTTTCCGTAAATTATGCCATTGTGAACGGTAAAATAATAGAATTTTGAGTTGTTTGGCAGAAAAACCTGCTGAATGGCTCTTTTTTTGTTTTTTTAAGAACAAATGTTTGATTTTTGGAGCTGTATGTGATATAATTAATACATATAGAATCTCGTCATATAAAAATCATAATCAGATTATAAAATAAGGAGCATGAATATGAGCCGGGTTGATGAAATCAAAAACAGAACAGTATTCCCCAAGAAACCTGTTATCAGAAAGCTGGGGACAATTTCTTGTAATTGTATTGTTGAAACAACGCCCATTGTGTATCGCGGAGAACTTTACCGCTTTGAGGTGGTGCGCAGAAAGAGCTTTACGTCTGCAACAAAGGGTTCCTGGCGCGATGTTGAGGATAGTCCCTGCCTTCGCTTTGTTAATGTAAGGACAAATGAAGCCACTCCGATTTTTGCTGAAGACCATACCTTTGGGTTCCCCATTGTTGTTGATGACAAGATGTATGTTGTGACCGGCAAAAGCAAAACCTGGGGTGCAGATACCTTGGTGTTTATGCGCTCTGATGATCTTGTGAGCTGGGAAACATATCAGGAACTCCCGATGCCCGGATTTAAAATTTACAATATGAATATTGCGAAAAAGGACGGCAAATTCACTCTTTTGATTGAAATCAGTGCCCCTTTAGAGGAGTGCGGACCCCACCATTATACCTTCCGCTTCCTGCAGTCTGACGACATGACCCATTGGACGCTTATGCCACAGGAATGTGTCTTTCAGAAAGACCGTTATGCAGGCTCACCGGGGCTCTACACATTGGATGACGACCCTTACTATTATGTGACCTATCTGGAAGAATATCCTATGTGTTGTTATGCCAACTGCATTGCCCGTTCAAAGGATTTTATTAACTGGGAATACAGCCTGCTGAATCCGGTTCTTATGTATGATGAATATGAGGATAAGAAAATAGCCTCTCCCTTCCTTACGGAGGCAGATCGCGCCCTGATTGATGCGGCACTGGATATAAATAACAGCGATTTGGAAATCTGTGAGTTTTTAGGCAGAACCATTATCTATTATAGCTGGGGTGATCAGCTGGGACATGAATTTCTTGCTGAAGCGTGCTACGAAGGAACGGTGAAAGAATTCTTTCAGGGCTTCTTCGAATAAAAGCATTTTATGAATAGATATACGAAACGAGGCGCTTATATGTACGGAAAATTTATAGAGAACACAGCAGGATATGAAATCAATACCTTTGACCTGCCGACCTCCTGGGAATACATATATGAAAACAAAGACATTTTGCTGAAGGTTGATCAGTTTGGTCCGGCTTATGCCCAGGCAAATCCACCGGGGGATATTGTGCTTTTTAAAAGAGAACAGCATCAGAAATATTCTCCCTGGTTGGTTCATATTGTAACAGAATCCGGGGAATGCTTCAGCAATTTTTTTAAGCCTTACAGTACAGCTATTCAGCCTGAGAATGTCAGAATACAGTATTTGCCCGAATGTGCCAGATATGGCTTTTCGCATAACGGATTACGGTTTGAAACGGAGATTTTTATTCCCGATAGCGGCATTAAGGTTATATATAAATTTAAAGCGAAAAATACAACCGACGAAGCAAGGTCTGTTGGCATCAGGCCGCAACTGGTGCCGTATCTTAATCAGGCACAGATGACACCCTGGGATAAATATGAATGGTATCTTGATACAAAATGCCGGTTAGAAGACCGCATAACAGTATCCTCGGAGGTTTTAGACCCGAGTGGGCAAAGCGAGAAAAGAAGATGTGCCTGTTTGGTATCGGACGGTAAGGAATTGTCTGGCTATGAAATAAGCCTTGAAAAGTATATTGGCTTTGGTGATGTGCTGGCGCCCGATATGAACTATACAAACGATGAAAGGCTTTATGCCTATCCGCCGGTTTATGCGTTTGCCTATGACTGGGCGCTGGCTCCTGGTGAGGAAAAGGAACTGACGCAGGTGTTTACGCTGGATGACAGTGATGTTGGCTGTTATTTTGAAAAAGAACAGTATTTAGCTGAAAAAGAGAAGAGAAAAGCAGTATTTGACCGGCTTTTTTCTAAAAACAGAATCAACACCGGCGATGAAATGTTTGATTATTATGCAAATTACTGGGTGCCTCTTCAGATGAATTGGGTGGCATCCTTAGATAGAGGCTGGCCAACAGGTATGCGAGGCGCAAGGGATTCTGCCCAGGATTATACAGCCCTTTTATATACCGATACAGATGCCTGCAAGCAAATCATATTCAAAATGCTTACGTGCCAGCGACGTGACGGTTGGTTTCCGCGCCAGTATTCCGATGCCGGCAGACACGGCAAGCACGATTTGAGAGAATATGTTGATGGTGGCGTTTTCTTTTTAGAATTTATATGGAAATATCTTGCACATACCCACGATTTTGACATATTGAATGAGGAACTTCCATGGCTTGACGGCGATGACCGAAACACGGTTTTAGAACACGTTATACAAGCGGCTGAATACTATCTGAAAGCAGATAACATTGGTGAACATGGTCTTTGCAAAATTCGCGAGGGTGATTGGCTGGATTCTGTAAACAGAGCCGGTTTAGAGGGCCGGGGCGAATCAGTTACGGTGAGTCAGCAATTGGTCATGGGGCTTACATATCTGGCGAATATATTAAACCATATTCATTACCGGGGAGATATTCAGAAGTATCTTACTTTTGCAGAAAGGCTGGCAGAGAATATCAATCAACACGCCTTTAACGGAGCTTTCTATAACGGCTGTTTTAATGATAACGGCCAATGGATTTTTTCTCAAAACGATCCTGACGGAGAAGAGAGACAATACGCTGTGTCAAATTACTATGCCGTTATTGCCGGTGTAGCTAAAGCGGATAAATATGAACATGTTTTAAATGTTGCTGAAAGTCTTAGGTGCGATATGGGCTACAGACTGTTTTATCCACCATTGGGAGGAAAACCGATTGAGAAGGTTGGCAGAATTGCCAGCGGTGATACACCACCCTTTATGATCGAAAATGGTAATGTGTATAATCACGGTTCCCAAGGCTTTTTAGCCAGGGCACTTGCTGTTATGGGCGAGGGTGAGAAGCTGCTTGATGTGCTGAAATGGATTATGCCTTATGATCAGAGTAAGCATCCTACGGAAAAAGTTCTCACATCGCCTTATGCCATAACAAACTGCTATCAGCAATTACCCAGTTTTGAAAACAGAAGTCTTATGTGTTTTCTCACCGGTAGCATAGCTATGGCAGTGCGAGGTGTTTATGAATGGATGTTCGGCATAAAGCCTGCTCTTGACGGACTTGAGATTGCCCCCTGTCTGCCGGCGGGAATGGATTGTGCTCAAGCAGAGTTTGCCTATATGGGTAAGCAATATAACCTCAGTATTAGCGGCGATAAGGTGTTTTTAAACGGAAAAGAACTTATGAATCAACGGCCGGATCTTATAACGGGCAAGATGGTGTGGTATATCTCTACGGAATCAGAAGTATAAAGCTTTCGTCCGGTGAAAAGGGTGAATTATATTTTAGAAGATTCTGATTGTTCAGTTCATACATAACATCAATTTTATAGAAAACATATAAAAAATAGAAGTGTTAGGGAGTGTTTAAACGGAGGGACGCTTTATATGGCACATATATTGGGAGTGCTGGCGGTTGTAACGTTTCTTCTGAGTTTTCAGTTTAAAACAAGAAGAAACATTATAGCAGTTAATTTAACCTCAAGGCTGTTGTATATCCTGCAATATATATGCTTGGGAGCCTTTGAAGGTGCTGTTCTGGATTTTATGGGGCTTTTGCTGTCTTTCTTTGCAGGGCTTAAAGAAAAAGAGTTTATAACAAAGCATATTAAGAGTATTATGGTTGTGAATATTCTGCTTTTGCTTGGCGTAGGATTTGCGATGTATCAAAATATTTTTAGCCTGTTTGCTATTTTGGGGATTGTTTTTGAAATCATAGCATTATGGCTAACAAAAGAGAAACACATCAGAGTCCTTTCTCTGATTGCCGCACCATTCTGGTTTGCTTATAATCTGGCAAATACAGCATATGGCTCTGTGGTGGGGAATGTTTTTACGATGGTTTCAATCGGAATCGCTATGGCAAGGCTGGATTTCAATCGAAAAGAAAAGAATCTTTCTGTATAATTCTTGAAAGGGGCTTTATGGTGATTACAATCTTCAACAGGCAACAACTGATTGTTACGTATGATATGACGATCCAATCCAAGATCAGAGATATCCTGGCGGCCAATAAAGTGGATTACACGATTAATCCTTTTATGGGATGGTTTGGTTCTTTGCAACCTGAATATAAAATTTATGTTCATAAAAAAGACTATGAACAAGCCTGTTATTTAATTAAAGATGTTTTTAAGTAAAGAAGAAAGGCTTTAGTTCAGAGCTGTGATTCAATCTGAGACAACAACCTTATGTAATTGTAAATACAGAAGTGAATTTAATACATACAGGAGAAAGTTTTATGTGGAATATGATATGGCCGTTGATTTTAATTGTTGGGTCTAATTGCTTTTACAATATCTGCACCAAGTCAATGCCGGGCAGTGCCAATGCATTCGGAGCACTAACGGTAACCTATCTTGTGGGGGCGGTGCTTTCTGCCATTCTCTTTGTGGCTGGTGTGAAACCGGCTAATGTGGCAGGGGAACTGGCGAAGGTAAACTGGACATCACTTGTGCTGGGTGTGGCCATTGTAGGGCTTGAAGTGGGATATGTATTTTTATACCGTAACGGCTTGAAAATAGGAAGTGGTGCCCTGACGGCCAATATCTGTCTGGCGGTGGCGCTGCTTGTGATTGGCTTTTTGTTCTATAAAGAAACAGTTTCCCTGCGTCAGATTATCGGTATTTTGGTATGCAGCGTTGGACTGTTTTTAATTAACGGATAGAATGATAAAAGAAAAAGATAGCTTTAAAGAAAGGAAATGATTATGGCTAAACGTGTGAATCGTGAGCAGGAAATTTTAGATTTTATCAATGAACAGGTGCGTGATAAGGGTTATCCGCCATCAATACGTGAAATTTGCGCTGCGGTAGGTCTCAATTCGCCTTCAACTGTGCATACCTATTTAAAAAAACTGGAGGAGAAGGGGCAACTGGTGAAGGATGGGTCCAAAACCCGTGCTATCCGTTTAACAGAGACCGAAGCGGAGCGTATGGCAGAGCCAATCTCTGAGTATCTTTCTGTGCCGGTTGTGGGCAGTGTAGCTGCCGGTACGCCTATTTTGGCTGAAGAAAATGTGACGGATACATTTCCCCTTCCAATGATTTTTGCTAAAAACAAAAATGTTTTTATGCTAAAGGTTAAGGGCGACAGTATGATCAATGCCGGTATTTTTCACGGTGATTATGTCATTGTTACTCAGCAGGAAACCGCACGGAACGGCGATATCGTGGTGGCGCTGTTAGATGATTCGGCCACGGTGAAAACCTTTTATCAGGAAAAGGATTACATCCGCCTGCAGCCGGAAAATGATGCCTTGTCACCCATTTTGGTTAAAGATGTGCGCATTGTAGGTAAGGTGTCAGGTGTGTTCAGAATTTACTAAGTCAAGGAGAAATAAAATGGAAGAAATTAAACGAATTGCAGAAGAAATATTTGAAGAAATCGTCAACATCAGAAGAACCTTGCATCGTCATCCGGAGCTGGGCTTTCGCGAATTCAAAACAGCAGAGCTGATTTGCCAACATTTGGAGGCACTGGGCATTCCTTATGAAAAAAATGTGGCGCAAACCGGTGTGGTAGGCCTTTTGGAAGTGGATAAGAATGCAAAAACCCTGCTGATGCGCGCCGATATGGATGCACTTCCTACGAGGGAGGAATCCAATTGTCCCTTTAAATCAGAAATTGACGGGCAAATGCATGCTTGTGGTCACGATGCTCATGTTTCGATTGTGCTGGGTGCAGCGACTATTTTATCCCGCTTAAAAGACAAATTGCAATGCAATGTTAAGTTCGTTTTTCAACCGGCTGAAGAGGTTGAAGGCGGTGCTGAACCCATGATTGCAGAAGGGGTTATGGAGAACCCGAAAGTGGATGCTGCTGTAGGCGGTCATGTTATGAATAGCGTGGAGGCAGGAACAATAGGAATTAAATATGGTGAAATGATGGCTTGCCCTGATGATTTTCATATGGATATTCACGGTCGCGGCGGCCACGGAGCATATCCTCACAACTGTATTGATCCCATTGCTATTGGTGTGCAGATTCTGACGGCCTGGAATGCTCTTTCTGCCCGTTATACCACTCCTGTTGAAAAACACTTGATTTCCACCAATGTTTTTCAGGCAGGCACTTGCTTTAACATTATTCCTGATGATGTACATATAGAAGGCACAGTTCGTGTTTTTAATGAAGATTTACGCCAACAGCTGGCTAAAAGAATGAAAGAACTGGCAGAGCAGATTGCAGCTGCCTTTGGTGCTACTTGCGACTTTGAATATGTTTTCCGTTACCCGCCTCTGGTGAATGATAAGAGTATGGTAGATGCCGTTCGCGATAGTGCGGCAAAAATTATCGGAGCAGATAATGTTGTGGAGTTGACAGAACCTTCCATGGGTGGAGAAGACTTTGCTTATTTTGGACAGTTGGTTCCTTCTTGCTTTATTAATTATGGTACTGGGAACAAGGCGCAAGGTATTACACAGCCGTTGCACAACTCAAAGTTTACTATTGATGAAGCAGGTATTAAAACCGGCATGATGGTGTTGAGTCAATTTGCTTTAGATTTCGCTTAGAAAATATATAATAACAGCCCGGTAACGGGCTGTTCTTTTCGGTTATAGGTTGGTGATTATATGAAAACAAAAAGAAAAAAAGGATTAATTGGGCGTTTTTTGCCTTATTTTATCAAGTATAAATGGATTTTAATATTAGATTTGCTTTGCGCATCTTTAACCACGGTTTGCGAATTGGTGTTGCCGCTTATTGTACGGCTCATTACGGATAAAGCGACCAATGCACCGGAAACCTTAACGGTGCGGCTCATTCTTTCGGTTGGTGTGTTTTATCTGGTGCTCCGTGTAATTGATACCCTGGCCAGTTATTATATGGCCAACACCGGCCATGTGATGGGGGCGCGGATTGAAGCCGATATGCGCCGCGATTTGTTCGGGCACCTTTCCAAACTGTCTTTTTCTTATTATGATGAGGCCAAAGTGGGTTCTTTAATGTCCCGTTTAACAAGCGACTTATTTGATGTAACGGAGTTCGCCCACCACGGACCGGAAGAGGTATTTATTTCACTGATTAAAATTGTTGCGGCCTTTTGTATTTTGTGCACGGTGAATGTGTGGCTGACTTTGATTATCTTTTCCTTTCTGCCATTTTTGTTTTTAGTATCTTTTGTGCTGAACAAAAAAATGCGGCGGAATTTTAAAGAATCCCGTGTGCAGATAGGTGAACTGAATTCGCAAATTGAGGACAGTCTACTGGGAATTCGCGTGGTGAAGTCTTTTGCTAATGAGAGTATTGAAGTAGAGAAGTTTGAGCAAGGCAATAACAAATTTTTGGGCATTAAGCGGCTCTCTTATTTATATATGGGCTTGTTTCAGAGCAGCACCCGCTCCTTTGACGGTGTGATGTATCTGGCTGTATTGGTTTCCGGTTCTCTGTTTATGATTAACGGCAAAATTGCACCGGCCGATGTAATTGCCTATTTGTTATATGTAACCACACTCTTAACCTCTATCCGTCGGCTGGTGGAATTTACAGAACAGTTCCAGCGGGGGATGACGGGCATTGAGCGATTCTGCGAAATTATGGATGAACCCATTGAGATTCAAGATAAAGAAAATGCTGTACTTTTACCTGCTGTAAAAGGTCATGTGGAGTTTTCGCATGTTACCTTCCGGTATGCCGAAGGATTGGATGATGTTCTTGCAGACATCAATTTATCCATCGCCCCGGGAGAGAGTGTGGCTTTGGTTGGCCCCTCCGGTGGAGGAAAAACCACACTTTGCAGTCTGATTCCCCGGTTTTATGAGGTGACGGATGGAACCATCACCGTTGATGGGTATAACATTCAGGATGTGACGTTAGAGTCGTTGCGATCTCAGATTGGCGTGGTGCAACAGGATATTTATATGTTCTCCGGCACGGTGCTTGAAAACATTGAATATGGCAGGCCGGGGGCCACTATGGAGGATATTATAGAAGCCGCTAAAATGGCTGGCGCTCACGAGTTTATTATGCAATTGAAGGATGGATACAACACTTATGTGGGCGAGCGGGGCGTGAAGCTTTCCGGCGGACAAAAACAGCGTATCGGCATTGCCAGAGTGTTTTTGAAAAATCCGCCTGTTCTCATTCTGGATGAGGCCACCTCTGCTCTCGATAACGAGAGCGAGCGGCTGGTACAACAATCTCTGGAGCGGCTGGCGAAAGGCAGAACAACCTTTACCATTGCTCACAGACTGTCTACCATCCGTAATGCTAATCTGATTCTGGTGTTAACGGAAGAAGGTATTGTAGAGCAGGGGAACCATGAAAGCCTGATGGAACAACAGGGTCTGTATTACAATTTGTATCAGGCAGCAATGAATGTGGAGCAATAAAAAACCAGTAGCAAAATGAATTCATTTTGCTACTGGTTTTTATTATGCGTTATTTACATTATTTAACATATACAATTTGCTCTGCAAATGCTTTTTCATCTGTTACATATACAGATTTAAAGGTTTCGCCTGAGGCTAAGTCAAAGTAAACCAAAGAGCCTTTGGAAAGCTGGGTATCTGCTTTTTCCATGCCGTCTGCCACAACGAAAAGATCGCTGAACGCCTTAGTGCCCTCAAGCTCAACAACTTCACAAGCGATACGCATGGTGAATCCGTTGCCGTTGTCGCATACCAAAGAGGGGTAGTAGGTAAAGCGAACATCAGCACCCCGTTCATGAACAGATTCTTTTAAACTCATCAGCAAGCTTGCAAAAATTGAGTTATATTCACGGGCAAAGTCATAGCTTTCAATGGGAGCAGAAACCTGAGTCTTGAAGGGTGTGCTATACAGAGCAGAAGGCATTCCTTCCAGTTTTACACGGAAGTTGCCGTAAGGAACTTCGGTCATAAAGAGAGAATGGTCTTTCTTAACATAATTGCCGGTAATGGAGTTTAAGTCAGTTGTAATATCTGTCTGAGAGCCGATAACGTCATCCAACAGCAGGCAGATAACAGTAAAATCACGAAGAGTAATCGGCGCATTTAGATCTTCTTTCAAAGTGATAATGCCGTTGTCTTTAGCATAGGTTAAACAAATGTTGGCAATTTTTGATACTTTGCCCGACAGACTGTCTGTGGTGGAACCATACACCAGTGTTTTCTTTGCCTTAGTAAAATACTGATGAACCAAAGCGGCAACAGCGTCACCATAGGTGGCTTTTTTATCGATGAATTCCGGTGTGTTCTTTTCAGCACCGATGCACTGGGAAATAACAGCCAGGTCCAAAGCGTATGTATGTTCAAAAGCTTTTGCAGCGTTTAAACCATAATAAGAAAGGGTGTGTGCTTCGCCACCAATACGAAGGGCTGCACGGGCCATTTCACCGTTGGTGATGGTGGCGTTGGGGTCATAGGCTTTATCATCAAACAGATGTAAACCGTTATAAACGTTTTCGAGAATTTTCGGGCTGACAGTTTCGTTGAAAGAAACATTAGCATCCTTTACGTTACGGGAGCGAACAATTAAGGTTGCAGCTTCTGCACGGCTTAAGGTGTCATTCAAACGAAGGTTAATACCATCGTCACCTTTGATTAAGCCGGTTGCATATACCCAGGCAATAGCCTGAGGAACCTTTTTATACTGAGAAGTAATAATGGCAGGAGCAAAAGCATCATTCACTTTACCGCCACGAATCCATAACAGTTCAGCAACCAGACCACGGGTGATAGGAAGGTCGGGGAAAAACATGTTAGTGTCGTCTTCCGGGAAATTTGCATTCATAATGTAAGGATAGGCCCAATGTGTGACGGAAACATCACTGTAGTCTCTGGTACGGGTTACATCGCTTTTTCCCAGCATTTTAACAAATTCTGCGCGAGTAACCGTACCGTTGGGACGAAATGAACCGTCTTCATAACCGGACACAGTACCGTCGGTCACTAAGGTCTGTACATTTTCATAGGCCCAGTGAGATGCATCGATATCTGTAAAAGTCAAAGCAGAAGCGCTGAAGCTTACAACAGAAAGAAGCATCGAAACAACCAAAACCAAAACTAAAGATTTTTTCATTTTTTAACCTCCTTGAACGAGTGTAAAATATAAGTATTTATATTATAACACAATATGAGCAGATTCGCAAGTAGAGTTTTCTTTGATTTTAAAAGTTTATGTCAGATGACGTAAAAAATACTCTTGTTTTTTTGAGTGTTTTATAGTACAATATTTTATGTATATATATTGTAAGAATTGAGGGTTGATAATATGAAAATTAAAGAGGGTTTTATATTAAAGGATATTGCGGGCAAAACAGTCGCCGTGCCTGCCGGAGAAAATCTTGTGAATTTGCAGTTGATGCTCACTTTAAATGAAAGCGGTGCTTTTTTATGGAAGTGCTTGCAGAAGCCCTGTAGCCAAGAGAATCTGGTTGCAGCTTTAACGGGAGAATATAATGTTGATGCAGAAACCGCCGGAAAAGATGTACAGGAATTCATTACCATTTTAAAGGAGAATCAGATTTTAGATGAAGCCTGAAGTCGGTCATGAACAAATTGAAATGCAATTGCTGTTGCCCTTTTTAAAGGAAATGCTGGCTGAAGGTCGTGAGATCAAAATGACTGTAACCGGAAACAGTATGTATCCTTTACTGCGCGACAGGCAGGATAGTGTGTTGCTCACAACAACCGGGCAACCAAAAAAATTTGATATTGCTTTGTTTGTACGAACAAACGGCGAAGCGGTGCTGCACCGGATTGTTGCATGCGGTGATGACGGCTTTATTATGCTGGGAGATAACCAGTATGAAAAGGAAGGGCCGATTGGTCCCGAGCAGATTGTAGCGGTCGCCAAAGGCTTTTATCGTGGAACCCGCTTTATTCCTTTTGAGACTTGGTGGTGCAGGCTGTATACCTTCATATGGGGCAATGCCTGCGGAATGAGAAGAGTGCTTAAACCTTTTGTAATATGGGTTGGCAAGATGATTAAACGAGCAGAGCGAATGGAGTAACCTGATGAAACGGATTATTAAGAAAGCGCAATATGTTTTGCCCGGTATTATCGGGCTGACGCTGGTTGGCACCATCATATCAATGATGGGTGTTGTTTTTGCGTTCCTTTCTAAACGGGTATTGGATGTGGCAACCGGTCAGGCAGAGGGTAACCTGCTTACAGAAGGGCTTTTATTATTTGGTTTTCTGGCTATTCAGTTGCTTTTGGATGTAGTGATGTCCATGCTGGATGTCCGTGTCAGCGGAAGATTTCAAATCCGTGAAAAAACAAACCTGTTCAATATCATTATGAAAAAGAATTATATGCAGATTTCGGGGTATCATTCCGGTGAATTGTTGAATCGAATCAACAGCGATGTCAATGTTGTGACCACCGGCTTGATTCAGATGCTTCCGAATCTGTTTTTTTATGTTACCAAAATTATTTTCTCGTTTTGTGCCCTATATGTTTTAGACAGAACATTTGCATTTTTATGTCTTTTGGTAGGGCCGCTGATTTTTGTGACGGCATGCGTATACAGAAAATATATGAAAAAGCTTCATAAAGAGCATCAGGAAGCGGATGGACGGGTTAAATCCTTTATGCAGGAGACTCTGAAAAATATTTTAGTGATTAAGTCATTCGGCTGTGGGGAAGCGGCTGCAGACAAAAGCCGCAACTTGCAGTTTAAACTGTTTAAACTGAGCTTAAAGCGAAATCGAATCAGTATTCTTGCTCATGTTTTCTTTTATGTAGGGTTAACTGCCGGTTACTACATTGCGTTGGCTTGGGGTGCTTATAAGATTTCAAAGGGCCTTATGACATTTGGTACTTTAACGGCGTTATTACAGTTGGTTGGTCAGATTCAATCGCCGTTTCAGGGAATTTCTTCTTTGTTACCGCAGTACTATGCAATGCAGGCATCCGGAGAACGGTTGGCAGAAATTGAAGACTTACCGGAGGATACAGCCACCGCTTTTGTGGAGGGGTTAGAAAAGGACTGGTCATCTATCGAGCTTTCCGGGGTGGATTTTGCCTATCAGACAGACAAGGTTTTGGATGCTGTGAATTTTACAGTTCATCAGGGTGAGTTTATCGTGATTACCGGTACATCCGGTACGGGTAAAAGCACTTTGTTAAAACTGATGTTAGGCATTTTACCGCCGAACGCCGGAAAAGCATCCGTAACGTTGAAAAATGGCATGGTATTACCTTTGGAACAGGCGGCCAAACAGCTGTTTTCCTATGTGCCACAGGGTAATTTGATTGTATCCGGCTCCATTCGGGAAAATCTTGCATTTTTTAAAACAAATGTATCAGAAGGCGATATGATTGAAGCGGCTAAAACAGCTCAGATATGGGATTATATCAGCGAATTGCCTGATGGATTGGATACTGTGTTGGGCGAGGGCGGATTAGGTCTTTCAGAAGGCCAGATTCAGCGCCTTGCAGTTGCCCGTGCGGTGCTCCACAACTCTCCGGTTTTACTTTTGGATGAGGCAACATCGGCATTGGATGAGCAGACGGAATTGGCCATTTTACAGGCGTTGAAGGAAAGGCAGGATAAGACCTGTATTTTGGTTTCTCATAAAAAGGCTGCTCTCGATTTTTGCGATACGGTTTTTCACTTTGAAGGTAATCAAATTTTTTCTGATAAAAAAAGTGAAAAAAATTAAAAAAAATATAGACATAAATCAATATTTGTGATATACTATTTGAAACGACCTTTAAATCGGTACAGAGATGCTGATAAGGTACTTACAACAGTAAATAGTCTTAAATTCGGTCATGACTATCAGTCTGCCTGCAAGTCCTTGTCGCATTCTGCGGTGAGGATTTTTTTATTGCCAAATATTTCTATATGAGGAGGCTGTTTTTATGGAACGAAACCGTTCAATCATTATGGATGAAGCTGCAATGCAACGCGCCATTACCCGTATTGCTTATGAGATTATTGAAAAGAATAAGGGTGTGGATAATCTGGCCTTAATCGGCATCCGCCGTCGCGGTGTGTTAATGGCAGACAGATTACAGAAAAAGTTAGAAGAATTAGAAGGTAAGGAAGTACCGAACGGTATTTTAGATATTACTTTTTACCGTGATGATTTAAGTTTAATGTCTGAAATGCCGGTGATTAACGGCACAGATATTGACTTTATGATTATCGGCAAAAAACTGATTTTAGTAGATGATGTGCTCTTTACAGGCCGTACAGCCAGAGCGGCGATGGAAGCTGTTATGGAAATGGGCCGTCCTGCCAAAATTGAACTGGCAGTTATGGTTGACCGCGGCCACCGCGAACTTCCCATCCGTGCAGATTATGTTGGTAAAAATATGCCTACCTCGCGGAACGAAGTGGTGCATGTGGATTTTGAAGAATTAGATGGTAAAAACGAGGTTTTCCTGGAGAAACCGTTGTGCAAGGAGGAGCAGGCATGAAACTTTCCGGCAAGGATTTATTAGGGCTTAAGGAGCTTTCTGCAGAAGAAATCCGATATATTTTATATCAGGCAGAAATCATGAAGCAGATTCTGGTGCAGGATGCAAAGAAAACACCCCATTTGCAGGGCAGAACCGTGGTAACCCTGTTTTATGAAAACAGTACAAGAACAAGACTTTCCTTTGAACTGGCTTCAAAATATATGAGTGCCAATGCGGCCAATATTACCGCATCGGGCTCCAGCGTGGCCAAAGGTGAGAGTCTGATTGATACAGCCAGAACGTTAGATGTAATGGGAACCGATGTTATCGTTATCCGTCATCAGATGTCCGGTGCGCCCCACCTCATTGCACAGCACGTGAAAGCGGCCGTTGTCAATGCAGGCGATGGTATGAACGAGCATCCCACTCAGGCACTTCTTGACATGCTCACCATGAAAGAGAAAAAAGGCAGAATTGAAGGCTTAAAGGTTGCTATTGTTGGTGATGTGGCGCATAGCCGTGTGGCGCGTTCCAATATTTATGGACTGAACAAAATGGGAGCTGAAGTTGTACTGGGTGGTCCTGCTACTTTAATGCCCCGCGATATTGAATCCCTTGGCGTTACGGCTTATGAAGATGTGGACAAGGCCATCAAGGGTGCTGATGTTGTTATGTGTCTGCGTTTGCAGAAAGAACGTCAGCAGAGCGGCCTGCTTCCCAGCATGCGAGAATACTCTAAGTTTTTTGGTGTCGATACAAAGCGCCTGCGTCTTGCAAAAGAAGATGCTCTCATTATGCACCCTGGACCGGTAAACCGTGGCATTGAATTATGCACAGATGCCATTAATTTAGACCGTGCGGTGATTGATGAGCAGGTAACCAACGGTGTGGCTGTTCGTATGGCAGTACTTAACATTCTGGCAAAGAGAGGTAACTGATGATGAGTATTTTAATTAAAGGCGGTCGCGTGATGGATCCGGCCAGCGGTCTGGATGCAGTTTGTGATGTGCTTGTAGAAGATGGAAAAATCAAAGCCATCGGCGAAAATTTGGCAGCAGATGGCACTGTGATTGATGCTGCCGGTAAAATAGTAGCTCCTGGTTTGATTGATATGCATTGTCATTTAAGAGAACCCGGTCAGGAATATAAAGAAGATATTGAAAGTGGCACCAGAGCGGCAGCTATGGGTGGTTTTACCTCTGTAGCCTGCATGCCAAATACCAGCCCGGCTCTGGATAATGCGGCTTTAATTGAATTTGTGAAAAATAAAGCAGAAAAAGTAGGTAGTGCCAACGTGTTCCCCATTGGTGCAGTAACAAAAGGCAGAAAGGGCGAACAGCTGGCAGAAATCGGCGATATGAAAATGGCCGGTGCTGTTGCTATTTCTGACGATGGCAGTCCGGTAGGCAATCCTGAAATTATGCGTCGCGCACTGGAATATTCTGATATGTTTGATATGCTGGTTATTTCTCATTGCGAAGAAATGTCTCTGGCGAATGGATTTATGAACGAGGGCGCTGTGGCAACCAGATTAGGATTAAAGGGCATTCCTAATGCGGCAGAAGAAGTGCAGGTGGCTCGTGATGCTATTTTAGCAAAGGAAACCGGCAAGCGGATTCACATCTGTCACATCAGCACAGAAGGCAGCGTGGAAATTATCCGTCAGGCAAAGGCTAATGGCGTACGCATCACCGCTGAAACCTGCCCCCATTATTTCACCTTGACAGAAGATGCCTGTGAAGGCTTTAATACCAATGCAAAAATGAATCCCCCTCTTCGTACACAAAAGGATGTGGATGCCATTATCAAAGGTCTGGCAGATGGCACAGTAGATGCTGTGGCAACCGACCACGCACCCCATCACGTTGATGAAAAAGAAGTGGAATTCGGTGTGGCTGCTAACGGCATTGTGGGTCTTGAAACAGCACTGCCTCTGGGCGTAACCTATCTTGTGAAGAAGGACAAGCTGAGTCTTGCGGATTTGCTTGCCAAAATGACCTGTAATCCGGCAGATATTTTAAAAATTGCCAAAGGTCGTCTGGAAGAAAATGCGGATGCAGATATTGTGATTTTTGATATTGATACACCGTTTACGGTAGATGTCAACAATTTTGCCTCTAAGTCCACAAACTCTCCTTATGACGGATGGGAACTGTATGGTAAAGTGGAGTACACCATTGTAGGCGGTAGAATCGTTGTTAAAGAAGGAAAATTACAGTAAAAATAAAGGGAAAGAGGTTAGATAGATGTCCATTGATATTTTAATTGAGAAAATTAAAGAAAAAAAGAACCCTACCGTGGCAGGACTGGATCCCTGCTGGGAATATATTCCCGAGCACATTCAGGCAGAAGCCATTGCCAAGTACGGCAAAACCAATCAGGCTGTAGGAGAGGCACTCCTTACCTTTAATAAGGGTTTAATTGATTCTTTGTGTGATATTGTACCGGCGGTAAAACCCCAGTCCGCGTATTATGAAATGTATGGTCTGTCCGGTCTTGCTGCTTTGGCAGGCACCATTTCTTATGCTAAAGAAAAAGGTATGTATGTGGTTTTAGACGGTAAGCGTAACGACATCGGCAAAACTGCCGAAGCATACTCTGCAGCTTACTTAGGCGGCGTTATGGCCGGTGATATTGATGTAAAAAATGAGCTGGAAAGTGATGGCTTAACGGTAAATGGTTATTTGGGTACCGACGGTATTCTGCCCTTTGTTAAAGACTGTGACAAAGCCGGTAAAATCATTTTCGTTTTAGTGAAAACCTCTAACCCCTCATCCGGTGAATTGCAGGATTTAACCGTCGGTGATGAAACCATTTATCAGAAAATGGCCGGTATGGTTACCCGTTGGGGTGAAGGCTTAGAAGGGAAATACGGCTACACACCGGTGGGTGCTGTGGTAGGCGCAACCTATCCCAAGCAGTTAAAAGAACTCCGTGGTTTAATGCCGAAATCTTATATTTTAGTACCCGGTTACGGTGCACAGGGTGGCGGCGCACAGGATGTGGCAGGTGCCTTTGATGCAAACGGTCTGGGTGCTATCATCAACTCTTCCCGCGGGATTATGTGCGCTTGGCAGAAGGGTGACTACAAGCCGGAAGAATTCGGCAAGGCTGCCCGCGATGAAGCTATTCGTATGCGTGAAGATATTTTGCAATACATCTAATTAGCAAGTTTCCGCTTTCGGCGGTTAAGATACAAAAGACAGAAAGGAAGTAAAGCCATGAAAAAAGCATTTTTGGCACTGGCTGACGGTACAGTTTTTGAAGGCATCAGCGCCGGCGCAGATGGCACAGCCTTGGGTGAGATTGTGTTCACAACCGGAATGGTTGGCTATTTAGAAACCGTAACAGACCCAGCTTTTGCCGGTCAGATTGTGACAATGACCTATCCTATTATCGGTAACTACGGCGTTAACCGCGCAGACTGTCAGTCCGGTAAGGTTCAGGTCAAGGGAATGATAATGAAAGAGATGGCAACCCATCCCAATAATTTCCGATCAGAAGAAACGTTAAAAGATTATCTTCTGAGTGAAAATGTGGTGGCTATCAGCGGTATAGATACCCGGGCTCTCACAAAGATCATCCGTAATCAGGGCGCTATGAACGGTGTGATTACCACCGATGAGAATTTTAAATTTGAAAATTATAAAGCGCAAATAGAAGCCTATACAGTAGGTGCTTTGGTCTCCGAGGTAACCTGCAAAGAAAAGTATACGGTAGGAAGTGGCGCATTACAGGTGACATTGATTGACTATGGTGTGCAGAAAAATATCATCGAGTCTTTGGTGAAGCGTGGGGCAACCGTAACGGTTTATCCTGCGACCACTAAAGCTTCTGACATATTGGCGGATAAGCCGGATGGTATTATGCTTTCGGGCGGTCCCGGCAATCCGGCAGACTATCCCGGATTGATTGCGGAGATTAAAGAACTGCTTGCTTCCGGTACACCTTTATTTGGTACCGGTTTGGGTCACCAGATGGCGGCCATCGCAATGGGCGGTAAAACTGAAAAATTGAAATTCGGTCATCGCGGTGCTAATCAGCCGGTAAAAGACCTGGCCAAGGATATGACCTTTGCAACCGTACAGAATTGCGGTTATACTGTGGTAAAAGACAGTCTGGAGGAAAGCGTAGCAACGGTGAGTCATATCAATGTAAATGACGGCACAGTAGAAGGGATTCGTTATAACGGTATTCCGGCATTTACCGTTCAGTACGCACCGGAATGTAAACCCGGTCCTAAGAGTATGGAATATATTTTTGATGAATTTATGAATCTGGTAGGAGGGAAGCACAATGCCTAAGCGCGAGGATGTTAAAAAAGTACTGGTAATTGGCTCTGGTCCGATTATTATCGGTCAGGCAGCTGAGTTTGACTATGCGGGCACACAGGCTTGCCGTGCTCTTTCTGAAGAGGGTATTGAGGTTGTTCTCTTAAACTCTAACCCTGCTACCATTATGACAGATAAAATGATGGCTGATAAAATTTATGTTGAGCCACTGGTTGTTGATTCTGTTAAAAAAGTGATTGAAATTGAAAAACCCGACAGTATTCTGCCTACACTGGGCGGTCAGACAGGCCTGAATCTTGCCATGGAACTGGCAGAAGAAGGCTATTTGGATAAAATGGGCGTTAAGCTTTTGGGTACTGCCACCTCTGCGATTAAAATGGCAGAAGACAGACAGGAATTTAAAGATACCATGGAATCCATTGGCGAGCCCTGTATTGCATCTAAGGTTGTGGATAATTACGAGGATGCTCTTTCCTTTGCCAAGGAAATCGGATTCCCGGTTATTGTTCGTCCTGCTTACACATTGGGCGGTACCGGCGGTGGTATTGCAGCTAATGAAGCAGAACTGGAAGAAATTGCACCTAACGGCCTGCGCCTTTCCCGTGTACATCAGGTTTTAATCGAAAAATGTATTTCCGGCTGGAAGGAAATTGAGTTTGAAGCCATTCGTGACGGCAAGGGCAATGCCATCACCGTTTGTTCTATGGAAAACCTTGACCCTGTTGGCATCCACACCGGTGACTCTGTAGTTGTGGCACCGGCACAGACTTTAGGCAATGCAGAATACAACATGTTGAGAAATGCTTCTTTAAATATTATTCACGCTTTGGGTATTGAAGGCGGTTGTAACTGTCAGTTTGCTCTTCATCCTGAGAGCATGGAATATGCAGTTATTGAAGTTAACCCCCGTCTTTCCCGCTCTTCTGCACTGGCTTCAAAAGCAACCGGCTATCCCATTGCTAAAGTTGCTTCTAAAATCGCCATTGGTTATGGTCTGGATGAAATTGTGAATGCGGTTACCAAAAAGACCTATGCTTGTAATGAACCCACTGTTGACTACTGTGTTATCAAATACCCCAAATGGCCTTTTGATAAGTTTGTAAAGGCAAAACGTACTTTGGGTACACAGATGAAGGCGACCGGTGAGGTTATGGCGATTTCTGACAATATTGAAGGCGCTTTAATGAAAGCGGTTCGTTGTCTGGAATTGAATGTTATGTCCTTTGAACTGAAGAAACTGAAGAATCTCTCCAAGAAAGAAATTGTAAGACGTCTTTCTCAGGTAGATGACGAGCGTTTCTTTGTCATTTGTGAAGCTTTTCGTCGCGATGTGGATATTGATATGATTCACACCATCACCACCATTGATTTATTCTTCTTGAATAAGCTGAAGAACATTGTAGATATGGAAACCCGCCTCCAGCAGGAAGAACTGACACCGGCACTTCTGCGTGAAGCTAAGCGTATGAGTTTCCCCGATAAGCTGATTGCAAGTCTTTCCGGTGTATCTGAAATCGGTGTTCGTGCTATGCGTGAGCTTCACAACATTTTCCCGGTTTACAAAATGGTAGATACCTGTGCGGCTGAGTTTGAAGCAGCAACACCGTACTATTATTCTACCTATGATGAATATACTGAAACCGTTTCTTCTGCTAAGAAAAAGGTTGTGGTTATTGGTTCCGGTCCCATCCGTATCGGTCAGGGCATTGAGTTTGACTACTGCTCCGTACATGCTGTTTGGGCACTTAAAGAAGCAGGATATGAAACCATTATCATCAACAACAACCCCGAAACAGTTTCCACAGATTTTGACACAGCTGATAAGCTCTATTTTGAGCCTTTGACTGCTGAAGATGTGGGCAGTATCTTAGAGATTGAAAAACCTGACGGTGTATTGGTTCAGTTTGGCGGCCAGACGGCTATTAAGCTGACAGAATCCTTAAAGGAAATGGGTGTTAAAATTCTGGGTACCAAGGCTGAAGATATTGATGCGGCTGAAGACAGAGAAGTGTTTGATGAGATTCTGGAAGCCTGCAACATCCGTCGTCCTCAGGGCAGAACCGTATTTACCCATCAGGAAGCTTTAGAGGCGGCCAACGATCTGGGTTATCCTGTTCTGGTTCGTCCTTCTTATGTGTTGGGTGGTCAGGGCATGGAAATTGCTTATAATGACAATGATGTGCACGAATTTATGGACATCATCACCTTGATCCGTCAGGAACATCCCATTCTGGTTGATAAATATATGATGGGTAAAGAAATTGAAGTGGATGCCATTTGTGATGGTACTGATATTTTAATTCCCGGTATTATGGAACATTTAGAGCGTGCCGGCGTTCACTCCGGTGACTCTATCTCCGTATATCCTGCACCCACAGTAACCAAGGAGATTAAAGAACAGCTGGTGGACTATACCAAGAAACTGGCTCAGGCTCTCCATGTAGTGGGTCTTGTAAACATTCAGTTCGTGTTGTATGAAGGTGAAATTTACGTTATAGAAGTAAACCCCCGTTCTTCCCGTACCGTACCATACATCAGCAAGGTAACCAATGTACCGATGGTTGATCTGGCAACCCGCTGTGTATTGGGCGAAAAACTGAAGGATATGGGCTATGGAACAGGCCTTCATCCCGAAGGCGACTATGTAGCGGTTAAAGTGCCTGTGTTCTCCTTTGAAAAGCTCCACAATGTGGACGTTTCCTTAGGACCTGAAATGAAGTCGACCGGTGAAGTGCTTGGTATCAGCCATAACTTCTCTGAAGCGCTCTATAAAGGTCTTGTAGGTGCCGGCTTTAAAATGAGCGAGAAGGGCAATGTGCTCATTACCGTTCGTGATACTGACAAGGAAGAAATGCTGGATATTGCCAAGGGCTTTGTGGAACTGGGTTATTCTATTTATTCCACATCCGGCACATCTGGATTTTTGGCAAGAAACGGCGTTCCCACCATTACAGTTGGCAAAATCGGCGATGGCAGTAACGACATTTTAGACCTTCTGCAGGCAGGTAAGTTTGACCTGGTTATCAACACGGCCACCAAAGGTCGTCGTCCTGACCGCGACGGTTTCAAAATCAGAAGAAAGACCGTTGAGGTGTCTGTTCCCTGTCTGACCAGTCTGGATACGGCGAAGGCATTCCTTGCAAGCTTACATTCAGCACTGAACAAAAAAGACCTTACAATGGTGAATTTGTTGGACGTTTAATTAGCATTTGCGAGTCCTGCAGTGGTACTGCAGGACTCCTTTCAATGATAGTGAATGAAAATCCCGGAGGAATTTATGTTTAAAGAAATCAGAAATATTGCAATTATTGCTCATGTTGACCACGGCAAAACCACCCTGGTAGACGTGATGCTGAAAGATAGCGGCATTTACAGAGATAATGAGCAGGTCACCGAACGTGTGATGGATTCCAATGACTTAGAGCGTGAACGTGGCATCACCATTTTATCAAAGAACACCTCAGTTATGTATAAAGATATTAAAATCAATATCATTGATACCCCAGGTCATGCCGATTTCGGTGGCGAGGTAGAGCGTGTTTTAGGTATGGTAGATGGTGTGCTGCTGTTAGTGGATGCCTTTGAAGGCCCTATGCCGCAGACCCGCTTTGTACTGAAAAAAGCCTTGTCTTTAGGTATTAAGCCCATTGTAGTTGTGAATAAAATTGACCGTCCTCAGGCACGGCCTACGGAGGTCGTGGATGAAATCTTTAATCTGTTTATTGATTTGGATGCAACCGATGAGCAGGCGGATTTCCCTATTGTATACGCATCGGCGCGCGAGGGAATCAGCGGTCTGGAACCTGATGCTATGACAGGCGGCTTACAGCCTTTGTTTGAAATGATTGTCAATAATGTACCGGCACCAGCAAGCGATACGGAAGCACCCTTCCGTATGCTGATCTCCAACATCGATTACGATGAATATGTGGGCCGCATTGCTGTTGGACGTGTTGACAGAGGTACGATAAAGACCGGTCAGGCAGTAACGGTCTGCCGGGCAGACGGTACCACCGCTCAGGCAAAAGCCGGACGGTTGTATATGTATGATGGCTTAAAGAGGAATGAGGTGCCCCAGTCCGGCGCCGGTGATGTAGTGCTTATTGCCGGTCTTGGTGAAATCGGCATTGGGGAAACACTTTGCGCACCTGATTGCATTGAGCCTTTGCCAGTGATTACCGTAGATGAACCTACTATTTCTATGAACTTTCTGGTTAACAACAGTCCATTTGCCGGTAACGAAGGGGAATATGTTACCAGTCGCCATCTGCGAGAACGTTTGTTCCGCGAACTGGATACCAATGTGAGTTTGAAGGTGGAGGAGACAGATAGTGCCGATTGCTTTAAGGTATCCGGACGAGGGGAACTGCATCTTTCCATTTTAATTGAAACCATGCGCCGTCAGGGCTATGAATTTCAGGTGTCCCGCCCGGAGGTTATTTTAAAGGAAAAAGACGGCAAGGTCTTAGAACCAGTTGAACTTTTGTTCATTGATCTGCCGGAAGAATATGTGGGTAATGTCATTGAAAAATTAGGGACAAGAAAAGCTGAAATGCAGAATATGCAACCGGGTGATAACGGCTATATGCGTCTGCAGTTCAGAATCCCATCCCGCGGATTGATTGGTTATCGCAGCGAGTTTTTAAGCGATACCCGCGGTAATGGCATTATGAACACTATTTTAGACGGCTACAGTCCCTATTGTGGCGAAATTGAAAGCCGTAGTCGTGGCTCTATGATTGCCTGGGAAACCGGTGAGAGTGTGACGTATGGTTTATATAACGCCCAGGAGCGTGGTCGCTTGTTCATCGGTCCCGGTGTTCAGGTCTATGAGGGTATGGTTGTAGGTGAAAATGCTAAGGGTGAGGATATTACCGTTAATGTGTGCAAGAAAAAGCATGTCACCAATATGCGTGCTTCCGGCAGTGATGAAGCCCTGCGCCTGACACCACCGGATGTGATGAGTCTGGAGCAATGTCTGGAGTTTATTTCCGATGATGAACTGGTGGAAATAACACCGGCAAGTATTCGTCTTCGCAAAAAGCTTCTGACGAAGATGGAAAGAGATAAAGCGGCAAACAGAAATAAAAAATAATATATGCTATGAGGCTGTAAATTAGCTTTTTACAGCCTCTTTTCTCCATTTTCTGACAAAAACCTCAAAAAAATGTTTGAAACAGAGAAAAATGGGTATATATACAACATACCTTCACGATCAGAATGCTATTGTATTTTTGTATAAAGGAGCAAAATTATGAATATCAGAACCTATACGGAAGAACTGGAAGAGAAAACCCTATCTCCTTTTGCTGTTTTATCCAAAAATACAAAAGGACGGCAAAAACCAATGGAGCCCTGTACCATACGAACAGAGTTTCAGCGGGATAGAGACAGAATCATTCATGCTAAGTCTTTTCGCCGTCTGATGCATAAAACACAGGTTTTTCTGGCTCCTGAAGGGGATCACTACAGAACCCGTTTAACACACACCCTGGAGGTTTCACAAATAGCCCGCACCATAGCCCGTTCCCTCCGGTTAAATGAAGATTTAACGGAAGCAATAGCCCTGGGGCACGATCTGGGACATACACCCTTTGGTCATTCCGGCGAATTTGTACTGGATAAAATTTGTGAGGGAGGATTCCGTCATTATGAACAGAGCCTTCGTGTTGTGGATGTGCTTGAGGGTGGCAAAGGCCTGAATTTAACTTTTGAGGTCCGGGACGGTATTGTGAATCACGCCGGAGAAAACGAGGCTTCAACATTAGAGGGCAGGATTATTAAACTGGCCGACCGTATCGCGTATATCAATCATGATATTGATGATGCTATCCGGGGAGGCGTGATTGCTCCGGAGAGTATTCCCAAAGAATGCAGAAATGTTCTGGGCAACACACACGGGGAACGGCTGCAGACCTTGATTTTAGATGTGATTCATAACAGTCAGGATAAGCCAGAGGTTTCAATGAGCCGCGAAATTCACGAGGCAATGATGGAACTGCGGGATTATATGTTTGCCAATGTCTACACCAATTCGATTGCCAAAACTGAGGAGGAGAAGGCAAAAGGCATTGTGGAAACCCTGTTTGAAACCGTTTTGCATCATCCTGAACGCTTGAGGGAGGAAAATCTGGGCGATGGTTTGTTTGCCGATGAGCGTGAAGTGTGCGATTACATTGCAGGTATGACAGATAATTATGCCATTTATGTTTTCAAAACGTTGTTTGAGCCAAGAGGGTGGCAAACCAGATAGAAATTTATTTGCATAAAATGTAAAATAATGGGTATTATAAAACAGAATGGCAGATTTTTTCTGATTTTAAAAGAAAAATTTAAAATTATGAAGGAAATTTTTAAATTCTGTCGAATACATTATGGGAGCATTAAACAAGCGGTTTGTTAAACTGTGAAATTTTGTGAACAGGAGAGAAAGGCTTTGGCACGTTATAAACAAAGTTCTATTAACGAAGTCAGCAGACGAAGCAATTTGGCAGAGCTTGTTTCCGGCTATGTGCATTTGAAACGAAATGGAACAAGTCATATAGGCTTATGCCCGTTTCACAAAGAAAAAACGCCATCTTTCCATGTAGATGAAGATAAACAGTTATTTTATTGTTTTGGCTGCGGTGCCGGCGGTAATGTTTTTGATTTTGTTATGCGGGCGGAGAATTTAGATTTTGTGGATGCATTGCAGTTTTTAGCACAACGTGCCGGTGTTACCTTAGAAGAGGAACAACAATCCGGCGGACGGCACGACAGGGATGCAGAACAAAGAAAACGTCTTTTGGAACTGAATCGTCTGGCGGCTCGCCATTTTTATGAAAACTTAAGCAAGCCATCAGCCAAAATTGCTGTCGACTATATGAATAAACGCGGTCTTGATAAAAAAACAGCCATTAAATTTGGTGTTGGCTTTGCTCAGGAATCCTGGTCTGATCTGCTGGATGCTATGCAGGCAAAAGGCTTTACGAAAGACGAACTGGTGCTGGCAGGTCTGGCTGTGAAAAACGAAAAGGGAAGAGTGTATGACAAGTTCAGGAACCGCCTGATGTTCCCCATTATTGATGTGCGTGGCAATGTCATTGGTTTCAGCGGCCGCGCGTTGGGTGATGATGCGGCAAAATATATGAACTCACCGGAAACACCGGTATTCCATAAAGGCAGAAATCTGTTTGCTTTAAATCTGGCAAAACAGAGCGGATTAAAAGAAGGCATCATTCTGGTGGAAGGCAATATGGATGTTGTTTCTTTGTATCAGCGTGGCATCACCAATGTGGTGGCAGGTTTAGGTACGGCCTTAACGGAAGAACAGGCACGACTGCTGAAACGATATGCCAGCCAGGTGTATGTTTGTTATGATGGTGATGAAGCGGGACAGAAAGCGGCTCAAAAAGCCATCGGTCTCTTAACAGAGGCAGGCAACGTTGTTAAGGTTGTCAGTTTTACAGGAGCAAAAGATCCGGATGAATATATTTTAAAAAACGGACCGGAGAGTTTCAGAGCATTACTCAAGGAGGCTCATGAGTCTGTAGAATATAAATTACTTCGGTTGCGTAAGCAATACGATATTTATGATTTAAGTCAAAAAATCAGCTTTTTAAATGAAGCAGCCGGCGTGCTGGCTGAAATAGACAGCGAAGTGGCTCGCGAAGCTTATATGAAGCGGATATCCGCTGAAACAGATATTACGGTTGAAGCGATCCGGGCTGAGGTTTTAAAGTTGGTTTATTATAGGAATAAAAAACAGGTGAACAAGGAGCTGCTCAAGGAACGGACACCGGAGCGACTGACACAGGACCGGGCAGATTTAAGTCACGGTCAGAGTACGGCTACATATAAGACGGAACGAACACTTCTGAACCTGATTTTTTATCACCGCCGTGCTTTCGAATTTGCGAAGGAAAAGGTGCAGGCTGAATGGTTTTCAGGTGAGTTACACAGGCAGTTGTTCAGTCAGATTATGGCTTTTCGTGCAGAGAATGATGACCCTCATGCCGCTGAGTTTTTAACCGGTCTTTCAGAAGAAACGGTTAAACAGGCAGCAACATCCTTATTGTATATTAATTTTGAGGGAGACAGTCTGCAGGGAATAAAAGAAGCTGCGAGTAAACTGGAAACCGAATATTTAAGAAAACAGGCCGTTAAACTGGCCGGGGAAGGTAAAGTGAAAGAAGCTAATGAAATCTACCGAAGACTTAACGAGAGGAGAGGGTAACATGTCTCAGGAACTGGAAACTAAAAAGCAACAAGCCATTAATGACATTGTTGCCAAGGGAAAGGCCAGTGGAATTTTAACATATAAGGAAATTATGGACGCCCTTTCTGAATTTGAACTGGAGCCGGAACAAATTGAATTGGTTTACGAAACGCTGGAAAAAGAAAGCGTTGAAGTCGTAGCCGATATGGACAAGGAAATGGAAAAGATAGAGGAAGAAATCGGCGATTTGCCGCCTCTTGAAGAAGTGGATATCAATGCAGAAGTGTTGGAAATATCCAATGTGGAAGGCGTTTCTGTGGATGACCACGTTAAAATGTATTTGAAAGAAATTGGTAAAGTACCGCTGCTTGCTCCCGATGAAGAAATGAAGCTTGCCAAAGCTATGGCCACCGGTGATGCTTCGGCTCGTCAGCGTCTTTCGGAAGCAAACCTGCGTTTGGTTGTATCCATTGCTAAGCGTTATGTTGGACGCGGTATGCTGTTTCTTGATCTGATTCAGGAAGGAAATCTGGGTCTGATTAAGGCTGTTGAAAAATTTGATTACACCAAAGGTTATAAATTCAGCACTTATGCTACCTGGTGGATTCGTCAGGCCATTACCCGTGCGATAGCGGATCAGGCTCGCACCATCCGTATTCCGGTGCATATGGTTGAAACCATCAACAAGCTGATTCGCGTATCCCGTCAGTTAGTACAGGAACTGGGTCGTGATCCTCATCCCAACGAAATTGCCAAGGAATTGAATATGTCCATTGACAAGGTTCGGGAGATTATGAAAATTGCTCAGGAACCGGTGTCTTTGGAAACACCTATCGGTGAAGAAGAAGACAGCCATCTGGGTGATTTTATTCCCGATGATGATGCACCGGCACCCTCTGAAGCAGCATCCTTTATGCTTTTAAAGGAACAGCTTGGTGATGTGCTTGACACGTTAACCCCCAGAGAATCTATGGTGTTGAAACTGCGCTTTGGTCTGGAAGATGGTCGTGCCAGAACGCTGGAAGAAGTGGGTAAGGAATTTAATGTTACCCGTGAACGTATCCGTCAGATTGAAGCAAAAGCGCTGCGCAAATTACGGCATCCCAGCCGCAGTAAAAAGCTGAAGGATTATCTGGAGTAAAGAATCGCATAAACAATACCCCGTTTTCGTATATATGAAAACGGGGTGATTTTTTGTTTATAAATAAAAGAAGCTTATTCATTTGTATAAAGATAAGTCATATTATGTTGTTCTTTCTTCTGCTTGCTGGCGGTTGCTTGCTATCTGCCTGGATTGGGTTATCAGCCGGAGAAGAGGCAGATGGAACGGCCGGTGGCCGCCTGGCAATTGTAATTGATGATTTTGGCCAGCAACGCAAGGGCGTTTCTGAAATGCTGCACCTTGATTGTAAACTGACGGCGGCGGTTATTCCATTTTTAGAATATACAGAGGACGATGTGGAAGATGCATTGGAAAACGGAAAAGAAGTGATTATTCACATTCCTATGCAAGCCACAACACATGATAATCCGCGGCATTTAGGGCCACGACCTGTCACGACAGGTATGACACGGGAGGAAATTCTTTCCTGGATGAAGGATGCCCTCGATGAAATTCCTGAGGCTGTGGGCGCTAATATTCACATGGGGACCCTTTGTAGTACGAAGCAAGACGTTATGAGTCCGATTTTTGAATTTCTCCAAGAAAAACAGATGTATTTTTTGGATTCAAAAACCAGCTCCAAGAGCATTTGCCGGGAGGTGGCGCAAACAACGACGGTTGCTTTCTATGAAAACAGGGTGTTTTTGGAGCACGAAAGAAAAACAAAGGATTATGTGAAAAAAAGATTGAGAAAAGCTATGGACATTGCATTGTCGGAAGGGGAATGTATTGCCATTGGTCATGTGGGAAATGAGGGCGGTATGATAACTGTGGAGGCTATCCGGGAGCTTATGCCGGAGTTTGAAGAGAATCATGTGTCATTGGTCTTTTTGTCTGAGCTAACGCCGTTTGCCTGCCGTGAGGCAGGAAAATGAGTATTTTTGGTAAATCACTTGTAAATTATATTTTTTTGTGATACAATAAGATATAATGGAGTATTGTATGTACCGAAATGAAACTATAATTTTCAGCTCATGGCCAGGGATAAAGGAGAATTAGAGTGAACGAAAAAAGATGGACCCCTTATATGATGAATACGTTATTGACCATTGCTCTCTGCGGTGCTTACGGCTTCCTGCAGGGGCCGTTGTCTTTAGTGCTTGGCGTGTTGCTCAGTGCTCTTTTGGGTGTAGTGCTTTATAAAGAGCATTACCTTTTGGGTATTCTTAATGCGGCTTTGGTGCTGGGAATTTTTATCTTTTGTTTCGACTTTACATTAGCCTTAACCAACAGCATCCCCATTATTTTGCTGGGTGCAGCACTGGCTTTAGGAACGAGGTTTAAAATGCCTGTGCATTTATTGCTTCTTTTGTGTGCCGGGTTATATATGGCAGATCTGATGGTGGGTATGGAGCTGATTGAGCACAGCTCCGGTGGAGAGGTTTCCATTCAGAGTATTATGTTAGAAAGCGGCAACATGGTGAGTGAGATGTTCGTGTCTCAGTATCCGGGACCTGAAGCTGAAATGCTGGAAGACATCATCCGCTCGGCAATTGATTTATCAATTATGCTGGCTCCGGGTATGTTTATGATTATCAGCTCCGTTTTTGCCTTTGTTTTAGTTGTGGTGTATAAAAAAATGATGCAGAAAAACCATGTAGATATGTCTTTTCTGCTTCCCTTTGAGCAGTTTCAGGCAGAACGTGTGATTTCGGTGTTGTATCTTGTGTTGTTTGTTATTGTTTTATCAGCACCGTCGGGTAAATTTCTGGCAATGTCCCTGAATGTTTTGCTGATTCTGAGTTTTATATTTATTGTGTTTGGTATGTCTGTTTTTGACAATATTTTTAAGAAAAAAGGTATAAAAAAGGGATTACGGCGTCTGGTGATTGTTTTATTGCTGATATTTTCAAATACATTTTTAATGATTCCTGTATTTGCTTATTTGATTTGCGGCTTGTTGGACAGTTTCTTTGACTACCGGCATCTGCGAACAAAAGAAGAACAGTAAGTCGCATTGCGGCGGAATGGAGTTACGGTATGGAAGTGAACCCAAAATCCGGATTATATTATATGACCGGCGGTTTTTACATTGTGATTATTTTTCTGTTGGGTATAGTCACTTTTTTTGTGAACCGCTATCTGGCTATGGCAGAAATTCTGTTAGGGCTTTCTTTGTGTATCTTTAATTATATTTACAAAAAGCATAAAGAAAAAAAGATTTCCGATATGTTTGAGCAAATGACGCTGCGTATCGGTTCGGCTACCCGGAATGCCTTGATGCAGTTTCCGTTGCCTACACTAATCATTGAGTCAAATGGCAAAATAAAGTGGTATAATGAGTCTTTTTGCGAAACCTTTGGAGAAAACCATTTATACGATAAAGTGATTGGTGAAATTTTGCCGGAATTGGATACGGAAAATATTTTTCAGGATCCGCCGGTGCCTGTGCAGACCACTTTAAGCAGTAATGGAAGAACCTTCCGTGTGTTTGGCAGTCAGCCGCAAAAAGAAGAGAAAAGAAGCATTGTTATTCTCTATTTTGATGAAATTACGGAGTATGCTGATTATAAACAGAAATATCAGGAAGAACGCCCGGTTTCCTGTATGATTTTCGTGGATAATTACGAGGAGCTGCTGGCATCTACAACCAATGCTTTCCGTCCCCATTTAGAGGCGCAGATTTATAAACAGATCAACGATTGGGCAGGGGAACACGGCGGCGTTTTGATTAAGTATGAAAAAGATAAATATAATGTTTTGTTCGAATACCGTTATTTAGAAAAAATGGTGCAGAACAAGTTTGAAATTCTAAGCAGAATCCGGGGAATTTCGGAGGGCAATACCATTCCCGCCAGCGTTAGTATTGGTGTAGGTGCCTGCGGACAGAATGTTGCAGAAAACGATGCTTTTGCCAAAACGGCAATCAATATGGCCTTGGGCCGTGGTGGAGATCAGGCCGTTGTGAAAGAAAGTGACCAACTGAACTTTTATGGTGGAAACAGCAAAGAATATGAAAAAAGCACCCGCGTGAAGGCCCGCGTTGTCAGTGTGGCGCTCAGCGGTCTGATAGAAAATGCCAACAACGTTATTGTGATGAGTCATAAACGGGCAGATATGGATTCTTTGGGGGCGGCTTTTGGTGTTTACCGTATGTGCCGTATGCAGGATAAACCGGTGAACATACTTCTGGAAAGCTATGACGAAACAGTAAAAAATATGCTGGATCGCTTAGAAAATGTGGATGATTATGCCGGTGTATTGTTAAATACCCAGCAAGCAGCTGCGCGTACGAACGGCACAACCCTGCTGGTTGTGGTAGATGCTCATAAGCCAAGTTTATTGGAAGCACCTGCTCTTTTAAAGAAAGCTGGCCAGATAGTGGTCATTGACCATCATCGTCGCGGTGCGGAATTTATTGAAAATACGGCGCTGATTTATCACGAACCCTATGCATCTTCAGCTTGTGAAATGATGACGGAAATTTTGCAGTATGTTACTAAGAAAGTATCCTTAACCAAGCTGGAAGCAGAGTGTTTATATGCAGGTATGGTTGTGGACACCAAGCATTTCACCTTCAAAACCGGTGTAAGAACCTTTGAAGCGGCATCCTTCCTGAGAAAACAAGGGGTAGATACCGTTGCGATTAAAACTATGTTCCAGCAGGATTTAGGCACTTATATCAAGCGCGCTATGATTATTCAGAATGCAGAAATTTTCCGTGATCATATTGCAGTCAGCGCCTATCATGAATTTGAGGAAAATATTCATATCACCATTGCCCAGGCGGCAGATGAACTGCTTAACATTAAAGGCATTACCGCTTCGTTTGTGCTTTCTAAAACAGAAAATGGCGTCAGCATCAGCGGCCGGTCTTTAGGCGGTATTAATGTGCAGGTGATTCTGGAAAAACTGGGTGGTGGCGGTCATATGACCATTGCCGGTGCACAGCTTGCAGAACTATCCATAGAAGAGGCAAGAGAAAAGCTGTATCAGGCTATTGATGATTATTATTTGGAAACAGTGAACTAACCACAAAGGAGTGTTTAATATGAAAGTAATTTTAACAGCCGATGTTAAAGGCCACGGCAAAAAAGGTGATATGGTAGAGGCTTCAGACGGATATGCAAGAAACTTTTTGCTTCCGAAAGGCCTGGCCATTGTTGCTGATAAAACTGCCGTAAACGAAATGGAAAACAAAAAAAGCGCACAGGCTTTTCATAAAAATCAGGAAAAAATGCAGGCTATGGAGCTTGCTGAAAAGTTAAATGAGGCTGTGGTAACATTTACAGCCAAAGCCGGTGAAAATGGCAAGCTTTTCGGCTCTATCACAGCTAAAGATGTTGCAGAGCAGCTTAAAATGCAATGCCACCTGGTTGTAGATAAGAAAAAAATCCAGTTGCCGGACGGGATCAAGGTTTTAGGAGATACCAAGGTAACTGTTAAGGTGTATCCTGAAATTACGGCAGAAATTAAGGTCAGAGTAAAAGCACAGTAAGAAAAGCAGAGGAAGGAAATCGCTATGGAAAACGGTGTACCTAAGGTTATGCCCCACAATAAGGAAGCAGAGCAATCCATTTTGGGTGCTATGCTGATTGATGCAAACTGCGTCACCTTGGTGTTTGAAAATTTAACAAGCGGTGATTTTTATATTGAAGCTAACAAGCTGATCTATGAGTCTATGCAGGATCTGTTCAATCGGGATATGCCCATTGATCTGGTGACGGTATCGGAAGAATTGACTCTTCGCGAACAGCTTGCAGCTGTAGGCGGCGTAGAATATCTGGGTTATCTGGCATCCACATTACCCACAACAGCCAACATCCGGCAGTATGTGGATATTGTGCAGGATAAAGCTATGCTCAGGCGGCTCATCCGTGCTTCCGGCGAAATTATGGATATGGGTTATTCTCCCGGCGGCGACACAAAAAACATTGCCGACGAAGCGGGGAGACTCATTTTTGATGTGCTGGAGAATCAGCAGCAGCGCGGTGTGGTACATATTAAAGATGTGCTGCTACAGACCAATGAAGCATTGGCAGAAATTTACCGTAACAAGGGCAAACTGACCGGTGTGCCTACCGGCATTACGGAACTGGATAAAAACTTATTCGGCTTGCAAAAATCAGATTTTATTCTGATTGCGGCCCGTCCTTCAATGGGTAAAACCAGCTTTGCTTTAAATATTGCCACATATGCTGCCGTACACGGTCAGGTGCCTGTGGTTATTTTCAGTTTGGAAATGTCCAGCGTACAGCTTGTATCCCGTATTATCAGCTCAGAAATGCTGATCGACAGCAATCACCTTCGTACCGGTGAACTGACAGATGATGACTGGGAAAAAATTGCTGCCTCTTTATCTACCTTGGGGCAGGCACCCATTTATATTAATGACTCTACGAATGTAACCATTAGTGATATCCGTGCCAAGTGCCGGCGTTTGAAGTTGGAAAGAGGTCTTGGCCTTGTGGTGATTGACTATTTGCAGTTGATGCAGGGCACGCGTGCTGAAAGCCGTCAGCAGGAAATTTCAGATATTTCCCGCTCACTTAAAATTCTGGCAAAGGAGCTGGATGTGCCCATTATTGCCTTGTCACAGCTTTCACGTGCGCCTGAACAGCGTTCCGAACACCGGCCGATGCTCAGTGACCTTCGTGAATCCGGTGCCATTGAGCAGGATGCGGATATTGTTATGTTTTTATACCGTGATGATGTGTATAATCCTGACACAGAGAAAAAGAATGTGGCAGAGTGTATCATCGCCAAGCACAGAGCCGGTGAACTGGGCACGATTGAAATGGCGTGGATGGGTCAGTATACCCGTTTTATGAATCTGGATAAGGGACATGATTGATATGCTGGCAAAAGTAAAAGAAACCATTAACCGTTATGCCTTGTTTCAACCGGGTGACAAAGTGCTTGTTGCGTTGTCCGGTGGTGCTGATTCAGTTTGCTTGCTGTCGGTTTTAAAAGCAATGTCCCGGGAATTGCAAATCTCTCTGTTTGCGGCTCATGTCAATCACGGCCTGAGAGGGAAAGAGTCAGATGAAGACGAAGCTTTTGTCAGAAAGCTATGCTTTGAATCTGAGGTTCCTCTCTTTGTTTGTCGGGCAGATGTGGCGGCATTAGCCAAAGAAAATAAATGTGGTCTGGAAGAAGCCGGAAGGAATAAACGGTATTCTTTTTTTCAGGAACTTGCAGACAGGGAACAACTGAATAAAATTGCAACAGCTCATCACGCCGGTGATAACGTGGAAACTGTTTTAATGCGGCTGATCAGGGGAACAGGACCTTTAGGTTTAGGCGGAATTCCATGCCGGAACGGCCAGGTGGTGAGACCGCTTTTATATGTAAACAGAACAGACATTGAAACGTATTTACAAATTAACGGATTAGCTTGGCGGGAAGATAGCTCAAACAAAGAAACAGTTTACACCCGCAACCGTGTCCGTCATCAACTGGTTCCTATGTTGGAAACAGAGTTCAATCCTGATTTCAGGAACAATTTTTCTGAGCAGATCGAATTGTATGCAGCCGGAGCAGCATATTTAGAAGAAGAAGTGCAAAAACTATTCACAGCATTAGCAATATCGGTAACCGGTGGTTTTGGTTTTAACTGTCAGGATTTACGAATGGAAAATGAGTTTTTGGTGAGCATGCTGTTGCATAAAACCATTGTCTTTCTTGCCGGTGGCCGTGAAACAGGTATGACAGCGGTGAGGCGGGCAAAAGAACTGTCGTCACATTCTCAGGGGGAGATTCAATTAGGTGGCGGCGTGGTTGCGCAAATGTGTCATGGTGTTTTATATATCCGCAAGAAAATGGATGCCAAACCGTTTTCTTATGAGGTGAAACCGGAGGGAGATTTTTTATTTGGCGACAGAAAAATTGTTTTTTCTGCCGCAGAAACAGTGCCGGAACATCCTGATACAAAGCAGGCCTATATTAATGCTGAAGCTTTAAAAGGGAAAAAATTGGTTCTTCGCTCCCGTAGGGAAGGGGATTGTTTTTATCCTGTAGGCATGGACGGAAAACAAAAATTGAAAGACTATTTAATTAATAAAAAAATTCCCCGTTTTATGCGCAATTCGGTTCCGCTTCTTGCAGCAGATGATGACATTGTCTGGGTGGTGGGTGAGCGTGCAGATGCTCGTTATGCGGCCCGTAAAGAAGATAAAAATATTATTTGCGTGACAGTAGAAAATCATAAAAAATAGAGTAAAAAATGAATAGAAAGTTAATTATTTATATAATTCTTGTATTTTATTTGGTTTTGTGTTAAACTAAGTTTTATTCGAGACCTAAGAGGGGTGACATGATTGAAAAAGAAGTTTTTAGGCGGTATAGGTTTTTATGTATTGCTGTTTTTAATTGTGCTTTTCATGTTCGGCATTTTCAATTATGAGCCGGGTATTAAAAGTATCCGTTATTCAGATTTGTTAACCTTGATTAAAAATGAACAGGTATCTGAATTGGTTCTGACAGACAGGACAGCAACCGTAACCCTACGCGGCCAGGAAGAAAAATATGTTAACGAGAATAAGCGTATTGCTGATATTTCTTCTATATTTATTTTATATGAAGATGCCGGAGAAGAAATTCGCACACAGATTAATGAAAATAAGCTGGTGGTTGAAACACCGGCGCCTCAGCAGATGCCCTGGTGGCTGTCTCTCTTGCCTACGTTGCTGACTGTCGGCATTTTTGTGCTGTTCTGGTTTGTGTTTATGCGTCAGTCACAAGGTGGCGGCAAGGTGATGACCTTTGGCAAGAGTAATGCAAGAATGACGCAAAATGGCGACACACATGTAACCTTTAAGGATGTTGCCGGTGCAGATGAAGAAAAGGAAGAACTGGCTGAAATTGTTGACTTTCTGCGGGATTCTTCTAAGTTTATTGAACTTGGTGCCCGTATTCCCAAGGGCGTACTTCTTGTGGGACCGCCGGGTACCGGTAAAACCTTGCTGGCCAAAGCAGTAGCCGGCGAGGCAAAGGCGCCGTTTTTCAGCATCAGCGGTTCTGATTTTGTAGAAATGTTTGTGGGCGTGGGTGCTTCCCGTGTCCGTGATTTGTTTGATAAGGCAAAGCAGAATTCCCCCAGTATTATTTTTCTTGATGAAATTGATGCTGTTGGTCGCCATCGTGGTGCAGGTTTAGGTGGCGGTCACGATGAAAGAGAGCAAACCTTAAACCAGCTGCTGGTTGAAATGGATGGCTTTGGTGCCAATGAAGGCATTATTGTCATTGCGGCAACCAACCGACCGGATATTTTAGACCCGGCTTTATTGCGCCCCGGCCGTTTTGACCGTCAGGTGGTTGTGAATTATCCCGATGTGAAGGGCCGCGAAGAAATTTTAAAGGTGCATTGCCGCGCGAAACCTTTGGCATCTGATGTTGACCTTTCTGTGATTGCTAAAACAACCACAGGCTTTACAGGCGCCGATCTTGAAAACCTGATGAACGAGGCTGCATTGTTAGCTGCTAAAACCGGTAAAAAGAAAATCAATATGGCCGATATTGAAAACTCGATTATGAAGGTTATTGCCGGACCTGAAAAGAAATCTAAAACCGTAACAGAACGGGAAAACCGATTAACGGCTTATCACGAAGCCGGCCATGCGATTATGCACAAGGTGTTACCGCATTGTGATGCTGTGCATGAAATTTCTATTATTCCCCGTGGTCGTGCAGGCGGTTACACATTGGCGTTGCCGAAGGATGATAAGAGTTATGTTTCCAAAAAGGAAATGCTGGATCAGATTGCATCCCTTTTGGGTGGCCGTATGGCAGAAAAACTGGTGCTGGATGACATCAGTACCGGTGCTTCTAACGACATTATGCGTGCCACTAAAACTGCCAGAGACATGGTTATGAAATACGGCATGAGTGACGTGCTCGGCCCCATGAGTTTTGGTTCAGATAACGATGAGGTCTTTTTGGGCAGAAGCTATGCGCAGACACGGGATTACAGCGAGCAGGTGGCTGCAGAGATCGATGCTGAAGTGAAAAAGATTATTGATAATGCCTATGCCCTTTGCGAAAAAGAATTGACAGAACACAAAGAACAGCTGGTTCGTGTGGCAGAAGCACTTCTTTCCAAAGAAAAACTTTCCGGCGAAGAATTTGAAACATTGTTTAACGGTGAAACAGAGCCGGAGGAGCAGGAAACAGCAGAAGTCTCTGCTGAAACAGAAGACACAACAGAAAATATATAAAAAGAAAAACCGCAGCGAAAATTCAGTTTTTACTGCGGTTTTTGCTTGTTTGCATAAAAAAAGATGTAAAATTCATTGCTTTTTGTGAAATTTTCTTTAAAATTTGCAAATAAATCTTGCAAAATCGCAAAAAAAAGTATATGATATTTAATGGAGTATTAAGTTTACTTTTGGAATTTCTTTGATTGTGTGAACGGAGGAAGAAAAAATGCTTGGTCAAATTTTTCAACCGATGCTGGAACAAATGAGAGCAGTGTCCGGAAAAAGTATAGGTGTTTTAAATAATTATGGTGCTGTTATTGCATATGCGGGAGAGGTTATTTCTGAAGAAATTTCCTACGATGCAGTTACAAATAATGCCAACAACGGCAAACCGTATGTTTTAGGGAACTATACATTTGTTGCTTTCGGTATGCGTAACACAATGGATTACATTGTTTATGTTCAGGGAACAGATGCAGAAGCACAAAAGCTCTGCTTACTGTTGTCTGTCAGCCTGTCTAATCTGCAGATTCATTGTGGAGATAAATATGATAAAACCAATTATTTAAAGAGTGTTTTGCTTGGCAATGTGTTGCCGGGCGATGTATTTATCCGTTCTGATGAACTGCAAATTG
Organism: Clostridia bacterium; assembly: GCA_017416855.1. Lineage (GTDB taxonomy): Bacteria > Bacillota > Clostridia > UBA1381 > UBA9506 > UMGS755. Next base: position 108,292 of record JAFQAZ010000024.1, read on the forward strand.
ATACAGAAATCCCCCGCGCGGTGTTCATTATTCAGTTGCAGGAGAATGCTGATGTATCTGTACAGCATCTTTTGCAGAATATGTTTCCTGAACAGGATTTCGTCATTGGCATTGATAATCTGAATGTTGTTCTGATTAAAGCCCTGACAGCTGGTTATAACCGGGAAAGCCTGACAAAAATAGCCAGGAGCATTGTGGAAACAGTGAATTCTGAACTGATGTTGCAGGTTTATGTTGGTATGGGTACACCCACAGAATCCATTCGCGATATTGCACGCTCTTATTCTGAAGCGCAGATTGCATTGGAAATTGGTCGTGTTTTTGAAGGGGATAAGTACATATTAAGCTACGATACATTGGGTATTGGCCGTTTGATTTATCAGCTGCCCAGCAAATTGTGCGAACTATTTTTGGAAGAAATTTTCAAAAAGGAAAGCATTAATGTATTGGATGAAGAAACCATTCAGACGATTTATAAATTCTTTGAAAACAATCTGAATGTCAGCGAAACATCCCGTCAGTTATTCGTTCACAGAAACACATTGGTTTACCGTCTGGATAAAATTGAACGGTTAACCGGACTTGATTTGCGGAACTTTGATGATGCAGTCATCTTTAAGGTGGCTATTTTGGTTAACAAGTATTTGCATGCCAATTCTCCCAAGTTCTAAAAACAGATGATTAGGAGTTATTATGATTATTTTCAGCAATGTTTCCAAGGTGTATGAAAACGGTTCAACAGCACTTAACGGAGTCAGTTTTTTTATTGAACGCGGTGAGTTTGTTTTTGTTGTTGGCCCTTCCGGTGCCGGTAAATCAACATTGATTAAATTACTGATGCACGAAGAAACAGCCACCTCCGGAGAAGTGATTATTGATGGTGTTACGGTAAATGGCTTGAAGCAAAACCAAATTCCTTATCTGCGTAGGAATATGGGTGTTGTTTTTCAGGATTTCCGTTTGCTTCCTAAAAAAACAGTCTATGAAAATGTTTCCTTTGCTATGGAGATCGTAGGTGCCAGCCGTCGTGAAATCCGTCGGCAGGTTCCGACTGTGTTAAGTCTGGTTGGTCTTTCTCATAAAGCGAAATCTTTTCCATCACAGTTGTCCGGTGGAGAACAGCAGCGTGTGGCATTGGCCAGAGCGCTGGTCAACAATCCTTCTTTCCTGATTGCTGATGAACCGACGGGTAACTTAAACCCCAAAACAGCACAGGAAATTATGGAGCTTTTAAATGATATCAACAAACGTGGCACAACCATTATTATGGCAACACATGCCAAAGATATTGTGGATCAAATGAAAAAGCGGGTTATTGCCATTGAAGACGGCGTAATTGTCAGAGATGAAGCCAGGGGTGTGTACGGATATGAAAATTAACAGTGTAAAGTACTTTATGAAAGAGGCCGGCCGTAATGTCTTTTCCAATGGATGGATGAGTGTGGCTTCTATGTTTACAGTGGTAGCCAGTCTTTTGGTCTTCGGCATTTTTATGGTGCTTGCGTTGAATGTGAACCATATGGTGGACAAGCAGGAAAAAGACTATGAAATTACGCTGACTGTAGATGAAAACTGTACGCAGGAAGAAACGGAGCAGTTGGGCAGAAATCTGGCGGCGGTAACAAATGTTTCTGAAGTTATTTTTGAATCTAAAGAAGTGCGCATGGAATATCTTCGGGAACGGTTCGGAGAAGATGCAGCTCTTTTAGATGCCTATCAGGGTGAAGAAAATCCTTTGCGAAACTGGTATAAGATCCGCTGTGAGGATTTGAATCTGTCTGATGACACTGTGGCTATCATTAAAGAGCTTAATGGTGTTGCTCGCGTCATCAGCAGTGGCGAAACGATTAATAAACTGACGACAGTATCTAAATACATCAGCACGGCCAGCATATGGATTATGCTTGCGCTTGCTGTCATATCAATCTTTATTATTGCCAACACCATTAAACTGGCAGTATTTTCAAGACGTAAAGAGATTAACATTATGAAATATGTGGGTGCAACCGACTGGTTTATTCGTTGGCCCTTCATCATTGAAGGTATGATTATTGGTCTTTTGGGTGCCATTGCTTCCGGTTTGTTTATTGCCCTGAGCTATGAAGGAATCATTGGGGTGTTTGCAACCTTAAAAATTGCCTTTATGGATTTTATTCCGTTAAATGATATTATGGCGTATATCGGTGCTATCTTCCTGCTGATGGGGCTTGGTCTGGGTGCGTTGGGTAGCTTGATAGCTGTTCGCAAGCATTTAAAAGTATGATACAATCGAATAGATGTATTTTCGGGGGAATGCAAAATTTACTTGCATTTTCCCTTTATTTGTGATATACTATTTTGGCAAATACGCACGCATTGTGATTTTGCGGGTGGTGCCGGATGTACCGGTTCCCGCAGGAGCTGAGCAGTGCGGAGGTGAATGCAAATAAAACCGGAGGTGACAGAAATGTCAGTAATTTCAATGAAACAACTGCTGGAAGCAGGCGTCCATTTCGGACATCAGACCAGAAGATGGAACCCCAAAATGGCTGAGTACATCTTCACAGAACGTAACGGTATCTACATCATCGACTTGCAGAAAACCGTTAAGAAAATCGAAGAAGCTTACAGCTTCATTCGTGACATCGCTCAGGATGGCGGTGAAATCCTCTTTGTAGGTACCAAAAAGCAGGCTCAGGATTCCATTAAGGAAGAAGCTGAACGTGTTGGTATGTACTGGGTAAATGCAAGATGGTTAGGCGGTATGCTGACCAACTTCAAAACCATTACAAAGCGTATTGAACGTTTAGAGCAGCTTTGTCGTATGGAAGAAGACGGCACCTTTGATCTGCTTCCGAAAAAGGAAGTTATCAACTTAAAGAACGAAAGAGAAAAGCTGGAAAAATTCTTAGGCGGTATCAGAACCATGAAGAAGTTGCCCAGCGCTCTGTTCATTGTTGACCCCAGAAAAGAAAAGATTGCTATTGCAGAAGCTAAGAAACTGGGTATCCCCGTTGTTGCTATCGTTGATACCAACTGCGACCCTGAAGAAGTTGATTATGTAATCCCCGGCAACGATGATGCTATCCGTGCCGTAAAACTGATTGCTTCTACCATTGCCAACGCAATTATTGAAGGTCGTCAGGGTACAGATGCTGTAGCTGAAGTTGAAGCTGAAGCTGCAGAAGAAGCAGATGCTGAATAATTCAATTTTTGAATAGAAAAGAGGAGATAAACATGGCATTTACAGCTGCTGATGTTAAAAATTTAAGAGAAATGACCGGTTGCGGCATGATGGACTGCAAAAAAGCCTTGACTGCTGTAGACGGTGATGTTGATAAAGCTATTGAATTTCTGCGTGAAAAAGGTCTTGCAACTGCTGCTAAGAAATCCGGCAGAATTGCATCTGAAGGTATCGTTAAGTCTTACATGACTGATGACAAGAAAATCGGCGTTCTGCTGGAAGTTAACTCTGAAACAGACTTCGTAGCAAAGAACGACGAATTCCAGACCTTTGTTAGCAATGTAGCTAAAATTGTTGCTGATGCTAACCCTGCAGATGTTGAAGCATTAAAGGCAATGACTTATGAAGGTGCTACCACTGTTGGTGATGCTTTAACCAATCTGATTGCTAAAATCGGTGAAAATATGAATATCAGAAGATTCGCAAGAATCGAAGGCAATGTTTGCTCTTATATCCATGGCGGCGGCAGAATCGGCGTTATGGTTGAAGCGGAAGGCAGCCTGGCTGATGAAACAGCTTACGAAGCTGCAAGAGATGTTGCAATGCAGATTGCTGCTATTAACCCCTTATATCTGTCTAAGGACGTTGTTCCTGCTGAAGATGTTGAAAAAGAAAAGAACATCATTTTAGCTCAGATTAAGGAAGATCCTAAGAATGCTAGCAAACCCGAAAACATCCTTGAAAAGATGGTTGGCGGTAAAATTAATAAGTTCTTTGAACAGAACTGCTTACTGCAGCAGGAATTCGTTAAGGATAGCGAATTCAAGGTTGAAGCATATCTTGCATCCAAAGGCGTTAAGCTCATCAATTTCGTAAGATTTGAAAAGGGCGAAGGCCTTGAAAAACGTGAAGATGACTTCGCAAACGAAGTTGCAAACATGATTAAATAATTAAGCTGATGTTAAAGAGCCACCGATTTTGGTGGCTCTTTTTTTGTGCTCAATCTTTGGAATGTCTTATTTTTGTCATGGCATTCATAATTGCCTCGTGAATTTCAGTATCTTCTTCCGGGGTATGTTGTTTCAGCCAGCTGATATGTGTTCTGGCAGTATCGCGACCCAATTCGCCCAAACCGCGAATGGCGGCTAATTTGATTTCTCGGCTCTCACTCTTCATCAGCTGAATCAGAATATTGTAAGAACCGTCGTCGTTAACCGTTCCGCAGGCTTCAGCAACAATAGAACTGATTTTCGGGTCGTTTTTGCTTAATTTTTTCATCAGCTTTTCCCATTGCTTTTTTTCTGCCAATTTTTTTGCTTTTTCAAGAGTTAATTCAAACACAATGATCCCATCCTTTTTTAGATATTATAATGCATTGTAAACCAGACTGCTCATTTAGTCAATTCCTTATGAGGAAACTTTACAAAGAGTTAAAAAAATATCCGATTTCGTGTCATTTTTTGGTGTATATTACAATTGACACAGCCTATTTTTCGTTGTATAATACATAAGGTTTGAACTATTATACAGTAGGGGATTGTTTGTATGAAATTTCTTCGTTTTTTTAAAGATAATATTGTCATGACAATCGCATTTTTGGCGGCTATTATCACATGTTTTTTTGTGCCGCCGGATGCATCGTATCTCGGTTATTTTGATTTTAAAACCCTGACCTGTCTGTTTTGCACGCTGGCGGTGGTTTGCGCCCTTAAAAACATTTATTTTTTTCGCATTGTGGCACATAAAATTGTTTGTCTGTTTAAAACCGACCGTTCGGCTATACTGGCATTGGTTTATATTACGTTTATCGGTTCTATGCTTATTGCTAACGATATGGCCCTTTTAACCTTTTTACCTTTAGGCTATTTTGTGCTGAGCAGTACCGGCAAAACAAGACTTTTGAGCTTTACTTTTATTATGCAAACCATTGCAGCTAATCTGGGCGGTATGCTGACGCCTTTTGGGAATCCGCAGAATTTGTATTTGTATTCATATTTTTCCATCACTAATGGTGAATTTGTCAAAATTATGTTCCTGCCATTTATTATTGCCATAGTGCTGATTACCCTTTGTTGCATTGTCTTTGTTAAAAATGAGCCACTAGTTCCACGAGAAGGGGATTATGGTAAATTGAATAAAGGACGCACCGCAATATACCTCGCATTGTTTGCCTTTTCCATTGCCATTGTTTTTCGTTCAATACCATATTATTATGGTTTGATTATTATCCCGCTTGCTCTTCTGTTTTTGGATAGAAAAGCCTTGTCGGCAGTAGATTACCCCTTGCTACTAACTTTTTGTGCATTCTTTGTATTTTCCGGTAATTTGGCCCGTATTCCGGCGGTGCAGAACCTTTTAGGTGGTTTGGTTGAGAAAAACACGTTATTGTTTGGCGTGCTTTCCTGCCAGTTTATCAGTAATGTTCCCAGTGCGGTGCTGTTGTCTAAATTTACACAGAATTATCAGCAACTCCTGGTAGCGGTTAATATCGGCGGGGCCGGTACACTGATTGCTTCTCTGGCAAGCCTGATTACCTTTAAAGAATATAACCGACATGAACCTGGCCATACTATGCAATATATCGGCAAATATTCAGCCTATAACTTTGGCATTTTGTCTGTGTTAATGGTTGTTATGACGGTTATTTTGCGATGAAAAAACATATTTTTTGTGTTGATTCATCAAAATAATTATCGAAAACGGCTTTTTATAAATAATTTAAAAAATATAAAGAAATTTAGAAAATTATATGTTATAATATTCTGTGGTGTATTATATTTATTTATATATTACTTATACTTAATATGAGGAGGCTACAAAAATGGCAAAGAAAATGAAAACCATGGATGGTAACTGTGCTGCTGCTCATTGCGCGTATGCGTTTTCTGAAGTAGCATCTATCTATCCGATCACGCCTTCATCCACAATGGCTGAGTACGTTGATGAATGGAGCGCAAAAGGCCAGAAAAACATTTTTGGTCAAACCGTTGATGTATGCGAAATGCAGTCTGAAGCAGGTGCAGCTGGTGCTGTTCACGGCTCTCTGCAGGGCGGTGCATTAACCACAACCTTTACAGCTTCTCAGGGTCTGTTACTCATGATCCCCAATATGTACAAAATCGCCGGTGAATTACTCCCCGGTGTGTTCCATGTTAGTGCTCGTGCAATTGCTGCTCATGCACTGTCTATCTTCGGTGACCATCAGGACGTTATGGCTTGCCGTCAGACCGGTTTTGCTATGCTGGCATCCGGTAGTGTTCAGGAAGTTATGGACTTAGGTGGCGTTGCTCACTTAGCAGCTATCCGCGGTCGCGTTCCTTTCCTGCATTTCTTTGATGGTTTCAGAACCTCTCACGAAGTTCAGAAAATCGAAGTTATGGACTATGAAGATCTGGCTAAATTAGTTGACCAGAAAGCACTGAAAGAATTTAAAGACAGAGCTCTGAATCCTGAACATCCCGTTCTGCGCGGTACTGCTCAGAACCCGGATGTATACTTCCAGGGCAGAGAAGCTGCTAACAAATTCTATGATGCTATTCCTGACATTGTTGCTGATTACATGAAGGAAATCACCAAGATTACCGGTCGTGAGTACAAGCCCTTTAATTACTATGGTGCAGCTGACGCTGAAGAAATCATCGTAGCAATGGGTTCTGCTTGCGAAGCAATCGAAGAAACCGTTGATTTCTTAAATGCTCAGGGCAGAAAAGTGGGCGTTATCAAAGTTCATCTGTATCGTCCGTTCTCTGCTAAATACTTCTTTGATGTACTGCCTGCAACTGTTAAGAAGATTGCAGTATTAGACAGAACCAAGGAGCCCGGTTCTTTGGGCGAACCCCTGTATCTGGATATCTGCAACCTGTTCTACGGTAAGGAAAATGCTCCTGTAATCGTTGGCGGTCGTTACGGTTTAGGTTCTAAGGACACCACTCCGACTCATATTAAAGCTGTTTTTGACAATCTGCAGCTGGATGTTCCTAAGAACAACTTCACCATCAGCATTGTTGACGATGTAACCAACCTGTCTCTGCCCGTTGGCGAAACCATCAACGCTGCTCCCGAAGGTACAACACGTTGTAAGTTCTGGGGCTTCGGTTCCGATGGTACTGTTGGTGCTAACAAAGATGCTATCAAGATCATTGGTGACAATACCGATCTGTATGCACAGGCATACTTTGATTACGACTCCAAGAAGTCCGGTGGCGTAACCATGTCTCACTTGCGTTTCGGTAAAAAGCCCATCAAGTCCACTTATCTCCTGGACGAGGCTGACTATATCGCTTGCCACAAGCCCTCTTATGTATATCAGTATGATGTACTGGAAGGCCTGAAGAAGGGCGGTACCTTCCTTCTGAACTGCGTATGGTCTCCCGAAGAATTAGACGAAAAACTGCCTGCTAAGGTTAAACGTTACCTGGCTGAAAATGACATTAACTTCTACACCATTAACGCTGTTAAGATTGCTTCTGAAATCGGCTTAGGCAGCAGAATTAACATGGTAACCCAAGCTGCTTTCTTCAAACTGTCTGAAGTTATTGAACTGTCTCAGGCTGTTCCCCTCTTAAAGGACGCTATTAACAGAACCTATGGTAAGAAGGGTCAGAACATTGTTGATATGAACTGTCAGGCTGTTGACCTTGCTCTTGATGCTCTCGTTAAGATTGATGTTCCGGCTAGCTGGAAAGACGCTAAGGATGAAGCTAAGGCAGATGCTTCCTTCCGTCCTGACTTCGTTAAGAAAATTGCCGATCCTATCTCTGCTCAGCAGGGTAATAAGCTGCCTGTCAGCGTATTCGACGGCGTTGAAGACGGTACTTTCGAACAGGGCACCGCTCAGTACGAAAAACGTACCATCGCAATCAACGTTCCCAGCTGGATTCCTGAAAATTGTATCCAGTGTAACCAGTGTTCTTTAGTATGTCCTCATGCTACCATCCGTCCCTTCCTCTTAACTGAAGAAGAAGCAGCTTCTGCTCCGGCTGGTATGGCTCTGAAGGATGCTACCGGTCCTCAGCTGAAGGGTCTGAAGTTCCGCATCCAGGTTTCTCCCAAGGATTGTACCGGTTGTGGCGTTTGTGCTCAGGTATGTCCTGCTAAGGAAAAGGCTCTGGTTATGAAGCCGGTTGACGATATGGTTGCTCAGGAAGCAGCTAATTGGGACTTTGCTTCCAAACTGGGTTACAAAGATAACCTGATGGATAAGTCCACCATCAAGGGCTCTCAGTTTGCTCGTCCGCTTCTCGAGTTCTCCGGTGCTTGTGCAGGCTGTGGTGAAACACCTTACATCAAGCTGATCACTCAGCTGTTTGGTGACCGTATGACCATTGCTAATGCTACCGGTTGTACTTCTATCTGGGGCGGCTCCGCACCTTCAACTCCTTACACTGTTAACGAAAAGGGTCAGGGTCCTGCTTGGGCTAACTCCCTGTTCGAAGACAATGCTGAGTTTGGTCTGGGTATGGCTCTTGCTTCCAAGAAGATCCGTAACACTCTGAAAGACAAGATGGAAGAAGCTATTGCTTCCGGCATCGACGCAGCTTTGGCTGACGCATTCCGTAACTGGATTGAAAATAAAGACAATGCAGAAGGCTCTAAGGCTGCTGCAGAAGCAATCTATGAACTGATTGCAAAGGCTGATACTACTTCCGGTCCTTTAAAAGACATCGCAGAGAGAACTGACTATTTAGTAAAACGTTCTCACTGGGCATTCGGTGGCGACGGTTGGGCATACGACATCGGTTACGGCGGCTTAGACCATGTACTGGCTTCCGGTGAAGACATCAACATCTTTGTTGTTGATACCGAAGTTTATTCCAATACCGGCGGTCAGTCCTCCAAGGCTACCCCGACTGCTGCTGTTGCTAAGTTTGCTGCTTCCGGTAAGAAAGTGAAGAAGAAAGACTTAGGTATGATTGCAAGCACCTACGGTTATGTATATGTAGCTCAGATTTCTCTGGGTGCTAACATGAACCAGGCATTAAAGGCAATCCGTGAAGCTGAAGCTTATCCGGGTCCGTCTCTGATCATCGCTTATGCTCCTTGTATCAACCACGGTATCAAGACCGGTATGTCCACAACAATCTTAGAAGAAAAGAAAGCTGTTGAAACCGGTTACTGGCATCTGTGGAGATTCAACCCCGAACTGAAGGAAGAGGGTAAGAATCCGTTCATCTTAGATTCTAAGGAACCCACAGGCGACATTAAGAGCTTCTTAGAAGGCGAAAACCGTTACATCATGCTCCAGAAGTTCTATCCTACTATTGCTGAAGAACTCTTCACCAAGGCAGAAAAAGATCTGATGGATCGTTATGAAACTTACAAGAAAATGGCTTCTCTCTAAGATTTAGCTTAAATCATTTACGGCGACTGCAATTTGCAGTCGCCGTTTTTGCGTTATAAAATTGCCAGCAAGATTGTTTTGTGATATACTACTTTATAGAAGGTTTATTTGTTGTAGTTTTAAACTTGGGAATGACGAAAGCTAATACATCACGTTTGACATAATAGATTTTTAGCCTGACTTGAAGTGAACTATTGCGTTGCATAAGCAACGCAGCGATATAAATTCCTGACGGAATTTGCGATATATCCTTGCGGATGCGATATACCTAAAGGTGCGATATGTCCCTTCGGGACGAGAAAAGGGAATTTATATTATATCGCAACGGAGCAAAGCGGAGTTATATCGCATTTGAACAGAGTGAAAATATATCGCACGAACAGAGTGAGTATATCGCCAAAATAAGTTGCATCTAAACCTTATGTGTCGCAATATAGAGATTGTCGAAATTTGTTGAAGGGAAGTGGAAGAATGAAAGTTGATTTACAAGATTTTAGATATATTGACATTTATGTAAATGAAGAAAAAGACATAGTGATTTTTCCACATAGTAAGGCAAAGGAGCCATTAGAATTAGCAGATGGTTCTGTATTGGACGAGCCATGGTTTTGTACAGCGTATTATCCTATTGAATTGAAATATCCGTATACGAAAGAAGAATTGGCGGAAAAAATTCGATATGGTATTGAGCAATGGGATAAACATGAGCCATACAATGATTTTTCTGGAAATAATACTTTTGAGGAAAAATATTATGGAATTAAAGGATTCAAAAAAGCAATCAAAGGCAAAAGAAATATACACCTTGGTTGGGATGATATACAAGGCAAGTATGCTTCTTTAATGATTCCCTGCAAAAGTGGGTATTGTTATTTGGGTGTGGACGAAGTAATATTGGACGAAGATGCAGATTGGATTGAATATGCTAATGTTGTAATAAAATTTATTGAAACTGATATTGAACATATTCCTTATGCAAGGCAAAATAAAGGAAAGCTCAATTTATAATTTTTAATCCTAACTTGATATGAACCTTCGTTAAAAAGGTTTGCATCTAAACCTTATGTGTCGCAATATGGATATGTCGAATGTTGTCGAAAGGAAATGTTTGTATGAAAATTGATTTTAGTGATTATAAAAGTTTGACTCAAAAAGATATAATCAAAATTGATAATGCGGGTATTGAATGTACCATCGGTAAAATTCTTTTTGCTGAATGTCAAATTAACTTTAAAGAGTGTCGCAACATAGACGGTAATTATGTTGGTGAATTTGATTGTAGCGGTTCACATTTTTCGATTGGTTTATATACAGCACCAAAAACAACACACATTTTCTTTATGGATGATGAAAGTCTATTTAATCAGGTAATTGAAACTATAAAAGAATATGGATACGAGTTTATTGATATCGAAAAAATACAATGATTTTTCGTTCCTAGCTCGACACGAACTATCATCCAAAAAGGTTTGCATCTAAACCTTATGTGTCGCAATGTAAGAATGTCGAAATAAGTCGAATTTTAAAAGCCTTCCCCTTGAGGGGAAGGTGTCAGCGGTAGCTGACGGATGAGGTGAAAAAATGATAATAATAATTACAGGTGCATCACATACAGGTAAAACTGTTTTGGCACAGAAATTACTTGAAAAATATAAATATCCTTATCTGTCAATAGACCATTTGAAAATGGGATTGATTCGTAGCAAACAAACTGACCTTACGCCTATGAGTGAGGATTCAGAGCTCACAAAGTATTTATGGCCTATTGTCCGTGAAATAATTAAAACCGCTATAGAAAACAATCAAAATTTGATTATAGAGGGATGTTACATTCCTTTTAATTGGGAAAAAGATTTTGAAAATGACTACCTTAAAAATATCAAATATTACTGTCTTGTAATGAGCCAAAACTATATCAAGAATCATTACAAAGATATAACAACGTATGCGAATGTGATTGAAAATCGTTTGAACGATGAAGATTACACAATAGAATGCGCTATTAAGGAAAACGGCTTGATTTTGGAAATGGCAGAAAAACACAATGTTCATTATATACTTATTGATGATGAATATAGTGTAAATGTTGATTTAGAATATTAACACCTCATCAGTCACTTCGTGACAGCTTCCCCTCAAGGGGAAGTCTTTAATGTTTGGCATCCAGATTATACAGTCTTTATAAGAAGAATGTCGAAATTTGGCGAAAGGAGAATGAGCGATGGCTAACATATTTGCAATGGGTTATTATGTTTTTTCTATACTTTTTGGAATAGTACAATTTGTAGCAATTATTGGACTTATTATTTGGGGAATTGCAAAACTAATAAAATTGATAAAAAAGAATAATCTTGTAGGAAATAAAAAGTCGTTGGTTTTATCTATAATTTGTATTATTGTTGCTACTGCATCATTGGTACTTAATATGGGTTGGATTAGATTTGGTATGATATTTATGCTAATACCTATCATACAACCAATATTGTTTTTAATGACAAATTTATATGCATCACAATTTTTTGTTGAATCTCCAAGATTAAGGATAATAAATTATCTTTTTATTATTACATATTTGATTTTCTGGGTTTTATTGCCGGACGGTGGTGATATAGGTCCATCATATTGTTTGTTTAATTTGGTTCGTAATGATGTTTTTACAGATGTGGCTTGGCAGATATCAGGAATAGGAGGAACAGCCCATATAGTATTTTTCGTCTTACAAATTATTCAATTTGTGAAAATTAAAAAGAAGAAAGAAAATAATTGATTTTTTGATTTAACTCTATATAAACTAACATCAAAAATGACTGGCATCCAGTTTATACAGTCTTTATGCAGAAATGTACTTCAAAAGACAGAACAAGTTAGATATAATCCATATGATAAAAAAGTCGGCTGTTAAAACAACAGCCGACTTTTAGTCTTATCACTTATTTTAATTTTTCTTCTAACAGAGTTTTAATCATAGCGGGGTCGCCTGCGCCCTTTAATTCCTTCATACAAGCACCGAAGAGAGCCTGCAGGGCTTTCACCTTACCACCTTTAAAGTCTGCAACAGACTGGGGATTTTCGGCGATTGCCTTATCAATCACCGCTTCAATGGCAGAGGCGTCAAATTTCTTATCCAGGCCTTGTTCTTTGCAGTAAGCAATCGGGTCAACATCCTGCTCAACAACGGCGATAAGTATCTTTTTGCCCGCGTTACGGTTAATATCACCATTATCTACCATTCTAATCACGGCATAGAGCTTTTCAGCGGTGATAACAAGGTCATTTAAGGTTTTGCCGTCTTTACGCAAAATACCGGCACAGTCGGTTAAAATCCAGGCAGCACCATCCTTGGGGTTAGCACCCATAGCCACAATGTCATCTAACAGCTTGCTGATTTTTTGGTTGGAAATCAGCATATCGATTTCCTTGTCGGAAATACCGGCCAGGCGATAATCTTCAGCCTTTTCATCCACAGCGGCAGGCTTGTTGGCCTTGATTTCTTCCAGCCATTCATCATCAATGATAATGGGCATTAAGTTGGCATCAGGGAAGTAGCGGTAGTCTGCTTCAGTTTCTTTGTTGCGCATGGCCATAGTCTTGCCGCTTGCATCATCATAACGTCTGGTTTCCTGCACCAGTTCTTCAGTTTCAAATTCCAGAGCATCCATATGACGCTGCGCCTCGTAACGGATGGCTTTTTCAATGGCTTCAAAGGAGCTCATATTCTTGATTTCGGTACGAACACCGAATTCTTCACTACCTTCAGGACGAACAGAAATGTTAACATCGCAACGCATTGCGCCTTCTTCACATTCTGAAATACCACCGGAGCGGAACATAGATTTCAGCTTGTTTAAGTAGGTTACAACCTCTTCAGCACTTCTGAAATCAGGTTGGGTAACAATTTCAATGAGGGGCACGCTGGTACGGTTAAAGTCTACATAAGAATATTTACCGCCGTGAACCAGTTTGCCGGCATCTTCTTCCATATGAATCTGCTTAATGCGGATATCACGGGTGCCTGCGGAGGTTTTTAAGGTCACACAACCGTTGGTGCAAATGGGGTGGTTCAGCTGTGTAATCTGATAAGCGCAAGGCAGGTCGGGGTAGTAGTAATTCTTTTTATCGAAGGTGGTGTAGCGATTGATTTCACAGTTTAACATAAGTCCTGCTGTTACTGCCAGTTCCACAACGTGTTTGTTCATAATAGGGAGCATACCGGGCATACCGCTGCAGGCAGGGCACACACAGTCATTGGGCTCGTTGGCAGCAGAATGACCGCCGCAGGAACAGAATATTTTAGATTCGGTAGAAAGCTCTACGTGAGTCTCTAAACCGATAACCAATTCATAATTCATGATTATTCACCCTTCCTTTCAACGCTGTCTGCAAGGCTAAGCAGCAGACCTTCGGAAAAATGCTTGCCCATAAGCTGTACACCGCCGGAAATTAAAGCCGGAACGCCGATTAAGTTTGCCAGCGCGGTGAAGATGCTTTCATTAAACACTTTGCCGAAAGCTTCGTGAATGTCATAAGCCTCGTAAGCAGTCTGGCTAGCGGCAGGCATTAAAACAGCATCATACTGTTTCATCAGCTCTTCAAACTTTTCAGCCATCACGCGACGAACCTTTAAGGATTTATCGTAGCAGGCCTCATAACGATTTTTGGAGAGTACATCAGAACCATACATAATCACGGCCTTGGTTAAGAAGTTAAAGCCTTCAGTACGGGAGTTTACATATAACTCATCAATGTTTTTATATTCCTTGGCCCGATGACCGAATTTTACACCGTCATAACGAGAAATGTTGTTACAGGTTTCAGCAGTCATCAAAATCTGCCAGGCTGTGTTCACAACAGCAAACACATCAAATGAAATTTCTTCTATGGTTACACCCTGGGCACGGAGAGCGTCAGCAAAAGCATTGATGCGTTTTTTTGTTTCATCATCTGCTTTTTCAACCAGTTCTTTGATAATGGCAACCTTTTTGCCGGAAACAGAGTGGAAAGAGTAGTCGTAGCTTTCGTTTTTCAGGCTAGTGCCGTCCTTTTCATCGTGGCCGGCAATCACATCCATAATCTCTTTTACGCCGGATGCATTCTGTGCATACACGCCGATTTGTTCACCGGAAGCAGCACAGGAAATCACGCCGTAACGGGAAACTGTACCATAGGTGGGTTTTAAAAAGTCAATGCCTGAGATAGCAGCGGCACGTCTTGCGGCACCGTTCATATCCACAGCCAAAGCGGCTTTTACTTCGCCGGAAGCAACTGCTTCAGCAGCGGCGCCCTTTAATGTGCCTTCTGCTTCAGCACCGTAAGAGAATTCACCCAAAAGGTCAAGACCGAATTCACCCACATTGGTTTTGCCGGCAATTTTATAGCCTTTGTTCTCTAAACGGGTTACGGCTTCAGCGCTAAAGAGAGGTTTAAAGCCTGTGAGCATTTTAGAACCTGCTGAAGCCTCTGCATCTTTTACTAAAATCATATCGTCAACGGCGATGTTACCGTCAGCGATTTTTGTTTTATAATAATTCATTGTTCGCACCTCACTTTACAAGTCTGGGCACCTGCCAGCTGTCTTCACTACGTTCAGGAGCACCTTCTAACAGGCTCTCACGGGTAAAGGGCTGGTGGCGGACATCTTCGCGCAACACGTTGGTCATAGGCATAACGTGAACCATGGGTTCAACACCTTCGGTATTCACGTCGTTTAAGAGTTTTTCACTTTCACTCATAGAAGTGAAAATATCCTGCACAACCTTTTCTTCATCATCAGTTAGTGCAATCTGATTCAGCTGCTGTGCATTGGAGAAGGTGGAACGCTTGCCGGCAGAGGTTTTTCCTTGGGTAACAGGGCCTGCGGCGCGCTGAGCCAAAACATTGGTGCTTCCTAACAGATGAACATCTTCAAGTTGCTGGTTGGTAACAAAGCTGGGTGCGCCTAACAATAAATCCTGAGCGTTGCCGTTTAAGGGGAAGGCAATAACATCCAGAATCTTTTCTTCGTCAGTTAAGAGCATTACCATACGGTCAATACCCGGTGCCATACCGGCATGAGGAGGTGCTCCGTACTGGAATGCTGTATACAAAGCATTGAACCTGCTCTTTAGTTCATTTTCGGAGTAACCGGCAATTTCAAAGGCCTTCTTCATAATGCTGATATCGTGGTTACGAACCGCACCGGAGGCAAGCTCAATACCGTTACCAACTAAGTCATACTGATAAGCAAGAACTTCGGTGGGGTCTTTGGTGAGCAACGCTTCCATACCGCCCTGAGGCATAGAGAAGGGGTTATGAGTGAAGATGGTTTCGCCGGTTTCTTCATCGTTTTCATACATGGGGAAGTCTACAACAAAGCAGAATTCAAATGCATCTTCATTAATTAAATCGAGCTGTTCCTTTTTAGCCAGCCATGTACGGATTAAGCCGGCTTTTTTCTCTGTGTCGTTCTTTTTATCATCACAGATGAAGAACAGGGTTTCGCCCTCTTTTACACCGGTTAAGGTAATGATTTCTTCTTTCTGTGCATCGCTTAAGAACTTGGCAATGGGGCCTGCAAACACACCCTCTTTTAAGGTGATGTAACCAAGACCGCCCAGACCAACCTCAGGAGAGGTTGCATATTTTAAGGAATCTTCAAAGAACTTTTTGGATTTACCCTGACAGCCGGCAACAATACCACGCACCGGCTTACCCTTAAAGGCAGGGAAGTCAACCCCTTCAAAGAAGGCAGTTAAATCGCAGATGAGCAAGGGGTTGCGGAGATCCGGCTTATCGGAGCCGTATGTCATCATGGCGTCGGCATAGGTAATGCGACGGAAGGGCTTCGGTGTGATTTTCTTATCAGAGAAGGTTTTGAAGGTGTCGTAAATAACATCTTCGCACACATCTAAAACTTCTTCCTGTGTGGCAAATGCCATTTCAAAGTCTAACTGATAGAACTCACCGGGAGAACGGTCAGCACGGGCATCTTCGTCACGGAAGCAGGGGGCTATCTGAAAATATCTGTCAAAGCCGGACACCATCAAAAGCTGTTTGAACTGCTGAGGCGCCTGGGGCAGAGCATAGAACTTACCAGGATGCTTACGGCTGGGCACCAAAAAGTCTCTGGCACCTTCCGGTGAAGAAGCTGTCAGAATGGGTGTCTGCATATCTAAAAAGCCTTTTTCCTCCATTTTGTTTCTTAAATGGCGGATAATCTGAGAACGCTTTACCAGATTTTCATGGTTTTTGGGATTACGCAAATCCAGATAACGGTATTTTAAACGAAGTTCATCCTTGCTCAAGCGAGAGCCACGGACATCAAAGGGGAGTTTATTTAAACTCTTACCCAAAATATCGAGGCTATCAGCCACCAGTTCAACGGTACCGGTTTCGATTTTATCGTTTACGGTTTCAGGGTCGCGTTTGCTGACAACACCGCTGACAGAAATAACAGTTTCACGGTTAACCTCTTTCACTAAAGATTCATTGTGGATAACCACCTGGGTCACGCCGGTGTAATCACGAAGGTCAATAAAAATAACACCGCCGTGGTCACGGACAACATCCACCCAGCCAGCAAGCTGAACGGTTTTGCCAATGTGCTCATCACGTATGTCATTACAATATAGGGTTCTATACATGATATATTCCTCCTACAATAATATACTAAAAAAATAAAAGTCCCGGAAATATATTTGCATATATTTCCGGGACGAGTAAACAAAACATTTAACCCGCGGTGCCACCCGCATTGATGCTTAAAAAGCATCCGCTTTTCTATTCAATTAAAAAACATGGAGTGTTCCCAAACTTACTACTCATCTCAAATGCGCTTTCAGTCCATGACGCATTCTCCCTTTCAGACTTTCCACAAAAGCCGAGTCTCCACTAATCATTATAGCAAACAAAGTTTTTATTGTCAACAATATTTTGCCCGTAAAATGTAAATATATTTGTGTAGAAAATTTTGAATACGATATTTTTTCAATTTGATTTTGTTGCGATATATTCGTTGCAGGGCATCAATTTTTAGAATAAAGATTTTTATATTCCCGGGGGGACATTCCCATAATTTTGTTAAAATTTCTGTTAAAGGTAGAAAAATCGTTATAGCCGCACAAGCCGTAAATGGCGGTTATCTTATAACCTTTTTTAATGTATGAAGTTGCGGCCTTAATCCGGCAGGTATTTAAGTAACCGGTAAAGGAATGACCGGTAATTTTAAAAAACAAGGCGCAGAAATTACTCTTTGACATGGCGGATTTTTTTGAAATTTCATTTAATGTAATTTTATCTGCAAAATTATTTTCTATATATTCCACACAATGAAGAACAAATTGCTTGTTGTCTTCAAAATGCTCGGAGATGCTATGGCCATTTTTTGAAAAATACTCCCGGGCGAGCATGGTGACCAGCAGTTGGGCATAGGCCTGCACCGTATCGTAATAGGCAATGGGTTTGTTGCTAAACTCCTTTAAAATGTGTGCCATTATGTTTCCAATATATAAGATTTCTTCCGAGTTCATCAGGATTTTGGGCTTTACATAAATGTTTTCTTTGTTGTGCAAAGAACGCAGGAAATTTCTTGCCAATTTACTGTTTGTATATGGGTCTTGAAATAACTCTTCCATAAATGAAAAAGAATAAAACACCGTATTTTGGGAAGGGGAGATGTAGTGGGCAACGCCGGGGGGAATAATGAACATATCTCCCTGACTCAGCTGCGCTGACTGATCTTCTACATGGTGTTCAAGACTGCCTTTTGATATAAAGTAAATCTGAAAATAATCGTGTGTATGAGGCTTTTGCGCTTCTGTTACTTTGTCAACCTTTTGAATGTGAAAGTTTTCGGCAGAGTTTTCGTAGTATGAAAGAACAAAATTTTTGACGTCCATATTTTTTCACCTCTGTTTATATTGTAATACGATTTTAGAATAAATGCAATATAAAAAAGAATAAATGCAATAAAAACGGTTTTTCAATGTGCTACAATGAAAAAGAGGTGAAAAAAATGAAAATTGTTGCATTAAACGGATTATTAGGGTATGGATACAGCAAAAAAGCCTTGGATGTTGCTTTTTCAGAAAAAGTTGATTATCTGGGTGTTGATGCAGGTTCAACCGATCCGGGACCGTATTATCTTGGAAGCGGAAAGTCATTTACAGACCGCGGTGCAGTCAAGAGGGATTTATCCTTTGCACTTGCAAAAGCTCTGGAGCATAAAGCACCCTTTATTATTGGTACAGCAGGCGGTGCCGGCAGCAAAGAGCATGTGGCCTGGATGAAAGAAATCCTTATTGAAGTTGCCAAGGAACAGAATCTGCATTTTACATTGGGCACAGTTTTAAGTGATGTGAGTGTGGATTATGTGCTTAAAAAATTAGATGGCGGCAAGCTGATTGATATGAGCAGTGAATTTCCTGCTGATCGAAATGCCATA
The DNA here is from genome assembly GCA_017416855.1 of Clostridia bacterium. GTDB lineage: Bacteria > Bacillota > Clostridia > UBA1381 > UBA9506 > UMGS755. Next base: position 127,213 of record JAFQAZ010000024.1, read on the forward strand.
AAAGACAGTACTCGCATTGTCAGTCAAATTGGCATTGCGCCCATTATTGAGCTTTTGAAAAAGAAGGTAGATGTCATTGTTTGCGGACGTGCCTGTGATACTGCCATTTATGCAGCACCCTGCATTTATGAAGGCTATAGCGAAGGTCTCGCTTTTCATATGGCCAAGATTATGGAATGCGGCGGTATGTGTTCAGAACCCGTTGCGGCGGCCGACGTGATGCAGGGCTATATGTATGAGGATTACTTTGAACTTTGCCCGGCCAACCCCATCAGAAGATGCACGGTTGACCGAGTAGCGGCTCATACACTTTATGAACAGTCAAATCCTTACTTAATCTTTGAACCGGATGGTGTTTGTGACCTGACTAATTCTGAATTTACACAGGTTAATGAAAGAACAGTAAGGGTTACAGGCTCAGAGTTCCGTGAAGCTGAGGAAAAAACCTTAAAGCTTGAAGGTGTAAAGTGCTCCGGTTACAGAACAATTTGTCCTGCTACGGTTTTTGACCCTGAGACAATCGCACATATTGATGAAATCATTGAAACGGTTACAGAGTTTATTAAAGATAATACAAAAAATACCCTTCCTGAGAATAGTTATGCAATTAATTTTAAACTCAGCGGAGAAAAGGAATCTTCTCTGGGCATCATTATGGATATCGTTGGTAAGACACAGGAAATTGCCGATATGGTTTGCGCTCTTGCCAGAAGCAGAATGCTTCACTGTGACTATGAAGGCAGAAAATCCTCAGCCGGTAATCTGGCTTTTCCGTTTTCTCCTTCTGATATTCACGTTGGCGCAGTGTATGAATTCTCTGTGTTCCATCTTGCAAAAGTAGATTCTCTGATGGAAACGTCAGAAATTCTGATTGAGGAGGTTTAACATGAAAAAACTAATTGATTATACAAAGATTTTAAGAAGCAAAAACGCCGGACCTCTTTTTATCACATTTGACTTGATTTTCAACACAAAAGAAGATATGGAATATGTAGAGAAAAGGCTTAAAAAATCTGATATTTCAAAAGCTTATGACATCGAAGAAGGGAAAATAGACATCATATCCTACGGAGTAGTTAATTCCATTAAAATAACTTTCCCAAGAAAAAATATAAGCGGAAGCTTAGCGGACAACGACATATACGGTTGTCAGCAGCATATGCCACTTGCCAATATAGAAGTTTAACGTGGAGGAATAACTATGTATGCAGATAAAGATTATATAATCTCATTAAGACATGAAATACATGAATATCCGGAAATAGGTTTTGATTTACCTAAAACAATTGCAGTTGTAAAAAGAGAGCTTGAAAGTCTTGGAATTGAATATACGGAAGAATACGGAGAATCAAGTGTAGTAGGTATTATAAACCCTGACAAAAAGCATTTTACAATTGGTATTCGTGCAGATATGGACGCTTTGTTGATTGAAGAAAAGACAGATTTACCCTTTAAATCAAAAATCAAAGGTCAAATGCACGCCTGCGGACATGACGCTCACACTGCAATGCTTTTAGGTACAGCTAAAGCGTTAAAGGCTATGGAAGATAAAATCGCGTGTCGTGTCATGCTTGTTTTCCAGCCGAGCGAAGAGGGAATACGCAGTGGTGGAGAAGAACTCGTTAACGGCGGTTTGATGGAAGATATTGATGTAATAGTTGGTTTACATATAGAAAATTGGTTGGAAAGTGGGAAAATTGGTGTATGCTCGGGTGCTTCTATGGCATCGAGCAGAAACTTCCGTGTCGATTTTTACGGCAGAACCGCACACGCATCACTGCCACAAACAGGCGCAGACGCACTTGCTGCAGCAATTCGCACATATAATAACATTCAGTATATGCTCACAAGAGAAATAAACCCGTTCAGCAAATTTATCTGCTCGGTAGGTAAGCTTGAAGGTGGCACAACACAGAATGTAATTGCAGACCACGCCTTTATGCTTGGCACGATTCGCACCTTTGATATGGAACTGGATAGCTTTTTGATTCGCCGAATTGAGGAAATTGCCAAAAATACTGCCGGTGAAACAGGAGTAGAAGCAGTTTTAGATACATCTTTAAAGGCGTTTGTTGTATATAACAATCCGTATATTTCTCAGCTGGTATTGGATAGCGCCAAAAAAGTTGCTTCCGGTATTCAGAAAATGCCCGAAAAGCTGAGCTCAGAAGATTTTTCACAGTATCTTACCAAAAAGCCGGGTGTTTTCATCCGTCTGGGTACAAGAAATGAAGCAAAGGGCTGTGTAACCTTGCCCCATAACAACGACTTTTTAATTGATGAAGATGCGTTTGTAACAGGCAGTGATACCTGCGTTCAGTTTGTCCTTGACAATATGAACGGAATAGATATGGAAAAAGTAGAAAAATCAGATGAAAGGGTGAGAAAATAATGAAACAGACAATATGTACAGTGGGGGATATAATATATATCGACAAAATGCCTGACAGTTATGATAAGATAGCTTTAGCCAATGTTATTAAAAAAGCAGATGTTAAGCTTTTTAATCTTGAAAATGTTTTATCCGATAAACCTATTTACGGTTCATCCTATTGCGGCGGAGTGTGGCTTTTGGCAAAAGAGGACACCTTGGATGATACGCTTGAATTTGGATTTAACGGATGTTCTTTTGCAAACAATCATACTATGGACTATTCTTACGAGGGGCTTTTTTCTTCATTAAATGCTGTTAAAAAAAGAAATTTGCCTGTCAGCGGTGCAGGAAAAAATCTTGAGGAAGCCGCAGATTATGCCGTTATAGAAACAGAAAACGGAAAATGTGGACTTATATCACTTTGTTCATCGTTTAATGATGCGGCAAGAGCAGGTAGCCCATCTGATGATTTACCTGGAAGACCGGGACTTAATCCTTTGCGTTTTTCAACGGTGTACCATATATCTCCTGAACATATGAAGGCGCTTCGTGAGATCTCAGAAGCCACCCACATTGACGGAAGAAGAAATCGTTCGAGAATGGGCGGCTATACTCCGTATGTACCCGAAGGGTGTTTTGGCTTTGGTGATTATGTATTCTGCGAAAGTGAATTTGAAGGAAAAACATCAAAAGTAAATACAACAGATATGCAGAGAACAGAAAATACAATAAAAAAAGCTCTTTCTGAATGTGAAAATGTTATTGTAAACATTCATTCACACGAAATAAAACACGATACAGATGATGAACCCGATGATTTCTTAATAGAATTTGCAAGAAAATGCATTGATGCAGGAGCATCAGCAGTTGTAGGAACGGGAACACATCAGTTAAAGGGAATTGAAATTTACAAAGGCAAACCGATATTCTACAGTCTCGGAAACTTTATTTTCCACAGTGATAGTGCATTTTGGATGCCGGATGATTACCGTGAAAAATACAATATGCCTTTTGGTCTTACCTCTAAGGAAATGATAAACATCCGCAGTCAAAATGGAAAGCGCGGACTTCATTCAGACGTAAACAACTTCCGTTCTCTTATGCCATTTATGACATTTGAAAACGGAAAACTTACAAAGCTTGTTTTAAACCCAATACGGCTTGATATGCATACGGGGTTTCCTGCTTTAGCTGACGAAAACGAAACAAAAATTATTTTTGACTATCTGTGCAAATACAGTAAACCTTTTGGTACGGTACTCGAAATAGAAAATGCAAATATAGAGGTGAAGCTTTGTGATTAAAACAGAAATATACGAACAAGCGCTCTTTGAAACCATAAAACGAGGAGCAACAGAAATTTCTCCCGATGTGAAAGATGCTTTTATGAAAGCAATCGAAAGGGAAGCAAATCCTGATGCGAAAAATGGACTGGAAGCCACATTAAAAAGTATGGAAATGTCAAAGGTGAGAGAAAATCCCCTTTGCGTGGACACAGGTTGGCCCATATTCTATTTTAAAGTGGGCAATCAGTGTGAACTGGAGGGCGGCTTTGTTGAGCTTGAAAATGCAGCCAGAAGAGCAGTTGCAAAAGCTACCGAGCTTGGCTACCTGCGGGCAACGATGAAGCACCCCTTAACCGGTTATGACCCGGGTAATAACATTGGTATGAACATTCCCGATTTTACCTATCAGTTTGTAGATGGGGATGCTATAGAAATGTCTTATGCGGCAAAGGGAGGCGGCAGTGAATGCTTTGGCGGCACAAGACACAGAATCGTTGCCTTTGCCGATGGCATAAAAGGTATTGAAAAATTCGTTATCGAAAGCTTTGTTGCTTCTGCTCGTGCAGGGGCGGTTTGTCCGCCGTCGGTTTTGGGCATTGGTATTGGCGGTACAGCCAATGTAGCGGCAAACCTTGCCAAAGAGGCAGCCTGCTTACGAACAGTTGGCTCCAAGCATCCTGACCCTATGTTTGCAAAAATTGAAGAGGATTTATATGAAGCCATTAACAGCCTGGGTATCGGCATCTTAGGCGCAGGGGGAAGCACTTCTGTTCTTGCGGTTAATGTGGAATATGCTTACACGCACATAGCAGGCATCGCTTGCGCTACCAGCACCAACTGTATGGTGGCACGCCGTGCATCCTCAAGAATTGATGGAAACGGTACGGTAACAAAAATGACCAGTCCCAACTGGTTTGGGGACAGATAGGAGGAAGCAAAATGGCAGAATATCATTTAAAAGGACCTCTTACAGATGAAGATGTAACGAAACTGAAAATAGGGGACACGGTTTACATCAGCGGTGAATGTTTTACTTGCCGTTCCAGACTGCAGAAATACATTTTTGACGAAAAAAATGTGTTGCCTTTTGGCACAAAAGAAAGGAACATTTTAATCCACAACGGCCCCATTGTTATTAAGGAAAACGGAAAGTGGAAGCTAATGTCTTTTATGCCCACCTCCAGCATCCGCTTTGAAAAATGGGGGGCAAAAAGCGTAGATGAATGGAATTTGAAAATGATTGTGGGTAAAACCACTATGGGCGCAGAAACGGCTAAAATGATGAAAGAAAAGAAATGCGTTCATGTTTCGCCCCGCAGTGTAAGCCCCAATCTATGGATAGATTCCATTGAAGTGCAGGATGTATATCTCTATGATGAATTGGGCAGAATTGAAGCGGCGTGGTTCTTTAAGGTAAATGAACTTGGCCCTTTTATTGTTGACATCGACTGTGAAGGCAACAACTATTTCGACCGCTTGGATCAGGATATTGCCGACAAAAAAGACGAAGCACTCAAAAAGCTCGGCATTGACGAGAACTTTGAATTCACTAAATTGTATTAATTAAGCATAAAAAGACAACTTTTGACGAAAAGGTTGTCTTTTTTTGGTTGTGTGGTATAATATTAGTATAGTTTTTGTGCCCGTCTTGACAACAGTCGAATTGTGTCGAAAGATGAAAAAGGAATGTTATTTAATAAATGATTTTGAGATTATAAATATATGTACGAAAGGAAGAAAACTATGAATAGCTGTAATTATGAAAATTGGAGTTTGAAAGAGGTTTCAGAAGCACTTGAAAATAGACAAAAGGAAGGTAGAATAATAAAAGTTCCTTTGTTTCAACGCTCGATTGTTTGGAAAGAAGAACAATCAAAAATGTTTATAGATTCTTTGAAAAAAGGGTTTCCAATAGGTACGCTTTTATTTGCTAAGAGCGTTCAAGATAGTCAAGAGGTATTTACATTAATAGATGGTCTTCAAAGAAGTAGCACAATAAAAAAATACATACAAAATCCAACACAATTTTTCGGGAGTTTAGATATTGATGATACACTAATATATAACATAAATAAAATTTTAGGACAAAGTGGAAATCAAAAAGAAATTATCCAAAAAATTAAAGATTGTTTAATTGACTTTATAAAAAAATCTGATGATATTTCAGATATACAATATCTAGAGTTTGCATATGCATTGGCAGAAATATTTCCAATATTAAACGAAAAGGAAAAACTGCGTTTAGTTGGGGATACAGTAAAGCCATTTATAAAAGAGTATAAAGACAATTTTGCAACTATATGTAATGCGAAGATACCGATTATAATTTATTCGGGGGAAGAAAAATATTTACCGGATATATTTGCAAGGATTAACAATCAAGGAACTGCTTTAACTAAATATCAAATATATGCTGCATCTTGGTCTATTGAAGGGAAAATTACGGTAAATCATCCTAAAATTGTAGATTCAATATTAAAAAAATACGATGCTATGGTAGATGAAGGTTTTGAATTGCAAGATTATAACCGAGACGAATTAAAGATAACCAAGCAATTCAGTATTTTTGAATATGTTTTTGGATTTGGTAAATATTTGTGTGATGAGTTTCCAGAGTTATTTGAAAAGGATCGTAAAGTTGAAGAAATTAATCCTATAGGATTTGAACTAATTAATGCTTGTTTTGGAAAAAGTAGCGATGAAATAAAAAATCTATATTTGCATATAAAAGAAGTTGATATTGCGAAGTTTGAAACTTGTGTTATAGATACAATAAAATGGGTTTTATCTATTTTAAAACCTTATATTGCTTTTGTTGGTAATACTAGAAACAAAATGTCTATTTTCCATGCCAAAAATCAAATTATATCTATTATAGCAAGTACATTTTTGGAAAAATATGATATTAATAATTTAGAAATTTCTAAAAAGACATGGAAGGAAAACAAAAAAATACTTGAAAAGAATATTCCCTTACATTATGTTTATGATATTTTATCACAAGAATGGGCAGATGGCGGTATAGGTAGAATATATTCAATTATAAATAATAACAAATATCTGCAAACTATTCCAAAGCAGAGTTGGGAAGCGATGTTAAATAATTGGTTCACTTTGCAATTAAATAGACAGGAAGTAAAAAATGTAGCTAATCCTAAATTATCTGATTTATTATTCCTAAATTGTATATACACAGATATTTTTTCTGCAAAGGATCAACTTTCGAAAGTTAAATATGATGTAGAACATATTGCAACAAAGAACTATATGAAAAATATAATCAAAACACACGAGTGGCAGGGGCAACCGATAAGTTGTATTGCTAACTTATGTTATCTTCCGGAACAAGCTAACCGGACAAAGAAGGATAAAAATTTTTATCAAGATATTAAGTATCTTGATAAAATTTCACTATCTGATGTCGAGCAAAAGTTTTCATTTACAAAAGCTGAAGATTTATCGTGGATGGACTTGGAATTTGATGCTGGAGAATATAGTTTGTTTAGTGATAAATATGTAACATTTCTAAAGAAAAGATTTGAAATACAAAAAGAGAAATTCTGTGAATCAATGCAGATTAATTAACAAGCAAGGAATAATTCAAAAGTCTAAACTCTTGTGAACAATATGGTTGTCATTATACTTGTGTCAAGTCCATACAATTTAAGAGATTAGTTTGCCGATTTATAATATTTACATATACTATCGGATGCGAGAAAATCCAGTATTCTCGCGGGTTCTAAGGAAAAGTGGTTAAGAAAAAACAGTTGAAAAAACAGGGGAAAGTTAATAGGTCCTAATACGAGCTTGCGAGTATCAAGGTTCTCGGGCACCCAACAGAAATCTGTGATTTCGTGTTGGGTGATGGTTCTTATTATTCACTGTTCGCCTGACTTGACACGAGTAATATGGATATCGGAATTTGTCGAAATAAAAAAGCCTTCCCCTTGAGGGGAAGGTGTCAGCGATAGCTGACGGATGAGGTGGAAAAG
>JAFQAZ010000025.1 GCA_017416855.1 Clostridia bacterium
AAGACGAACGAAACTTATTTCTACATTCCAATCTTCGACAGACTTTTCTATCGAAAAATGGTACAATTCAGCTATATAAACAGATAACGGTCAGTTTTCTTGTAATGCTGATAAAAAGAAATGAATGGAGTTGGTTTTATGGTTTATCTGTTTATTTATAAGTTAAAATATAGAAATTTGGAAAAACCGCTTGGGGTTGTTAAGGACCTCAAGCGGTTTCTTTTTATGCGAAATATAAGATAATATTTTGCTTTTACTCGATTGTTGTCAATTTTTGGAAATGGAGTGACTACTTTGGTTTTCGACTCAGAAGAATGTATTGGAAACTTGAAAAAAATGAATATTAAAGCTTTTGGCGTGGCAATTTCGCCCGCATAATAGGTTTAATTCGCTTCTCTGATGGCGGATTGCCGTGCGGTAGGAGTGAAATATGCTTAGTTGGATTACACGCTTTTTTATAAACCACAGAATTACTGCTCATAATAGGACAAGCCATAAAAAGTCAACAGATGACGATTATGGAGGTTACTCATACCGTGCAGCCAAAACATTACTCTCTTATAGGGTGTGTTTTGGCTGTTTTGTTTTCTATGTAGTAATTGAATATTATTGCCGTTCTCCACCTCTTTAAATCAATTTAAATCACTTTAGATTGATTGGAGGAAAATACATTGAAAAATTTTTTAAAAAAATTTTTAGAAACCTACCATAGTTTGGGTAGTTTTACATTTAGAATGTGTTTTGAAAGGAGGTGCAACGGCTATGTCTGATGGAGCAAAAGTATTTGAAAGACGAATGGAAATGCTTTTCCTATTACACAATGTTAAGGAAACAACAGTACCATCATTAGCAAATTATTTTTCTGTGAGTGCGAACACAATTCACAGAGATATTTCCTTCCTTAGTCGTTATGCACCTATATATACACGGCACGGAATGTATGGCGGTATCTTTTTATTGAAAGGATATAAAAGCGATTTGAAACTGCATTTGTCAGTAGATGAAAAAGATTTACTTGAACAACTCGCAGAAAAATCTAATAAAAAAGATGCAAGATTGCTTCGTAACATCCTACATAAATATTCCATGCCACCATCCGATGTATAATTCCTTTCAATAATGAACATTGACAAAGAAAGCGTGCAAGATAACGGTATCGCAGTATATCAGCATACGGATACATTCCGATAGGCTTGAGCCGGACAATGGGTACGCCATGACGATTTTTAATGCAACCTTATATTTACCTTCTTTCTAAAGGTTGTAAATCCGAGCGAGAAATATTTACATTGTAAAAGAGGTTTGCTACCTTGTGGCGAAGACGGTTTGTCGGGATAATGATACTTCTGCTTAGTCACAGTCCGAGCGTTAAAAGCGTCGCAGGCAATGAGAGCAGTCCGGGCGGAGCCGGGAAGGTGGAATTCCTATGGAGCAGTTACGCAAGCTGCCATCCGTTTTGCTATATTTTTAATATTTTTGATAGCATAAAAAAAGGGATCAGTATGAGTAGTCCCCCCTAAACTATTTTAAAAGTATGTATGCAGCTAATTACTTTTTTGTATTGGTCCCTTTCTTTATGCTATTAAGCAAATAAACAATAAGGAGGTTAAGTAACATAATGGAAGAAAAAATAAAGCGTGGAAGCTATAATAAGATGTTTAAAGGCTATCCTGATGTCCTGAACATTATGCAGATGTGTGAAATGCTTGGAGGAATAAGCAAACAGACGGGGTATAAATTCTTGAAAGAAGGGAAAATCAAGAGCGTAAAAGTTGGGAGAGAATACAGAATTGTCAAAAAATATGTTATTGACTTTCTTTTGCAAAATAATTGATTTTTTTTTGACGAGAACATCTGCCGATGATAGAATAATATTGTCAATGGTAGGTGTTTAATTTGTTCCAAGATAAGGAGGATTAAATTCAATATGGATAAACACGGAATAGATGTAAAAGCATATATACGAGAGAAAAAAGGATTGTACTATGTTTCTATTGTTTATGTAAATAGTGCAGGAAAAAGAAAGGACAAATCTTTTCCTACAAAACTACCCGTAAAAGGCAACAAGAAAAAAGCAGAACTTATGGCAAAAGAAATTTTGGAGAATTTTGAAATTCCGGTGGTTGATTTATACTTGCAAGATGCATCAGCAATAGGCGATGGTAAAGAAATTAAGAAAAAAAGAAACATCGTATTGCCGAAAGAGTTAATTGAGCAGGTTACTCTATCTGATTTGACAAAAGAGCAAGTGTCAGGGATGTTATTTGCGGATTATTTGGAGAAGTATTTACCAATAGTAAAAAAAAGAGGAATTGAAGAAACAACATATTCATCATATGCGGGAAATGTTAAAAATCCGATAGGTCCTCATTTTCGTAATAAGAATATTACTCTTGGCAAACTGACATCAAAGGATATTCAAGATTTTTACGATATTCAGCTTGAAAGAGTAACGGCAAATACTGTGATTCACTATCACGCAATAATAAGATTGGCATTATGTTATGCAAGGAAAATGGGATATATAAAGGAAAATCCCATTGAAGAAGTGGAAAAACCTGAAAAAAACCGTTTTGTAGGTTCGTTTTATCAAAGTTCAGAGTTAAACAAAATTATTGAACTTACACGAGATACAAAATTGGAATTTGCAGTGATCTTCGGTGGCTTTTATGGTTTGCGTAGAAGTGAGATTGTTGGACTAAGATGGTCTGCGATAGACTTTGAAAATAATGTTTTCTATGTTAATCATACTGTTACAACCCCGCAAGTTGATGGAAAGAAGAAAATTATTGCAAAAGACAGAGCGAAAACCAAATCAAGTATCCGTGCATTACCACTTGATGAAAGTGTTAAGGCAAGATTGATTGAACACAAACGCAAGCAGGAAATGTATCGTAAAAAGTTTAAGCGTTCTTATAGTAAGGAATGGCTTGACTACATAATGGTTGATGAATTAGGCGGATTGATTTTACCGGATTATATTACATCTGCGTTTAGTAATTTATTAAAAGCAAATGGTCTAAGGCACATAAGATTTCATGATTTAAGACATACTTGTGCATCCTTGCTATTAAATAAAGGCAAACAAAACGGAGTTACCTTAAAAGATATTCAGGTATGGCTCGGTCATAGCGATTTTTCTACAACAGCAAATATATATTCTCACTTAGATGCTAATTCAAAAATATCATCACTTGATACACTTTCGGGCGTTGTTAATATATAATAGGGGAACGAAAAAGAGGTTTCCGTTTTATTGGAAACCTCTGAATGTGGCGGAGAGTTAGGGATTCGAACCCTAGGTTGGCTCATCACCAACACGAAATTTCGAGTTTCGCACCTTCGACCTCTCGGACAACTCTCCTTATCTATTTTGAACAGCTCGGAAAAAGAAAGAATATTTTTGGGAACTTTCTTTGGGAACTGCTAAAAACGATAATATTAAATTTTTGAAAAATCCCCATAAAATAAGGGTTTGTGAAGGGTTTCGCCACAAATGGTCATAACAGATTTCGAGTCGAGGCCGTTATAACCACTTCGATACTTCTCCCAATATATTTTTCAGCTCTGCAAAAGGCGTGTAAATCTTTGGGAACTCCTTTTGGGAACTGCAAAATAAGCAATATTAAATTTTTCAAAAAGCCAGTAATATCAATGGGTTAGGGGGTGTGATGTTCCGAAATACTTAAAGTTTTTCGAGTTAGCCCCATTATAAATGTTTCGATACTTCTTCAAATTCGGTTATCAATGTTAATATTGTAACCGAATTGTTGTGCTTTGTCAAGAGTTAAGTGGTGTATTCGTAGAACAATAGGAAAGGTTTACAAATACATATTTTTTTGATATAATAGTTCTACATTACAGGCAGAAAGGGCGTTTGGTGTGGGACATAAGATTATTACGGTTACATTGAATCCATGTATAGACAAAACAATTATCGTTAACGGTTTTACAGAAGGGGGCCTGAACCGCGCAGAAAGAGTGCGGACCGATGCCGGTGGCAAAGGTATTAATGTAGCCAAGGTTTTGAAAAACTTCGGGAATGATGTCCTGGCCGTAGGCGTTATGGGTGACCATGGCAGGGAGACTCTTATTGCGGAATTGGATGAGAGAAGAATTAAGCATCGTTTCTTGACTGTTCCTGGCACAATCAGAACCAATTATAAACTATATAATAAGGAAACAAAACATATAACAGAAATTAACGAGCCGGGTTTTACTGTTGCAGAAGAAGAACTAGACCCCGTTCTTTCATTAATAAATGAAGGAATGGAAGAGGCAGGTGTTCTGGTGCTGTCCGGTAGTGTTGCTCCTGGATTTTCAGAAGATATTTATAAAGAGTTGATTGTCCGGGCAAAGGAAAAAAAAGTCCGGGTGGTGCTGGATGCAGAGGGTGAGCATCTACGAAGGGGATTGGAAGCGGCTCCCTTTGCGATAAAACCGAACTTATATGAATTGGAATTATTTATAGGAAGAAAAATTTCAGGGATTTGTGATGTGCTTGCTTGCGGGGAAAAAATTTTAGAGCAGGGCATTGCGTTATTGGTCGTTTCCATGGGCGAAAAAGGTGCTGTTTGTATGACGCAAAACGAGCGGTATTATGTGAAACCGCCAGCCGTGCAATGCAAAAGTACAGTAGGAGCAGGAGACTCTATGGTGGCGGCTATGGCGTATGGCTTGGCACAGAAAATGAGTATAAAAACAATTGCTTGCATGGCTACGGCGGCAGGTACCATAACTGCCACAAAAGAAGGCACCGAGGTGTGCGATTTTCATGAAGTTCAGGATTTTTCGAAAAAACTTTTAGTAGAAAGTTTATAAAATATCAATGCTTTTGCTTATTTTCACAAATGGATTGAATTGCATTTGTGAAAAATGCCAAAAACGAAAAAAATTACAAAATGATGACTAATTTTTATTGACATACAGTTTTTTTTGTATTATAATACATTATAGGATCATGATAGACTATTAATATTATGAAAAGTGGGTGTGATTAATGAAGAAAGGTTTAAAGAAAATTTTGGCAGCGCTTGCAGCTGGCGCAATGCTTCTGAGTATGAATATGTCTGCATTTGCATTAACTTATAATGCAAGCACAACTTACACAAATGAAACAACAGCTACTGTTAATGTTACCAATGTTACTGCTGGCGCGAATGATCAGGTGGCTTTCTTAGCAGAAAATGGTTCTGAAATCATTTACATTGATCAAAAGACAGCTGATGCTTCAGGTAATGTAACAAACTTTAGCTTCGCAATTGATTTGAAAGATGCAATTGCAGCTCCGACCATTAAGGTTGGTTCTACCAGCACAGCAGCAGGTGCTGCTACATCAATTAAGCTGGCAAGCAAAACTGCTTCTGCTACTTCCAACAATGCAGACTACGGTCAGGTTATTGTAGATGCAACAACTGTTTACGGCGATGTTGTTAAAGTGTATGTTGCTCCTTATAGTGGTTATGCTCCTGTTTCCTACTCAGTAAATGGTGACGAAGCTCAGCCCATTACTGCTATCAGCAATGAGGGTTATATTACTGTTGATTTAACAAATGTTTCTGGCGAAACTGCTGCTATTGTAGTGAACTTTGATGAAGCTGATGCAGGTGATGTTATTGTTACTGCTCAGCCTGCTACTAAGTTGCCTACAGGTCGTGGCTTTACCGTGTTTGGTACTGCAAGCAATGCAGTTGAATTTGGTGCCTTGGTAGCAGGAACCGAAGGCGAAATTACGAATGTTAATCAGAGTGATATTGCTAATCTGGTGCCCAATACCGGTGCTGTAAAGAAGTTTGCTGCATTGGCTGCTGATGGTGCAGGCGCATTTAGTATTACGGTTGAAGATGCTGAAGTAAATGGCGCATATGTTTTACCGAACAGCATTTCTGTTGCTACTTATGCCGTAGGTACTGATTTCAAGACTGCAACTGCTGGTACTGTTAGTCTTGTAGACGCTGAGTAATTAGAAGGAGGATATAGCTGTGAGAGAATATATTAAACCCGAACTTCAGGTTCGTGAAATTAGAGTTATGGAAAACTTAGCAAAAACCACACGTGCTGGTATTGCTTTAAATTGGGTAAAAGGTCAGGCTCCTTCTACTGTTTATAGCCTTGGTCTCTACACCGGTTCCGGTGTTCAGCCGGCTGCTGAGGAAACTGACGAAACAGTTAATGCATAATTGAACAATTAAGAGTATTAATAAAGCACATCATTTTGATGTGCTTTATTTTTTATGGTTTACATAAAAGAAAAAAGAGTAGCAATTACAATCAAAGTGAATTGCTGCTCTTTTTATAATTTGAGAAATGATGCTACATTTGTGTTGAACTATAATTGCATCGGATAGATCAACCTTGATTCTTTGCTTTGATAGCACGGTCCATTTGCCGTTTGGCATCGCGGTCGGCTATATCATTTCGCTTATCATATAGTTTTTTACCGCGGGCTAAAGCAATTTGTACTTTAACCAGACTATCTTTTAAATAAACAGATAAAGGAATAACAGAGAAGCCCTTTTGTTTGACAGAACCAAACAGATAATTAATTTCCCGTTTATGGAGCAACAATCGTCTGTCGCGTAAGGGATCTTTATTGAAGATGTTGCCCTGCTCATAAGGGCTGATGTGCATATTTTTAATAAACGCTTCGCCACCGGAAAAGCTGACAAAGCTATCCTTTAAATTCAGAGCACCTTTTCGAATGGATTTAACTTCCGTACCGCTTAATGAAATACCTGCTTCAAAGGTTTCTTCAATAAAATAGTCATGTCTTGCCTTTCGATTTTCAGCTAAAATTTTCATAAAGCGTTCACGTCCTTTCCGGGATTTAATTCTTAGCAGTTTTTTGCAACTCAAACAACACATTCATTGCCTCAATGGGCGTCAGTGTGGTGATATCCATTGACTTTAAACATTCAATAATCTCAGCACCGCGCATATCTGCAATACCAAGCTGCATATCCGGCTCGGTTATTGGAGCGGTTAAAGTGGTTGTCTGATGCTTATCATCCTTATTTTCAATAGAGGTTAAAATTTCCTTCGCTCGCTTTACCACTTGCGGAGGCAGACCGGCTAAAGCGGCAACTTCAATACCATAGCTGTCATCAGCGCCACCGCGTACAATTCGGCGGAGAAAGGTAACACTGTCTCCGCGCTTTTTGCAGGCGATGGAGTAGTTTTTCACACCGGCAAGCTGTCCTTCCAAAGCGGTCAATTCGTGATAGTGAGTTGCAAACAAGGATTTTGCTCCAAGCTTTTTAGATGATATGTATTCTGCCACACTCCAGGCGATGGCCAGTCCATCAAAGGTACTGGTGCCACGACCAATTTCATCTAATAGAAGTAAGCTTTTGTTGGTAGCATTTTTCAAAATGGCAGAGAGCTCTGTCATTTCCACCATAAAAGTACTCTGACCGGCGGATAAATCGTCGGAGGCGCCGATACGGGTAAAAATTTTATCGCAAATGCCGATTGTACAAGCTGATGCCGGGACAAAAGAGCCGATTTGAGCCATAATGGTAATCAAGGCCACCTGACGCATATAAGTGGACTTACCGGCCATATTAGGACCTGTTACAATGAGGAAACGGTCATCCTTACAGTTTAATTCGGCGTCGTTGGGAACGAACAGTTCGTTCTTTAACATTTTTTCAACGACAGGATGACGACCGTCACGAATGCTGATGGTATCTGACATATCTACAGTTGGCATCGCATAATTATTCTTAGCCGCCACCTCTGCAAAAGAACAGAGCACATCGGCTATCGCTAAAGCAGTAGCCGTTTTCTGAACCCGCTCTACTTCTTGTGCAATGGTATCCCGGATATCACAAAAGAGCTTGTATTCTCTCTGACGCAAACGCTCTTCAGCACCTAACAGTTTATCTTCAAGTGCTTTGAGTTCCGGATGAATATATCGCTCATTATTGGCTAAAGTCTGCTTGCGGATATATTCCGGAGGGACCTCACCCTGAAAGGATTTGGGTACATCAATATAATATCCGAACACTCGGTTATAGCTGATTTTCAGGGTTTTAATGCCTGTGCGTTCACGCTCTGCCGCTTCCATGCAGGTAACGGCTTCGTGTCCGTTATCCTTCAAGTCTCGGTTTGTATCAACCTCTTCGTCATAGCCTTCTTTAATAATGCCGCCTTCGCGGGTAATATTGGGGGCGTCGTCCCGGATGGCTGCTTCCAAAATGTCTAATAAATCACCCATTGTGTCAAGACTCTCAGACAATTCATTGATTAAGGGAGAGTCTAACCGTGCAAGCAGCAATTCCACCTCCGGTAACACTAGGAGAGAACGTTTAAAAGCGACCAATTCTCTGGGTGTAGCCGATTTGCAGACAATACGGCCGATCAGGCGCTCTAAATCCTGAATTTCATAAAGAGCCGCCATTAGGTCCATACGCAGTTCTGCATTTTTCAGTAAGGTATCTACAGCATATAGACGTTTTTGAATTTTGGTGCAATTCACCAAGGGCTTTTCCAAAAAGCTTTTCAGCATACGGCCGCCCATGGCGGTTTTGGTTTTATCCAGCACCCAAAGCAGAGAACCTTTTTTGTTGCCTAAGCGCATAGTTTCCGTCAGCTCCAGGTTGCGACGGGTGTTGGCATCAAGCTCCATATAATCTTCTGCGCTATAATGCCGTACAGCACGGATGTGTTTTAAAAATGTTTTTTGTGTGGCTGTTAAATACTCGATTAACAGACCTAAGGTGTTGATGACACAAGTATCCTCAGGCAGACCTAATGCTACCGGAGTATCAACATTGAACTGCTTTGTGATCAAATCCCATGAGTGTTCCCACTCCGGTTCAAAAGCAGCCTGATCCATTCTGGCGTTAAAGCGTAAATCAATTTCTGCGCGGAGAAGCTCGTTTTCATAAACCGGACCGGAACAAATGATTTCCGCCGGCTTATACCGTGCCAGTTCATCCAGCAATTTTTGCCAGGAGGGCAAGGTGACTAAAAACAACTCACCGGTGCTTATATCAGCAAAGGATACGCCAAATCGGCCGCTATCTTCATAAACAGCACAAAGAAAGTTGTTGCTTTTTTCCTCAAGCTGAGCGGTATCTGTTATAGTGCCGGGGGTGATAACGCGGATAACATCGCGGGGGAGCACACCTTTTACTTCGCCTGGCAGAGCCATTTGTTCACAAATAGCCACTTTAAAGCCTTTGGCGGTTAAACGACCGATATATGTATCTGCCGCATGAAAAGGTACACCGCACATGGGATTGTTTTCTACGTCCGGTCGACCGGCTTCATTTTTCTGACGGCTGGTCAGTGCTAAATCCAGCACTTCAGAAGCCGTGCGGGCATCTTCTGAAAACATTTCATAAAAGTCGCCCATACGGAAAAACAGAATCGCATCGGGATATTCTTTTTTCAGCTCATAATACCGCTCCATTGCCGGTGTCATAAGTTGTTCCTCCTGCTCATGTATTGTTTAGTGGCATCCGCTGCAACCGGAACAGTTGCCGGAGCAACCGCCTGCTTCTTCACCGCGGATGTGGTAACCGATGATTTCATTCACCTGTGTAATGATACGGTTAAATTTAGACTTTGCTTCTAAATATGCTTTTGCAGTAGCATTCTGTGTTAATTCAGCCATGTTTTCATTCATTTTCTGGCGGAAGGATTCCAGCTTTTCTGCCGTCATAGTAGTTGAATGCATTTCTTTGGAAAGCTCGGCGCTTTTCTTTTCATATTCGGCAACGGCAGCCTGTGCATCCTCATCGCTGAAGAATGTGGTTTCCATTTCCTGAAATTCTGCCAGTTCAGCAGATTCGGCTAATAATTCGCCTAATTCATGTGCTTTTTTTAAAATATTTTCCATTTTATTCATAACCTTTCTGTGTTAATTTTCTGTTAAACTACCGGAGAGTGACCATGTGTTGGTTTTATTCACGGTTACGGTGACATAATCACCGGTTTTAATGCCATTCTTCTTCGGGAAGTTTATAATTTTACCGCCGGGGGTACGGCCGGTGAGCATATCCTTATCGGTTTTGCTTTCGCCTTCCACCAACAGCTCATAGGTCTTACCGAAGCAGGCATCGTTGATTTCTCTTGATATGCGGTTTTGCACTTCAAGTAATCGGTCAAACCGCTTGTGTTTTTCATCATCCGTTACCTTATCATCAATTTCAGCAGCTGGGGTGCCCTTTCGTTTGGAATAAATGAAAGAGAACACGCTGTCAAAACGAACGGCTTCTAAAACCTTAATGGTTTCTTCAAAATCTTCTGCCGATTCGTTGGGGAAGCCAACAATGATATCGGTGGTTAAGGTAATGTCCGGCATTTTCTCGCGGACACGGCGTACCAAATCCAGGTATTGCGCCTGATTATAGTGACGGTTCATAGCTTTTAGAATTCTATCACTCCCGGCCTGGAAGGGAAGGTGCAGCTGAGGCATTACCTTATCACATTCAGCCATAGCCGTAATGAGACGCTCACTTATATCCTTGGGATGAGATGTCATAAACCGGATGCGGCGGACACCGGGAATACTATTGACCATACGGAGCAAATCAGCAAAGTCAATGTCTTCTTCTAAATCCTTGCCATATGCATTGACATTTTGACCTAAGAGGCTGATTTCCGTTACCCCTTGCGCCACCAGGCCTTTGATTTCCCCTAAAACCCGTTCCGGTTGACGGCTGCGTTCACGACCACGGACATAGGGTACAATACAGTATGTGCAGAAGTTGTTGCAGCCATACATAACAGAGACCCAGGCCTTAGGGTCACCGGTGCGGTACATGGGCACATCCTCTGCGATCACGCCTTCGGAATCTTCTACAGAAAAGACTCTTTTATCATCCAGCAATGCTTCATATAAAAGCTGTGGAAATTTGTGGAGAGAGTGGGTGCCGAACACCAGGGAAACGTGACGGTATTTGCTTTTGATTGTTTTTGCCATGTGCTCCTGCTGTGCCATACAACCGCAAAGGCCAATGAGGAGTTCAGGACGACGGCGTTTTTCGTGAACCAAAGCGCCGATGTTTCCCAAAACGCGCTGTTCTGCCCCTTCGCGGACAGCGCAGGTGTTATATAAAATAAGGTCGGCTTCTTCTTTATTTTCTGTAAACGTATATCCCATAACGGCCAGCATACCTCGAATACGCTCGGAGTCGTTTTCGTTCTGCTGACAGCCATAGGTAATCACAAGAGCCTTAGGACTGCGGTGTGCCATCATATTTTTCACGCGGTCAGAAAACTCTGCCTGTTTATTCATTTCTTCGGCTGAAACTGTTTTCATAACAAGGCTCCTTTCTTTTTAAAGTGTTTGCAAAATAGAAGACAGCGCTTCTACAAAGCCTTTACATTCTTCTAAGGTGCCAATGGTTACGCGGAGATAGCCGGGCATACCCAACACGTGTCCGCCTTTTACGATGTAGCCTTTTGTAAGGAGTGCTTCGTAAACGGTTTTGGCATCCTTTTTTGTATCAACCGCAATAAAGTTGGTGCTGGTTTTAACAAAAGGAAGTCCCATTTCAGTAAAGGCTTCTTCTAAGTATTTTTTTCCTTCTTTGTTTGCTTTTAAAGACTGATTTAAAAAGTCCTCATCTTCCAAAGCGGCTTCGGCGGCAGCTAGGGCAGGGGAGCAAACGTTAAAGGGTGGACGGGCCTTTTCCAGCTCGGCAAGCAGGTGGCTATCGCCAATGCCATAACCCACACGAAGTCCGGCCAGTCCATAAATTTTAGAAAAGGTTCGCAGAATGAGAATGTTTTTTCTATCTTTAAGCAATGCCAAGCTGTTGGGATAATCAGCATTTCCTGCAGCGTATTCATAATAAGCTTCATCAACAACCACCAAAACATTTTCGGGCACTTTTTCGAAAAAGGAAAGCTGTTCCTTTTCTGTGTACATCCCGCCGGTTGGATTGTTTGGATTGCAGAGCCAGATCACCTTGGTTTTCGGAGTGATGGCAGAGAGCAACATCTCGGGATTATACTGCATATTTTTGTTTAAAGCAACTTTTACGGGAGTTGCACCGTTGGCCAGAACATTCAATTCATAAAGAGAGAAGGAAGGATCCGGCATAATGCTTTCGTCCCCTTCAGCTAAAAAGGTTTTGCACACCAGCTCAATCAGTCCGTCGCTTCCGGTGCCGAAAATAAAGTTTTCCGGCTGTAAGTTTAAGTGAGAAGCCAGTGCCTGACGAAGAGAGTAAGCATTAGGGTCGGGATACATAAACACATCCTGCATTGCCTTTCCGGCGGCAACTAAGGCCTTGGGAGAGGCTCCTAAGGGGTTTTCGTTAGAGGCGAGTTTAACAACTTCGGAAAGACCAAACTGCCGTTTAATTTCATCAATGGGGCGACCGGGGGCATAAGGTGCCACCTGCGCCAATGTTTTTTTAATCTGCATAGAATTACACCTTATACATTAGCGGCTTCTTCGCGAATAGCCTTATTTTTTGCTTCTACTTCTGCTGCCATATCAGCTTTGAACTGCGCCAGTTTGGGCTGAATATCTTCGTATTTTAAAGACAAAATCTGTGCAGCTAAAATACCGGCGTTATCAGCACCATCAATGGCAACAGTAGCCACGGGAATACCCTTGGGCATCTGCACCATAGAAAGGAGAGAATCAAGACCGTCCATCGTGGAGGACTTCATAGGGATGCCAATGACAGGCAAAGTGGTAAAAGCAGCCAGTACACCGGCTAAGTGCGCTGCTTTGCCGGCAGCGGCAATGATAATATCCACGCCGTTTGCCTGAGCATTTTTTGCATAATGCTCTGCGGCATCCGGTGTTCTGTGGGCAGAAATAACGTTGACATCAGCTTCGATGCCGAATTTTTTCAGCATAGCAATACATTTTTTTACTACGGGGAAATCAGAATCGCTGCCCATAATCACAGCGGCTTTTGGTTGTTTATTCATTTGTCATCATCCTTTTATTTTATTTAATAATTTGCGTCATAATGTAATACACACCGGGCAAGGTGATAAGACTCAACACCGTAGTAATGAACACACACTCTGTTGCATAGCGATAGTCAGAACCCAGTTCGCTGGAAACAACTGTGAGAATGGTCTGTACCGGCATGGCAGCCTGGAGAATCAGAACACCCACCATAGTTTTATCAAAAAACGGCAGGTATGAAAAAACAAACATCAGGGCAATGGGCACCAGAATCATTTTCACAAGAACAATAAAGTAAATGGTGAACCGCTTATAAATGCCCTTAAGGGGAATGGTGGCTAATGTTATGCCGATAAAAAGCATGGAAAGATTAGTGGTCATTTTACCCACGGAAGACAATGTATCGTGCAACAGGTTTGGCAGACGCACACCAAAGGCCAGCATAACAAGTGCAATAGCAAAGGCAATGGTGTTGGGGTTTATGAGCTTTTTCCAATTGGCTTTTGAATTATTGCCGGCAGATTTGGCGATGAGATACACGCCGATGGTCCACACGATACCGTCATTGAGTAAAGCATACACAACAGCATAAAACAAGCCTTCCTGACCGTAAAGAGCAGTAATTAAGGGATAACCCAGAAAGATAACGTTACCAAAAGCACTCATACAGGTGTGAATGGTTTTGGTGGCGGGTGGCAGGCGGAACAGTTTAGAAACCAAGGTGCCTACGCACAGCATAATGCCAATGCCGCCTAAAGCAAACAGAATTAAAATACCGGCATTTGTCAGCATATCCGGACGCAATGTCTGCCCTGTGATAGCCGTAATGTTCAAAAGAGGCAGGGTGAACTTTAAAATGATTTTGGAAATGCTGTCCTTCAGTTCAGGTTGGATATATTTTGCCTTAACGCCTATAAAGCCCAAAAGCATTAAAATAGCCAGCATAATAATTTGTTTTGCAACGATATCGAAACCCATGGGAGAACTCCTTTTGTTAGTTGTTTTTAACTAATTTATTTTATCATATTTTCCGGTAAAATACAATTGTTTTTTTAAAGGAATGTAAAAAAAGAGCCGATATGGCAAATGCCATATCGACAAAAATTTATTTAGCGGATAACCCGAATACCGGTTAAAGAAATATCAGCGGTTAAAGAGCCTTCCGGCGGTGTTTGTGTTTTGGCATAATCGGTGGATAAATACTTTTTATTATCATCAGCAAAAACGGTTACAATAACAGCATCGTCCCCTAAGGCATCGCCGGCTAAAACACAGCCTAAGAAGTTTGCACCGGAGGAAACGCCAACGCCAATGCCCAATGTTTCAGAAAGCTTTCTGGCCATACAAATAGCATCACCATCATCAACAGAAACAATCTGGTCCATTTCGGGGAGCTTTAAAAGATCCGGAATAAATTCATCGGAAATACCGTAAATTCTGTGCTTGCCAACTTTATATCCTGTAGAGAGCGTGGGGGAATTGGAGGGCTCTAAGGGGAATGCTTTACAAGCCGGATTGGCTGATTTTAAGCTTCTTGAAATACCCATCACCGTTCCGCCGGTGCCGACACCGGCTACCACACCATCTGCCTTTAAACCTAACGTGCCAAGCTGTTCAATAATTTCAGCACCGGTGCTTTCAATGTGTGCATTGGTGTTATCTTCATTAGAAAACTGGCAGGGCAGAAAGGCGCCGCCTTGTCTGGCGAAATCCTCTGTCATTTTAATGGAGCCTAAAAAGCCGCCTTCTTCTGAAGAAACCAGACGGACAGTAGCTCCAAAGCTTTCCATTAAGGCAATACGCTCGCGGCTCATCCAATCGGGCATATAAATTTTAACAGGATGACCGAGGTAGCGGCCAATGGCAGAAAAAGAAATACCGGTGTTGCCGCTGGTGGCCTCTACAATGGTATCTCCCGGGTGAATATCCCCGTTTTCATAGGCTTTTTTCAGTATGTAAAGGGCAACACGGTCTTTAATGCTGCCGGTTACATTATAATATTCAGCTTTTGCAAAAATGCGACGTGCCTTGCCTTTATAAGTAAACGAAATTTCCAACAAGGGTGTGTGCCCAATTAAAGGTTCTATGGCGGCAAAGCGGTCTTTTAAAGCTTGATCCATTTAGTTCATTCCTTTTATTTTAAGATTCCTTGTAATCAATGTATGCAGATATGCCATAATGCGTACCTTATTATTATAATACGAAGCGGGAAAATTTGCAAGTGGTTAGAAGAATAAATTAAAAAAGACTGCAGCTGCAGTCTTTTGATTATTCAATAGCTTTCATAGCTGTTTCAACGGCTTCCTGAGAAATGTCACATTGTAAGCGGTAAACCGGCAATGCTTCAATGATTTTTGCCATAATATCCAGATTTTTTTCGGCCAGATCAGCAATAACAGGCTTGCGCACTGCTTCAAACAGCTTCCACACTGCATCCATAGAATCCATATCGGTTAAAGAACAGGTTTTGCCACGTTCAATAAATACAATGGCTTTCAAGGGAACACGCAGATTTTTGTGAATGGAATTTTTGCCGCTCCATGGGGCGCCATACAGGTAAGGGACGCCGTTTTCCAAACGAACAATGGGCATATCATCGTTGACAATTTCTGTTCCCGGGGCATATTTCGTCCATAGATTTGTATGGGTGGACTTGCCTGTGCCGGAGGGAGCAGAAAACAACAAACCTTTTCCGTCATAAGCCAGGGAAGAAGCGTGAATGATGGTACCTTCGCGGAATAAGAGGGCATAGCGGAGAATTTCCTGGGTTAAATTATAAGGTCGTTCGTCCCGCGTAACATGTAAAAGTGCTGTAGGGCACAACCAAAGGTCGATGTGGCTGAAGGTTTCATCCGCAATCATTAAATTTAAAATTTTATCGGTAAACTCTTCGATTTTATCCACAAAAGCATAGCCGTTTTCTGTTTTATACCAACGACGTTTGTTCACTTCGGCAATTAAAGTGCCGGTTGGTTCAGAAATACTGTCGCACTCCGGATGCACGGAAAATGTAATATCCGGTGTGTCTGTGGCCGGAGCTTCGTAAAAAGAAAGGTGGTAAAGCCCTTCTGTATGAAAGAGAGCATCGGTTTTAACGGTGAGCCCCCCTAATGTATAACGTAAAGACATAGAATCACTCCTGTTATTCTATAAAAAGCAACATTACATATTATAAATTCTATCATTAAACAAAGGGATTGTCAATGATTTTACAATGTGCAATTTTGTCAAAGAGGGGACTTGTTTTTGTGTCAGTTTTATGTTACAATAAATTGAATAGTGTATTAATTTAAAGGGGCGAGAAGATTGACAAACGTATTTGATACTTTAAAAGAGCGTGGCTTGATTGCGCAGACAACCCATGAAGATGAAATCAGGGAGCTTTTAGGCAAAGAAAAAGTAACCTTTTATATTGGATTTGACCCTACGGCAGACAGCTTGCATGTAGGCCATTTTCTGCAGATGGTGGTTATGCGCCATATGCAGGATGCCGGCCACAGACCCATTGCTTTAGTCGGTGGCGGTACCGGCATGGTGGGCGACCCCTCCGGCCGTACCGATATGCGTCAGATGATGACGGTGGAAACCATTAACTATAACTGCGAGCGCTTTAAAAAGCAGCTTTCTTCCATCATTGATTTTTCTGACGGCAAGGCGATTATGGTAAACAACGCCGATTGGCTTCGTGAACTCAATTATATTGAATTTTTAAGAGACATCGGGTCCTGCTTCTCTGTTAACGAGATGCTGAGAGCAAAATGCTTCCAGACACGTCTGGAGAAAGGTCTTTCCTTTATTGAATTTAACTATATGTTAATGCAGAGCTACGATTTTCTGCAGCTTTATAAGCAGTATGGCTGTCAGATGGAGCTGGGTGGTGACGACCAGTGGAGCAACATTTTAGGCGGTATTGATCTGGTTCGCCGTAAGGAAAATAAGCAGGTTTACGGTATGACCTTTACCCTGCTGACCACTTCAGATGGTAAAAAGATGGGCAAAACTGCAAAAGGTGCCCTGTGGCTTGATCCTGAAAAGGTTTCTCCCTACGAGTTCTATCAGTACTGGAGAAATGTTGATGATGCAGATGTTTTACGTTTAATGAAAATGGTTACATTTGTACCGATGGAAGAAATCCGTGAAATGGAAAAATGGGAAGGTGCTGAACTGAATAAGGCAAAGGTGCGCCTTGCATTTGAAATTACCAAGCTGGTTCACGGTGAGGAAGAAGCAAACAAGGCTAAAGCAACGGCAGAAGGCATTTTTGGCGGCGGCGCCGGCGGCGAAATGCCCACCACAGAACTTGCTCTTGCTGAACTTTCTGATGAAACAGGTCTTTTGGATATTATGCTGGCTGCAAAACTCATTCCCTCTAAGGGCGAAGGCCGCCGTTTGATTCAGCAGGGCGGTGTATCCGTAGACGATGAAAAAGTAGCCGATCCCAATATGACTGTTTCCAAAGAGAAGTTAACAGCCGGCATTGTGATTAAAAAAGGTAAAAAGGTATATCATAAAGTAATCGGCAAATAAACGCCGGTTACGGTGTTTAAAATTTTGGGCAAAGGAGCACAGAAAGATGCCGATTAAAATACCCAATCAGCTTCCGGCAACCAAAACGCTGACGGAAGAAAATATATTTGTCATTACAGAAACAAGGGCACTAACTCAGGATATCAGACCGCTTAAAATTGCGATTTTAAACCTGATGCCCACTAAAATAGAAACAGAAACACAGCTGGCCAGATTGCTGGGAAACACCCCTTTGCAGGTGGAACTGACGCTGTTGCACACAGAGAGCTATAAGTCCAAGAATGTGGCAGAAGAGCATATGCTCGCCTTCTATAAAACCTTTGCAGAGGTGAAGGATGAAACCTTTGACGGGATGGTCATCACCGGTGCACCGGTGGAACAGATGCCCTTTGAAGATGTGATTTATTGGGATGAGCTTTGTCAGATTTTTGAATGGACAAAAACTCACGTTACCAGTACCTTCCATATTTGCTGGGGTGCACAGGCAGGGCTTTATTATCATTATGGTGTGCCCAAATATCCTTTGGATAAAAAACTGTTCGGTGTATATCCCCATAAAGTGGAGCATAAATCTTCCATTTTGTTCCGTGGCTTTGATGATGAATTTATGGCACCCCATTCACGGCATACGGAAATTCGTCGTGAAGATGTAGAGAAGGTGCCTGAATTGAAAATCTTGTCCTCTTCTGAGGAGGCAGGGTTATATGTAATCAGCACCAAACGGGGACGGCAGATTTTTGTCACCGGTCATTCAGAATATGATGCGGGCACGCTGAACAAGGAATATGTCCGTGATGTAAAAGCAGGCCTGCCTATTGAGGTGCCGAAGAATTATTTCCCGGATGATGACCCGGAAAAAGAACCTTTGGTTACCTGGCGCAGTCATGCGAATCTTTTGTATTCCAACTGGCTGAACTATTTTGTATATCAGGTAACGCCCTATGACATCAGTAAAATTAAATAAGCTGTGGCTGTTGAAAGTTTAAAGATTATGGTAGACATTCGTCTTATGGCGAATGTCTATTTTTGTGTCTTATTTGTTATGTGAATTTTGTAACTCTCTGTGCTGTGTGGAAAATAGTGCAGATTGAATAAACTGAACCCGAAGCTGTACAAAGGTACTGCGATGCGGTGCTGTCGAAATCTTTAATTTCGCAAACAGCACCCATGCAAAGATTCTCTGCAAAACGAGTCACTTTTGTGACGAAGTTGAGTAGTTAGAATCGACTGCTGCGGTGAAGTTTATTCAAAGCATAAAGCATTTAAAAAAGTAGGCATTCGTTTTTTAAACGAATGCCTACCATAGTTTTTATTCTTATAGTATTTTATGCTTTATGCGATCTGTACATTTTACGCCAGCACAAATTAGTTACATTCAGCATTTAAAGGACCAGCCAGCTCGTTTAAGAAGAAGAGCTTACCGGGCAGAGTGGGAATGTAGCTGGAGGTGATCCAAGGAGTGGGACCGTAACGCAGGGTCATCCACAGGCTCATGCCCTGCCACTGCATACCGCGGGAGAGAGCACCGTCACAACCACCGATAATGGTATCAGCCTGCATAAAGATGCCGGGGCCAATGGTGTTAGCACGGCAAGGAACCAGAGTGGTTCTAGATTTAAAGCTGGTGATAGCATTCTGTTCAATGGTCAAGGGATGAAGCTTGGCACCTAAACGGTAGGGCTGTTTCATCCATTCTTCTTCGCTTGCAAATTCAGCAGCAAACTGGGGTTCCCAGAATGCAATGTGGCACATTCTGCCGATACCGAAAATCAGTACCATTTTAGCGCCTTCAGCCTTTAATTTAGCAATCTTTTCAGGATATTTGGGCAGATTTTCTTTGGTAGCGAAGTTTCTCTGTTCCTTGGGAACGGTCAGTTCGCCTAAGGGATTGTAGAAAGCCTGTTCCATAGCGTTAGTGAAGGCTGCAGGGTCGTTGGATGCTAAGGTGTTGCCGTCAGCATCTGACCATTCGTCCATGTTAAAGCAATGGAGATGATCACATTTAATGTTCCATTCTTTTAAGAAGAATACAGCCCATTTATACATACCCATAGGACCAACAGGCAGAATCATAATCAGTTTTTCACCGGCTTCACGAGCCTTTTTAATGGTGTTGGCGATTTCGTGACCCATCAGCATATCAAATTCAGTTACGTTTTCGCAGGAAATGGGGGTGAAATCCTTGTTCCAGAAGCTCTGACGGTCAAAAATGGATTCCGGGGGATTGGAGCAGCATGCGTCAATCTTTTCCATGTCCCAACCGGCGGGGTAGAAGCCCTCTAACAAAGAGCCTTTAACGGTACTTGCAAAATTCATTTTTCTTCCTCCTAAAAATATATTTACTTAATAATAAAAATCATTACGGTAACATTCTCTTGGTGGTGGGCTTTGGATAAACCATACACTGAGAGAAGGCTTCGGCATACTGAGCACCGCACTGATAGCCACGGTATTTGGAAATTGTTTTCACCATATCCGCAAAATCAATATTGTCGTGCTCGCGCATCCATTTCAGCTGGCTTTCGTGACATTCCAGCATTTCCAGCTTCAAATCAATTTCTTCCGTAATATCTACATATTCTGTAGGTAAAAACTCATTGCCGCCTAAGTTATCCATATAAAAAATGGGGGTTACAGCGGAAGGCGTCATAATGCCGGATTCGTAATGGGGAACGCTGGCAGCAAAGGCAGCATCGAACACCAAACGGCTTACAGCAACATGGTCGGGCATATAGTCATTAGGCGCGTGAGTGATAATAAAGTCGGGCTGTGCTGTGCGAATCACATCTACTACCTTATCCCGCTGTTCTTTACTGGATTCATAGGCCATTAAATCGCCAATGTCGCAGGTTACAACACGGATGCCTGCCAAGGCGCCGGCCTTGATGGCTTCGTTTTTTCGAATTTCAGCCAACTCATCCGGCTGGATAATCACGTGTCCTAAATTACCGTTACAAACATGGCAAACTGTAACAGTATCACCGCGTTTCACGCATTTTGCCAAGGTTCCGGCACAGTTAATTTCTATATCATCCGGATGGCAACCAATTGCTAATACATTCATCTTTCTCTCTCCTATAACAAATTATTGATTAAAGAATTTTTCTAATAGTTCGGCGGTATATCCCACCAGCTCGTGGCAGTTTTTCTTTTCTTTGTTTTCCTGAGCCAAGGCAAGCAATTCACGGCATAACACAGAACCATTTTCTGATTGAAAAGCTTCTGCCAAAGAGCGAACCTCTTCATAACACAGTGCTTTTTCCTGTGGTGTCGGGGCTTCGTTTTTTGCACTGGCCAGGCCGAGGACCATAAAAGCACCGGTAAGGGCGCCGCAGGTTTCCCGCATTTGCCCCATACCGCTACCGAAAGGAAGAGACATTTTGGCCGCTGCTTCTCTGGAAAGACCAAAATCTTCGCAAAAGGCCAGCAGAACCGATTGGGCACAGTTATATCCTTTTGAGTGAATTTCCATTGCCAGCTCTCGTTTGCTCACATTTCATCCTTCTTTCATAGCGATTTGTATGTTTTTATACCTATTTAATAATTATATACCGAATGTTGGGAATTGTCAAGGAACGGATGGGGCAGAAACAGAGAAAAAGTGATATTTTTGTGAAAAGGAAAGGATTAAATAAAGTCAAAGAAAAAACGAGCTACACCTTGCGGTATAACTCGTTTTTTGGTCGGGGTGACAGGATTTGAACCTGCGACCTCTTGACCCCCAGTCAAGCGCGCTACCAAGCTGCGCCACACTCCGAAAAATGCCTTGCTATCGTTAAGACTCATTTATTATACAACAAAAAAAGAGATTTGTCAAATGTTTTTTTTAAAAACTTAAAAAACTTATAGATTTTTTAAAAAATATATTTCACATTTTGTTTACAGTTCATTCGTAAAATAGAAATAAATCTTTGATATGATTATTTTATAATGTAAAAAACTTTTTATTTATTTTTTTCGATTTATATGATATAATGAATTCCATTAATTGTAAAGTATCTGTCTGAATGACGGTTTTACATAGAATATATAGGGTCTTATTCGTCCGCGATGAGACTTATCAAGCATTTTGCGGACGGAAAGGCTATGAAATATATGCAGATTAGCGATATTACGGGCAAAATCAAAAAAGGTGGTCAAAGCTTTAAAGCGATGCCGAGGAAAAAGAAAATTATCTTTATTTCTATAGCGGCACTGTTACTGGTCGCTATTATGTTATTGTTGCTTTCTCCTTCTGAAAAGGTTCAGCCGAAAAATACCACAGCTCAGGTTACAAGAGGCGATGTATCGGTTATCATCAGCGGAACGGGCACCATCAAGCCAATTGATGAATATCAGGTGACTTCTCTGGTGAAGGGCGAAATTTTAGAGGCAACCTTTGAAGAAGGCGATATGGTGGAAAAAGGTGACCTTTTATATCAGATTGATTCTAGTGATCTGGAGAATACATTGGAAAAAGCTCAGCTCAGTCTGGAAAGAAGCCAGCTTTCTTACAATCAGACAATGGATGATCTGGATAAACTGAATGTTAAAAGCAAATACAGCGGCACCATTACCGAAACCTATGTTAAGGTTGGCGATTCTGTTAATAATGGTACGAAAATTGCTGATCTGATTGATTTGAAGACCTTGGTTTTAAAGCTTCCCTTTAATGCAGTTGATGCAGAATCTGTTCATGAAGGGGACCGGGCTCAGGTTATGCTGACCAATTCCTTTTATACCTTAGAAGGCACAGTGACCAGAGTCGCTACAGGCAATCTTATTTCAGCAGACGGCAACACCGTCCGGACGGTGGAAATAGAGGTGCAAAACCCCGGAGCTGTTTCTAAAGGCGATATGGCAACGGCAATTGTGGGTGATGTAGCCTGCAATAGTCCCGGCACGTTTGAATATAAACTGGAAACCACAATTACAGCGGAAACATCCGGTAAAATTGTTGCGATGCATTACGGAAAAGGGGATTTGGTTTCTGTCGGCAATATAGTGGCAAAATTGGAATCAGCTAACTCTGACAACACCAGAAGAAGCAGTCAGATTTCTCTGCGGGATGCGCAACTCTCCATTGATAACTATAATAAACAGCTGGAAAACTATCAGATTACGGCACCAATTTCGGGAACCGTGCTGAAGAAAACCTCCAAAGCAGGGGATACGCTTGATAACACAAACTCATCTACGGTTATGGCTGTGATTGCTGATATGTCCACCATTATTTTTGAAATGAGTGTTGATGAGCTGGATATCAGTAAAATTAAGGTGGGACAGCGTGTCAGTGTAACAGCAGATGCAATGGAAAACAAAAGATATTCCGGCTATGTGGATTATGTCAGCGTGGTGGGAACCACACAGAACGGTGTGACTACATATCCGATTACGATTGTTGTGGAAAAACCGGAGGGCTTGATTCCTGGCATGAATGTGAGTGCGGAAATTGTTGTGGATTCCCGTCAGGATGTACTGCTAGTGCCTGTTTCGGCGGTGAACCGCGGTAACATTGTTTTCGTTAAAGATGATGGAAAAGCAACACCGCAACCGGCTGAGGAAGAAAAGCCACAAGCCGGTAACAAAGCTCCGCAGCCAGGCGAGGAATCTTCACAAGCAGGTGAGAAAACTTCCCAAGCCGGTAATAAAGGTACGATGGGCAAGGGCATGACAGTACCTGATGGTTTCCGCGCTGTCCGGGTAGAAACAGGCCTTAACGATTCTAATTTTGTGGAAATTATCTCCGGCTTGTCAGAAGGAGACGAAGTATATGTACCGGTATCGGCCGGCTCCGGCACCAATACAATGTCCGGTATGATGGGCATGGGTGGCGGTATGCCCATGGGCGGTGGTATGCCTATGGCCGGTGGAATGTCCGGTGGCAGAACGACCGGTATGACCGGAGGGAGACAACGATGATTGAACTCCGTGATATTTATAAAATATATTCTGATGGTGACAGCGAAATCAGAGCCTTGGACGGTGTGACAATGACCGTTGAGCAGGGTGAGTTTGTGGCCATTGTGGGTCAGTCCGGTTCCGGTAAGTCTACCTGTATGAATATTATTGGCTGTCTGGATATTCCCACCAGCGGTTCTTACCACTTAAATGGCATTGATGTGAGCACTATGAATGAAATTGAACTGTCTCATATACGCAATCAAACCTTGGGCTTCATTTTTCAGCAATATAATTTGCTGCCGAAACTGAATTTATTGGAGAATGTGGAATTACCCCTTATTTACAGGGGACTGTCGCCAAAGGAAAGAGAAGAAAAAGCAAAAATTGCCCTGGAAAGAGTGGGGCTTTTGGACAGAGCTAAAAAAATGCCCTCCCAGCTTTCCGGTGGTCAGCAACAGCGTGTGTCTATCGCCAGGGCGCTGGCCGGAGAACCACCTGTGATTCTGGCTGATGAGCCCACCGGGGCATTGGACAGTAAAACCGGTCGTGACGTTCTGGATTTTATTAAGAAGCTGAATGACGAGGGTACAACCATTGTGCTGATTACGCATGATATGTCCATCGCGGAGGAAGCGAAGCGTATTATCCGGATTCAGGACGGAAAAATTATTTCTGATATGCCTGGAAGGAGGAATGCTTTGTGAATATGAAACAATCCTTTATTCTGGCGCTGAAGAGCTTAAAAACCAGTAAAATGCGTTCCTTTCTCACGATGCTCGGTATCATTATCGGTGTGGCTTCTGTCATTATCCTGACCAGTATGGTAGACAGCATGAAGCAACTGATGGTGGATAAATTTGAAAGCATGGGAACGAATCTGATTACGGTGAGCATCTCCGGCCGTGGCGGCAACCGCCGGGTGGAGCCGGAGGATATGCTGAAGCTAGTAGAAGAAAAAGATACGTTGCAGGCGGTTTCGCCTAATATCACTATTCCGGCTTACATAAAAAACAACAACGAGAATCAATCTGTGAACTGTATTGGTACCAGTGAAACATATCACGAAATCAACAACATAGGCATTGAAAGCGGACGGTATTTATCCTATATGGATGTGGAGCGCCGTCAGAAAAACTGTGTGATTGGTTCTTATGTTGCCAAAAATGTATTTCAGGGAACGAATCCTATTGGTCAGATTATCAAACTGAACGGCAACAGCTTCACTGTGGTTGGCGTGGCAGAAGAAAAGGCCGGCGGCACCCAGGGCAGTCAGGATGACCGGGTATATTTGCCCTATACGGTGGCCAGAACCTTAACCTTTATCTCCCGTGTATCCAACTATACCTTCAGCGCTGCAGATAAAAATGAATTGGAACAGGCCATTGCCGATATTGAAAATGCTTTGTTTAAGGTATACCAGAGTGAAGATTTTTATAATGTAATCAGTGTGTCTGCTATTGTGGATACCTTGGATGAACTCACCGGCACACTCACTTTGATTCTGGTTGGTATTGCAGGGATTTCATTGTTGGTTGGCGGTATTGGTATTATGAATATTATGTTGGTATCTGTTACAGAACGTACCCGCGAAATTGGTGTACGCAAATCTTTGGGTGCTACGCCTTGGAATATTCTGAGTCAGTTTGTGGTAGAAGCTGCCACCACCAGCGGATGTGGCGGCGTTCTTGGTATTGTTTTAGGCATTGGCGGAGCCTATGCCCTATGCTCGTTGATGGATATGCCAACGGTTATTACTTTAGGCTCTATTATTATTGCGTTTTCGGTGTCGGCTGTTATTGGTATAGCCTTTGGCTATTTTCCGGCACGAAAAGCAGCAAGACTGAACCCCATAGATGCTTTGCGACACGACTAAGCAACGGAATGTGTAGGAAAGGAATGTTTGCATGAAAAAATCAGGAAGTAAAATATTAATTCTGGCAATATGTATGGCTTTGTTATTGCCCTGCCTGTCTGTATCGGCGGTAGCAGGAGAGCAGGAGATTGCCAATCTGCTTGCCAGTATGTCAATTATGAACGGCTATCCGGATGGTGAACTTCGTCTGGAACAGTCGGTTACAAGAGCTGAATTTTCTAAAATTGCTATCGCGGCGTCTCCTTATAAGAATCAGGTGGCCTCCAGCTTGTCTATATCACCCTTTGGTGATGTGAGCTATAAGCATTGGGCAGCCCCTTATGTAAAGCTGGCGGTGTCTAACAGTCTTGTAACCGGATACCCCGACTCCACCTTCCGTCCCGATCAGACGGTGCTGCTAGAAGAGGCTGTAACAGTGATGCTTAAGCTATTGGGTTACACCAACGATGATTTCGGCTATTCCTGGCCTTACGGTCAGTTAGGCTTGGCAGAAAACATTGGCCTGCTTGATGATATGTCGGCTACAGTAGGCACCCCTATGAGTCGTCGGGATGTGATGCTGCTGACCTATAATTTATTGACCTGTTCACCCAAAAACAGTGTAGGAGATTATCTGGAAAGCATCCAGTATAAACTGACGGAGGATGTTGTTTTAATTGCAACAAACGAAGAAGACAGTTCAGTAAATCCGGGGAAGGTGGCAACCTCTGCCGGCAGTTATCGGATTGATGATACATTTAACCGCAGTCATCTGGGACAGCGGGGTGATGTGATTGTAAAGAACGGCGATACGCTGGTGTGCTTTATTCCCTATGCACAGGCGGCCGAGGAATATGTTGTGTATTCCAAGCTGGATAATACGATTGTTGTGTATCAGAATGGTGCAACCTCTCAGCTCACTCTGAATGATGGCACCATTGTATACTCAGGGACGCAAAAGACCACCTATCAGGCAATCAAAAACACCCTGGCAATGGGGGATTTGATTTCTGTTCAACGTGATAGCAAGCAGAATATTGAGTATGTAACGGTGCGCAACGGCAACGTTGTGGGACCTGTTGTGGTGAGAACCAACACTTGGTATCAGGACCTGTCGGTTGGCTCTGATATGACCGTTATGCGTGATGGTGTTAAATGCACAAGCAATGATATACAGATTTACGATGTAGTGTATTATTCTTCTGACTTGAATATGGTTTTGGCCTACAGTAAGAAAGTAACCGGTATTTACGAAACAGCCACTCCCAACAAAGATCAGCTGACGGGTGTAACCATTTCCGGTATTTCTTATCAGGTAGAATCGGCAGATGCCTTTAATGCGCTGTCGTCCAACGGTAAATTTAACTATGGCGACACGGTAACAGCTCTTTTAGGCAAGGACGGAGCCATTGCCGGTGTTGTTTCAGCTGATACCACAGATAGCGCACAAATCGGTTATTTCTGTGGCGCCGGTGTAAAGGATTACACCAATCAGACGGGGGAAACATATTCCAACTTCTATATTAAAGTGGCCGGAATGGATGGCAATGTATATGAATATGCTGCCAAGCGTGATTATAGCGATAGTGAGGCTTTGAATCAGGTGGTTAAAGTTTCTTTCAAGGACGGATTGGCTTCTGTTGCAACCTACAACCGTCAGGGTATATCCGGCAAAATTGATGCCGAAACCCGTATGCTCGGCACTCTTCCTTTTGCAGAATCTGTTAATATTCTGGATGTGGTGCCTATGGAGAAAAGTAAGAGCGGAGCTTACACATCTGTTTTTCTGCAACGACTGCATCAGATGGATTTAGGTGTTAAGCAGGTGCTTTATTACGATTTAAATAGCCGGGGACAAATTACCGATCTGATTTTAAACGATGTAACAGGTGAATGTTATGAATACGGTATTATCACCCAGGCGGAATCCCGCACCGCCGGCAACAATGTAGGCGGTAGCTATAGCTATAATATCGGCGGGCAGATGGGTAGTACATCTACCAATGGTGTAGCGTATAATGTGGGTATGGGTCAGCCGGTGATGCTTTTGATGAACGGCGGCAGACCGCAGAATATAAAGCCTCTCGTACAGCTTGGTGAAAAAGTGACGAAGGTGTATAACGGGTACATCACAACAGCGGCTAATAAGGAATATCCCTTATCTGATAAAGTGACAGTATTCAAGAAAACCTCTTATGATTATACGGTGATTCCCTTATCGGAGCTTTCACCGGAGAAGTATACAATTGCTACATATTATGACCGGACACCGGATAAAGGCGGTCGAATCCGGATTATAGTGGCAACAGAAAAATAGAAGGAAAACAAAGGGTTGACAATTTTACAATCGAATGATTGTAAATATAAAAAATTACAGAAAAGTCTTTACAAATTATCTGTTTTGCGGTAAAATAAGTGTGTAAAAGTATATAGTTTCGTCACCCCCCCCTTTCATATAGTACCATGAACCGTGCCGATGTTGTCCGCCAAAGCAACGTCGGTATTGTTTTTTATAGAGTTATTTTTTGCTTATTGGGAAGAGGGTTTCAGCCTATTTTGATAAGCTGTGGGAGAGCAACCCATATTCTTTGAAAAAAACCGGGAGAAAGTGAGAACATCGGGGAAACCAATGGAAACGGCAATTTCAGAAATGGAACAATTTGTGTTTTTAAGCATAGATTTTGCCCGCTTTAGTTTTAGCTGATTCAGATATTGCTTAGGTGCTATTCCTTCATGTTTAATAAATAGATTATACAAGTAACGGTCGCTGATGCCAATGGTATCGGCGACTTCTTTTATAGAAAGATTGCGATAAAAATGGATACTCATATATTTTTTAGCCTCCAGAACATAATGATTCCCTGTGAGCGGCCTTTTCTTTTCGTGGTAAGAGAGTAATAGTAAAAAATAGCCCAGAGCCTTGGTGTCGTTCATGGGTGTTTCCTCTGACAGAATACTGTCAGATAAGCTTAAAAGCTCCGGTTTAAAATCAAAGGTGAAAATGTTGTTCTGATCAGTAGAAATAAATCGGCTACAAATTGTTTCAGCGGAAGTGCCGCCGAAGATAACCCAAAAATAACTCCAGGGATTGTGAGCGGAGGAGTGATATTCGTGTATGGTTTTGGGTGTAATTAAAAAGCCTTGACCGGATGTGACGATGTGATTGTTAAATGTGCCTTCGCCGGATAATACATAATGCAAAATATAAACATCGCGGCTGCCTTTACCCCAATGTGCATTTTTTGATATATCCTCAAAACCGTAGGATGAAACAAACAGGTTGCTGTCTGCGCTGAATTCTGTTGTTATTATGTTCATTTCTGTCACCGCCTTATAGTATGATTTTACTATATAAATGTATGTTTTGTAAATAGATTTTTCTGCTTGAAAGATATAAAATAGAGAAAAAGTGAGGAGGTTATACCATGAGATATACTGAAATTGCTATAGCAAAACCCTTTGAAGGTGCACCGAAAATCAATGTGCCGGATTGCTTTGGCGCATCACCGAAGAAACCGTTATTGTTAAAAATCGCTGCCAGCGGTCAGCGTCCGCTTACCTATAATGCAGAAAATCTGCCGGCAGGCCTGACAGTTTCTAATGGGATCATCACCGGTGTTGTAGCAGAAGAAGGCGATTATACTGTAACACTGATTGCTGAGAATAAACATGGCAAAGATGAAAAGAAAATAGTTTTTGAAATCCATAAGGACAGAGTGCAGCTAACACCGCTGATGGGTTTTACCAGCTGGAATGCCTTTGGATATCAGGTAACTCAGGAAAATATGGAAACTACGGCAAATAGAATGACAGAGCTTGGCTTGTCTGAATATGGTTATAACCACATCAATATTGACTCCGGCTGGCAGGGCGCCTATGGGGGTGAATTTGATGCCATTATGCCCAATGAAAAGTTCCCCGATATGAAAGGCTTTTGTGACCGTATGCACGCGATGGGGTACCATTGTGGCATTTATTCAACACCTATGCTCAACGCCTTTGGCTGTTCTATGGAAACGGTGCCCCTGCCGCCCGGATGCACCCAGGGTGAGCCGGATGACCGTTTTGCTGACGAACGCGGTGGTATTGGTGTTATCAGAAAAGAGAAAAACAATGCCCAGCAGTGGGCCGATTGGGGCTTTGATTATCTGAAATATGATTGGCGTCCTGCTGACCCTTATAACGCCGAGCTTATGCGCAAGGAGCTTATTGAAACAGATAGAGATTTCGGTTTTTGTGTGACCTTAAAGGCCCGTCCTGAATATCACAAGTACTGGGAAAAATACTGTAACAGTTATCGTTGCAACACAGATTCCATGGCCAACTGGCCTAATCTGTTAACGATTTATAAAACCTATTTTGATTTTATTGAATACATTAACAAAGGCCATTATTTTGATCTGGATATGCTGGATCTGGGACGGTGTGATTTGTTCCCAAATGGTTATTTCATTAAGGAATATGGTTATACAGAGGATGAACAAATTGTGGCCTATACGATGCGGGCGATTACCGCATCCCCCATTCAAATTAGTTGTATTCTGGATCAAGTGAGCGAGTTTGAGCTTTCTGTTTACTGCAACGAAGAGGTCATTGCTATTAATCAGGATAGCGGTGGTTATGCGGCAAAGCCTCTTATGATGGTAGAGGAAGGCAACAAAATCATCCACATTTTAAAGCGCAAGCTATCCAATGGGGACGAAGCAGTTGCAGTCTTTAATCTTGGCGAAACAGTGGAAACTGTGAAGGTTTACTTAGACGATGAATGGGAAGTCCGTGATGCTTGGGCTAAGAAAGATTTAAAACCCACATCTGTTATTAAGCTGCTCGAAATGCAGCCTCATACCTGTCGATTGTTCAGAATTAAGAAGAAATAAAAAACAAGGTTGTTGCTATTGCAACAACCTTGTTTTTTTACTGTGCGGCTTTCTGCAGGAACTCACGTTCCATTTCTAAAATATCTTCCAGCCAGTATACGCCGATATCCAATGCAGCATACAGACTGTCGCGCTCAGCTTTTTTTGTTAAACGGGCACTTTTAATATCGTCACCGTGCTTTTCCAGCAGCTCAATGTTCACCTTGGAGGCAACCTCTAAGTCCTGAATTTTCTTTGTTTCAGTAATGGTGAAACGGGTGATGAAGTTTTCGTTAAAATCACCATAATATAAAACGTTTCCATCTCTTAAAAGAGGTTTTCCTTCATATAACAAACATTCCTTTGCTTTCTTTGCCATTTTCTTCTCCAATCTGCCGCCGGAGCGACTATTATTCTTAACCTTCCAGTTCTTTTAATGCAGCCAGGTCAATATCTGCATCCTGATTTCTTCTGACGCTGTCTTTAATCACGGTTAAATCAGCAACCTTGAACTCGCTGATGGTGTTTTCGGCACCGGAATCCATTCTTACCTGTGCCAGACCCTTTAAAAGGGACGTGGAAACCACTGTTCCGCGACCGGAGGGTGTTTCAACAATAGCGCCCACATTAGGTGTTTCACGAATCAGTGCTTCGTAAGCATCCTGTTCGTATTTTAAACAACACATCAAACGGCCACAGGTGCCGGAGATTTTCGTGGGATTTAAAGACAGAGACTGTTCTTTTGCCATTTTAATAGACACAGGTTCAAAATCACCCAGGAATAAGGAACAGCATAAGGGCCTGCCACAAATGCCCAAGCCACCGCGCATTTTTGCTTCATCACGGACACCGATTTGCCGGAGCTCAATACGGGTACGGAATACGGAAGCTAAATCTTTAACGAGTTGTCTGAAGTCCACACGGCCATCAGCGGTGAAATAAAACAGAATTTTACTTCTGTCAAAGGTATATTCCACATCAATCAGGTTCATTTCCAGCTTGTTAGCACGGATTTTAGACATACAAATGTTATATGCTTCTTCTTCCTTTTTTTTATTTTCCTCCAAGGTTTTCCGGTCTGCATCGGTGGCTACGCGGATAATCTTTTTAATCGGAATGGAAAACTTACTTTCATCGATTTCTTTTTCCGTCATAGCAACTTCACCGTATTCGGTTCCTCTGGCGGTTTCAACAATAACACCATCGTGTAAGGACAGTTCTTTGCCATCGGGATCGAAATAATATATTTTTCCGACAGATTTAAATCGGATTCCGATTACTTTGGTCATGGGTTTCCTCCTGCATCTTCGTTAAAAGTTCAAGTCCGGCACCTGCGAAGCTGGCATTTTTCTGCAAGCGTTCGCGGTAATGAATCACCGCTTCCATTAAACGGACCAGATTGCCGGGTGCAAGCTTTTGACTAAAGGCTTTAACAGCTGCTTGCTGATCTGTACAAATGAGCTTTGCTTTTCCGGTCAGATTAAGACGCAAAGCATCCCTCAGAAAAACAAGCATAAAATCAATAATATTTTCAATTTTTTCTCGGTTATCGGTTAAAAACTGATTAAAATCAGCAAAGGCCGATAAGGAGTTTAAAAGGTACTGCATATTTGTGACTGTGTTTTCGTAAAGGTTGTAAAATTCTTCATCAGTCAGCATTTGTTTGCCACGGCCGATGTTGCCCTGGGCAAAAGAAGCGGCCAATTCCCTGCGAGGAGCGTCGCCGGTGGTTAATTGCTCGAAATACCGGTGGCAAAGCGCCTGATTCAGGGGCAAAAACTGCAGCTTTAAACAACGGGAAAGCACCGTGTCTAAAAGGAGATTTTGTGCAGTAGTTAAAATGATAAACACCACATATTCCGGCGGCTCTTCCAGAACCTTCAGCAAGGCATTCTGGGCTGCTGTTGTCAATAGCTCGCCTTTTTCAATGAGGAACACCTTTCGTTCCGATGAAAAAGGACGGACATAGGCTTCCTGAATGAGTTGCTCGCGGACTACATCCACGCCAAAGGTTTTATTGTCTTCAGGCGTTTGCAAGGTGATGAAGTCGGGATGATTCCCGGCGGTCATCAGCATACAGGAAGGGCAATGAAGACAAGGCTTTCCATCTACGGGTGCATGGCACAGTAGTGCCGCAATAAAGGGGTAAGCAACGGTTTTTTTACCGATGCCTTCTGCACCGGAGAACAGATAAGCATTGACAAACTGATGCCGGCAAACGGCTTGTTTTAATTTTGCACAAATCAATTCGTGACCGATTACGGCCTCATAATCAAACTTTTTCAAAACGTTCTACATCCACAACGAAAATGGTTGCACCGCCGGTTTCGATTTCTTCCGGGAAGGAAGAATAGTCCATATCAATAGACCCGATCATCGGTTCAGGTGTAAACAAAATCTGTTTTCTCTTCATACTGAATTTAGCGATAATATCAACGGCTTTTTGAACATCTTCTTCCTCAACACCGGATAACAATGTGGTGTTACCGGCGCGGAGAAAACCACCTGTAGAAGCCATTTTTGTCACAGGGACACCGGCTTTGTTCAGCTCGCGCATTACCAGGTTACCGTCTTCGTTACTAACAATTGCAAATACAAGTTTCATAAGAACCTCCATTCTGTCGCAAGGCGACTCTTTATTTTACGGTGAGTGCCAAAGCACAATCACCATCCTATCCATATTAGAATAAACCGGGAATGTTCAGGCCACCGGTAATGCCGGCCATGCCTTCTTCCATCATGTCAGCAGCTTTCTTTTCTGCTTCGTTGACAGCGGCAACGATTAAGTCTTCTAACATTTCAATATCGTCTGGATCAACAATTTCGGGCTTTAATTTAACAGATACCAGCTCGTGGCTGCCTTTCATAACAACTGTAACGGCACCGCCGCCGGCTGTTGCCTCAACGGTTGACTCGCTGATCTCGTTCTGCACGCGTTCCATATCAGCCTGCATCTGCTGAATACGCTGCATCATTGCGGCTTTATTCTGATTTACACCGCCGCCGGTGAATTTATTACCTTTTGCCATGTTTTTCTCCATTTCTGTCACGGGTGTGACGCTAAATTATTTCAATTTCTTTAAATTCTTTTTCCAAAGCCAGAAGTTGCTCAAAACTGTCTTCCTTGGAATCGGCAATGCCGGCTTCCTTTTCGGAGAGACACTGCACCTCAATATCTTCATTTATAATAGCCTGCACGGCAATGTGGATTAATTCTAAGTTGCCGGCGCGGGACACAACGGTTTTATTCATCATTGCTTCTTTGGGGAAGACCAGTGAAAGTTTGTTTTGTAACATCATCGGTTTAGCACGATTGATGTGCACCAACACCGGCATACCGCCGTGGGCCTTGATGAATTCTTTAATTTCACCCCAACGAGCCAGAACAGGATGAACGCCTTCTTTTGCATCAGCCGGTACCGGTTCTGGTTCTGTAGCTTCCGGCTGTGCCGGGGGAGCAGGTATCGGTGGTGGTGTGGGGATGCTTTCAGCAGGAACATCCCAGGGAGGGGCTTCTTCTGCTTTTTCTGCAGGGGCAGGGGTCTGCACAGGAGCCAAAACACCATTTGCCAGCTTTTTCTCTAAATCTGCCACGCGGGCGAATAAGCCTTCTAATGAAGTGTCATAGGCTGGTTCAGCCAGTTTCACTAATGCCAGTTCATATACCGTCCGACCATAACCGGAGACTTTGGCGCTGGCAACAGCTTCGTTCAGCTGCTTTAAAGCGAATATCAGTTTCTCCCGGGAAAAGCGGTCTGCAAGGGTTTGCATACGACTCAGCTGTTCCTGAGAGGTGTTGATAATAGTTTCCGGATTCTTTGTCAGCTTCACCACTAACAAATCACGGAGAAAACGAATTAAACGGTCTATAAAAACATCCGGCTCTTTGCCGTTTTCAATAATTTCATCCAACACGGCCAGCGCTTCGCCACCATTACAATCGCAAAAGGCATTGCCGATGCGGAACAGGGCATCATAGTCAGTAA
This sequence comes from Clostridia bacterium, assembly GCA_017416855.1. Classification (GTDB taxonomy): domain Bacteria; phylum Bacillota; class Clostridia; order UBA1381; family UBA9506; genus UMGS755. The sequence continues at coordinate 33,991 of JAFQAZ010000025.1, forward strand.
TGCCGATGATGGTCAGCAGGTCATCATATTCAATTCGGCCTTCTGAATATCCTAAAACCTGTTCTAAAATGCTTAACGCATCACGCATGGAACCGTCGCCTAATTCTGCAACCATCCGCAAGGCTTCAGGTGCCATTTCGCGACCGCCGGCTTCCACAATTTTCTGCAACCGGCCGGCAATGTCATCTAAGGTAATCCGCTTAAAGTCAAACCGCTGACAGCGGGATAAAACCGTGGGCGGAATTTTGTTCAGTTCAGTTGTGGCCAAAATGAACAACACATGTGCCGGAGGTTCTTCCAGGGTTTTGAGCAGGGCATTGAAGGCCTGGGTGGTTACCATGTGCACCTCGTCAATAATATAGACCTTTTTTTTGGCCCTTGTGGGCAGAAAAGCCACATCATCAATAATTTCACGAATGTTCTCAACCTTGTTACGGGAGGCGCCGTCCATTTCCACAACATCTAAAATGCTTTCGTCCAAAAGACCTTTACAGATTTCACATTCGTTGCAGGGATTTCCGTCAACAGGATTCAGACAGTTAACGGCACGGGCCAGAATTTTAGCTGTTGAGGTTTTACCGGTGCCGCGGGTACCGCAGAATAAATAAGCGTGAGCCAGATTACCGGTTTTGAGCTCGTTTTTTAAAGTTTGTGTGATATGCTCCTGGCCTGCTACATCGTCAAAAACCATAGGTCGCCAAGCACGGTATAACGCCTGATAAGCCAAAATCACACACTCCTTTCTTTAAAAAACAGTTCTAATACGAAAAAAACCGCACGGCAGGCGGATTTAATTGAAGAAAATACCGTTTCACGCCGGGTAAGCCTGCATCACATCCAAGATTCCGCTTATCGCTGCTTGGTTCCCCACCTGACGAGGTTCACGGGCTCAGATTGCGCAGGACCCGGCCGACAACGCTTGCGCGCTGAACGCTAAAGTTATGAAACGATATATGTAACAATATATAATTGTACAGTTATATTATAACATATTTATTAGGAAGTTTCAACAGTTTTTTTCTTCAATTAAAGAAAAGAAAATGGAAATTAACGATTTACATTCGAATGATTGTAAATTTTCGTTTTTCCAAAAAATAACTTTACAATTTTTTTGTTTTGTAGTAGTGTAGTATAGAAGTCATTTTGAAAACGATTAGTCGAAAAAAGGAGAAATCGGCTTTATGTCTGAGTTACAATATTGGCTTTGGCTAACACTGAAAAAGGGCTTGAAAAACCAAAAAATTACGGCGCTTTTAGAGTATTTCGGTAAGCCGGAAGCGGTGTATATTGCCGATAAGGAAACGCTTTCGCAGGTTTCCGGTTTAACCCGTGCTGAACTTTCGTCTCTGTGCGATAAGAGTATGGATAAAGTCAGCAAGGTGATGGCTGTCTGTAAAAAGAAAGGCATTAAAATTCTGACCTTTGACAGCCCCTATTATCCACAACTGCTAACAAAGATTTACGATCCACCTTATGTATTGTATGCCAGATACAGGGAAAGAATAGATTTAAATGAACATATGACAATTTCTGTGGTGGGAACGCGAAAATGTTCTCCTTATGGTGCCAAAATGTCCGGCATTATAGCACGCGATCTTGCCAAAGAAGGGGTAACCGTTGTCAGTGGTATGGCGGAGGGTATTGACGGAGCGGCCAACAAAGGTGCATTGACCGGCGGCGGTGTAACCGTGGCGGTTTTAGGTTGTGGCGTGGATATGTGTTATCCGGCAATGCACAAGCAGCTAATGGAGGATATTATCAATCATGGTATGGTGCTTTCTGAATATCCGCCAGGCACTCCTGCCTATCCCGGAAATTTTAAAATAAGAAACCGCATCATAACCGGATTGTCTTACGGAACGGTGATTGTAGAAGCACCGGTTCGCAGCGGGGCGGTTAATTCAGCCAACTGGACCATTGAGCAGAACCGGGAATTGTTTGTAGTGCCCGGTGATGCCACGAGAGGCACGGCAAAGGGTTCAAATAAAATGCTGGTTGATGGTGCAAAGCCTGTGCTTTCAGCAGAAGATGTTTTGTTTGAATACAAAGAACGTTTTGCGGAATATCTTGAACATAACAGACCGGCGGAATGCGACTGGCCGGAAGATATTGACACAGAAGATATAGAAACAGACAAAATAAATGAGGAACAGGAAGCGGTATTGGAAGAAAAAGAAGAACTAAAGCGCCCACAGGTTTCTTTAGATGGTTTAAATGAAAATGAACGGGCTGTGGTAATGCTTCTAACGGAAGAACCACAGCACATTGATCAGCTGGCCGAGCAGGGGATATCAGCAGGGGCTTTATCAGCCGCGCTGACGATGCTGGAACTTAAGGGCTACATTAAAGCTCTGCCCGGCAAATTCTATTGTTTAAAATAATGAGGTTTTATGATATAAAGGAGGCACTATAGTGGCAACCAATCTGGTCATAGTGGAATCGCCGGCGAAGGCGAAAACCATTAAACAGTATCTTGGAAAATCCTATACGGTTATGGCATCATTCGGCCATGTCCGCGATTTGCCCAAGAGCAAAATGAGTATTGATATTGAACATGATTTTGAACCCAAGTATATAACCATACGCGGTAAAGGTGACTTACTGGCAAAGCTGAAAAAAGCAGCCAAGGATTCCAAAAAAGTTTATCTGGCAACTGACCCGGACCGCGAAGGTGAAGCCATCAGTTGGCATCTGGCCAATTTGCTGGAAATTGATGAAACAGAAAAATGCCGTATTACCTTTAATGAAATTACTAAAACGGCGGTGAAAAATGCTATTACAGAGCCTCGCGCCATTGATAAGGATCTGGTGGATGCACAGCAGGCTCGCCGTGTGCTTGACCGTATTGTGGGCTATTCTATCAGCCCGATTTTGTGGAAAAAGGTGAAAAAAGGCTTGTCGGCCGGCCGCGTGCAGTCTGTTGCCTGCAAGCTGATTTGCGACAGAGAGCAGGAAATTGAGGATTTTGTTGCAGAGGAATATTGGTTACTCAATGCACATTTGCAGGAAAGGAAATCCGGTTCTGATTTTGTGGCAGAATTTTATGGCAAACAAGGTAAAAAGCTGAAGCTTTCTTCTGAAGCAGATGTGAATAAAGTGCTGGCACAGATTGAAACCGCTGATTTTACAGTAACCAATGTGACAGCAGGGGAAAAGAAACGGAACCCGGTTCCGCCCTTTATTACCAGTACACTGCAGCAGGAAGCATCCCGCAAATTGGGTTTCACCGTTAAACGCACCATGATGGCAGCACAGAATTTGTACGAAGGTGTAACAGTACCCGGTCATGGCACCGTGGGTTTGATTACGTATATGCGTACAGACTCTTTGCGTATTGCCAATGAAGCGCTTTCTGAGGTTCGTTCTTATATTAAAAACCAGTATGGTGACAGCTATTTGCCTGCCAAGGCTCGTGTTTATAAAACCAACAGCAATGCTCAGGATGCTCACGAAGCCATTCGTCCTACCTATGTGGAATTGACGCCGGCTGAGCTAAAGGGTAGCCTGACACCGGATATGTATAAGCTCTATAAATTAATCTGGGAACGCTTTGTAGCCTGCCAGATGGAATCAGCGGTTTACAACACTGTTTCAGTGGATGTTACTGCCGGAGATTATTTGTTTAAAGCAAACGGCCGACAGATGAAGTTCAAGGGTTTTATGGCCTTGTATGTAGAAGGCAGTGACGAAGAGGAAAAAGAACAAAATGGTAAGCTACCGGCTCTTTCATCCGGTGACATTCTGATTAAACAGAAACTGGAGCATGACCAGCATTTCACACAGCCGCCTGCACGATATACTGAAGCAACGCTGATTAAAACGCTGGAAGAAAAAGGCATTGGCCGACCCAGTACCTATGCTCCCACCATTACCACCATTACAGCACGTGGATATGTATCCCGTGAGAAAAAACAGTTTGTGCCCACAGAGCTTGGTAAAGTGGTTACGGATATTATGGCTGGTCATTTTAACGATATTGTGGATGTTGCTTTTACAGCGAAAATGGAGCAGGAACTGGATGCTGTGGAAGATGGCAACGCCGATTGGGTTAAAATTATCCGCACCTTCTACGGCCCTTTTGCTGAGCAACTGAAAAAAGCAGAAAAAGAGCTTGAAAAGGTTAAGGTTGCTGATGAAGTTTCGGATGTTATTTGTGAAAAGTGCGGCCGTAATATGGTGTATAAAATGGGCCGGTTCGGTAAGTTTTTGGCTTGCCCCGGTTTTCCGGAATGCCGGAATGCCAAACCCATTGTGAAAGAAACCGGTGCAGTTTGTCCTAAGTGCGGCGGCAAAATTCTGGAAAAGAAATCACAGCGCGGCAAAAAATACTTTGGTTGCGAACACAACCCGAAATGTGATTTTATGAGCTGGGATGAACCGGTGACGAAGGAACAATGTCCCAAGTGTGGCGGACTTTTATTGAAGAAAACCGGCCGTGCGAAGAAGATTGTTTGTTATAATGAGGATTGTGACTACGAGAAAAAGATTTAAATGATTTCAATGAAGGGGCTGTAGCAAAGCCAATTGTTTTGCTACAGCCCCTTTTTAGGTATTTCCTGCCGGAGATTTTCATACATTGTACAGAGGTGGGAAATGTGAAACGAGCCAGGAAATTCTTTATAAACGGTATTCTGTTGGGTTGCACAACGGTGTTTCTCCGTGGGGCAAGTCTTGCATTTAATGTATATATTACCCATGTGATCGGAGCGGAGGGTGTCGGTCTGTTTGGTCTGATTATGTCCGTTTATACGCTGGCGACAACGGTGGCTTCTTCCGGCGCCTATCTTGCCACGGTGCGCCTTGTTACAGAGGAAGGAGCCATGTATTGTGATGGCGGTGTGAGAAAAGCCATGCGGGTTTGCTTGAGTTATACGGCGTTTTTTGGTGTGAGTGCCGCCTTACTATTGCTCTTTTTTGCACGCCCCATCGGCCTCTACTGGCTTTGTGATAGCCGGACAGTCAGATGCTTATATCTGTTGTCTGTCAGCCTGCCCTTTGTGGCTATGTCTTCAGCTATGAGCGGTTATTTTGTGGCGGTGCGACGAGTGATTAAAAGCGCATCAGCTCAAATCTTTGAAATGCTGATTAAAATGACGGTGACCTTTCTGGGGTTGTCTGTTTTTGCCGGTAGGGGCATTGAATATGCCTGTATGGCGGTTATTGGTGGGGGAAGCATAGCAGAAATATGCTCGTTTTTGTATCTGTATTGCCTGTATCAGTCTGAAAAGAAGAAAAGAAATAATGGAAGAGAGAAAGAAAAAAGATATACAAAACGGCTACTGGGTGTAGCGTTACCCATTGCCGTCAGCTCCTATCTGCGCTCGGGGCTGGTGACACTGGAGCACCTGCTGGTGCCGGTGGGACTAAAAAAATTCGGGGCCTCTGCATCGGCCTCGCTGGCTCAGTATGGGGTGGTGCATGGTATGGTCATGCCCCTTTTGTTGTTTCCAGCGGCTGTTTTAGGTGCTTTTTCAGGCCTTTTAGTGCCGGAACTGACAGAGTTTCAAAAGGTGGGAAACAAAACCGGCATCCGGCGGATTGCCACCAGGGCTCTTACAACCACTTTTTTGTTTTCAATCGGGGCGGCAGGCATCTTTTTTGTATTTGCAGATGAACTGGGGCAAGCCGTTTACCACAGCGGCGATGCAGGCTTGTTTATTCGCTTTTTAGCGCCGTTGGTGGTGGTGATGTATGCTGACGGTGTGGTGGATGCTATGCTGAAGGGGTTAAACCGTCAGGTGGATTCTATGGGATTTAATATTATTGATTCGGCTGTGAGTGTGGCTCTGATTTACACCCTGCTTCCCCGAGCTGGCGTGGACGGCTATGTGGTGGTGATTTTTATCACGGAACTTCTCAATGCATATTTAAGCCTTCGCTGCTTGATGAAGACAACAGATTTTGGCCTTTCGCTTTGCAAAGATGTTTTTCGTCCGGCTTTCCTGATTCTGAGTTCGGCTTACGGTGTGCGGTGGAGTATGGAGCATTTTCTGACGCAGTCGTTGGCAAATGGTTGGGTGCTGACGTTGTGTTTATTGCTGACAGGTGCCGTGTATGCCGGAATGTTATTCCTTGCGGCCAAAACAGAACAGGCTACACATCCTGCAGGCAGATGTGCCATCCCTTTTCTAAAATGGAAGAAACCAGCCGTGCCTCCGTTACGGTACGGACGGAATTCTGAAACCCGTCCACGATGTGAATGAGACAATAGCTGTCATAGCTGAGCAACTTAAAAACATCCCGGGCGGGCACATTATCCATAGCGGTGATGACACGGGAGGGTAAAAGACCTTTACTGCGAAGCTTGTCTTTGTTATACAAAAGCTCCTGCATAATGATGTATTCATTTTGCTTTTGCTCCTCTGAAAGGTGCAGGGTTAAAAAGCTTGTTGTCATAACGAGAGAGATATTTAATTTTGTGAGAATGAGAAGAATGCCGCAAAGGATTCCTAAGCAGCAAATTACTGCACGGCTGAGCCGGCGCATAACGGCAACGGCAGAAATATAGCCGATTTTCCGGGTGAGCAGAGCTTTGACAATCCGACCACCATCAAGGGGCAGACAAGGCAGAAGATTCATCAGCAAAACGGCCCAGTTTAACGTATTAAATAGTATAAGTGATAACGAAGTGTTACCATAATACCTTGCAAGTAGGGGAGAAAGGCACAGCATCAGCACATTGGCAACAGGACCGGAGGCGGCGATGAAAATTTCTTTGTAGGTGTTGCGGATCAGGCTTTTAGACAGCCGCACGGTTATGCCAAAGGGCATAATGATGATGGTACCCACACGTTCCCTGACCAGTAAAGCGGCAAATAAATGAAACAACTCGTGAATGGCCACAACAGAATAGGCTGTCAGCAGGGTATAGAGTCCGCCGGCAAGGTATGAAAGGAACACAAGGGGCAGCACCAGCCAATGTATGTAAAAAAAACGGGTGATTTTAATCATGGCTATTTTCCTTCTTAAACGCTATGAATTCGGCAGGGTCTAAATAGGTGTCTCCATTCCGGAGTTCAAAATGGAGATGTGGCCCGGTAACGTTGCCGGTGGCACCAACGGTGGCAATAACCTGACCGGCCTGGATTTCATCACCGCTTTGAGGTAAAACCGTTTGGCAGTGAGCGTAAAGAGTGTAAATCTCATCGGCGTGTTGTACTAAAATATAGTTTCCGTATTCATTACTCTGACCAACTTCTACAGCCTTGCCTTTGGCGGCACATTTGATTTTTTCGCCTTCAGGTGCTCCTATATCCACACCGTAATGAAATTTTTCCGCTCCGTCGGTGGGGTGGGTTCTCAGACCAAAAGGAGAGGTGATGGAGGCATCTGCCGGAATCACCAAAGAGGTCAGCACAGATTTATCCGGCAACAAGTTTTGGTCTGCCGGCATAAGAGAGCTGATAAGCTGACGAATCTGATGCGGAATGGCGGCGAAATCCGTATTGTTTTCCAGAATGAACTGTATAGCATTTTGAGCAAAGGGCTTTTTTTCAGGCTGTGTTTTCACAAACAGACAGACAAGGAACAGCAAAAGGCAAATGAAAGACTGAGCAATTACATTTTTCTTATAGCCTGTTATCGGTTCTGCGCTATATGTATTTCGTTGTGATATACGCTCGGAGCGGCGTCTGTAAACCTGTTCCATGTTCTTGTCCCCTTTCTTCAGATGGTACAGTATATGGTGAGAGGAGAGAAAATATGACAAAGGCTGTAGCAAATTAACCGATTTGCTACAGCCTTGATTATATTTGTGCATCAGCTCTTATATCCAAAATCAGGAATGCGGTGCCAGCGTTTTTTGAAATAATGAGCGGCCAGCTTGGGGCGACGGTCACGGGTGAAAATGCCTTTTTTGTTGCCGTCTACCCGCATGATGCCCTGAATGGTGGCGAAATCGGCAAAGTTCCACACTTGTTCGCCAATGAAATAATCATAGCGGTCGGTGATTTCGTGAACGGCTTCATAAAATTCCACCTGATATTCCTCTGTGAACATGGTGGGTGTGGCGGCATGGAGGCCGGCCACGGTGTCGGCTCCGTATTCAGTGAACATCAGCGGTTTGCCCAGCTTTTCCCAATAGTCCAGTTCAATTTTAAGCGCCTGTTTGGCAGCCTGCAAATCGCCACCATAGACATACCAGCCGTAATAGCGGTTTAAGCAGATCACATCCATCAGAGGGAGCGTTTTATCCTTGGCGAAATCATTTTGGACACCTACAATGGTAACGGGGCGGTTTTGTGGATCGCATTGGTGAGCCAATTCGTAAAGAGGCTTATAGTAATCCACGGCACTGTCCGGAAAAGCGGTGGTATCGGATTCATTGGCAATGGACCACATCACTACACAGGCTCGGTTTTTGTCACGGCAAATCATATCCCGGATCACATCTTCGTGATGCTCTTTTGTGCGGATGATTCTGTAGGTATCCTGCGGCTCGCCGCCGGCGGCAGCACCGAAGTTTAAGTTCACACCTACAGCCGGGGTTTCGTCGATAACCACAATGCCTTCGCGGTCGCAAAGAAGCATCATTTCCTCGGCATAGGGATAATGACTGGTGCGGAAGGAGTTGGCACCAATCCAGCGCATTAAACTGATGTCCTTAACATTTAATACTTCATCCATACCGCGGCCACGGAAGGGAGAGTCTTCGTGTTTGCCAAAGCCTTTAAAGTAAAAGGGCTTGCCGTTGATTAAGAACTCTTTGCCCCGGACCTCCACAGTACGAACCCCTAAGGTTTCGGTGTATTCATCCTCGCAGAAACGGACTTTTATGTTATACAGGTAGGCATTCAGCGGTTGCCACAAATGAACATTATTAATATTGAAGCTTCCGCTCGTTCCGGTAGCTTCGGCTACAACTTTTCCTTCTTCATCACAAACGGTTAATATGACATCGCCCTGTCCCTCCACCTCAACCTGATACTGAATTTGGGCATCGCTGCCGCTGACAGTGGGGATCAAGGTAATGTCTTTAATATAGTCTTTAGGAGTTGTATAGATTTTCACCGGTCGGGTAATGCCGCAATAGTTAAAAAAGTCAAAGTTGGGATAATTTTGCTTTTTAGGGGTCACGCCAGGGAGGTCCGGAATGAGTCCTGTCAACATATTGCCACCTTTTTCACTACCAACGGGCAGAGTGGATAAGTCAATGCGGTTATCCACCGCCACTGTAAGCAGGTTGTTGCCAGCGGTTAAAAACTCGTTGATTTCCACTTCGAAAGGCAAAAATCCGCCTTTGTGTTCGCAGATTTTTTGACCGTTAATATACACTTTGGCACTTTGGGTGACAGCACCAAAACGCAGGACAATGCGTTGGGTCAGTAGATAGGCAGGCAGGTCAAGACAACGCTGATACAGCACCCAGCCATAATGGTCACGAAAAGACTCGCCTTCCTTCTGATCGTTGTAAGAGGCGGGAACGGCTATGGTCATCGGCTCTGAAAGAGGAGAAGCTGTGATGGCTTCATCGAAGTCTTCTCCGTGGTTTAATTTGAAATTCCACACGCCGGACAGGTCAATGAGTCCCCGGGCAGTGTTTAGTTTGGGATACAGCATAAAAAACATCCTTTCAAGTTTTTGTGTTTTAATTTACCGCGAGCGGAGAATTTTTTGGTTTTCTTCAATTTTCCGCCGGGAGAGGGGATACCAGAAGATTAAGATCAGGGCCACAATAAAATAACAGATGGCCGGAACCAGAGTGGAAACGGTATAAATCCGCTCTGCCACCTCTGGGGGTTGCACCACATTTTCGGTAGAGGAAATGTAGCCGATTATAGACAAAACATAACCGCCAATGCCACCGGCTAAGGCCTGTCCGATTTTACGGGCGAAGGAATAAACTGCATAAATGGTACCGTCATCACGGCTGCCGGTATTGGCTTCCTGACTGTCGATGACATCTGTAATAAAAGCCCAGATGAGCAGGTTAAAAAGACCAACACCCAGATTGCCGAAAAATAAGAATCCGCAGAAAAGCCATGGATTTCTGATGCGAAGTAAAAACAAAATGAAAAAGACCACAGATGCAAAGAAAACAGAAACACCGGCGGCTTCTTTTTTGCCGATTTTTTTTGTAATGGTGGTGCTGAAGGGGGCAAGGAGCAACGTGGCGGCTGTTTGCAACAATCCGGCAATGCTCATAGCCTCTTTGCTTTTAAAATAATCCATAAACAGATAAAGATTCATAGTATTGGAGAGCAGGGAGGATAAAAGCAGTACAATGGCGGCAGCGATGATGGCCCATAAAGCTCTGTTTTTGGACATACCCCGGAGAGCGACAGAAAGGCTGCCTTTTTCTTTTGTGGCTGTTTGCGGTTCTATCCGCTCAGTTGTCCAGGCATAACAAAGCAGATAACAAATGAGGGCCAGGATACCGAAAACAATGACCAAAGGCAGAAAACGGTCGCCTAAAATCAACTGATTCCCCTGAGCATCATAGGTATAAATGATCAAAGGAACACCGGAACCGACAATGACACCGGCAATGGCGGCGCCGATGGAACGGAAGGTAGACAAAGAGGTACGCTCCACCGAGTCACTGGTGATGACGGATGCCATAGAACCGTAGGGGATGTTGATGGCTGTGTAGCAAACGCTACCCCAAAGCAGATAGGTAACATAAATATAGATTAGTTTGCCGGTGTACGGAAGGTTTTTTGCCGCCGGAATAAACATGAAAATGCCGGCCAAAACCACCGGTACGCACATACGCAGAATCCAGGGGCGGAAGCGACCGGCACGGGTGGGTTTTGCTGTGTCAGTAATCCGCCCCATAGTAATATCGCTGACAGCATCAACAAAACGGGCGACGAAGAACAGAGTTCCCACCACGCTGCCGGCAATGCCCAGCACTTTTGTGTAAAATACCATTAAAAAGGAACTGGCTAGAATAAAGAAAAAATCGTTGCCTAAGTCCCCGAACATATACCCTAATTTATCCTTCAAACCAAACGTTTTCATAACAACACTCCTTTATTTTCATAGTTTAACCAATTCAATGTATTTATACTTGTTTTTTTGAGAAAATATAATTATTGCTGTTTCGTGTAAGGCGAAGGGGAAATTTTTTCATTAATTTTGTTTATTTTCAACGAAATTAAAAGATTTAAAGCAGAATTGTTGACCTTTAAAGCTTCTTGTGTTACAATGTATTTTGTGGAATTATTTTCTTATGTTATGTAAATATTTAAATAATAAACAGCGTGGAAGGAGCAAAACAAATGGATAAGGAAAAAATTATTACTAAAATTTGCGATTCCGGTATCGTGGCTGTTGTTCGTGCCAACGATGCAGAACAGGCAATTAAAATTGCAGATGCTTGTATTGAAGGCGGCGTGCCTGCAATTGAATTGACCTTTACCGTGCCCGGTGCACATCATGTTATTGAAGAGCTGGCAAAACGCTATACCCCGGATCAGATTATTTTAGGCGCTGGTACCGTTATGGATTCCGAAACCGCCCGTATTGCAATTTTATCCGGTGCGCAGTATATCGTTAGCCCCTATTTTAATTTAGAAACCGTTAAACTGTGTAATCGTTACAGAACAGCTTGTATGCCCGGTGCTATGACCATTAAAGAGGTTGTAGAAGCTATGGAAGCCGGTGCTGACATTGTGAAGTTGTTCCCCGGCGAAGCGGGTGGCCCCAAAATGATTAAAGCAATCCGCGGTCCCATTCCCTATGCAAAGATTATGCCCACCGGCGGTGTGGATGTTAACAATGTGGCAGAATGGATTAAAGCAGGTGCTGTTGCCGTTGGTGCAGGCAGCTCCCTGACTGCCGGTGCTAAAACCGGTGACTATGCGGCCATTACTGCTATGGGCCGTGAATTCGTGAAGAAGATTCGCGAAGCAAGAGGACTGTAAACTATTTTCCAATGCGGCTGCTTGCCCGGGGCAGCTTGTTTGAATTATATATTTTCGGGCAGAAAGGTTATGGATTAAAAATGGCTAAAGTTGTTACTTTTGGTGAAATTATGCTGAGACTGGCACCAAACGGATATTACAGATTTTTTCAGAATGATCAGATGCAGGCAACCTTTGGCGGTGGCGAAGCAAATGTGGCTGTTTCCCTTGCAAACTACGGTTTGGAATCAAGCTATGTAACCAAGCTCCCCAAGCACGCGATCGGTCAGGCAGCTGTTGACAGCTTACGGTATTTTGGCGTTGACACATCAAAGATTGTTCGTGGTGGCGACAGAGTGGGCATTTACTTCCTTGAAAAAGGTGCTTCCCAGCGTGGTAGTGTTTGTATATATGATAGAAAGTATTCTGCCATTCAGCAGGCTGAGCGTGCAGATTTTGACTGGGATGCCATTTTCGAAGGCGCTGACTGGTTCCATTTCACAGGCATCACCCCCGCTTTGGGTCCCAACGTTGTTGATATTTGTATTGATGCCTGCAAGGCGGCAAAGGCAAAGGGTGTAAAAATTTCCTGTGACTTAAACTACCGCGGCAAGCTCTGGACAAGAGACGAGGCAAGAAAAGCCATGACAGAGCTTTGTAAATATGTTGATGTTTGCATTTCAAACGAAGAAGATGCAAAGGATGTGTTCGGTATTGAAGCTGAAGGTACCGATATTTATGGCGGAAAATTGAACCATGAGGGATACAAGAGTGTTGCAAAACAGCTTGCTGACAAGTTTGGCTTTGAAAAGGTTGCTATCACACTCCGTACGTCCATTTCTGCAAGTGATAATGACTGGGCAGGTATGCTCTATGATGGTGAGGATTATTACTTCTCAAAGTCATATCATCTCCACATTGTTGATCGTGTTGGCGGCGGCGATTCCTTTGGCGGTGGCCTTATTTATTCAATTCTCTCAGGTAAAACATCTGCAGAAGCAATTGAGTTTGCTGTTGCAGCATCTGCACTCAAACATTCTGTTGAGGGCGACTATAACCGCGTATCTGTAAGCGAGGTTGAAAAGTTGGCAGGGGGCGACGGCTCCGGTCGCGTACAAAGATAATAATGGATGGCGCGGCTGACAGTAGTTAGCCGCGTCGCGTTTTCACACAAAATCTTGGTTTAGGAGCAATTTTTATGAAACAAATTCCATCTGTTACAATTTTGGATGATAAAGTAAAGGAAGAATGCGGCATTTTCGGTATTTATGATAATGATGGCTTTGATGTGGCGCATCTTACCTATTACGCTTTGTATGGTCTGCAGCACAGAGGTCAGCAGAGTGCCGGTATTGTAGTCAATGATGACGGTGTTTTTCATACCTATAAGGATTTGGGCTTGGTACCAGAAATTTTCAGCGAACGGATTTTGAACAGTCTGCCCGGGACCATTGCGGTGGGGCATGTTCGTGCTTCTGCTAAGGGTGGTAACTCCCGTGCTAATGCTCAGCCTCTTTCTTACAATTATGTAAAGGGAACGTTAGCGCTGGCTTATAACGGCAATGTGTTTAACGCAGAGGAACTTCGCGAAGAATTTATGAAGGAAGGCGCTATTTTCCATACTCAGATTGATGGGGAAGCCATTATGTACCGCATTGCAAAGGAACGGATTAAAACTCATTCTATTGAAAAAGCAGTGCTAAACACTATGGATTATACTAAGGGTGGCTACTCTTTGGTTATGATGAGTCCCCGAAAACTGTTGGGAGCCAGAGACCCCCATGGTCTGCGTCCTCTTTCTATCGGCAAAATTGAGAATTCTTATGTTTTATCGTCAGAAACCTGTGTGTTTGATAACATTGGCGCAGAATTTATCCGCGACGTAGAACCCGGTGAAGTGGTATGGATTGATAAAGACGGACTCCATTCCATTCGCCATAAGGATGCGTTGGAAAAAGCTAAAATCTGCGTATTTGAATATGTTTATACAGCCCGTCCGGACAGTGTGGTGCAGGGTGCCAGTGTATATGAAGTGAGAAAAGCCATGGGTCACGAGCTTGCAAAAGAACATCCTGTAGAGGCGGACCTTGTGTTCGGTGTGCCGGATTCCGGCCTGTGTGCAGCCATCGGTTATGCCGAAGAATCAGGACTGCCTTACGGTAAAGGATTTATAAAAAATAAATATATTGGCCGTACCTTCATTCTGCCCACACAGGCGCAGCGTGAAGCGGCTGTGAATATTAAATTGAATGTGTTAAAGAGCAGTGTGGAAGGTAAACGTGTGGTCATGGTAGATGACTCTATTGTTCGCGGTACTACTTGTGCGAACATCATTCGCGCGATGAAAGAAGCCGGTGCGAAAGAGGTGCATATGCGTATCAGTTCACCGCCGTTTTTATGGCCATGCTATTTTGGCACAGATATTCCTTCGCGGGATTGCTTAATGGCTGTGCAGTACAGTGTGGAAGAAATCCGGCAGAAGATTGGGGCAGACAGTTTGGGATATTTAAGTATTGAAGGCTTGAAAAATGCAACCAAGGCATTAAACTGTGATTACTGTCAGGCTTGCTTTAACGGCGAATATCCCATGGATGTGCCGCCTATTAAAGAATAATTGTAATATAACAGGGAGGATTATGATATGAGTACAGCATATAAAGCTGCCGGTGTTGATGTTGAGGCCGGCTACGAAGCTGTTAAACTGATGAAAGAACATGTAAACAAAACCGTAATTCCCGGTGTTCTCAGTGGTATTGGCGGTTTTGGCGGTTTGTTTGAATTGGGCGAAGGTTATAAAAATCCGGTACTGGTCTCCGGAACGGATGGTGTTGGTACCAAATTGCGTCTTGCCTTTTTAATGGACAAGCACGACACCATTGGTCAGGACTGTGTGGCTATGTGTGCCAATGACATTGCCTGCTCCGGTGCTAAACCACTGTTCTTTTTAGACTATCTGGCAGTTGGTAAAAATGTGCCTACCCGTATTGCGGAAATTGTGAAAGGTGTAGCCGATGGTTGTGTTCTGGCAGGGGCTGCTTTAATCGGTGGCGAAACGGCTGAAATGCCCGGTTTTTATGAACCTGAAGAATATGATCTGGCCGGCTTCTGTGTGGGCGTGATTGATAAAGATAAAATCATCGACGGTTCCAAAACCAAGGTGGGTGATGTGCTGGTGGGTATTGCATCCTCCGGTATTCACAGTAACGGTTATTCTCTGGTTCGTAAGGTGTTTAACTTAGACGGCGAGGGCGCTAAAGAACGTTTAATGGAAACACCTGCAGGCTTGGGTTGCACTTTGGGTGAAGCGCTTTTAACACCAACCAAAATTTATGTAAAACCCTTGCTTTCTGTTATTGAGAAGTTTGATGTACACGCTGTTTCTCACATTACAGGCGGCGGTTTTTATGAAAATATTCCCCGTATGCTGCCGGAGAATATGCACGCGAAAGTTGTTAAAGACAGTTTTGAAACACCGGCTATTTTCCGCCTGATGGAAGAAAGAGCAGGCCTTTCAGAGCGCGACCTTTATAACACCTTTAATATGGGTATTGGTCTCATTATGGCTGTGGATAAATCGGAAGCTGATGCCATTGTAAGTCATCTGGCATCCTTAGGCGAAAAAGCCTGGGTAATTGGTGAAGTGGCAGAAGGTGCCGGCGAAGTTGAACTGATTTAAGGGGCATACATATGAGTGAGAAAAAAAGAATTGCCGTTTTGGTTTCCGGCGGTGGCACCAATCTGCAGGCGCTGATTGATGCGGAGAAAGCCGGAAAACTTACAAGCGGTGAAATTGCAGTTGTCATTGCCAGCAAACCCGGCGTGTTTGCTCTGGAACGGGCGGCAAAGGCCGGCGTTGAAGGCATTTGCGTGGAAAGAAAGGCATTTTCATCGAAAGAGGATTTTGAAAAAGCATTGCTTTCCGAACTTTCTGCACGAAAAATTGATGTGTTGGTGCTGGCAGGCTTTATGCTGGTTTTGAGCGAAAGCTTTATTAAGAGTTTTCCTGATAGAATTGTGAATGTACATCCGGCTTTGATTCCGTCATTTTGCGGTGACGGATTTTACGGCTTGCATGTGCATGAGCGTGCCTTGGAATATGGTGTGAAAGTCACTGGTGCAACGGTTCATTTTGTGAATGAAATCACCGATGGCGGTGCCATTATTCTGCAAAAGGCTGTGCCCATTCCCGAGGGCATTTCGGCAGAAAATTTGCAGCAGCTTGTTATGAAAGAGGCAGAGCACATTCTGCTCCCGCAGGCGGTGGAGCTGTTATGTGCCGGCAAGCTGAAACGGGACGGACGACGAGTTTTAATTACTGAATAAAATAAAAAAAGGGGTAGATTGAAATGGCAAAAAGAGCATTATTGAGCGTATCCGATAAAAGCGGTATCGTTGAATTTGCAAAAGGTTTAATTGATTTAGGTTTTGAAATTGTATCCACCGGTGGTACCAAAAGAGCACTGACGGAAGCAGGTTTGCCTGTAACCGGCGTGTCTGAAATTACAGGTTTTCCCGAATGTTTAGACGGTCGTGTTAAGACCCTGCATCCGAAAATCCATGCAGGTATTTTAGCTATGCGTTCCAATCCTGAACATATGGAACAGCTTTCTGAATTAGGGGTTGACACCATTGATGTGGTTGCCATTAACCTGTACCCCTTTAAAGAAACCATTCAGAAAGAAAACGTCACCTTAGAGGATGCCATTGAAAACATTGATATCGGTGGTCCGACTATGATTCGTGCTGCTGCTAAGAATTATCAGGACGTGGCTGTTGTGGTTGACCCGGCTGACTATGAAACCGTTCTTTCTGAATATAAGCAGAACGGTTCTGTAAGCCGTGACACCAAATTCTATTTAGCTTATAAAGTATTTGAGCATACAGCGGCTTATGATACTTTAATTTCTACATACTTAAGAAAGACCATCGGCAAGGAACTGTTCCCCAAGAACCTGTCACTCACCTTTGAAAAGGTGCAGGATATGCGCTATGGTGAAAATCCCCATCAGCAGGCTGTGTTCTACAAGGAAGTTGGTCCCTGTAGCGGCACTTTATCTGCTGCAAAGCAGCTCCATGGTAAAGAGCTTTCTTATAACAACATTAATGATACCAACGGTGCGCTGGATCTGGTAAAAGAATTTACCGAGCCTACCGTTGTTGCTTGCAAGCACGCTAATCCCTGCGGTGTGGGTACCGGTAAGGATATTTTTGAAGCTTATACCCGTGCTTATGAAGGCGACCCGGTTTCCATCTTTGGCGGCATTATTGCGGCCAACAGAGAAATTGACGGTCCTACCGCTGAAGCGATGAGCAAAATTTTCCTGGAAATCATCGTTGCTCCTTCTTTCTCTAAAGAAGCAATGGAAATTTTAACGCAAAAGCAGAACATTCGTCTGCTGGAACTGCCCAGTATTGCTAAAAAAGCGGATGTGAACGATTTTGATATGAAAAAGGTTATGGGCGGTCTGTTGGTTCAGCAACGTGACGCTGAACTCTATGACGAAGAAAACTGGCAGGTTGTAACCAAAACACAGCCTACAGCTGAACAGATTCAGGACTTAAAGTTTGCATGGAAGGTTGTTAAACACGCAAAATCTAACGCCATTGCAGTTGCAAAGGACAATATGTCCTTAGGGGTTGGCCCCGGTCAGACAAACCGTGTTATGGCTGCAAGAATTGCTCTGGATTATGCCGGTGAACGTGCACAGGGTGCAAGCTTAGCTTCTGACGCTTTCTTCCCCTTCCCGGATACGGTTGAAACAGCTGCAAAAGCCGGTATCAAAGCAATTATTCAGCCCGGTGGCTCTAAGAAAGACCAGGAATCCATTGATGCTTGTGATAAATACGGCATCGCTATGGTGTTTGTTGGTCAGCGTCATTTTAAACACTAAAATATGAGAATGATATTGCCGCCTGCGTAGTTTTGCGCGGCGGCAATTATTTCACTTTGGAAAAGGAGATACTTAATATGAAGGTATTGGTAGTTGGCGGCGGTGGTCGTGAACATACAATTTTATGGAAACTGGCACAGAGCCCTCAGAAGCCGGAACTTTTTGCAGCACCGGGTAACGGTGGTATTGCAAAACTTGCAAAATGCGTGGATATTAAAGCTACAGATGTTGAGGGTGTTGTAAAGTTTGCCAAGGAAAATCAGATTGATTTAACGGTGGTTGCGCCGGATGACCCCTTGATGCTGGGTATGGTAGACCGTCTGGAGGAAGCGGGCTTGAAGGCCTTTGGTCCCCGTCAGAATGCAGCCATTATTGAGGGCAGCAAGGTTTTTTCAAAAGAATTAATGAAAAAATACGGTATCCCCACAGCTGCATATGAGGTGTTTGATGATAGTGCAAAAGCTATCAGCTATTTAGAGGGTGTTTCTTATCCTACCGTTGTAAAAGCTGAAGGTCTGGCGTTGGGTAAGGGTGTTATCATTGCTGCAAACTTTGAAGAAGCAAAGGCTGCTGTGGAAGAAATTATGTGCGACAAGGTGTTCGGTGATGCCGGTAGCCGTGTTGTCA
Organism: Clostridia bacterium; assembly: GCA_017416855.1. Lineage (GTDB taxonomy): Bacteria > Bacillota > Clostridia > UBA1381 > UBA9506 > UMGS755. The sequence continues at coordinate 52,355 of JAFQAZ010000025.1, forward strand.
TTGAAGAATTTTTAACTGGTCAGGAAGTTTCTGTTCTGGCCTTTACTGATGGTAAAACCCTGTATCCTATGGTGAGTGCACAGGATCACAAGCGCGCCTATGATAACGATGAAGGCTTAAACACCGGCGGTATGGGTACGTTTTCACCTAGCCGGTTATATACAGAAGCTATTCACAATGAGTGTATGGAAAACATTTTTATGCCCACTATGAAGGCGATGAATCAGGAAGGTCGTACCTTTAAGGGTGTTCTGTATTTTGGTTTGATTATGACCAAAAACGGTGTGAAGGTTATTGAGTATAACGCCCGTTTCGGTGATCCGGAAACTCAGGTTGTTCTGCCGCGTTTAAAGACCGATTTGTTGGAAATCTTTTTAGCAGTTGCAGAAGAACGCTTAGGCGAAATGACGGTTGAATGGGCAGATAACGCAGCGGTTTGCGTTGTTATGGCATCCGGCGGTTATCCCAAAGAATATAAAAAGGGTCTGCCTATTAGTGGTTTGGATATAGCTGAAGCTGATGAGGCGATTACCGTGTTCCATGCCGGCACAAAGCTTGACGGCGAAACCTTCTTAACCAATGGCGGCCGTGTGCTGGGCGTGACGGCTGTTGGTAATGATTTAGAAGCGGCTATTTTAAAGGCCTATGAAGGCGTGAAGAAAATCCATTTTGACAACGTGCATTATCGCACGGATATTGGCAGAAAAAAGGAAACTATTTAAAAACTTGCTTGCCGATGGTTTATACTTTCGGCTCAGGAGCGCAGTATGGAACATAAAAATATTTTAGCGGCGATTATTTCGCCGCTTTGTTCGTGGTACAGAAAAAATCAACGGATATTGCCCTGGCGGGAAAATAAAGATCCCTATCGTATCTGGGTGTCGGAAATTATGTTGCAGCAAACCAGAGTAGAGGCGGCTATTCCGTATTATCACCGGTTTTTGGAGGCTCTGCCTACAGTAGAAGCATTGGCTCAAGCACCACTTGAACAGCTGATGAAGCTGTGGGAAGGACTTGGGTATTACAGTCGTGTGAAAAATATGCAAAAGGCGGCTGTGACGGTGGTAGAACAATATGGCGGCAGGTTTCCGGCAGATATAAAATTACTTGAAAAATTGCCCGGTATAGGAGATTACACAGCCGGTGCTATCGGTTCCATTGCCTTTGGATTACCAACACCGGCGGTGGATGGCAATGTGCTTCGCGTAGCAGCGAGACTCTGCAATGATGATGCCGATATAATGTTGCCTCAGACAAAGCGCCGTGTGAAGGCAGATTTGGAAACGGCCTATCCGGAGGCTGTAGATGTCAGTGATCTGACGCAGGGACTGATGGAGCTGGGGGCATTGATTTGCGTACCTGGTGTGCCGAAGTGCGACCTTTGTCCGCTGACGGCATTTTGTGAGGCACGTAAGGCAGGCAGAGAACAGTTGTTGCCGGTGCGTGAGGTGAAAAAGGAGAAAAAAACAGAAAAACGAACAGTATTTATGCTTTGCTGTGGGGACAAAGTTGCCGCAGTAAAACGTCCAGAGAAGGGTGTTCTGGCCGGCATGTGGGAATTTCCTGCGGTGGAAGGACATATAACCGGAGGAAAAGCAGAACAGATTTTAACATCATGGGGCATGAAAGGAAAAGGGGAAGCCTTTGTAGACAACCGACATGTTTTTACTCATTTAATCTGGGAAATGAAAAGCTATCTGGTGATGGCAGATACAATGTCAGATCGGTTTTCCTGGTTTTCTTTCGAGGAATTACAAAACAGCGTGGCCATCCCCACAGCTATGAAACCTTTTTTAACTGCGATGTTAAAAAAGGTTGAAGAGGAGCATAAGCAAAAGTAAAATGTTCTTTACTTTAGGGGGCATTTGTGATAAAATGAAGGTACAGGTTCGGGATATTGATAACCTGAAAATATGAAAATGAGGAAAAGTTATGGGAAAACAATATAAATCCGGCAAATCTTCCGGAGGGAAAAAAATCTTATTGACGATTGGTGTCCTTGCATTACTGGTTTTGCTGTTCTTTTTGTCTTTTTGGATTACGGGTATAGTTTTAAGAGCAAACCAAGGTCCGCTTATTTCTCAGGAAGCAACAGAGACCGGTGCGCCTACACCTAAGCCGACCTATGAAGAACTGGAAAAAACAGTGATTGAGCAAAACGAGAGAATAGAAGAACTGGAAAAAGAACTGGCAAGTTATCGCCTGGACGGCACACCGGCGCCAAATAAAACAACGGCACCGTCTTTTACCACAGGACAAAATCCGACAGCTAAACCAAAGGAAACTCCTGTTGCAAAGCCATCGGTCAAACCCACAGCCAAGCCGACTGCTGTACCGACAGCCAAGCCGACGGTAGCGCCTACACCGGTGCCGACTGCTGCACCGGCAGCGCCAACCAAAACACCGGTTCAGATTCTGCCTCCGGGATTACAGTAGAGTGAGTGGAATTGTATGAAAGAAACTTGTTATATAACACACAGTGAAGCCGAAACAAAAGAATTTGCAGGTACCTTGGCACGATCCTTGCAAAAAGGGCAGATTCTTTGTTTGAATGGCGAAATGGGTGTTGGTAAAACGATCTTTGCCAAAGGGCTATGTGAGGCTTTGGGTGTAACAGAACATGTCAGTAGCCCCACCTTTACTCTGGTGAATGAATATGAAGGCAGGGAATGTCCGGTATATCATTTCGATTTATATCGGATTGAGGAGCCGGAAGAACTGTATGCCATTGGATTCGAGGAATTTATTGATGGCCGTGCCATCGTGATAATTGAATGGCCGGAGCGGGCAGGGGAGCTTTTGCCGACTTGTCGCATGGAGATTCTTTTAGAGCGTGCCGGTGAAGAAAAACGGAAAATAACGGTGAAAGAGTTAGTTTAGAGGAGCTACTGGGATGATTGTTTTAGGAATAGACACCTCATCAGATGCAGCGGCTGTCGGCCTTGTGGCAGATGGCGTTTTGCTGTGTGAATATACGGTCAATAACGGTAAAAATCATTCCGTTAAGGTACTGCCGATGATTGAGGCGGTGCTGTTACAGGCAGGTGTATCTTTTTCAGATATTGATGTATATGCCTGTGGTGTTGGTCCCGGTTCTTTTACCGGTGTCCGCATTGGTGTAGCAACGGCCAAAGGCTTTGCACAGAGCTGGGAGAAACCTGTGGTTTCTATGTCCAGCCTGCGGCTTCTGGCTGAAAACGTCTGCGGATATGAAGGGCTACGGGTCAGCCTGATTTATGCCCGCGCTGACGAATTGTTTTGCGGAGCCTATGATGGTGCAGGTAACGAAGTGCTAAAACCTTGTGTTATGACCTTAGAAGAAGTGATCAGCTTTTTGCAAGGCAAAGAATGTGTACTGCTGGGTGACGGCGCGCTGAAATACCGTCAGGAATTTGCAGAAAAACTGCCGGAGGCCACAGTGCCGGAGGGTAAAGTACATATTATAAATGGTGGTGCAACCGCTGAATTGGGATACCGTTTGGCAATGGCCGGCGAAACTATGCCGCTGGAACAAATGGAACCTGCTTATCTGCGGGTTTCACAGGCAGAACGGGAATATGCAGAAAAACAAAAAAATAAATAATATAAGGAGTCATCAGAATGATTGTAATTGGTAGTGACCATGGTGCTTTCGAACTGAAAGCGGTTTTAAAAGAACATTTAGCAGCTAAAGGAATTGAAGTAGAAGATTGTGGTACCTTTGACGGCAGTAGTGTAGACTATCCTGACATTGCTGAAAAGGTATGCGAAAAAGTAAAAAGCGGCCAGTTTGAATTCGGCATTTTGCTGTGTGGAACAGGCATTGGCATTTCTATTGCAGCTAACAAAATTGACGGAATTCGCTGTGCTCTTTTGAACAATGAATATTCTGCAGAAAAAGCAAAGCAGCACAACAATGCCAATGTGATTGCTATGGGTGGCCGTGTGCTGGGTCCTGACCTTGCTAAAAACATTTTAGATGCGTTTATGAATGCATCCTTTGAAGGCGGACGCCATCAGAATCGTATTGATAAAATTCACGCATTAGAAAAATAAAATCCGCACAAGCGGAGAGTGGGGGGCAATCGTATGATTGAAAGACGGGATAAAATCAATTACTATCTGGATATTGCACAAATGGTATCTGAACGCGGCACATGTCTGCGCAGAAACTACGGTGCTATTTTAGTCAAGAATGATGAGATTATTTCCACAGGATATACAGGTGCGCCCAGATCCAGAAAAAACTGCATTGATATGGGGCATTGTCTCCGGGAAAAATTACAGATTCCATCAGGTGAGCGGTATGAACTTTGTCGGTCTGTTCACGCGGAAGCCAACTGTATTATCAGCGCATCTCGCCGTGATATGATTGGTTCAACTTTATATCTTGCCTGCCGGAACGCAAAAACCGGTGAGCTGATGGAAGGAACCAACAGTTGCAGTATGTGTAAACGGTTGATTATCAATGCCGGTATTAAAGAAGTGATTGTACGGGATACAAAAGACGATTACCGTATTATACCGGTGGCGCGCTGGATTACCAACGATGACAGCTTATTCGAAGAAGATAAAGCGCAAAATATGATTGAATCAAATAAATAAAAAAGAAAAGGTGCTGTTTTTGGGGGGCTAAAAACAGCACCTTTATTATATAGCGGCAATGGTTGGTTGCCGTTATATGCTCAGGCATTAACCGCATTTTTCATTTTCAAACGAATGGAATCTGAAATCATGGCAATGAACTCGCCGTTGGTGGGCTTGCCTTTGTTGGTATCAATGGTATAGCCGAAAATACTGTTTAAAATTTCTTCGCGGCCACGGTTCCAGGCGACTTCAATGGCGTGGCGTATGGCGCGCTCTACTCGGGAGGATGTGGTTTGGTAGTTGCGCGCCACAGTGGGGTATAACAGTTTGGTGATGGAATTGATAAATTCCTTGTCCTGAATACAAAGAGTAATGGCCTCGCGCAGGTAATTGTAGCCCTTGATATGTGCAGGCACACCAATTTCGTGAATGACATTTGTAATAATGGATTCTAAATGGTCAGGATGGAAGGAAACGTTAGCCTTTGCGTGAGATCCCGAATCGGTTAAAGAAAAGACCTCGGTTGCTGTGAAACTCTCCATATTGATGCCTGTAGTTGCCGGTGCATTCTGCATAACCTGACGGATGCGCTTGCAAATGATTTCGGTGTTTTGTATGGGCTTTACAATATAATAATGTGCACCTGACTGCAGAGCTTTGCAGGTGATGTTATCGTGGCTGATGGCAGACATCATAATGCAGGCCGGTTTTTTGGCCGGCGGATTTTTTTGCAATTGCTCCAGAAGTTCAAGGCCGTCCATACGGGGCATCACCATATCCAGAACAATCACATCCGGCAGTTTTTCGTTGATCAGGTCTAATCCGTCAATGCCGTCGTGGGCAATTCCTACGACCTCTAAATCGTCTGTTGCATCAATGTCTTTTTGAATGGTGTGACATAAAGGTTTGTTATCGTCGATAATCATTACTGTGATCTTTTCCATGCAGGGTTCCTCCTTGTGGAATAAATTCCATTTTTTTACAATTTGCTTTCGTTGGTGATATTATAACACCATTAAAACTGAAAAAGCAAGCAAAATTTTGGTAATAATTGTATAATTATGGAAGTTGATAAAATTGTTTCAAAAGAAGGTCTGTATATTAATAAAAAGTAACATTTTCAGAAACAATAGACACGAAAAGTGTCAAAAAAAGTTTTTATCATTTTCCAAAAATCGGTTTATAGAAAAACTGCTGGAAGGCTGTCGAAATAGCAAAAACAAATGAAAAATGTAAATTTTTTATAAGTTTTGGCGAGTGTGGTAAAGTTGCACAAAGAAAAAGTAAAACTTTAGTAATTATTATATAGAATTTCTTTTTTGTTTCCTATTTATTTTATGGAAAATGTGTGATATAATATAAAAAGGTATATTTGTGCAGTTGCAGGCTGCCGAGTACAGGTAAGCTAAAAGGTAAGATGTAAGAAATAAGCTGCCAACGTTTTTTGACGGTTTGTTTCTTATCTCTTGCTTTTAGCTTACCAAACAATAAATTTTTGGAGGTTAGCTATGTTTAAAACCTATGAAATGGAACTGGCGGGTCGTCCGCTGGTCATCGAAACAGGCAGATATGCTGAACTCGCCGGCGGTGCCGTTATGGTTCGTTATGGTGACACAGCTATTTTGTCAACAGCAACGGCTTCTGCCAAGCCCAGAGAAGGAATCGATTTCTTTCCCTTGAGTGTTGACTATGAAGAAAAACTCTATTCCGTTGGTAAAATCCCCGGTGGTTTTATTAAACGTGAAGGTCGCCCTACCGAGAAAGCAATTTTAACTTCTCGTGTGATTGACCGTCCCATTCGTCCCTTGTTCCCCAAAGACTTAAGAAATGATGTTTCTGTTGTAAACACCGTTATGTCTGTTGAACAGGACAATTCTCCTGAAATTGCCGCTATGATTGGTACATCCTGTGCCATCAGTATTTCTGACATTCCCTTTAACGGCCCCATCGGCGGCGTTATTGTTGGCTATGTTGACGGCGAGTTTGTTATTAACCCCACCGCAGCACAGCGTGAAAAGAGCTTAATGCACTTAACCGTTGCCGGCACTAAGGAAAAGGTTGTTATGATTGAAGCCGGTGCCAAAGAAGTATCTGAAGATGTTGTATTTGACGGTATTCAGCTGGCTCACGAAGAAATCAAGAAGATTTGTGATTTCATTTCTGGTATTCAGGCTGAAATCGGTAAAGAAAAATTTGCTTATGAGCCTCACGTGGTTGATCCCGAAATGTATGAGGATGTGAAAGCCTTTGCTGAGGACAAGCTGAAGATTGCTTTAGACACCGATGACAAGACTGTTCGTGAAAAGAACCTGAAGGTTATTTACGATGAACTCTATGCTCATTATGCTGATAAATACACCGAAGAAGAACACGGCACTGCTATTTATGAAGCAATGGAAAAACTGCAGAAGACCATCGTTCGTCGCTGGATTTTAGATGAAGGCAAGCGTGTTGACGGCCGTGGTATCTTAGACATCCGTCCTCTTTCTGCTGATGTTGCTCTTCTGCCCAGAACCCACGGCTCCGGTTTGTTCAAGCGTGGTCAGACTCAGGTGCTCACCGTTGCCACCTTAGGTGCCATGGGTGATGCTCAGGCCTTAGACGGCATTGATTTAGACGATCAGAAACGCTATATGCATCATTATAACTTCCCCTCTTACTCTGTTGGCGAAACCCGTCCCTCCAGAGGTCCGGGACGTCGTGAAATCGGTCACGGCGCATTGGCTGAACGCGCTTTGGAACCCGTTATTCCTCCCGAGGAAGAATTCCCTTATGCAATTCGTCTGGTTTCTGAAGTATTAAGCTCTAACGGTAGTACCTCGCAGGGTAGTGTTTGTGCCAGCACTCTGGCGCTGATGGATGCTGGTGTGCCCATTAAGGCACCTGTTGCCGGTATTTCTGTAGGTCTTGTAACCGAAGGTGAACGTTTTATTACCATGGTAGACATTCAGGGCTTAGAGGACTTCTATGGCGATATGGACTTTAAGGTAGCCGGTACCAAAGCAGGTATTACTGCTATTCAGATGGATATTAAGATTGATGGTTTAACACCCGCCATCATTAAGCAGGCTCTGGCTCAGACCAAGGAAGCCCGCTTCAAGATTATTGATGAAGTTCTCTTAAAGGCCATTGAGGCTCCCAGAGCATCTCTTTCTCAGTATGCTCCCAAAATCTTTACCATGACTATTGATACCGATAAGATTCGTGACGTCATCGGCTCCGGCGGTAAGACCATTCAGAAGATTATTGCTGAAACCGGCGTTAAAATTGATATCGAAGATGACGGTAAGGTATATATTGCTACAGCTGATGAAGAAATGGCCAACAAGGCTATGGAAATCATCAAGGGCTTAACCGGTAACATCGAAATCGGCTCCATCTACAAAGGTAAAGTTGTCAACATTCTGCCTTTTGGTGCATTTGTTGAGTTCCTGCCCGGTAAAGACGGTATGGTTCACATCTCCAAGCTGGCTAACAAGCGTGTTGAAAAGGTTGAAGATGAAGTGAATATCGGTGACGAGATTATGGTTAAAGTCATTGAAATTGACAGACAGGGCCGCATCAATCTTTCCCGTAAAGATGCGATGAACGAACTGAATCTCTGGTAAAAAATGATGATGCGGCGGCCGGGGTTTCCCATCCGCCGCATTTTTCTTACAAATGACAAGGAGTTGGCGCAAGTGCTTTTGGTGGGGGTTAATGCGAAGTTTATCCACAGTAATCTTGCCATACGGTATTTATCCAAAATGGATGCACGATGTTCATTTTGCGAATTTACCGTACAGGACCGCCCTGAGCAGATTGCGGCCAGGTTATACAAAACCGGTGAGCAGGTGTTTTTGTTTTCCTGCTACATCTGGAATATCCGGCATATATTGAAAATATGTAACATTTTAAAACAGGCAGATGATCACATACAAATTGGTCTGGGTGGTCCTGAAGTCAGCTTTAATGCTAAGGAATACCTTGAAGAGAATCCAGCAGTGGATTTTATTCTCTGCGGTGAAGGTGAGCCGGCCATCGGCTTGTTTGCTGATAGTCTAAATTCCTTGGATTTTGATGGTGTGCCGGGACTGTGGTACCGTAAAGACGGTGTGATTCATCAAAGTTCTGTACAGCCAAAAGAAGCTGATTTAGAATCACTGCCCTTCCCCTACACAAAAGAGGATGTACAGAATTTGAAAAACAGAATTCTGTATTTTGAAACCTCAAGAGGTTGCCCCTATCGCTGTGCCTTTTGTTTATCCGGCGGAGCAGGGAGCCTCAGGTTTATGTCTCTTGCTAAGGTACAGAACGCTATTGACTTTTTTGCAGAACATAAGGTGCCGCTGGTGAAACTGGTGGACAGAACCTTTAATGCAGACCCAAAGCGTGCTCTTGCTATTATTGAAGCCATTAAGGCTAAAAACGGTGGAACAACCTATCATTTTGAAATCCGTGCTGAGACAATGACAGAGGCATTGATTAAGAGCCTGCAAAATGCTCCTAAAGGAATGTTTCAGCTGGAAATCGGTGTGCAGAGCGTGCATCCTGAAACCCTGAAGAGAATTAACCGGAAGCCGGATTTTGAAAAGCTTTGCAAAGTGGTGCGACAGCTTGCAGAAAATCAGAATATGCATCTGCATCTGGACTTAATTGCCGGTTTGCCGGGGGAAACCTTAGAACAGTTTATCAGCTCCTTTAATCAGTTGATGGCTTTAAAGCCTCATAACCTGCAGTTGGGATTTTTGAAAAAATTAAAAGGATCAACATTGGAAGCACCGGGGAGTGCCTTTTGGAATTTTGCTCCCTATGAAGTGATTCACAGCGATGCTATGACCTATGGCGAGCTGTTAATGCTCCACGATGTGGAGGAAATGCTGGAACGGTACTATAACAGCGGTTCATTTTACGAAACGATGTCTTATCTTTTGCCTGCCTATTACGGTGGCAGGGAGTTTGATTTTTTTAAAGAACTAGCGGAGTTTGCCGCCGGAGATACCATTCCAAAAAGTCAGAAGGCTATGTATGAAATGCTTTTTGAATTTACTAAGAAGCAATTTAACGATGAACATATAATAAACAGAATTATATTTGATTACTGTCTTTCACATCGGGATGCATTATCTTTTATGCAGGCTGATGAGGGACTGAAAAGTAAGGCGTTTGAGTTTTTGAAAAAGCCTGAGCGGGTAACTCATTATTTTGAATACTATACCGGCGTAAAACCGGTTGTATTATATAAGAAAATCCGTTTTGTGCCCATTGGCGGACGCGTGATTGCATTTGACTATGAACACGGGTTGGCGGTGGATGTAACAGCGGAAATTGAACAGGAGGAAACAGCAAATGTTTAAAGTTACGTTAAAGGATGGAAGTCAGTTAACAGTAGAAAATGCAAAAACTCTGTTTGAACTGGCCGGCGACATTAGTGGTGGTCTGCAGCGCGCAGCACTGGCAGCGGAGGTGAATGGTACAGTTACCGAGCTCACCCGAACTATTGACGCTGACGCTTCCGTCAGCTTTCTGACCTTTGACGACCAAAAGGGTAAGGATACCTTCCGCCATACGGCGTCTCATATTCTGGCGCAGGCGGTTAAACGGCTGTATCCCCAGGCAAAACTGGCCATTGGTCCGGCCATTGAAAACGGTTTTTACTATGATTTCGACTGTGATGTTTCTTTCACAGCTGAAATTTTAGAAAAAATAGAAGCTGAAATGCAGAAAATCGTAAAAGAAGACGTAGCACTGGAACGGTTTACCATGAGCCGTGAAGAAGCCGTTCAATATTTTGAAGAAAAAGGGGAACCCTATAAAAAGGAATTGGTTGAAGACCTGCCGGAAGGGGAAGAAATTTCCTTCTATAAACAAGGTGATTTCACCGATTTATGTGCCGGCCCCCACTTACCCTCAACCGGTAAGGTGAAGGCATTTAAGCTGACTCAGGTTGCTGGTGCTTACTGGCGTGGTGATGAAAAGAACAAGATGCTGCAGCGTATTTATGGTACAGCATTCCCGAAAAAGAGTGAATTGGAAGCTCATTTAGAAGCCATTGAAGAAGCAAAAAAGCGTGACCATAATAAAATTGGTCGTGAACTTGGTTATTTTACCACTTCTGAACTGATTGGTCAGGGTCTGCCCATTCTGCTCCCTAAGGGTGCCCGTGTGATTCAACTGATGCAGCGCTTTGTTGAAGATGAAGAACAAAAGAGAGGCTATTTGCTGACCAAAACACCCTTTATGGCAAAACGTGATCTGTATAAAATCTCCGGACATTGGGATCATTATAGAGACGGCATGTTTATTATGGGTGATCCTGATGCTGAGGGTGAAGTGTTTGCTTTGCGTCCTATGACTTGCCCCTTCCAGTTTCAGGCATATCTGACCGAAATGCGTTCTTACAGAGATCTGCCTCTTCGTTATGCAGAAACTTCCACTCTGTTCCGTAATGAAGCTTCCGGCGAAATGCATGGCTTGATTCGTGTTCGTCAGTTCACCATTTCGGAAGGCCATTTAGCTTGTACACCGGATCAGTTAGAGGGCGAATTTGCACAGTGTGTTGAACTGGCAAAATATATGCTCACAACCTTAGGCTTGGGCGATGATGTTTCTTACCGCTTCTCTAAGTGGGACCCCAACAATAAGGAAAAATACATCGGCTCTGAAGAAGAATGGGAAACCGTTCAGAACCGTATGCGTGAAATTTTGAATGACCTGAAGATTGACTACACCGAAGAAGAAGGCGAAGCTGCTTTCTATGGTCCGAAGTTGGATATTCAGATTAAGAATGTTCACGGTAAAGAAGACACTTTGGTTACTGTGCAGATTGACTTCCAGCTGGCTGAACGTTTTGGCATGGAATATGTGGATTCTGACGGCACAAAGAAATATCCTTACGTTATCCACAGAACCTCCATTGGTTGTTATGAACGTACCTTGGCGCTGCTGTTAGAAAAATATGCCGGCGCACTGCCTACCTGGCTGGCACCCACACAGGTTAAAATTCTGCCCATTGCCGATGCACATCGTGATTATGCGTATGCCGTTCGCGATATGTTAATGGAACAGGGTGTGCGCGTGGAAGTGGATAGCCGTAATGAAAAAATCGGTTATAAAATCCGTGAAGCTCAGATGGATAAAGTGCCTTACATGCTGGTTGTCGGCGGTAAAGAGTGCGAAGAAGGAACGGTTTCTGTTCGTGCACGTCGAGCAGCTGATATGGGTGCTATGACCAAGGAAGCATTCTGCGAAATGCTTTTAGAAGAAATTAAGACAAAAAAGAATGACTAAGATATTTTAGCAAAAAGGCGGTCGATATTCTATGTGGATGGTTGTGTATGTAACACAAAGTAAAGAAGCAGCGGAGAAAATCAGAACGCTTTTGCAGGAAGCCGGCTTACCGGTGAAAATTCGTAGTGTGAATCAAAGCGGTAACGACCAGTTTGGTTGCTATGAGGTTTTGGTACCGGAAGCAGAGCTTTCAGAAGCACATAATTTGATTATTGACAAGGTTTTGTAAGAAAGGGTGAGTGCCATGAGAAAAATTGGTGTTTTAACCAGTGGCGGCGATGCGCCGGGCATGAATGCGGCCATTCGTTCCGTTGTTCGTATGGCTCTTTCCAGCGGTATGGAGGTTTGTGGTATCCGCAGAGGATATACCGGTCTGATTACCGGTCAGTTTGAAAGTATGACAGCCCGTAGTGTATCCGATATTCTGCACCGCGGCGGTACCATTCTGCAATCCTCCCGTTGTCCTGAATTTTGCAAGCAGGAGGGTGTTTTAAAAGGTATTGAAAGAGCTCGCAAAGAGGGCATTGAAGGCATTGTGGTGATTGGTGGAGACGGTTCTTTTCGTGGTGCCTGTGCGTTATCATTGGCCGGCATGCCCACTATCGGTATTCCCGGTACCATCGATAACGATATTGGGTGTACGGAGCTGACTATCGGGTTTGATACGGCGCTCAATACCGTAAAAGATGCCATTGATAAAATCCGTGATACAGCACAATCTCACGAGCGTTGCTCTGTGATTGAGGTTATGGGCAGAGACGCAGGCTATATTGCGGCTTATGTTGCCATTGCCTGCGGTGCTGAAGCAGCCATTATTCCGGAAAACCCTTATGATTTTGAACAGGATATCATCAAGCCCATTGTAGATGGTAAAAAACGTGGCAAAGAGAATAATCTGATTGTGGTAGCAGAGGGCGTGGGCGGCTCGGTTGAACTGGCAGAACGAATTGAAAAAGCCACCGGCATTGAAACCCGTGCTACCATTTTAGGCCATATTCAGCGTGGAGGCAGTCCCACAGTTAATGACAGAATGCTTGCCAGCCGTATGGGCATCCATGCGGTTAAGCTTTTGAGCGAAGGCATTGGTAACCGTACTGTGGCAATTAAAAATAATGTGATTGTGGACTATGATATTCTAGAAGGTCTTGACATGAAAAAAACCATGCCACAGGATATTATGAATATGGCGAAGATTTTAAGTCTGTAACAAAAGGAGATGTAAAAAAAGTCCAGAGCGCAAAAAATAATATATAACTGAGAATGTAAATGTTTTATTGATTTATTTTAATAGGATGAAAAATCTCAATTAGTTGAGATTTTTTGAAAATAAATTTTTTGCTATGGACAAACGTCACCTCTCAACGTACTTAAGTACGTCTTCGGGATTCCGTTTATCCATTCTGGAGCATTTTTTCCTATCTCCCGGAAGGCGGTGTAAAAAGTCAATTTTACACCGCCATATCTTGTATTTGAGGGAAGATTATGACAAAGGTAATTACAGTTAAAGAAGACAGTAAGGTGCTCAAAGAAGCAGCAGAAAAACTGGCTGCAGGCGGTTTGGTGGCATTCCCCACAGAAACGGTTTACGGTTTGGGTGCCAATGCACTGAATGAAACAGCGGTGGCCAATATTTTCGTTGCTAAAGGCAGACCGCAGGATAATCCTCTGATTGTGCACATCAGCGACAGGGAGATGCTTGAAAAAGTAGTGCGGTCTATTCCGGAACGTGCAGAGCGCTTAATGGAAGCCTTTTGGCCCGGTCCGTTAACGATGATTTTTGAAAAATCAGAGATGGTTCCCATTACTGTAACCGCAGGCCTTAACACCGTTGCGGTGCGGATGCCTTCTCATCCTGTGGCGCTTTCTTTAATTCAAAAAAGCGGTGTACCGGTGGCGGCACCCAGCGCCAATTTGTCCGGTAGTCCCAGCACCACCAGGGCAGAGCATGTGATAGCGGATTTATCCGGTAAGGTGGATTATATTATAGATGGCGGGGCCTGTCAGGTAGGTCTTGAATCCACGGTTCTGGATTTAACCGGTGAGGTGCCGCAGATTTTGCGTCCCGGCGGCATTGGTATTGAAGCGCTGCAGTCCGTTTTGGGTGAAGTCCGTTATGAACCGGCATTGAAAGATAGCCGCCAGGTGCCTAAAAGTCCCGGCATGAAATATCGTCACTATGCCCCCAAAGCGGAGTTGTTTTTGGTCGAAGCAAGTGACAGAGAATTGATTGAACAACATCTTGCTGACTATCGGCAGAAAGGCAGAAAATCAGGTGTGCTCAGCTGTGGCGGTCACTATGAGGCGGATATTCTCTTAGATTGTGGACAAAGTGCCGAGGACTATGCCAGAAATCTGTTTGATATGCTTCGAAAAATGGATGAGTTAGGTGCAGATGTGATTTTGGCAGAACTGCCCAAAGATAGCGGTGGCATTGTGCCGGCTCTTAAGAATCGATTGCTTAAGGCGGCCGGCGGACAGGTGCTGTCTCAGTATGTGGAGACAAAAACAGAACGGATTTAAGGTACATACTATGATGACTCAAATCAAAGAATTAACAAAGGATCATCTGCAGGCATTGGTAGTCTTAGAGCAGGCTTGTTTTGCTCATCCCTGGTCAGAAACTATGTTCCAGGGGGATTTAGAAAGCCCGTTAACCGTTTACCGAGGCGTGTTTTCAGAGGGAACGTTGGTTGCCTATATGGGCATGTGGTGCGTGGCGGATGAAGGGCAGATTACCAATGTGGCGGTGCATCCTGATTATCGGCGCAAAGGCTTTGCCAAACAGCTGATCGAAGCCTTGATTGTAATAGCAAAAGAAAAGAAATTAACGTCTTTAACCTTAGAGGTGCGTGAGCATAATGAAGCGGCCATCAGCCTATATGAAGCCATGGGTTTTGAACAGGTTGGCCGGAGAAAAGGATATTACGAGGGAAAAGAAGATGCCTTGCTGATGACATTGTTTTTTGGGCGGTAATCAGCAGACGCAAAGGAGAGAAAACATTGAGTGACTTAATTCTGGCAATTGAATCTTCCTGCGATGAAACAGCGGCAGCCGTTTTAAAAGATGGCAGAGAAGTGCTTTCTAACATCATTTCATCACAGATTCCCATTCACGAGCGGTATGGCGGTGTGGTGCCGGAAATTGCTTCCCGCAATCATGTTCTGAATCTGCCGGATGTAATTGGCAGGGCCTTAACAGAAGCCGGTTGCGGTTTTGAAGATTTGTCGGCAGTGGCTGTGACCTATGGTCCCGGTTTGGTAGGCGCTTTGCTTACCGGTGTTTCGGCGGCAAAGGCAATTGCATCGGCCAGAAATTTGCCCTTGGTTGGTGTGAATCACATTCACGGGCACATTGCGGCAAACTACATTGCCCATCCTGAACTGAAGCCGCCTTTTGTGTGTCTGGTGGCTTCCGGTGGACACAGTCATATTGTGTATGTGAAGGATTATACGGAATTTGAAATTTTAGGTCGAACCCGCGACGATGCGGCAGGAGAGGCCTTTGATAAAATTGCCCGTGTGTTGGGTCTTGGATATCCCGGTGGACCGAAACTGGAAAAACTGGCTCAGGAGGGAGACAGTCAGGCGATTAAATTCCCGCGGGTGAGCTTTGGTGACGGCTGCTATGATTTCAGCTTCAGCGGTGTGAAAACAGCGGTTATTAACTATGTTCACAAGCAGGAACAGAAGGGTGAAGAGATTTGCAAGGCAGATTTGGCAGCATCCTTCCAGCGGGCAGTAGTAGAGGCGCTGGTTGAACATACCATGGCGGCGGCTCGCGAGAAAAAGTGTAAAATTGTGACTTTGGCTGGTGGTGTCAGCGCTAATGGTGCGTTGCGTGCAGCTTTTGATGAGGCGGCCGGTCAAAACGGCTTGACTCTGTATTATCCGCCTCTTATATTGTGTACTGATAATGCAGCTATGATTGGATGTGCCGGTTATTATTTATACAAGAAGGGTGTTTTTGCAGACAGCGCTTTAAATGCTGTGCCGAATCTGAAACTGTAAAAGGGAAAGCGGGGGCTATTAATGCGAAAGAAAAAAAGAAAAAGCGTTGGAATGACGGCGATTATTTCGGTTTTTCTACTGTTGGTTCTTAGTCTATCTTTGTCATCAGTTATCAGCGATTATAAGGGAAAGCCCGGCAGTGATTTTGTGACTGTTACGGTGAAAGAGGGAATCGGAACAGCACAGATCGCCGATGTTTTAAAGGAAAATGGCATTATTCGCTATCCTTTTTGGTTTCGTCTTGCTTCTAAATTGGGCGGTCACGATGGTAGCTATCTTCAGGGAACCTTTACCATGAGCCGGAATGCCGGATATGAAGCGGTGTTTAAAGGATTAAAAAGTCCGGATAATGTGCTGATCCGTGTGACAATTCCGGAAGGCTTTGAGCTCAGACAAATTGCTGACCGTCTGCAAGAAGAAGGCTTAATTGACAGAGACCGCTTTTTTGAAGTGGCTGAAAAAACAGAGTTTGATTATTGGTTTTTGAAAGATTTACCTAAACGAGAGAATCGGTTGGAGGGGTATTTGTTTCCGGATACCTATTTGTTCAAAAAAGGCGATACGGAAGAGAATATTATCAATATGATGCTGGCACGATTTGAACAGATTTATACAGATGAATTCAAAAAACAGGCCAAAGCTCTTAACATGAGCGATGATGAGATTATCATTCTGGCCTCTGTTATTGAACGTGAGGCTATGGGCGATACTGACCGGGATAAGGTTGCCAGTGTGTTTCATAATCGCTTGAAAAACAGCCAATATCCTTATCTGGAGTCCTGTGCGACAGTGCAGTACATTTTAAAAGAAAGAAAACCAGTGCTATCGGTGGCAGATACACAAATTGATTCGCCGTATAACACATATCGGAATTCTGGGTTGCCGGCAGGGCCGATTGCTTCACCGGGGAAAGCCTCTATTGAGGCGGCATTGTATCCTGCCAAAACGGATTATTTGTTTTTTGTGCTGGATTCTTCCGGTGTCCATCGGTTTGCAAAAACCTATGCAGAGCATCAACAGAATATGAGAAAGTAAAAAAATGCAGTAGGGCTTTTTTCCTACTGCATTTTTTTATTCTATACTTACCGAACAGGTGAACATCAGTGTGTCATCGGCAGAAAGGCCTTTGATATAAGCGGTTTTTTCCTCAATTTTGTGGTAAAGAGTTAACGGTTCGTGGCAGAGCACCTCGTGAAGATAATCAATTTGAAAGGCATTGATGCTACCGCCAAAATCACCGAGAGAAGACATAACAAAATCAGCATAAAAGGTGTTGTTCACATGACCATTCACATCAATAGTGGATTCATCAGGGGTGAGAACAAAGGCCTTGCTGTTTGTCTCAAAGTTACGGAGCCTTGGTGCTTTTTCGGGGAAAACGGATTCATCCACAAAACTATTTTCAGGGAAAATATCAGCAAAGGATGCTAGTCGTCGGCTTTCTATATCCATCAGAACCCAATTGGAGGAGCCTTTAATAAGCACAGTTCCGTTTTCGCTTGAAACAATGTATTCACGCTTGCTCCCCAAACGGTTAGGCGGTGTAGGCCAGGTGGTAATGGTGACAGTTTCGCCGGGTTTGGGATAGGATTCTACCTGATAGCGGGTTTGGGTTACCACCCAGAGAAGGTGGTGGGCTACCACGGCATCGTGGTCAACGCCTAACAATATAGCGTGACTGTCAGCAGCTTTCTGAAAAACAGTTAAAACTTGTTGAGGTGCGAGATTACCCTGAGCATCAAAATTCTCCGGTGACAAGGTGACGGTAATGGTGTGCTTCATCTAAAATATCTCCGTTTCATAGAATTAATGCTATTATATCACATTATGGGTTTAGATTCAAGGAGTGAACAATTGACAAAACCGGAAAAATGCGGTACAATTATACTATTAAAATTAGTTTGGGAGGAATTTAAATGGATTATTGTTTGGCGATAGATATCGGCGCATCCAGCGGACGTCATATTTTGGGCTGCATGGAAAATGGCGAAATTAAAACACAGGAAATTTACCGTTTTGAAAACGGCTTTGAAACTGTGGACGGCACCTTTGCCTGGAATGTAGAAAACCTGGTCAGCTCTATTGTAGAGGGTATTAAAAAATGCTCTGAGGTGGGTATTATCCCCAAAAGCATTGCCATTGACACCTGGGGTGTTGACTATGTCCTCTTAGACGAAAATAAGAAGGAGATTCTGCCGGCGGTTGCCTATCGTGATGACAGAACCGTTGGTGTGCCTGAAAAGGTGGATGCCATTATCAGCCGCGAGGAGTTATATGCCAAAACCGGTATTCAGAGAGCAAATTACAACACTATTTATCAGCTTTACTGTGATGTGCAGACCGGAAAACTGGAAAAAGCGGCACATTTGTTAATGATGCCGGCGTATCTTTCCTATCGTTTGACCGGTGTGATTAAGAATGAATATACCATCGCATCTACCTCTTCTTTGGTGAATGCTGAAACAAGAGACTGGGATGTAGATATTATTAAAAGCCTGGGTGCTAATCCCGAAATTTTTGCCCCCATTTGCCCCCCGGGCAGCTTTGTTGGTAATTTAAAAGATGAGATTAAGGACTATGTAGGCTTTGATGCCAAGGTGGTGTTTGCGCCGGCTCATGATACGGCTTCTGCTGTGGCTGCCTGCACCTTCTCTAACCACGGTGTGTTTATTTCTTCCGGCACCTGGAGTTTGGTGGGCGCGGAAAATAAATATCCTGTTCTGACAAAAGAGGCGATGGAAGCCAACTTTGCCAATGAGGGTGGCGTGAATAACACCTACCGTTTTCTGAAGAATATTATGGGTATGTGGTTGTTCAAGAATATCAGAAAGAATTTAGATAAGAAGTATACATACGATGAAATGATGTATATGGCTATGGACAGTAGCTATAAAAAGACCTTTGATCCCAATGATGAGCGCCTTGTGGCACCGGAGAATATGGTTGAAGCAGTACGGGATTGCTTAGGTGAAAAGGATTTACCCATTGCTGATGTGCTTGCCAGCGTATATCATTCTCTGGCAGCGTCTTATAAACGAGTTGTAGAAGAGATTGAGAAGGTCACCGGCGAAGCTGTGGACGGCATTAATATTGTGGGTGGTGGCTGTCAGGATACATATTTAAACAAACTGACAGAGGAATATACCGGCAAACCGGTTCGCACCGGCCCCATAGAGGCAACGGCTATTGGCAATTTGAAAACACAGTTAAAAGCATTATAAGATACCATTTAAATCGGTTGGACATTGTCCAACCGATTTTTTTTATGTAAAAATTTAAAAAATAGGTTGACATTTATATTCTACAATGGTAGAATATAATAAACTACACGTGTAGAATGAAAATGGAGGGTCAAAATGAAGCATATTAGTATTGGTGAGGCAGAACTGGAAATTATGAAGGTGATATGGAAGGCAAAAGAGCCGATAACATCATTGGAAATAGGTAGAGCAGTGGAAAACAAGGGATGGAAGAAAACAACCATTGCTACATTTCTTGCAAGACTTGTTGAAAAGGGTGCTCTTTCTGCCCAAAAGCAGGGCAAACTTTATTATTACTCTCCGATGATTACAGAAGGAGAATACAAAAAATCTCAGACAAGGAACCTAATTAAAACTTTGTATAATGGTTCTTTGAAGGACTTTGCCGTTGCCTTGTTTGAAGAAGAAAGTCTATCGGATCAGGATATAAAGGAGCTCAGAGCCATTTTTGATGATATGGAGGGCTGATGATGACGGAGATTTTTAAAATGTTGTTCTTAATGTCGTGCGCAGGTACAGCTCTGGCGGCTATTCTTGCGGCAGTCAGACCCATCACAAAGAAACTGTTTTCCAGTAGTTGGCACTATTATATGTGGCTGGTGGTTTTGTGCGTTATGGTGTTACCAATCAGACTACATTTGCCGGCAACACCGGTAATGCAGTCTGTGCAAAGAGAATCTTATACCGCTTCAAATGAAGAGATGCTCGTTGAAACCTTAGAAGTAGCAGAAAAAGTGGAATCCGTTACGATAGAAGACGAGGCAATTTTGACAGAAAACGATGAAGCTTATGCTTTTATAGATTTAAACTGGATGCTCTTTTCTTATGTATGGCTGATGGGAATGGTTCTTTCGCTCTTGGGAAAAATGATTAGTTATGGCATTTTCATCAGACAAATACATACACATTCTCAGGTGGTTGACTGTCCGGCGATAGTGCAATACACCAAGCGAAAAGTTATTGTGAGAGTCAGCGATGGGATATGTTCTCCGCTGATGCTCGGCGTTTGTAAGCCAGTGCTGGTGTTGCCTAAGACAGAGCTTTCCGAAAAACAGTTACAATACATAATGGCTCATGAATGCACTCATCTTAATCGGCAGGATATTTTATATAAGTGGTTTCTCAGTATCGTTAAAAGCATTCATTGGTTTAATCCGTTTATATACCTGATTACCCAACAAATTCATTTGGATTGTGAAATTGCCTGCGATATGGCGGTTGTGCAGCAGATGAATCAAAATGAAACGAAAGGGTATGTGGAAACGATACTTTTGCTATTAACGACTCAGAATGCGAAGCAAGTACCATTAACAACAGGCATGACCGGCACGAAAAAAACACTTAAAAAACGGTTTGCTATGATAAAAAATAAAATGACGGTGAAAACATCAATGACGGTGCTATCTGTGATTCTGGCAGTTGTGCTATTAAGCTGCGGCATTGTTATCAGCGGTGTTTTGAATGGCAAAACGAAGCCTTCGGCAGAGATGGCAACGGGCATACAAACAGACCAACGACGGGGAAACGAATTTAACTTTTTGATGCTTGGCATAGACAACAATGGCAGAGCAGATGCTATTATGGTTTTCAATGTTAAAGAGGATGGACTAACAGGGTTATCCTTTCCCAGAAATGTGAACTTTACAAGCGGAGAGGAAAGCGGCAGGATGTCTGACCTTTTAGCTAAAGAGAATGGTGACCAGCTGGTGGTTGATGCTATACGATCCTTTGGTATCCCCATGCATTATTATGCCAAGGTTAATATTGAAGCGGTTGAAACGTTGATTGACAATGTGGGTGGTCTGCAATTGAATATACCGGAAGATATGGTATATGATGATCCATATCAGAATTTACATATTGATATACCGGCAGGTCTTCAACGGCTATCCGGTGAGCAGGTGGGACAGGTTTTGCGATACCGTCGATACCCAAATGGAGAAGAAGGGCGGAGCATGACCTGGTATACGGTCATGACGGCCTTTGTGAATCAGATTCAACAGGAGAATAAGACAATTGATGTTGGGCAGCTGTATGAAACGGTTGCAAAGCATATCACGACCAACTATTCCCTTGAGGACTTGATTAAAGACATACCGTGGCTGTCGAACATTAATCGAAATAATGTTGTTTTTGAAGGAATGCCCGGACAGAATATTACTAATGCTGATGGAACTTTTGGGTATCAGATTAATATGGCAGAGGCGAAAAGTTTGCTGCGAATTTTTAATGCGGATACCAGTAATGAACAATTGATTTCAGTTATTCCTTATGAAAATGATGTGATGGGTTTTTCCATTAAACTGCCGGAACGATGGAAGGGTAAATACGATGTGATGCAGTATGATAATCAGGTAGTCTTTTTTCATAAAGGTATCTTTTTAAAATATGGAAAGGGATTTGGCCAATTGTTTTCAATTACTAAACTTACACCACCATTAAAGGAGGAAACGGCTGAACCCGTAGCTTATTTATATTGGGCTAAAGACTATGCTTTTGCCTGGTCTGTTGCATCGGATGTACAACATCCTGTCTGGGCAGACAACGATGAGCAAGATGAAAAACTGGCAGAGGATTTTGAGGATATGCTGCGAGATTTGGAGTTTATCAAAAACAGTTTTTCTGTTTTGGCACCTCAGCCATCTGAGAACAATATCGCGAGCGACCAGAAGCTACAGGGAAATGCAGAAGAGGCTACGGCTTATAATAAAACAATCCAAATACAAAAAAGGGTACATCCAATATCGGGCGAGGTGAGATACTTTCCTGTTTCTGTGAAGGTGAGTGCTGAAGAAACAACACCTACAGATGCGATAGAATCGATGCCTACAGCTATGCCAGTCGCGATTAAATCCAATGAAAAATCAGACATACCTTATGTTGGTTTTGAAAATTTAATTTTAGAAAATGCTGATATAGAAAAGATGCAGGCGTTATTGAAACAGAAGGGTTCTGTGCAGGGAGGACAGCATTTTACGAAGCTTAGTGAGAGCTATATTGTTAATGACTATAGTTATGAAAATGATTTACAGCATAAAAATACAGGAATTACCTGTGATGCCAACGGAAATATTTCGGTTTATTTTGCGGTCAACAGTGATAATTTAGTGGATATTTCCTTCTTTGATTCAGAAACGAAGGAAAGCGTTGGTTCTTATCTTGTGCTGGCCAATAATGAAAATGCCTATTCCTTTTTAGGGTTTGACCAGAATAAAACCTATGACATCAATATTCAGGGAAAAACACAAGGAACTTGGCAAATTGATGGAGAATATCTCGTTTATTAAGGAGTGAATAGAATGAAAAAAGTAATGGCTTTCTTGTTAATGCTCAATATGCTGTGGGTGACTACGACAGGAACTTTAGGACTTGAGGATATACAAAAGAAAACACTATACGATTTTGAGATTATGGTTGGCGATGAAACAGGGGAATTGCACTTAGAGCGTACCATTACAAGGGCAGAAGCAGCAAAAATGATATGTGTGGCAGGAAGTGTTACACCACAAACAGTTTTTACAGAAGAGGACGGCTTTCCGGATGTAAATGTTGAGCATTGGGCGTTTCCTTATGTTTGTGCATTAAAAGAAGCAGGAATTGTAAATGGTGATGAAAACGGACATTTTAATCCTGAAAATGAAATTACCAACGAAGAAATTGTGAAAATGATTGTGGCATTGCTGGGATATAGTGAATTAGCAATAGCAAGAGGGGGCTATCCGGCCGGCTACACAGCCCAAGCCGGTGTTTTGGGCATTACAAAAGGCATGCAGTTTGCGGTGAATGTGCCAGCTGTGCGCCGTGATGTAGCTATCATGATTTATCAGGCTTTGGATGTGCCTTTGATGGTGATGGACGAGGAAGGTATTTATGTGATTAACAATGGAAAAAATGGAGTGCCGTTGAGAACATTGAGGATGAATATAGGAAGATAAATTTAAAGACTGTAGAAGAATTTTTTTCTACAGTCTTTTTTAAAACTTTTCTTGGGACGTAGGGTACGCCGAGAGGTGAAGTTTATTCAAAGCATAAAGAATAAAAAATAGGCATTCTCTTTTGTAGTGAATGCCTATTTATAAATTAAATTTAAGTTATATATCTTTGTGCGTTCTGTGCCTTTTGCTACAGCCTATGTTACATTCTTTCGTGTTTAATTAAGTCCCAGGCTGCCTGTACCAGGTTAGCAAAGGTGGGATTTTTCAATGCTTCGCAGATGAAGGACTGGCGGGGGGAGTTAATATCCTCACCGCAGATTTCCATCAGATTATATTGTGCACAAAGATCTCTGACGCGCATCAGCTGATCCATAGTGTTGCGGGTGGGCATATAAGTAACAGCCTTAAAGCCTAAGGAAGAAATTTCTTCAAACAAAAGGGGCAGGTAGTCATCTTCAAATTTTTGTGCCCGTTTATCACCGGTGACGCTGTCTCCCACATCGCCTAAGTAAGCATAAGCAGAAATGCCGCCCACTTCGTCAGCTAATTTGATGTATTCAGAAACGTGGGGACATTCATCGGTTGCATCAATATAAAAGTCCTTGACGAAGTGGCCTTTTAATACGCCCAAGAGGTCATATTGTTTTACATCGTTTTCAGGGTCTGTGAGCATGGCTCGCACCTTGTCAGATACAGGGATGTTGATGCTTTCTAAGTAGGCAACGATATCCGGATGTGCTTCAAGCAGTTTACCGGCCAGAGCAAAGAGAATATGACGCTCCGTTACACTACCGCCTTCTTTGTGCTTGGAGAGGGGGAGAACATCGGCATCAAAGTCGATGGTCACATCTGTTAAGGTGTTGATTTTATCCACCATCTTCCGGTTGCGCAGATTGCGCTTTTCGTTATAGGGAGCAAAGAACTCTGCCACACGCTCAATGTTCTTGTGAGGAATGGAGTGAATGGTCACATAAGCTACACCGCATTGATCGGGGTTGTTAATTCGTTTGCCGGCAAGACGGGTACCGTCAAAGCTGACGCGGCATTCGCAACCAACGGTGGTGGGCAGGTCGGCAATTTCACCGGCGCGAATAAATTCACGGCAGCCGGATACAGAGTCGTGATCCATAATGCCGGCGGTGTCGAGACCTGCTTTTTTTGCCATATAGACAGCCTTGGTAGGGGAATAGGGAGAGAAGGAATAGAAGGTGTGAATGTGGTTATTCACATTGCCGGAGGGTTCTTGCTTCGGCAGGTCTTTCACCAGTTCCTCTAAAGCAGCCAAACGGACATTTATATCACTATGGTTTAATCTTTCCATTGGTTGTTTCTCCTTATTTCAGCATATTCTGACCACCGGTAACGGGAATAGCCTGACCGGTTTCATACATCTGTTCCATGCAGTAGTAAATAGCTTTCATAACGTCTTCCGGACGGCAACCACGGTTCATGGGCACCTTGGCTTCGTAGAACTTCTTCACATCAGCAACAGTTTTGGCACCGGGAACCTTGCCGGCATCTAAGTACTGTTTAAAGAGGCCTTTTTCAGGGTCGCACCACAGGGGACCATCTAAGAAGTTACCGGGACAAACGGAGTTCACCTTAATGTTAAAGGGAACCAGCTCCAAAGCAAAGCTCTGGGTTAAACCAATACCACCGAACTTACTGCCGGCATAAGCAAAGTTTTTGTTGCTGCCGGTTAAGCCGGATTTGGAGTTAATCTGGATAATATCCATAAAGTATTCGGGGTTGAAACGGTTCTGAATTTTCATCACCTTGGAAGCATATTTTGCACAGATGAAGTAAGCATTGTAGTTAACTTTGGTGACTAAGTCAAAGTTTTCCAAGGTCATTTCATCTAAGCTTCCGGCACGAACAATGCCTGCATTGCTGATGAAGGCATCCAGACCGCCGAAGGTTAATACGGTCTGATCAATCATAGCTTTGACAGAATCGGCATCAGAAACGTTAACGGAAACGGCAAAGGCTTTGCCGGCACCGTATTTGGCAGAGAGTTCATCAGCGTTTTTCTTTGCCAGTTCTACGTTTAAGTCAGCGATGACAACGTTTGCGCCATCTTTCATCAGTTCTTCGGCAATACCCAGACCAAAGCCCTGAGCACTACCGGTTACGATGATGATTTTTTCGGCTACGCGGCCGCTGGGTGCAGGGGCGTCAACTGTTTTGCCGTTTGTTAAAGTGGCTTTTTTGTTGTCTGCTTCTGCTTTTGTGTTGCCGATAGCATACACACCTAAACCTTCGACAGCAACCAGTTCAGGGGTAGCACCTTTCAGTGCATTTTCCAAAACAGCAAACTGTTCTTCTAAGTCCTCTTTTGCTTCAATGAAGAGAGCGGAGGAAAGAGCTGATTCATTTGCAATATCCTTGCCGGGGATGAAGGTGACAACAGGCTTTGTCAGCATACGGATGGCAAGGGATAAAGCAACGGCTTTATCAGTATCAAATTCTGCTTTAAAATTCATTTTTTCCAAAGACATAATCGTATTTTCCTTTCTGTTTGGTTCTGTTTTCCACTATTGTATCACAATTACAGCATTTTTTCAATTTTTTCTTTCACAGCTTTGGCTTTTTCTGCTTCAATGTAGCCGGCTTCCATATAGAATTCTAAGGTTTCGTTTGCGCCCAGCACTTTCAGCTGACCGTTGTTTTTGGCATTTTCATAGCCAATATGTTCAGCGGTAGCGGGGAGCACCATGCCCATTGCCTGCTCGTTTTTGGTGCGGGAAATCCAGCGGACACCGTTAGAGAGAACGTCTGTGGGGTGGGATACATAGCAGGCGCCTTTATCGGAATATTGCATGGTGTATGCTCTGCCGGTTTCGTCTGCTTCGTACTTGATACCGAAGCAGATTTCAGGGTCGTAGCACTGGCCGGGAGCACCCACTTCATCCATTAAGGAGAAGTCTTTTTCCAAAGCATCCATATAATCATCTAATGCTTTGTCGCCAACGGCACGGTAGAGCTTAATGTGCTCTGCATCCCGTTTGGCACTATAAATCAACTTGGCACCATCCATAGGGCGGAAGTTGATGTGGCAGAGGTACATATATTCCATAGGATAGTTGCGCTGGTTTTCCAGACGCACAGTAATTTTGAACACAGAGCTGTTTTCATACAGCTTGAGCTCGGGGGAGAATTTATATTTTCTGACAAAGGCGGTGTTATGGAACAAATCGCCGCCTAAGCAGATGTATTTTCCGTTTTCATCTTCGTCACAGCAGATATAAGCGCTGTTATATTCTTCGTTGGGGATTTCACCGTGGTGTGGATGCTCGGCATCGGGAGCACCAAAGGAGATTACACCGCAATGATATAAAAAGCCACCGTAGTTTTTCAGATATGTCATGGTGTTCTGTGGCTCTTTAACGGGGGTATCCATAAAGATTTCTTTGCCATCTACGATAAAATGCCAGATTTGCTGACCCTTAAAGGGTGTAAAAATAAAGGAACATTTTTCGTTCTGAACTTCCAGCGCTTCCACACCGGAGGCATAGCGAAAAGCGGTGACGGTAAACTTGCCGTGGGTAACCAGTTCCTGTTTGGTTTCAGTAAAGAAGCTTTTTTGTAAGTTGAGTTTCATAATATGACCTCCTTTAAATAAATAAGTAGGGGCTGTAATTGAAACAGCCCCGTATTCCGTAGACTGAAATTAAAATGATGCAGAATGGACAAACTGAACCGAAGCTGTATACGGATACTGCAATGGTGAAGTTTGTTCATAGCAAGAAGCACAACCGTTTGCTTCTTGCGGTCTGTACGTTTTGAGACAGTCTCCTATTAAACGATTTTCTTTTCTAAGTATTCTAAAGATTTAGCAACCATTTCATCACCGATTTCTTTCGATGCCTCGGCTGCGCTCTCGGTAAACCAATGCTTAATATCGCCTAAACGCTCTAATTTAACAGCATCGGGGTATAAAGACATTAAGATAGAGCACTCATATTTGCCAGCGTGGTCGTAACCGGTGGCGTTCTGTACTTCGGTGCTCATGGTGGGGATAACCTTAATCCAGGAGAAGGGGTCATCGCTGCCGTCTAAATTGTCGTAGTAGGAAGCATAGTTTTCGCTGCCCCACCAGCCTTTGCCCTGAGTATTTTCTAAATATCTCATAATAGCACGCTGTGATGCTTTCATATAGGAAAGAGTCATGGGTTTCAGATTTTCCTGTTCAAACTGGTGGTGAATCACCACATATACATTGCGGTGACCAGCGTATAGCATGCTAGTGAAAATCTGGAACAGATATGCTTCGAACACATCTTCTTCGATATGAACGGTGCCGCTGGTTTCATCGGCAACAGCATAGCTTGAAGGGCTATAGTAGATGGTGGGTGCAATCATAATTTCCTTCTTTTCAGCCAGTTTTTTAATTAAGCCTTCTGCTACTAAGGTATCGCAACCGTAGGAGCAGTGAGGACCATGATATTCAACTGTACCACCGCACAGCACAACAGGAATACGATTTTCTTGTACATATTTTACTTCTTTAGGAAAGCTCATATTCAGTTCCATAGTGTATGTCTCCTTATATAAAATTAACATAAATTGCAGAAATCGTCAGGCAGGCAGGCGAAAGCCTGCCATAGCCCTGACGATTGTAAGTACATTTTCAATTAGAATTCCAGCTCGATGATGCCCTTCTTTAAGTAGTCGGTCATCTTCTTGCAGCCATCTTTTGTGATAGCAGCGCCGATTTCCCAACGGCAACCGAAGCCTTTACCCATAATAAAGGTGTCAACCTGGAAGGTCATATTTTCTTCCAGCTTGTAGTTGGAGTCGGTTTCCATCCATGGGGGCTCAACCTCGATCATACCGGTTCCGTGGCAGGGACCGTATACATAGCTGTCTTTGTAGCCATTTTCAACATACATATTGTAGAAGCCCTTAGCAACATCAGAAGCCATAACGCCTGCTTTTAACTGATCGATGGTCCAGTCGTGAGCCTGTTTACAGAATTCAACAGTTTCTCTTCTTTCGCCTTCTAATTTACCCATAACAATGGGCAGACCGATAGCGGGGGAGTAACCGTCAATCTTAGCGGACAGGTTCAGCTGAACGATGTCACCTTTATTAATGGTTCTGTAGCCGGAACGGCTGATCGCGTGGCTGGTGGATTTTTCGCTGAAGACATACATGGGCAGACCTTCATATTCTGCGCCTTCTTCATAGATAACGCGCTGAGCGATACCAACCATCTGCAGTTCAGTTACGCCGGGCTTTAAGTTTCTGATAACTTCATCGGTAGCCAGGTCAACAATGCGGAAGCCTTCCTGAATACAAGCCAGCTCGTTAGCACTCTTGATCTTTCTTAATTCTACCATAATGTCGTTACATTTAACGATTTCAGCTTCGGGATAGCTGTTCTTTAAGCCTTCGTAAATAGGCAGGGTGCATTCAACGTAGCTGCCCAGACCAATTTTGATTTTGTTGCCGGTTACGCCAATAGCTTTGAATACATCATTAAAAGTGCTGGCCTGCAACTCGGGG
The DNA here is from genome assembly GCA_017416855.1 of Clostridia bacterium. Lineage (GTDB taxonomy): Bacteria > Bacillota > Clostridia > UBA1381 > UBA9506 > UMGS755. The sequence goes on from JAFQAZ010000025.1 coordinate 80,901, forward strand.
TAAGAGGGGTCAGCAGATTCTCTGAACTCTCTTAAACAGAAGACTTTATCAATCTTACCAACGTCCTGTGCGAAGATGATACATTCGGGACCTACCATCAAAGCAGCGTCGCCATTAGCAGCAATAGCCACACCTGCACGTTCAAACAGGGGCCAGAAACCGCTGAAATATCTTGCATTAGCATAGTCAGACTCGGTGCTGGAAACAACCATTACATCAAGGCCCTTTGCAGCAACCAGTTTGGCAGCTCTTGCAATTCTTTCCTTATACTCATAATCAGGAATGCAAATTCTTGCCATGGAAAACAACTCCTTTTTAATTTATTTTGATTTGCTACCTTAATTATATAATTTTATTCTTCTTATGTATTTAGAAAATAGTAAATACTTTTTGCATAATATTAAATAAATTTAATTTCATACAACTATTGCTATTTTGCAGATAAGGTGGTAAAATGAATATATTAAAACTAAAATGGAAGGAGATAAACATGCTACATTCAAAAACAGATTTTATACATTATTTATCTAAAATAGTGACTCCTTTAAAGGATTATTACACAGCAGGCTGTGCTGGTATCAAGTGCGGTCACACAAGTGCTCACTATAGTGAGCGTGTTGCTTTGCTTGAAGCATTTTCCCGCGTGCTATGGGGGTTAGCACCCTTGTGGGGTGGTGGCAAGGATTGCAAGGAACTGGATGCAAAATGCTTGCAGGGCATTATTAACGGCACAGACCCGGAGCATCCGGAATACTGGGGGGAAATTACATCTGGCAGTCAGAAAATGGTGGAAACAGCGGCCTTGGGTCTTGCTCTTGTTTTGGCGCCACACAAAGTGTGGGAGCCGTTAACAGAACATCAAAAGGAAAATTTTCATAACTGGCTCATGCAGATGAATGTGGCACAGGCAGACGGGGACAACTGGAAGTTCTTTGCTGTCATGGTGAATTTAGGGCTTAAAAATGTTGGTGTTTCTTACAGTCGTGAGATCATTGATCACGGTATTGAATGTTTTGACAGTTATTATGATTCAAACGGTTGGTATCACGATGGACAGTCCCGACAAACAGATTATTACATTGCCTTTGCCATTCATTTTTACGGCTTGATTTATGCTAAGGTGATGGAAGAGGAGGATCCTGTAAACAGTCGGAAGTTTAAAGAACGTGCTATGCTCTTTGCTCAGGATTTTATCTATTGGTTTGCTGAAGACGGCTCTGCTTTGGCCTTTGGTCGTTCCTTAACCTATCGGTTTGCCCAATGCAGTTTTTGGTGTGCCTGTGTGTTTGCCGGCATTGAGCCTTTTTCTATGGGTGTGATGAAGGGGATTATTACCCGCCATTTAGAGTGGTGGCTGTCTAAACCAATTTTTGATAATGGCGGTATTCTAACGGTTGGTTATGGCTATCCCAACTATATTATGGCAGAATTTTATAATGCCTTTGGTTCGCCCTATTGGGCGCTGAAGTCGTTTTTGATTCTGGCGCTGCCGGATGACCACGAGTTTTTTACAACGGAAGCATTACCCTTGCCAAAACTGGAGGCGTTGCATATTATCCCTCAGGCCAATATGGTGATGCAGCATTTTGGTAACAATACGGTTGCTTTAACCTCGGGTCAGTGGGCGAACTGGAATCCTACTCATTGTGCTGAAAAATATTCAAAGTTTGCTTACAGTTCAAAATATGCTTTTAGTGTGCCTCATTCCAACATCGGCATAGAAAAAGCGGGTACTGACAGTATGCTGGCTTTTGATATTGACGGTGTGATTGTTGTGAGAAGAGACTATGATGAATACAGTATCTCGAAGGAGGGCACAGTGTATTCTAAATGGTCCCCCTTCCGGGGCATTACTGTTGAAACAACGCTGATTCCTACGAAAGATGGACACATCAGAAAACACATTGTGTCAAGCGATCTTGATTGTGTTGCCTATGACTGTGGCTTTGCTACACCCTTGGAACCCCAAGGCGGTGTGGAAGGTAAGGGGGAAGCAGTAGTCATTGACTGTGAACCGAATACAAACCTGATGAATCCTTCAACTAAGATGAATGCAGTGCGATACGAGATTAAAAAAGGTGTAACAGAGATTGAAACAAAGGTTGTGTATGAGGGGTAACTTTGAACGAAAGCTATAGGAGGATTAATATGAACTTTAAAAAAGATTTTGTATGGGGAACAGCCACCTCGTCCTATCAGATAGAGGGTGCGTGGAATGAAGACGGCAGGGGCGAGAGTGTGTGGGATGTGTTTTGTCACGAACCCGGGCACATTGACTGCGGTCACACAGGAGATGTGGCCTGCGACCACTATCACAGATTTAAAGAAGATGTTGCGTTAATGCGCTCTTTGGGGATTAAGGCTTACCGCTTTTCCATCAGCTGGTCCCGGATTTTTCCTGAGGGTACGGGAACGGTTAACGAAAAAGGTGTACAGTTTTATTCAGATTTGATTGATGAACTGCTCCAAAACGGCATTGAGCCTTTTGTCACCCTGTTTCATTGGGACTATCCTTATGCATTATATAAAAGAGGCGGTTGGCTGAATCCGGATAGTGTCGGTTGGTTTGCAGACTACGCCGCCAAAATCAGCGAACTCTATTCTGACAGAGTGAAGTATTTTATCACCTTTAATGAGCCCCAGTGTTTTATTGGTCAGGGGTTCTTAATGGGTTTGCACGCCCCGGGGTTACAAGTGCCCTATCGGGATGCCTTTCAGATGTGCCACAATGTGTTAAAAGCTCACGGCGCAGCAACCATCGCCCTGCGGGAGAATGCTAAACAACCCATTTTTGTTGGGTTTGCACCAACCTGTGGTGTGTGTTATCCTAGTACGGACAGTCCGGCAGATATTGAAGCGGCGCGGGAAGAATATTTTAAATGCCCGCCTGTTGACAGCGAGGTTTTGTGGAATGTGTCCTGGTGGAGTGACCCGGTTGTGTTAGGACGTTACCCTGCTGACGGACTGGAACTTTATAAGGATTATCTCCCTGAAATAACCGAAGAAGATATGAAACTGATTCATCAGCCCCTTGATTTTTATGCGCAGAACATTTATAACGGCCGTGAAGTGAGAAGGGGAGCCGACGGAAAACCACAGGTGGTTGAGCGGTATGTGGGTTCGCCGAAAACGGCTATTCAATGGCCGGTAACACCGGAATGCATGCATTGGGGGCCACGTTTTTTATATGAACGGTATCAGCTTCCTGTATATATCACCGAAAATGGCATGTCAGCACACGACTGGGTGTCCTTAGACGGAAAGGTGCATGATCCCAACCGGATTGACTTTTTACACCGGTATCTGCTGGAGCTTGAAAAGGCCACCGATGATGGTGCCGATGTGGCAGGCTACTTCCTTTGGTCCTTTATTGATAATTTTGAGTGGTCAAAAGGCTATACCGACCGCTTTGGTATTGTCTTCTGCGATTTTGAAACCCAAGAACGCATTCCCAAGGATTCGGCGTATTGGTATAAAACATGGATAGAAGAACACAGCAAATCATAAAGAGAGGTATGTAACATGACAAGAGCAGAGTTTTTAACAGCAAAAAGAAGAGAAAAAGTGGAAGGTTATCATGGAAAACATGCGGATTTTTATGCCAGCCCTTCTATTGCCCGCATAGAACCCTTTAAAATTGCAGACGGGCTTTACTATGTGGGGGATAAAAGCGTGTGCGTTCATATGATTGATACAGGAGATGGCCTGATTCTGTTAGACTCCGGCTTTTTAGGTGCAGAGCATCTTTTGATTGACAGCATCTGGCGCATGGGCTTTGACCCGGCAAATGTTCGTTACATCATTCATTCTCACGGTCACAGTGACCATTTTGGTGCATCCAGTGAGTTTAAAAATATGTTCGGGACCAAGCTGGCCATCAGCCGGATTGATGCCGAAATGCTGAGAAGAAGAGCTGATAAAGCTATTGCCAGAAGCATCTATCCCTTTGCTAAGCTTCCTGAGTTTGACCTTGAGTTTGAGGACGGGGATGTTTTTGAGCTGGGCAACGTGAAAATCCGTTTTGTTCTGACTCCCGGACACACTGCCGGCGTTCTGAGTATGTTTTTTGAAGTGACGGACAACGGCAAGACCTATCTGGCCGGTATGTTTGGCGGCGCAGGTGTGAATGCGCTTTCTCTTCCTTATATGTTCTGCAATGAATCAGGCTATGATCGTCCCCAGCAGATGCTTGCTTCCATTGAAAAGGTTTGGGATGAGCCGGTGGTGGTACATATCGGCAATCACCCCTATAACAGCAAGACTATGGAGAAAAGAGCACAACAGTTGGCCGAAGGCGGTAATCCCTTTGTGGCACCTGACAGCTGGCATACCTTTTTAAGTGAGCTGAAAGGTAAGGTAGAAAAGGTGATGGCAGATAACGAACAGCTGGAAAAAGAAATGGAAGCGCTTGGCTGCAAGTAAACATTTTCGGTGGTGATGCTTTATGGAATATAAATTAAAACGGTTTTCAAAGGTGATGGAGGTTTCTAAAATTGCCAACATTCACTATTTTGAGTTTACCAAACAGTATCATACCTTTAAAGACCGGCACAGCTTCCGGGAACTGCTGTATGTCGATAGCGGTTTCATCAATGTGGAGGCGGATCATTACACGGGTGTGCTTTCTGAAAATCAGATTCTCATTCATCAGGCTGATGAAATCCATTCGCTGACATGCCCTGAGGAAGAGGCATCGAATGTCATTATCATCGGTTTTGAATGTATGGCACCGGAGCTTGATGTGTTTGCCGCTGAACCGGTCACTCTTACCGATGGGCAGATTAAACTGCTGACGGAAATTATCAAAGAGGGCAGAAGTGTGTTTCTGCCGCCTTATGATGTGCCCAATCAGCGGGATATGAAAAAGCGGAAGGAATATCCCTTTGGGGCAGACCAGATGATTAAAATTAAGCTGGAAAGTCTGTTTATTGAGCTGATTCGCAGTAAAAATAATGAAGCGTCTGAAGAAAACAGCGAGATATCTGACGATAAAATGCAGGGGATTGTGCATTATTTGAATGAAAATTTCAGGGGAAAAATCACTCTTTCGGAGCTTTGCTTTTTGTTTGGCACCAACAAAACCTCCCTTTGCCATAAATTCCGAGCGGTTTGCGGTGAAACGGTGATTGCCTATATTAATAAGTTGAAAATTAAAGAAGCCAAAAGGCTTTTAAGAAGCGGAAAGTATAACTTAACGGAAATTGCCTCTTTGGTTGGCTTTTCTTCGGTGCATTATTTCAGCCGGATTTTCAAGCAGTATGAAAAGCAGTCGCCTACAAGCTATATGAAAACGATTAAGTCCCGGTTGATGCTGTAGTGGCTGATGATTTTAGCGCAGGGCGTTTTAAGGGGAAGGATATTTATATGTAAGAATGTCACAAGCCTTCCCCTCGAGGGGAAGGTGGGCAACGAAGTTGCTCGGATGAGGTGTAGAAAATGCATAGCATTTTCGTAAATGAATATAACGAGACTAATGTGGCTACACCTCATCAGTCTCGCTTTGCTCGACAGCTTCCCCTCGAGGGGAAGCCTTTACAAAAAGAACACCAACTACAAAGAGTTGGTGTTCTTTTGTTTACTTTTCCTCTTCAATATTTTCTAATGCTACTTTTACAGCCTCGGTAACAAAAGCTGTAAAGGTACAGTTTTTTCCTTCAATGCTTTTTTCTATTTTATCAATAATATCATTAGGAAAGCGAATGCATTTATTCGTTGTCGGTGGAATAGATGGAATTTTGAACTTTTTCATGCAATCACCTCTGAGGTCCTATTATATCCAACGAATCTAAGTTTGTATGCATTGCAATTGTATTGCAATTTTTTTGGTAATTTTGTGCTATAATTGAGTTTACTAAATGTAATTTGAGGTGGTTGAATATGTCAGAAATTTGCGTGGAATGTTTTGAAAAAATAACAGGAGAAAGAAATATTGAAAAGAATTTTATTATTTCTGATGAATTGGACTTATGTGAGGAATGCGGCGAGTTTAAACATGTAATTATAGCAGAAAAAGGGTTTCCTATGCTTTTTATCAGACTATTTTTGTTTCCGTTTAAACTGATTTATCATATCTTTTATGGTTTGTTAAGTTTCTTTTTGTCGCTACCCAAAATTTGTAAAAATAAAAAAGTTAACAAAAGAGAAGAAGAACCAAAATGATGTAAATATAAATACTTAAAAACTTTTTTTGTTTCGTTTTAACAGAAAGTTTTCTGTTAATGCCCTGCCGGGCGGGCCTACTTTTGATTGCAAAAGTAGCAAAACGAAGGGGGAGTTTCGATTCTCCCCCTTCCACCCCCTTAAAACGACACAGGGGCGAAGCCCCTGGACCCCTTTTGCAAGTCATAATGCTTTTAATTCTCATTTTATCTAACTACAGGGGTCCATAATCCCTTGTTTTATGTCAAATGTAACAAACTTTCATTATTTATGATAAAGTCATAAAAATTTCTTGACCTTTCCCTTAAAATGTTATATAATAACACGTGTGTGAAAAAAATTAACATTTTTTCGTTAGGTGGTGACGAGGGTGAAGGACAGACGGCAGTCCATTTATGAATTAATTGAACAAAACGGGCAAGTCACATTGCACGAGCTGGAAGGACTGTTTCCGGATGTTTCTTCCATGACAATCCGCCGCGATTTAGACCATTTGGAAACGGAAAATAAAATTGTTAAAATTAAAGGCGGTGCCAAGTCACTCCGGCATCTTTCCCGCAGCCTGTTTCAGGATGTGGAAGGGGACTATGCCCAGCGCGAAATGTTACATGCGGCAGGGAAGCGGATTGTGGCTGAAAAGGCGGCACCCTTAGCCGAAACCGGCCGTAGCATTTTTATTGATGCAGGCTCTACCATGATGCAGCTTGCAGGCCTTTTACAAACCGGCCGTTTTACCGTGGTGACCAATGCGGTGAATGTAGCTTTGGAGCTTTCGCGCAATCAGAATGCGGCAGTGAACTTAATCGGCGGCGAAATTAATAGGCGAAATATGTGTGTGGCCGGGGCGGGTGCTCTGGACTATATGAGCCGCATTAATATTGATATTGCGTTTGTGGCGGCCAGCGGTTATAGTGAAGAAGCCGGATTTACCAACGGTACGTTGTATGACTGTGAACTGAAGCGGTTTGTCATAAAAAAAGCCAAAAAAACTGTTATTTTAATGGATAAAAGTAAATTGGGCAAAACCATGCCTTACACCTTCTGCAAACCGGAGGATGTGGATGTTTTAATTATGGATGGTCCACCGGAAGCAGAGCTTGCCGCTCTGGCAAAGCGTGTAGGTATGGAAATTATATAGTGAACAATACATAAAAAATATAGCATTCGTTGCAATGTCAACGAGGAAATGGAGTGTCAACATGAAAACAAAGGCAGTTAGACTGTACGGCAAAAATGACTTGCGTTTAGAAGAATTTGAATTGCCGGAAATTAAAGACTGTGAGATTTTAGCTCACGTTATTTCTGACAGTATCTGTATGTCTTCTTACAAAGCAGCCATCCAGGGCGCTGACCACAAGCGTGTGCCTGATGATGTGGCAGAAAACCCCATCATTATCGGTCACGAATTCTGTGGTGAAATTGTAAAGGTTGGCAGCAAGTGGGCAGATAAGTACAAAGCCGGTCAGCGCTTTGCTATTCAGCCTGCTATGAACTACAAAGGCTCTTTGGCAGCTCCCGGTTATTCTTATCAGAATATCGGCGGCAGCTCAACCTACATTGTTATCCCTAATGAAGTTATGGAAACAGGCAGCCTCTTAAACTATGGTGGCGAAGCTTTCTTCTATGGTTCATTGGCAGAGCCTATGAGCTGTATCGTTGGTGGTTTCCACGCAAATTATCACACCAAAGCCGGTTCTTATGTACACGAAATGGGTACTGTAGTTGGCGGCAACATGGCAATTTTAGCCGGTGTTGGTCCTATGGGTTTGGGTGCTATTGATTATGCCATTCACAATGAAAGAAAACCAAAGCTGTTGGTTGTAACTGATATTGACCAGGCTCGTCTGGACCGTGCGGCTTCCATCTTAACAGTTGAAGAAGCTAAGAAAAACGGCGTTGAGTTGGTTTACTTAAACACCGGCAATATGGAAAACCCTGTTGAAGAAATGATGAAGCTCTCCGGCGGCAAGGGCTATGACGATGTATTCGTATTTGCGCCTGTTAAACCTGTTGTGGAAATGGGCGACCAGATTTTAGGCAAAGACGGTTGCTTAAACTTCTTTGCAGGCCCCACCAATCCGGAATTTAAAGCTGAATTCAATTTCTATAATGTACATTATGCTTCTACTCACATCGTTGGTACCAGCGGCGGTAACACAGCTGACCTGATTGAATCCATTAAAATGATGGAAGAAGGCAAGCTGAACCCCGCTATGATGATTACCCATGTGGGTGGCATTGATGCTATTATTGACACCACCCTGAATCTGCCCAAGATTCCCGGTGGCAAAAAGCTGATTTACTTGAACATCAATATGCCCTTGATTGCTCTTTCTGACCTGTCAAGCTCTGATGATCCTGTTTTACAGGAAGTCGGAAAAATGGTAGAAGCCAACAACGGCATCTGGTGCAAAGAGGCTGAAGAATATCTTTTAGCCAATAAATAAGGTTATTCATTTGGTAACAAATCAATTTCATAATAAAAAAGGAGAGGATTTTAATGGCAACACCGGTAATTATGCCCAGACAAGGTCAGTCCGTTGAGAGCTGTATCATTGCAAAATGGCATAAACAAAAGGGTGACCAGGTAAACGTTGGCGATCAGCTGTTTACCTACGAAACAGACAAAGCAACTTTTGATGAAGAAGCAACCGTAGCAGGTACTCTGCTGGAGATCTTCTTTGAAGAAGGCGACGACGTTGAATGCTTATTAAACGTTTGCGTTATTGGTGAAGCGGGCGAAGATGCTTCTCAGTTCCGTCCTGCAGGCGAAGCAGAAGAAGCTGCTCCTCAAGCAGAAGCAGCTCCTGTAGCAGAAGCAGCAGCACCGGCAGCGGCACCTGTAGCAGTATCCGATGTAGCAAAAGACAATCAGTTTATTTCTCCCCGCGCAAAAGCACGTGCTGAAAAGCTGGGTGTTGATATCCGTTTTGCAGAAGGCTCCGGCCCCAAAGGTCGCGTAATTGAACGTGATGTAGAAGCTCTGGCTCAGAGTGGTGTTGCCTTCACAAAAGCTGCTCAGGCTGAAGCTGCAGGCAGCGCAGATAAATTTGAAGGTACCGGCATTGGCGGCCGCGTAACCACCGGCGACTTGAAGAGACCGGTTGCAGAAGCAGTAGCCGAAGCTATGAATGCACAGGAAGGTGTAGCTTACACAGATGTACCGCTGACCAACATCAGAAAGGTTATCTCCAAGGCTATGCACAACTCTTTATCTTCTACTGCACAGCTGACCTTAAACACCAGCTTTGATGCAACAGAGATTATGGCATATCGTAAGAAGCTGAAGGCTAACGCTGAAAAGCTGGGTCTTGGCAACATTACCTTAAATGATATCGTTCTGTATGCTGTATCCAGAACCTTATTAAACCATCAGGATTTAAATGCCAACATGCTGGATGACAAAATGCGCATCTTTAACCATGTTAACCTGGGCGTTGCCGTTGATACACCCCGTGGCTTAATGGTTCCTAACATTTTCTGTGCTGAACTGAAGACTCTGTCTGAAATCAGTGCTGAAACCAAGGAACTGGCAAGCGCTTGTCAGGGTGGTACCATCAGCCCTGACTTACTCAATGGTGGCAGCTTTACGGTTACCAATCTGGGGTCCTTCGGTATTGAATCCTTCACACCGGTATTAAACGCTCCTCAGACCGGTATCTTAGGCGTTGACACTATTGTTCAGCGTGCTAAAGAAGTTAACGGCGAGATCGTTTACTATCCTGCCATGGGTCTGTCTCTCACATTTGACCACAGAGCAGTTGATGGTGCTCCTGCTGCTAAGTTCTTACAGGAACTGAAGACCAATCTGGAAAACTTCAGCGTTTTACTGGCTAAATAATTTAATTACATAGAAAGAAGGCAAATTAAATGGCTTATGATTTAATCGTGCTGGGCGGCGGCCCCGGCGGTTATCTGGCAGCAGAGCGCGCCGGACATGCCGGACTCAAAACCCTGCTTATTGAAAAGCGCTTTTTAGGCGGCGTTTGCTTGAACGAAGGCTGCGTACCTTCCAAGGCACTTTTATACTCCGCTAAAATTTATGATTATGCCCGTTTCTCCGATCATTACGGCGTAACCTGCGAAGGCGTTAAATTTGACCACAAGGCTGTACTGGACCGCAAGAAAAAGGTTGTTAACACCTTGGTTTCCGGTATCCGTGCACAGATGAAGGCCAACAAGGTTACCGTTGTTGAAGGCGAAGGCGTTATCTGCGGCAAAGAGGGTAGCGACATTGTTGTTAAGGTTGGCGAAGAGAGCTATACCGCTCCCCGCTTAATCATTGCAACCGGTTCTATGCCTGTTATGCCACCCATCCCCGGCGTGAAAGAAAACTTTGAAGCCGGTACCGTACTGACCAATCGTGAAATTCTGGATCTTGAAGAACTGCCCAAGGAACTGGTTATCGTTGGTGGCGGTGTTATCGGTTTGGAAATGGCTTCTTACTTCAATTCTGCCGGTTCTAAAGTAACCGTTGTAGAAATGATGGATAAAATTGCAGGCCCCACCGATGCTGAAATTTCCAAGATTCTGATGAAGAACTACGAAAAGAAAGGCATCACCTTTAAACTGGGCGCTAAGGTTACCGAAGTTAAGGCTAATGCTGTTGTCTTTGAAAAAGACGGCAAGACCGAAGAAATTCCCGCTGACAAAGTGCTCCTTTCCATTGGTCGTCGCGCTGTAACACAGGGCGTTGGTCTGGAAAGCTTAGGTGTTTTAACTGAACGCGGTGCTATCGTAACCGACCGCTTCATGAAGACCAACATCCCCAACGTGTATGCTGTTGGTGACGTTAACGGTAAATCTATGCTGGCTCACACTGCTTACCGCGAAGCTGAAGTGGCTGTGAACAACATTTTGGGCAAAAAAGACATTATGCGTTACAATGCCATTCCGGCTGTTATTTACACCAACCCCGAAGTTGGTAGTGTTGGTGAAACAGAAGAAACCGCGAAGGCAAAGGGCATGGATGTTGAAGTTGCTAACATCACCATGAACTACAGCGGTCGTTATGTTGCTGAAAACGAAGGCGGCAACGGCATCTGCAAGGTAATTGTAGATAAAAAGACCCGTCGTATGGTTGGTTGCCATATGTTGGCTAACTACGCTTCTGAAATTATCATTTCTGCCGGTATCATGATTGAAACCGAAATGAGAATTGATGATATTAAGGAAATTGTATTCCCACATCCTACGGTTTGCGAAATCGTAAGAGAAGGAATTTTTCAACTGTAAAATAAAATTATAACGAAAGGAAGTTCATTATGCCAAAGTCACAATTTATGGATCCCGATGTGCTGAGAAAACCCGGGTTTATTGAATTTGAACCCATTCCGGTAAACCAGTACAATAAAACAATTAAAGAGGAAAGCAAAAACTTTTCTAAGGATGATTTTCTGCGTATCTACCGCGATATGGCTATCATCCGCGAATTCGAGCAGATGCTCTTAGACATCAAAACCAAGAGCGAATATCAGGGTATTGCTTACAACAACCCCGGTCCTGCTCACTTATCCTTAGGTCAGGAAGCTTCTGCAGTTGGTCAGGCTTACCTGCTGGATAAAAATGACTACATCTTCGGTTCTCACAGAAGCCACGGTGAAATCCTGGCTAAAGGTCTTTCCTGTATTCACAAGTTAGACGACAAAGAACTGCTGGCTGATATGGAAGGCTTCTTTGACGGCCGTACATACAAAGTTGTAGAAGGTAAAGAAAAAGATAAGGGCAATGTGAAAGACCTGGCTATCGACTTCTTGCTCTACGGCGCACTGGCAGAAATCTTTGCTCGTGAAACCGGTTTCAATAAGGGCTTAGGCGGCTCCATGCACGCTTTCTTTACTCCCTTTGGTATTTACCCCAATAACGCTATCGTTGGTGGTAGTGCAACCATCGCTATGGGTGCTTCTATGTTCAAGAGAATCAATGGCAAGCCCGGCGTTGTTGTATCTAACGTTGGTGACGCTTCTATGGGTCGTGGCCCTGTTTGGGAAGCTCTGAACATGGGTGCTATGGACCAGATCACTCAGTTGTGGGAAGAAGGCTACAACAAGGGTCTGCCCATCATCTTCAACTTCTTCAATAACCTCTATGGTATGGGTGGTCAGACAATGGGTGAAACCATGGCTTACAACTTCCTGGCTCGCGTTGGTGCCGGTGTTAGCCCCACTCAGCTCCATGCTGAACGTGTTGACGGTTACAATCCGCTGGCAGTTATCGACGCGATGAGAAGAAAACTGGATATCATCCATACTCAGGGTGGTCCTGTTCTGATGGATACTCTGACCTACAGAATGACCGGTCACTCTCCCTCTGATGCTTCTACCTACAGAACTAAGGAAGAGGTTGATAAGTGGGCTGAGCATGATGTTCTGGTTAACTACGAGAAGAAGCTGGTTGACGCTAAGGTTGCTAAGGCTGACGACTTTGCTGCTATGCGTGAAGATATCAGAGAACGTATGAAGAAGATCGTTACACTGGCAATTGATGACAGCGTTTCTCCCAGAATGGATCTCGTAAAGAACCCCAATATCATTGCTGATTTGATGTTCTCCAACGAAAAAGTTGCTAAGATGGAAGACCGCACTCCCGACGTTTTAATTCCGAAGGAAGAAAACCCCAGAGTACAGAAGATTGCTAAGAAAGAACGTTTTGGCTTTGACAAGAACGGCAAACCCGTTTCCAAGAACAAGGTTTACCAGCTACGTGACGGTCTGTTCGAAGCTATTATCGATAAATTCTACGAAGATCCTACCTTAGTTGCTTACGGTGAAGATAACCGTGACTGGGGTGGCGCTTATGCTGTATATCAGGGTCTGACTGAATCTCTGCCTTACCACAGATTCTTTAACTCCCCGATTTCTGAGTCTGCTATCGCAGGTTCTGCCGTTGGTTACGCTATGAGCGGCGGTCGTGTTATCGCTGAAATCATGTACTGTGACTTCATCGGTTGCTGCGGCGATGAAATCTTCAACCAGCTGGCTAAATGGCAGTCCATGAGTGCCGGCGTTCTGAAAATGCCGGTTATCATCCGTGTATCTGTTGGTTCTAAATATGGTGCACAGCACTCTCAGGACTGGTCCAGCATGTGTGCACACGTGCCCGGTCTGAAGGTTGTATTCCCTGTAACTCCTTACGATGCTAAGGGTATTATGAACTCCGCATTGAACGGTACTGACCCCGTTATCGTATTCGAGAGCCAGAGAATTTATGATGTGGGCGAACAGTTCCACGAAGGCGGCGTACCCGAAGGCTACTATGAAGTAGAAATCGGCGAACCCGATATCAAGAAAGAAGGTAAGGATCTGACCATCCTGACCATTGGTGCTACTCTGTACCGTGCTTTGGATGCTGCTAAGGAACTGGAAGAAAAATATGGTATTTCCTGCGAAGTAATCGACGCAAGAACCATCGTTCCCTTCAATTATGAAAAGGTATTAGAGTCCGTTAAGAAGACTGGCAGAATCGTTCTGGCAAGTGATGCTTGCACCAGAGGTTCCGCTTTGAACACCATTGCTCAGAACATCACTGAAATGGCATTCGATTATCTGGATGCTCCGCCGGTTGTTGTTGGTGCGCAGAACTGGATTACACCTTGCCACGAGTTGGAAACTGCATTCTTCCCGCAGAAGGATTGGATCATTGATGCTATCCATGAAAAGATCCTGCCCCTGCCCGGCTATACTGCAACTCACAACTTCACTGAAACCGAACAGATCAGAACCAACAAAAAAGGTGTTTGATTGAGTTTTTCAAAGAGCCTGTGACCCTTGAGTCACAGGCTCTTTTCTTGACACAAAAATAAAAATCTGTTACAATAAATAACAGATTTTATTTGAGGTGATTTACTTGTTAGCTGTGCTGCAACAACTGTTGATTTTATACATTTTCATTTTTCTGGGCTGGGCATTCGGCAAACGGAAACCGGCGCTGGCTGAAACGGATATCCTTTCATTTTTATTGGTTAATTTAATGCTTCCCTGTAAGGTGTTTCAAAGTTTTGCAGGTAATTTTTCAGTCTCCTATGTAAAAGAGAATTATATGACTTTCGTTATTTCGATTTCCCTGCTTTTGTTGTTGGTTGTGCTGTCGAAGGTGCTGGCACGTTGTATGACAAAGCATCCTTACGAACAAAGAGTGTTCCGTTACTCTTTTGCCATTGCAAACTACGCATATTTAGGGTATGTACTCATTGAAAATCTGTTTGGTGATGAAGGACTCACCAATATGATTCTATTCTGCATTCCCTTTGCGTTTTATACATATTCCTTTGGCTATGCCCTGTTAACCGGCAAAGGGGCAACCTTTAAAAAAATGATTAACCCCATGACTATTGCTATTTTTCTTGGTATGCTGTTTGGATTGTTTGGTATTACAATTCCCTCCATTTTAACACTGGTGCTGCAAATGTCTTCTGCCTGTGTGGGGCCTTTGAGTATGCTACTCACCGGCATTGTGCTCTCGAGCTTTAATGTCAAAGAACTGTTAACGAACGGTAAGGCATATATTTTCACAGTATTGCGATTGATGGTTCTGCCGCTTTTAGTGTTTGGATTTTGTAAAGTTTTGGGGCTTTTCATCACCTTGCCTCAGGCGGTGTTCCCTTATGCGGTCTTTATGGCTAGCATGCCCAGCGGATTGAATACGGTTGTTTTCCCCAAACTGGTGGGCGAGGATTGCCGGTTGGGTGCTCAGTTTGCCTTTGTGTCTTGTGTGGCGTCTCTGATTTCGTTGCCGTTGTGGATTCATTTTTTAACCTGATCAACAAGAAGAAAGTTCAATAAAAAGGGCTTTCTTCTTTTCTTTTTTTACTCCTAAAAAGTCATTACAGAAAACGGAATGATGGTCGGCCGGAATAATGCGCTAAAAAATGAACAGATATTACAAAAAAGGATTGTGAAATTTTTGACAATATGCTGAAAATTACGGATAACCATTGATTTTTGAGGCTACTCATGATATAATTAAACATAATGGGGGAATTTTTTGTCATGATGTAATTTCCCTCTCTATGTGAAAGGATGGAACATACAATGAAAGTAACAGTTTGTATTGGTAGTTCGTGTCATATCAAGGGTTCACGGCAGGTCGTTGAGCAATTGCAACAGCTTATCAATGAACGCAATCTTGGTGACAAAGTAGATCTTGGCGGTACCTTTTGTCTGGGTAAATGCCAACAGGGTGTTTGTGTAACTGTTGATGAAGTATTTCATTCTGTTACTCCGGAAAATGTTAATGAGTTTTTTGAAAACGAAATCGCTGCAAAGCTGTAAGAACTTAGTCAATTACAAAAAAGGTTGAATCCAAACGATACATATCGTTAAACGAAAAATGAAAGGCGCGGATCAGTTATGAATAAAGTCACAGTTATCGGTTCCGGCAATGTAGGTGCCACAATAGCGTATACATTAACAGTTATGGGGCTTGCGTCTGAAATTGTTATGATTGATGTTAATGAAGAGAAATCTCTCGGAGAGGCACTGGATATCAGACAGGGAATTCCTTTCTGTAATCCGGCAAATGTTTATGCAGGTACCTATGCCGATGCAGAGAATTCTGACATTGTTGTTATTACATCAGGTATAGCAAGAAAGCCCGGTCAGTCAAGACTTGATCTGGCACAGACAAATGTTAATATTATTAAAAGTATAGCAGATAAAATTGTTCCGGTAGCACCGGAAGCTACTTACCTGATTGTAAGCAATCCGGTTGATATTTTAACATATGTATTTTTGAAGCATACGGGTCTTCCTCAGGAGCGTGTGGTTGGATCCGGAACTATTCTGGACACGGCAAGACTCCGTGCAAGAGTTGCTGAATATTACTCGGTGAATCAGAAAAATGTACACGCCTATGTACTTGGCGAACACGGCGATAGTTCTTTTGTTCCCTGGTCTATTGCCAACATCTCCAATGTTCCCATTGAAGATTACGGAAATGCACTTCTTTCTAAAGGTGACTATCCTGAATTAAAGAGAGAAGAGGTTGAAAATTATGTCCGTAAATCAGGAGGCAGAGTCATCCAGCGTAAAGGGGCAACCTTTTATGCGGTATCTGTATCGGTTTGTCATGTTATCAAATGCCTTTTAAGCGGCATTGATACAACTCTTACCGTATCAACAATGCTGAATGGGGAATATGGTATTGATGATGTGTGCCTGAGCCTTCTGACAATTGTGGGCAATAAAGGCGCACACAACAAAATAATGCTTCCGCTTAATGACGTGGAAATTGCGGCGCTTCATAACAGCGCGGCGGTGCTTAAGAATTTAATTAAAGATCTTGATATCTAAACAGAAAGGGATGCACGAAATGGATTATCGTATTGAACATGATTCTATGGGCGAGGTCAAGGTGCCGGCAGATAAGCTTTGGGCGGCTCAGACACAAAGAAGCCACGAAAATTTTGAAATTGGTGTAGGGATTGAAACAATGCCTGCAGAAATTATACATGCATTTGGTGTACTCAAAAAAGCGGCGGCCATCACAAATCATACTCTTCGCCCTGAAAAAATGACAGATAAAAAGCTTGAGGCCATTAAAACGGCCTGTGACGAGATTATGGCAGGAAAGCTCAACGACAATTTTCCGCTTGTGGTGTGGCAGACAGGCTCAGGCACTCAGTCTAATATGAATGCCAATGAAGTGATTGCCAACAGAGGCAATCAGATTGCAGATGAAAAATTACTTCATCCCAATGATGATGTGAATATGAGTCAGTCTTCGAACGATACATTCCCCACGGCTATGCACATTGCAGCTGTGCTGACGCTGGAGAATAAATTGATTCCTGCTATTGAAGTACTGATTGATACGTTCAAGAGACTGGAAGCAGAAAATGAAGGCATTGTTAAAAGTGGCAGAACCCATTTGCAGGATGCTACGCCCATTACCTTCAGCCAGGAAATCAGTGGCTGGCGTTCAAGTCTTGAAAAGGATGTTGAATTAATCCGCCGTTCTTTAGAGCCGCTTTACGAACTGGCTCTGGGCGGAACCGCTGTTGGAACCGGACTCAATGCGCCGGCGTCTTTTTCAGAGAAGGTGGCTGCAGAAGTTGCTGGCATTACCGGTAAACCTTTTGTAACTGCTGCAAATAAATTCCATGCCTTAACCTCTAAGGATGAATTGGTGTTTGCTCATGGTGCGATTAAGGCTCTTGCTTGTGATATGATGAAGATTGCTAACGATGTTCGTTGGCTTGCATCCGGCCCCAGAGACGGTCTCGGTGAAATTTTCATTCCTGAAAATGAACCTGGTTCTTCTATTATGCCGGGTAAAGTTAACCCCACACAATGTGAGGCTGTAACCATGGTTGCAGTTCAGGTTATGGGTAATGACGTTGCAGTCTCTATGGCAGCATCTCAGGGTAACTTTGAACTGAATGTGTTTATGCCTGTTTGTGCTTATAATTTCCTGCAGTCTGCAAGACTTTTGGCTGAGGCAATTGTTTCCTTTAACAAAAACTGTGCTGTTGGTATTAAGGCTAATAAAGAAAAAATGCATCACAATCTGCATAATTCGTTAATGCTTGTGACAGCCCTGAATCCTTATATTGGTTATGAAAATGCGGCAAAAACTGCTAAAAAAGCATTTAAAGATAATATTTCACTTAAGGAAGCTTGCGTTGAGCTTGGCTTTTTAACAGCTGAAAAGTTTGACGAAGTGTTCCATCCGGAAGAAATGGTTTAATCTGGAGGTATCAAAATGAAGGTTAGTTATTTTCCGGGTTGTACCCTGAAAAATAAAGCGAAAGACCTTGATATGTATGCATATAAATCTGCAGAAGTGTTAGGGATTACGCTTGAAGAAATTGAAAACTGGCAATGCTGTGGTGGTGTGTTTACCACGGCGAAAAACGAAATTGCGACAAAGCTTTCCTCTGTTCGCGCTTTGAAAGAAGCATATGCAAAGGAACAGTCTTTAGTTACGGTATGCTCAGCTTGCCATAATGTTATTAAACAAACTAATTATGCCATGCAAAACGACAAGGACTTTTCTGACACCGTAAACCGTTATATGGCGGAAGATGGCGGATACTTTGGTGAGACTGAAGTGTATCACTATCTTGAAATGCTTCGTGATCTGGTTGGCTTTGATAAGCTGAAGGAAAAGGTTGTCAATCCCCTTGCAGGTAAGAAAATTGCGGCCTATTACGGATGTCTCTTGTTAAGACCCAGCGGTGTTATGAAAATGGATGATCCTGAAAATCCGACCATTATGGAGAACTTCATTAAAGCGTTGGGTGCAGAGCCGGTTATCTATGCGCAGCGCAATGAGTGCTGTGGAGGATATGTCAGCGTAGAAAGCCCTGAACTTGCTAAAAAGAACAGCAATGCCGTTGTACGGAACGCGAAGGCGCAGGGTGCTGAAATGATTATCACAGCTTGCCCGCTTTGTAAATATAATCTGGTGAAAAATGGTGCCGATATTCCGGTAGTTTATTTTACGGAGCTGTTAGCAGAGGCTCTTGGCGTAAAGGAGGATACAAATGAATAATCAGTATCTTCGTGAGGAATTAATCCGTCAAAGCGGCGTGAATCCTAAAAAATGTATGAAATGCGGAAAATGTTCTGCAACTTGCCCTGCTTATGATGAGATGGAATACCATCCTCATCAGTTTGTCAGCATGGTTGAAAGTGGCGATATAGAGCCGCTTTTACAGTCAGAATCATTATATAAATGTTTATCTTGTTTCGCCTGCATCGAAAGATGCCCCAGAGGCGTGGAGCCTGCTAAATTGGTGGAGGCAGTCCGCCTTTCTGCTATCAGAAAACAAGGTGAAAACAGAATGACAGCCAATGATGTTCCGGCTCTTTTAGATGAAGATACACCGCAACAGCTTTTGGTCAGCGCATTCAGAAAATATAGTAAGTAAGGAGGAAAAGACGAATGCAAAGAGTTGGTGTTTTTGTATGTTGGTGCGGTAGTAATATTGCAGGTACAGTAGATGTGCAAGCAGTATCAGAAGCCCTGAAAAGCGAACCGGGCGTTGTCTTTTCCGCCAACTATCAATATATGTGTTCTCAGGCAGGACAGGATATGATTAAGGAAGCGGTTAAAGAGCATAATCTTACCGGTATTGTGGTTTGCTCCTGTTCACCGCGTATGCATGAGGCAACCTTCAGAAAAACGGCGGCTGCCGCAGGCATTAATCCGTATATGGTTGAAATTGCCAACATTAGAGAACAGTGTTCCTGGGTTCATAAGGATATTGCTACAGGAACAGAAAAAGCTATCATTCTCGGTAAAGCGGCTATTGCTAAAGTTAATCTTAACACACCGCTTACACCTGGAGAATCACCGGTAACTAAGAGAGCGCTGGTGATCGGCGGCGGTATTGCCGGTATTCAGACAGCTCTTGATATTGCAGATGCCGGTTTTCCGGTTGATATTGTTGAAACAAAGCCTACCATCGGTGGTAAAATGGCACAGCTTGATAAAACGTTCCCCACTCTTGACTGTGCGGCTTGTATTTTAACACCTAAAATGGTGGATGTTGCTCAAAACGAAAAGATCCGTATTTTCTCATATAGTGAGGTATCTGAAATAAAGGGTTTTGTGGGTAATTTTGATGTAACCATCAAGAAAAATGCCCGTTATGTAAAAGAAGATATCTGCACAGGCTGCGGTGCCTGCGTAGAAAAGTGCCCTATGAAGAAAGTTCCGAACGAGTTTAATCTCGGTATGGATAATCGTAGTGCCATTTACATTCCCTTTGCACAGGCAGTTCCCAAGGTGGCTACCATTGATCCCAATGCCTGCAATATGCTTAAAAACGGAAAGTGCGGTCTTTGTGCAAGGGTTTGTACGGCAGGAGCCATTGATTATACACAAAAAGATGAATATATCAACGAAAAATACGGTGCAATTGTTGTTGCCACCGGCTTTAATCCCATTAGTATGGATAAATTCGATGAGTTTGCCTACAATCAGTCCAAGGATGTTATCACATCTTTGGAATTTGAGCGTCTGACCAATGCGGCAGGTCCTACAGCCGGCCATCTTGAAAGACCGTCTGACGGTAAATCACCGAAAACCATCGTATTTGTTCAGTGTGTTGGTTCAAGATGTGATGCTTGCGCAGAAAAGGGTAAAGAGTATTGCTCAAAAATCTGTTGTATGTACACAGCGAAGCATGCTATGCTGACAAGAGACAAATACCCTGATACAGAGGTATATGTATTCTATATTGATGTGAGAACCCCCGGTAAAAACTTTGACGAATTTTATCGCCGTGCCGTTGAGGAATACGGTGTGAAATATGTTAAAGGTATGGTGGGTAAGGTTACACCTGAGGGTGATAAACTGAAGGTTCAGGCCTCTGACCTGATTGCCAATAAACAGCTTCACATTGATGCAGATCTGGTTGTTTTGGCAGCGGCTATTGAGCCGGATAAGTCGGCTCGTCCTTTAGCGACTATGCTGACGGCCAGCATGGATACAAATGACTTCTTTACAGAGGCTCATCCAAAGCTTCGTCCGGTGGAAAGCCCCACGGCCGGTGTGTTCCTTTCCGGTGCCTGCCAGGGTCCGAAGGATATTCCTGAAACCGTTTCTCAGGCAGGCGCGGCCGCATCAAAGGTTATCGGACTGTTAGCCAAGGATAAATTAACAGGCAATCCCTGTGTGGCTCATTCAAATGAGCTGATGTGTAACGGTTGTTCTTCCTGTGAAAAAGTTTGCGCTTATGGTGCTATCACTTATGAAAATAAAGAATTCCGTATGCCTGACAGAACAACAAAAATCAGAAGAGTTGCTGTTGTGAATCCTGCGGTTTGTCAGGGTTGCGGTGCATGTACGGTTGCTTGTCCGTCAGGCGCTATGGATTTGAACGGATTTGCAAGTAATCAGATTATGGCGGAGGTGGATGCAATATGCAAGTAAACGAACACAAACCTTTAATCGTAGCATTTTGCTGTAACTGGTGTTCTTATGCCGGTGCAGATCTTGCAGGCAATAACCGCCTTAATTATCCCGCTGATGTCAAGATTATCAGAGTGCCTTGCTCTTGCCGTGTGAATCCTATGTTTATTCTTCGCGCCTTTCAGAGAGGGGCAGACGGAGTTATCATCTGCGGCTGCCATCCCGGTGACTGTCATTATACATCGGGTAACTATTATACACGTCGTAGAATGGCAGCACTCTTTTCTATGCTTGATTTTCTGGGCATTGAAAAAGAGCGTACCCGTGTGGAATGGGTTTCTGCTGCAGAAGGTGCAAAATTTGCGGCCACAATGAATGATTTTGTGGAACAGGTAACAGCTCTTGGTGAGAATAAAAGATTGGAGGATCTGCGATGCAAACGATAACAAAACAACAGTTACTGGATAAAGCAGATTCTTTACTTGCAAACGGTACTGTTACGGCAGTTTTAGGATGGAGCAAGGGTGAATTTGGTTACGATGTAACTCCCAAAATGTTTACAACCAAAGAAGATCTGGAACAGAATTTTGTCTGGAATGATTTTTGCGGCGTTAATTTTTCAAAATACCTTGTTTCCAAAACAGATAGATTTGAAGGTAAAATCCTTGTGTTTTTAAAACCCTGTGATACCTATAGCTTCAATCAGCTTTTAACGGAGCATCGTTTTGACCGCGAAAAGGTTTATGCTGTGGGCATTCCTTGCGAGGGTATGGTTGATGTTTCAAAGCTGAAAGCAGCAACAGGGGATGGAATCAGCGAAATAAAAGAAGATGGCGACAATCTTCTGGTTACAACCATTTATGAAGATGAGCCTGCTACGGTTCCTTGCAGGGATGTTTTGCTGGAACGCTGCATCAATTGCAAGAGCAAAAAGCACGTTGCTTATGACGAGCTTTTGGGCGATGAAGGCGAAATCATTGATTCAGCCAGATTTGATGAGGTTGCCCAAATTGAGGCCATGACGCCTGATGAAAGATTTGCTTTCTGGCAGAACGAGCTTTCCCGTTGCATTCGTTGTAATGCTTGCCGTGATGCTTGCCCTGCCTGCACCTGCGAAAAGTGTGTATTTGATAACCCCAATTCCGGTGTTGAAAATAAAGCACCTGCCAATAGCTTTGAAGAAAAGATGTTCCACATCATCAGAGCTTATCATGTGGCAGGCAGATGTACTGACTGTGGCGAATGCTCAAGAGTTTGTCCACAGAATATTCCCCTTCATCTTCTGAACCGTAAGTTCATAAAGGATATTAATGAGTTTTACGGCGAATATCAGGCGGGGGCAGAGGTTGGTTCACGAGCTCCCCTTGTGGATTATACCACCGATGATTTAGAGCCGGGTGAAGTGTTTGACAGGAGGGATATGGATGCGTAAATGTTCTCTTGATACAATCAATGCTATTTTTGAAGCTATTGCAAAAACGGCTAAGCTTTATATTCCTGCTGATGATAAAGACGGTAGTGCTGTGTATAAACAGTGGGAAGAGGGCGTTCTTTGGAGCAATGCTTTAAATACCGTAAGAAGCCCCAAAGATTTCTTTTTCCCGCAAATGGAAACCCTGATGGAATTTAAAACAGAGGGTAAAAACATTGAAGTGATTGATACAAGAAGTGAAACAGAAGATTTTGTTATCTTTGGCGTTCGTGCTTGTGATGTCAAAAGCTTTGAAGTGTTAGACAGAGTATTTTTAACAGAACCCGTTGACAGCTATTATGCGGCAAGACGCGAAAAAGGAGTTATTGTGTCAACAGCCTGTGCAAAACCGGCAGAAACCTGCTTCTGCAAAACCTTTGGTATTTCTCCTGAGGAGCCTGCAGGTGACATTTCCACCTGGAAGACAGAGAATGAAATCTTTTTTAAAGCCAACACCCCCAAAGGGGAGGCTCTTTTAGAAAAAATTGCTGGCCTCACAGAAGAGTGCGATGAAACAGCAGTTGACAGTCAAAAAGAAAAGATTGCAAAGGTAATGGATAAACTTCCGCTGAAAGATCTTACGACAGATGGCTTTGGCGGTGGAAAAACAGACGAGTTTTTCAATCATCCTGCCTGGGATGAACTGTCCGGCAGCTGCCTTGGCTGTGGAACCTGTACCTTTGTGTGCCCCACCTGTCAGTGCTATGACATTAAGGATTTTAACACAGGCAACGGCGTCATCAGATTCAGATGCTGGGATTCCTGTATGTATTCAGAGTTTACCAAAATGGCTCACGGAAATAACCGATTGACGCAGAAAGAGCGCTTCCGTCAGAGATTTATGCATAAGTTAGTGTACTATCCTGAAAACAACGAAGGTCTTTTTAGTTGTGTAGGTTGCGGCAGATGCCTTTCTAAATGTCCTATTTCTATGAACATTGTGAAAGTTATGAAAAAGATTGGAGGGAAGATGAGTGAGTAACAGAGAAGAAACTTTAATTCCCAAAATCGGCGTTATCACAGATGTCCGCATTGATACCCCGGACATTAAAACCTTCAGGGTTGTAACGCCTGACGGCAAAAAAGCATTCGACCACCGTCCGGGACAATGTGCAATGCTTTCCGTTCCCGGGGTTGGCGAAGCCATGTTTTCTATTACATCTTCACCCACCAATGAAGATTATATGGAATTCTCCATTAAAAAGTGCGGATGTGTAACAGAATGGCTCCACCAGGCAGAGGTTGGACAGCAGATCACTATCAGAGGACCTTATGGTAAGCCGTTCCCTGTTGATGATGTGTTTGCCGGTAAAAACCTTTTGTTTATTGCCGGTGGTGTTGGCCTGGCACCCCTTCGCTCAGTAATCAATTATTGCAGGCATTATCGTGACCGCTACGGCGAAATTGATATTGTTTACGGCTCAAGAAGTAAAGATGATTTACTTGATTATAAGGAAATTATTGATGAATGGTCACAGGATGCCGGTGTTAAGGTGCATCTTACCATTGATAATCCTCAGGAGGGCTGGGACGGCCATGTAGGCTTTGTTCCCAACTATGTAAAGGAGCTTGGCTTTGATACCAATAAAACGGCTGTTCTTTGCGGACCTCCGATTATGATTAAGTTTACATTAGATGGTCTTTGCAGCCTTGGATTTGACAAAACTCAGATTTACACAACCCTTGAACTCAGAATGAAATGTGGCGTTGGTAAATGCGGAAGATGTAATGTTGGCTCTAAGTATGTATGCAAAGATGGCCCGGTGTTCAGATGCGATGAGCTGGATGAACTTCCGGATGAGTATTAAAGGAGAGGTAACATGGAAAAGATGGTAAATATTTTTCTGTTTGGTAAAAAATATGAAGTTCCTGCTAATTTAACCATTATGACAGCAATGGAATATGCCGGCTATCAGTTGGTTCGCGGTTGCGGTTGCCGTAATGGCTTTTGCGGCGCCTGTGCAACGGTTTATCGCATTAAGGGCGACAAAGAATTAAAAGCTTGTCTTGCTTGCCAGACGCAGGTGGAAGACAATATGTACATTGCAACTCTGCCGTTCTTCCCTTTGGTTAAAGAGGTGTATGACATGGAGAAAATTACGCCTTCAGAAGCCGTTATGATGCAGCTTTATCCTGAAATTTATGCTTGTGTCGGCTGTAATGCCTGCACAAAGAGCTGCACCCAGGAGCTGAATGTTATGCAGTATATCGCCTATGCTCAGCGCGGTGATTTTGAAAAGTGTGCTGAGGAGTCATTTGACTGTGTAATGTGCGGTGTTTGTTCTTCAAGATGTCCTGCGGGGATTTCACATCCTCAGGTTGCTATGCTGGCAAGAAGAATTAACGGTAAGTATCTGGCACCCGGTTGTGAACATCTTGATGCACGTGTGAAAGAGATTAAAGACGGTACCTTTAATGAACTGATTGAAGCCCTGATGCAAAAGCCTGTTGAAGAACTGAAAGAGCTTTATAACACACGTGAAATCGAGAAGTAAGGAGGAGATCGGAATGTATTCTGAGCAATTTCAAAAATCCATTAAAGCGGTTGAAGCAGCCAGAGAAGCGAATATTGCATTAGAGCCCGACCGCATGACGGCAAAGCAGAAGGAAGATTTGCTGGCAGCATATCATCCTGACTATAAAAAAGATGAATTTGAAACTCTTAAATTTGGCCCTAACAAGGGTCAGGAGGTGCCTCGCGAGCTGTGTGAGCTGCTTCAGGCTAAAAGCCGCATTAAGGCTGATGACATTGATTTGAACGATGTTACCTATGATGTGGATGTTCTGGTTATCGGCGGCGGCGGTGCCGGCACTTCAGCTGCTATTGAAGCCCACGAAGCAGGTGCAAAGGTTATGATTGCAACCAAGCTTCGCATGGGTGATGCCAACACAATGATGGCAGAAGGCGGTATTCAGGCGGCTGATAAGCCTAACGATTCCCCGGCGATTCACTTTGTGGATGCTTTTGGTGGTGGTCACTTTGCTGCAAAGCGTGAACTGCTTTCCAAGCTGGTTTGTGATGCTCCGGAGGCAATTCAATGGCTTTCCAATTTGGGTGTTGAATTTGATAAAGAGGCTGACGGCACAATGGTTACAACCCATGGTGGTGGTACATCCCGTAAGCGTATGCACGCGGCAAAGGACTATTCCGGCGCAGAAATCATGCGTACCCTGCGTGATGAGGTGTTAAACCGTCAGATTCCTGTTGTTGATTTTACCGCAGCTATTGAACTGATTTTAGATGAAAAGGGCAATGCAGCAGGTGCGGTGCTTATGAATATGGAAACCAATGAACTGATGGTTGCCAAGGCGAAAACCGTTATCATTGCAACCGGAGGTGCAGGCAGAATGCACTATCAGGGTTTCCCCACATCCAACCATTATGGTGCAACGGCCGATGGTCTGGTGCTTGGCTATCGTGCAGGCGCTAAACTGCTTTATGCCGAAACATTGCAGTATCATCCTACAGGCGTTGCATATCCTGAACAGATTTTTGGTGCTTTGGTAACGGAAAAAGTGCGTTCGTTGGGCGCAAAGCTTGTTAATGTGAATGGTGATGTGTTTATGCATCCGCTGGAAACCCGTGATGTTTCTGCGGCTTCTATCATCCGCGAATGCACAGACCGTGGTAATGGTGTGGACACAGGTAGCGGCCTGGGTGTATGGCTGGATACGCCGATGATTGAAAAAATCGGTGGAGAAGGCACCATTGAAAAGAGAATTCCGGCGATGATGCGTATGTTCGGCCAGTATGGCATCGACATCCGCAAGGAGCCCATTCTGGTGTTCCCCACATTGCATTATCAGAACGGCGGTTTGGATATCAATGTTGACGGTTCAACTACCAATGTCGAAAATCTGTATGTTGCCGGTGAGGCTGTTGGCGGCATTCACGGTAAGAACAGACTGATGGGCAACTCCCTTTTAGATATTATTGTATTTGGTAGAAATGCTGGTCAGAATGCGGCGGCAAAAGCGAAAAATGTGACCGTTGGTAAGCTTTCTTTAGATCATATTGCAGCGTTTGATAAGGAACGTGCAGCAGCAGGTGTTGAAACGGATGCTGTTTCTCCTAAACTGTTGCCAGATTATACTAATCGTAAAAACAGAGCATAAGTAATTAAGAAAAGAGGTCTTTTAGTTATGACATTATTTGGTGGTGTTATTCCCGTAACGGGCATTACATTTTTGATGGTTTGCCTGTTTGCAATTCTTTTTTGCGGTTACGCATTGGGAAGAATAACAATCAAAGGTGTGTCGCTGGGAGATGCAGGTGTGTTTATCGTTGCTCTTTTATTTGGTGCATTTTTCTTTGCACCCCTTGATAAACAGCTTGTTATCAAAGGTGCTGTTGAGGTAGGGTTTACTGACAAAGCACTTTCCATTATTGAAACACTTGGTCTTATTCTTTTTGTTACATCTGTCGGATTTATTGCAGGTCCTAAGTTCTTTGCCAATATGAAGAAGAACTTCAAATCTTATGTATTGATTGGTCTTGTGATTATCCTGTTCGGTGGCCTTTCGGCTGTTGGTTGTATCTACCTTGGTGAAGTGTTAGGCTACGGCGCATCGATAGAGACGCAGGATGGATTTGTTGCCATGATTGTAGGACTTTTATCTGGCTCTCTAACATCAACGCCCGCATTTTCTGCGGCAAAAGCAACAGTTGCTCCTGAGTACACAAGCCTTGTTTCAGTTGGTCACGGCATCGCCTACATTTTCGGTGTTATCGGTGTTGTGCTGTTTGTGCAGATTATTCCCAAGCTGACAAAGGCTAATATGGAAGAAGAACGCGCAAAAATTGCCATTCAGGTTGATGAAACAGATAAAAAGGCTTGCACAGGTAAGCTTTTGAGCCTTGATGGTCACGGCTTCGCAGCATTTTCGTTGGCAGCAGTGCTTGGCGCCCTTGTTGGAAAAATTATGATTCCTTTATCATCGGCAGGTCTTTCGGGCACATGCTTTTCGCTGACAACAACCGGCGGTTGCTTACTGGTTTCCCTACTGATTGGTCACTTTGGCAGAATCGGCAAATTAAACCTTATGCCCGATACTACAACACTCAAGCTTTTCAGAGAACTGGGTCTTGTATTATTCCTGGTTGGTGCAGGCATTCCCGGTGGTGCAGACTTTGTGGCAAACTTTGACTCTATGTACTTTGTATACGGTATCATTATGACCGTTATCCCTATGATTGTAGGTTATCTGTTTGCTAAATATGTGCTGAAATTAAGCCTTTTAAACAACTTGGGTTCCATCACAGGCGGTATGACAAGTACACCGGCCTTGGGCACTCTGATTGGAACAGCAGGCACAGAAGATGTAGCGGCAGCTTATGCTTCTACATATCCTATAGCGCTCATTGCGGTGGTATTGGTATCACAATTTTTAGTTATATTATTTTGATTTTTTTTAAAAATAAAAATAAATTAAAAAAGGAAAGAGGTTAAACATGAAAAACATCGATTTAAGCAAGTATGGTATTACAGGTGTGAAGGAAATCATCCATAATCCTTCATACGAAGAGCTGTTTGCTGCAGAAACCGATCCTTCTTTAGAAGGCTTCGAAAAAGGTCAGGAAACTGAACTGGGTGCAGTAAACGTAATGACCGGCATTTATACCGGCCGTTCTCCCAAAGATAAATTTATTGTTATGGATGAAAATTCAAAAGACACCGTTTGGTGGACTTCTGATGAATTCAAAAACGACAACCACCCCTGCAGCGAAGAAACCTGGGCTGAATTAAAGAAACTGGCTATCGCACAGCTTTCTGATAAGAAACTCTACGTAGTAGACGTTTTCTGCGGTGCTAACGAAGACTCCAGAATGTCCATCAGATTCATTATGGAAGTTGCTTGGCAGGCTCACTTTGTAAAGAATATGTTCATCAACCCCACAGCTGAAGAATTAGAAAACTTCGAGCCTGACTTTGTTTGCTACAATGCCTCCAAAGCAAAGGTTGAAAACTACAAAGAATTAGGTCTTAATTCTGAAACAGCTGCAGTATTCAACATCACTTCCCGTGAGCAGGTTATCTTAAACACCTGGTACGGCGGTGAAATGAAAAAGGGTATGTTCTCTATGATGAACTACTACCTGCCCTTAAACGGTATGGCTTCTATGCACTGTTCTGCAAACACTGATATGAACGGTGAAAATACTGCATTATTCTTCGGTCTTTCCGGTACCGGTAAAACAACTCTGTCAACCGATCCTAAGCGTCTGTTGATTGGTGACGACGAACACGGCTGGGATGACAAGGGTGTATTCAACTTTGAAGGCGGTTGCTATGCCAAGGTTATCAATCTGGATAAAGATTCCGAGCCAGACATCTACAATGCGATCCGTCGTAACGCTCTCTTAGAAAACGTTACTGTAGATGCAAACGGCGTTTGTGATTTCAATGACGGTTCTGTTACTGAAAATACCCGTGTATCTTACCCCATTGATCACATTGAAAAGATTGTACGTCCCGTATCTGCTGCTCCGGATGCTAAGAACGTAATCTTCCTTTCTGCTGATGCTTTTGGCGTACTGCCTCCGGTTTCTATTTTAACTCCTGAACAGGCTCAGTACTACTTCCTGTCTGGTTTTACTTCAAAGCTGGCAGGTACTGAACGTGGTATCACAGAACCTACACCGACCTTCTCTGCATGCTTCGGTCAGGCTTTCTTAGAGCTGCATCCGACCAAATATGCTGAAGAGCTGGTTAAGAAGATGGAAAAGAGCGGTGCTAAGGCATACCTCGTAAACACCGGTTGGAATGGTACCGGCAAACGTATCTCCATTAAAGATACCCGTGGTATCATCGATGCTATCTTAGATGGCTCCATCTTAAAGGCTGAAACTAAAGAAATTCCTTACTTCAATTTTGCAGTTCCTACCGCACTGCCCGGCGTTGATTCCGGCATTTTAGATCCCCGTGACACCTACGGTGATGCAGCTGAGTGGGATGCAAAGGCAAAAGACCTTGCTTCTCGTTTTGTTAAAAACTTCGAGAAATACACCGGCAACGATGCAGGTAAAGCATTGGTTAGTGCTGGCCCCAGCTTATAATTTATACTGAAATGACAAAAACCGGAACCAGGATTTTCTTGGTTCCGGTTTTATGGTATAATGAACGCATACCTTAAAATTTTTTAATCGGTAGCGTTCATTGCACCACAAAATTCCTTGAATTTATTTTAATAGGAAAATTTGTGGTATAACAAGAGCCACACTCCGAATGGGTGTGGCTCTTGTTATATTATTTACACCAAGCGGTCAAACTGATCACCGGCAAGCAAATGGAAATGCAAGTGGAAAACAGTTTGTCCGGCATTTTCACCACAGTTGTTGATGATACGGTAACCGTCTTCGGCAAAGCCCAAGTCCTTGGCCAGTTTTTGTGCTGTTAACAGAATGTGCCCTAACAGTGCCTGATGGGCAGGGGAGGCCTCGTTCATACCGGAAAAATGCTCTTTGGGGATAATCAGAATATGTACCGGAGCAGCCGGTGCAATATCGTAAAAGGCATAAACAAGCTCGTCTTCATACACCTTGTTGGAAGGAATTTCTCCGTTGATGATTTTGCAAAAAATACAATCGTTCATGATTTTCATCCTTTCA
This sequence comes from Clostridia bacterium, assembly GCA_017416855.1. Classification (GTDB taxonomy): domain Bacteria; phylum Bacillota; class Clostridia; order UBA1381; family UBA9506; genus UMGS755. The sequence continues at coordinate 110,999 of JAFQAZ010000025.1, forward strand.
GTTTTTCATAATATTCAATAATTTCTGTTGCAGCCTTATCCATATCATTATGGTCGACAGAAATCACAAAGTCTGCTTGCTCATAATAAGGATTCCGTTCAGCCATCATTGCCTCAATGTCAGCTGGTGTGGCATTGGCCAGACCAGGACGGCGTGTGGCAGAATGGCGGGTGTTTTTATAAACGGTTTCAGCCGATGCCCGCAGCCAGAATAGAATGCCGTTCTTTTTCAGCTCAGAAAGATTGAATTCATCCATAACTGTATCGCCACCGGTGGAGATCAAGCAGTTTTCATTCTGAGCCAAAGTAGAAACGGCAAAGCGCTGTGCTCCTTCGAAGTATTTTTTTCCTTTTTTCTTCAAAAGGTCATACACAGGCATTTTTTCGCAACGGCGGATGGCTTCATCCGTATCGTAAAACTCAATATGCAGTTTGGCGGCAACACGTTTGCCAACGGTGGTTTTTCCGGAACCCATAAATCCGATTAACACAATATTTTTCATAATATACTCCTGTTTACATTTTTGCCAGAAGGTTTGTTTGTTCGCGTACAGCGGATAACGCGGCTTGCACATCTGCTTCTGTTGTAAATGCCCCCAAACTGAAACGAATGGCGCCCTCTATTTCCTTTTTGTTATATCCCATGGCCACAAGGGTAGGACTGAGTTGGGGTTTGTTGGAGGAACAGGCGGAGCCGCTGGAAACATAAATATCCTGCGCTTCTAAGGCATGGAGCAAGGTTTCTGACTTGATGCCGGGGAACACAGCTGACACAATATGCGGTGCCGCTACCTCTGTCGTAATCACACGACAGCCGGGAATGCTGGCAAGACCTTCAGAAAGCAACTTGCGCAAACGGTGCATCTCTGCAGTTTTTGCCTGCACAGAAGCAAGAGTCATCTCGGTTGCTAAGCCAAAGCCAACAATGGCCGGAGTGTTATGAGTACCGCTTCGCAGGCCTTTTTCCTGACCGCCACCATAGGTGACGGGCTTAACATGAACTCCTTTGCGGATAAACAAACCGCCGGCACCCTTAGGGCCGTTGATTTTATGACTGCTGACCGATACTAAGTCAGCGCCGGATTCGCGGACAGAAACAGAGACTTTGCCCAGAGCCTGCACCGCATCGGTATGGAACAGGGCCTGATGGTTTTTGGCTTTTGTCATCCGGCAAAGCTTCTGGATGTTCTGCACACTGCCAACCTCGTTATTCACCGTCATAATGCTGACTAAGTCGGTGTCTTCATCCAATAAAGAGTAGAAGTGCTCCAGGTCAATCTGTCCGTTTGCATCTACTTCTGCAAAACGGCAATCTGCGCCGAGTGATTGTAAATATAATACTGTTTCAGCCACGGAAGGATGTTCGATTTTAGATGTAATGATTTTTGGTGTGCGACGTATACGGCTGAGCATAGTGCCTATAATAGCCAGATTGTTAGCCTCTGTACCACCGGAGGTGAAAATAAACTGACCTTCCTCGCTACCGCCGAAGGCGGCAAGAACCTGTTCTCTTGCCTGAGTCATAGCACGCTCTGCTATCACACCGGCGTGGTGCAGGGAGGAGGGATTGCCAAAGGTCTCTTTTTGCATAGAGGCCATTGCCTCAATCACTTCATCAAAGGGCCGTGTGGTGGCACTGTTATCCAGATAAATCATATTAATTTCCATAGCCTTTCTGCCCACAAATAGTGATAATAAATATATACGCTTTTTGCGGGCAGACAGGGCGTATAATGGAAATTATGCACATCGTCGTTTCGTATCGTGCACGATGGGAATTTTTCGATGATGCGATAAATTCCGCTGGAGGAAAATAACGCGATTTTTTATGTTATTCTCCTTTAAAAGAAGGGGAAGCTTCTGCCGGAGTAAGTTCTTCTGCATAAGGTAATGCAATAATAAACCGGCTGCCAACCTCTTCTTCGCTTTTAACTTCAATATGACCGTTGTGCAATTTAACTGCATCCAAAGCAATGGAAAGTCCCAGACCGGTGCCACCTGTCTCACGGGCACGGGCTTTGTCTACGCGGTAAAAACGGTCAAAAACTTTTTGAATTTCTTCTTTTGGAATGCCGATACCGGTATCGGCGATGTCGATATATACACTACCTAGGTCGCGGCTGACGTTTATACTTACTGTACCGCCGGGTTCAGTATATTTAATGCTGTTATCAGCAATGTTATACACAGCTTCTGTTAAAGTATCACGCTCAACGGGAAGAATTACTTCGTCATCAGGTTGATTTAAGGATAAAGAAATATCCTTGTTTTTGGCCAGTGGCAGAAGCTTTTCATAGACTTCACCGGTAATCTCGCGGATATCGGTATGAATAAACTGCATACTGGATTGGCTGGAGTCCATCTGTGTCATATCCAGCAATTTTTCGATAATACGGGTTAACCGTTCCACCTCTTTATTCATATCGCTCAAAAATTCTTTAATGAATTCCGGGTCAGGATTTTCTGTCTGAATCAAAGAGTCAGACAGCAATTTGATAATTGACAAGGGTGTTTTGAGTTCGTGAGAGGCGTTGGACACGAAGGTGCGACGCTTTTCCTCCAGCTCAGCCATCCGGTCGATCAAATTGTTAAATGCAAGGGCTAACTGTCCGATTTCATCGTGGCTGTTAATTTGTACATGCTGTAAGCTGTCTTTCGGCATGTTATTAATAAACTTTGTAAACCGCTCAATGGGAAAGGTTAACACACCGGCAATGGAGGTGCTGAAAATACCGACAAAAAGCAGAATTAAAGCACCTAACAGAACCAACGAATTCTGAATGTGTGCAATGATGCTTGCAACAGAATCGCCGGAAACAATTAAGTATACAGCACCAACGGTCTGGCCATTTTTAATAATGGGAACAGTTGCATCAATAAACCAACTGCCATTATCTTTAAAGGCATTGGAAGAGTTCTTGCCGTTGGGCAGGAGCGCATTGGTAATGGAAGCGTTAATAAAAGTTTTACCGGTCATGCTGGTTTCCTTATAAGAATCGTATAGCACGATACTGCCGGTGTTCACCACAATGGCACGGGCATTTTTTTCCAACGGCATTTGCGGCAACTTCTGATTGATATAATCCGTTGTGAAATCTTCAGAAACAATGCTGGCAATAATGTTGGTATCCGTTAAAACATCCATCTTTCTCTGATCAAACAGATAGGAATATAAGGTGTTGAGCAAAAAGGCGCTCAACACCAGGAGTACAACCAGAATAATAATCAGATAAGTAGAAACAATTTTCCAGCGTATGTTTAAATACGGCATTTTAAGCTTCTTTAAAATAGTAACCCACTCCCCATTTTGTGTGAATATAAACGGGCTCTGCCGGATTCGGTTCAATTTTTTCCCGCAGTCTTCTCACATGCACGTCCACAGTACGGACATCCCCGGGGTAGTCATAGCCCCAGATGATATCCAGAAGGTTTTCGCGGGAATATACCTTGCCTGCATTGCAGACAAACAAATCCATCAGGTCAAATTCTTTGGCAGTTAAATCAATGGTTTTATCGTCAATGGAAACGCGCCTTAAGTTATAATCTAATTTCACACCGCCGATGGAGACAATGCTCTCTTTGGTGCGACCGGCTTCGGCAGGGGTCATACGCCGCAGAACAGCCTTGACGCGAGCTTTTAATTCCAGCACGTTAAAGGGTTTGGTCAGGTAGTCATCGGCACCGTATTCCAAGCCTAAAATTTTATCCATATCTTCATTTTTGGCAGTCAGCATTACAATGGGCACATTAGAAAATTCACGGATTTTCTGACAGACGCTGAGGCCATCAATTTTGGGAAGCATCAAATCAAGGATAATCAGGTCGATGGTTTTATCATAAGCCATTTTAATGGCTTCCTCACCATCGTAAGCGGCTAAAACGGTGTAGCCTTCCTGTTCAAAGTTATATTTAATGCCTTTGACCAATAACTTTTCATCGTCAACAATGAGTATTTTCAACTGAAAAACCCCCTTTATGTAATGGAAAACATTATTTTGCGTAAGTGGCAGCTTCTGCCTTTAAAATTTCAGCCTTGTCCAGCTTTTCCCAAGGCAGTTCAATGTCGGTACGGCCAAAGTGACCATAAGCGGCAGTTTGCTTATAAATAGGACGACGTAAGTCCAGGGTTTTGATAATGGCCGCCGGCCGCAGGTCGAAATGCTTTTCAATCAGGGCTTCAATCACATGCTCAGGAACCTTGGCAGTACCAAAGGTATCCACACGAACAGAAACGGGTTCTGCCACACCAATAGCATAAGCCAGCTGTAGCTCGCAGCGGTCAGCCAACCCAGCGGCAACCACGTTTTTAGCCACATAGCGGGCAGCGTAAGCTGCACTGCGGTCCACTTTTGTGGGGTCTTTACCGGAGAACGCACCACCCCCGTGACGGGCTGCGCCGCCATAGGTGTCCACAATGAGTTTGCGGCCGGTATGACCGGAGTCCCCCTGAGGTCCACCCACAACAAAACGGCCGGTGGGGTTAATGTAATATTTTGTGTTATCCGTTAGGAGAGAAGCGGGGATGACCGGCAGGATAACCTTGTCCATAATGGCCTTATGGAGTTCTTCCTGGGTCACATCTTCGCTGTGCTGAGTGGAAACAACAACGGTATCCACAGCAACGGGAACATCGTTTTCATCGTAAATAACGGTAACCTGAGATTTGCCGTCAGGACGGATGAAGGTAATGTCACCGGATTTGCGCACTTCAGACAGCTTATAGGTCAGCTTATGTGCCAGATCAATGGCAAGAGGCATATATTCTTCGGTTTCATTGCAGGCATAGCCAAACATGATGCCCTGGTCGCCGGCACCGATTTCGCCCGGATCAACCTCGCCTTTTTTAGCTTCTAAGGAGTTGTTAACACCTAAGGCAATATCGGGAGACTGTTCATCAATAGCGGTAATAACGGCGCAGGTATCGCAGTCAAAACCATATTTAGCACGATCATAGCCAACCTGACGGATGCATTCGCGAACGGTTTTTGGAATATCTACATAAGTGGATGTGGATATTTCACCTACCACCAGAACGAGACCTGTGGTAACAGTTACTTCACAGGCTACACGACCCATGGGGTCGTTACGCATAATTTCATCTAAAATAGCATCTGAAATGATATCGGCAATCTTATCGGGATGGCCTTCGGTTACCGATTCAGACGTAAACAGCTTTTTCGTTTGTTCTTTCATTTGTAAAACCTCTCAATCTTTATTAAAGTTCCATAATAATCGGTAAAATCATCGGTTTGCGCTTGGTTTTGGCATAAACAAAATCGCTCATAGCGGTTTTTAAACTATTTTTAATACCAACCCAGTCTTTTACACGCTTGTTCTGACATTTCTGAAGAGCGAGAAGGGCAGCATTTTTGGCATCTTCCATTAAGTCTTCTGATTCTCGCACATACACAAACCCACGGGAAAGAACTTCGGGACCGCACAAAATGGCTCCGGTTTTCTTATCAATGGTAACGGTAACCACAATGATGCCGTCTTCGGCCAGATGTTTTCTGTCACGCAGGACCAGGTTGCCTACATCGCCTACGCCAAGACCGTCAATGAGTACCACGCCGGAGGGAACCGTTGCTGTTTGCTTTATGCTGTGGTGTGCCAATTCAATGACCTGACCGATATCAGCTAGTGCAATGTTCTTTGCAGGAATGCCGGCACGCTCGGCTAAAGCAGCGTGGAGCATCAGGTGTCGGTATTCACCGTGAACAGGAATGAAGAATTTAGGTTTAACCAAAGAAATTAACAGCTTTAATTCTTCCTGACAGGCGTGACCGGAAACATGCACATTTTCAAGCGATTTATAAATTACCTCAGCACCTTTTTTAAACAATTCGTTAATGACGGTGGAGATAGCTTTTTCATTTCCTGGAATGGGACTTGCAGAAACAATGACCATATCTCCCGGAACAATTTCAACCTTTCGATGTTCAGAAAATGCCATACGGGAAAGGGCAGACATGGTTTCGCCCTGACTGCCGGTGGTGATGATGCAAAGCTGGTTAGGACGGTATTTGTGAATTTCGTCAATGCTGATCATAACACCATTGGGCACGGTCATATATCCTAAATTCATGGCAACTTCCACTACATTTTCCATACTGCGGCCAGATACGGCCACTTTACGGTTGTAGCGGTAAGCGGCATTGATGATTTGCTGCACTCTGTGAATGTTAGAGGCAAAGGTCGCCACGATGATGCGTTTATCGAAGGCACCACGGAATAAATCGTCAAAGGTATCGCCCACAGTGGATTCGGACATTGTGTAGCCGGGACGCTCCACATTGGTGCTGTCTGAAAGCAGGGCGAGAACGCCCTTGTTGCCCAGTTCGCCAAATTTAGCCACATCCAGCATACCACCTTCAATGGGAGTGGTATCAATTTTAAAGTCACCGGAGTGAAGCACAATGCCCACAGGTGTGTGTAGCGCAATGGCTACGGCATCAGCAATGGAATGGTTCGTATGGATAAATTCCACACGAAAGGCGCCTAGTTTCACCGAATCACCGGCTTTAACCCGCATCAGCTTGGTTTTAGAAAGCAGATGATGCTCTTTCAGTTTACATTCAACCAGGCCCAAGGTCAGCCTTGTGCCGTAAATGGGGACATTAATCTTTTTTAAGAAATAGGGAATGCCGCCAATGTGGTCCTCATGACCGTGGGTCAGCACAATGCCCCGGATTTTATCCCGGTGCTTTTCCAGATAACTAATATCCGGAATCACCATATCAATACCGGGCATGGTTTCGTCGGGGAAGGCCATACCGCAATCCAACACAACAATGTCGTTGCCAAACTCAAAAACAGTCAGATTTTTGCCAATCTCATTGAGGCCGCCCAACGGGATAATTTTCAATTTTAAATTTTTTGCCACAATCAAACCTCCGTTATAAATTTGAAACAAAATCCCTCTCAAGGATTTTATGTAAGTTTTATATTCTGCATTTGGCAGAAAAACCGGCAGATAGCCGAAAAAAGTGTCGAATTTTCAGAGGAGTAACAACAAAAGAGTGCATACCACCCCTATAATATTTATTATACCAAATTTTTCTGGAATAATAAAGAACTTTTTAAAAAATAATTAAAAAAGTTGTGAAAAAAATGTATAGTCAAGCTATTCTATGATGCATTAAAAAGAATTATGATATCTGAAAGAAGATTTCGTGAAGAAAAAGAATAAAGAAAGAGGTTTGCTCCCAGAGAGCAAACCTCAATGTATTTGTTATTTGCTTAATAATTCAATGCCTTTTTTAACACGGGCAATGGTTTCTTCCTTGCCTAAAATTTCGGCCAGTTCCAAACCGCCGCCGGGGGTGAAGGCTTTACCGGAAACAGCTACACGCAAAGGCCACAGAATCAGACCATTCTTTACTTCTAATTTTTCAATTAAAGCAAAGAGTGCTTCGTGGAGAACATCAAAAGACCAGTCGGAAATGCCTTCTAACACCGGCAGAATAGCCTGCAGGGAGGTTAAGGAATTCTCTTCATTGGTCTTCATTTTCTTGTGACAGTAAAGCTCCGGTGTGTATTCCGGCAATGCATCAATAAAGTCTAACTGCTCGGGAATATCCATCAGCTTTTCACAACGATCGTGAAGCAGACTGGCCACCTTTGTAAGGTCAATATTTTCGTTTTTAATGGCTTCCTTCAAGTAAGGCAGAGCCTTTTCGTAAAAAGCTTCAGGGGACAGCTTTCTGATATATTCACCGTTTAACCAATCCAGCTTTTTCGGGTCGAAAATCGCAGGAGATTTGCTGATGCCTTTTAAATCAAAGGCTTTAATCATTTCGTCAATGGTGAAAATTTCCTGCTCGCCTCCCGGACTCCAGCCTAAGAGGGCGATGTAGTTCAGTACAGCTTCTTTTAAGTAGCCTTTATTGATAAAGTCTTCATAAGAAGCATCGCCTTCACGCTTACTCAGCTTTTTGTGAGCGTCACGCATAACGGGGGAAACGTGAATATAAGTAGGAATCTCCCAACCAAAAGCTTCATACAATAAGTTATATTTCGGGGTGGAAGAAAGGTATTCGCTACCACGGATGATATGGGTGATGTTCATTAAATGGTCATCAATAACGTTAGCAAAGTTATAGGTGGGATAACCATCGGATTTTAAGAGAACATTATCATCAAGAGTAGAGTTATCCACGGTGATTTTACCGAAAATTTCGTCATAAAAACTGGTGGTACCTCTTTTCGGGATTTTCTGACGAATAACATAGGGCACACCGGCAGCCAGCTTTTCCTCTATTTCTTCTTTGGAAAGACGGGAACAGTGACCATCATATTTCGGCATCAGTTTAGCAGCTTCCTGCTGGGCACGGAGATCATCTAAACGCTCTTTATCACAAAAACAGTAATAAGCACCGCCTAATTCCACTAATTTCTGGGCATACTCTTTATATAAGGGCAAACGTTCGCTCTGAACATAGGGGCCGTAATTACCGCCAATGTCCGGACCTTCGTCGTGCACCAGACCGGTTTCTGCCATGGTTCTGTAAATCAAATCTACGGCTCCGTCAACATAACGTTCCTGGTCAGTATCCTCAATTCTCAGTATAAAATCGCCGCCCTGACTTTTGGCAACCAGGTAAGCATACAGTGCGGTACGCAGGTTGCCGATGTGCATATAGCCCGTGGGGCTGGGGGCGAAACGTGTTCTGACTTTACTCATTCAGTTTCATCCTTTCCTTTGTCGCATACATATAGTATAATCCATTTTTTAGTGAAAATCAAGGATTTTATTTCAGAAATGACTTTACCTTCCTGTAATTTTATGATATACTATATAATAGAATAATTTTGATTGTTATTTCGAAGGGAATGGAATAGATGAAAAAGCTTTTAGAGAAGTTTTTTGGCAGTCATAGTGAACGAGAATTAAAACGTATTCGTCCCATTGCTGATCAGGTTATGGCGCTGGAGGAAAAATTTGCCGATCTATCTGATGTGGATTTAAAAGCGCAGACAACAGAACTGAAAGAACGGTTAGCCCATGGCGAAACCTTAGATGATATTTTGCCGGAAGCCTTTGCTACAGTCCGCGAGGCAGCCTGGCGAGTGCTCGGTATGAAGCACTTTTATGTGCAGATTTTAGGCGGTATTATTTTGCATCAGGGTCGTATTGCCGAAATGAAAACCGGTGAGGGTAAAACTCTGGTATCTACCCTGCCTGCCTACTTGAATGCCTTGACAGGAAAAGGTGTGCATATTGTTACGGTGAATGATTACCTTGCCAAGCGTGACAGCGAATGGATGGGCAAAGTATTTAAATTCTTGGGTCTGACTGTTGGCCTGATTATTCACGATATTCCGCCTCAGGAAAGAAAAGCCAACTATGAGGCTGATATTACCTACGGTACCAACAATGAATTTGGTTTTGACTATCTGCGTGATAATATGGTCATCTATAAAGAACAGATGGTACAGCGCGGTCAGGCCTACGCCATTGTGGACGAAGTGGACTCCATTTTAATTGATGAAGCCAGAACACCGCTGATTATTTCCGGTGTGGGCGATAAATCTACAGAGCTTTATCACATAGCGGACCGGTTTGCCCGTGGTTTAACCTGTCACAAAGTGGCAGAGTCTGATGACAAGAGCTTGGATGATGATGTTGATGCAGATTATATTGTAGATGAAAAGGCACACACAGCTACCCTGACCAAACGGGGCGTGCAGAAGGCTGAAAAAGCCTTTAATCTGGAAAATTTCTCCGATCCTGAAAATATGACTCTCCAGCATCATATCAATCAGGCCATCCGTGCTCACGGCATTATGCACCGGGATAAGGACTATGTGAACAAAGACGGAGAAATTATTATTGTTGATGAATTTACCGGCCGTTTGATGATTGGACGCCGGTATTCTGACGGCCTTCATCAGGCGATTGAAGCCAAAGAAGGCGTTAAGGTTGAGCGTGAAAGCAAAACTCTGGCAACCATTACCTTCCAGAACTATTTCCGTTTATACGGCAAACTTTCCGGTATGACCGGTACAGCCCAGACAGAGGAAGAAGAATTTCGTGATATTTATGGTTTGGATGTTGTGGTTGTACCCACAAACCGCAATATGATTCGTCAGGATTTATCTGATTCTGTTTATAAATCTGAAAAAGGCAAGCTGAATGCGGTGGTAGAGCAGGTTGTGGCTTGCCACGAAAAGGGTCAGCCGGTGCTGGTTGGTACGGTGACCATTGAAAAATCGGAATTGATTTCTGCCATGCTGAAGCGTCGCGGTATAAAACACGAGGTGTTAAATGCCAAGCATCACGAAAAAGAAGCAGAGATTGTTGCGCAGGCCGGCAAACTGGGTGCTGTGACTATTGCTACCAATATGGCCGGTCGTGGTACAGATATTATGCTGGGTGGCAATGCAGAGTTTATGGCCAAACGTGAAATGAAACGCCGTGGTATGAGTGATGAACTGATTTCGGAGGCTATGGGCTTTTCAGATACTGACGATGAGGAAATTAAGGAAGCCCGTCAGCTGTTTTCTGAACTTTTGGCAAAATATAAAGAAGAAATTGCACCGGAGGCTGAAAAGGTTCGTGAGGCAGGTGGCTTGTTTATTATTGGTACGGAGCGTCATGAATCCAGACGTATTGATAATCAGCTGCGCGGCCGTGCCGGTCGTCAGGGGGACCCCGGTACATCCCGGTTCTATATTTCTCTGGAAGATGATCTGATGCGCTTGTTCGGCTCTGACCGGATGACCAATGTGGCCAATGCATTGGGTATGGATGAAGACCAGACCATTGAAAATAAAATGCTGACCGGTGCTATTGAAAATGCCCAGAAACGGGTGGAAAGCCGGAACTTCCAGATTAGAAAACATGTGTTGCAGTATGATGATGTGATGAATCTGCAGCGTGAGGTTATTTACAGTCAGCGCCAGCAGGTGCTTAACGGTGATAGCATGAAGGAAAGTATCCTGAAAATGCTGTCCGGTGTGATTGATGAAACCGTTGACCGGTTTACCGGTAGTGCGGAAGGCGCGGATGAATGGAATTTAGACGGTTTGATGGATTATCTTGAAACGATTTTCCTCCCCAAGGGAACTGTAACCTTTACACAGGAAGACTTAGAGTATTTGACCAAAGAGGAACTGAAAGACAAGCTGTATGAAGCAGGTCTTGCACTTTATGAACAGAAGGAAGCTGAATTTACTTCTGACAATATGCGCGAACTGGAGCGGGTGGTACTCTTAAAGACTGTTGACAGTAAGTGGATGGACCATATTGACGATATGGATCAGCTCCGCAACGGCATTAATCTTCGTGCTTATGCTCAGCGCGATCCTGTCATTGAGTATAAGTTTGAAGGCTCTAATATGTTTGATGAAATGATTGCCGCCATTCGTGAGGATACGGTGAAATATCTGTTCCATGTGCGGCTTGAGGCTCCACCGGAGCGCAAGCAGGTGGCTGAGCCGGTTCAGGCCGGCCTTGCCGGTGATGCAGAAAAGAAACCGGCGAAAAAAGATGAAAAAGTGGGCAGAAATGACCCTTGTCCCTGCGGTTCAGGCAAGAAGTATAAGAAATGTTGTGGAGCCGACATGGAGTAAGGCTTTTGCGGCATTGTCCAAAACTTGTTTTGGTTAACAATGCCCATGCAAAGAACGTCCAAGAGGCAGAGGCATAGCCGACGGCCGATTGGCTGCGGACGACTGCTATGCCAAGCCGCAGGCGAGGGAGTAAGCAGAAAACAGTATTATATTATTTTGATATGAGAGGACTGAGAAAATGATAGAGTACGATCAGTATCGTCTTGACCTTCAGGCAATGAAGGATGTTATCTTAGAATTGAGGGATTCACTTTGACATCCCTAAAAATGAAGCTGAGATAAAAGAATTGGAAGAACAGTCTGCAGATGCAAACTTCTGGAATGATATGGACGCCTCCCAGAAAGTTCTACAGAAACTGAAACAGTTAAAAGCAAAGGTAGGGCGTTACACCTCCCTTTACGGAGCATGGGAAGATGCCACCACCCTTTGTGAACTGGCTATTGAAGAAAATGATGACAGCTTGCTGGAGGAACTTTCTGAGGCTTATAAAACCCTTTCGGAGGATTTGGAAAGTCTTCGTTTGGATACCTTGCTTTCCGGTAAGTATGATGCCAACAATGCCATTATTGCCATCCATCCCGGTGCCGGCGGTACCGAGGCGCAGGATTGGGCAGAAATGCTTCTCCGTATGTATCAGCATTGGGCAGAACGCCGCGGTTTTGCAGTAGAAACCCTGGACTATTTAGCCGGTGATGAAGCCGGTGTGAAGAGCGTTACCATTCAGATTTCAGGTGATAATGCTTATGGCTATGCCAAATGTGAAAAGGGTGTGCATCGCTTGGTGCGTATTTCGCCCTTTGATGCCTCCGGCAGACGGCATACATCCTTTGTTTCGGTGGATGTTATGCCGGAAATCAGCGATGACATTGATGTGCAGATTAACCCGGAAGATTTAAAGATTGATACCTTCCGTTCCGGTGGTGCCGGCGGTCAGCACGTTAACAAAACGGACTCCGCAGTTCGTATCACGCATATTCCCACCGGTGTTGTGGTGGCTTGTCAGAATGAGCGTTCACAACATCAGAACAAGGATACGGCTATGAAAATGCTGAAGGCCAAGCTGGTGGAAATGGCAGAACGAGAACACAAGGAAAAAATTGACGACTTAAAGGGTGACATGAAGGATATTGCCTGGGGCAGCCAGATTCGTTCCTATGTGTTCCATCCCTACAGCATGGTGAAAGACCATCGTACCAACTGGGAAACGGGGAACACCGGTGCTGTGATGGATGGTGACCTTGATCCCTTTATCAATGCATACTTAAAAGGTGCCAGCTTGGGTACATTGAATCTAAAATAGTCATAAACTTGTCCGGAGTTTCATAAACTGGTAAGGAACGTAAGGAGGCAGAAAAATGATTAAGAAAACATTGTTTTTGTTTGTTGTACTGGCTGCTTTTTTAGCCACCAACATGGCAGCAGTTCTGCCGGAAAAAGCCATTGATTTTACGGATGTGGCTGAAAACCATGATTGGGCGGAAACGGCCATAGATTATCTTTTGTCTGAGGGCGTGATCACCGGTATGGAGGATGGCTCTTTTGCGCCGGATGCTGAGGTGACCAAGGAACAGTTTGCCAAAATGATGGCGCTGGCTTTGGATATTGAACCATCAGAAGATGCGGTGCAAACCTACAGGGATGTTTCACCGGAGCGCTGGTCTTTCCCTTACATTGAAGCAACAAAAGAATATTTTCCGTTAGAGGAGGAACTGGCCGTTAATGAATATGCACCGGCCAAGGCGTTTCTTCGTCAGGAAGTGGCGGCTACCATTATTAACGGTATGGGTTTGAATAAGGATGTAAATGCCTTTAATAAAAAAGTGTTGGAAGAACTTTTTACTGATAGCAATCAGGTAACACCGGCCGTTAAAACACAGATTATTATTGCTGTGGAGCGTGGTATTCTGCGGGGAGCAGACGGTGTGCTTCGCCCCAACGATCCGGTCACAAGAGCGGAAGCGGCGGTGTTTATTTACCGTATGATGATGATTCGTCAGGGCAAGGGTGAAATTGCCTTTGTGACCAATACGCCTATTGTGGCTGAAAGTCAGGTGTCCTTAGAACGAGCCAAGGAATGGGCTAAAGAACACGGCGCTCATCAGCGGTTCATTGATATTGCTGATATTTACTGGAAATACGGTGAAATTACCGGTATTCGTCCTGAAGTGCTCTATGCACAGGCAGCCAAGGAGACCGGCTACGGAAAATATGGCGGTAGGGTATTGCCGGAGCAGAACAACTGGGCCGGTATTAAAACGGCAACGGCCAACGGTGATGAAACCTATGATCACGAATGCTTTGAAACCCCTGATGACGGCGTGCGGGCACATTTTAACCATATGTCTGCTTATCTGGGGTTAGAGCCGGTAGGGGAGCCTCATGGCCGGTATTTTACAGCCAGTCGCACAGCCTGGGCAGGCACGGTAAAGACGGTGGAAGAGCTTGGCAACAAGTGGGCACCGGAGCATACATACGGTTACAGTATGGTTGTTCGGTATATTCTGCCGATGATTGGGTAAAAATTTTAAAAAAGGTATTGACAAAGCAAAATTGCTGTGTTACAATATTTGAGAATGAGTAAGCGGAAACGTTTGTTTTCCACCATCAGGCAACGCCTCCATGGTCAATATGCTTTATCTAAGTGTATTAGCGGATTGGTGTATGCCTGTCCGCTTTTTTATTTGTCAGGAGCAATCCTGAAAAACTTTATGGAGGTGCTTTCAACATTAGTAAGCAGGAAATGAAGATTAATGAAGAGATCAGAGTAAGTCAGGCCCGCATTGTTGGTCCTGAGGGTGAACAGCTGGGCATTATGGATTCAGCTTCAGCTCTTGATCTTGCGTATCAGAAAAATCTGGATTTGGTTTTAATTGCGCCCAAGGCTGAACCGCCGGTTTGCAAGATTATGGACTATGGTAAATATAAGTTCGAGCTTGCAAAACGCGATAAAGAAGCGCGTAAGAATCAAAAAGTTGTGAATGTTAAGGAACTGCGCATTTCGCCGTCCATTGACGAACATGACTTTGATACTAAAATTAATCACGCCAAGAAGTTTTTGCAGGATGGCGATAAGGTTAAGGTTTCTATCCGCTTCCGTGGCCGTGAAATTCATCACTCCGCATTGGGTATGAAGACATTGGAACGGTTCCGGGATACGCTGGCTGACTACGGCTCTGCCGATAAGCCGCCGAAACTGGAAGGTAGAAGTATGAGCATCCTCATCTCGCCTGCAGGTAAAAAAGACTGAGTAAACTTGTTTATCATTAATTAATATTTATTGAGTGGAAGGAGAACTACATTATGCCTAAGATTAAAACACACCGGGCTTCAGCAAAAAGATTTAAAGTTACCAAAAACGGTAAAATCAAGATGAAGCATGCATTCAAAAGCCACATTCTGACCAAGAAGTCTACCAAGAGAAAGCGTCTCTTAAGAAAAGGCGCCTATGCTTGCGATGCAAACGCTAAGGTAATCAAGAAACTGATCCCTTACAAATAATCACGATTGAAAAATTCAGGAGGTATAAAAAATGGCAAGAGTTAAAGGCGCTTTAAATACACGCAAAAGACATAAAAGAATTCTGAAACTGGCTAAAGGCTACAGAGGCGGTAAGAGCAAGCTGTTCAGAACGGCTAAACAGGCTGTTATGAAATCTCTGTCCTATGCTTATGTAGGCAGAAAGCAGAAGAAACGTGACTTCCGTCGTCTGTGGATCACCAGAATCAGTGCACAGGCAAAAGCTTGCGGCATGAACTATTCTACTTTTATGAACGGTTTAAAGAAAGCCGGTATCGAAATGAACAGAAAGATGCTTGCTGAAATCGCAGTTAGCGATAAAGAAGCTTTTGCAGCTTTAGTTGAAAAAGCAAAGGCTAGCCGCTAAAAAGAACATAACCATTTAAGCACAAAGAGTTTTACCAAAAGGGTAAAACTCTTTTTATTTTTATGTCATCATTAAATTTAGTGTCAAAAAATCCATACCGTTATAAAAAATCTATGTACAAAGTTGTTAAAATGTGCTATTTTATGTATGGAGGTGTGGATATGGCAGTCAATAGAAACAGCATTGATATGCTTCACGGTTCTCTTTGGGGGAAAATTATAAAGTTCTCAATTTTCTATATGATGACGGCCTTTTTGCAGCATTTATACAGCGCGGCCGATGTCATCATAGTGGGCCGGTATGCCGGAGAAAAAGCCTTGGCTGGTGTGGGCACCTGTACGGTTTTGGTTAAATTATGGCTTAACTTTATTCTGGGATTATCGGCAGGCAGCACCATTGTAATGGGGCAGGCTATTGGCTCAGGCCAACGTGATAAAATCAGCCATGCGGCGCACACAGCCATTGGTGTTGCCATTTGCGGCGGTATTCTGATTTCTTTTGTTTGCATTTTCTTTGCTAATCCTCTGTTGGGTTTAATCGACGTACCGGAAGATGTGTTTGATGAAGCAAAAGACTATCTGGTGGTGTCAGCTATGGGCTATATTCCCTCGCTGGTTTATAATTTCGGCGCCGGACTTTTGCGGGCCAAAGGTGATACCAAGCGAGCCTTATACATTGTTACGGCATCGGGTTTGATTAATGTTTTGCTAAATCTGTTCTTTGTTTGTGTGTGCAAGATGACGGCCGGCGGTGTAGCTTTGGCAACAGTTCTTTCTCAGGTGTTTACAGCAGTTTGTATTCTTTATATTCTCTGCCACGAGGAAGATGAAACAAGGCTTAGCCTGCGGAAACTACGGATTCATAAGGAACCGTTTTTGAAAATGCTGCGCCTGGGTATACCGTCCGGCATACAAAGTTCGGTATATTCCCTGTCTAATATGGTGGTTCAATCCAGTGTTAACACCTTTGGTTCGGCAGCAATTGCCGGTGCTGCTGCTTCAACCAGCATAACAGATTTTTATAATGTTGTAGGATCGGGGATGTATCAGTCAGCTATTGTGTTTACCAGTCAGAACTTTGGTGCTAAAAAGTTTGACAGAATCAAACAGACAGTTCGTGTTTGCTTTACCTATGTTATACTTTTCTGGATTGCGGAAATTGCTATTACTCATTTCTTTGGTAAAACACTCATTAGTCTTTATGCACCCAATGATCCGGAAGTTGTCATGATGGGTTTGAAGAAGTTCCGGATTAACGGATATTTTTATGGTCTGGCAGGCGTAATGAATGTTATGAGTGGTGCTCTAAGAGGTATGGGTGCATCATTTATGAATATGGTGACATCGATTGCCGGCGTTTGCGGTATTCGTATTCTTTGGGTTCTGACGGCCTTTCGTGCCATTGGCACCTTTGAATCTTTATATTGGTGCTATCCTCTTTCATGGTTGGGAACCTTTACTTTGCATTTTTGTATGTTTCTTGTATTGTTCCAGAAACATAAAAAGAAAAATGCTATTGAGGGACAGGGAATGTAAAAAGTCCAGAACGCTTCGCTATGGGCAAACTTCACCGCTCGCGGTATTTTCATACAGCGTCGGGTTCAGTTTGTCCATTCTGAATCTTTTTTTCCTATTCCCGCATAAAAAAATAGGCAAACCGCAAAACTACAAAAAATATCATAATTTATCGTAGGGACCAGCATCCTCGACAGTCTGAAAAGTTTGTTGATGATTATAAAACAAAAACCCCTCCTATGAATTCATAGGAGGGGTTTGTTATCTATTTAATAGATATCTTATTTATTTTTCAGGTTGAACCAAGCAGACAGACCGGGATAGTAAGCAATGTCACCCAGTTCTTCTTCGATTCTGAGTAACTGATTGTATTTAGCAACACGGTCAGTTCTGGAAGGAGCACCGGTTTTGATCTGGCCGGAGTTTGTAGCAACGGCGATATCAGCGATGGTGGCATCCTCGGTTTCGCCACTTCTGTGAGAAGTAACAGCGGTGTAACCTGCACGGTTAGCCATTTCAATAGCTTCTAAAGTTTCGGTTAAGGTACCAATCTGGTTAACCTTGATTAAGATGGAGTTTGCAACGCCCAGTTCAATCCCCTTCTTTAAACGTTCGGTATTGGTAACAAACAGGTCGTCACCAACCAGCTGAATCTTGTCACCCAGCTTGTCGGTTAAGATTTTCCAAGCATCCCAGTCTTCTTCAGCAACACCGTCTTCTAAGGAGATGATGGGGTACTTAGCAGCTAAATCTTCCCAGTAAGCAACGATTTCGTCGCGGGTCATGAAGATATCAGTCTTCCAGAAGTAGTAACCGTCTTTGCCGATCTTCTTAGCTTCTTCAAACATTTCTGTTGCAGCAGCATCGATAGCAATTCTGAAGTCAGCGCCGGGCTTGAAGCCTGCTTTTTCAACTGCTTCAACGATAACCTGGATAGCTTCTTCGTCGCTCTTTAAGTTGGGAGCGAAACCACCTTCGTCACCAACAGCAGTGCTGTAACCTTTGCCCTTTAATACGCTCTTTAAGTTATGGAATACTTCTGCACACCATCTTAAAGCTTCACGGAAAGAGGTAGCGCCAACAGGCATAATCATAAATTCCTGAATGTTAACGCTGTTGTCTGCGTGCTTACCACCGTTGATGATGTTCATCATGGGAACGGGGAAAGTTTTAGCATTGCAACCACCAATGTAGTTGTACAGGCTAACGCCTAAGGATTCAGCAGCAGCTTTAGCACAAGCTAAGGATACGCCCAAGATGGCGTTTGCACCTAAACGGCCTTTGTTAGGAGTGCCGTCTAATGCGATCATAGCACGGTCAATAGCAACCTGATCTAAAACGTTCATACCGATAACTGCTTCAGCGATTTCAGTATTTACATTTTCAACAGCCTGGCAAACACCTTTACCTAAGTATTTGCTCTTGTCGCCGTCACGCAGTTCAACTGCTTCAAATGCACCGGTAGAAGCACCAGAGGGAACAGAAGCACGACCAACATA
The DNA here is from genome assembly GCA_017416855.1 of Clostridia bacterium. Lineage (GTDB taxonomy): Bacteria > Bacillota > Clostridia > UBA1381 > UBA9506 > UMGS755. The sequence goes on from JAFQAZ010000025.1 coordinate 129,469, forward strand.
GCCATCTTCAGTATAAACCTCAACTTCAACGGTCGGATTACCACGGGAATCCAGGATTTCTCTTGCCACTACATCGATAATTTCAATGTACTGTTTCATAGTGTAAATTCCTCCTATAAATATAAATTATTAATTAAACAATCAGGCTCTTGCCTGTCATTTCACTGGGTTGGGGCAGACCTAAAATCTGCAGCATTGTGGGCGCAATATCAGCCAGACAGCCACCCTCGCGAAGGGTTACATCCTTGCCGGCTACTACAAAGGGAACAGGAAGGGTGGTGTGTGCAGTGAAGGCCTCACCGTTTTCGGGGTTAACCATCTGATCTGCGTTGCCGTGATCGGCGGTAACCAATGCGATGCCGCCTTTAGCAAGAACTTCATCAACAACCTTGCCCATGCAGGTGTCAACAGCTTCTACAGCGGAAACAGCGGCGTCAAACACGCCGGTGTGACCGACCATATCGCAGTTGGCAAAGTTTAAAATGATGACATCGTATTTGTCAGAACGGATGCGGGCCAGAGCTTCTTCCGTTACTTCGTATGCGCTCATTTCAGGCTTTAAGTCATAGGTTGCAACCTTGGGGGATGCAATGAGGGCTCTGTCTTCCCCTTCAGAAACAGCTTCAACGCCGCCGTTAAAGAAGAAGGTAACGTGAGCATATTTTTCTGTCTCGGCAATTCTCAGCTGAGTCAGGTTGTTTTTGGCTAAGTATTCGCCTAGCGTGTTTTCCAATGTCTGGGGACGGAATGCTACATCAACGTTGGGCATGGTTTTGTCATACTGCGTCATACAAACGTAGTGCAGTTTCTGATATTCACGGGCAAAACCGTCAAATTCAGGATCCACCAAGGTGCGGGTGATTTCTCTAGCACGGTCAGGACGGAAGTTAGCAAACACAACGCTGTCACCTTCAGTAATCATACCAACAGGGGCATCGTTTTCTGTTACAACAACGGGCACCACAAATTCGTCGGTTACATCATTGTCATAAGACTTCTGCACAGCATCAACAGCATTGGGAAGACGCTCGCCGATACCCATAGTCATAGCCATATATGCTTTTTCTACACGGTCCCAGCGATTGTCGCGGTCCATAGCATAGTAACGGCCCATCACGGTAGCAATTTTACCGCAACCAATAGCGGAAAGCTCGTCCTCGAGAGCGGCAACGAAATCTTTACCGGATGAAGGGGGTACGTCACGACCGTCTAAGAAGCAGTGCAGGTAAACTTTAGAAAGACCTTCCTGCTTAGCCAGCTTCACAATGGCATAAATATGGGCATTGTGGCTATGCACACCACCATCGGATAAAAGACCCATAATATGCAGCGCAGAATTCTTTTCTTTACAGTTTTTAATGGCGCCTAAGAGGGCTTCGTTTGTAAAGAAATCACCGTCTGCGATGGACTTGGTGATACGAGTCAGCTCCTGATATACAATACGGCCGGCGCCGATGTTGGTGTGGCCAACTTCTGAGTTACCCATCTGCCCATCAGGTAGACCAACAGCCATACCGGAAGCATCCAGGGTGGTGTAGGCGCTTTTTGCAAGCAAAGCATCCATGCAGGGTGTTTTTGCTGCGGCTATAGCATTACCGTCGGTTACGGAGTTAACTCCGTAACCGTCTAAAATGCAAAGTAATAATGGTTGTTTCATTTTATTACGCTCCAAATTTAAAATTAGGAATTAGCAATCACAGAAAAATCTGCAGCCTTTAAGCTGGCACCGCCAACTAAGCCACCGTCGATGTTTTCCTGTGCGAACAATTCAGCGCTGTTTTTAGCATTTACGCTACCGCCATACTGAATGGTGATGGCTTCAGCAGTTGCGCAGTCATAGAGCTCACAAACACAATCACGAATGGTTTTGCAAACTTCTTCAGCCTGCTCAGTGGTAGCAGTTTTACCGGTACCGATAGCCCAAATGGGCTCATAAGCAATAATGGTGTTCTTAGCTTGGTCAGCGGTTACGCCTAAAAGAGCAATTTTAACCTGCATACGAACCAGGTCAGCCGTAACACCCTGTTCACGCTGTTCTAAGCTTTCGCCTACACAGATGATGGGGGTTAAGCCTTTTTCAAAAGCCTTTAACACCTTTTTATTAACAGTTTCATCGGTTTCAGCAAAGTACTGACGACGTTCGCTGTGACCTAAGATTACATACTTGATGCCTAAGTCCAAGAGCATATCGGCGCTGATTTCGCCGGTAAAAGCACCCTTATCTTCAAAGTACATATTCTGTGCGCCCACTAAAATGTTGGTGCCTTTAGCAGCTTCAACAGCTGCGGGCAGGCAAACAGCGGTGGGGCAAACGATAACTTTATTTTTAGCATCCTTTACCAAAGGAGCCAGTTCACTGATTAAAGCCTTGGTTTCGGAAGGAGTCATATTCATCTTCCAGTTACCGGCTGCAACAATTTGTCTCATTTTAATTGTCCTCCGTTTGTTTAATTATTTCTTTTCCAGACAAGCAACACCGGGCAGTTCAATACCTTCTAAGAATTCAAGGCTTGCACCGCCGCCGGTGGAAATGTGGGTCATCTTATCAGCAAAACCTAAGTTGGTTACAGCTGCAGCGCTGTCACCGCCACCAATGATGGTAACAGCATCAGCTTCAGCAACAGCTTCGGCAATTGCGATGGTACCCTTTGCAAAGTTTTCAAATTCAAATACGCCCATAGGACCATTCCAAATAACGGTTTTAGCGTTTTTGATAGCATCGGAGAAAGCTTTGGTGGTTTCAGGACCAATGTCCAGACCCTGCCAGCCATCGGGGATTTCTAAGGTGTTGCAAACTTTCTGATTTGCATCGTTAGAAAAGTCATCAGCTACCACGTTATCGGTAGGAATCATCATGTTAACGCCTTTTTCTTTAGCTAAAGCCATAACTTCACGAGCGTAGTCCAGGCGTTCTTCGTCTACCAAAGAATCACCAATGCTGCCGCCTAAAGCTTTGCTGAAGGTGTAAGCCATACCGCCACCAATGATAATGGTGTCAACTTTATTTAACAGATTATTGATAACGCCGATTTTATCTTTAACTTTTGCGCCGCCTAAAATAGCAACGAAAGGTCTTTCAGCATTGTCCAGAGCACCGCCCATAATTTCGATTTCTTTCTGAATCAAGTAACCGGCAACAGCAGGCAGATAGTCGGCAACACCTGCGGTGGAAGAATGTGCACGGTGAGCAGTACCGAAAGCATCGTTTACAAAAATTTCAGCCAGATCAGCCAGTTGCTTGGAGAATTCAGGAACGTTTTTGGTTTCTTCAGCGTGGAAACGGACGTTTTCCAGCAAAACAACTTCGCCGTCTGCCATAGTAGCGGTCAGAGCCTTGGCACTTTCGCCAACAACGTCTTCAGCCATTTTAACAGTCTGGCCTAAGTAATCAGACAGACGCTTAGCAACGGGTGCTAAGCTGTATTTCATATTGAACTCACCCTTGGGACGGCCCATATGCGAGCAAAGAATAACCTTTGCGCCTTCGCCAACCAGATATTTGATGGTAGGCAGAGCGCCTACGATACGGTTGTCGTTGGTAATGTTACCATCGTCATCCATCGGCACGTTAAAATCGCAACGCACCAGAACTTTTTTGCCGCGTACGGCAATGTCTTCTACAGTCTTTAAACTCATACTATCACCTCATTAAAAATATATACTCTTATATTATAGTAGATTTTGTCACAAGTTGCAAGTATATTTTTGATAAAATCTTGTCAAATTCATCATTTTATTTTCTATATAATTTAGCTAAAATATACCAAAAGGAAAAACAGGCAAAAAACTTTTTTTAAATGTTTAAAAATTATTCATAATCTTGCAACAAATTAAGTATATACTGTAAGTACCGGAAGAAATTCCGGGAGAGCTATCTCTCATTTTCATAATAATCCCCCAAAGCAAGACAACGGCGTTTTTCGCCGTTGTCTTGTCCCTTTTTATACAAAAATAGTTTTGAGATGAAATACATAAAATTTCTCATTCAGGATAAATCGTTTCTGCCTCTGGAAATGCGTGTTCAAGTGCTGCGATTGTTTTATCCAGTTCATCTGTTCTCACCAACACATCAATGGCGCTGCCGGAGGCTGAAACTAACATCAGTTCAGAACCAATTTGTGAAAAAGCGTTGAAAAATCTGGCAGCAATGCCCGTTTTCTGTAAAAACCCTGTACCTCTTACGGTGATTTTTGAGTAGCCGCCGCTCACCTCAATGCGCATAACAGAATTGTTGTTTTTCAACTGAGCGGTGGTGCGCAGCACCTTTGAAACATCACCGCTCAAAACAGAGAAGGAAAGGCTTGCGCCGGTGCGCCGCGTGGGGATGAAACTGATTAAATCAATACTGATGCCGGTGTCGGCCAGAGTTTTGCATAATAGTGTAATGTCGCAAAGAGTAATAGCGGGACAGTGGGCGTGGATCAGTACGGTGTCAAATTGTATGATGATTTCTGTTTTGGCTGTACTCATCGTCAATCCTCCGTGGCATCTTCAAACATTTCGTATTGCCTGTAATATTCTTTGGCATCGCGATATACCGCAGAGCGGTTTTTCTCTAAAAGCTTGGTGATGGCGTACATATCGATCCAAATTTGATTGGTACCGTCTTTTTGTGTTTCTTCATCAAAAATCAGTTGCATACCGTAATGCAGATGGGGTGTATTGATGTTGTTTACATTTTCCTTTGAACTATATCCTGTCATACCGAGATAGCCAATTACATCACCGGCGGTGATGATTTTGCCTTCATACATATCGTTATAGGGATGATCTTTCCTTAGGTGAGCATAATAGTAATACCGTTTTCTATCAAAGCTACGGATGCCGATACGCCAACCGCCGTATTGGTTCCAACCCACACACTCCACATAGCCGGATTCCACGGCGATAATGGGCGTTCCCACGCTACCCATTAAATCATGCCCTAAATGCTTTCGCTTGTAACCATAGGAACGGGAGTTGCCGAAATCATCAAAATGACTGTAGCTATACCCTTGAGCGATGGGGGAAAAGGCCTTGAGACCATATGTCTGGGTAATCGTTTTTTCTTTTGGGTTATCCTTGTCTGGCTTTTCAATGGAGTAAGGACCAATAAACCCATTTAACACGGCGCCATAGGCTTCTTTAAAATAAGCATAGGTTTTCAGGGAGGCACCTAAGGCGTCAATGGTCGTGTTCTCTTTTTCAAGGGTTTCCGTCAATCTGGTCAGGTCGCTTTTTTTAAAATGAGAAAAATCACCGCCATATTTAGCGGCTAAATAGGCAAGCATATCAACCCAATCAAGGGGCGTTTGTTCATCCTTGGTGTGGGTTGCAATATCAAGTTCCATTGCAGAGGCAAGAGCTTCATACGAAACTCCGAAATCCACCCACTTAATAAACTTTTTTTCTTCCTCGTTCTGTTTTGAGGCTGTATAGATAGCTGTGGGTGCAGAAATGGCGAGTACGAGGGAAAGAAAAGATGATATGATAAGCAAAAGCGTTTTTTTTCTGATAACTTTAATGAACAAAAGGACCACCTCCGTCAATTATATATGAAGAAAAACGGTATAAAATGAGTGAGTTTTGCCAAAGATAAAAAAGTATAAAAAAATGAAAAATATCTATTGACAAGTCATTATATTCTTGGTATAATAATATGCACTCACCTCGTAAGAAAAGAAGAGGGTTTTGAGTTTTTCTGAAAAAATGAATAAAAAGTGTTGACATGTCGTTTTGATTGTGCTATAATAGTTCAGGTCGGCGTGTGAACGGCGAAAAAGTTAATATAGATTTCAGCAATTAGTTTCTTAATTGTTGAAAGGTGTATTAACACCTAGATATGTACCTTGATAACTGAACAAAGCAAATCTTTTTAAATTTAAGTTTTTCCGTAAGGGAATACAATTTAGAAGGAACTCATGTAATTCT
>JAFQAZ010000026.1 GCA_017416855.1 Clostridia bacterium
TAAAATTATGATAAAGTTTGATCTGTTTGACAGAGGCTAATCTTCGTGGTCTTATACACCGTTTACCGACTTCACAAATTACTGCAGGTCTGACCGTCTGCCAATATTACGGCAGACGACCATCCCTTTGTAATTTTGCCGTCTGCGAAAATATATTGCTCAAATACGGCAAGCAACATATTTTCACACCCGCCCCGTCGGCAAAGGTGTAACACACTACACTTTGCAAGCAAAGAGGTGTGCCAAACGTTCCCTTTGGATTCCCTTAAAAAGAATATATATCTGCAATCACAGCGCAGATATATACTCTTTTTTCTAATCATCACAGAGGCATCGAGCCTTGTGATGATTACATAGTAAATGTTGTTAGCTTACAAATTTACTATGTTGATTAATTTATCCCATACATAGGATAAATAAAAACAACTTCTAATATTGATACACTTATCAATATTAGAAGTTGTTTCATATTTTTATTAAGTAATTAATCTTTAGTGAACGAGAGAAAACTTTTTCTACATTTTTGGGTTATAAGGTTTAGGTTATTATCCAAAACAGCTCGATATATTTTAATTTTCATTCCTCTTTTTATACATTCTTTTAATAAAACCCCATATTCACTTTGACTATCAACTACACATTTTTTCAAGAAAGGGGCAAAAAGGACGTAGTAGTATTCTACATTATATCCTTCCATCAAAAGACTATTTATTTGCCTAAGTTGCGTTATTGCTCTTTGAGATTTTATATTTGGCAGTAATAATGTTGTTTTGTCAGAAATAATACTTTTTACTTCTATAAGTTGATTTTTTGATTTTAAATAAAAGTCACACTTATAGTTTTCTACAACCGTTTCTGCGCAAACTTCTTGGTGTTTCAACATCAAAATATCTTTTACTACATTATTGGCGAATCCGGAATTTATCACAATATATTCCCCTTTAACTTTTAATGCAAATAAAGAATATGGAGATACATTTTTTTGGTAATGATTCTTTGTCACCAAAGCGTCATAGCAATCAATCTCTAATAAATTCTTAAGTTTACACGTGCTGGGTACATAGCACTTCATCATTTTGTTATTTAGGTTTATAGTACAGGAAAATCTTGTTTTATCTTCTGCAACAAATTGAGCTTTAGTCAGAGTTTTTATCATATGCACCATTTTATTATCCTTTCTGAGTTTACTTATACATTATATCAAATTTATATATTAATTTCAAGAGTTACTGCTTAAAAATAACCGATAGGTGGGAATTTTTTTCTCTTTTTTCAAAAATCTATTGCAAACTATCGTTTTATATGTTATAATATAAACAACACATATATCACGAGAGCGAGGTAATTGCTTTGGCTGTATCTTACAATAAACTATGGAAACTACTTATAGATAAAAATATGAAAAAAATGGATCTCAAACAAGCTGCTGGAATAGGTTCTACAACATTATCCAAACTGAGCAAGAATCAGCCTGTGTCAATGGAAGTAATTATGAAACTGTGTGGCGTATTAGGTTGCAATGTTGGCGATATTATGGATGTCATAGAAAAATAATAGAAGGGAGACTGTTATTATGAGTTTAGCTCAAAATGCATATATAGATGCTTCAAATGTTTACGAAAGCTCGCTTGAGAACAACTACAAAAAAGATAATGGTATCTTTTATACAGATCTCTCTCTTGCTGAGAAAATGTTATGTGAGTTAAAATTGCCCAAGGATGTTGCGATCATGGATCCTTGTTGCGGTTCGGGCGTTTTTCTCTATGCAGCAAAAAAATACGGATACGTGAAACTTTATGGAATCGACCAAGATAAAAATGCAATCAAATTTTGCTTAAATAATATCAATAACGTTTCTTTTAACACCTATGATTCCATTAGTAGCAGTGGTGAAGATTTATTAAAAGCACTTGAACTCACAAAACCTGATGTAATCATTGGCAACCCACCCTATGTTCCTTTGTCAGGAGACGTTGAATTAAACTGCGATTACCTTTTCAAACGCAGGGTGTCTGATTCTGGAAACAATTTGTTTGTAGCAGCATTAATGAGAGCTTTTGAAATTGTAAAAGAAAATGGCATTGTATCTTACATAATTCCCAAGAATTTCTTGCACGTAGCCGGATACAGTTTGCTGAGAAGAACACTTCTTGAAGAAAAGACAATCATTTCAATTATAGATATTGGTGCCTACTTCAAGAATGTGCGTGGAGAACAAATCATCCTCACCGTTAAAAATTGTGCGGCTGATAAAAAACACAAGATTAAGTTAAAGAAGTTATCCAGCAATCGCTTTGTAACGATGTGTAGTATTCCGCAATCGTTTTATAAAGATGAAATACTGATTTTTAACTGCACGGAGGATTATTCAACCTATAAAAAATTAACTTCTTCATATCAAACATTATCTGATTTATGTAATGGTTATGTTGGTAGAGGAAAATCAACTTCTAAAGAAGCGATTGCAGGAAAAGAAATACGTAAGTTTGGATATAAAAACCATATCGTTCCCATGAAAGGAAACAAGGTTTTTATCCAAAATATTTACAGCGCGGAAGCGGGCATAATAGCTGCGTTTGGCGGTGATATGGAAGCAACACAGACAGTTACTGTATTTACAGATGGTGACGAAAAAATGTGCCGCTATATATTAGGTATACTTCATTCTCGGTTGTGTAATCTTTTCTTATACAAATACTGTTATAATTATTCCAAACTTACAATGCATACTGATGCAAAATACTTAAAGAAAATACCTCTCCCATCAACTAACCAACAAACGATGTATTTCGATTCCATACTTAGTTTGGTTAGTAGATTGGAAAACAATGATTATATGAGCCAAGAATGGTTTGATTGTTTAGAAGAATTGAATCAGGTTGTATACAAGGCATATGGTATTAATAAAAAAGAATCTGATTATATTGATTGTGAAGTAAAAAGAATTCAATCTAAGAGGTGGATTTCAGATGGACAACTCTAAAAAATGTAATGATCTCACTGGAAAAGAGTGGCTTCAAAACTCTTTTAGCATTTGGCGAGATTTATCAAAAACAAAAGAAGAAAAAGATTTTAAACATCCCGCATCTTATCCTGTATCGTTATGTGAAAAGCTAATCCGAACATTTTCAAAGGCAAACTCGCGCGTATTAGATCCATTTAATGGAATTGGTTCTACGACTGTAGCCGCTCAAAATCTTGGATGTAATGCCACAGGAATTGATTTATCCGAAGATTTTTGCAATATAGCAAGACAACGTGTAGGTGTGGATGATAAAATTGAAATTATCAATGGCGATAGTTTTGAGATATTAAAAAACCTTCCCGAAAATCACTTTGATATATGCGTCACATCGCCACCGTATTGGGACATTCTCAATATGAAACGTAGCGCTGATCAAAAGGATGCTGTGAATTATTCAGATAAAGCTAATGATGTTGGAAATATAGCTAACTATAACGAATTTATTGATACATTATCAACGCTTTTTTCTTCAGTTAATAGAGTTTTAAAAAAAGGTGGTTATTGTATCGTAAATGTTATGGATATTCGTAAAAAAAGCAACTTTTATCCATTGCACAGTGACTTGGCTACAGCATTACAAAAAGTCGGGTTTGTTTTTGACGATTTGATTATATGGGATAGACAGTCAGACTACAATAATATGCGTCCGCTCGGATATCCGTATAAATTTCGCATAAATAAAGTGCACGAATATTTATTAATTTTTATAAAGGAGTAATTAACATGCCATTATTAGGTCCCAGAGCACTTGACATAGAGGTTAATACGGCAGATTTTTGCTTAATTTTAGGTTATTTATGCAGTCCAGGAAGAATTGGAATCATTGAAGCACAAATTCCTGAAGAAAAAGCCTTCATGTTTGAAAGGGAATTTCCTGATGAAGAATATTATCCTATAACTCAAGGTGAAACAACTGGTGGATATTCAATGAAACGAAGTCATCAACTTCGTATTTATTTTAACAATATAAATAATTGTCCCGATGTTCTTCGTCCCTTTTTAGGTGAGGGGAATACCAGCTATGTAAAACGAATCAATAAGGGAAAATTTGTCGAGAAAATTGTCAGAGATTATGGTTTCCATTTTGGTGAATATCAAGATGTGACAGCTATACGTGCAGCCGTATCACGTTTACACCCTGCAAATGTTGCTGATTTTGATAGAGGGTATAATTTATAAATGGAGGATTTTATGGTAGAAAGAATTTTAGATTTTTTAAATGATATTAAGAGGGATGGCGAAGACTTTTTCATTGAAGCTGAAGCTAAATCGGTAACAATGACAACATTCATAAATGAATACAATAGAACACATGCTCCTTCTATTACAGTTAATAGCGATGGAATAATTGTTTTACAAGATGACGCCAATAAATGGTCACTCGAATTAAGACTTTATGTTCCTGTTGCTCCCCCTGCTGACATCGCACATCTGTTTGGAAGAAACAGAGTATATAAGACTGATTATTCATATCGTCTTAACGATAATAAACTTATTCGAGAGCTATTTGATAGAGGATGCAAAATAGGGAAAAATTAAAAAGGTTGTGATTATATGAATAGAGAAATGTCTTATCTTTTAGGTATGATTTGCGGCAATGGAGAAATAAAGCGCGGTGCTTTAGAAACAACTATCTCCATTGAAATTCCACACAAAAAATTAGCAACAGAAAACAATAACGATGTTAGAATATATGTACGTGCAAGTATAACTGATATTCGTACTGTTTTAGAACCTCTTATTGGCACAGGTTTAAACTTTACTCAGCAGGATAATTATTCTATTATTTCTTTTACCAAAAGAAACGATGAATATATGATGAGAGAAATTTTGCGCTATACCGGGAACGCCGTATCTCATGAAAATATAAGGATTGACGAAGAGGTTTTCGCATTCACTCGTGATGAAAAGATTTCGTTTTTACAAGGATTCGCTGATGTAACTGGTTACATTCGCAGAAGTAACTACTTCTTCAAAACATATATGCATCGCGTTTACTTAGAGGTGCCACATAATTGGTATTTAGTAAGTGATGTTTGCCGATTGCTTAAAGATGTTAACATTCCCGTTCAGGCGATAGATTGGGCTCACCCCAATATGCGTGATGGAAATCTTGTTAAATACAATGAAGGCAAACCTGATTTTTGGAAAAAGGAACATCAAATTAAAATATGGGCTAACGAGTTTCTTCCAATAGGATTTGCTGTTATTCATAAAAAAGAAGCTCTTGAACAGTTTGCTGATGAATTATTACTTGGAATTACCAATGATAATAAAAACGCAAATGAACTCACACATAAATTTTATTGGGAAGGCAAAGGAAGAAATAAAACAAAACCCATTCATCCAGGTGAAAATGATGAATTTATACCACCTGAAATAAGAGGAAAACACTATGATTCATGGAAGGATATTGCCTCAGATTTAGGATATAAGGAGTAATTTAATGAAAGAGTTTGATTTATATGAACCAATGCGTGTTTGGTTGGAAAACTATTTGCATGATAAATATAAAAAGGATGAGGTTATTGTTATTGATGCACATAGTGAACGTCTCGATAGAGTTCTGAGGAAGTACGATATTGTTCACGATGTAGCAACAGGCATCGATATTCAGATTGATGTATTGGGCATTGTCAAATCAAAAACAGGCTTTAAATTATTCTTTATTGAAGCCAAGAAGACAAGTTTAACATTAAGAGATTTGGGACAATTATGGGCATATTGCAAACTTATCGATCCTGAGGAAGCTTTTCTTTTGACTTCTGCTGATTTAGGAAGCTTAAATAAAATACTAAATATATACAAGCGTGAAGATCTTCTTGATTTTGGAGATGGAAAACGAATCAAGAAAATGAAGATAGCTGTGTGGAATGTGAAAACAAACTCTCCGGACGCATCCACTATGATTCCAAAGATTTGAGGAGGTGCAAGATGACTTTTTTAGAACTTGTGTATGAAACACTAAAGAAACATCAATCTCCGCTAAGCATTAAAGAAATATGGGACAAATCTGATGAATACGGATACAGGAAGAATTTATCTACATCAGGTAAAACACCCGTAAAAACTCTTGAAGCTCGCTTGTATCTTGATATTAGAGATAATCCTAATTCCTCTTTTTATCAACATAGTAAGCGTCCATCTACGTTTTACATAAAAAATCAAAAGATAACCAATGATTCCACTGCAATTACTTCGACACAAAGTAAAACTGCTTATAACGAACGTGACTTGCACCCCTTGTTAACAAGTTTTGTTTATTCTGATTCTCATTTTAAGTGCGTAACTAAAACCATTCATCATGAAAAATCAAGGAAAAAGCGAAAAGGAGAAACAGAATGGTTGCATCCCGATATAGTTGGTTTATATTTTCCTTATCAAAATTATTGTTCACAAACAATGGACCTTATTAATTCCTTTAATAATTGCCAGTACAAGCTATTTTCATTCGAAATGAAAATAAAAGTGAATTTTTCCAACTTGAGAGAATATTATTTTCAGGCAGTTTCAAATTCAAGTTGGGCAAACGAAGGGTATCTAGTAGCTTTAGATTACGAAGATGACTCTGAACTTCAAGAAGAAATGCTACGTTTAAATAATGCTTTTGGAATAGGTTTTATAAAATTGGCACCAGATAATATCGAACAAAGTGAAATCCTATTTCCTGCACGAGCATCAGAGCAATTAGATTGGGACACGATTAATAGGCTCTGTGAAATGAATCCTGAATATAAGAAGTTTATAGAATCCATTGTATCAGATATGCGTGGCTCTAAGGTTCATTTAGAAGAATATGATAAAGTGTTGTCAGGCGACGAAATTGCTGATTATGTAAAAAAACAAAAAATCAAATAGTCGAAGTTGCGCTCATATCAAAGTAAAATTGATATGAGCGCATTATTTATTCAACGGATGTTAACAACAATTTTCTTGCAAGAATAAACAAGCTATTATCAACTGATGGAATATCTCTTGATAAAGGATCTTTCATATATTCCACATCGGGATTAAAGTCAGGTTTGACAGATTGATAAATCTTATTTCGTGCATTGAACTCCGCTTCAGCATAAGTGATTTTACCGGATTTATAATCTTCAATTACGGGAGCGATTATAACTCTGACTTTTTCAAGATTGTTTGTATAGAAAACAGGTCGTAAATACATATCCCTATATTGCCATATTGCAGCATTGGCTATATCAACAAGTTCACCGTAGCTATAACCATTCGTCTGTCCGTTTAACCAAGCATTAAAGAATATACGGTTTGATTTCACTCTTGCATCGGCATATCCCAAGCCATTCTGTACCTCTGTTAAAATATCACCTATAAAACTTTCAACAATTACTATTGCTTCATTTGTGGCATTGCAGGGTGCCGATTCTCTCGGCACCTCTGCTGCATTTACTGTAGATGTAATTGTCATAGTAATTATTAAACATATTATAATCTTTTTCATAACAACCTCCTATAAATCCTTAAATATACTATCATCGCAGATAAGACTATCGCAAATCATCTGCAAGCCAAGACGAAATCCGAGTTTGAAGTTTTCGATACTTGTAATAGCAACAATCTCATCACTTGCATTGATAAGGTCATTTACAAGATGTAGCGGTTTACCTTTTAGCATCTTTCCCAACTCATTTTCGCTATCGCAGAACTTTCGCATTGTTTTCGCATAATGAGTACATTTGTCGTATCGCTTTTCATTTGGATTGATATTTCCGTAGTATAGTTCCTCTATAAAGTTCATAACTTCTCATCCAATCTATTTAGGTTTTAGGACAAAAGTCCTAACAAGGGCTTTTGTGGGAGTACAAATGCCATGTTTGCTAACACTTACTTCAGCGAAAAAGAAGGTCCTTATATAATATTTCTTCTGCTGAATGACGAATGTTGTTCATAGCACCAACCCAAGCCATTTGGTCTTTTGCTTTGAGTTTCTCTGTGATACCTTGTTTGACCGCCATATCTTTTATAAGCCTATCAACCATTTCCATTGCACTTGTGTCAATTTCTTCAAGATATGCAAGCCAAGTTCCGTTAAGCATTTTCATTGAGTAGAAAGCAGGGCGATTTTCTTTGATAAATATTGAGTGTAACCTACCATACCTGCCAATGTTATACACCTTATCATCAGGTACAGTTAGGTTTGGAATGTAGTAATCACCATTCCTTACATACTCAATTCCGTTTTCAATAAATTTTTTCTTCATTGTGAAGTACCTCCTTTAAATTTGGTATCTTCATTTTATCAGAAGGCATTTAATTTGACGAATGTACGGATAAAAAATCATAAGAAAAAGAGATAAAACTTCATTACAGTCTTATCTCTTACTTCTTGACCTCGCAATGCTCGTTATACTATTTTCGGCAACTGTCCTTAACAGTACACGGCATTTGAGCACGCTTTTACACTAATTATTCATCAAATAATCATCTATAGCCTTGGCAGCCGTTTTGCCTGCACCCATAGCCGAGATGACTGTCGCCGCACCGGTAACAGCGTCACCGCCGGCATAAACACTTTCTCGGGAGGTTAAACCCTCTTCATTTACAATAATGCCACCGCGGGCATTCACTTCAAGGCCATTCGTTGTGTCTTTAATCAGCGGATTGGGCGATGTGCCGATAGACATAACAACCGTATCCACTTCCAGTTCATATTCAGAACCGGGAATAACAACCGGTTTGCGTCTGCCTTTTTCATCCGGTTCACCCAGCTCCATTTTAACACAGCGCATAGATGTAACAAAACCGTTTCTGGGATCGCGGGGATCCTCCGGATTTTGGAATCCAAGAATTTCCACCGGATTGCGAAGAAGCTGAAAATCAACACCCTCTTCTTCTGCGTGCTCAACCTCTTCCCGTCTGGCAGGCAGTTCCTCCATAGAACGACGATAAACAATATAAACCTTCTCTGCTCCCAGGCGCAGCGCTGTTCTGGCTGCATCCATTGCCACATTACCGCCACCAACAACGGCCACTTTGCCGCCCTTCATAATGGGAGTATCCGAATCTTCGCGGTAAGCCTTCATCAGGTTGCTTCTGGTTAAAAATTCGTTGGCTGAATACACGCCCTTTAAAGATTCTCCGGGGATATTCATAAAACTGGGAAGACCGGCACCGGAACCAATGAACACAGCCTCAAATCCCATTTCAAACAATTCATCAACCGTTAACGTTTTGCCAATAACCACATTGGTTTCAATGCGCACACCCAAAGCCTTTAAGGTATCAACCTCTTTTGCCACAATGGTCTTCGGCAGACGGAATTCAGGAATACCGTATACCAACACGCCACCGGCCGTATGTAAAGCCTCATAAACGGTTACATCATAGCCTTTTTTGGCCAGAGCACCGGCGCAAGTCAGTCCGGATGGACCAGAACCCACTACAGCAACTCTGTGACCGTTCGGCACAGGTTTCACAGGATTTTCTGTCACATTTTCGTTGTGCCAGTCAGCAACAAAACGCTCTAAGCGACCAATGCCAACCGGCTCAAATTTAACGCCCAGAGTGCATTTACTTTCGCATTGTGTTTCCTGAGGACAAACGCGGCCGCAAACAGCCGGTAAGGAAGATGATTTTGAAATTTCCTGATAGGCACCTTCAAAATCGCCTTTTTTAATATAATCAATAAACTCAGGAATGTGAATATTAACAGGACAGCCGGATACACACGGCTGATTTTTACAATTTAAGCAGCGCTCTGCTTCAGAAACCGCCATTTCAGACGTATATCCCAACGCAACCTCCTGAAAATTGTGAGCACGGACATCAGGAGCTTGAGTAGGCATTTCGTGTTTTTTTGGATTGATAGCCATATTCCTTTCCTCACTTACGCTTTTTTAAATAAATTGCAGGTTTCTTCATAGCTGTGGCGTTCAAAATCTGCATACATTCTGCCACGGGACATTGCTTCATCAAAATCAATCTCGTAGGCATTAAATTCCGGCCCGTCCACACAGGCAAACTTCGTGATGCGCTCACCATCACGGTGTAAGGTTAAACGACAACCGCCGCACATTCCTGTTCCGTCAATCATAATGGGATTCATTGAAGCTGTAACAGGCACACCAAAGGGCTGTGCTGTCAATGTAACGAATTTCATCATAATCAAAGGCCCAATAGTGATAATCATATCAAACTGCTCTCCGGCCTCCAGCATTTCCTTTAACGGCACAGTAACATTACCATGGCGACCATAAGAACCATCATCTGTCATAATAATCAGTTTATCCGAACAAGCCTTGAATTCATCCTCTAAAATGACAAGGTTTTCATCACGGAAGCCAACAATACTGGTGACGGATGCACCCAAACGGTGAAACTCTTCTGCCACGGGCATTGCAATGGCACAGCCAACACCGCCGCCAACAATGCAAACCTTTTGAATGCCCTCTGTGTGGGTGGCGCGGCCTAAGGGGCCAACAAAATCTTCAATGAATTCGCCTTCGTTTTTGTTGTTCAGCTTTGTTGTTGTGCCGCCCACAACCTGGAAAATTATTTTAACGGTACCCTCTTTGGGATTGGTGCCTGCAATGGTTAACGGAATGCGCTCCCCTTCACTGTCCACACGCAAAATGATGAATTGACCGGGTTTTCCTTTTCTTGCCACCAGCGGTGCCTCAATCTCCATTTGGGTAACTGTTTTGTTTAATGATTTTTTTCGCACGATTTTGTACATTATTTTTCCCTCCCGGGCTGTATGTATCAGAGTGTAAATATAATAACACAAAATACATTATATCACAAATATATTGTTTTGTGTAGCATTAATTTAAATATTTTTTCAAAACTTTTTGTTTTCAATTATATTTCGGTGGATTTTACAAAACTCTTTAAATAACAATGCGGTCTCCGGAATCGGAGACCGCATTGTTATTTAATTTTGAAGAAGGATTTAAGAATACTGTTAATGAGTTTAGGAAACTGAACAACAACAACCTTCATTGTGACCACCATTCCTTTCAATCAACTGCACATCCAGCAAAAGGTGATGAAAATTACCATACAGCCCTCGGCAATCACCAAGCACAAAGGCGGCAGAATCATCCCGGCAAAAACGCCGACACAAAAAGCCGTTGCAACTGCTCCCCACAATCTGTATTTAAGTCTCAAAAGCATCACCATCCTTTTGCTGTATATTACACAATATGCACCAAAGAACAATGATGTGACAATAAAAGAATCTGTAGCAAAATGATTATTTTGCTGCAGATTCTTTTAGCTCTATTTCCTGTCAATAACAGCCTGATACACTTTTTCAATAGCAAGGCCGAATTTTGTCTTATCAAAGGACACTGCAATTTCGCGGCTGACCTCTGCCGCTTTTTCCCGCCATTCACTATGCCTTGCAATAAACTTAATGCTTTCAGAGAATTCTTCGAAATCATTATAGGCAAATCCGTTTTCACCGGTTTTTAAAACATCCTGAAAGCATAAGTCCTTTCTGCACAAAAGAGGCAATCCGTTTGCTGCTGCTTCTACATAGGTCAAGCCCTGGGTTTCACTGGTGGAAGCATTCACAAAAACATCTGCCAGCTGATAATAATTCTGTACATCTTCGGGTGGCACCATGCCAGTGAAAATCACTGCATCAGAAACCCCTAGCTGTTTTGCCTGTTTTTCCAGCTCTTCTTTAGCCGGCCCGCCGCCAACAATGAGCAGAACGAGATTCGGTTGTTCGGGCAAAACTTTGGCAAAAAATTCAATTAACTCACCTAAATTTTTCTCTGTCCCCAACCGTCCAAGATTAATTAAAACAACCTGATCATCCCGGATGCCGAGACTGTGTCGTTTATTTAGCAGTCTATACTTCGGAATCCTGACCTTATGCTGTTGCAGACTAATACCACTGGGCACAATTACCATATCGTTCATCAGGCCGTAATCGTGCAATGCGTTTTCAACCTTCCTGGTGGGTGCCACAATGCTACTGACCTTTCTGAGTCTTCTTTTGGAAAAGGTGCGGAGCAAACGCTTGCCCAACCGTCTGCTGGGCAGAATATAACTCAGGTATTGCTCATACAGCGTATGATATGTATGGACAATGGGCGAATTTGTTTCTTTTGCAATATAGCTGGCAAATTGAAAGCTGAAAAATTCGCACTGACTATGAATGATATCCGGCTTCCAGTCAATCAATTCTTCAACGAACCGATGATGCCGCAACGCAAGTGGCATACGCACATCGGGATACACCGCAAACGGCATTGATCGGATGTAATAAATCCGCTCCTTTTTGTAACTGAACCGTGTGTCCGATAAGGTTAAAATACGGACATCGTGTCCGTTTTTCAGCAATTCGTCGTATAAATTTTTAACCGATGTAACAACACCGTTGGTTGTTACTGTATATAAATCAGTTGTAATCAGAATTTTCATAATGTACCCCCCGGGTTACTGCAGATAAGTTAGAATCAGTCAGGATGTGACACATCAATCGTTTTGACACATTATATCACTTTTTTAAATATTTTTCAATACCGCGAGCATAATTTCAAAGCATCAGCCTGTTACAGCCACCTTCTCAACCGGCTTATACTGCGACAAAAGCCAATACATAGCTGCTTCCATATCTATTTCGTGTTTGCCATCAAAAACATCTAAAAATACTCTTGCTTGCGGATGTTTTTCCATAATTGCACGATACAAGGTAAGACTCTGACTAACAGGAACAACCGGATCAAATTTTCCGTGAAAAATTTTGAGATTGGCCTGAGCAATGGTAGCAATATAAGCTATGGGTGAACGTTTCTCCAGTTCCTCGTCACTGTTTCCGCAACAAGCTTCAACATATGGTGCATAATTCTGATTTTCAGTCTTCCACTTCTTTAAATCCGTAATAGGGACATAAGCACCGACAGCTTTAAAAAGTTCAGGACAAAATCCTGCCATTAAAAGCGCCATATGCCCGCCACCACTTAGCCCTAAAAGAAAAATGTTCTCAGCATCAACAGATTCTTCTGCCACCACATAATCGATTGCATCTTTAACATCCTGCTTTGCGCATAGAGAACCGCAGGCCTGCTGGCAGTTGGGATTCGATGGTAAATTGCTGCCGCGAAACTCCGGCAAAAGTAAATTAAAATCGTGTTTTTCAGCATAAGGAAGCATATTCCCGATCTGGTTAAACCGGTCGTGACTCCAAGTATGCAAACCCACTAAAAGAGGTCTCTTTTTCCCTTTGGCTTTATAAAACAGGGAAGGCTGTGCGGTGTTATCTACCGAGGAAGTAATGTATATTTCTTGTTGTTCCATATTGTCAATGGCCCCTTCTGCATTATTTTATTCAGTAACAATATAACAAAAAATCCAGGAAAAATCAACACAAATCATTAGTTTAACGACAAAATTCTGCCTTTGTCCTGCAAATCAAACGCAATCAGCTCGTTACTGTACAAATCTTCATGATGCATAGAGACTGAGCGTATGGAACTGTTATAATACGTTGTAAAATAATAAATGCCTTTATCTGCATTGCAGCAGGAGGAATAGTTGGTCATTTCAAAATCGTGTCCCACTTGTACACATCCCTTTTGCTGATACACAGAATACAGACAATGAAAAAACTGATGAATCTTCTCCTCCTCCGTTTCACCAAATACAGAATTCAGCTTTGTAAATGCAGCCTTGACAAACCGCGACATTGATGATAGGTCACCGGGCAAGCCTAGTCCACCCATCCCCCTGCTATAAGTTGCAAGATTCACTTTATCCGAAAAAATATTTTGTGGTTCTGCCGATGTGACAGAATGATAGTTGTTCAGATTAAACAATTGCATATCAAAAGTAGGATTGTTTGTCAGCACCCCTACAGGATTATCGTAGATCATAAAGCCTTTTTCTGTTTGTTCAATGGTGACAGAACGGTGCTTATCTGCCATAAACCAATGAAGTGGTGAGTACTTCATTTCGTCAGAAAAACAGACATCGGTAATGCAGCAATCAGAAAGCATCGTCTCTGCCTCTTCCACATTAGCGCATTGCGCCAGAACTCTGGGGATGAATTCATAAGATGCGATGTTTCTTTTGACCTTTTCCGGTGCAATATAATGAGCATTCCCCGGGAAATTCAACCCCGCCATCCCCAAGCCTCGTTCATTGACCGCATCAAAGTATAGCGGATAGCCCTTCATCGGTAGTGCCATTCCAATCATAGCATAATGCTCTGAGCACAGTTTATCGTCTGTGAAGGTAAACGGATAGCGTCGCGGCACAATGACCACCTGTTCTCCAAAAGTATGCTCATAATCTAAATTTCGACCAAAATAATGTTCTCCCGCCACAACCGAAATGACTGTACACATTGTAAAACCACCTTTTTGCAGTTATTGTGTGCAGTAATTTGTGTAACATACAAAAACAGCCCTCATTGTGAAGACTGTTTTAATGATTGTGACACATAGGTTTCAGATGCAATCCCTTTTAGTAATTGCGAGGCATAAGGTTTAGATGCAACCTTTTTAAATGAATTGACAGCTGAAGTTGTCATGAATTGGCTCTGCCATGAATTCTCGCTTTGCTCCATGAATTGAATTGCCTTTATAATGCACTTTAGTGCAATTCATGAGCCGTAAGGCTCTATTCATGAAATCTTTGATTTCAATTCATGCCGAAGGCAATTCATTGAGTTTGCTTTGCAAACTCATGTCAAGACAGGTGAACAGTGAATAATAAGAACCACGACCCGATAACGCAATCGAATATTGCGGTCGGGTACCCCGGAACCTTGTTATGCTAAAGCATAATATGGACCTACTATTTTTTCCTTAATTTTTCACTGCATTTTTTCTGAACAAAATTCTTTAGAACCCGCGAGAATACTGGATTTTCTCGCAATCCGATAGTATATGTAAATATTATAAATCGGCAAACTATTATTTTAATTTTTGCTTGATAACTCTAAAACATATTCTAACAATACATTGTTCTTCCCAATAATATAACCATTGTCTTCATTTTCGAGCATACGATATACAAATTGTGGATTTTCCGAAGTGCCAAACCTATCGACTTTTCCATTGTTATAAATAAGTTGTATTTCATATTCACGAGATGCAGCTTCCACAATAGAATGCCTTGGATAGCGGTAAACTTTAATATTTTCGGTATCTTTTATCTTTCTATATAATTCCATCAATTCATTCTTTTCTTTAATTTCCATTACACATAAAGATTGATCACTGGTATTGTCATTCACAATCACGATAGCTCGTTCAAGTTTTTCACCATCTTCAGTAACAATTTTAATGTAAATTTGGGGAAAGAACAAATACGCAATCATAATTGATAAAACAAAAGCAAGACTTATAAATGCTATATATTTTCCTTTTTTCACATTTTACCTTCTTTCTTCATCATTCGACAAAGTTCGTGTCAAGACAGGATCAAAAAATATAAATTCATCATTTCAGGTTAAAACAACATTTTTCTTAAAATTATATCACATGGTGCGCAGAGAGTCAAATTCAAAGGTATAAAAAGTTTCCCATTTTCTAAGCGAGGACACAAAAATATGTTAATCGTTGTATAGCAAAACCGGCTGTGAAAAGCGATGCTTTTCACAGCCGGTTTTAAATTTTATTTATTCCAAAGAATAAAGTTATAGCTTTCCAGAATTCTAAAATACTGAACCAGGCGTTCATAGAGAGGGTGTGCTTCTTCGCCGAACTGCTCCTCTACTTTTTCACCCAGTTGATGCACATCCATAACGCCATCCATCAACGGCCAGATAAAGCTCCCCAGTTTATCAAGATGTACATAGGTCACAGGCGGTTTTTTTAAAAGCTTCTGTGCAAGAAAATGAAAGAACCCTTTGTTGAGAACCTCTAAAGTAACGATTCCCTCGTCATCTTTTGTCCAACTATATTTTTCATTCCTTACCGGAACCTTATCGAGATAGTTTACTGACTGCTTCATAACTGTTTACGCTTTTTCCAAACTGAAAATTTAAGAACAGACAGAATGATGACTCCAAAAAGTACGATACCGCCAATATTGGAAACAACGGGAGAAATACCAAGTTTTACAGAAAGGTCTAACGCTTTATCAAGGCCGAATACTGCAAGGAGAGCAAGCAGAATGCCAACCAGACCTTCACCGGCAATCATACCGGAGCAAAACAGAATACCATCATTAACAATAGCTTCTTTTTCTTCTTTATCACGCTTCATTTTATCCAGCGCCAAGCGAACAAGACCACCAATCATAATGCAGGCATTCAACTGCACAGGGAGATATACACCAATTGCAAAGGGAAGAACCGGAATGCCGATAATTTCCACAACAACTGCAATAAACGCACCGATGAACACCAAAGTCCAGGGCAGATTTCCCTGCATAACACCTTCAATAATCAGCTTCATCAAGGTTGCCTGCGGTGCACCAAGCTGTTCAGAGCCAAAGCCCCACGCGCTGTCTAATAAATACAGTGTACCACTGATTGCAATTGCCGCAGAAACAACACCAACAATTTCACCAATCTGCTGTTTCTTCGGTGTTGCACCTAACAGATAACCGGTTTTTAAATCCTGAGATGTATCACCGGCAATAGCAGACACAATACAGATAATAGAACCGATAGAAATGGCACTCATCATACCGAAAGCGCCTGTCATGCCTGTTGCTTTTAAAATTAATGTAGTAATTAACAATGTGGCAATGGCCATACCGGATACAGGATTGTTACTGCTGCCAACAAGGCCAACCATTCTGGATGAAACCGTTGCAAAGAAAAATCCGAATATAACCACAATGCAGGCACCCAGAAAAGACACCGGAATAGCGGGCACCAGCCAAACCAGGATTGTTAAAACCAGAATGGAAATCAATACAAATTTAAAATTCAAATCTTTCGCTGTGCGAAGGCTGGAATCTACCTTTGCGCCGGACATACTCTTCATAGCACCGCCAAAGGTTGTTACAATCAACGGCAATGATTTAATCAGACTGATGATACCGCCCGCTGCCAAAGCGCCGGCACCGATATAACGGATGTAGGTACTCCAGATAGCGCTGGCACCACCTGCTTCGAAAATAGCACCGATAGTTTCTGTGCCGGGATACAGAACAATCTGTTCACCAAAAAGCACAATCATGGGAATCATAACCAACCAGCTTAACACGCCGCCGGCAAACATATAAGAAGAAATTCTGGCACCGCAAATATAACCAACGCTCATAACAGCAGGATAAATCTGTGTGCCAATCGCGCCGGCAAAGCCTTTAACATGTACCGTAATTTCTCCGGCAACTACCTTTAAGCCGTCGATGATGAATTTGAAGATAGCCGCAAAGCCCATACCGGCAAACACAGTAGATGCATTGGCGCCACCCTTCTCACCGGCTAAAAGCACCTCTGCACAGGCAGTTCCTTCAGGATAAGGAAGAATGCCGTGTTCCTTAACAATCAGCGCATTGCGAAGAGGCACCATAAAGAATATACCTAACAAGCCGCCTAACAGCGCAATCAAAGTCATAGACAGAATGTCCGGCTTTTCCATGACGCCCTCAGATGCCCACAAAAACAAAGCCGGCAGGGTAAAAATAGCACCGGCCGCTAAGGATTCACCGGCCGAACCAATGGTCTGCACAACGTTACTTTCCAGAATAGAATTCTTGCGCATAACAACGCGGATAACACCCATGGAAATAACCGCCGCCGGAATAGAGGCAGAAACCGTCATACCAACTCTGAGGCCAAGGTAAGCATTAGCCGCGCCAAAAATAACAGCTAAAATAATCCCCATAACGATGGATGTAAATGTAATTTCCGGCGTCACCTTATCTGCCGGAACATAGGGTTTGAAATCGTTCTGATTATTCATAAGTCTCCTATCCGCCGTTTACTGAAACGACTGCATTTTTTGTCTAAATTAGTATACCACATCAAAGCAAAAAATGCAATAATCTTGTCTGATTATTTTAAATCTGCAAGCATTCTGCAGATAATTTCATAAATCTCTTTTGTACTGTTAATGCTGAGCCGTTCTTTTACGGTATGAATATCGTGCATTTCGGGGCCGATGGAAATACAGTCAAAATCTGGAATAGCCGCTGCAAAAACGCCACACTCAAGGCCTGCATGAATGGCTTCTACCCGGGGAGTCTTGTCTGTTTTTTCTCTGTATTTTTCAATATACAAATCCCGCAGTACAGAATCATTTTTATATTCCCAGGGCGGATAATGACCACCGGTCTTGATAGCACAGCCCATAGCATTGAAAAAGACCGTCAGCTTTTCTTCTAAAAAAGCAAGTGCCGTACTTTTGTTACTGCGAAGAGCAAATAAAACTGAAACCGCATCCTTTTCGGTTTTCAAAATGCCCATATTCAGGGAGGTTTCCACCAGATTCTCGATATCGGCGCTCATCTCCAAAACCCCGTTAGGAGCCAACAGCAATGTGTGCAGCAGCTTATCGGACGTTTCTTTTGCCATCACATCTGCTACACCTGTTCCAGTCGTTTCCGCCAGCCAGCTAAATTCCGGTTCCCGGCTTTTAATCTCGTCACGGATAACCACGGCACAGCTTTCAAAGGCCGCTATAACCTGCTCCGGCTGTGTTGTCAGAACTTTTGCGGTACAGCTTACAGGAATGGCATTGCCTTTATCACCGCCGTCTATGCTGATAATATCAAACGAACACGCTTTTGAAAGGCTGTGTAACAATCTGCCCATCAAAAAGTTGGCATTCACCCGGCCACTGTTGATTTCAACGCCGGAATGACCGCCACGAAGACCTTTCACCGTTAACACCACCGTGGTGCCCTCACGTTGTTCCCGGGAAACAGGAATATGAGCCCAAAAGTCACTGCCACCGGCACAGGAAACCGTGACAACTGCCGGATCCTCTGAATCAATATTCAGCATACGTTTACTCTGTAAAACTGACATATCCAGCTTTCCGGCACCAATCATACCAATTTCCTCATCTGTGGTGAACACCGCTTCAATGGGCGGATGCGAAAGCTCTTTATCCGCTAAAATGGCCATAATCATAGCCACGGCAATACCGTTATCGGCTCCCAGTGTCGTGCCTTTCGCCCGGATATAGTCCCCTTCTCGAACAAGATCAATGCCGTCGGTTTCAAACTGTATAGTTGAACCTTCCTCTTTCTGGCAAACCATATCCAGATGCCCCTGAAGAATAATCGGGGCAGCATACTCATAGCCGCAGGATGCCGGCTTTTTGATAATAACATTATTCGCTTCATCTTGATAGAACCACAGTCCGTTTTTTTCTGCAAATTCTACACAAAAGTCGCTGATTTTTCCCATATTGCCTGAGCCGTGGGGAATGTGGCATAAAGCTTCAAAATAGGTAAAAACCGCCTGCGGATTAAGTTCTGAAAGCACTCCCATATTTTCCCTCCGTTTTTTATCTTGCAACGTTTTACATCAGAAAACCGTTGCAAGCTTTTTTTATAATAGCATAACCATTTTTTTAAATTATTAAAACAGAATAAATCCGTTACCGCTATACAAATATTCTCCACTTTTCACCCACTCCAGCACCTGTTGCTGAAAACGGTTTTTCGGAACAAGTTCCTCATAAGGCACAAAATTTTCAACACCGAAAATATTCCAGTAAATTGCAAAGGTGTTCACGAATGATAAAGCAATCGTAAACTCCTTTTGAAATTTAATAATATTGGAATCCGATTTTAAAAAGCGTGCCAGTCCTGTATCCAGCAACCAGGAACTGCAGACAAAGGCCTTAAAACCTTTCTCTTTATAATACGTTTTAAAAAAGTCTCGTGCTCTTGTAAAGGCATCAGCCACCAGCTCCGGTGTCATTTTATCATGACCGGGGATGTGAACAGACAGCACCGGATCACCATCTGCAAGGATTTTTTCATACTCGCTTCCGTCTAGGGTAACCGTTTCAAAATTCAGGCTTCCGTCAGTATGAAAGGTGTTTCCCTTAATAGCATCTCCTTCAACGAGTTCCGTTGTAAAGTATATCTCCTTGTCGTTTTTTGGTACTTGCTTGCCGTTTTTAAGGTAGTTAAGTCCGGATACCGCCAACGGCACCAATCGACCATTTTTTCTGCTTTTATAGACCACATAAGGGCCATGAAAAACATTCATTTCAAAGGACAATCGACCTATTGTAAAGGTTTTAGGCTTAACATACTTGACCATGCCCTCACGATACATACCACGAAAGCCATATGTTCCGTAACACCGTTTATTCCGCTCAAACAAATCGCAGAAATGCCACGAACCGTGATTTGCAAACTGTGCCGGTATGCCCTGCTTTTCCAGTGCCTCACCGAAAAGCTCACAGCGAGCAAAAAAAACCATAGCAAAAAGCATGCCCTGTTCCTGACCGTCATTGTCAGGCATGGTATCAAAATCCGGAGGCAGGATTTCTGTTTCAAAAAACAGTTTATAATAGATTCCTGCCTGGCAAATCAGGCTTTCATTCTGCAGGAGCATTTCTCTGTATACAAGCATTGCCTGCACAGCGTTTTCAGATAGCTGATATCGAATAAGCCGCTCAGGCATTTCCTCAATAACAGTTCTTAACTTCACCGTAAACACCTCTTATTCCATCATTGCAAGCATAGCCGCTGTAACCGCCTTATAATCCGGTTTTTGGCCCTGATGAAAGTCTTTCAGCGGTATTTTCTTAAATTCTTCAAAAATCTGTTCTTTTGCCCTTGCAAAGCTTTCAACATTCCGCGAACGGTCATTGTTTAAAAGCTGTTCAAGCACCCATTCTTTAAAGAATCGAACTTCTTTTTTGTATACAAACTGCAGGGCTTCATAAACATTGGAACGGCAATACCAGTTCACCACATTATCCTTTAAGGCATCCTCAAAGTGTGGATTAATCGCTCTGTTTTTCTGCAAATCAAGCAGACTGTAATACATGGAGTTATCCTCGTGCAAGCCCAGCACATCACCCATCACATCCAGCATCTTTTCGTTCTTGTCCAATAATGCACGGATGTTTTCTGCCTCATCCTCGCCCTGATACCAGCGCATAAGCAAATAGCTCAGCTTCATAAACCGATACTGTAATTTTTTCATCACCACGGTTTTAAGCAAATCGGCAATATCGCGGCGGATAAAGGGCTTTTCATAAACTGCTTCAGGCAGATGATGCACCAGGGTCAATAGCTCTTTTATGGTATCTGTGAACTGCAAATCATAATCCTCAAGTCCTGCCAGCCAATCCACATAATCTGAGTGGCGTTCGTAATCCAACTCAAAAAGCCGCAGGAATCCGGCATTCGGTTTTAAAACATCGTGGAAATAGGCAATACCGGATTTTGTGGGTAACTTCAAAGTGGGTAAAAATGCCTGCCAAATGTTCAGCATTACTGCTGCATCTTCGCCATAACGCTTAAAGCACATATCTTTCGCAATGTCATCAATGCTGCGTCCCTGCGGTTTCCAGGCGTTTTCACGGAAATATTCCAGCATTAAGGTATCGCTATGGGAGTTTTCCGGCCAAAAAGCCATCCCTTTACAGAAAGAATCCTC
This sequence comes from Clostridia bacterium, assembly GCA_017416855.1. Lineage (GTDB taxonomy): Bacteria > Bacillota > Clostridia > UBA1381 > UBA9506 > UMGS755. Next base: position 21,534 of record JAFQAZ010000026.1, read on the forward strand.
GGCGGCTTTTTCCAGCTTTTTCGTGATATACTCATAATCTCCATGGACATGGTTCTGAGGTTCATAGGCATGGAAAATGCCGAAAATCCAGGGGATTTTGCCCATAATATCCCATTGTTCAAAATTGTTGTGTTCTTCCTTTAAATCCACCGTATAATCGAAAATAACCGTCTTTTCGGGATCAAACATCTTCACCATATCCCGCACTTCCTCAGGCTTCATACAGAAAAAGAAGTCCCAGGCGGCAATCAGCATCGGTGCATTGGGGTAATTCTTAGAAATGTGGTCAATAATTCTCCGATATGCATATTTTTTCAAATCCAGATTTTTCTGGCGGTCTTCATTGTATGTACGTTCTGCCAGACCGATGGTGTGAAACAGTTCTGCTTTGCCATATTCTTTTACATGGGTATCGGTTAATTTCTGATAGTTCTTAAGATTGTTTTCATCAAAAATATCCCAAACCAAGCCGGTTTGCTCCGACTGAGATTGACTCGTCTGCGACAAAAACCCCGGATTCACCTTCTCCAAGAACTCTTTTGGTGTGCGGGAATACCAATGTGTCATAGTGCCGCAATCCTCGGGATGAATTAAATCGCAGGAAAAGGCATATTGAAGCACCTTTTTTCGAAGCTCACCACGATACTGTAGCGGCCAGAAAGTTGTGCGATTGTTAAAGCCTTCTGTGGCTTCCGGCAGTACCTCTTCATTAGAGGGATAAGACACAATATCAGGAAAGGCTTTCTGAAATAAATCGTCAATACCAATGCGCAGCATAAACATATTAAGCCGGCTTTTCAGCAGCCAGTCAATTTCCCGTTGCCACTGGTCAAAATCCCAATGTTCTGCCTGAAAACGGCTCAGCCCTCGGTGGGCAAAGTAGCGGATGGCACGGTATTGAAACCGGGGCACTTCATAAACATCCAGACCTGTAATATCAATGGCTTTTCCTTCAGGAATCACATCGCCATCCCAAAAATAGTGGCAGCCACCCCGACGTTCAAAGAAATCATATACCGCATAAAGAGTAGAACGGCCGCGTCCACCAGCAAGATACAGCAGATTTCTGCCGTTATCCTCTTTCGAAATCATACAATATTCATCACTGTTATATTTCACCGGCAAACCACCGGAGAGTGAGTGAAATACAAAGGGCTGTACAACCTCACAGCCGATAATCACCATATCCTCCGTTTCAGAGGGCTCGGTTTTTATGTCCAGAGTAATGCCTGTTATCTTCTGATAATAATTCTGAAAAACCTGCACAGCTTTCCGGTAGGCCTGTTCTTCTGTTTTAGGTGCTAAAATAAACATGCGCTCTCTCCCCTTCTGTTCAGTAATCATTCTCTTTGCTGGAATTATGATAGCACATCAAAAAGAAAATTTAAACTCAATTTTAAACAAAAAAGGTTGAAATTTCGAAAGATGTTCAAATCTATTGTTGCGTATAAATAAGCTCGTAATGTTCCCCATCTGCAATGGTTACGCTGTCCACGCCGGTCATCATGGATTCTCCATTTTTCGTAAATCCCCAATAGCTGTTTGTTTTGTTATAATCGGCCAGAATGCCGTTTACCGTTTTAATATATAAGCCATAGGCACCCTGCTCACCGGAGACCAAATTATGTTCTGTCAGCGCCTCACCTAAAAGTTCTTTATCTGTATGCAGCGTAAAGGTTACCGTTTTATCCTCTGCCTGCACCTCTACCTGCACGGTTTTGCTGCCACTACCCAGTTCTGTATCTTCTGTATATATGGCAGACGCCCAAAGATCGGTTTCTTCATTTTTTTGGCAAGCCGCAAATGAAAAACAGCAGGCTAATAATAAAACAAGGCTCAACATTCTGCAAAAATTCTTTTTCATAATCATCGCGTCCTTTCTCATTGGTTAAAGCAGATACTTATATTGTATATAAATCGACAGAAGGTGTCAACTGTTTCTCTGCATAATTTTGTTGCAATAATGGTTACGTAGGGGACGGCGTCCTCGGCGTCCCAAAAACCGGTTTTGTTTTTGGGGGTCGTCCGTGAGGCCGACCCCTACATAGGTTTGCAATTTGCTCAGTTAAACGTTTCTTCGTAGGGGACGGATTTTTCCGTCCTTTTCCAGAAGGGATAAATCCCTTCCCTACAGAAATTTTGTTATACCACCATTTCTGCTTCTTCTTTGGGGATCTCTGTTTGGCGGAACGCACATAGGCCGTTCCCTACATGTTGTTTCTCCGTAGGGTGCGGATTTATCCGCACCGCAAGTCTTCTACCCTTCAAGGAATTGGCATAAAAGGTGCAACAAAAAAAGACAACACCCAAGCGGATGTTGCCTTTAGCTTTTTTATTTAGTCTGTTAAATTATCAAAATAACCCTGCACTAAAACGATGGGTGTACCCTTATCACCGGAACCGCTGGTTAAGTCACACAAGGAGCCAATCAGGTCGGTTAACCGACGGGGTGTAGTGCCCTGAGATGCCATACTACCGGTTAAGTCGCCATCCTTTTGACGAATTGCTTCTTCAATAGCCTTTTTCAGTTCTTCGCCTTTTAAATCAGCAAAGTCATTATCAGCTAAATACTTCAGCTTCAGTTCATTCGGAGTGCCCTCCAAGCCTTTGGTATAAGCCGGAGATACAACCGGGTCTGCAAGCTCCCAGATTTTGCCCACAGGGTCTCTGAAGGCACCGTCGCCATAAACCATTACTTCAATGTGCTTGCCGCACTTTTCCATAAACTGCTTCTGGATATCTTCCACCAGATCAAAGCATTCATTGGGGAACAGTTTAATCATATCTTCTGTGGATTTATTAGAACCTAAAAGACCATATTTACTATTGTATCCGCTGCCATCTACCGGCTGTGTAAGAATTTCATCCATACCAACCACACGCTTGGCACCGGCAGCCTTTAAAATGCGTTTGGTGCGGGCACGGGTGTGGATATCGCAGTTTAACACGCTGTCAGTATATTTTAAAATCACGCGGGGATCGTTAGCCAGAATAATTTCCACTTCAGCACCGCAGGAACGAATTAAGTCACCGTAATAACGGATGTAATCCACACCGGTAAAGGGATGGGGATTTTCGCCAAACAGTTCACGATATTTAGCTTCATCCAGCACATCAGAATAAGGATTGATGCCGGCTTCATCCAACTGGTCTAAAGAAACCAAGGCATTGCCTACTTCATCGCTGGGATAATTCAGCATTAATACAATTTTTTTAGCGCCTTTTGCGATACCGCGCAGGCAGATAGCAAAACGGTTGCGGCTTAAAATGGGGAAAATGACGCCGATGGTTTCGCCACCCAGTTTTTCTTTAACATCTTTAGCAATGGCATCAACAGAAGCATAGTTACCCTGTGAACGGGCTACAACAGATTCGGTAACCGCCACAACATCACGGTCACGAAGGTCAAAGCCCTCTACTTCAGCAGCTTCTATTACGCTGTTTACAACAATACCGGCAATATCGTCACCTTCACGGATGATGGGGCAACGAACACCTCTTGAAACAGTACCTGTTCTTCTTTCCATTAAAATTCCCTCCAGATTATTGACTTTTTTCACTACTTTTATTATAATACAAATGCAAACATAAGTAAAGCAGATAAAACTTACAACTGTGATAAGGAGAACTTATATGAAAACTAAGCTTGATTATTACAGAATTTTTTATGAAACAGCGCGCTACGCCTCTTTCTCGACTGCTGCCAAGCACCTGTACATTTCTCAGTCTGCTATTTCACAGTGTATACGTCAGTTAGAGCAGGATTTGGGCACTGCTTTGTTTAATCGTTCCCGTCGTGGTGTCACCTTAACTAAAGAAGGAATGCTACTGTTTCAAAAGGTTGAAAGCGCAATACAATCCATCGAGCAAGGAGAAACATTACTGGCCCGACTCCACCATTTAGACAGCGGCTCTTTAATCATTGCTGCCGGCGATACCATCACCAGCCACTTTCTTCTTCCTTATCTTGAGCAGTTTCACGCGCTTTATCCCGGCATTCGCATTGAGATGGCAAATTCCTATTCTTTTCAGATGCTTCAGCTGGTGAAAGAAGGGAAAGCAGAGCTTGCATTTGTTAATCTGCCGGTTAAAGATGACGAGCTTGTGATAGAGCCTTGCCTTAATATACACGATGTGTTTGTATGTGGACCGGAATATAATGTAAAATCAGTTTATTCCTGGAAGAATATCGCCGATGAGCCCTTGATTCTTCTGGAAAAAAATTCAACTTCCCGTCGGTATCTCGACGAAAGGTTTTCTGCAAAGAACCTTCCTCTGACGCCGCAGATTGAGGTTGCGGCTCATGATTTGTTGCTTCGTTTTGCCTCCATTCATCTGGGCGTTGCCTGCGTTGTGGAGGAATTCTCAAAAGAACGGCTGGAACAGGGCACCGTGCGCAAACTGAATGTGAATCCTCCCTTACCGCCCAGAAGCATTGGTTGTGCCTATTTGCGCCACAATCCCCTTTCTCTGGCTGCTCAGGCTTTTTTAAAGTTAATTCACCAAACTAAAGAATAAAAAGGAGATAATATTATGGATCTTCACATTGTAAGCCCACGAGAGCAAGCTCAATATTACGATGAAATTTTAGAGATGCTGTATATGAGCGATGACGATTTCATTCCACCCCTTTCCGCCCGCAGTTCCACTACACAAAAGGATTTAACATCTTCACAAAAGACGGAAGACGGCATTCTGCAGTACTTTGAAGAAATGAAATCCCAGCGGTTTATGGTGGCTTTGGAAGACGGAAAGGTTATGGCCTTTGTATCATACCGCGAAAACTATGTAAACGGTGTCATTACAGAGGCATACACACCGAATATTTATTTATCTACTCTCATAATGCGTCCCGAAGCCAGAGGTAAAGGCCTGACCAAAACTATGTACAGTTTACTGTTTAAAGAATATGAAGACAGATTTATTTGCACAAGAACCTGGTCAACCAATATTGCCCATAAAAAGATTCTTGATTTTTATAACTTTTCCACCTTTGCCACCCTGCCCGATGACCGCGGCAAAGGCATTGATACGGTGTATTTTATGAAAAAACCGGCAAGATAAAAATAAAGGATTGCAGTTTTCTGCAATCCTTTATTTTTATCTGTAATGCTTTTCAACAAAATCAATAATAATCTGCGGGTCAGACAAACCGTGAGGATGGTGTCCGCTCATCGATTTACCGATGGTGCAAATAGTGCCGCCGTTTTCTTTATAATAGTTTTCCAGCACGCGGCCGTTTTCGCCGTATACCACCACATCATCCGCACTGCCGTAAAGCATAATAACGGGAATGTTGTTCTCAATCAGCGGCTTCATATTGTCAATAGGGCTCTGCCGGAAATTGACCATTGTAGAAGGATTCACGCCGTAAGCGTCTTCAATTTCGTGCCAGAAGGTGTCCAGCACCTTGTTTTTGCCGCCAAAACCTGCCATACTTAACAAGTTCAGCACCGGAGCATCTAAATACAACACCGCTGCCAGTTCAGGATGACGTTCTGCCAAGATTGCTGCCTGCAATCCGCCACAGCTCATCCCTTCCAGCACGCAGCGTTCCGATGCACCCAGTTCCTTAGCGCAATAACGGACAAAATCTGCCATAATATCAATTTCAACTACCGGCGCCCAACGATTTCTCTGATAGATATGGATTAAATGATAGCCTTTTTCCAGCATAGCAATATCAAAATCAGGAAAGGCACCTAAATACTCTGTTTTTAAGAGCATTCTGCCGTTAGGCTTACACTTGGGGTAAACAATAACAGCATCTCTTTCTTTAAATCTGAACTCTTTACTTTCAAAATCATTCCACATACAAAAACCTCACATTCTTTATGTTAAAATTTAAATGTATACGTTCCTTCTCCCACCTCTCGGTTCTCAGATCCAATGATAACTCTCGCTCGGCAGGGCACCGTAACGGTGACTTCTTTTCCTTTTCGCACCACTGAAATATCCCGGTGACTCACCTTCACTTCGTCAATCCAATCAAGGTAAACAGGCGCAATCGCAAGCCCTTCCTCTGTAAAACGGATACCACCTACATATCGGTACAACCAATGGTCTATCTCACTGTGAAGATGATGGTTCTGCGAGTTTTTCATCGACCAACCTTCACACAGGGTTGTGGCACCGTTATTGATCCAATAGGCAAAGCTTGGTTTTTCAGGGTTGGAAATCATTTTATACAAAACATCCGCATAGCCTGCATCCGTCAAGGTGGAAAACATCCACTTCATACCCAGCATGCCGGCCGTTGATTTGTAATCGTTCTTTTGAATCAGAGTCACCAATTTTTCTGCCATTTCTGCTTTTTCGTCTTCATTAAACAAGCCAAAATACAGACCACAGGCATAATACGTCTGATATACATGAACATCTTCTCTTTCCATATAAGCCTTCCGCCAGGCGTTCCGCACCAGTTCTGCTTTTTCTATCCATTGCGTACTATCCTTGCCAATCACACCGGCAATTTTACTCATAATGACACAATCATAATAGAAAAAAGCCGTGCTTGTCACCTCAAAAGGACAACGAAAATCTTTATCCGGCGAAAGGTAATCCCCTAACCCGAAATCGGCAATATAGTCTGTGCTCATCCGCTCTAAATAGTGCATATAGAGCATCATATTCTCCCACATTTTGGCCATTATATCGGTCTTACCCGTAGCCATATAGATGTACCAGGGCATTAAAACGAGGGCACTGTCCCAAGCGGGACCGCTACCCCAGTTATAACCGAAACCGGCGGTGGGAATAATGCCAGGAAGCTGACCGCTGGGTCGTTGAGCATCTTTAAAATCATCAAACCATTTGTTATAGGCCTTGTAAACATTAAAATTAAGCAGCATCTGCTCGCAGGAGCACAAGGCATCCCCCGTCCAGCCGTTTTGTTCTCTGGTAGGACAATCGGTGGGGATTCCGTGATAATTTGTAAGAGAAGCACGCACCGAGGCTTCATGTACTTTGTTCAAAAATGTGTCTGAGCAGGAGAAACTGCCGATAATTTCAAGGTCGGTATGTACCACCTGTGCTACAATTTCAAAATTCTCCGGCTGATTCGTCACCTGAACATAGCGAAAGCCATGATAGCAAAAAGAGGGATGGAACTCCTCTTTTTCCCTGCCGCTGCAAACAAACACGTCCTCCTGCTTTAGCAACCGGTTTTCACGGATGCAAAAACCCTGTACCTGCTTTTGACTATCTTCGTCTAAGGTTTCAAGGTATTGCAGGCGAACCTCCTGCCCCTTCTGTCCGCTCAGGGTGATGCATGCCCATCCGCTGGTGTTTTCACCAAAATCATATAAGCTATTCTGAACACTTACCGGCTTAAGTGTACGAATGATTCTGATAGGTGGCATATCCGTTGTTAAAAGCACGCCCCCGGGTTCCCGGGCAGTGCAGGCCATTTCCCAATCCGAATCGTCATAACCAGGCATATCAAAACCAAATTTGCGCAAGGATGCATCGCACCACTCCCCCTGACGCATATGGTTATATAAGGAACTGCCGGGAGCACATTTCCAGCTTTTATCGGTTTTAATGCAAAGTTCTTCTCCTGATCGGCACCGGATCACCAGTTTTGCGGCCACCTTGGGGTTATCCTTCCAGGGTGCCATATTGTCATGCCAAATGTTCATATTATCATTATAAAAACCGTTACCAATATGAATGCCGATAGCATTTTCGCCTTTTTTAAGAAGTCCGGTAACATCATAGGTCTGATAAATCACACGCTTATCGTACTGCGTATATGGTGTTGTTAACACATCTTCCGTAACTTTTTGTCCGTTGATGGTGCACACACCGAGTCCCAAAGCGCACACCGAAAGTTCAGCCTGCTGAATGTCTTTGGAAATATCAAAGCTTTTTCTTGCATATATGCTGATACACATTTTTTCAAAATCAGGATACATTGGAACAGGTAATGATGCCATTGTAATCCATTTTGTATTGTTCACAAAAAACACCTCTCACACGCTGTTTCAGTTCTTGAAAAAGATTATATCATATAGTTTTCTCAAAGTAAAGTAAAGTTCCCCTATAAAAGTTTCAACTTCCCTTCTCCGATGCTTGACAGTTTTTTGGAAAGCAGATATAATAAATACGAAATAACATTGTAAAGGAGAACAGAACACAATGAAAAAAATAAAAAAAGCACCGCTTGTTGTAGATGCAGAAAAAAAATCTAATTTTCTCCGCCCGGCCATTACGGTGGTGTTGTCCATACTGTCTGTTTATGCTCTTATGTGGACCTTTACCAAAGATACTCTTTTCGGCACATCAACTTACAACTCTTATCTGTTGCAGGCGTTACGGTGGTTGAGTGGCCATCTTGACTTAGGGCAGAACTTGCAACATTTAGAAATTGCCATCTACGAAGGCAAGTATTTTATCAGTTTTCCGCCCATTCCTTCGGTAATTCTCCTGCCGTTTGCAATTATTTTCGGTCTGAAAACGCCGGATCACCTGATTGCGGTTTGCATTGCTATTGTTGGCGCACTATACGCACTGAAAACATTATTACGGCACGATATTGAAGAAAAACCCGCTGTGTTCTGGACTTTATTTCTCACAATAGGTAGCAATTTTCTGCACATCGGTTACCGTGCCGATGTTTGGTATTTTGCACAGATTTGCGCCTTTACATTTACTATGATGGCCTTTTATTATGCGGCTTTCGGCAAAAAATATCAGGGATGGCTGCCTCTGTTCCTGCTGGCTTTAGCTGTTGGTTGCAGACCTCTTAATATGGTATATCTGCCCTTAATCGCCTATATGCTCTGGCAGAATTATAAGACCGCATTGATTGAAAAACAAAACTTGTGGTGGGTTGTGCCGCCAATGGTTGTGGGCATTTTTCTGATGGTTTTAAACTACCTGCGCTTTGACAGCATTTTTGAATTTGGTCATAACTATTTACCGGAATTTGCTCAGGAATCTCCCAACGGACAGTTCTGGATTGGCTACCTGCCCCAGAACTTAGGTAGAATGTTCCGCTTGCCGAAACTGAATGTCAATCATTTGGTTTTCCCAATTTTCGACGGTGTGGCTCTTTGGCTGGTCAGCCCCATCTTCTTAGCCTGGGCCTATCTTCTCATTCGCTATGGCAGAAAAGATATAAAAACGCCAACCTTCTGGATGCTCGTGCTCTTGCCCATTTTACATATCATTTTCCTTTGCTGTCATAAAACGCTGGGCGGCTGGCAATTCGGCAACCGATACACCGTAGACCTTTTACCTGCTGTTTTTTATGCTATTGCTGTTTATCTCAAAAAGGAAAAAGACACCCTGCCCCTTTGGATCTATCCACTGTTCTTCTGGGGTCTCGGCGTCAACCTGGTTGGCACTATTGCCGTGGTAAATAATTGGTTGCAAACATACGTTTAAGATAGTTGTTTATGAAAAAGCACTTCTTTCGAAGTGCTTTTTCGTATCATAGATGAAATTGTGGTATAATTAGATATCAGCTTTCCATAAGCCGTGGAGATTGCAGTAAGCATAGGCTGCAACAGGTTTTTCATCAGAAAGAGCAAAGGTTACAACAGGAGCCTTTCCGATTTCAAGGCATTTACGCTGACCTCCTCTGTCGGTCTGGAGATATACCCAAACGATGTGATGTTCTTCTGTCATAGGATGCTCAACGGAACCGATTGTAACGGTGACAGTATTGTTGTCAACACTTACTACCGGAATATGTTTTTCGTAGCTTGCTTCAACTGTACCCGGCTCAAGCTTTGTCATCTTCTGACCGCAGCACATCATAGGCACTCCTGCATCGTGAATCATACCGATTAAATTTCCGCAATGCTCACAGATATAAAATTTGTTGTTATCACACATGATAAACACCTCCGTATAATTATTTATCTATATTTTACCATA
>JAFQAZ010000027.1 GCA_017416855.1 Clostridia bacterium
ACGAAGCTATCCTTTACAATCCGGTGATAATGGCGAAGAGGTTCCACCCGTTCCCATCCCGAACACGGTAGTTAAGCTCTTTTGCGTCGAAGATACTTGGTGGGCGACCGCCCGGGAAAATAGATCATCGCCGGAACAAACCGCTGGTTTTTTACCAGCGGTTTTTTTGTTTTTTTTATTGATTATTGTATTTATGAAAGTTATATGGTATACTTTAACTGTTGTTATATTTGCAGTATTTAATAATGTAATGGAGCGAAAACTATGAAAAAATGGCTATCAATCATCCTGATGTGCATGGTATGGATTACATCCTCAATCTTCGCTAGTGCAACCAACCAAGAAGAGGGACTTGTGATTGCATTTAATGGTGAGCAGACGGAATATTATTCTGTCTTTTGTGATGATACACACTATGTTCCTATGCGAAAGGTTTTTGAAAAAATGGGGGCATCTGTATTTTACAGAAGCCGTGATGGTCAGATTATGGCTTTGTCCCGTGATGGCGATATCATACGCCATATTGTCGGAGAAAATCATATTGTTTTTAATGGTGAACAAAAAACGGTTGAAATGCCGTCTTTTTCAAAAGATTATGAAACATATATACCCATAGAGATGGTGTCAGAAACGCTTTATCCCGATGACATTTCATATAATGAACAACACCTGAACATACAAAAATATATGTTCAACAGTGATTATCACAAAGTGATTCAAGATGTCTTGGATCTGTGCAGTCTTAGTAATTTTTACCCGGAACGGTTTCAGAGATACATAGATTTTCACGCTAAAATGCCTGTTTACAGTGTGCAGGAGGCTATTGCAAGGGTTAATCTGGGATTGGATTATCCTTTTTATGAAAATGTAGCCACAATTGAGCACCCTGATGAGCTCTTGGTTTTAGTTAACAAGTATCATCAGCTGCCGGAAGGCTATGCGGCGTATAATCTTGTGAATATGAGCAGGGAATATACCGTGAATGATGGCAAGCAGTATTTGCTTTTGGCAGGTGCTTATGAGCATTATGTGCAGATGGCAGAAGCTGCGGAAAAAGAAGGTCTTTCAATGCGAGTTGTTTCTGCCTACAGAACAGAAGACTACCAAAGATTTTTATATAATAACAAATTGAGAACAAATGGAAAAATATATGCCGATAATTATTCAGCAAGGCCCGGCTTTTCAGAACATCAGACAGGCTTAGCTGTTGATATCAATTCCACAAGAGTTGCATTTGAATACTCGGCCGAATTTAAGTGGCTGCAGGAGCACGCCCATGAATATGGTTATATTATGAGATATCCAAAGGGGAAAGAATGGATTACGGGATATGCATATGAACCGTGGCACTATCGTTTTGTTGGCATTGAGGCCGCAAAGATCATATATGAAGAAGGCATCACCTATGAGGAATTCTATGCCAAATATGTCTCTGTAAATGAATTCAGATAGATAGAAGGCAATGATTGTAGAATGTTTTTGTCTGACTAGACATTCTGGCGAGCCTTGAAAGGAAGTGTTTAAATGAACCCTGATGCAAGTTTGCTTAAGTTTATTTTCTTTTTAACACTTGGTATTATATTTATAATAGCTGGAATCTTTAAGTGGTCATTTCCGTCAATAAAGCCTTGGTGGAGGGCAACGAAATACGGTGAGCTTTTAAACACAATTGGGATGGTGTTGTTTGGCGTTTGGATTGTGTCATTAGCAATGGATTATTTTTTTAATTAGGCATTTTTATTAGTGCAGAGAGACGATTCTGTTTAGCTTTGCCATATATAGTCTTATAGTTTAATAGATTGATTTACCAGTTGTAATATTTACAATTTTCTGTAAAACCAGGGGGGTATAAAAATGCAAATGCGATTAAAAAATGGAAAAACAAAAGTTTTGACCTTGAGCTATGATGACGGGGTTGTTCAGGACATAAGATTGATTGAGATTATGGACAAACACGGATTGAAGGGAACCTTTAATATTAACTCAGGCCGTTATTTGTCCGAAGATACTGTTCGGGAACGATTTTATGGAAGATTAAAGCTTTCTGAGGCGCAGCAGCTTTACACCAATTCCGGACACGAGGTTGCTGTTCATGCGCTGACGCATCCCTCTTTAGAAAAGCTGGATACGGCTGAAATTATTTATGAAATAACAGAAGACAGAAAAGCAATAGAGAGGCATTACGGCACCATAGCAAGAGGTATGGCGTATCCTTATGGAGCCTATAGCGAAAAAGTGATTGATGTTCTTGAAAAATGCCAGATTGCCTATGCCAGAACGGTTGAATCCACATACGCATTCAGGTTTCCGGAAAACTGGCTGAAGCTACATCCTACCTGCCATCACAATTACGAGAAGCTGGATGAATTGATTAAAAGATTTGTTGAAACGCCTAACCGCTTCAATCATCCTGAAATGTTTTATTTGTGGGGGCATAGCTACGAATTTGACCGTCATGACAACTGGGATGTTATTGAAAAATTCGCTGTATATGCCGGAGGTCACGAACACATATGGTATGCTACCAACATTGAGATTTATGACTATGTTAAGGCCTATGAAAGACTGCAAACCAGTTATGATAAAAGGATCATCTGTAATCCTTCAAGCATTGACGTATGGGTGGATGTTCAAGGTGAGGTCTATTGCGTGAAAGCAGGAGAGACCATCAATATATAAAAATGAAAGGCTTCCCGTCGGGAAGCCTTTTTTAATGTGTATAATGTTTGGAAAATATTATATATAATCCCCCATGGGAGATTCTAAATGTATCTTTATGCTATACGGTGAGTTGACTGCTTACAGCACTTTTTTCTGCTTCTTCAATCAGTCTTCTGTCCCGTCTGGCGGCTAAGGATACATACTGCATAGTCATAATAACGCATACCATCATAACGGAAAAGATGACGAAAGAAAGCTGATAGTCGCCTAAAATATCGTAACATAGGTTGCCTAACGGAGAACCGATGGCAAAGCCTGCATAGCTGGCAGACACGAAGAGACCGACAAATTTATTGAAATCCTTGTTGCCAAAGAGCTCCATAGCAAAGAGGGGGAGCATAACGGTTTCTAAGGGGGTTGCAACAGCGGTGATAAAGCTTCTTGATAAAGCAATGGCGTGACCGAGCGGGGTGTTGGTGAGGAATATTAATCCCACCAGCGAGAAGACACCGCAAGTGAAGCAAATGTTCATAGAGGTACGCATACCGAACCGGTCATACATAACGCCTGTGGAGAATTTTGTTACGGTGAGCATAATGCTGCTGATGCTGGAAAGGGTAGCCACAAAGGCTTTGTCAAAGCCAATGTCATACATATGGGGAATGCTGATGCCACCCATGCCCTGCAGGGTCATACCGGTTAAAAACATACACAAAAGCGCCAGATAGAAATAAGGCTTTTTAATGGCTGTTTCGTAGTCCATGCCGCTCCAACCTTCACCTCTGGCCTTTCGCTTTTTGGCGCCGACAACAGTCTTGGAGGTATCGCCTTTGGGATTTTCTCTGAAGAAAATCATAAGAAGAGCCAGCGTAACCAACAGAATAACGGTTACCAGCCTATAAGAATCCCGGTAGCCGAAGGGATTTCCCTCCTGAAAAATGATGGGAGAGATGATTTGTACAGCAATGGCACCGCCAATGCCATTGGCGGATAAAATAGCACCGGTAATGGCACCTTTGTTTTTTGTCACCCACTTATTCACAATGGCGCTGGCCATAGTGGTGCTGGTCCAGGAAACACCGATGCCAAGGCAGATGCTGCCCAGATAGAACACATAGAGGTTCGTGGCATATGTATTAATCAGCGAAAAGCAAATCAGAGCGATGAAACCACCGCAAATCAGTTTTTTGGTGCCGAATTTGTACACCAATTTACCGAAAAACAGATTAACAACTGTTGATGTGGCAAAACGGATGGTGTTGGTCAGCGAAAAGGCTCCGCGGGGGATGTTTAATGCATCAGTAATAGCGGTTAAGTACAAATTACGACCGCTGCTGCAGAACCCCAGACTGATGGCCACCATTAAAAAGCAGAGTGCTGCGATAACCCACATATAATCAAATGTAAGCTTTTTTGTGCTTTGTTCTTTCATATAAATTCCCTTCCTTGATTGATAATACGATATACATTATATCAAAAGGCGATTGTTTGTAAATGGAAATAATATAACTATATGGAATTTTTGAAACAAAATAATCATAGTGGTATTGTAATTGATGCGAGGGTATGATAGAATAAATATATCTTGTTCCGCAAAGAGGGGAAGAAGGATGTTTGAAAATATAGAAAATTTAAAAATTCTATCGGCAATACATAAAGTCAGTAACCCTTATGGAAAAACCAAAGGCAGAAAAACCAATGGCTTTCTGATTCGGGTACGGGGTGTTGTGCAGTATGATTTTCCAAATCAATCAGTCATTGTCCGTGAGGGAGAAATGATGTTTTTGCCAAAAGGGTGCCAATATGAGTTTCATATCATATCGGAGGGAGATGCTGTTTGTACCGCCATAAATGTGGAGGGAGATTTCGGCGAAGCACAGCCTACCCGTTATTCTATAGGGGAGTTTTATGATGCGGAATATATCAAATATCATTTTGCTGATTTATGGAAGTTTGGTAATCAGGCGCAGAAATATCAGTGCTATTCGCTTTTATATAGCTTGATTTCTTATCTTTCTAATATTGAAGCACAGCAATATCAGGATAAAAAGAAGTTTGAGGTCATTCAACCAGCGGTAGACTATCTGCGTCGGCACCTTTATGATTGCGATTTGAAAATTGATGAGCTTCATAAGCTTTGCGGTGTTTCGGATACCTATTTCAGGAAAATCTTTATTTCGAAATTCGGAACGAATCCTAAAAACTATATTGTTGGTAAACGGGTATCCTATGCCAAGTCGATCATCGATAGTGGCGAATTCAGCACAGTAAAGGAACTGGCTCTGATGGTAGGGTATAAAGATCCGCTTTATTTCGGAAAAGTATTTAAGCAACACTACGGTGCTTCGCCTATGCACATGAATCAATAAGACAGTTTTTTTGGGGGTAAAAATTATGCGAAAACGTGAAAGTGGCGTGCTGATGCACATCAGCTCTCTGCCGGGGGATTATTCCATTGGCGAATTTTCGGAGCACGCTAAATATTTTGTTGACTTTTTGGCTGATTGCGGCTTTACCTATTGGCAGGTATTGCCATTTTGCATGGTGGATGAGTGCAACTCACCTTATAAATCTTATTCAGCTTTTGCCGGCAATCCTTATTTTGTAGATTTACAAACATTGCAGAGAAAAGGCTTGCTACGGGAAGAAGAACTGGCCGAATACCGTCAACAAACGCCTTACAGCAGCGAATATGTGCGGCTATACCACACCAGAAACAACATTCTGAGGTTGGCATCAGAACGGGTACATAATAAAGAAGAAATCAGAAGGTTTATTGCTGAGCGACCTTATTTAGAGCAGTTTTGTCGTTTTATGGCTTTAAAAGAGGCTAATGGACAGAAATGCTGGCATGATTGGGAGAATGAAAGAATTGACAAAACGACTTTGTTTATGTGGCAATTTATTCAATATGAGTTTTTTACCCAATGGAAAGATATTAAAGAATATGCCAACAGTCGTGGTGTTAAAATTATTGGCGATTTACCTGTTTATGTATCTTATGATAGTGTGGATGTGTGGGCGAACAAAGACCTGTTTCAACTGGATGATGCCGGCAATATGACCCATGTGGCCGGTGTGCCGCCGGATTATTTTTCACAGGACGGACAGCTATGGGGAAATCCTTTATATAACTGGGAAAAAATGCAGGAAGACGGCTTTTCCTGGTGGCAAGACAGGCTTTCACATATGTTCTCTATGTTTGACGGCGTGCGGATTGACCACTTTAGGGCTATTGAGTCATATTACAGCGTGGATGCAACGGCAGAAAATGCCCGTAACGGCAAATGGATAGAGGGACCCGGACGTGAATTTGTGGATATGGTGAATGCCATTCGCGGTGATAATCTGATTATTGCTGAGGATTTGGGAGATATTACCGATGCGGTACGGGATTTAGTTGATTATAGCGGATTTCCCTGCATGCGGGTGCTGCAGTTCGGTTTTTTAGACGATAATGACACCATCCACAAGCCGCACCATTACCACAATAACTGCGTGGCCTATACCGGTACTCACGATAATAATACTCTGCTTGGCTATGTGTGGGAGCTGGATGATGTAAGACGCCGTGAACTGCTTGAATATTGCGGTTATACCAATCCGGACTGGAATCAGGGCTATGACAGCATTCTGCGGACAATGTTTATGTCTCACGCCGGTATTTTGATTCTGCCCATTCAGGATTTGTTGGGTTATGGTTCAGATACCCGTTTAAACATTCCGGGCAAAGCTGACGGCAACTGGCAGTTCCGTGTGACCAAGGAACAACTTGAAGGGATTGACAGAGAGAAATTTAAACGGTTTAATGCGTTGTACAGGAGATAAAAATATCCCTCCGTTTATACGGAGGGATATTTTTTTAATAACCCAGATTTTCATTTATCAGCAGAATTTCATATTCGCATCCTTTGGGGCATTCCCAGAAAACAGTCAGGGCTTTGCAAATGCGATCGGGGCTTTTGCAGTTATAGCAACGGAGCTCGCCTTTGGCGCAGGGGGTATTTTTATTTAACCGTCTGGCATTCAGGGGAGCGGCAATGTTCCGGGCACGGGAGAGAGCCTGGTCATAATCCGGCGCAATTTTGTTTTTGCCAATGATGAAATAGACTTTTTTATGTCCGTAAAGGGTAGAGGCCAAACGGTTGCAGGTGCCATCTATGTTCACAAGCTCACCGGTTTCGGCGATGGCATTAACCGAGGCGATGTAAACCTCTGTTTGTGCAGCATCTGAAAGAGCATCAGCCATAGGAGTGCCCTCTTCAGCATACCAATGCCAGGCAACTTTATTTTCCTTGGAAAGAGTTTCATAAAGTGCCATTTCTTTGCCGGTGATGGTGCCGCCAATGCCAACGGTTGTGCTTTTTATGTTATTGGCTAAATATTCTGTGGCTTCTGTTTTGGTGGCAAAACAGGAAACCATATAACCTAACTCTTTAAGATTCTTTGTGATGGTTGTAAAATCCATTGTAATCTCCTTTGCCGATTTTTTTATTATTATATCAGCTGTTGTGTATTCTGTCAAATAATATGAAAAAATTGTAATATCTTTATGAATAAACGTAAAGGCTCTCTTGTGTTTGTATGCTGACTATGATACAATGAATCTGAGGCAAAGGTTGACGATTATATAGAACCCATCTTGTATAATGACAAAAAATGAAACGGAGCAACATATATGGCATGGTATGATGAAGCAGTATTTTATCACATATATCCATTGGGAATGACAGGGGCACCGAAGCAAAACAATTACGGTGAACCGGTGCATCGGCTAAACGCCTTACTTCCTTTTATTTCAGAAATTCAACGGCTTGGCTGTAATGCCCTTTATATTGGCCCTCTTTTTGAGGCGGTGGGGCACGGCTACGAAACAACAGATTACAAAAAGTTGGATTCACGGCTTGGCACCAACGAAGATCTGGCAGAATTTGTAGCAGAATGCCATCAGCAGGGGATACGGGTGATTTTGGATGGTGTATTCAATCATACGGGACGGGATTTCTTTGCATTTCAGGACATTAAGCGCAATCGCGAAGCGTCTATATACAAAGACTGGTATTGCAACGTCAATTATTATGGCGACAATGAATATAATGATGGATTTTCTTATGATAACTGGGGTGGTTATGATTTGCTTGTCAAGTTGAATCAGCACAATCCGGATGTCAGGGCATATATATGCGAGGTTGTTCGCTTTTGGGTGAAGGAATTTGATATTGACGGCATTCGTTTAGATGCTGCCGATGTGTTGGATTTTGGCTATATGCAGATGCTTCGTCAGGTTGCCAATGAAGTAAAGCCGGATTTCTGGCTGATGGGCGAGGTAATTCATGGTGATTATACCCGCTGGGTCAATGGTGATACATTGCACTCTGTTACCAATTATCATTTGCACAAGGCATTATATTCCGGCCATAATGACCATAACTATTTTGAAATCGCCCATACGGTGAAACGGTTGTATGAAATGGGCGGTAACAGACCGGACGGACTTACACTATATAATTTTGTGGATAACCACGATGTGGAACGGATTTACACAAAGCTCAACAAAAAAAGTCATTTTATACCGGTTCATATTCTGTTGTATACGTTGCCCGGTATTCCATCTGTTTACTATGGTTCAGAGTTTGGGATTGAGGGTAAAAAACAATACGGTTCTGACGATTCGCTGCGACCGGCTATTTCATACGAAGAATATATGAATGCCACCAGGGACAATTATATGACAAAACTGATTTCCAGATTGGGAAGCATACGTCGGGAAATAAAGGCATTGTCGTATGGTGACTATAAAGAACTGCTTTTAACTAACTGTCAGTATGCCTTTGCAAGGCATTATAACGGGCAGTCTGTGCTTATAACAGTGAATAATAGCGATGAAGATTTTATAATGACTCTGCCGGTTCAGAATGCAGAGGAATATGTGGGTGGACTGGCCGGCATAAAGGTGCCTGTTCACAATGGGTGCATTGCCGTGAATGTGAAGGCAAATTCCGGAGAAATCTGGCTGCCTTGCGGAGAGGCAGAACAACAGATACCGCCGATTGCCATGAGTGTTAATGAAGTGAAAAACGAAGAACCCGCTTGCGGGGAAACAGTTCCATCTGCAGAGAATGTCAAAGAAGACGAATTTGCGCCGGAACCGTATCGTGAGCCACAACAGAATAAGGCCTTTGAAGAGATGACAGTGGAAGAATTGCAGAACGCTATACTGGAACGAATGAGACGTAACGGACCTGTGACAGAGCAGATGAAAAAAGATGTTTATGAGAATATCTATCACAATTCCCTGGTGACCTGGGTTAAAAGCTTTAACTAAAAGGAATGATGTATCTGAAGGAGATTCTATGAAAACGAATATGAAAAAGACGATTCTTATGATTGGTCTTATTGTCATCTTCTGTGGATTTATGGCGGTAATTGACGGAGTATTAAAAGTAGATTATGCTGTCAAGTCAATCATAAAGCTTGCACTGTTTTTAATATTACCGGTCATTTATTCATTGTTTGACAAGGATATTAACATAAAAGAACTTTTTATTCCACGCAAGAGAGGAATAAAGCGGTCGATTATTTTGGGAATATCGGTTTATGGCATTATTCTGGGCGGATACTTGTTGCTGAAACATATTTTCGATTTTTCAGCCATTACCGGTGCATTAACAAAAAATATAGGCGTTTCGGGAGAAAACTTTATCTTTGTTTCTCTGTACATATCATTTGTCAACTCTCTTTTAGAGGAGTTTTTCTTCCGCGGCTTTGCCTTTCTGAATCTTAAAAGAATCAGCGGCAGAAGGGTTGCTTATTTGTTCAGTGCGACGGTATTTGCTGTTTATCACATAGCAATGATGGTAGGTTGGTTCCGGCCGGCTGTCTTTTTGATTGTTATGGTGGGACTCTTTGCCGGAGGGCTTATCTTTAACTATCTCAACGAAAAAAGCGGAACGGTTTATCCTTCCTGGCTGGTGCATATGTTTGCTAATTTTGCCATTAACACAATTGGTTTCATGCTATTTGGTATCATCTGATAAGATTGTGGTGGAGAAAAAATTAAGGAGTATAAAGTATGGAAAAAAGTGTAATTGATAAAGAAAGAATTCAGGAAACCCAGGAGCAGCAAACGCTTGAATGGTCCAAAGAAGAACTGCAGGAATTACATAAGCTTATGTCATATTACCGCTGTGCCCTTATGGAGGTTGAAACCAAGTTCAATGTTTTGAATGAAGAGTTTTCTCTCCGGTATGACAGAAACCCCATTAACGGTATGAAAAGCCGGTTGAAAAACATTATCAGTATCAAGGAAAAATTGGAGCGGAGAGGCTTTCCGGTCAGCACAGAATCTATTGAAGAAAATTTAAATGATGTAGCCGGCATCCGGATTATCTGTTCTTTTCCTGAAGATGTATATAAGCTGGCAAAAGCACTTTTAAAGCAGGATGATATTACACTGCTTGAGAAGAAAGACTATATTGAAAATCCAAAGTCTAACGGTTACCGTAGTTTGCATTTAATTGTGAGTGTGCCCATTTTTCTGGCTCACGAAAAGCGGAGTATGAAGGTGGAAATTCAGCTTCGCACCATTGCTATGGATTCCTGGGCAAGCTTAGAGCATCAGCTTCGCTATAAAAAGGATTACAGCGGCATTTCTGATGTTTCTGAAGAACTTTTGTATTGTGCTGATTTGAGTGCAGAGCTGGATAAGCGAATGGATGCATTGAGGCAGAAGCTTTTGATTGATAATGAATAATAACAAAGCCGCAACAACGTGTTGCGGCTTTGTTATTATTCATAGGTTTTAACATTTTTCACTTTAATTCCGAAGAAAGTTTAATTCTTGTTGTACGTTCTGTGCCATTTTCTATAGCCTTTTTTGACTTTCGATTTCGGCCTCCAGCTTAGGATGCGGGTCCTCCCATCCTTTCGGCTTAATGGTTTTGCCATCGGGGCCGTAGTGCGGTTTGCCATCTTCCCATAATTTAGTCATGTTGGCGGTATGAACAATTTCGAATAAAGCATCCGGCCGGATGCCCATTTCCACCAGGGTACCCAATGCAAAATACATCACGTCAATCATAGCATCGGCCTGTTCTACGATATCTTCTGCCTCTAAAAATTCGTTGATTTCTTCCAGCATCCAGTTATAGCGTTTTTGAGCCCGGTCGGAATCCATCATTGCGGGAGAATCCTTATAAGGATGTCCGAATTTTTCCTGAAAGTCTTTGACCATTGCCCATTCTTTATTCATTAACAATCACCTGTCCTTTAGTAACGTATATTCAACATTTTACAACAATTCAGGAAGAATGTCAATGAAGGGAAAAAGAGACTATGTTTCATTGACATCCGCTGAAACTGTTGATATAATACATAATAGAAAAGTTATCTTGTACGAAAGGCGGTATGACCGTTGAAAATATTAGCTGTTGGCGATATTGTGGGTGATGCGGGAACGGAGATGTTTCTGTCAAATATAGAACAGATTAAACGGCAGTATGCTGTTGATTTTTGCATTGTGAATGCTGAAAATGCCAGCTCGGGAAACGGGATTACCCGTCGCAAGGCTGAAATGCTGCTATCCGGTGGAGCAGATGTGCTCACATTGGGCAATCACACCTTCCGTCAGAAAGAAGCGGCGGCACTTTTAATGAATAATCAGCGGGTACTCCGTCCTTTGAACTATCCCCAGGGTACACCGGGGCGCGGGGCAGCAGTGTATCGGGTGGGCAATGTAAAAATCGGCGTGGTGAACGCTATGGGACGGATTTATATGGATTATATGGATTGTCCTTTCCGAGGCATTGATAAAGCATTAAAAAACATGCAGGCAGACCTGATTTTTGTAGATTTTCACGCTGAGGCCACAAGCGAAAAAATCTCTATGGGCTGGCACTTAGACGGTCGGGTAACGGCCTTATTTGGCACCCACACCCATGTGCAGACAGCTGATGAATGGGTGCTGCCTAAAGGAACTGGGTATATAACGGATTTAGGTATGACAGGTCCTGTCTATTCCTGCCTGGGCGTAAAAAAAGAAATCACCCTGGAGCGGTTTATCAATTGTATTCCGAAACGGTTTGAGTTTGCCGATGGTAAGTGTATGCTCTGTGCTGCTGTGTTTACGGTGGATGAAACAACCGGAAAAACGCTATCGGTAGAGAGGATTTGCATCCGATGAATAAGCAAGAACTGCGGCAGGTGTTTTTACAGAAGCGAAAAGCAGCAGCTCCGGAACTCAGACACCGGTGGTCGCAACAAATTGAAGCATATGTTATGGAATACATTGAGAAACAGAAGGTTCGGTGTGTTATGGTGTATGCCGCGTTTCGGGATGAGGTGGAAACAGAAGGCATTATCCGAAAACTGCTGGCCGGTGGCATTTGCGTTGCGTTGCCCAGATGCTACGAAAAGGGGAAAATGTCAGCCTATCAGATACAGAATTTTGATGAACTTGTACCGGGGAGGTTTGGCATATTGGAGCCGCCGGAAGAGCATCTCATAGAGCCGGCAGCATTTGACCTTGTTTTGGTGCCCGGTTGCGGCTTTGGACGAGATGGCAGCCGATTGGGATACGGCGGCGGTTTTTATGACCGGTATCTGCCCGGATGCAAAGGAGCAAGGGTTATTGGCTTGGGGTATGAACTGTCGATTGCAGATGCCTTTCCGATAGAAGCCTTTGATGTTCTGATGGATGCTGTTATTACAGAAAATGGTGTTATGAATAAAGTGTAAAAAATTTGTTCGTCCATTGCAAATATGAGAATTTTGTGTTATACTTATAATGATTGCATTTTCTTATTTTGCAATACAGCGAAATTAATATTTAAAATAAAGAAAAGAGGATAAAAATGGACGTTTTTCTGGAGTACTTAATGAAAAAGAAACAAACCGGTATGGATGTGCTTAAACAGCTTGGTTTAATTTTGGCAGGAGTTGTGGCCAGTTATCTGGTTATGGTGCTTTTTTCGATGCTGGGTAACTTTTTTGCATCTTACACACTTTTAGGTGTTGCCGGTGTGTTTTACGGCACTTGGGTTTTGCTGCGGAATTACAATCTGGAATATGAGTACATTTTTACCAATGGCGATTTGGATATTGATGTTATTAAAGCGCAAAAAACAAGAAAGCGGCTGGTGAGTCTGCAGTGCAAAAAAATTGAAATTATGGCATCAGATAAAAATGCAGTCTATAAGCGCGAATTTGAAAGTGATTCAATTTCTAAAAAGTATAATGCGGTTTTTGATCCAGCTTTAGGCAGCATATACCATGTGTTGTTTACATATGACGGTGAGAGAATGCTGTTAACCTTCCAGCCCCCTGCAAAGCTTTTGGAGGCAATGAAAAAACTGAATCCCCGTTGCGTTTTTGCGGATGAAGAAGATTTGATGGAAGAACCTGAAGAATAAATTATATACACTCTGCTTGCGAAAGGAACTATTATGAAGGCGGAAATTATAGCAGTCGGTACTGAAATTTTAGTGGGCGATATTGTGAATACCAACGCGCAGTTTTTATCCAGAGAATTGTTTAATCTGGGTATTGATATGTATTATCAGACGGTGGCGGGGGATAATCCGTTGCGCCTTGCTGAGGCGATTCGCCTTGCGTTTGGCAGAGCAGATATGGTTATTTTCTCCGGTGGCTTAGGCCCCACGGAGGATGATTTAACGAAAGAAACAGTGGCGGAATATTTTGGTGTTCCGCTGCTTTTTCATAAAGAAATACAGGATGAAATCAAGGAATATTTAAAGGGCTATGCCAAAACCGGCTATCCGGAAAGCAACTGGAAACAGGCCTATATTCCTGAAGATGCCCTGATTTTGCACAATAAAAGGGGCACGGCACCGGGCGTGATTTTAGAAAAGGACGGTAAAATTGCCGTGCTGCTCCCCGGTCCGCCCAGAGAGCTGCTCCCGATGTTTACAGAAGAGGTTGTGCCCTATCTTCGTGCAAAATCGGATTTTGTGATGGAAGCTAAGGTGCTTCGGCTTTTTGGAATTGGAGAAGCCAGAGTAGGCGAGATTGTTTCAGACTTAATGGCCGGCGGCAATCCCACGGTGGCGCCCTATGCCAAGGATAATGAAGTAACCCTGCGGATAGCGGCGAAGGGAAAAACGAAGGCTGAAGCAGAACAAATGATTGAAACGGTAAGACAGGAAATTGAAAGTCGTTTAGGTGAATTTGTTTATGGCTATAATGAAGAGAATATGGCAAAAACAACAGCCTCGTTGCTGATGAACAGAGGGTTAACCATTGCCTGTGCTGAATCCTGCACAGCCGGACTTCTGACGGCAACGCTGGGTGATATACCCGGGGTATCAGCTGTGCTTTCAGAAAGTATTGTGACCTATTCTAATGAAGCTAAAATGAAATATTTAGGGGTACAAAAAGAGACTTTAGAGCAATTTGGTGCTGTTAGCAAGGAAACGGCCTGGGAAATGGCTGAAGGAATAAGAAATGCAGCCAATGCGGATATTGGTGTTTCGATCACCGGTATTGCCGGTCCCGATGGCGGTACACCGGAAAAACCGGTAGGTCTTGTGTATGTTGGTGTGAGTTACTGCGGAAATGTAATTGTGAAAAAGTTGAATTTACACGGCAATCGCACAAAAGTGCGGCAGGGCACGGTGATGCATGCACTCAATGCTGTTCGGGAATGTATATTAAAAAATGAGAGATAGAAAAATCAAGGAAAAGGGGATAGAAATATGTTAGAGAGAAAAGGTGACAAAAAAGGTATGGCGCCGGTTATGCAGCGCACAGATAGAGATGAAAGAAAAGACGCTTTGGATATGGCCATGAAGCAGATTGAAAAAACCTACGGCAAAGGTGCCATTATGCGCCTGGGCAGTGAGGCTCGTCTGAATGTGGAAGCCATTCCCACCGGTGCGCTCAGCTTAGATATCGCCTTGGGAATTGGTGGTCTTCCCAAAGGCAGAATTGTAGAAATTTATGGACCTGAATCTTCCGGTAAAACCACCGTTGCCCTTCATTGTGTGGCAGAAGCGCAAAAGCAGGGCGGCAATGTGGCCTTTATTGATGCAGAGCATGCCTTAGACCCCGTATATGCAGAAAAATTAGGTGTGAATGTGGCCGATTTAATGGTTGCACAGCCGGATACCGGTGAGCAGGGCCTTGAAATTGCCGAAATGCTGGCCCGCAGCGGTGCGATCGATGTGTTGGTTGTTGACTCTGTTGCGGCGTTGGTGCCCAAAGCAGAAATTGAAGGCGAAATGGGCGATTCTCATGTTGGTCTTCATGCAAGACTGATGAGTCAGGCGCTTCGCAAGCTGGCCGGGGTTATCAGCAAATCCAACACGGTGGCCATTTTTATTAATCAGCTTCGCGAAAAAGTTGGTGTAATGTACGGTAATCCTGAAGTGACTACCGGTGGGCGCGCACTGAAATTCTATGCCTCTGTCCGTATGGAAATCCGTAAGCAGGAATTCATAAAAAACGGAACCGATAATGTTGGTGTGCGTACCAAGGCTAAAATTGTGAAAAACAAGGTGGCTCCGCCCTTTAAAGAAGCAGAATTTGATATTATGTACGGTGAAGGTATTTCCCAGGTTGGTTGTATTCTGGATGTTGCGGCTGACATGGATATTGTTCAGAAAAGCGGTGCCTGGTACAACTATGGCGAAATGAGATTGGGTCAGGGCAGAGAAAATGCTAAAAAATATCTGCAGGATACGCCGGAGCTGTTAGCTGAAATTGAAGAAAAAGTACGTGCGGAGGCTTTCAGCAAGGCAGAATCCCAACCGCAGGTACAGGACGAAGATAGTAGTTATTAATCACGGAATTGTTGTTACAACAGATGATGATGTTATCTGTTGGAAAGGGTGTATCATGCGAGGTCAGGGGGCTCTACAATGAAATGTGCAGCAATTGATATTGGTTCAAACACCGTGCGTCTTTGCGCTTATGAAGTGAAAAATGGTAAGCTTTCTATGTTTTTAAATCAGCGTGTGATGGCCAGACTGGGTTCTAAAACCCAACATGGCGCACTAACGGCGGAAGGTATTAATGCTGCTTGCGAAGCCCTGACAGAATTACGGCAATATATTGACCAGTATAAAATAACAACTGTGTTTGCCTTTGCAACAGCGGCGCTGAGGAACATTACCAATTCCAAAGAAGCGGTTTCTGCCATTGAGCAGAGAACCGGATTTCATATTGACTTGTTAAGCGGTGAAGAAGAGGCTTATTTCACTTTTTTCGGTGCGGCTGAGGCGCATCATATAACCGATGGTTTGATTGCCGATATTGGTGGCGGCAGCACAGAACTGGTGCTGATTGGTGAAGGTCAGGTCAAGAGGGCGGTGAGCCTTCCCATTGGCTCTTTAACAGCGTTTGTCCGTTTTGTAGGCAAACGTCCTGCCCGCAAGGAACAAATTGCGGCCATTCGTGCTTGTGTCCGTGAAATGATTGAAACACATTTTACAGGCTGCGAAACCGCGAAGGTTATTTATGGTATTGGCGGCGCTCCAAGAGCTGCCATGGAGCTGGAAAAACTTTTATATCCCGATTCAGGAGGAGCCATACCAACGCTGGAACAACTTTTATGTCGGCTGACAGAGGATGAGGCGCTGGCTGAAAAGAGCATTTTAAAGGCCAGCCCTGAGCGATTGGATACAGCATTGCCCGGCGTGGCCATTTTGTGTGAGGTGGCATCCTTTTTTGCATGTGAGCGGCTGGATATTTGCCGTGCTGGTGTGCGGGAAGGATATTTGCTTAGACAAATGGAGTCCCTTCAGAAAGAAGGATAAACAATGAAAAAGAAGGTAGCTTTTTGCACCTTAGGGTGCAAAGTGAATCAATATGAATCAGAAGCGGTTTTAGAACAGTTTTTAAAACAAGGCTATACACAGGCTGAGTTTTCTGAACCGGCAGATGTTTATGTGGTGAACACTTGCACGGTCACACATTTGAGTGACAGAAAGTCCCGGCAGATGATTCGCCGCGCCAAGCAGATGAACCCGGAAGCTGTTTTAGTGGTCATGGGTTGCTACACCCAGACCAATCCCGATGCGGTTCTGGACATTCCTGATGTGGATATTGTTATCGGAACAGAACAGAGAATACAAACAACTGCTTTGGTAGAACGATTTCTGAATGAACGAAAACCAATCAATTTGGTGGCAGAGCTTGCAAAGGATTGCGGCTTTGAGCCTCTTTCTATAGATGGTAGCGGTCAGTCCCATACCCGTGCGTTTTTAAAGGTGCAGGATGGATGCAATCAGTTTTGCTCCTATTGCATTATTCCTTATGCAAGGGGCAGAATCCGCTCCCGTAGTATTGAAGATACAGTGAATGAATCCAGACGGCTGGTGGATGCCGGGTTTTGCGAGCTGGTGCTTACCGGTATTCATCTGGCATCCTGGGGAAAAGATAGTGGAGAAGGGAATCTGCTTACACTACTGAAAGCTTTGCAGCAGGTGGAAGGGCTTCGCCGCATTCGCCTGGGATCATTAGAACCCACTCTCTGTGATGAGGCATTTGTACAGGGGGTTGCGCAGTTAGATAAGGTTTGCCCTCATTTTCATTTGTCTCTGCAGAGTGGCTGTGATGTGACTTTAAAGCGGATGAACCGGAAATATACAACACAAATTTATGCTGAGGCGGTGGAGAGAATCCGTAAGGTTATGCCCGAAGCGGCCATCACCACCGATGTGATTGTGGGATTCCCCGGTGAAACGGAGGAAGAATTTGCTGAAACGGTGGCGTTTTTAAAACAGATATCTCTGGCTGATGCTCATATTTTCAAATATTCGCCCCGTCAAGGAACACCGGCGGCTAAAATGCCCTGTCAGATAGCACCTGATGTTAAAGAAGAACGTAGTAAAAAGCTGATTGCTCTGACAGGAGAAACAAAACGACAATTCGAAAATGCTTACATAGGCAAAGAAGAATGGGTGCTGTTTGAGCAGGAAACAGCGCCGGGGATTTATGAAGGAAAAACAAAGAATTATATAACAGTCTCTGTGCAGAGTGATAAACTCTTAACCGGCCAGCTGTTATTGGTTCGGCTTGAGTCCTGGCAGAAAGACATTTTGTGTGGCAGTCTTGTAACTGTATAATGTGCATAGAAAATCACAACCGCGAATACAATAAACCAAACATAGTTTGGGGAGCGGTGCGATGTGATTATTTTTATTAAAAAGTGGAATGCTTGTTTATTGCTTTTCATTTTTGTTTTCGGTATATGGACTATGGGGCTTTGCGTCAGAAAACCGGATGCTTCGACAAAAACATCAGCGATGCCCGGCGTGGGAAAAAGAGTGATATTAGATGCCGGACACGGTGAACCGGACGGGGGAGCCGTGGGACAAAATGGGGTGCTGGAAAAAGATTTAAATCTGGCTATTACACGATATCTTCAGGGCTATCTGGAGCAGAGTGGCATTGATGTGTGGTTAACCAGGGTCGGGAATGAAGGAATATATGATGCCGACAGTCACACGATCCGGCAGAAAAAGCGGTCGGATTTACGAAATCGTAAAGAAATTATGAATGAATCGGATGGAGATTTGTTTGTGAGTGTTCATATGAATGAATTTTCTGATTCGAAATATAGCGGTCCTCAGGTGTTTTATGCATCCAATGTTGATGGGTCAAAGAAAGCGGCAGAATGCTTACAGCAGTCCTTGATTACCGTTTTACAGCCTGTTTCCCAGCGAGAAATCAAAAAGGCGGGGAAGGAAATTTATTTGCTTTCTCAGGCAAAAATTCCGTCGGTATTGGTGGAGTGCGGATTTTTATCCAATGCCAGAGAAGGACAGCTGTTGCAGGAAGAAACATATCAAAAACAAGTGGCCTGGGCCATTTATTGTGGTATTGTTCAATACTTTGCACCATGACGATATATATACAAAGGAGAGTTCAGGATGAAAAAAATTAAAATACCCTATTTAAATCTTTTGCCTGTGCTGGTGATTGCTTTTGTTCTTTTTAAACTGATAGACACAATGAATGTTTCTGTGAATTATCTGTTTGAGATTCTTTCTGATGCACTGTCGTCCTTTGTTATTGGCTTTGTTGTGGCATATCTGTTAAATCCGGCAATGAATTATTTTGAAAAACTCATCGGCTCACAAAAAGACAGCGAAAAGGTTTGCCGCATAAAGCGTGCCGGTGTGATTACGTTTTTATTTTTGATGATGATCGGTTTGATTACGGTATTTGTTGTTTCGATTATTCCTGCTGTTCAATCCGGTGTGCAGGAAATTATTGAGAATATGCCTACGTACACATATCATATAGAAAACTGGATTACGAATATGACCGGCAAGCAGAATGAAGAATTGTATATGATGCTGGAAGGCTGGATTGAAGAAGTTTCAAAAATCATATACAACTGGCTCAAAGGCTTGAATATGACATCGGTTGGTTCAGCTCTGACTCATAGTGTGAGCGGTGTAACAATGGCATTTATTCACGTTGGCTTTGGATTTATTATTTCAATTTACTATCTATATGGTAAAGAAAAGCTGATATGTGGTATTAAAAATTTTTTGTATGTGTCCTTTGGTGAGAATAGAACAGAAAAGCTTCTGGATGTGGGCCGTCGTTCCAACGTTATTTTTCAACGATACATTGTCGGTCGTTTTTTACAGTCGTTTATTATGCTTTTAATTGGACTGATGGTTCTGGTCCCCTTTGGATATCCCTTTGCGCCTTTGCTGGCATTTGTTCTGGCGTTTTCTAACTTAATACCGTATTTCGGGCCTGTGTTGGGCGCTGTTGTCTGCATTTTGCTGGTTCTGTTTTACAGCCCTGTTAAGGCACTGTGGTTGCTTGTGTATACGCTCACAGTTCAATTTCTGGATAACTGGATTATCGGCCCCAAGGTAATGTCAGAGCAGGTGGGCATCAGTCCGCTTCTGGTTATTGCCGGGGTGACGATAGGTGGCCTTTTTGGTGGCTTGTTCGGCATGATTTTAGGTGTTCCGGCCATTGCGATTATTAAGCTGGTTTTTTACGATCCCTATATTGAAAGAAAGCTAAAAGAAAAAGGAATAGAGAAGTGATACAATCAAATGATTGTATATAATATTTTCCAGAAAAAAAACTTGCATAATTAAAAAATGTATGCTATAATTATTGCGTTATGCTATATGGTTGAAAGAGGTGAAACAAATGAAAGCAGGAATTCATCCGGATTATAAAGACACCACAATCAAATGTGCGTGTGGTAATGTAATTGAAACTGGTTCCACAAAGGAAAACATTACCGTTGAAATTTGTTCAAAATGTCATCCGTTCTTTACCGGTAAACAGAAATTAGTTGATACCGGCGGACGTGTTGAAAAGTTCAGAAAGCGGTTTGGCCTCAAAGAGCAGTAAGTTTTTTGTCGCTTTAATCTGTTTTGAACCCTTGGAAAAAATGATGGAGGTAATTGCAAATGTTAGCTGTACAGATTCTGCATATCATCATTTCAATTGTCCTGATTGCCGTTGTTCTGTTCCAGTCTGGAAAGGATGCTGGTTTATCAGGCTCTATCGCTGGTGGTTCTGAAACCTTTTTTGGTAAAAACAAGGGCAGAACAATCGATGCAATTTTAGAAAAATGGACAGCTGCTGTTGCTATTTTATTTATAGTAACTTCCGTTCTGTTGTTCTTTTTAGGCTAAAGCGCATAAAGCGATGATGCAGGGTTTATTGCTATAATGCTATTGTGCGTTGTGGCAGTATAATGAGATTGCCCGGCAATTTCATTGAATGTATGTAAGTGTGAAAACCGTGCGTTTTTTAGCGTACGGTTTTTTATCACTTATACGGAATTTTTTTTGTTGATAGTGCGAAAAAGCAACCGGTATAAAAGCCATATTATTAAAAATTTTTAAAATTATGGTTTTATGCTTGCATTTTTTTCGATTATCGTATACACTATATATGTAACTATACATATGAATTTAATGGAGGTTTATTATGATTTCAGCAGGTGAATTCAGAAACGGCGTAACCTTTGAGTTTGAAGGTAGTGTTTATCAGATTGTAGAATTTCAGCATGTAAAGCCCGGTAAAGGTGCGGCTTTCGTAAGAACTAAGTTAAAAAATGTTATTTCCGGTGCGGTTATTGAAAAAACCTTCCGTCCCACCGAAAAAATGCCTAAGGCACATATTGAGCGTAAAAATATGGCATACTCTTATAACGATGGTGACTTGTACTACTTTATGGACAATGAAACCTTCGATATGATGCCCCTTTCTCAGGATCAGCTGGGTGATGCCTTAAAGTTTGTAACAGAAAATATGAATGTAACTGTTCTTTCTTATAAAGGTTCCGTATTTGGTGTTGAACCCCCGACTTTTGTTGAACTGAAAGTAACTGAAACCGAACCCGGTTTCAAGGGCGATACCAGTACCGGTGCAACCAAACCCTGTACCTTAGAAACAGGTGCAACCATTAACGTGCCTCTGTTCGTTGATGAAGGCGATGTTATCCGCGTGGATACCAGAACCGGCGAATATATGGAACGTGTTTAATTTATTCCGATTCTTTACATGAAAAGAAAGGAGAATCTGTTATGGGATTCTTATCTGAAAGAGCAGCCTATTTAAAAGGTCTTGCAGACGGTCTTAAAATTGAAGAAAAGAACGATGAAGGCAAAGTAATTGCCAAAATTCTTGACTTGTTAGAAGAATTTGCTGCCAGCATAGAAGAAGTTGATGAAGCTGTTGCAGAGTGCGAAGAAAGCATTGACGAACTGGAAGAGTTTGCAGAAGAGCTTTCTGATTGCTTCTCTGACTGTGAACATGATGGTTGTGATTGCGATTGCTGCGATTGCGACGATGATGACGAGTTGGACGACGATGAGCTGGACGATATGGAGTTCTACGAAGTAGAGTGCCCTCATTGCAAAGAAAAAGTATATTTCGATGAAGATATGATTGATGGCGAATTGGTTTGCCCCAATTGCGATGGAACAATCGAAATCGAAATTGAAGCGTAAACAGAACATAGCGGTACAGCGAAAAGCTGTGCCGCTTTTTGCATTTAATCATAAAAAAGACTATGAAAACATAAGAAAATGTGATACAATAAAAGAAATAGATTAACATAAGGCGTAAGCCTTTTGAGGTGAATTTTATGCAAACAACATCTTTAACCGAAACGCCAAGCTCTATGCGAATGGCCATCGGCTTTTTCGGCCGGACAAACAGTGGTAAATCCTCTTTGATCAATGCTGTGGCCGGGCAGGAGGTTTCTTTGGTCTCAAGTGTTTCCGGCACCACCACAGACCCGGTGGCAAAACCCATTGAAATCTATCCTTTGGGCCCTTGTGTTCTGTATGACACGGCCGGTTTTGGCGATGAAAGTGAATTGGGTGCAGTCCGCATGAAGCGCACTATGACGGTGCTGGATAAAACCAACCTTGCTGTGCTGGTGCTGAGTCCGCAGCATAATGATTTTGTGGCAGAGCTTTCTTTACAAGAGGAGTTTGCAAAACGAAAAATTCCATATGTGACGGTTTTGAATCAGGTAGATTTATTGGAAAATCCAACAGAATGGATAGAAAAAGCTAAAGAAACGCTGAAAACAGAAATTGTGCCCGTCAGTGCGGTCACCGGGAAGGGATTGTCGCAACTTCGTGAAGCAATGGTGCGCCTGGCACCGGCAGACTATGAAAACGAAAGTATTATCGGCCATTTGGTGAAGAAAAATGACCGCGTTTTATTGGTGATGCCTCAAGACCAACAGGCGCCCAAAGGTCGCTTGATTCTGCCTCAGGTGCAGGTTCTGCGCGAATTATTGGATCACGGTGCTATCACTACTTGTGTAACTGTGGAACAACTGCCTGAAGCCCTTTCTGACAATACACCGGATGTGATTATTACCGATTCGCAGGTATTTCCCAGAGTATATGAACTAAAACCGAAGGAAAGTGCATTAACCTCCTTTTCGGTGCTTCTTGCACGTTATAAGGGGGATATTGAGGCTTATGTTTCCGGTGCGGCGAAAATCAGAACCTTGCAGGCAGGGGACAAGGTGCTCATTGCTGAGGCCTGCAGTCACCAACCGATGGATGGAGACATCGGCCGGGTGAAAATCCCTAATCTCATTCATAAAAAAATTCACGAAGAGATAGAAGTGACAGTAGTCAGCGGTCAAGACTTCCCGCAGGATTTAACGCCCTATGCTCTGGTGATTCACTGTGGCGGTTGTATGTTTGGCCGCCGGCAGGTGATGAGCCGTGTGATGCGGGCAGTTGAGCAAAAGGTACCCATTACCAATTACGGAATTTTTCTGGCAGAAATGGCTGGCATTTTAGATAAGGTGGAGTTATAAACAATGATCTTTGACGCACTAAAACGTCATAATAAAAAAGAGCAGGCATCCTTTCATATGCCCGGGCATAAAAAGGGTGCAGGCTTTATGGCTACGCCTTTAGAAAGTCACATTTTTACATATGATACCACAGAGCTTTGTGATACAGATGCTCTGATTGCACCTCAATATGAGATTTTAGAGGCAGAAAAGCGGGCGGCAGAGTTATATGGTGCCGCACACAGTTTTTATCTTGTGAATGGTGCTACCGGCGGGATTCTGGCTATGATGTATGCTGCATTTTCCCCCGGCGACGTGGTATTGGTGGACCGGAATTGCCATCAATCGGTGATTAACGGTGCTATTTTTGCCGGTGTTTTGCCGGTATATATCACGCCGGAGACATCAGGGCTTCCGGGTATTCCGGGAACAGTTTCGCCGGAAAACATAAAAGAAGCGATTAAGCAATACCCTGATGCAAAAGGACTGGTGCTCACAAGTCCTAATTACTATGGCAAAGCGGCAAACCTTTTCGAACTGGCGGGAGTCATGCATCGTGCAGGTGGTTTGCTTTTGGTGGATGAAGCTCATGGTGCCCATTTCACCTTTTCGTCTGTTTTTCCGCAAACGGCTATGGAACAGGGGGCGGATATGAGTGTCACCAGTCTGCATAAGAGTCTGGCGGCTCCTAATCAGACAGCTTTGCTGCACATTGGTCAGAATGTTGATGTGGAAAAAATCAGGGCAAGCTTACGAATGTTTCAGACCAGCAGTCCTTCTTACATTTTCCTAGCGGCAATGGAGCAAGCTTTGGAAGATGGGGCCAGCAGGGGAGCAGAACTAACAGAAAAAACATTGAAATTCCTGACGGAGCTAGAGTGCCCCACTCTGGATGATCCCTTCAAGCTCTTACCTGATTTCAGGTCCAAAGGCTTAACAGGCAGAGAGATAGATGAGATTTTCAGAGAAAAGTTTGGCATTTATGCAGAGATGACCACGGAGCATGGTTTGCTTCTGATGGCATCCTGGTATAACTGCGAAGAAGATTTTAAACAACTGAAAAAGGCCCTGGATTATTGCCGGTCCTTGCGGGATGTTTCAGTTGATCATCATGAACCTGTTTCTTTTGAAACAACAATTGAAGCGGCGGCGTTTCCTCTTTCGAGTTTGCGGTTGAAAGAACATAAGCCAATTCCTCTAGAAGCGGCAGAAGGGTTAATTTGTGCTATTGCGGTTTCAGCTTTTCCCCCTTGTATTCCCATTGTGATGCCCGGAGAAAAGATTACAAAAGAGACAATTAAAACAATTACAGTTCTGAAAGAACAAGGGGCGACAATTACAGGTTTAACAAATGGTCAAATAGCTGTATGCTTTAATGATTAACAAAACCAATCATAGGAGAAAAAAACGATGCAGGCGATTATTAATGCAGTAGAAAAAAACAGAGAACTGATGCTCGAGGCTCAGGATTACATCTGGAAAAATCCTGAAACGGGTTACCGTGAGGTGAAAACCTCTAAATATATGGAGGAGCAATTTGAAGCTTTGGGTTATGACCTTGTTAAAGCAGGGGATATTCCGGGTTTTTATACCGTGGTTGACACCGGACGTCCCGGTCCTGAAATTTTAATTTTAGGGGAACTGGATTCCTTGATTTGTGTAGAGCATCCCGATGCTGATCCGGAAACAGGAGCTGTACATTGCTGTGGCCATAGCGCCCAGTCAGCGGCTTTATTAGGGATTGCGGCGTCGTTAAAGGACCCGAAGGTGTTAGAACCTCTCTGTGGCAGAATCCGTCTTTGCTCCGTGCCGGCAGAGGAACTGATTGAAATTGAATACAGAAACGAACTGCGGGCAAAAGGCATTATTAAATATTATGGTGGTAAGCCGGAATTTTTGCGTCGTGGTTATTTTGACGGTGTGGATATTGCCTTTATGGTGCATACATCGCCTAATCCAACCTTTTCCAGTGGCTTGGGAAGTGTAGGCTGTCTTGCCAAAAAGGTGACCTATAAAGGTGTGTCGGCTCATGCCGGTGGCTCTCCCTGGAACGGATGTAATGCTCTCTATGCGGCAACTTTAGGCTTGCAGGCCATTAACTCTATTCGCGAAACCTTTCAGGAGAAGGACATTATCCGCGTGCATCCCATTATCACCAAGGGTGGTAGTGCGGTGAATGCCATTCCGGATACAGTTACCATCGAAAGCTACATAAGAGGCGAAAGCTTTGAAGCCATTCTGGAGGCTAACAAAAAGGTGAACCGTGCTTTGTGTGGTGGTGCTCTTTCTTTGGGTGCTAATATTGATATTCAGGATCAGCCGGGCTATGCACCTTATCGAAACTGTCCCGATATGATTGATGTGGCAGAAGAAGCCTTGAGTCAGATTTTGCCGGAAGAGGAATTTACAAGAACGGGCAAGATTGGTTCCGGCAGTACGGATATGGGCGATCTGGCCTGCATTATGCCGATGATTCATCCCCATGCACCCGGTGCGGTAGGCAGAAGCCATGGTTCAGATTATTACATTGAAGATAGCGAAAAAGCCATTGTAAGTTCTGCTAAATGGCAGCTTGCTATGCTGACCTTATTGTTAAAGGATGGCGGTGCAAGAGCTAAAGCCATTAAAGAGGCTTATAAGCCTAAGTTTAAATCAAAAGAAGAGTATTTAGCATATCTTGACAGTTTGGCAGATGGTGGCGACCGCATTACCTATCTGGAAAATGGCGGCGCAAACATTCGCCTTTCGTAATAGGAGGAAAATATGATTATCTTAAATCGCTTACAAGGCGGCAAGAAATTTGCTGTGACCATGAGTTATGATGACGGTAGTGAAAATGACCGTCCGTTAATTGAGTTGTTTAACAAATATGGCATTCGCGGCACGTTTCACGTAAATTCCGGCAATTTTCATCATCCTAAAAAGATTCAGCCGGAGGAATTTGAGACACTTTATAAAAACCATGAAATTTCCTGTCACGGTGAGCGTCACCGCACGATGCAGGTGCTCCCTTCTGTGAATGTGGTGCAGGAAATTCTGGCAGACAGACAGAATTTAGAAACGAT
Source organism: Clostridia bacterium (assembly GCA_017416855.1). GTDB lineage: Bacteria > Bacillota > Clostridia > UBA1381 > UBA9506 > UMGS755. Next base: position 26,002 of record JAFQAZ010000027.1, read on the forward strand.
AACCGGTCAGATTATCCGTGGGATGAGCTATGCCAACGGCAGCTATGATGACAATGTGATCAATGCTCTTTCTGCCTGCGGAATTGTTTATGCAAGAACGGTGAAACATACCAATCGTTTTGGTTTTCCTGAGAACTTTATGGAATGGCATCCTACCTGCCATCACAGAGAGTGTCTTGATATGGCGGAGAAGTTTATTGCACTGACAGAAAGAAAATATTTTTCAAGGCCGGCTCTTTTATATGTCTGGGGTCACAGCTTTGAGTTTGTAACAGAAGAAGACTGGAAGATGATTGAAACCTTCTGCCAGATGGTGAGTGGCAGAGAGGATATCTGGTATGCTACCAATATCGAAATCTATGAATATATCACGGCGCAGCGTCAGCTTGTGATTTCGGCAGACAACAAAATGGTGTATAACCCCACGGCATTGGAAATATGGTTTACTGACGACAATGCAGAAGAATATAGCATCAAGCCGGGTGAAACGCTGAGGCTTGGCTGATTAGAAAGGCAGTATAAGATTTGAACACACTATTTAAACAAGGCTTTAAAGACGGTATACCCATTGGGTTGGGATATTTATCCGTTTCTATCGGTATTGGTATAGCGGCCGTGAATAGCGGGCTGAATGTAATTACCGCTTTGCTGATTTCTATGACCAACTTAACCTCTGCAGGGGAGGCGGCAGGCATCTCTTTGATTGCTGCTGGTGGCACTTTGCTGGAAATGGCAATGGTTCAGCTGGTGATTAACCTGCGGTATTCCTTGATGGGAATTTCCCTTTCGCAAAAACTGGATGGAAGCTTTACTACAGGACATCGGTTGTTTTTGAGCACCTTTATTACCGATGAGAATTTTGCCGTGCTTTCAGGGCAGGAAAAAGTGAATATCCGCTATATGTATGGTCTGGTGCTGGCGCCATATATCGGCTGGTCTGCAGGCACCTTTATTGGTGCCTCGGCCGGTATGGTACTGCCTCCTTCGGTAACGACGGCGCTTGGTATGGCGTTATATGGTATGTTTGTGGCTATTTTTGTGCCGGCAATGAAGAAAAACAAGGGTGTAACGCTGGCGGTTGTTATAGCAGTCCTTCTGAGTACTATGATGCGAGTGGTGCCGGCCTTTTCCTGCATCAGTTACGGATTTTCAGTTATCATTGCATCGGTGGCGGCCGCTGTTATCAGCGCCTATGTTTCCTATCGGAGGGCTATTGCATAAAAAATTATAGGAAAGATTGTTTTTTTTATATAACAAATAAAAACAGTCTTTTCTTTTGCTGCTTTATGTGTTACGATATCAATGCTAATTGTAAAAAGAAAGGTTGAACAGAATGAAAAAGTTATTGGAATGGCTGATTATTACAGCCGGAACCTTGTGTGTTTCTGTTGGTATTTATTTCTTTAAATTCCCGAACAATTTCTCCACCGGCGGTGTCAGCGGTCTTTCTGTAATTTTAGGTGGATTGATTCCGGCGGTCTCCTCAGGAACCTTTGTTTTGATTATCAATGCCTTGCTTTTAGTGGTTGGATTTATATTTTTAGGTAAAAGCTTTGGCATTAAAACCGCTTATTGCAGTATGCTGATGTCGGTTTCTATTTATCTTTTAGAATGGGTTTGGCCATTAATGGAACCTATGACCAAACAGCCAGTTTTAGAACTGGCCTTTTCCATTATTCTGCCGGCTGTGGGCAGTGCTATTCTGTTTAACTGGGGTGCCAGCACCGGTGGTACGGATATTGTGGCGATGCTGATGAAAAAATTCACATCGTTAGACATTGGTAAAGCCCTTCTTGTAACCGATATAGTAATCGTTTTAGGCTCCTTTGTCGTGTTCGGCGTTGAAACCGGCTTGTTTTCCCTGTTGGGTCTTTTGGGTAAATCGTTAGTTGTAGACAGTATGATTGAAAGTCTCAATGTCTCCAAATACTTTACCATTGTTACCAGCCATGCTGAAGAAATTAAAGAATATATTCATAAAGAGCTTCACCGTGGGGCCACCATTTGCGATTGCACAGGCTCTTACACCAATGATGAAAAGAAACTGATTTTAACTGTGCTATACCGCGGCCAGGCACTTCAGCTGAAAAACTACATAAAATCAGTAGATAAATCTGCCTTTATGGTTATTGCCAACACCAGTAATGTTATTGGTAAAGGATTCCGGAATGTGATGTAACGCAAACGAAGAGGAGGAAGCTTGATGAAAATCATTATCGGTCATTTTGGACACGAGGCCAATACATTTGCTGAAAATAAAACCTCTTATGAGGAATTTATCGGCAGAGGAATTTTGATTGGAGAAGAATCTGTTCAGAAGTCTGAAGGAACGGCAGTTTATCTTGGGGGCATCATTCGAGCTTGCCGAGAGGAAAACATAGAAATCATCCCCACCTGTGCATACACCTGTGCAGCTCCCACTCTAACGGAAGAGTGTGTGAATAAAATGCTGGAACATATTTTGCCGGTGGTGGAAAAACATAAGGATGAGATTGATGGCATCTGCATGGCGTTGCACGGTGCCGGTGTTTCGGAAGAACATGATGACTTGGAAACCTATGTGCTGGCAAGATTGCGGCAAATTGTAGGAAACACCATGCCCATTACCGTGTGCTTGGATTTACACGGTAACATAACGGAAGAAATGACACAACTGGCTAACGGATTGTTTGGTATTCGCAAATATCCTCATACAGATAAAGAAGCGGCCGGCTATCTTGCTATGAAGACATTGGCTCGCATGATGAAGGAAAAAATACAGGTAGAAACAGCCGTAGAGAGACTACCTATGTTAGTCCCAATATCCACCGGTATGACTGCTAATCCACCCTTTCCGGAGATGGAAGCATATTTTGAGGCGTACACAAAACAGGAAGGACTAATTTACGCGTCTTTTTTTCACGGATTTCCTTATGCAGATGTGCCCGGCTCCGGAGCCAGTGTAGTGGTGGTGGCGGAAAAAGGTAAGGATGTAAAAAAAGCGGCCCGACAGCTGGCAGAATTTGTTTGGGAAAGACGGCATTATTTTAATGTTCATGTACTCTCACCGACAGAGGCGATGGACCTTGCAGAGCAGGAGAGGGCACTGGGTTATATTGTCATCAATGAGATGAGCGATAATCCAGGTGGTGGCTGTCCGGGAGACGGAACGCATCTACTGCGGGAAATGCTTAATAGAAATCTGCCCGGCTCTATCTTTGGTTATATGGTGGATCCCATAGCGGTAGAAGAAATTTTTCAGAAAAAACCGGGAGATACAATTAGCTTTTCTTTGGGCGGACGGCATGAAAAGATTTTCGGCAAGCCCATTGCTATTCAGGATGCGAACATTATTTCGCAATCCTTGGGAAACTATATTTATACATCCCCCAATCTGCGGGGCGCTGCGGGTAAACTGGGGAAATGTGCCAGAATAAAGGTTGGAAATGTGGAAATTATTATCGGTTCGGTACGGAATCAAACCTTTGATGACCGCCCCTTTGCAGTGACCGGAGCGGACCTGCGTGAATATCGTTATGTAGGGTTAAAATCCACCCAGCACTTCCGCGGGTTCTTTGGTGATGCCGCTTGCCGTATCATTTCAACGGATCCGCCGGGACTGAATTCCGGTGATCTTTCCGTCTTTGATTTTCAAAAGATTCCCCGGCCCATATATCCCTTGGATGAAAATGTTGTTTTTTAATGCTGTTGTTCGTGCTGGCCTGCAGTGATGCCCTGTGTGAAAAATATAAAGAGGAAGGGATTGATGAGGCTCATTTTGCTCAGTCTCTTTCGGTAACACAAGAAAAGAACCCAAGATATCAAAGGATATCTTGGGTTCTTTTGAATCAGTTTAAGGTTTTGTTGTTGGGAATTGAGTCTTGAATGTTTACAAATCTATATAAAATATGCAGAAAATGGTGTAGTTGGTGTAGTGTCTGAACTGTCCCCTGTGCTACCATAAGCGATGGAAATAATATTCTCATAAATACCAGTTGCAGCACTTAACCCCACTACAAGAGGAAATTTATGTAAACTTCATCAACTACAGGTTATTATATATTGTCTTGTGTCAACTTGCATTTTTGTAACAAAAACAACAAGGATGTGTTCTGAGCAGAACACATCCTTATGCAAGTTATTATTCTACAAGTGCTTTCTCAAGAGCTCTTTTTGCTTTACGTAATAATTCATTATTGTTAAAATAGTCAGTTGGGACTTGATGTAAATAGTCATATAATTCCTTATCCATATTTATTTTAGTAACGGCATTATAACCTGAAGATTGTGCTATTACAGGAATTATATATTTTAAATCACTATTATTATTTTTTAGAAAGGAAGTATGTTGAAACAGTTGCTCTAAATTATAACTGTGCTTGGTATTTTTTGATTGGTACATATGTATTGCATCTTCGCTTATACCTTCTATTTCCATATTGAGTAGGTTTAAAATAACTTCATAGTAACTACTTGTAAACATTTCATCAATGCTTTTCTGCAAGCGATTTTTTTGATATGTAGTATTTATTAAAAGAACTGACAAAACTATTGTTATAATTATAAATATTGGTAATATAACTTTCTTCATAAAATCACCTTGCTTTACAAAATTATTATTTTATCTGTTCAATTTCTTTCTCAGTTAAAATACCTTTTTCTAACAAGTAATCAGCAAATACGGTTTCATCATCCATCTGTGTTTTCAAGCTATTATAAACTATCTGAACCATATCACTTCTTGTAAATACTTTTTTTGTTGTAAGCTCGTCAATCTTTTCTTCGGGGAGTAACTTATACTCAACACTCTTTTGAAGTGCGGTATCAGGTTCAACATCACTATATCCAAGCAAACGCATCATCAAAGTAATAAATTGGTTGGCATCAATCTGAACATCAGGAGAGAATGTGTCAGCTCCGGTTCCTTTTGTGATGTTGTGCTTATAGCAATACATTACATAAGCATAAGACCATCTATCCTTATCAACATCAACGAACACTTCGTCAAAATCGTTTGCATTTATTTTATCTTCTTCGCCGAGTAATCTTACAAGAATAGTTGCACTTTCTTCTCTTGTAAGGCTTTTTTCAAGCTCATAACCCTTATCTGTTCCTTTGAACAAACCAAAGTCATAAAGAGTATCGGCACATTCTTTAGCTTCTCTTATAACCGCTTCTTTGTCTTTTTGGGCAAATTCATCTGATAGTTTAGTATCTTCTGTAAGTTGTGTGTATTTCAAATCGGTACATTTAACATCTTCAAAATATGCTTCGGATATATCTCCGGATTTGAAAACCATCTTAAACTCATAGAAAATTCCGTCTTTTCCAACTTTATATTCCACAATGTTGCCATTTTCATATCTGATTGTATTTAGAAATGCAACCGGGATATTGTTTGAGAAAATTTCTTCTTCACCGCTTAAAGATGATTGTGTTTCCATACAAAATGAAATTCTTCCTTTATTACCCGAAAGGGTAAGTATATAAGTTGAACGATATTTATTCTCTCTGTATCTTTCAAACATTCCTTTAACTGTTTTACCGGGAGTAGCAACTTCTCTTGAAATATCATTGTCAGTATCAGCAGGAAGCTTAAACTCGAATTCTATAACATCTGTTTTGGTAAGTCCATCAATATTCCCCCTGATATAAGGTTTGTTTTCGTCATTTTTTTCATAAGCAAAACCATCAAAATCACCATTACTATACTTATTTATATAATTTGTAATTGCATCGGGGTTCTTAACATTTAATACAATCTCATTGTTTCTGTTCACTATTATTTTTACACCGTCATTATAAACGCTTATTTCGAGCTGATAGCGAACACTTTGATAACCTTCATCGTGCTTCAAACCGAAATTACAGTATGACACATTTTTTGACAATGAAGGAGTGCCACCTGTAACTTGTGTAGTAATTTCTTCAAACAATCCTTCAGCAAACTTACTAACATCATTTACATCGCAACCCTTTTGCCATCTGTAAGTAACTATGTAATTTTCATCAGAATTTTTCACACCCATTTTAATAGTTGATGAAAATGCCATTTGTTCAATGCTATCTGTTAAGTCACTTAAAACATCATCAAGATTTGTTCCATTTACTTTAATAACTTCATCGCCGTCTTCATCAAGAGATACCGTTGGTCTGTTATCTTTTTCTCTTTCTGCGTTCATATATTCATCATAAAGGGTATGTTCCTTTTCAGATATGCTTACAAATTCTTCAATCGTATAAGCAGTTCCAAGAGAAAGTCTAACTGTATTATCTTTGGTTATGTTGTATGTAGAATCATCGGTGAAATAGTAAGGTACGATATAGTCTTTTCCATCACAAACAATACTATATGCAAACAAACCAATTCTTCCGTGAGTAAGTATAGCTTTGATTTCTGTCGGCTCTGACAGACCATTATTCGTAGCAAACTCTTTGGCTTCATCCACGCTATAATACTTCAAAGGTTCGGTAGCAACAAAATTCTTGGTTGTTGCTACATATTCGTTTTTATCAAAGCCTGCCGTATAATAATCCTTTCCATCTAAAGAAGGCATATACAGATAAAAACTTGTAGGTTTAATGCCTTTATCCAAGTTAATATA
>JAFQAZ010000028.1 GCA_017416855.1 Clostridia bacterium
AATGGCAATGGGAATCGTATAAAGAGAAATAACACTATAAGAGAGCAATGAATAAATTATCCGATGCGAGTTACACGGTATTATAAACTACAATTTATCGAATTGTTTTGTGTCGACATCTAAATCGGTGCAACTTGCCAACTCACGGCAGACCGTTTGGTTTGCCTTTTTTTATGCCCGGGTTATGAGACCGGCGAGCGCGGCTCGACCAGTTAGTGCAACATTCTTTTGCAATATAATCCACGATAAAAAACCTCGTAATCGCAAAGATTACGAGGTTTTTTATATCTTACTTCTCTACTCTAACCATTGAGCTGGCTAGCAAACGAAAGTTTTATCTTTCAATAACCTTCCACTTGCTGGTCTTAGCTGCTTCAGTAAATTCAAGACAAAGACGGATTGACTCCTGAGCATCTTCCAAAGCAATTGCTGGCTGTTCGCCGGCAATTACTCTTTTTACAATGTCGCGGTTCTGAGCATATGTGCTGTGGAAATAGGTCTTTTCGCCATCACCGGCGCCATCTGCATAAGAATCCCAAGAAAATACCTTCTTAATACTTTCGCCAACCTGACCTGCTTTACCGGGGTGATGGTAAACTCTGATCTGACGCTGGAAGATGTCAATTTCAATTGCACCCTCAGTTCCGGTAATCACGTAATTCAGCTTATGGCCCTGTTTATCCTGATCAAAAAGGTCATCGCCACCTAAAAGGTCGTTATTATGTCCGGGCGCAGCTGTCATAACAAAGTAAAGCTGACTGGTACATCCGTTATCAAAATGATAGGAAATGTGAACATTATCCTCAATCTGAAAATATGGAATTACATTGTCTGCACCGGTTGCAATAAAGCGGTCAACGCGCGAACCATTATTCCACCAACGAACAAGGTCAATATAGTGGCAGAGTTTTTCTAAGTACATACTTCCAACAGTTTCCTCAGAAACACGCCAGTTTTTCACAACTGTGCCATCAGCCAGTTTGATGTGTTCAGGGTATGGAGGCATAGAATATGTAAAATGAATATTTTTCAGCTTTCCGATTTCACCGGAATCGATAATTTCCTTCGCAATTATATATGCTTTGGAATAGCGGCACTCAAAGCCAACCTGCAGGAATCCGCCTGTTTCCTTCTGAACATCGATCAATTCCTGAACCTGTTCCTCATTGATGCCCGAGGGTTTTTCGGTCATAACAGCCTTACCCGCTCTGAGCGCTTTAATCGCAAGAGGAGCATGGAATTCGTTAGCCGTTGCGATATAAACCAGTTCTACATCTTTATCTTCTAAAATCTCATCCAGGCAGGTTGTTACTTTTGTAACCTTTTCGTGGGCAGCAATGGTGGCGTCCAGCTGTGCTTGTTCTACGTCATAACCATAAATCGCTTTCACTTCGGGTAAATTCTCAATGTCGGAAATAATCGTATTTCCCATTTTTCCACAGCCAAAAACTGCTACTGTAATCTGTTTGCTCATAATAATTTCCTTTCTGTGTTACTCACAAATTTTGATAACTGCCGTTTCAAACGGTCTCACCTTGACTTTAATAGCGCAAAGGTTGCCATCATCTGTCCGCAGTTTTACAACATCAGAATCGCTCTCAACATTCTTGACAGGCATATTGAAATGAATCGTTCTTTCACAAGGGATAAACTCTTCTCTATAGTCCATAGTAGAATAATCAAAGAGAACTAAAACCTTGTTTCCGCTCTCATCATAAAAAGCAGAAAGTCCGCAATCTTCACCGTAAACAAGGGGATTTGAAAGCTCTTTAACTGTTTTCTTGCAAAGCTCACGGAAATTACGGCTAATACACTCTCTACCGAACTGTGCACGTTGGATAAAGCTATCAATGGCAATATCAGATACAGCCATATTGATTATTGCCGTATTATTATACTTCATCATCACAGGCTCGCCATTACTGCTTGCAATTACTTCAGCACCGTCGCTGTCATATTTAATCTTGGTCTCTCGAGGATAAACATCCTCATCTCGTCCATTGATTGTTAGTGTGTTATGGAGAACCTTTCTTTTGTTTTCTTTAACGCCGAACAAATCTTCCAATCCTGTTACATCGCTGACAGCAACCAGAGAAACACCTGCACTATAAAGTTTTCTCACTGCACGAAGCGTTGCTGCATCAGCCTCTTTCATAGAGGGCAGAACCAAAACATCCAACTCATCAGGTGTTAAGGTTTTGATTGTATTCTTCTTTAACACATAACCGGCAGGAAGTCCTGCTTCTCTTGCGCAGCCATAGAGAAATGCCTGTCCCTCTTCTGACACATTATGAACATTTGACCAATTGTGATGGTCAGTAAATTCAGGCTCATATCTGTCATCTTCCACAGAATAGTCAGTAACAAATGCAATGGTTTTTAAAGGTTTAACCGGTTTATGATTTAAAACATTCTTCCAGCCCTTGACAAAATCATCAATAACGGCTGTAGAGCCATCACGAAGCATAAAGCCATAATGATCCCAGTAGGAAAAGCCTTCTTCTGTTTTTCTGGCCGTGCAGAACACATATTCATAGCTTTGGGTACGGTTATAATATGTAGGCATAACCCTGCCGCCAAAAGGCGGACGGGCAAAGCCAACAATGCCATCCCCTGCGCAAGCATATTTAGCACCCTGATACAATTCAGGATGTTCAACCAAATCAGGGTCAAACAGATTGATTGTGGCTAAGCAGAACGCGCCGCGGTAACCATTATAAGCACAGGAATAGGGGTAATCCTCAAACTGCATAAAGCCGGTATATACCTTCGACTGATTGTTAAAATCACGGCCAAAATACTTTGCCTGCCAATAGGTGCCGTAGGGATTGCCGTAAATGGGAACAGAGCCATAATCTGCACGTTTAAAATCAGGATTAAATTCTCTTATGCTCTTATCATCCTCTAATGTCTGTTCTATCGTGCGCTTGCAGACATAATCCGTCCATTCAGTACCACAGGCTGCATAGAGCTTATCCAACTGTTCCTTCCTAAACTTTTCGCCTTTAACATATCCGATTTCTTTCGCTACATCCGGCTTATCTGCCAAAAAGTCATCCAGAAATGCCATTAAGGCCTTACCGTAATGACCGATACGGAAAACATCATACCGTCTGACGCCTTCTGCAAACTGATGGTTGATAAAGTCTGCATTTTTAATAGCTTCAGCATATTTTGAAGGTGTCCAGTCAAAAACCGTACGGGAAGAAAACCACATATACCATTTACGCTTAAAGGTTTTAATAATATCCCACGTTCTTCTCTTCACCGCCACATCCGGTGTGTAGGCACAGCAGTTAAAATAATGCAATCTGTCCAAATCCGGCGTTGTGCTCCAGGGATTGAACACATCATTTTCCAAAAATGCTGTTTCATTGGGCGTTGAATATAAAAACGGCAGACCGGATGCTTCGGGAGGTGACAGTTCACTATCTAAATCAAGCACTTCAAAGGTAGCGCTCTTTTCTTCCAGAATGCTATCACCCTCATATACACAATATTTCGCACGATAAACACCCATCGGGAGCTTGCCAAATTCACTTTTAAAGCAAACAACTGAAAAGCCTAAAGAATCAACTGATTCCTGCTTTTCCACAGTAGCTTCCCGTATGACATCGCCAAACACATCGCACAGCTGAGCCTTTGCCGTTAAAAAGGTTGTGTTACGATTGGTCATTATTTTAAGGGCTATTTCAGCCTCTTCATTAACTGTGTAGTAATGATTGATGCTGAGATGTTCCAGCACTTTTTCCCGTTCAAAAAGTGTTGCCGGAACCTTTGCCGCAAGTTCACCGCTCACAGGCGATGTAAAAGAATAAATATCATCCTTTTCCAGACTCTCACCCTTATAAAGCAGGTTGCCATTAACATCAAAGGCATACTCTGTGGGGCCGCCCGATTCGGCACTATAACCGCTGGCACCAAAATGCTTATAACCAAAAATAATTTTAATGTTTTTCTGTGCAAATTCTTTATCAATTGCACATTCTCCTGAAAATGGAACATTTTCAGTTTTGTGGTAAGAAAGTAAGTATTTCCAATACACATTGGGGTCAATAAAGCAAAGAATGCCGTTTTTCAGGTAGCGCTTAAAGGATTGACCTTCAGCATTTTCCAGTCTTATATAAGGATCAGTAAATCTTTCCTGAGGCACGCTGTATCCGCAATGGCGCTGAACCTCTCTTGTTGCTGTTCCACCATCTAAAGCGTAAGAAAGATAATAGCAATCCTGAATCTTTTTGCATGCAACGGAAAGATAATAAGGAAGGCCACCGCCGTTATAATCCGGAAGCTCTGCTCTTTTCATTTCGAAAAGCACTTCTTCCTCGAAATTATCTTCTGTTTCCAGCAAAACATCTTTAACGTTTACAACACCGGGGAAAAATCCTCTTGAAATACCGACAAAACCGGTTTCAAAATCTGTTTTGAAACTGGTTGCCATGTCGTCAAATTTAATATCTACACTATCCTTATTTACATTAACTGTAAGAGTATAGTTTTTATCTCTTTCGGGTGAAAAATCGTATACTAACTCATTTTCAATGGTTTTTAAAATTCCGGAAAAGCTTACAAGCTGTAAATATATTTTCCCTTGGCAGGAAAATTTCAAAGCAACAGCCTTTGAGGTACGCATTTTCTTATCATACCCAAAATGAAGCCTGATTTCCGGGTCTGCTTCTTCGCCCCTCTTTTGCTCTTCAGGGTGAAAACTAAGCTTTTTAAACTCAAAATTCAGCACGCAGTTAAAATCCTGAACCTGAGGTGTTTTTAACAGGTACATATTGCCGGCACATTCAAGATGGAAACCATCTTCATAAACTCTTGCGTGATTGTGCGGCAATGCGCTGGAACGAACAATATCAATATTATATGGTGTACATTTGTCTGCTACATGAAAGCCTTCGTAAAACCGAAACATATAATCTACCCTTTCTTACGGCACATAGCCTTGTAGAAAAAGGGAGTTTAAAAGTGTTTAAACTCCCTTAATTCAATTACTTCTTCGATACAAACACTGTCTTATAGGTATTTTTAAATTTCTTTCTGAATTCTTCAGCAAGTGCAGAAACGGTAGAAGTTTCTTCTTCCTCTTCTTCCTCACCGCCCATAGATGCAAGCAGTTCTTTTACTCTTTCTGCATGCTCTTCAGCTCCGCCAAAGAGATAACCCGGTTCAGCCGCTTCATCCTGCGTGTCATCAATGTATTCAGTCGGCTCTGTGTCTTCCGGTGTAATAACCCAGTAACCTGCCTTTGAATAAGCAAATTCTCTTTCGCCACTGGGCTCATAGATATAGCTGCCTTCGGGGAATTCAACGGTCTGCTGACCAATGCGGAAGGTTAAGGGATTGTCAGAAACCTTAAAGCTTTCAATAGTCGGAACATCAGGTGTTGACATATCCGGTGTAATTCTCCAGACATTCTTACCGCCGGCATTCATACCGGTTAAAATGTAGCGGGAATCCCAGGGTGTAAAGTCTTTAATAAGTGTTTTTCTGTCCTCAAAGCCAATCATATAATCCAAGTCTTTTAATAGTTCAGAGAAAACAAGGTTATCATCAATACCCTCATTACCTGCCTCATAGTTATAGAACAGGAACTGGTCAGACTCTAAAAGACCTAAGTGGTAGATAAATTCCTTGTAATAATCGGTAGCTGCAGCAGGGCCTCTGTTGTTATAAGACCAGGTGTAAGAGCCTACCCAGGGGCGGAAATACCGCTGACCGGGCAAGTATAACACATTTGACTGTGCAGACACCAGGTTCAGCAGAATTGTGTTAAAGGGTGTTGAATAATAGGTAGCATAAGGGTAATCCGGTGGTGGTGCACCCTCTAAGCCTTTGTCAACTCGTAAGTAAAGGTTAGGAGAAACGTGGGTTCCGCCAACAATTTTACGTTCTTCCATGGGGGTAGCCTCTCTGAACAAGCCATACATATGACCGGCAGCAGAAGAGGTTCTGCTGGGCTCAGCACTTACAGATGTGCCATAGTCGGAGAAGCTAATGTCAGGATAGTGCTTTTTCCACACCTGATAAACCTTTTCCATACAATTTTCCATAAACCACTCGCCTGCCCAACCAATGCCATTATATACATGTTGTTTTACAGCAGAATTCAATTCGCCGGTATTGGCATACGCATAGAGGTGATACAGTTCGGGGTGGTCATCACCCTCATAAATGGGAATACCGTAATCAATCACACTCTGTCTGAGTTCGGGGTATCTGGGGTCAGTTTCTGCCAGCGCATAGTACTGATCCATTGTCATGCCACGTTTACTTGCATTACTTTCCTGATACCACACATTACATGCTGACTCGTGGTCGCAAACAACGGCATCAATAGGTTTGCCGCCTAACCGTTTGTAATAATAAATGATTTCATCCATCAATGCTTCATATTTAGGAATATCATCATACCAGAAAGCATTGGTTTCCGCTCTGGTACCCTCTGAAAGGGAGTTAAAGGGGTTGACAGCACGCTTGCCGTCAGGAATAGTGTCAAAATATGTTTTCATTTTGCGGGCAGTTTCAATGGCACCGTCTTTATAGTTTACACGGTTTGCAGCCGTTGTAGCCGTATTTCTGAGGGTAAAGGGCTGATAGAGGTTATCAGCGCCGGAGGTTTTCTCCCAAACCCACGCAAAAAACGTGCCGCTTTTGCCCGGTGTAAAGTCATTGTCAACTGTTGTTGCCACTTCTTCAGCAGATACTGCACATAAAGAAGCTATGCATAGTACAGCGCACAACAGTGCAGTCAATTTTTTAACAAGCTTCATATTGTTGGCCTCCTTGTTTCATTATTTGATTTTAAGCCATTCATCATACTGTTTCTGCATTTCTGCAAGGAGCTTATCAACGCCAGCGGCTTTCAGCTTCTCCATAGCCTTGGGCAGGGTTTCATCCGGATCGGCAGTACCGGTCAGCAATGAAGGCATATATTCAGAAATAACGTTGGATACAGCTGAATATTCACTCTTAACATTATCCGGAATAAATGCAAAGCCTAACGCGGGCGATTTAACAGCACTTTCATCAAATTCTTTATATTTATCATAAATATCGGCCGGTGTGCCCTCTACCATTCTGGTGATGTACTTGTTACCCTGTGTATATACATAGGTGTTGTAACCAGTTTCAGCAAGCTTTTTAAATCCTTCGGGAACTTTATAGAAGTCTTCACCAACAGGCTCCCAGTGCTTGCCTTCAATACCGTAAGCAATTAAGTTTCTCAAATACTTATCAGTATTTAAAAGATTTAAAAATTCAACTGCTTTTTCAGGGTTCTTTGCTTTTCTGCCTAAAGACATCATAGCACCGCGGGCATTACCGGTACCCAGACGAGGTTCCCAGAGATGCAGAGCTGTGTGTTTATATTCAGCAGTTACATTTCTCTGGTCAACCAGATACGGCAATTCATCCTGCTGACGCATAAATTCATTGTTGATATCGTTGTTGTTATCAATGGTTGCAATTTCGGGACGCATAAAGCCCTGTTCATAGAAGCTATGCATCATTTTGTAGTATTCCTTTGCTTTATCTGTATCAAAGGGATTCACAATTTTTGTGGGGTCGCCATCCATATCAATACAGCCTACTACACCGCCGGGAATTTTATCGAATCTTGTAATATCATAGAACGGTGTGTCGTTGTTGTTAAATACCAAAGGATAAATGGTGGGTTCGTTTTCCTTAATGGTTTTTAAGATAGGCTCTAAATCTTTAAATTCTTTAACTTTTGAAAAATCAAGATTATATTTTTCTGCCAAATCGGTTCTGTAGTAGTAAACGGTTTCAGCTGCATAGTCCTTATAGGAAGGAATTGCATATAAAACACCGTTGATTCTGGCAGCATCTAAAATATATTCAGGAATCAGGGTCTTCAGGTCCTTACCGTATTCATCAAGGTAGGGTTCCATGTCTAAAAAGCCCTTATTGGCTGCGTGAATTTCATACTGTGTGCTGGATGCCATGTAGCAAAGGTCAAAAGGCTCACCGGATGCTAAGAGTAAACGGATTTTTTCACTATACTCAGAGCCAACAATGGGAACGTTTTTAACCGTTGCACCAATTTTTTCAGCCAGATATTTGTTTACTTCTTCATACACAAGGTTATGATCCTGCGTTAAAGCGCCTCTGTCATGCCAGAAAATTTCAGGCAATTCGCCTGCTGTGTCTTCTGTTTTGTTGTTGCCGCCTGTGCAGGCAGTTAAAGAAAGCACAAGCACAGCTGCTAACAAACCGGCAATCAGTTTTTTCTTATTCATAATATCCTTCCTTTCTCATAAAGGTTCTGGGTTGATAAGGTTCTATAGCCTTCCCCTTGAGGGGAAGGATTGAGGTAGAAAACGTAGGGAATGCATTTATGTATTCCGTGGCGGAACGGATGAATCCGTTCCCTACGACACCTCAACAGTCTCGCTCTGCTCGACAGCTTGAAGGAGAATTGACCCATAGGGGCAAGAGAGGCCACCCTGGGGTGCTCCTCAAGGAGAAGCCTTTTGGGGACGGATGAATCCGTCCCCTACAAAAGACGAATGAATCAGTGTTTACTCAAAGGGTGTAGCGTCAATAAACGGCTGGAGGCTATCCCAGGAATCCCACACATAGATGCAGGCTGTCATGCCATCGCTTTCCGCTGTGAGGGCATTTGTTATATAAGAATGAGTACCATCAGTTGCAGGTTCGTCATCTTTAAAGATAACCTGTTTCAGCTGATTGTCTTTGTAAAGAGCTAAGATAATGACAAAATCCTGATCTGCGCCACTATTGGTCATGGTAACCTTGGCTTTTACTTTAGTGCCCTGCGTAATGGAAGCAACAGGCGTTACGCCATCTTCACCTACAAATTCAACATCACCGATGCTGAAGGTCGGACTCTGAATTGTAATGGTATATGTTTTTGAAATATTATCACCAACAGGGTTTGTGATGTTATCAAAACTTAATGTGTATGAACCTGCAGGCAATGCGCTTAAGTCTGCCTGAATGGTTCCATCCTGTTGCAGTTCACAAACATCAAAAGTTTCACCGCCATTTGTCAGGGTTATTTTACTCATTTCGCCTGATAAAAAACTGAAGTTGTTAGCTGTAAAGGTAAGGGGGGCATCTCCCTGACTCATTGTGATTGCATTGTTGCTGTCAGCAGCAGCGCAGGTGATATCGCCTGTATCAATGCCATAAACCGTATAATCATCAATCATCAGGCAATCACCTTCGGGAATACCTAAGGTGGCAATACCGTGTGATTTGGGATAATCTTGATAGTATGTGCCTGCTAATCTCCAATCATCATACCCTGCTTTAACCTCATTGCCATCTATCACGCTGGTTACAATATTATCATTTTCGTCAAAAACGTATACCTTGCTGTAATAGCTTGTTGTGCTCAGTTTCATCACTCTGACAAATTTATACCATTTATTAGGATCAAGTTTAGCAATCGCCTGCGTATATTTCGCTGCACTCTGACTTCTGCTTGTATATGTATCGGGAGTAACATATACAGTACCATCTAAAATTTTAACAGTAGTACCATATGTGTCATCAGAATACTGCTGTCTTGAATACCAGTTTGCACCTGCCCAACCAAACAGTCTGATATGACCTGTGGGTGTTGCCGATGTGGTAGAAAGCTTTACTTTTACCTCCCAGACCTGCAAATCTTTGCCCACTTTATTCATTCTTGGTGCTTTATCACCACCAGCAAGAACACCAACGGTTTCTGTTGCAGTAGCACGACCTTTAATTTTTGCAACCTTATTTGCCTTAGTGGTGTCGTCTTCGTACCCTACAACGGCATCATAAGCTCTGGTAACACCAGATACAACATTTGAATGGTTAAAATCACGAAACTCTACTCTTGACGAAGAAGATGAGTTTCTCATCCCATTAGCATTATACGCATCTGTAAGTAAAGACTCACAGGTGGTCTCGCCTGTTTCTTCATCTGTCGATTCTGCTACAGTAAGATTCTCGTTGTTTATCGTATGGTACGGTGTAAGTTCTGTCAGACCTAAATCACTGTATTTTGTGACCGAAGTTGTGGAATTTGCCGCAAAAGTGAAAGGAGCGAGTGTCACTACCAGTGACAAAACAATGAGTGTTGCTAAAACTTTTTTACCTAAAAATTTTACCATTTTTGTTTGCCTCCTGTTTTAATTTAAATAATTTATTCACCTAAAACCGTAACGGCTTTAAGAGGAATTTTGTTTGTCCAGTCAGACCATACCGTAATATAGGCCTTGGCTGTGCCGCTAAGGGCCGGAACTGTGATTGCCTCTGTTGTGAGGGTCACCGGTGTTCCATCGTTTGCAATAGAATCAAAGCTGAGAGCTTTAACGCCAATCAATTTATTCCCATCATATAGTGTTAACAATGCAACCGCACTGCGGGTGGTCGCATCATTGTTGGTAAGCGTTACGCTTGCCTTTAAAACCGTGCCTTCTGTAAGCTGAGTAACCGGTGCCACCCCATCACTTCCAACGAAGCCCGCCACGCCCGCTGCAAGTTTATCTGCCTCTTTGGTCAGACTCAGATTGACCGCTTTTGCACTAATACCCAAGCCGTTTTGAAGACCACTGACTGACAGACTGTAGGTTACGCCGGGATACAGGTTTTCCTTCGGTGTAACTGTAATGCCGCCGGCAGCCTTTACAATGTTCACAGGAACATCATTTGCACCGTCTTTCAATGTGATAGTCGGTGTTGCATTGCTTGCATCGAAGCTCGTTGCAAACGAAATAGCCGGTTTGGCAGCAGACACCGTAATGGCCCCTTCTGTGGGTGCTACACTGTCAACAGTGGTTGTTACCGTGGGAGCTGCTAAGTTATATGCCTTGTAATCATCAAACATTGCGTAGTTGCCTTCTGTAAGACCCTTAACGGTAAAACCGTGTGAAGAAATTTTATTGCCCTGATATCTGGCAATGTCACGCATATCATCGTGTCCGCCCAGGCAGTTACCGCTTTCATCGAACACATATAATTTACCTTCATAATGGCCGGTATCGCTCGCAGTATCTTTAACACCAGTCGCTTTTTCACCATCAACAAACTGTACCACACGAACAAAGGTGTACCATGTATTATTCTCCAGACCTGTTACAACCATATCGGTCATATTCTCGGTCTTGTTTAAATAGGAGTTGCTTAAAGATGTGCCTGCAGGATGGATGAAAACATTACCGTTTTTTATACCAACAGCTGCCGTGTAAATGGAAATATCACCATTGTTACCACCTGTCATCGTTGTGTTGAACGATGTGTTGAATAATCTGTATTCACCGTCATTCACATTGGAAAACTTTGCTTTAATTTCCCAAACCTGCAAATTAGATGCTTTGGTCTTAAATTCATAGGAATTTGCTGATGTACCGCCGTTGGTTTTGCCGCCGCCAACGGAAAAACCGCGGGAAACATTGGCTGCCGCAATTGTTGTTTCACCACTGAGAGCATCTCCACCGTTCAGCTTAACAACCATGTTGTCACCATCAAAGGATGATACAGCTAATTTTAAACGTTTGTAATTTGAGCTGTCTGTACCTGAGTTAAAGCCACGGCAAGAAACCGCTGCTTTACCGAAGTTTCTCTTGGAATAATCAATATCAGGGAGCAGAACCTCATTTACGGTACCATCAGGATTTTTTGTTGCTTTCTCAAACGTTTCGTCGTCAACATTCAGGTCGTAAAGCAAGGTTGCGGTGTTCAAGCCCAAGTCTGAGTATTGCGTAACATTAAGGGAAGTTTCTTCAGCAAAGGTGAGCGGGGTTACACTAACGA
Source organism: Clostridia bacterium (assembly GCA_017416855.1). Classification (GTDB taxonomy): domain Bacteria; phylum Bacillota; class Clostridia; order UBA1381; family UBA9506; genus UMGS755. The sequence continues at coordinate 11,779 of JAFQAZ010000028.1, forward strand.
AAAGCGCAACTGAAAGCACAATGCCCAAAAGCTTTTTGAAATTCTTCATAACCACTTGTTTCCTCCTTTTTTAATGTTTTATTTCTCTCTTAACCCTTAACTGCACCAACCGTAATTCCGTTTACGAAATACTGCTGGAAGAACGGATAGAAGATAAGGATTGGTGTTACAACAGTTACAACCAGACACATTTTAAAGGTTTCGGTGGGGATATTCTGTTGCATAGCATCCGTCGAGCCACCGAAATCTGCTGCATTCTGCTGCAGGAACTTGGTTTCGGTTTCAAGTCGCTGCAGAAGGAGCTGAATGGGAATCATCTTTGTGTTGGATACAATGTATAAGAACGCTCTGTACCAATCGTTCCAGAACATGGTTACTGCAAACAGAGCCATGGTTGCAATAATGGGAATACTCATGGGGAGAACGATTCTGAAGTAACACAAGAACTCCCCTGCACCGTCCATTCTGGCAGACTCTACAACCGCATTGGGTATTGCCGTTTGCATATATGTTCTCATCATAATGATATGCATCGTTGTGCAAAGCCCCGGAAGAACCAGTGCCCAGAACGAATCCTGCAAACCCAGCATCTGAGTATTAATAATGTATTTCGGTAACATACCGCCGGAAAACAGTGTTGTGAAGAAGATGAAGAATGTAAACTGGCTTCTCCACGGGAAGGAAGGTCTTGAGATTGTGTAGGCATATAATGACTTAATAAACAAGCTCAATACCGTTCCCACCACAGTAACCATAATGGTTACGCCGTATGACCATAAAATCTGTCCCGCATTTTGCAAAATGTATTTATAACCTTCTAAGCTGAACTTTGCCGGAATCAATTTATATCCGTTTTCCAGAATTACCTGCTCATCGCTGAAAGACACAGCTACAACAAGCAGAAAAGGATATAAACAAGCCAATGCAAAAAGTGTTGTGATAGTATAGGCTAATGCTTTAACAAGCACAGGTACATCGTAGATGGAATCCTTGGTTTTGGGTTCAACAACGACTTGCCTTTTTTTAGAAATTACTGCTTTCATTCTTTTATTTCCTTTCTAAAAGCGCTTTCCTTTCGGAGGTGTTTTATTTATAGATAACCATTCTTCTCGGGTCACCGTAACGACGCCAGATAATGCCCTTTGTATAATCTCCTCCGCAGGTGAGGTAATCACGGATCTGGTAAGCTGTTGCAGGTGCCACCTCATTCTTCACACTATCATAAACAATGGCCTTTTTAAACACACTGTTTCTTGACAGAAGAACCAAAAACATATCCTCATCGTTTGCCCAGCTTTCACAAGGAACATTTGTTGTTTTAATGTAGCTTCCGTCATACTGATATACATTTAATCTTGTAGCATACATGCTTTCATTGGGGTGCCACATCTTGTTAATGTCACCATCTTCGTTTGTGCCTAAGAATGTATCCGTTGAATAGTCATACACTGCTTGAATCTTGGAAATTTCACCTTTAGAGTTTGTTGCAAAGCGGAAAATATCACCCTTATCCAGGCTGTGTGTTGTTACGTCATCATTAGATACGCTAACTCTGGTTAAATCAACACCGGGGTCAAGCGCTTTTGTGAGCACTGTGCCTGCATCGGAATAGCGAACCATTGTTGTGGGCTCGCCTTCTAAATTCAGGCCAACAACTTGTTCTAAGAACAAGTGAATTTGTGTTTCTTCAGGAATTTCAACTTTTTCTATGCCATTTACTGTTGAAATCTTTTTTACGATAAATTCAAATGCCATGGTATTGGGGTCTGTTTTATATGCTTTACCCAAAACGCTTGTGTTACCGGAGCTTGGTAGTGTATACGAACCATACAGTTCATGTGATGCTGATGCATCTAAAATACCTTGATCATTATAAGGAGCCTTCATCAGAACTGATTTGCCCAATGCATACTGGGGAGTTGTGGAGGATCCCACACCAAATGCTTGAAAGGCCGGATTGTAAAGCAGTTTGGTTGTTGTGCCATCATAGGCAAGGTACAGGCCAATTTCACCTTCACGCTTTGGACCAACCAGGTCGATGTTGGTAATTTCAGCTTTATCATTTGTTTTAAAACGCAGCGGCTGGGGAATAAAGGTTCCACTTGCAGGAACAATGCCCTCGCCATCTTTATAAAAATGCTTCAGTGCATCTTTCGGATTTTTGCACTTAATGCCATCAATCACACAGTTATCTGCAATGTCGAAGTATTCAACCAAACCCAACTGCGTGTAAAGTTTAAGTGTAACATCGTTGCCTAATGCCTTCTCCACTTTCTCCGCAATGGCAATACCAAAGGAGAAATTAGACATATAGTTACTGTAAGTTTCTGCCCAGGCAATTTTACCAAAATGATTGAGCTTGAACGTATAGTTACCGCCAACTTCACAGGGTGTGATTTTTGTATTGGCTACATAATCGTTAAAGACTTTTGCATATTCATACTTTGTTTCACCAACAGTCAAATAGGTCTTATTGTCTTTTTCAATACCCTTTACCATACCGGTTTCTGTTTTGGTGCTACGATAAATGATAGCCTTTTTGCTTGTTGCATCCCTTAAAACTGTGATAATTTCGCCTGCTGCAATCTCGCTAAGCTTAATTTTCTCTCCGCTTGCGCTATCATATAGGTCAACGGAATCATATCTGCTGAAATTGAGCGCTGTATCAAATTTAGGATAAATCTTATCATTTTCAGCATCAACTGCAGCTACAACATAATCCACATAATTAAGAATGCTGACAATGTCATATTTGCCATCGTTGTTGTTATCAACAAAGTTTACCTCGCCCTGTGCAGGAACGGCAACAAAGCTTACCCCTTCTGCACTAACGCCGTTATACAGAACAACAGCGCCGGAGGTGGAAACCGTTTCGGTATCTCCATCTTCATCTAAATATGTATAGGTTCTTTTTGAATAACCGATAATGTTATCGGATGTAATGGTAAGAATTTCATTCTTGAAGGGAGCCATAAAGAGAATCTCTCTGTCCGGACTTGCTTCCTTATAGTATGCTCTTACTCTATAGCCAAGATACTCGGTACCCTTACCGCCCTTAATGCTGTAACCAACGCGGTCAATATTGATTGTATTACCAACAGTTACATTATCGTAGCTCAGTTCACCGTACTTGGTTGCTGAAACGATGCCATCCGTCATATAAATGTCGTGATATTCTGCTAACAATGTGCCGCCTTTTTCATATACCACGCGGCCTTTATCACCTACGCCGGCTTCAACGATAACATTTGCCTCTAAAGCATTATCAATTAAGCGGTACATCGTTCCGCGGCTGATGGTTCCGTCGTCATTTTTGGTGATTCCTGTCAGAATCTTTGCTCTTTGTGCTGCCTCCATAAATACTGCATCGCTATCGCCTTTTATGGTGGCATTGTAGCCTAAGAGTTTAACCATCGCTTTAACGGCTTCAACATATGTCAGTTCATTTGTCGGAGCAAAAATACCCTCTTCGTTTTCCATAAGGCCAAGGATGATTGCTGCATTGATGTAACCAGCCTCGTAATAGTCAGAGGATACGTCATAAGAGTAATCCGTATCATAGTAGCCATATGCCAATGTATCTGCATCGGCAAGCTTTACTAAAATTTCTGCATATTCCGCACGGCTTACTTTACCTTCAGGATCCAGATTGACAAAATCTTCATCTAAAATCCCGATTTCTGTAAGAAACTTGATACCAATCAGTTGTTGAGGACTTGTTTCTTTTGCTGCAGCTACTCCATATACAGGAACGAGCATTAATATAAGCAAAAGAGCTATCAATCGTCTACAGTGTTTCATTATACTTCTCCTTTCTGTATAATCGAATAAATGATTTTAGCAAGTTCGGCTCTGGTTATGGTCTTTTTAGGAGCAAATTGGTTGTCGCCAACGCCGCCTAAAATATTGAGTTTCTTAAGTGAATAAATAGCCTCTTTTGCATAATCGGCCATTTCATTATCATCAGCAAACTTTTCCGATTCAATTTCAGGCAATTCAATAGTATCCTGAATCAATCTGTAAATCATTGTTGCGGCATCTTCACGGGTAACGGCAATGCCTACACCGAACGTATCGCCCATACCTTTGATGATACCGTTTGAATACATATTGTTAACATAAGAATAATACCAGGCTTCTTTATCTACATCAGCAAATTCAGGCAGTTGTTCTTCGCCATTACCTACTTTGAAGCCAAGACTCAAAACTTTTTCCAGTTCTTCTCTTTTGAGAACATCATTGGGATAAAACTTACCAGGCTCTTTGCCGCTGATCACTTTCATTTCGGCAAGTGCTTCAATTGCCTCCTTGGCCCATGATACATTTTCAATATCTGAAAACGCCGATGAAAGCGGAGCCGGTGCAACGTCTGTGCCGGGTCTGAGTGCCACAGTCCCGCCGCCTACACTGGTACTTCCACCAATAGGCGGAGCAACCGGCGGAGCGACGATAGCAAAGGATATATTACTGTTGATTCTCTGAACAAAGTCAGTAACTGTGATGGCACCGGATGCCAGATTCCACAAAGTCTTCTGATTTGTCGCATTTTCATAATTTGCATCTAAACCGTGCTTGGTTTTTAAATAGGTTGTAACCTTTGCAATAATCTGACCAACTTCACCGTCTGTTGAAGAATTGGAAACAACGCTCATAAACATTGCATCTGCAAATCTGTCATCAAGGGCATCTTTATCTTCATTTGTCTGAATTGATGCATTAAAGCCGGTAATCATATCGCTGATATTTGTTGCTGTATTATAAGGTTCTTTTGCAAACAGCTCTGTGTAACATTCCAAAGATGCAATGCCAAGTTCTGTTGCCTTTGTTTTCATTGTGTTAATCTGATCAGTTTCGCCCATTGATAAAAATGATTCTACGAAAGCTGTTTCATCAAAGATAGTCCAAACATCAGATTTATTCTCTGTACCATCCATTGCACAGAATTTGTATGCAAGATAGTCATAAAAGCTATCCTTCTGTGCTGGTGCCATCTGATTGTACACGCTGTAATTGTCTGCTGAAGCAAGTCCTAAAACGTCTTCACCTTTCAAACCGTCATACTCTGCGTCAGTAAAAAGTTTTTTTGTTCTCGCTACCGCAGTATCCCCATAGGTCATGTTGGACAGCTCAAGAATCAGATTATTAACTGATGTTGTGGGAGCAAACGGAATAGATTTCTCAAACTTTTTGTTAGCACGGGGAACATCGGCCGTAAAGGTATAAAAGCCTGCTCCACCAGCAATTTCAAAGGTGAAAACCGCATTGCCGTCTGCGCCAACAGTTCTTTGTGATGCACCGGCCAAAACACTCTCCAGTGAACCACCGGCTAAATTTGATGCTGATTTGCCGGGTCTGTAGAGCATTGCCATCGCATCGTAGCCTGCATAGCTTGTGCCAACATTGACTGTAAATGTTATGGTGTCTCCCACCGGAGAAATCGTGACTGCTTCTTCCGAGCTGGCAAATACAACAGCTGTTAAGGAGTTGACTGCTATCAGCACGGAAATCACTAAAATTGATATTAGTTTTTTCATAAAAAACCCTCCTCTATTGTTAGAATAATGAAATTTCTTTTGATACCTTTTTGGAGACCCAGTTGGTGAACATAACCATTGCAAAGCCGACTATTGACTGATAAAAGCCTGCAGCAGCCGTTGCGCCCATATCACCGAGACCTGTCATACCATTATAGATATATGTATCAAGAGTACTCGTTACCGAGTATAACATACCGGAGTTTTTCGTAATAATATAATGCAGACCGAAATCACTTCTGAGCACGGAACCCATATTCATAATGAAGAGGATAACCAATGTAGGTTTCAGCATGGGAATGGTGATTTTTGTAATTGTTTGCCACCATGTAGCACCATCGATTTTTGCCGCTTCATAATACTCTAAATCGAAGCCTCGTATGGTTGAATAATAAATAATACTGTTAAAGCCAACATTCTTCCACATTGACAAAATGATCAGAATAAACGGCCAGACTTTTGGTTCTGCATACCAGTTGACCGGTTCTCCACCGAAGGCTTTAATTATATTGTTAAATACACCTTTATCTACACTGAGCAGCCCAAAGACAAAGTATGAAATAATAACCCAGGATAAAAAGTGGGGCAAAAGAACAATCGTCTGATTAACTCTGCTGAGCTTCGTTTTACCAAGCATATCGAACACAATTGCAAGGGAAACTGCAAAAATAATACCCAGGAAAATGCCGCCGACACTATATAAGATTGTGTTTCTCGTAATTATGTAAGCGTCTGAGGTGTTGAACAAATACTCAAAGTTTTTTAATCCAATCCATGGGCTACCAAAAATGCCGTCAACATAATTGTAATCTTTAAAAGCAATGATGACACCGAACATAGGAAGATAATGGAAAATGATAAACCATATGAAGCATGGTGCTGCCATTATCAAAAGCGGCAAATTTGTTTTTACGTCTTTTAAAAATTTCATACCCTAATTTTCTCCTTTTTTAAATACTAATTTGCTTTTTCCATTTCTACCGAAGTGCCGAGAGGAACCAATCCATCACGATCATTCCATAAAAACAGTTTGATGTGTTGAATCTTTTCATCAATGTCAGCAATTCTGTAGATTTCATAACCATCTTCACCGAAGGCTATGCTGCCTTCAAATATGTTATGAACAAAGGCTAACCGTTTGCCGTCATCCGTATATCCAGCTGCAAAAACAACAGCATTTTTTATTTCGCCAGACAGGTTCTGATATGAAAATCTCACTGTTATATCTTCGCTGAACTCTTCAGAATTCATCAACCCTTTCGTATTGTCAAACACATGAAAACTTGTAACAAAGTCGTTTCCTATTTGCGAATAATATTCATGGTCATAACTAATTTCAGGGCGAACATTTGCAGGCGTTTCTACCCAATAACCATACTCTGCAATACTCCAGTCATTTTCTATAATTTTGCCTTGCGGAAATGTGATTTCTGTTCCCGAAATTTCAAAGGTTGGTGTGTCTTTTGATTTACAAAACGATTCTATTGTGTAAACAGCAGCATCGTTTTCATCCTTTATTTCTAAATTGGGGGTAATTCGCCAGATGTTTCTGCCGTTTGCCTTCATACCTGTCAGGATGAAATCCGTGTTCCAGGAATCCAGGCTTTCTGTCAGAATCTCTCTGTCAGGATAGCCTGCCATCACATCTAATTCCTCAAGACAAGCATTCAATTTTTCTGCCTGACCTATGACATATTCATCCGATTCATTATTATATTTTGGACCCCAGTAAAGAAAAACATCAGGATTCAAAAGACCAACATGGAAAATCATTTCATAATAATATGGTGTCCGTCCAAAATAACTTTTTATTTTATAGGTATAGCTTCCGTCATCATTTTGTTTTTCAATATCTCGGTAATCATAATTCGCAACCCATGGCATAAATCCGTTGTCCTCTGACAAGGTTATCCCTCTAGCACGGTTTACGTCATATTTTAACAGCGTATAGGCATCTCGTAAGTAATTCCCATCTGCATCCAGGTTTGCAAACTGCAGATACTGTTTTTTAGAGTTGGCATTTAGCGTACCATATAAGGAGGAGGAAGAATGGGTTCCTGCATAGGAGCCTTTTCCTGCTCTGTATCCATCATGACCGTTGGTGGATATCATATGAGAACGCTCACCTGCAGCATGACCATAAGCCGAGCTCTTAGCATCAGGATAATATTTTTTTACAACATCAAACACAGCTTCATTCAAATAAGCTACTCTTTTATTGGTAATAACCGAATTCCACTTTAGCGAATTCACCGACCATGGGGACTTGTAAAGATTATACAATTCGGTCTCAGCATTATCCGAAAATTCAAATTCTCTTTCAACTAACTGCGGTCTTATCTCTGTTGCGTATCGAGGATCGCTTTCAATCGCTTTAAACGGCTCGTATTGTCCTCCGCCCGCATTTAAAATGTTAATTGATTTTGTTCTGAGATTGGAGGCATCCATTGGTGTAGGCTCAAAGTCGCACACAACGCCGTCCACCTCTCCGCCTATTTCCTTAAAGGCGGCAAAAAAGCTTTCCATATACCCCTTTAGCTCACTTACATCCCACCATAAGTAATTTTCACTTTTATCATTAATAATACTGATGAGCTTCTGCCAAACGATCATATATCGTCTGCCGGCAGGAAAGTTTTCAAAATAAGCTTTTGCTTTTTCTGCCGATGCTTTAATCTTATCCGTATTGATTACTCTCTTGGAGACATCGTTTTCTGTTACTGTATCGCAACAATCATCAAGTTTGATTCTATAGAAGGGAAAGATATAGTCGCTTTGATATTCGCCTGACCAGCTCGTTGCAAAGAACTGAGGATTCACTCTTGAAACATCATACGATATATCATGGCAGTTTGACATCTTCAGCATATGATTTCCGGTGCCTTCGGGGATATAAAAGGTTTCTGATATCTCACCGTTTTCATCTGCTGTTATCTGGCCAATGTAACCAATGTTACTTGCACTGACCTCACCACTTTCAGGCTTTAAAAACAACAGCGCAACTTTAGCACCGGGAATGGATTTTGCATTAATGTCAACAATGACTCCATCATCTTTTATAAGAACTGTACTGCTTGATGCAGCTTCGGTTTTAAACTGCATAAAGCCAAAAACGAGCAAAAATATGAAGCTCACAGACAAAATTCTTTTAAACATTCTTCTCCTCCAATCCTTCATTTTCAATTACAGGAAGCTTGAGCACCGCTATCGTTCCTCCTGTTTCGTTATTCTGATAACTCAACCCGTATGTATCACCAAACTTTATTTTAATTCTTCCATTCACATTCTTTATACCAATTTTCTCTTTAGGAAATACGCTGCTATCACCGGCTATATATCTATTAAGCAGTTCCGTGTCACAGCCGGAGCCATTATCTGATACATAAATCGTCAAAAAATCTTGTTGTATCATCGCATTGATTGTAAGTTGGTTTTGACCTTCCGGTTTAATAGCATGAATGATAAAGTTTTCAACAAGAGGCTGAACAACAAATTTGGGAATCAACAGATTTTGTATCTCTTCGTCCATTTCCATCTTAAAAACAAATTTGTCTTTATGACGCATTTCCTGTAATTTCAAATACCCTACGATGAATTTCATTTCTTCGCGCAGGCTAATTAAATCATCTGTTTGCTTAATGCTATATCGAAATCCGTTTGTCAGAACATCAATCATCTCAGCAATTTCATCTTCGCCTTTATCTAATGCCATCCACGATATAGAATCAAGGGCATTATAGAGAAAATGCGGATTAATCTGCGCGCCAAGAACCTTCATTTCCATTTCTTTTTCTTTTTTGGCACTGTTTTCAGTTTCTTTTAAGAGTTGATTGATTTTTTCAAGCATTAAAGAGAACCCTTTGTACAATTCGTCAATTTCTACGGGATTCTTTCGGCTGATTGTTGGAATTCTGCTCTTTTCATCATCAAACTCAGCCATTGTTTTACTCAGTTTTGTAATCGGACGCGAAAGATAGTTTGACATAATGTTGGCAACAAAAATCAAAAGAGCCAAAGCCATAATGACTATCAAGCAAATGTATTTAAACATGTTAGAAAATCTGGCCGCTATGTATTGGGTTTCAACAAAAGAAAATATGTTAATGCCAAATTTCAGCGGATAGGATTTTAAAAGAAACGTTTTGCCATCAATCTTCGTCTTTGAGAAAGACTTGTAATCCAGATTATTTTCGGCATATTCCAAGAGTCCCGCATCATCAATAAAATCTGTTCCGCAAAGTACATTCTTATCATCATTAACAATCGCAAGAGACACAGCATCTGCCATATTCTTACTGCTATACTTTAAAAGCAGTTCTTTAAGATTAAGCTTAATGATATTAACGCCTAAAACGGTTTGATCATAAGAAACATTATCGTAAATCACCTGAGCAAAAAACATGCTGTCTGGAAACATTTCATCATAAAAAGAGACGATATTCTCTCCCAGATACTCTTGTTTGACATTTGTAATTTCCTCTATAGTTTTGGAGCTTTTGTACATATATGTTTCATATTTTTCAAACGCGTCTATATCTGAAAATTCCAAAACATATTTTGCAAAATGAGCATTGGCGTTAACTAGAAATTTAGGAGTGACAATACTTGTTGAATCTGAAAAATATACATCAAAAAGTCTTTTATATTCCTCTTTTACCGCTTCTGCAGCAAAAACCAACTCCGTTGTTGACTGATAATCCTGTTTAAACTGTCTGACGATGTTTTCATCAAAGCTTAGCTGATCGTTAAACCGCTGTATGTCAGACATTATATTCTCAATTTCTGTCGTACAGTTTTTTATATTAAAATCAATTTCATCAATGACAAACTCCGTCATTCTACTGTAAAAAAACATATACATAACAGAGCCAATGATGATGGTTGATAAAAGCACAAAACAAACCAAAAAGATAAACAGTTGCTGTTTAATACTCAGTTTCATCCTCATGCCCCTTTTCTTCAGACATCGTTCTGTACTGTGTTGGTGTCCTTCCCATTCGTTTTTTAAACACGCGCATAAAATAGCGTATATCATTGTATCCAACTTCATTCGCTACTGACGAAACGTTCATATCAGTTTCCAAAAGCAGCTCTGCGGCTTTCATAATACGATAGCTGATAATCCATTCCGAAAGCGAACTTCCGTTTTCTGACTTAAAGAGTAACGAAAGATATTCGCGGGAAAGATTAAAGTTGTCAGCAATATGTTGAACATTTAAGTTGTTGTCACTATAGTTCTCGTTAACATAGGCAATAATTCTTTTTGTCATTTCAGCAGACTTAGAACACTGGCCGGCCGAATGACTGCTATATAAGTTTTCAAGAAATGTTTTTCTGCATTCTTCAACGCTTGAAGTTGAGACGATTTGTGCCATTAACGCATTTTTTTCATCCGTCTTTGTGTTCGGCAGAAAATTAATTAATGTAATACAATACTGCTTATATAGAGTGAGGTTGGAAAACCCATCATCCGGAGATAAAATACTTGTTATTTGTTCATGGTCATGAGATAAATAAGCATCTATAAAATTGCCTCTGATCTCATTTTTAAGCATACCGGACATAATTTTTTCCATCATTTTCTTTTCAGTATTCAGTTTTTTGACAAAGTTTTCAATTTTAGAAAGCTTTTCTCTTGTAATCGGTTTTATGATATATTCCTTAACACCTAAAGAAATTGCTTCTTGCGCATACTCAAACTCAGCATAGGCACTCAGCAAAATGGTATTGACTGCAATCCCCTTGTTATATAAATATCTCAACAATTCAAAGCCATCCATAACCGGCATCCGTATGTCTGAAATAATTAAATCAACTTCCACCTCTGCCAGCTTATCAATTACCTCCTTGCCGTTTGCGGCAAGAAATATAACCTCAGCACCGAGTTCTTTCCAGTCAATATGATTCAGAAGACCGCTACGTACAGAATAATCATCATCAGCAATAATAACACTTACCATATTGATCCCCCGTTTCGATTATTTGTCAATTATGTATATTTTAGTTAATTATAAACATAGATAATAATATATTTTAATTATATCATCGTCAAAATTACCAAACAAGTAGAAAATTCTAATATTTATGTGGAATATTATGATGTAATCATTTCTTATATATAATAATATCTTGTTTTATGATTGGGTTTATTCTCCGAAACTAAAAAAAGAAAAGCAGCAACAGAGACCTCTGTTGCTGCTTTTCATCATTTTCTTAAAAATTCCTTGCAGAAATACAATTTTATGTTTAACTCCACACTCTACTGAGCAAGGTACTGATCAGCCAGTTGTTGAATCCCCTTCATATCTTCCTGTGATGCAAAGATTTGCGGAAAGTTTGTAGTGGCATTATCATAAACATAATAGTCTTTTACATACTTGTCAAAGTCAAACTCACTGCTCAGCGTCGTATCACCACAGAAAGCATACTCCTGACCGACAGCACTTTCACCCGTTGCCGCACAATAGGCCATAAGCGCTGTCACATAACCTGTCAGCATATTGGGATGATGTCCGTCTGTTTCAGACAGAGCCACAATAAAGCTGTTTTTATTGTATTCTTCCTTTGCACCAGGCACTTTTACATTGCCATTTGCAATATCCACAACCATTTTGCCCCAGTTGACAACTGTAATTCCCGCTTCTTTAAGAGCCGGTATATATTCAGAATTAACATTGACTACCTTATTACCAGCCTGACCAAAATAAATCGCCGAGGGCACGAAAACAAAGAATTTAGTATCAGGATTTACTTCTTTGAATTTTGCAGCCAGTTCTTTTACCACTTCTGCATTCTGAACGGTTCCTTCCTGCATAAACACATAATCAAAATCGTAGTCGGTAAAATGCGTCAGATGGTCTAAGCCCTTACATTCTCTTTCTGCTGTACAGGTATGTGAGAAAATATCTTTCAAAGCGTGTCCGCCCCATGTCCAGTTGGTAACAGCAGGCTCAGCACCATTTGTTTTGGCCAGTTGATAGAAATAACCCATATCATTTCGTCTGGTTGAAAGCTCTAAAACAGTTCTGGATTTTCTGAACACAACATGACCGTGGAACGTCCAGGAATTGCCGATAAAGAGTACTTTTTTACCGTCTAACGCATGTCTTTCATAGATCTTCGTTGCAACATTCTCCCCTGACTTCATATTGGCATATAAAGCATTATGAAGAATAATGGCAACATCGCCACGGGTCAGCTCTTCTTTGTTATCCTGCGCTTTAACATTATCTGCCATTCTTAATTTTTTGGCTAAATTCACATAACCTTCCGGATAGGTTAATTCAGCATTTTCTTCATATCCTAAGGCTCTTAAGCAAATGGTAAAGCAATCCTGAAGGGTAATGCCGCCTTTCGGATTAAATTCACTTTTTGAAACGCCTTTAATGATTCCCTTTTCGTTTGCCCAGGAAATCATACCATAGAATTCCGGTGTAGTAACATCTGTAAATGCAGAAGTGTTTTCACCATTTTCTAAGGACTCGCCTTTGTTCATAAAACGATAAATAAAGGCAGCCATCTGCTCACGGGTTACCGGTTCTTTTTCACCAAAATAGCCTTCTGCCATACCCTTGGCAATACCCAGAGTGTTCAGGCGGTCAATAGCTTTATCCAGTTCAGGATTTTCTTCTACAAAAACACCGTCTAATGCCACTTCATCAGAAAGTGCATTGCCGTTTTCATCCAGCCAAACATTGCCGGATACATCAACCTTTGTTTTAACATAGCAAAGATAAGGCTGTTCTGCAATACGCTTTTTCAAAGTGTTATTTGCAAATGTGACGGGGCATTTTACGTTGTTTAAATTCACCATACCCTCATCAGCACCCACACCGCTGATGTCATTTCCAGTAATCACGATTACAGGATCATCATCAACATCGTTCACCGAGGTTTCATCTACATTAACAAGCTGAATGGCATTCCAGGAAACATTTTTGATAATGTTATCGGAAATCGTAATACAGCCGGCAGCAGAACCAAGACGTACACCGGTGTTTAAGCCACCGGAAACATTGTCTATAATATTGTTGGCAAAGGTGAAATTTGTCATTTTTTCAAGAACTGCCTTTTGTGCATATTCAAAAGCAGGACGATTCTTATCCGGTGTTAAAATATTCTTAAACTCGCAGTTTGTAACGGTCCAGTTTTTGAACACCGAGTTACCTTTGCCGTTTGACTTTAAAGTGATGTAGGTATTGTCAAACACAATACCGTCAATGGTGATATCCGTATAGTTAATGATATCGCCGGTCGCCGAGGCAATAATTGA
>JAFQAZ010000029.1 GCA_017416855.1 Clostridia bacterium
CCCATAAAATAGCGAGAGGGGGATTCGAACCCTCGACCTTCCGGGTATGAACCGGACGCTCTAGCCAACTAAGCTATCTCGCCTCAATTGTAAATTTCGTAGAAATTTGCAATGCACTTAAAATTTGCTTTAGCTAATTTTAAGTTTCCTTCTTTCGCTTTGAGATAAATCTCTTTCGCAAAAATGGGACCAACAGGGCTCGAACCTGTGACCCTCTGCTTGTAAGGCAGATGCTCTCCCAGCTGAGCTATGCGCCCATTTAAGTCATCCATCGCTTAGCGACAGATAGTATTATACACGAATCAAAACCATTTGTCAATAGTTATTTTCAAATTTTTTTAATTTTTTTTGATTTTTTTATAAAACGCCGTAAAACTGCGTGTTTGCAGGGTTTTTTAAATCAAAAAACCATTAAAAACACATTATTTTCTAAAAATAAATAACTTTTTAAAAATTTGATTCAAACATCTCAAAGAAATCTTAGTTTTCCTCCGGCATAAACGGCACCACGAAAGAAATGCCCCCGGGAACAACTTTAAATTCTGTTTTCCCTGCATTAGTTATTTCCCCATCCACACAAAGACGCATAATTCCCTCTAAAGGTGTCACCGTCATTTCTTTGCAGGTATGCGCCGCAATTACCTTTTCAATGTTTTGTAGCTTAATGTGTGTTCCTTTCATGTAAAAAGGCAGCTTGGTTAAAAAATTAAGCCTCGAGATGTTATACACAATGTTTACATCCATAATCCCATCCTGTACATTGGCTGTAGGGTTACTTTTAATACCGCCACCGCAAAACGAGCCGTTGGCAATGGAATTCAGCAGAAGAGGGCCTCTATGCTTTTCTACGCCATCAGACACTATTGCAAGGTTAGCACCCTTCTTTTTAATTAAAATTGTAAAAATAGACAGAAAATAAGCCAAAGAGCCGGATATAAAAGGTTTTTGTTTCATTGTAGCCGTCATATCGGCCACATTGCAGTCGAACCCAATGTTGAACATATTCATGCAATACCGCGTCACACTCTCCCCACCGCATTCTGTGGTGTATTCTATCACATCACAGGGGATTGCCTTCCCGAACAGTTGTGCCTCTGCATCAGGAAACAGATGCCGCTGAGAAAAATTCCGGCAAAAATCATTGCCTGTCCCCAAAGGCATCACACCAACTTCAGCCGCTACAAAACCAAACGCGCCATTTGCCACCTCATTCAATGTGCCATCACCACCACAGGCAATAAACCGTGCTGCTCCGTTAGCCTTACAATATTCGCGAACAAATCGCTCTCCATCACCCACTGCTTTGGTAATGTAAATGTCAATATCTTTCTGATGTTTTTTCGCCGCCTGACGGATAGCCGAAACAACATCATCTATGTTTCTTTTCTTTCCGGCTTTTGGGTTTACAATAAATACCGTTTTCATATTCATCACCTGATTCTCTATAAAATATACTGTTCCCTACACAATTTTAGTACTCCAATCAGAAACATCCCATATTTCATCTACAATGCCCGTGTAAAACTCGCTTTCGTGGCACACTAAAAGCACTGTTCCCTTAAACTCGCGAATGGCTTTGGCCAGTTCCTCTTTAGCGGCAACATCCAAATGGTTTGTCGGCTCGTCCAACACTAAAATATTGGCCGGCTTCTGCATAATTTTGCACAGACGGACTTTCGCATTTTCACCGCCGGATAAAACCCGCATCTGTGTGGTAATATGCTCTGTGGTGAGTCCACATTTAGCCAAAGCTGCCCGCACCTCTGCATTGGTCAGAGCCGGAAATTCATCCCAGAATTCCTGCAGCGCCGTTTTATCAGATGTACTTTCTTCCTGTTCAAAATAGCCTACATTGATAAACTGGTCGTGCTGTATTTCGCCCTCTACCGGCGGAATGATTTTTAAAAGGGTTTTCAGCAGGGTTGATTTTCCCAAACCGTTTACGCCTTTAATGGCAATCTTTTGATTCCGCTCAATCTGTATATCGACTTTTTTAGTCAGGGGTGTATCATATCCAATGACCAGATTCTTCGCCGAAATCACCACACGGCCCGGTGCACGGTCATTCTGAAAAGAAAAGACCGGTTTTAATTTTTCCGGCGCCAGGGTAATACGCTCCATTTTATCCAGTTCTTTCTGTCTGGACCGTGCCAAAGTGGCCGTTGCGGCTCTTGCCTTGTTTCTTGCCACAAAATCCTCTAAATCGGCAATTTTTTTCTGTTGCTTTTTATAGGCCTGCTCCACCTGCTGTTTCTTCAGGTCGTGCATCCGCAAAAAGTCCTCATAGGTGCCTTTATAACGGGTGAGCACCGTATTTTCCAGGTGATAAATCACATTGGTAACATTAGTTAAAAAAGGAATATCGTGGGAGACCAGCACAAAGGCATTCTCATAATTCTGCAAGAACTGCGTCAGCCAGTTAATATGATTTTCATCTAAAAAGTTAGTGGGCTCGTCTAAAATTAAAATCATTGGATTCTCTAAAAGCACCTTGGCCAAAAGCACCTTGGCACGCTGGCCGCCGGATAACTCTGTCACATCCTTATCCAACCCGATTTCTCCCAAGCCTAAACCGTTGGCATATTCGGAGATTTTTGTATCAATGGTGTAATAGCCGGAGGAATCCAGCATTTCCTGCATTTCCCCCACTTCTTCCATCATTTCGGCAACTTCTTCATCGGTGGCCTCGGCCATTTTATCATAAAGACACAGCATCTCCGTTTCCAACTCTGCAAGGTGGGCAAAGGCATCTCTGAGCACATCCTTAATGGTTTTGCCCTTTTCCAAGGTGGAATACTGATCCAGGTAACCGTAGGTCACATGGCGGCACCATTCCACCGTGCCGTTTTCAGGCTGCAGCTCGCCGGTGATAATCTTTAAAAAAGTTGATTTTCCTTCTCCGTTGGCGCCAATTAAGCCAATATGTTCACCCTTAAGCAAACGAAAGCTGGCATCCTCTAAAATCTGCCTTCCCCCAAAGCTATGGGTAATATTTTCTGCATTCAATATGCTCATGCTGTTATCTCCTACCTGTTTTTTCAACAAAATAATACAAAATTCGCCAAAAATATGTTCACAAAAAATGACAATCTGTAAAGACTGTCATTTTTGATGTTACAATAAAGCTTTTCCATTATCCGTCAGAATTTTTGAACGGTGAATTTCATAATCCCCTGCCACGAAACCGTCTATGTATTGTTCCATAGCACAAAGCACCAATTCCGGCTTTAAATTGGCCGAAGGGCCGGCGGAAAGCACCATTGTCAGACATTCGCCATTTACGGTCAATGAGGTAATATCCGGCAGAATATCCGTATTCTCCGTCTTTCGTTTGGTCTTCTTTTCCACAATCACATCGGTTCGTGCCATAAAGCCTTCAATTTGCTCCGGTGCCACCTCTTGGTCGAGGGTAACCTTATATTCCGCCCAACGGATATCCGCCAGCTTTTTCATGCCGGGAATCCGCTCTGCTGCTCCGTTAATGGTTAAGCCAATGGGCAGTTTTTTATTCAGTTCATCAATATCCTCGCGCTTTAAGGGACGTTCCACCTCTGCATCCATATACTCACATTCACTGGTGAGTCCTACCGAAAGTGGCAGACCAATGGCCATTTTAGGATGGGGATTAAAGCCCTCAGAATAGGTCAGCGGAATGCCGGCACGCTTAAAGGAGCGGGAAAACATGCGGATTAAATCCAGATGAGAGATATACTTTGCTTCACCGTATTTTGCATAACAGAATCTGTACTTAATCACAAACGCCACCTCCTCCGAATTGTTTTACGCCACAGCCGCTGCACTTATCGCGGCAATTGGTTGTCAACTCACCGCGCTTTGCCTTTTCATTTTCGCGTTCCAAAAATGCTCTTGATACACCCGGATCAATAATCTCCCAAGGCAGAATTTCTTCATAGCTCCGCTCGCGACGGTTATAAAAATCAGGGTCAATGCCCTCTGAGCGGAAGGTCTCCATCCACAAGTCATATTGGAAGCATTCGTGCCAGGCATCAAAACGGACGCCCAGCTTCTGAGCGCGGAGTAACACCTTAGCAAGCCGACGGTCGCCACGGGCAAATACACCCTCCAGCACACTGAGCTGTGCCTCGTGCCAGTTATACACAATGGCCTTATCGTGAATTTCATCCTTAATCCAATGCTGTTTATCCCGCAGAGTTTCAATATCATCCTGAGCCGCCCACTGGAAAGGGGTAAAGGGCTTAGGTACAAACGAAGAAGCCGAAACCGTCACCCGCAAGCCCTTATTTCTCAAGTGCTTAGGGGTTTCCTTATAGGCCCGTACCACCTTTTCTGCCAGATGAGCAATTGCCTGCACATCCTCTTTTGTTTCTGTGGGCAAGCCAATCATAAAGTAAAGCTTCACACCGCTGTAGCCCCCGGCAAACGCCAAAGACACAGAGCGCATTAAATCCTCTTCTGTTACGCCTTTGTTGATTACATCACGCATACGCTGAGAACCTGCCTCCGGCGCAAAGGTTAGGCCGCTTTTGCGCACCTTTTGCACCTTTTGCATTAAGTCCATGGAAAAGCTGTCAATGCGCAACGACGGCAAACTCAGGTTAATCTTTTTATCAACAGTTAATTCCAGTAACCCTTCTGTTAATTCCTCCAGTCCTGTATAGTCACTGGTGGATAAACTGGACATGGAAATTTCTTCATACCCAGTATTATCAATGAGCTTTTCGGCCAGCGCTAACAGGCGTTTGGGACTCTTTTCGCGAACCGGACGATAAATCATACCGGCCTGACAAAACCGGCAACCACGGATACAACCACGGAAGAGTTCCAGGGTAATGCGATCGTGGACAATTTCCATATTGGGCACAATGATGTTATCGGGGTAATATACGGCATCCATATCCCGTACATACTGCTTCTGCACCCGTGCCGGTGCTTTGGGGTGATTGGGTTTCATTTCCTTAATGGTTCCGTCTTCATTGTAAGAAACATCATAAAACTCCGGCACATAAATCCCCCGGATCGACACAATATCCTCTAAAAATGCCCGTTTGGGTCTGCCGGATTGCTTCCATTTTCGGTAAGCATCCATTACCTCAATGATTTGCTCTTCACTTTCGCCAATCATAAAAAAGTCCATAATGTCGGCAAGCGGCTCCGGATTATAGGCACAGGGGCCACCGGCATACACAAAGGGATCATCTTCCGTGCGGTCTTCCCGCAGGGGGGCAATACCGGATAAATCCAGCATATTGATAATGTTTGTGTAGCTCATTTCATATTGCAGAGTAAAGCCAATAATATCAAAATCTGCCACAGGTGTTCTGGTTTCAATGGAAAACAGCGGAATGTTCTCTGCCCGCATTTTTTCTTCCATATCCACCCAGGGTGCAAATACACGTTCACAATAAATATCCTTTTGCTCGTTTAACAGATGATAGAGAATTTTAATGCCCAAATGGGACATACCAATTTCATATACATCGGGAAAGCAAAAGGCAAAGCGAATATAAACCTCTGCCAGTTCTTTATGTACACTGTTATACTCCGCGCCCACATAGCGAGCCGGTTTTTGTACTTCTTTTAAAATTTTATCCAGATTCATAGTTTCAATCCTTTCAGTCCGGTTGGGCTGTTTTCACTCATTTTCCTAAAATGGTATTCAAATATGTCAAAGAATAAAAGTCGTGGTCAATACATTCGGAAATCATTCCGGAAACAAAGCTTTCCATTTCTTCCAAAACCACCTCAGACAGCCTGAAGGCAAACGCCTTTTTGTCCTCTGATGAAAGCACATAGCGCATGGCCGAAAGGCAAGACTCCGAAATTTCTCTTCCTGAAGAAAGCTCTTGCCGGCAATCGGCGCACAGTGTTCCTCCTTCTGCAGGCGAAAAGAAGGCTGTTTCTTCATTACCGCAGGCCACACACTCTGTCACACATGGGGCAAACCCTAAAAATTCCAGCAGCTTCAGTTCATAAACACACTTAACCGTCCGGAGTTCACCGCCCCAGTGAGCAAAAAGATAAAAGGTGTTTAAAAATAATGAAAGAAGGCGTTCTGTTTCCGCCTCTTCCTGAATCACATAACCCGTTAAATCGGCAATATATGTAGCAAAGGCCAACCGCTCAATGTTACTGGTGAGACTGTAAAAGCTTTCTAAAAGCTCACAGCCGTTCACCTTGTAAACCTCTTTGCCGGGATACAGCAAAAACTCACTGTAGGCAAACAACGCGGTACCGGCCGATAATTTATTTTTAAATCCGCGGGCGCCCCGTGCCGAAGCACGGATCACACCCATATCTTTGGTGAAAATTGTCAACATCAGGTCATTGTCTTTAACCTTGGTTCTGCGAATCACCACACCGCTGGTCTTGATCACATCCATACACACCACTGTTTTCCTTGCTGTTAATACTTTGTTTATATAACAAATAGCAGTCAATGCTGCCGGTTTTTGTAAAAAGATTCCAAGCTAAATTCTCCACTTTTTCCTTCCGCCTTTCTCCTCCGTTTACTACTATTTTAACTGAGAAGAAGGGGAATATACCTTGAAAAAAATGCAAAAAATGAATATTTTTTTACTCGCCGGTATAACCGAAGTTCCGCAACATTCCTTCTTTATTCCGCCAATCATCTTTCACTTTAACCCATAGCTTTAAAAGCACCTTTTTATCCAGCATTTTCTCTATGTCGGCTCGCGCCATTGTGCCTGCTTCTTTCAGCACGGAACCGCCCTTGCCTATAACAATGCCTTTGTGACTTTGCCTTTCACAGTAAATGTTCACTTCAATATCACAAAGGGTTTCTTTTTCTTTCATAGAAAACACTTCAATTGCAATACCGTGAGGCACCTCTTTATCCAAAAGATGCAACAGTTTTTCGCGAACAAGCTCTGCTACCACCTGTCGCTCTGGCTGGTCAGTTACGGCATCCTCCGGAAAATACATAGGGCCTTCCTGCATATAACCTTCAATTTCTTTTAAAAGCATATCCACCCCATCATTCCGACGGGCCGAAATCATATGCACAGCCGCAAATTCATAAGCCTGCTGGTAGGCCGCAATGACAGGGAGCAGCGTTTCTTTTTTCACACAGTCAATTTTATTGATGACTAAAATAACAGGGAGGCCTGTTTGCTTTAAATCCTCCATAATCTTTTCTTCGGTTTTGCCCGGCGTCATATCGGGTTCTACCAAAAAAAGCACCACATCAGCATCTCGCATAGCATTATCTGCCGATTTCATCATGGTTTCGCCCAACTTAGTAAAAGGTTTGTGAATGCCGGGGGTATCCACAAACACAATCTGCATATTGTCCCGGTTCCACACTCCTAAAATGTTATTACGGGTGGTTTGCGGTTTGCTGGAGATAATGGCAATCTTTTGCCCTATAATCTGATTCAACAAAGTGGATTTTCCCACATTGGGGCGACCCACAATACTAACAAAGCCCGATTTAAATTCACTCATTGTTTTTTCCTTTCTTCACACGTTTGCCTTTAAACAAAACGGTTAAGCCAAATTTAGGCAGCGCCAACATTCTGAAGAATCTGGAGGGTTGTTTCTTTAAACGGTAAAACCATTCAAGACCTGCCTTCTGATATTTCTCCGGTGCACGCTCCACTGTCCCTGCCCACACATCCAAGCTGCCGCCAACACCTAACAGTAGTTTTGCACCGGTTTCATCCTTGTGCTCTGCAATCCATTTTTCCTGCTTGGGAGCACCTAAACAGACAAACAAAATATCCGGCTGTTTGTCTTTAATATCTGCAATAATTGTTTTTTCCTTTTCTGCATCAAAATATCCGTCTGCAAAGCCGGCTACCTTTAAATCAGGATAATCCCTTTTCAGGTTTTCAATAGCCATTTCTGCCACACCGGGCTTACCACCAAAAAAGTACACCGAATAACCATCTTTGTTTGCTTCTTCAAGCAAACGGCAGGATAAATCAAACCCGGGCACTCGTTCCGGCAATGGTGCCTTCAAAATTTTAGAAGCATACACAACACCAATGCCATCGGCAATAATCATATCGGCTTCATTTAACGTTTTGCAAAATCCGGCATCCTTATAGGCCGCGTAAATAATCTCTGAGTTGGGAGTAAACACCGTGTGGGCTTTTTCTTCGGCAATATATGACTTAGCACGACTGACCGCCTCGTCCATTGTAACCACATCAACCAAAACACCCAAAATATCTATTGTATTCAACATTTTTCCTCCTCACTGCACAAAATTCTCCAAATATAACTATATCACAAAGCGCCATAAAATTCAATAGTCTCCTTAATTTTTCCTGCCCCTACCCAAATAAAAATCCAATAATCTTGTATTTTTTCGTTTTTTCTCTTGACAAATATTCAATTATATTGTATCATATAAACAAAACCAAAATACTTAATACCAGGTGATGATTATGCAAAAACACCATACTGATTCTTTACAGTTTAAACTGAAGATGCTCCGTTTGGAGGCGGGCAAATCTCAGGAGGAGTTTGCCAACGAATTAGGCATCTCCAGAAGTGCGCTTGCCAATTACGAAACAGGCAAACGCCAGCCGGATGACGCTCTTCTTAGCAAAATTGCCAAGTCCTACCGGGTAGATCCGCACTTTTTTCAACCCAGCAAAAAGCAACCCGCCCTTCTGCAGGAAGGATTTTCAGAAGACACCAAGCAACTAAAGCATCTCTTGCAACACTGTGATGCCGGGCTGGATATTTCCCAATTTCCCTTAGAGCACAAAATCAGTTTAATTCAATATTATGAGTTTATGTTGTCCCTCCACGGTAAGGCTGAGGAAAATGATTAAAAGTAAAAAGGTCGCCAAAGAGCAGTGCTCTTTAGCGACCTTTTTATGTATCTGATTACAGCCATTCAGCCAATCTGCCGGCAATAAATGCGGCATGCAGTTTGCGTACTTCTTCGGAAAAATGCACATGATCAATATAAATTTCACCGGAAAGCTTCGCAGTAAAGCCACCCAAATCAATAACAGGAATCTGATGGTTTTCCATCACTGAAAGCGCCAGACGGTTATACTGCTCCATATCGGCATCAAACCGTTTAAATCCCAACCGTTCTACTGCATTGTGGCGGGCATCCTCCACCGGCGTTGAGGTAATAAAGACCGTGGGGATATTACGCTTTTTCATCAGTTTCACAATGTTTTCAACATTCTCGCGGTAAGCTCCTGAATCAATCTGACAGCTTCCGGTTGCAAAATCGCGCTTGATATCATGCAGACCGCAGTTAAATACGAATAAATCTACATCGAGATTATCTGCCGCATCCCGTTCCTGCAGATAAGCAAGCACCATGCTGCTGTCCCCGCCATTGCCGCCGGTGGGACGATCTAAGTCAGTAAAGGCTTGCCTTCTACCTTCTTTGGTGTGAAGTTCGGCCACACCATCTAAATAACTGGATAAAAAAGGTGCATAGTATAAACTGATGCTGTCGCCAATCAATAAAACTTTTTTCATTTTTCTTCTCCTTTTATAGTCAAGGTTGCCGTTGTCTGCAAATTCTTCAGAACAATCTCATTGCCCGCTGCCTTCACAACCTCAGTATTTTCTAAGGATACGCAACTTGCCGATGCCACCTGATAGCCATTCAGGGCAATCGTCAATTGCTCTATAGTCTTTTCATTGTCACCATTTAAAATATGTATCACCAAATTCCTCTTGGCATCCCTCACAGTTTCCAGTAATATGCCGGAAGCATCCACCGTAATGTCATAATCGGCATTGAGCTTGCGAAGCACAGCTATAAAATTGCTATCGGCATAGTAAAATCCGTCTTTTTCAGTCATTTCAAAAATCCAATGGCTGTGACGGCGTTCCTTGCCATCCCCGTAATACCGGCCAACCTTGCCGATAATCAGCATGTTAACACCTTTGGCCGAGGCACGGTGCAGAGCATCTAAAAGAGATTCCTCCACATATAAAAGCTGAGGCAGAATAATTGTCTGCCCTTTATCTAAACTGTCAATTTCCTTTTCTGTGATGATGGAAAAGGGCACAGCCGCCGTTACCAGCTCTTCAACGGTTTCGCGAATGTTGTCAATGCCCCTGTCTAGCATGCACATAGCGTTATCAGGCACATATAACAGCTTCACGTGGTTATGTACCGGCAGACCAAACAGTTCTTTATGGTTATGATAATAATGGAAAATTTCTGATAAGGATTCTGCCAAAGGTGAGTCCTCCAGCAGATTTTTATGGCCGTCCTTTAAGCTCCGCACCGTCCAGGGTGAGCCACAAAGGCCGGTGAAAATCATAGACTGTGCCACAAACCGCACCACCTCAGCACGGGTTCTGGGCAAACGCGTTCTGCCTTCTTCATCGTGAGTCCAGCAGGTGTCAAACACCTGATAACCAAAACATTGCCCAAACTTAAAGGCATCTACCATACTTTTAATGCGGTCATTTTCAAAACGAACATAGCTCACGCTGTTTTCTGCAAACACATAGTCGCAGTCTTTGGTCATGCGAGAAGGCTCAAACCCACGACGGGCAAAGGTTTTGCCCGGACGGGGGAAGCAGGGATTATGAAGCACAATAGCCTTACCCTCACTCGCCTCTTTCACATAAGAAAACAGCTCGTGGTGCACTTTTGCCACCAAATCTGCCTTATAACGAAGCCACCAGATGTATAAAACATCGTGAGTTTCCGGTGCCGGATCTTCTCTGGGAATCCGCACATGGTTAAAATGACGGAGACCCATTTCCTTATCCGGGTCTTTCACATTCTCTGTTAAGTAGTCCTGAAAGGCTTTGGTACATTTTTCGCAATGGCAGGCCACATTATAGGAGTTATCAAAGTGAAAGCCAGAAAGTCCCACATGCTCCAGACCATAGCGAATGACTTTTTTTATGTAATCAATAAATGTCCGGCTGTTAAAGCAAGGACTATAACGGTAATACTGCCCCAACCAGGTGACAATATTGCCGGAAGCATCACGAATAGCCACATCCTCCAAATCAGGGATTTCATCCGTAATGGTTTCATTGTATAAAGAGCCTAGCTGACAGTAGCCCAGCACCTTAATGCCATATTTTTTCGCTCTTTCACACAAAAGACGGGTGTTTTCCATCTCCTCATATTCTGTTTCTAAGCCAAAACCCTTGAAAAAGTGGGTATAAATCACATTAATGCCGGCTTTTGCCGCTTTTTCCAGAACTTCTTCTTCGTGGATACGGTTATACCAATCCTCTGCCCAATCCCCTAAGGTGAAAATAGAGTCCCCATCGTTACCCATACGGCGCAAATGTCGCAACGGCTCGTGTCCCCAAAAGGACCAAACCACCGGATTTTTATTCATTCTCTCTGCCTCTTTCCTATTATATTACTGTTCAGCCAGTTTGTCAATCAAAAGGGGTATATCAAAATATTCTAATATGCCGAAAACTTCTTCCCGTTCGTTGCGGTCATACTCTTTATTTTGCACATATTCAGCATAGGGAACAGGCACCTCAAACACTTGAGCTGTTACGTCCGTTACCGACGCTGCAAGCAAAGCATATAAACTACTTGTCCCCATACCACAAATGGTTACATTGTCATAGCTTTTTCTCATAAAATCCACTGCACGCACCACATCATAGGTTCTAAGAGCTGCCGTGCTGGTACCGCACATAATTAAATCACAATTCCGTCGATATTCGGGACTTAAAATTTTGCCGATGGCAGAACGTATCATGGTAATACCCGGTGCATCAAGGGATTTTAGTGCCCCAATCCCACGGGGATAAAAACGAAATACGGCTTTACCCTCTTTTAAAAACCGTTCTTGATATTGCTCACCGTCTTCATCCTCCGGCACCAACACCACACAATTCTTCGCACCATTTTCTGGTTCATACAGCACACCGCACACAGCAATACGACGAGCAGTAAAGTCGGTTTCTCCTTCAGAGAAAAACCAGATCTTTCGGTTTCGAATGCCCTCTTTCACATCATTTGAAATATAACGCGGGTGCTTAAGTTCCGGCCGATTTTCCATATCAACCGGCAGGCGTAAAAACTCTAAAACACGTTTTTTAAGTTCCTGTCTGTCACAATCTGTATAACCTTTTTCGTTATAATAATCGTTATAGCAATCATAAATTGTTTTTGCTTTTGAATCATCCGTTAATAAACAACCGGTTTTTGTTGCCATCATCCATTCTAATGGCGGCAAAGGAGGATCCACATCTCCTACCGTTTTAACGGGTGCAGAAAGCACCTCCGACAAAAATTCAGTTATTGCTTTTCTTTGCCCCTCAAACAAGCCATGACCGGTGGGTGCCGAGTAAAACCGGGCATTTTCCTCTGCATCAAATAACCGATATACGTTTTTTGCCCGTTCATGGGTGAACACTGCACCATAAATATCTATGCCGTCATAGTCCGCCGCACAAATCAAATGGGGTTTGGGTGCAAAAAGAGATACAAAATCATCATGGTTAATCCCCTCTTCAATCACCCGGGGCACTATCTGCTCGGGGTCCTGAGGCCGTCCACCCAAAAGAGCTGCCTGCCGGCTGGTAATAAAGCAAGCAGGTGCCACTGCTGCCAAACGGTCATCCCACAACGCCATCAAGGCCGACATCATACCGCCACCGGAGTTACCGGCAATGGCTATGCGATGTTTATCCACATAAGGAAGCGTTTCTAAAACATCCAGTCCCCGTTCTAAATCACGCACAAAGAATGCAGCCAAGGTAAGTCCCGTCAAATGGCAGGGAAAGCCGATTTGAAAATGCTCCGCCACCGCACCACCTATGCGTGATTTGCCATTTTCATCAGGGTATTGCACCCGTTCATACTGTCCCGGTGGGTCGCAAGAGAGAACCACCATACCATTTCGTGCCAACATACGGCAAAGCATCACATAAGTATCGTGAGCACGACCCATGGGAGAATGTCCCACCGCCACCATAACCGCTGGATGCTTTTTGCCGTCGGCATAGCCTTTGGGCAGCCATAAGCTGGCCGTTACCTTTAACCCCGGAAGGGAATCAAAGGTTAAATTTTGTAAGGTAATGCCCTCTTCCAAAAGGTGTTCATTGCAATATGCAATATGTAAAGGGGCGTGTCTGTCCGGCAGAATACCCACTGCTTTTTTAAAGGCGGCCTGCACTTTTTTTCGTCGGTTTATCACATCTTCTTTTGTTTTTAGATTGGCTTTTTCTTTTGCCTCTTTTTTAAAATATTCATCAGCCAAAGAGCGGATATAATCCTTCTCCTGGGTGCTCACATCATAAAAAGTTGCTAATCTGTCACCAAAATATACAGGTTCCATAAAAAACTCCCCAAACTTACAATTCTTCTTTCAGAATATATCCTCTGCCGGAATAGAGACTGCCGCCGACCTTCAGCATATCCAAAACATTCTGCTGAAAACGATTTTGTGGCACCAATTCTTCTATGGGGCATTTGGGCACGTTAAAAATATTATCATACAATGAGAAATCATTTTTAAAAGCCAAGGCAATGCGAAACCGCTTTTGCAGTTTCACAATGTTGGAATCTTCTTTTAAAAACTGACGGAGGCCTGTATCTAACAACCAACTGCTGGATACAAAGGCCTTATAATCTAATTGGGGGAAATAATTGCTGAAAAAGACCTTCGCACTTTCTATGGATGCAGAAATGGACTCTGCATCCAGTTTGGCATTGCCGGGCATATGCACGGCAATGGCCTTATCTCCGGCAGATAACACCGGAAGGACGCCTGCTACTGTTTTCTTTTCAAAATCCAAATGACCTAAATCTGTATAGGTATAGCCACAAACGGTGTCACCAGCCACCTCCAAAGTGGTTGTAAAGCTACCCTCACTATCAGGGAGACCGGC
The DNA here is from genome assembly GCA_017416855.1 of Clostridia bacterium. Lineage (GTDB taxonomy): Bacteria > Bacillota > Clostridia > UBA1381 > UBA9506 > UMGS755. The sequence goes on from JAFQAZ010000029.1 coordinate 13,813, forward strand.
TTTGTCAAAGGTCTGTCCTCCGTTAGCAAATGGAAAATGTTCCTTTGTTAAAGGATTTTTAAACACCGTATAATCGTAATGATAATCTAAAATTTCAAAAGCCAGTCGACCCAGTTCAAAGGAAATCGGCTTCACATAGCAATAGGCCCAAAACCGCTGTGCCTCCTGCATTCCGTAACTTTTGTTCCGGCAGATGTTTACGCCGAAATGCCGCATAAGTGCTTTGTAAAAACCAACGGTTTTTCCATCATAAAGATAGGCTTTTTCTTTTTCCAAAGCACAGGCACGGGCAAACAGCACCACCGTAAAAATCATACTGTCTCCCAGTTTCGCATCGGCTTCTTTGTCTTCCCATAAAATGATTTCCCTGCCCAACATCTCACCGCCGAACAAAGCATCATAATGCTTTTGCGCCGCACTGAGTAACGCCTCGTCAGAAAGCACCTGTTCGGTGGCTTTTTGCACAGCCAGACGTGCCTCTTCCTCTTCAAAGGGCAGGTTTTTTAAATCCATCAGTAAATCCGTCAAACGTTTTTTCACGATAAGCACTCCTTGCTTAAACAGTTTTCAAATCAACCACGTGGAGAGAGGGGGTAAAACCGTCGGTTTCGCCCAAATAGAGCTTGCCGTCCTGATAGTGGGAAGCGTGGAAATAGCATCTGTATTCAGACTTACCAACCACGCCGCAATCATAGAACCGGTCTTTGCCGGTTGCTTTTTTATCAAAACGAACCAGGTGCATATTGGGGTAGCCTGCCCCAAGCCAGATAATGCCGTTTTCATCTTCGTTCATCGTTGCCATGCGGCCGCCTTTTGCCGCCTGACCAACCAGTTCAAATTCCTCAGTATCTTCATGGAAACGGAACAGAAGGGAGTTTGCTACCATTCCCACATAAATCTCGCCGTCGCGGGTCACAAGCCACTGGTCAATACCCTGGTTGCCGGCAATTTTGGTGCCAACATCACGAAGAATCACGGTGTCGCGATATTCCAACTTACCCACCTTGGGATCAAACTTCAACAGCTTTAAGGTGTGGTTATAGTAATCCATCCAACCACCATAGCAAATGCCCTTGGGAGATACCACCAGGTTGTGGTGACCGTATTCAGAAATTCTGCCGTAATCTTTCAAGGTTTTCTTTTCAGCATCCACCACGAAGAAATGGTTATCGGGAATGGTGTTGCCATAAGCCATTTTATTCACAGGGTCAACCACCATCGCCTGAGAATAGCAGTATTTCGGCATATCGGCAATGACTTCAATGGTGTCGGTTTCCACGTTATATTTTACGATTTTACCACCGTTATCATCCCGTTCTCTATCCCACTCAGAAAGACTGTCTAAGCAGAAGTCACTATAAGTAATATCAGCATAGCCCTGTTCCCGTTTACGCTTTAACATAATTTCCGGCAATTCGCTCTTTAAATACTGGCTGTAAACCGGCAGACCATCCCAGGTGAAGTGATTACCTTCACCAAACAGCACTTCGTTCTCACTCAAAACGCCCATAGAGTTATGAATTTTTGTGCAATAGCTCTTTTCACGAAGCCAGGGGAACACTTCAGTACAAAGCTCCATTTTTTCTGTTTTCATGTTAAACTTAGCTAACGCATGTGTACCGCCGGTTAAGCCTAAATAAATGTTATCGCCAATGGCCGCCATAGAGGTGATGGCAATTGCCAGTCTGTCTTGTACATAAAATTCTTTAATATCCATGTAAAATCGCTCCTTATTTTTATTATTTTTTACATCATATAATACAAAATCATAGCTTTCAATATATATTCCGCTTTAAATTTGTATAAAATGACTTTTTCATTTTTCTTGCCTTTATCAAAAAAATGCGGTATAATAAAGTCAGCTTATAGCTTCGGGAGTTGATATTCTATGGACTTTTACAAAGAATTCTTAATTGATTCCGTCTCGATTATCGTCCGCAAAAAGGAAAAGCCTTTTTTCAAAAGAGTTTTTACAGAACGACTTTCAGGTAACGGTTTTGTGTATTTTTTAAGCGGTTACGGCACCTACACCGACAAAAACGGCCGCATCATTCCCTTCGGCAAAGACGATTTTCTGCTGGTGGAGCACGGCGCACCCTACACCATTGAAACAGATGATTGCGAAAGCGAATATATTACCACCGCCTTTTCTCTGGATAAAAGCAGCAGCTACGAAAAATTCGGTCTGCCCACTTTTTTCAGCGCCAAAGATGATGACCGTTTTCGTTTAAAGGTTCTTTCTCTTCTCCGGGCCTGGGAGAAGAATTCTGTCTATTCCAAGCTGGAAGCACGTTTGATGATAAACGAAATCTTTCTGGATATCCGCAAGGCTATCGGCGGCGAAACGGCCCTTTCTGCGCCTTCTCCGGTATCTCCTGCCATTGAATATATCAACCGATATTATAACAGCGAAATCACTCCCAAAGTGCTTGCTAAGCTATGTTTAATGAGCGAATCCTACTTTCGCAGTCAGTTTCGCAAGCATATGGGTGTCTCTCCATTAAAATACAGAGAAAGCGTGCGGATTAGCTGGGCCAAGCAATATCTTGCCACCAACCTGTTCTCCATAACAGAAATTGCGGAAAAATTGGGATATTGTGATATTTATCACTTCTCTAAAGTATTCCGTCAGCATTGTGGTATCACGCCCAGCGAATACAAAAAAGGGCTGTAGAAAAATGCACAGATCACACAAAGCGTAGAAAGACGATAAAATCAGTAATTCTTCTTAATCATTATAAATAAAAGAACAAAAAGCTATGGTGGAAATTCATGCAATTGCGAATTTCTAATATAAAATGCTTTGTGTTTTGAATAAACTTCGCCGCTCGCAGTACCATCGTACAGCTTCAAGACTCAGTTTGTCCATTCTGGAACGTTTTTTCCCAGCCCCTCAAAATACAAAAGGCGATGTAAAAAATTTTTTTACATCGCCTTTTAACTCATTCCGGCTTGTATTCCGGTCTCTTATAAAGATTTTTTTCGTTTCCCATAATTTCGGGATAAAACACCTTTTCGCCCCATTCTTTAGGGTCATAATCATAAATAGAAACACTCACATGTTCATCACTGCAACCCAGCACGCCTTTTAGTGCTTCACTTAACGCCTTGGTTACGGCTTGTTTCTGTTCTTCTGTTCTTCCCTGATACATTTTTAAAGTAATATGTGGCATAATCCTTATTCCTTTCTATATAGCTTATCGCCGTTTCCAGGTGGACGGCGCAAATAACACAACCATTGGCACCAGTTCCAAACGACCGGCCAGCATATCAAAGGACAGTACCAATTTGGAAAAGGCGGAAAATCCTGAGAAATTATTCACCGGCCCTACTGCCTCCAGACCGGGACCTACATTATTGATGCAGGTAGCTACAGCCGCAAAATTCGTGGCATAAGAAAAAGTATCCAAACTTAATAACAGGTGTGAAATAATAAACACCACTATATAAATACACAAGTAAGCCAAAACGCTACCTACCACCTTTTCATCCAGGATTTTTCCACCCAAACGAACCGGAGCAACGGTACGGGGACGCAACTGACGGCGAACCTCGCTGACGGATGACTTACATAGAATAATTAAACGGGACACCTTAAAGCCACCGCCGGTAGAACCGGCGCAAGCGCCCATGAATAAGAGCAGCATCAGAATGGTTTGAGAAAGCATTGGCCATTTTGTGTAATCTGCCGTGATGAAGCCGGTGGTCGTTACAATAGAAACCACCTGAAAAGCTGAATAGCGCAAAGCTTCAAAAAAGTTTTGATACTGTGGCATAATATTAATACCAACAACCAGCATAGAAACCAAAACAATACCTATATACCAACGAAGCTCCTCATCCTTAAAGACCTGTACAAAGTTTTTTGTCAAGAGCAAATAAAACAGCGAAAAGTTGATGCCAAAAAGTGCCATAAACACGGTGATAATAACATCCACAGCCACGCTGTCATAAGCCGCTATGCTGGCATTTTTAATAGCAAAACCCCCGGTTCCTGCTGTTGAAAAGGAATTTAACAAGCTGTCAAAAAACGGCAGGCCGGCCAGCATTAAACAGCCCACTTCAACCAGCGTTACTGCAATATAAATCCCATACAGAATCCGGGCCGTTCCGCGCATACGTGCCACCAGCTTACCGGCCTGTGGTCCGGGCACTTCGGCCCGCATAATATGTATGGATTGGCTGACATGCTCTTTCGGTAACACAGCCATAACAAAAACCAACACACCCATACCGCCAATCCAATGGGAAAAACTCCGCCAGAACAATGTGCTGTATGACAACGACTCTATATCGTTTAAAATCGAGGCACCGGTGGTTGTAAAACCGGAAACCATTTCAAAAAACGCATCCACAAACGACGGAATCTCCCTGCTTGCATAAAACGGGATTGCGCCGAATAATGAGGTCAGCATCCACACACCGGCCACAATCACAAACCCTTCTTTTGCATAAATTTCTCTGTGTTCCGGTTTTTTCATTGTGCAAATGCCGCCCAGCAAAAGTTGCAGAACAACAGACAACACAAAGCCAAAACTAGTGTTTTCGTGGAGTACCAAAGCAATGACCGTTGGCAGGCACATCAAGCACCCCATAATAATTAAAATACGGCCAAGTAAATAGGCGACCATTTTATAATTCATTCTGTTTCCAAGCCTCCGAACGCTTCAATCCTGATATTAAATAAACACATCCTCTAAATTTCTGATCACACCGCTGTTTGTTACAATAATCACGCTGTCTCCGGCTTCTAAGTGATCATCACCACCGGGAATAATCACGCGACCATGACGGATAATGCTGGCAAACAATATTCCCTTTTTGGTTTTTAAATCCTTAATGGGTATATTGGTATAAGAGGCATCACCGGAAATGGAAAATTCAATGGCCTCTGCCTGATTATTGACGATTTTATACAACGTTTTCATGCTGGATTCTTCCGAAACCTGCATAGAACGGACATAACGGACAATCCGGTTGGCTGTAATCTCTTTAGGAGAAATAAAACTGTCAATACCAACACTTTCCACCATATCCAAAAAGGTAATACGGTCAATTTTTGTAATAACTTTATCCACACCCTGTGATTGTGCATATAAAGAAACAATAATGTTTTCTTCATCAATCCCCGTCAGCACCACACAGGCATCAGAGGACTGCAGACCTTCTTCCAACAAGGTATCTCTGTCCGTACCATCACCACAGATAACTGTTGCACGGGGTAACACCTCAGAAAGCTCTAAACAACGACTTTCTTTCTGTTCAATAATTTTAATGTCAATTCCGGCATCCGCCATATGACGACCCAGATAAAAAGCGATTTTACCACCGCCAATAATCAGCACGTGCTTAGACTTTTCCTTAAACATTTTAATTGCTTTAAAGAACGAAGCCAGCGCCGCGTGGGAACCGGTAATATGGATTCTGTCGCCAGCAGCCAGCACAAAATTACCGTCAGGAATAATAACCCGATCGTCGCGCTGTACTGCGCAAATCAGAATTTTTTCTTTACAAACCTTATAAAGCTCAGACAATCTGTAGCCGGCCAGCTGACCGTTTTCAGGTAGCCTTATTTCTGCCAGCTCCACACGGCCTTTCGAAAAGCAATCCAGCTTAATAGCCGCCGGAAAACGCAAAACACGGGAAATTTCCCGGGCTGCCTCCAATTCCGGATTAACCACCATACTAAGGCCCAGTTCTTCACGGATAAACACCAGCTGCTGAGCATATTCCGGATTACGAACACGGGCAATGGTGTGCTTTGTGCCAATTTTTTTTGCCATTAAACAGCTCAGAATATTCACTTCATCTGAACTGGTAGCTGCAATCAATAAATCTGCCTTTTCAGCACCGGCCTCCACTAATATATTATAGTTGGCACCGTTACCGCTGATGGCCATAACATCATAAAGGTTGGTCACATTTTCAACAACCTTCGGATCGTTGTCTATGACCGTCACATCATAGCCTTCCTGTGCCAGATATTCTGTTAATGTCGTTCCGACTTTACCGTCACCGACAATGATAATCTTCATCTGCTTATTGCCTCCTGCAATTGGTGTACATTATTTCTTGGCAGACTCGTAAAGAGCTGTCAATTCTTCTTTATCCAATCTGTATACTTTAGGACAGAACTGGCAGGTAATCTCTGCGCCGCCATCCTTTTCAATCATATCCATAAGATCTTCTTTTCCCAGGCTGATCAATGCACGGGAAATCTTTTCATAACTGCAATCGCAACGATATTCATAGGTGGCACCGTCTAAATATTTAATTGCAAAGCCTTTAGCAATGGCTTCAATAATCTCTTCCGGTGTTTTACCTTCTTCTAAAAGAGTCGTCACCGGTGGCAGTTCCCGCAGGTTTTCTTCAATCTTCACAGCCACATCATCACCGGCACCGGGCATTAACTGCACAATAAAACCGCCGGCCTGCTTAGCTGTTAAATCCGTATCCACCAAAACACCCAATGCAATCGCCGTTGGTGTTTGTTCAGACATAGCAAAGTAATAGGTAAAATCTTCGCCGATTTCTCCGGTTACCAGAGGCACCTTACCCACATAAGGCTCTTTCATACCCAAATCGCGGGAAATGGCCAATGAACCTTTACCAATGGCACCACCCACATCCAACTTGCCTCTTTTCAGGGGCAAGTCCACGAGTGGCTCATACACATAGCCTTTCACCATACCAGCACCGTCTGCTGCTGTGACCATGCCACCCAACGGACCGTCACCTTTAATATACACCGTCATATTATCAGTGGGTTCCTTTAAAAGAGCACCCATCAACGCAGTGATGGTTAAGGTACGGCCTAAAGCCGCCGTTGCAACCGGCGAGGTGTTGTGAATTTTTTGCGCCGTATTCACAATATCCCGACTATTGATAAAACTGATGCGAACAAAACCGTCTGCATCAATTGCTTTTGTTATATATCCCATACATCATCTTCCTTATACATATATTCTTCCAGCTACATTATAGTGCATTTTCGTGTCAAATGCAATCCCAAACTGCAAAAATCTTAAAAAAACGGATAACTTGCAGAAAATAAGACATAATAAGATGAAACTTGCCAAATCTTTCTGCTTGACAACGTGGAGCATCGCAGGTATAATAAATAGTACATGGGGACGCAACGGTTTCGACGGGGATACTAAAGATCCGGGAGCGAGTAGCGGTGCGGTGCCGCTATAAAAGCCGCAAAACTTAAATTTAAACGCTAACACTGAATTAGCTGCTGCCTAATTAATGGCAGCTGTCCTACCCTGAAGGACTGCGGTCGGGGATAGGGCATCATTTTGCAGTGAACATGAGCCGGTAAAGCTTTGAGCCGGCCAGGTATAATGAAGCTACCGAAGCGGTCAGCTTGCTTGTGAGCTTGCCGCCGGGGGAATCCTGATCACAAGCTGCACTCGGAGAGCCTGGATTGGCGGTGTTTTCGGACAGGAGTTCGATTCTCCTCGTCTCCACCATAGTAGCGTGATGATATTACTGTCAGTAGTGTCATCACGCTTTTTCATGCGGTTTTTCAGAGTTCAAGTGGTGTTCCTCTAAAACACTATTTTCGTTACTGTCGAAGATTTTTCGTAAGGAGTTGAACCCCAGCCCTTAATTCAAAATCAGTTCCAAAGCACAGAGTTAAAAATGCTCTGTGCTTTTTGTTTTGGAATTAAGGAGGACCAATATGAAAAAACTAAAAGTCAACTTTACAACAATACCTAACGAAGCAATTCTGGACAAAAGACTCGACACATACGAGTTCAGAGTGCTGTGCTATTTATGCAAATTATCAAACGAGGAAAATATTTGTTTTCCTTCCTACTCCACCATTGCCGCCAATATGAATATCAGCCGTTCCAAAACAGCAAATATAATCAACCGCCTCATCAATTTAGGTTACATTGAAAAAGAAAACCGAACAAGAGGTAGCGGCGGAAAAGGCTCTAATCTCTACACAGTATGTCAGGAATACTATGAAGATGAAAAACAGTCTGCCGAAAAGACTACGGATAGTATTTCAAAAGGACATCGTGATAGTCTCCCTGAAG
>JAFQAZ010000030.1 GCA_017416855.1 Clostridia bacterium
ATTCCGACTGTGTATTCGTTTCTGATATACAAAAATAAAAAATAAATTTTTAAAAAGCATTATATTCTATATGGATAAAAAGGCACGGATTTTCTCCGTGCCGTAACTTTTAAATGTGTCAAATTTTAATATACAGTAACCAAAGAAAAGCAGAATTGTATTTGGACAAAAAATATCTGCGAGAATTAAAAAATATTCTTGCAGAATTGTTCTCTACAGGCGAAATTGATAGAATTGACGAAATCAAGTGATGCTAAAATGATGATGTAGCAGACGGAATCGTTAGAAACGGATACAACCGTACGCGAAATTGATGCTCATTTCAGGCATAATTATTTGAAACACAAGACCATGCGCCGTCATTAGAAATATAATCTAAAATTACTAAAATTTGCTATTGATGCTCAAAAAAGTGAAGATTGCCGCTCTCGAATTTTGACAATAAAAAATGGCTCAAACCCAGTGTTTGAGCCAAATATATTGGCAGGGGTAGAAGGACTCGAACCCTCAAGAACGGTTTTGGAGACCGGCATGTTACCATTACATCATACCCCTAAAGAGCGCCATATTAAGTTTTATTATGCAGTATTTGCAACATAGGGACACGGCTTTGGAGACCGGCATGTTACCATTACATCATACCCCTATGATATGTGCTTGCTTTTTCACAATAAAATATTATACACAACGACAGGTCATTTGTCAAGTGTTATCTGAAAAATAAAATAGAAAAAATCTTAAAAAATATGTTGACAGAATGAATAAGGGATGATAAGATAACTATATAGTTACTTACTTGGATTTTGTATCGCAAATACACTGTAAAAAAATTAATTTATGGAGGGAATTTGAATGTGGACTGAGGAAAAACTGGATCAACTGTTAACAACCCCGTCTGATGCTTTGGTTGAGGACATGAAAAAAATTAAAGGCGATATTATGGTACTGGGTGCCGGCGGCAAAATGGGTCCCACCCTGTGTTTGTTAGCCAAAAATGCTATCGAAAAGGCCGGCATTGAAAAGCGTGTGATTGCAGTATCCCGCTTCAGCGACCCCATTGCAACAGAACTGCTTCATAAAAATAATGTAGAAACCATCAGCTGCGACCTGTTGGATACCGAGAAACTGCGTCAGCTGCCGGAAGTGGAAAATGTTATTTATATGGCCGGCCGTAAATTCGGAACTGACGGTTCTGAATGGCAGACCTGGGCAATGAATGCCACCCTGCCTGCATTTGTGGCAGAAAAGTTCCAGAAGTCGAACATTGTTGTGTTCTCTTCCGGTAACATTTATCCTATTGTACCTATTCATACAGCAGGATGCTTAGAAAGTGACAAGACGGGCCCCGTTGGTGAATATACCATGAGCTGCCTGGCTCGTGAACGTGCCTTTGAATATGCGGCAAATCACTATGGCACCAAAATCTTTATGTACCGTTTGAACTATGCTGTTGACCTGCGTTACGGTGTGCTATATGATATGGCAGACAGAATTATGAAGGGCGAACCCATCAGCCTGACCACCCCTTGTTTAAACTGCATCTGGCAGGGTAGTGCCAACGAAATGGCTATCCGCGGTTTGCTCCATGCTTCTGCACCGGCTAAGATTATGAATGTAACCGGTCCTGAAACTGTTTCCATTAAAAAGGCGGCTACACTTTTGGGCGAATTCTTAGGCAAAGAACCTATTTTTGAAGGTGAACCCAGCAATGATGCTTACTTAAGTGATGCATCTGAAGCTATGGAAGTTTTCGGTTATCCTGCTGTGCCCGTAAGAACCTTAATCCGTTGGCAGGCAGAATGGGTGCTGGCTGGTGGTCGTGCTTTAGGCAAACCCACCCATTTTGAAGAAAGAAAAGGCAGTTATTAATTCATATTATAAAGGAGAATTTACCATGGACAGACATGAAAAAGCTTTAGCTATATTAAAAGCCGGTACCGTTATTCCGGCAACCCCTTTGGCACTCACAGAAAACAGACAATTTGATGAAAAACAGCAGCGGTTTTTAACCCGTTATTATTTAGAAGCAGGTTCCGGTGGTATTGCAACAGCTGTACACAGCACTCAGTTTGAAATCCGTGACCCTGAGGTTAATCTGTTTGAAACAGTTATTGCAACTGTTTCCGATGAAATTGACCGTTATGAAGCAGAAACCGGCAAGACCATTGTTAAAATCTGCGGTGTTTGTGGCAAGGTAGAGCAGGCTCTTTCAGAAGTGGCTGTTGCTAAAAAATACGGTTACGATGCTGTGCTCTTATCCCCCGGCGGCTTAAAGGATTTAACCGAAGATGAAATGATTGAGCGTACCCGTAAGGTTGCCGCAGAAATGCCCGTTATCGGTTTCTATCTGCAGCCTTCTGTTGGTGGCCGTTTGTTCTCCTATTCTTATTGGGAACAGCTTTGTGAAATCCCCAATGTGGTGGCGATTAAGTGTGCACCCTTCAACCGTTATTTAACCAACGATGTGGTTCGTGCTTGTGCACTTTCTTCCCGTTGCGATGAAATTACGTTATATACCGGTAACGATGACAACATTGTGGTTGACCTTTTGACTGATTACACATTTACCAAAAATGGCAAAACTGTAACCAAGCGTTTTATGGGCGGTCTGTTGGGTCATTGGTGTGTATGGACACAGAAGGTAGTGGAAATGTTCCCCAAACTGCAGGGACAGAAGGCAACGCCGGAACTGCTTACCCTGGCAGCTGAAATTACCGATGCCAATGGTGTTGTATTCGACTTTGCCAATGGCTTTGCCGGATGTATTCCCGGCATCCACGAAATTCTGCGCCGTCAGGGGCTTTTAAAGGGCATCTGGTGCCTGAACCCCAACGAAGTGTTATCTCCCGGTCAGGCAGAAGAGATTGATAGAATTTATGAAATGTATCCTCACTTAACTGACGATGCGTTTGTTAAGGAGTATATTAAACGTCATGAATGTGTTTGATATTATAGGTCCTTCAATGATTGGTCCGTCCAGTTCCCACACGGCCGGTGCTTCGCGCGCCGGCCTTGTGGCAAGACGGCTTTTGGGCGCTGAACCTGTCCGGGCACATATTACCTTATATGGTTCTTTTGCGCAGACTTATGCCGGTCACGGGGCTGATCGCGCCATCATTGGCGGTCTTTTAGGATTTTCTTTAGATGATGCCCGCCTGCGCGACAGTTTTTCATACGCCGAAAAAGCCGGTCTTAGCTTTGTATTTGAAACCTCCGACGAAGAAATGGGTCATCCCAACACCTCTAAAATTGAACTGTGGGATGCAGAAAACGGTCACGTTTGCGTGGTGGTTCGTTCTGTGGGCGGCGGAGTGGTAAATGTTGTGGAGATTAACGGCGGAGAAGTTATGTTTTCTGCCGAGTATGACACAACGGTTATTTTTAATGCCGATAAGCCCGGCACCGTTGCACAGATTTCGGCTGTTTTTGCAGAAAATGAAATTAACATTGCCTTTATGCGTGTTTTCAGAAAATTTGAAGGAAAGGACGCGATTATGGTGATTGAAACCGACCAGAAGGTGAACAAGGCGGTGCTGGATAAGCTCCGGTCTTCCAAAAATATTCTCAAGGTCATCACCATACCGCCACTAAGCGTATGATAGAAGAATTAAAATCTTTAGATGAACTGGTGGCCGAAGCAGAAAAGCAAGGAAAAACGATTTCTGCGTTAACCTTGGAATTGCAGGCGGCTTCAATGAAAACCACCCAAGAGGCATTAACCCAAAAAATGCACGAAACTCTTTTGATTATGCGGCAGTCGGCGGAAAATGGCATGCTGGAGACAGCATCCCCCAGTGGACTTTCCGGTGGTGTGGCAAAGAAGATGGCAGAAAGCCAAGCCGGCTTGTTGGGCGATGTGGCACAAAAAGCCGTTACCTATGCTTTGGCTATTGCGGAGCATAATGCCTGCATGGGTAAGATTATTGCAGCACCCACGGCAGGTTCCTGCGGTATTTTGCCTGGTATTTTGCTGGCCTTAGGTGAATGTAAAGACCTTTCAGATGATGAACTGGTTCGGGGTCTTTTTAATGCCGGTGCTGTGGGTATGGTCATTGCTCAGAACGCCAGTCTTTCCGGTGCACAGGGCGGTTGTGCCGCCGAGTGCGGCAGTGCCGGTGCTATGGCAGCCTGTGCTGTGACGGAACTGCTGGGAGGAACACCCACACAGTGTGCACACGCTTGTGCTATTGCCATTAAAGCTATTATGGGGCTTGTGTGTGATCCGGTGGCCGGTTTGGTGGAGGTGCCTTGTGTGAAGCGCAATGCTACTGGTGCTGCCATTGCATTAACAGCAGCAGAAATGGCACTAGCCGGTATTGAAAGTGCACTTCCGGCTGATCAGGTGATTGGCGCTATGAAAAGTGTTGGCTGTATGATGCATGAATCTCTGCGCGAAACCTCACAAGGGGGATTAGCGGCCACCAAAACGGCCCGTGAGATTGAAAAGCGGTTAAGGAGCAAGTAAATGAAACGTTCGGAAATTACCAAACAAAAAATATTAGCAGCAGCGGAAAAAGCCTTTGCCGAAAAAGGTCTTTATGGTGCCCGGGTAGATGATATTGCAGAGCAATCTGGTGCCAACAAGCGGATGATTTATGCTTATTTCGGTAGTAAAGAAAAGCTTTATGTAGCGGTTTTGGAGCGGGTATACAGCCGTATAGCCGAAAGTGAAAAAGAACTGTTAAACAAAGAAACCGATTGCGTGGAGGCTATTCGCCGCATTATCCGTCATTCCTTTGACTTTTTATATGAAGACCCCAGTTTTGTGAAAATGGTTATGTGGGAAAATTTAAATCAGGGTCAGTTTTTAAAGGAATCGGAAGCACCGCAGGCTAAAGGCATCTCTGTTGAACTGCTCAGAAAGGTGCTTCGGCAGGGCATAGAGCAGGGGATATTCCGCGAGAGTGTGGATATAGAGGAGCTGATTGTGTCTATTAATATGTTCTGCTTTTCTTATTTTTCAAATATTTATACCATGGGGCAGATTATGCAGACGGAATTTTCCGGCCGCGCAGAGTTGGATAAGCGCTGCGAACATATAACAGATATTATTTTGCAATACATTGTGAAGGAGCAATAATATGATTCGTATTGGTATGATTGGTTCAGATGGCGGTGTACAGTCCGGACACGCTATTGGATTGTGCCGCATTTTAAATAATGGGAATCACCCGGATGTAACCATTACCGGCATTTTTGGTGATAATGAAGAGGAAACCCGCGCCATAGCCGAGGAACAAAACATTCCTTTTATTGCCAAAACACCGGAAGAGCTTGTGGGTAAAGTGGATGCGGTGATGATTATGCCCCGAGATGGTGGCAAGCATTTGGCTTATGCAAAGCCTTTTTTAGAGGCGGGCATCCCTATGTTTGTGGATAAGCCCTTTACCTGTTCGGTACATGATGCTGAGGAATTTGTGGCTTTGGCTCAAAAAAGCGGTTCCCTCCTTTGCGGAGGCAGTTATGTAAAATACGCCTCGGTGCTTGCTGAAATCAGGGAGCAGGTGGATACAACAGAGGAAATGATTATGTCCGGCTATGTTTCCTTTCCCATTCAACTGCAAAGTCCTCACGGTGGAATGCATTTTTATTCCCATCACATCATCGGCTGTATGTTAAAAGCCTTTGGTCACGATGTTGAAGCTGTTTCCGCTTCTTTGGTTAACGGCAAGCTGGTAGCTATTGCCCATTATAAAAAGTTCCCAGTGATTATGAACTATGCTTCATCTTATAGCGGTTTGCATGCCGGCGTTTATTTTGACATCAGCCCGGCCATTATGAAGCCGTTGGACTATGAAGGTTATGACGAAAAACAATGTGACTTGTTTTTGGATATGGTTCGCACCGGCAAGGGTGATGAAACAGAAGAGCTTTTGCTTTCGGTTAAAATCAGTTGTGCGGTGGAAGAGGCAATGAAGACAGGAAAAACAATAAGGTTATAATATAAAACCCGTTATGCAATGCATAACGGGTTTTATATTATAACAAACTATTCATCTTCCTTTTGGTCGGGGAACAGAGAATCAATACTGACATTCAGAATTTTTGCAGCGGCAAAAACTTCTTTATCTGTGGCAATACGGATTTGCCCCTCTAATTTTGAATAACTGGTGGGGTTGATGTTGCAACCCATGATTTGCATTCTGGATATAAATTCATTTTGTTTGATGCCTTTTTCTAATCTTAATTTTTCAATGGTTTTGCCAACAATGTTACAATTTCCATATTCTTTTTTTCTAATTTTCATAACGATCAAATACCTTTGCATAAAATTCTATATTAGAATTATATGCAATTTTACTATTGACATAATTCTGTAAAAGAATTAAAATTAAATTAATTACAATATATACGAAGATGCTGCAGAGACTTTTTGCGTTTTATGATTGAGAAATATATTGTATACTAAATGCGTGGAAAATCGCCGTTGCGTTTCAAATTCCAATAAAATCCCCGCGAAAGTTTTGCAAAATCATCGTAAAACAAGCTGTTTCAGTTTCCTTTGCTGACAGCTTGTTTTAGCGCTCTGGAGGCATAAGTTGCCGACTGTGCGCGACGATAAGATTTTGCAAAAATAAGCGGTTGGATTTTTAGAATTTAAACGCCTGGCGCGGCAGGGGATTCGTAAAGGGGATGAGCGGTCATCCCCTTTACATAAAAGCCAATAAGATTAAGAGAGGCTTTAACTTTCTGCCTAACCGCAACATTTATTATCTATGTCCTGCCGGACGGGCCTACTTTTGATTGCAAAAGTAGCAAAACGAAGGGGGGATTTCGATTTCCCCCCTTCAACCCCCTTAAATCGACACAGGGGCTCTGCCCCTGGACCCCACGATTGCCGGAAGGATAATGATTGCATCAAAATCGCTATGAATCTATGTTACTTAGGAGGCGCTTATGTTATTTGGTAAACAGAAAGAAACGCTCAAGGTTGTTATTGGCGGTTGTCGGGACTTTTATGATTATGAGTTTTTTAAGGTGAAAGTGGATGCATATTTAGAAACGGTGAAAGATAAAGAGATTACCATTCTTTCCGGTCATTGCTCCGGTGTTGATCAAATGGCAGAGCGTTATGCCAAAGAACGACATATAAAGCTGCTTATTT
Source organism: Clostridia bacterium (assembly GCA_017416855.1). Classification (GTDB taxonomy): domain Bacteria; phylum Bacillota; class Clostridia; order UBA1381; family UBA9506; genus UMGS755. The sequence goes on from JAFQAZ010000030.1 coordinate 7,106, forward strand.
TTCCGGCTGAATGGAATCTGTACGGTCGCTCTGCCGGCCCCATACGAAATGAAAAGATGGTTCAGCAGTCAGATGCGGTGATTGCCTTCTGGGATGGAAAATCCAGAGGCACCAAGAGCCTGATTTCTTTAGCAACCAAACACGACAGAAATTTAGAGGTTGTGCCTATACAGTAAGGCAAAAACACTTGACAAAGAGTGAAAAGTGTGCTATAATTTGTCACATCTCAATCGGAAAGAGTTTTCCGAAGCAAGATAATGACCGCCGATGAATTTTTGCATCGGCCAAGGCCATACGGACAGCCGGGTCAAATGCCGAAAACCGCTTTGGCGGTTGGCAACTTCTGTTGCCTTATTGATTGAGTTAAAAGCTCAAGTTTTATAAGTTGGTGACTATAAACCGATGCCTTGCGGCATAGAACTTGTGAAATGGTCAATAAGAGTGGTAAAAGTAATCTTTGCTATATAGACTCTGAACCCATTGGGATACAATAACACTTGGTTATGCTTTGCTCTTAACCGGTGTTTTATCATCTCGTATTCTGCAAGTAGTATGCTGCAACAGCGGCGTACTGCTTTTTTTATTGTCGAGAACTGACTTATAATGAAATTTATCCGGCAGAGGGAGAACGTTATGAAAAAGATTATTGAACTGAAAAACATTTCCAAGGCTTTTGACGGCGAAACTGTTTTAGATGACATCAGTTTAGATATTTATGATAATGAATTTATCACCCTTCTGGGTCCTTCCGGTTGTGGTAAAACCACCTTGCTCAGAATGATTGGCGGCTTTGAACAACCTGACCAAGGGGATATTCTCTTTATGGGTGAGCGGATTAACAACACCCCGCCTCATAAGCGGAATGTCAACACTGTTTTTCAGAAATATGCCTTATTCCCTCATTTGAATGTGTTTGAAAATGTGGCTTTTCCTTTGCGTGAACGGAAAGTGCCCAAGGATGAAATTAATCAAAAAGTTAATGAGATGCTGTCTTTGGTTATGCTTTCTAACTTTGCAAAACGAAGTGTAACCAGCTTGTCCGGCGGTCAGCAACAGCGTGTGGCCATTGCCCGTGCGCTGATTAACCACCCCAAAGTGCTCCTTTTGGATGAGCCTTTAGGCGCTCTGGATTTAAAACTGAGAAAAGATATGCAGCAGGAGCTGAAAAAGATTCAGAAAAGCACCGGTATCACCTTCGTGTTTGTTACCCATGACCAGGAAGAGGCTCTCAGTATGTCTGATACCATTGTGGTTTTAAGTGAAGGTAAAATTCAGCAGATTGGCGCCCCTAGTGATATTTATAACGAACCTAAGAATGCGTTTGTTGCTGATTTTATTGGCGAAAGTAATATCATTGATGGCGTTATGCAGGCTGATTATCAGGCTAAGTTTTCCGGCCACACCTTTCAATGTCTGGATACAGGCTTTGCACCGAATGAGCCGGTTGATGTGGTTATCCGTCCGGAGGATGTGGATATTGTGCCGGTGGAGCAGGGTATGCTCTCCGGTGTGGTAACCCAGGTGACCTTCATGGGTGTCCATAATGAAATTATTGTGGATGTAAACGGCTTTAAGTGGATGATTCAGACCACAGATTCGGTGAACGAAGACGAAAAAATCGGTATATATTTAGAGCCGGATGCCATTCATATTATGAAAAAATCCAAGTATTCCGGCATGTTTGGCGACTATTCCTCTTACTCTAACGAACTGGATGAGCTTTCTGATCCGGGAGGGGAGGATGAGGCATGACAAAAGTTGAAAAAAAGAGCGGACAAAGCGCTGGGGTTGCCTTGCTGCCTTATTCCCTGTGGTCGCTTCTGTTTATTCTGGTTCCCCTTGTTTTTACGGCATATTATGCCTTTACGGATAATAACTTTGCTTTTACAACAGAGAACATCACCCGTTTTTTCACGGCAACCAGTGAAATGAGAGGGGATGACGGAGTTATCCGTGAGGTGCGCACCTATCTTGTTATTTTTATGCGGTCTTTAAAGCTGGCGGCTATTTCCACCCTGGTGTGCTTAGTTTTAGGCTATCCTATGGCTTATATTATGGCACGGGCCAAGGAAAGAACACAGAAAACCATGGTTACCCTGATTATGATTCCTATGTGGATGAACTTCTTAATCCGCACCTATGCCTGGATGACCATTCTGCAGGACACAGGGATTCTGAATGGATTATTAGGCAAACTGGGGTTGGGACCTATACATATCATCGGTACGGAGACTGCCGTAGTGATTGGTATGGTGTATGACTATTTTCCTTATATGATTCTGCCCATTTATTCAATTATGGCTAAAATGGATTTAAAGCTTTTAGAAGCGGCAAGAGATTTGGGCTGTAACAGCTTTTCGGTGTTGAAACGGGTTATTTTTCCTTTAAGCTTGCCGGGTGTTGTGTCCGGCGTTACTATGGTGTTGATTCCTTCTGTGAGTACATTTTACATTTCGCAGAAGTTAGGTAACGGCAAGTTTTTCTTGATTGGTGACGCTATTGAAGGGCAGTATATCAATCAGGATTTACACTTTGCGGCGGCCATTGCCTTTATTTTAATGGTGATTTTACTTGTTTGTATGGCCCTGGTGAAATATTTTACCGCGCGCCTGGTTCGTGGGGGTGAGTAAAATGAAAATTTCTTCTAAAATTTATACAACCTTAATTTTCGTTTTCCTCTTTGCGCCCATTGTCGTTTTGTTGGTGTTTTCTTTTAATGAAGCTAAAAGCCTTTCTGTATTTTCAACTTTTTCATTCAAATGGTATGAAGAGTTGTTTAATGACAGGAACACCTTGGAATCGGTTAAGAATACGCTGATTTTAGCAACGGTGGCTACCGTTATTTCAACGGTTATGGGCACAGCGGCGGCAGTGGGCATCCACAGAATTCGCAGACACTGGTACCGGACACTGATTAATACAGTGACCAACATTCCCATGATTAATCCGGATATTATTACAGGTATTTCCATGATGCTGGTGTTTGTGTTTGTAGGCCGTTTGTGGGGGGCATCTAACAGTCTGAATTTCTGGACCATGCTCATTGCTCATGTTACCTTCTGCCTGCCATATGTTATTTTTCAGGTGCTTCCTAAGCTACAGCAGATGGAACGAGACATGGTGGAGGCGGCTATGGATTTAGGCTGTACACCCTTCAGAGCGTTTTTTAAGGTGACAATGCCGGAAATTCTGCCAGGTGTGATTACCGGTGCTATTATGGCATTTACCCTTTCGCTGGATGACTTTGTTATCAGTTATTTTACCACCGGTAATGATTTTCAAACCCTGCCCATTCGTATTTACGGAATGACAAAGAAAACCGTTACACCGAAAATGTATGCTTTGGCTACCATTATTTTCTTTGTGACTATGGCACTTTTGCTCCTCAGCAACTTTGTGGATAATGAAGATAACCGTCGTTTACGGGACAAAAGAAAACAATTGAAAAAGAAGAAATAGGGAGGAAGGAAAATGAGAAAAAAGCTTTTAACACTAAGTCTGGTTTTCGGCTTGCTGGTTTGTTGCCTTTGCTTTGCAGGATGTGCGGGCGGCGACACGCTTACCCTGAATGTGTATAACTGGGGTGAATATATTTCCGACGGTAGTGAAGGAACGTTTGATACCGTGAAAGAATTTGAAAAGTGGTATGAAGAAACCTATAATCAGAAGGTAAAAGTAAACTACACCACCTTTGCATCCAATGAAGATATGTACAGCAAATTATCCAGCGGTGCAGTGAGCTATGACGTGGTGATTCCTTCTGACTATATGATTGCCAGAATGTCAGCAGAAAATATGCTGCAGCCTTTGAATTTTGACAATATTCCCAATTATGAGCATATTTATGAAGAATTTAAAGGATTGTATTATGATCCTGAGAATTTATATACTGTACCTTACGCTTATGGCATTATCGGTGTTATTTACAATGCCAATGTGGTGGATGCTGAGGATGCAGGCAACTGGGATTTGTTGTGGAACGAAAAATATGCCGAAAAAATCCTGCAATTCAATAACTCACGGGATGCCTTTGGCATGGCAATGTATAAAAAAGGCCTGGATGTAAACACCGCCGATCAGAGTGTATGGGATGCGGCTTATGAGGAACTCATTACCCAGCGCCCGTTGGTTTACAGCTATGTAATGGATGAAATTTATAATATGATGGAATCCGGCGAAGCCTCTGTGGGTGCTTATTACGCTGGTGACTACTTCACAATGAAAAATGCTCAGGCAGAAGATGTGGATTTGCAGTTCTATTATCCTGATAACACGAACTATTATATTGATGCGATGTGTATTCCTACCTGCTGTCAGAACAAGGAACTGGCAGAACGGTTTATTAACTTTATGCTTTCAGAAGAAGCTGCTATTGCCAATGCAGAATATACCTATTATGCATCCCCGAATCAGCTGGTGTATACCAATGAAGGATACATTGAAAATATGGGTGAGGATGCAATGGAAATTTTGTACCGGAATGCAGATGGCTTCAGAGAAGCATATAACAAAAATGCATACCGCAATCTGCCGGCAGAAACCTTAAGCTACATTAACACATTATGGGAAACTGTTAAAATAAATTAGTGCACAAAAGAGAGCTGTCGCGGAATGTGACAGCTCTTTTGAGCATATGGATTAATTGAAAGGAGCCTTTGTTATTCAATAGTGGTCCATTCACAAAGGAAGTGCTAGAGTTATTTGCAAAGGCTTTGATGGCATATATTTTTTGGGTGAAGAAGCAGAGAATATAGCAAAATGTGAAAGTATTAAAAAAGGAGAGTCTATGAACGCGATTGTTATTTATAAAACCAAATACGGTTCCACAAAAACCTATGCTGAATGGATAGCAGAGGAGTTGGGTTGTGAGGCAATAGATGCTAAAGAAATTAAAGCTGAGGATTTGCTCAACTACGATACCATTATTTATGGGGGTGGGCTATACGCTGAAGTCATTAATGGTGTTGCACTGATTAGCAAGAACATAGAAAAACTGTCAGAGAAGAAAATTATTGTGTATACAACGGGTATTACACCCCTTGATTGCCGTGAGTATTATGATAATCTGGTGCTCCAAAGGAATTTTAAAAATGGGGTGCCGGAGAATGTGAAAATATATAATTTTTTAGGGAAAATGGTTCTGGAAGAACTGTCTGTTGTTCACAGAACAGCCTTGAAAACCTTGAAAAAGATTATGTCCGGGAAAGAAAATCCAACAGAGATGGAAAAATTATTGGTAGAATTATGCGATGCGGACGGCGATTTTTGCAATCGGGACGATATTTTTGAACTGGTGCAATATGCTAAAAAATAAAAAGCTTTTTCAATATAGCTCTTTACCTTTTCAGCAAAATGTGGTATAATAACATCAAATTGACAAAAATTAAGGAATAAGGAGAATTATTATGGGAATTTCATCATTACAAAAAGCAAGATATGAATATCAACCGAAACTGCCGCAAATGCTCCGTGGTGGTATTGCTGAAATCAGCGTTTCAGAAGGTGCAGAAACCAAGAGCGTTGCCGATTGTGAAAAAATTCAGGCGTTGTTCCCCAATACCTATGGTAAAAAGGAAATTGTATTTAAAAAAGGTGAAAACACCTCTGCGGCTAAAAAGCAGATTGTTGGCGTTATTCTTTCCGGTGGTCAGGCTCCCGGTGGCCACAATGTTATCTGTGGTTTATATGATGCCTTAAAGTCTACTAACCCTGAAAATGAACTCTATGGCTTCAAAAACGGCCCCATTGGTTTGATTGAAGATAATTATATCATCTTTGATGACAAATATATTGATGAATACAGAAATACAGGTGGTTTTGATATCATCGGTTCCGGCAGAACCAAGCTTGAAACCAATGAGCAGTTTGCCATTGTTGCAGAAGTTTGCAAAAAGCATGGCATTACGGCTGTTGTTATCATTGGTGGTGACGATTCTAACACCAATGCTGCTGTTTTGGCGGAATATTTTGCTGCTAACAATACCGGAGTGCAGGTTATCGGTTGTCCCAAAACTATTGACGGCGACTTAAAGAATGAAGATATTGAATGTTCCTTTGGTTTTGATACTGCTACCAAGACATATAGTGAACTCATTGGTAACATAGGAAGAGACGCTAACTCCGCTAAAAAATACTGGCACTTTGTAAAGGTTATGGGTCGTTCTGCTTCTCACGTTGCACTGGAGTGTGCTCTGGAAACTCAGCCGAACATCTGCCTGATTTCCGAAGAAGTAGCAGCAAAGAAGATGTCCCTTTCTCAGATTGCAGATTACATTGCTGATTCTGTTGCAACAAGAGCTGCTAACGGCATGAACTTCGGCGTAGCTATAATCCCCGAAGGTGTTGTAGAATTTGTTCCTGAATTTTCTGTGCTGATTGCTGAAATCAATGAACTGTTAGCAGGCAGCAAGGCTGATGAGTTTAATGCACTGCCTACTTGGGAAGATAAGTATGCATTCATTGAAAACGGCTTAACAAAAGAATCTATGGCCGTATTTGCTATTCTGCCCCAGGGTATTCAGCAGCAGCTGTTCTTAGAAAGAGACCCCCATGGTAACGTACAGGTTTCGTTAATTGAATCTGAAAAACTGTTCTCAGCTCTGGTTGCAGACAAGCTGGCTGCCAGAAAGAAAGCAGGCACCTATAACGGTAAATTCTCTCCCATTCATCATTTCTTCGGTTATGAAGGCCGTTGCGCATTCCCCTCAAACTTTGATGCGGATTATTGTTATTCTTTGGGGTATAATGCATTTATGCTGATTCAGTATGGTTATAATGGCTATTTATCCAAAATTTCCAATCTGTCAAAACCTGCTACTGAATGGGTGGCAGGTGGTATGCCTATCACCAAGATGATGAACATTGAAAGAAGACACGGTGAGGACAAGCCGGTTATTAAAAAGGCTCTGGTTGAACTGGATGGCAAGCCCTTTAAGTTCTTTGAAACAAACAGAGAAAAATGGGCGGTTGAAACCTCTTATGTATATCCCGGTGCGATTCAGTACTATGGTCCTGCAGAAGTTTGCGACATCACAACTAAAACCCTGGCTTTAGAGCAGGAATAAAATATTGAATATAAGGAAAAGCGACTGCCTTTTGGCAGTCGCTTTTTAGTGCTTTCAGCAGGGTCGGTTTGGCAGCTTATCCAGCATCTTTTTACCATGCTTGGCCTGAATACGGTCTAGTGCTTCACCGAAGCGCTGGAAGTGAACAATTTCTCTTTGACGTAAATAAGCAATAACACGGTTAACATCCGGGTCGTTGGAAAGCCTTAAAATGTTATCATATGTTACTCTGGCTTTTTGTTCGGGTGCTATCGTATATGCACAACAAATTAAGGAAAAAACGGACAAACATTCCGCTGCACAAAAACCGAGAAAACGCCGTAATGACGCCCTTTGCGGCGTCTTTTTTGTTGTTTTTAAACTGTAAGAAAATGTAAAAATCAGGAGGAATGTAAAAATGGTAGAATTTTTAGTTACAAAAGGAAATTTGGTAGTAAGAAATGGTGAGCCACTCATCGTGGTCGATGGTGAAGAGAAAGCACTTTCAAAAAGTGAATTCATTTTGTGGACAAGTCTTAATTGGAAAATCTTAAATAAAGAATCACTTGAAAAAGAATTTGACAGAAGAATGAAAAAGTATGGAATTGATAGCGAGATGTCATTTGAGCAGACTCTTTATCGCTTAAAGACCAGAGGGCTTGTTGCATCAAAGTCAGATTATCTTGCCGCAGACGCACTTTATAATCTTTTAAAGGATTTATATGTGGTGCCGCTTGGAGCAGTAAGCGCTTTCAAGAAAGCAATGATATTTGGATTTATGCTTATTGATGGAGTGCCTATTGATAAGTGCAGAGAGGCAATGGCAGATTTTGACCTTAAAGGCATTGAAAAACAAATTGTCTGCTTTTCTAAAAGGCTTAAGGTTTCAGGAGCAGAGCTTATCCGTATCAGTGATAAAGGCTTGTGGGATATAAAGTCTGAAGAAGATATTGTTCCGCTTGCCTATGAGGAACACGAAGACATAGACTCTCTCGGAAACTATGCAAGATTTTCAAAAGATAAAACAAAAGTACTTGAGGCAATAGTGAATCTGTACTTAAAGAAACAAATTGTATTTGAATAATGAGGAGAAAGTTAATATGATCTATAGAAAAATTGATACAAGTAAAGTAAACCCCGAATTGGATTTTGAACAGATTCAAAACGACCTGGCGAAATTCAAAAAGCACACATCTATGCCACAAGATGATGTCAAAACGCTTATGAATTATGTTGGCAAGTTTGAGCGCCTGATAGCAGACGAAGATTATCACGAGCTTGAATACAGTGCAGAATGTTTTATATGTAATCTACGCGACATTCTGGCGAACTTAAAACGTGAACCGCGAAATGAAGTAATATGCAAATGTGCCGACAGTATGGGTATAACAGTACAGAAAACGAATGGCGTTCTGGAAGTAACCCTGCCGATGATTTTGCCAACCAAAAAGAAAGCCAAATCGGAATATTTATTTGAACCGTTATTCTTTGCAATGGATAAAGCATCAAAGAAAGAAAACTTCTTTCTAAAAGAAAAAGCAATGATGTGTATCGAATTTATTTACGACAAAAATAACAAAACCATTCCCCGTGGTGACCATGACAATAAGGAAGTAAAACAGGTAATTGATGCAATCGCTCCCTTTGTGGTCAGGGATGACCGTGACGATTATTTGAGTCTTTGTCAGATTTCGTCCGAAGGAGATTTAAATTACACAAAGGTTTATGTAATGCCCGAAAAGCGCTTTGCAGAATTCTTTTTAAACCATTAAAACAGCATGAAAATGCCGCAAAAACCGTGTCACAAAACGGTCATTTTGCGGCATTTTTTTTGTGACATGGGAAAAACAGCGTAATATCGGGCTTTTTACGGCTTTTTCTTCAAAAAAATTAGACCGTAAATAAGAAGATTGGATAAAAATAAGTAGAAGGAGTAAAAACAGATATGATTAAAAAGCAGACAATAGAATATAAAATAGTAAGCATAATAGGATTAGCAGGAGAGATACAGACAGAAGAAATATATAAATTAAGATATGGAAAAGAGTATATAAGAAAAACAATAAGTAAGTTAATAACAAAGAAATGTATTAAAGTATATAAGTTTGATAATAAGAAATATTTAAGATTAACAGTAGCTTGTAAAAAGTACTTATTGGAAAATTATCCTGAAAGATTTGAAAGCTTATTTAAAGGTGCAAACAGAACCAATAAAATACGAAATGAAGAACACAGACGAACGAGGTATCACAGACTTGGAGAGCTTTTAATTCTTTTAGACCTTGCAGACGTAAAAATATTCTCTGATGAAAAAACTCTTTGGAAAAAGACTCATGGATTTCAGGAAGCAGACGGCACAGACTTTACAGACTATTCATCGGATAAAAAGACTGCGGAGTTCTATACCGGGGCAGAATTAAAATCATTCGGACTTTTAGGTAACGCAAGAACATCAAGAGCAATGGGAATTATATATTCTCATCCTGATGTTTTTGTGTTATATTACTTTACCGATGAATTCCCGAAATTAGAATATAAGACGGAGCATAGTTTTTGTTTTGACGCCGGTTATCAAATTCACCATTATTTAAGACTTGATTATTATAGCCGGTCAAAAATTATTTTTATCGGGGACAGTATGAAAATATTTAATGGTATTTTGAGAGATAAAAGAAAATCCACGGAAAAAATTGTTAGGATGAGTGACTATGATGACAGTGTTATGTTTTTAGATAAATCACACTATGGACCGGCCCAACTTAAATATTTTATCAGTGAAAGAAAACGCGAGGAACGGAAGAAAAACACTTATGACAGCTTTGGAGCAAAAGATCCCGGAAGATTTACGGCATATATACCCGGAAAGAGAACTAAAGTTGCAGATTGCACCACGTGTCATCCGTATGGGATTTATCTTCTTAAATCTTTAAGTACGGGGTTAAGACCTGATGTTGATAATCTCTATGTTGTTTGTTTTGACTTTCAGCTGGCTTGTATAAAGAAATACCTTGGCGATGCAGATAACATCACATACTACACATATAATTCCGAAAAAGCATTTGAAACGGAGGATTCAAGATGAAAAAATATATAACTAAAAAAGAAAAAGGGTTTGTGCAGATATCAAATAGCATTCTGTCGGATCCTAATATAAGCTTGAAAGCTAAGACTGTGCTTGCGATTATGTTATCACTTCCTGATAACTGGGATTTCAGCATAGAAGGAATTGCAGGTAAATGCAAAGAGAGCAAAGATTGTATTGCTAAAGCAATTAATGAACTTATTGATGCGGGCTATGTGAAAAGAACTAAAACCCGTGGAGAAGATGGCAGAATAATAAAATGGGATTACGAGGTTTTTGAAGAACCTTATAAAACAAATGAACAGAGTGACAAAGAGTCGTGTGAGGAAAAACCTGACACGGCTCTTTCATATCAGGAAAAACCATCTCAGGATACTTCTGATAAGGAATATCCTGAAGAGGTAAATCCAGAACAGGTTTTTCCGGAACTGGATAATCCAACAGAGGAAATTCCTGATGAGGAAACCAAGGGTACATATAATACTATAATAAACAAAAAAGAAAATAATAATATTTTATTTAGTAATACTCAATCCAATCCTATCCAATCCAAACATAAGATTAGTTTTAATATGTCTGAGATAGAATTGAAAGAATGTATGGTTAAAGACAACATCGAATATGATATCCTTCTGCAAAAATTTCCGGGTAAACGCGCTATGATTGATGAAATCGTAGAACTTATGGTCGAGGTACTCTGTTCAAAAAGAGAAACGATGACTATCGCAAGTGATACACACCCGATAGAACAGGTCAAGGAACGCTTTAAGTCTATTGATGATGGGCATATAGAATACATACTTGAGTGTCTTGATAAAAACACAACCGAAATTCATAACATCAAGCAATACTTGTTATCTGTTATTTACAACGCACCTCAGACTATGGATAACTATTATACCGTAGCTGTAAACTATGATTTGTGTGGGCAATTGAAGTAGTCGTTTACAACAGTTTTCGGATAGAAAATATATTTTCCGCGAATTCCATATGATTTTCCGGTTTTTTTGTGGAAAAAGTGGAAAAAGTGGAAAAAGTGGAAAATCTCTTGACGATTCCCCGACTTTTGTATATAATATCAGGTGAAAGGAGTGTTGTTGTAGTGATAGAAAGTGAAAGAAACGAGTTCAAAAGAGAATATACAGATAACATCCTGAAAACGGTAATTGCTTTTGCAAATACTGCGGGTGGAAAAATTCTGATTGGTGTTGATGACAACGGTACCCCGATAGGAATAAACGATATGGATGGCTGTTATACAAAAGTGACCAATGCTGTAAGAGACAGTATCTCTCCTGATGTTACCATGTTTACAAAATACACTTTACATGAGAATGATAAAACGATTGAAATTATGGTGTCGGAGGGCACAAATAAACCATACTTTTTGAAAACAAAAGGGATGCGACCGGAGGGCGTGTATATCCGTCATGGCGCATCTTCAGCACCTGCCTCTGTTGATAAAATAAGACAAATGATAAAGTTATCAGAAAAAGAAACCTTCGAAAGTGGTCGTGCATTAAATCAGGAGCTTCATTTTACAGAAGCGGCAAAGGAGTTTTCCATAAAAAAAATAGATTTTGGCAAGGAAAAATATGTTTCTCTGGGAATCGTCAATCCCGATGACGAGTTGTATACAAACCTTGCAACACTTTTATCAGACGAATGTGAGCATACGATAAAGGTTGCCATCTTCGATGGCAATGATAAGAAAACCTTTAAGGACCGAAAAGAATTTACGGGTTCATTATTTAAACAGTTGCGTACTTGTTATGAATATCTGGAGCTTTGTAATCACACTGCTGCCACATTTAAAGGTCTTGACAGAATCGACAGAGAGGATTATCCAGCATCGGCATTAAGAGAAGCATTATTAAACGCACTTGTTCACCGTGACTATGCTTTCAGTGGGAGCATAATGGTCAACATTTTTGACGACAGGATAGAATTTGTTTCCCTTGGCGGCTTGGTGAACGGATTATCAAAAGAAGATATCTTAAGAGGAGTATCACAAACCCGAAACCAAAATCTTGCCAATGTTTTATACAGATTAAAACACATCGAAGCATACGGAACGGGTATCCAAAGAATCTTTGATTTATATGCAGAGGATACTGTTAAACCAGAGATTATTATTACAGATAACACCTTTACTATGGTACTTCCTAATCGAAATGCAGAAAATGACAGCAAAAAAGATGTTGTATCTGTTCTTGCTACACAACAAGAACAGCTCATTATTGATTACATTAAAGATAACGGTAGCATTACAGATGATGAAATTCAAACTATGTTAGAGATAAAAAAATCAAGAGCCTATGTCATTGTAAAATCAATGAAAGACAAAGGCATCCTTATCACCAAGGGTAGGGGTAATGATAAAAAGCACTATTTAAAATAACTACACGTAAACGCACAGGGAGTCATCCACTTAAAAACTAAGGCAGTGTGAGAATATTTCTGTAAATTCAATTTTTCTATGATAAAATATTCGTTTTTAGGGGCAGGAACAGCCAGATTATGGCTTTCCTGCCTTAGCTGTAATATAGCACGGATTTTACGCCATGTCAAGGGAGGTCTCGTAATTTACAATAAAAACAAGTAATTTGGCAGGGGTATTGTTCCTCTTCCGTTTCCATTTTGCCAGTTTTTTTAAATTCATTGTTGCAAACTTAAGCCTTACCCAGTTTGTTACCTGTGCAAGACCTGTGTATGGAGTATATGTCATTGCGTGCTTTTCTTTAGCATCTGCAAATACTCTCTCAATTTTCTCTTTTCGCAGTTTATATAAATCAGCATATTTAGGCGTATAACGAATATCTTCTGCAAGATCTATGTAATCTGACCATATATGTTTAGTGACTGTCTTTATGCAATCCTTTGATTCTGTGCATAAGTGCCTTGTAGGGCAATTTTTACATATTTCAGGATTGCTTTTATATTCTCTGCAGCCATCACGATTTGTAGTTCTGTAATCTAACACTTGGTATTCAGGACAAATAATGCAATCATAATATTCGTCATATACATATTTCCACCACTCATGATTGCCTTTCTTTGTCATCGGTCTTTTATAGACTGTGGATAACACTCTGCCGTCATCAAATATCTTTTTACAAATATGGGGCGTTTCCTCTGTTAAGCTATAGCCTAAAAACCAACGGTAAGCAATATTTAAAGATACCTCATCAGCAGTCCTGCGTAACGATGGTAATCCATACAAATGTTGAATTAAGACCATTTTAAAAAGAACAACAGGGTCTATACTGGGTCTGCCATTATCATCGCAATACAGTTCTTCCACAAACTCATATATTTTTGAAAAATCTACTGCACTACTTATTTGTCTTAACAAATGGTCTTGTGGTACTAAATCTTCTATGCTTATCATTTCGACTTGATATATGTTTTCATAGCCTTTTTGCATCATCTTGCATCACCATATTTATTATACCACAAAACGAAGAAAAAGCCCAGAGTTTTCTGGACTTTTTCGACAGTCTGAAACCACAGCAGAGATGCTGTGGTTTTTTGTATCATTTATCCTCTGATAATTATAAAAGGAAAAGGCATATTAAATATTTAAGCTTACTGTATTTTGAAATCAAATTATCATAATATTTTTTCTATAATAATGTATTTTCCTTCCGGGTTCACGAAAAATTCTTTAAAGTTATAGTTGGTTATTATATTATCGTAAGAGACTTAATTAAAATCAAATGAAATTACAGGAATTTTTTGTTTGTCTCCCCAACTGTCAAGAAGAATTAAACTTAATTTCTCCAATGGTTGATTGATACTTAAATGGTATGAACGTTTACGGTTATTTTTAATGTGCAATAATTCAAAAATTTTTCCATTTAATTCCCCTACAAGTTTAAATTCTTTGCATAAAGTTTTAGGCATACACATTTGGGGGCTGTCTAGACGTTGGTTTGAACGAGTTAAGAGGTTACGTTCGTTATCTGAACCGGGAAGAGTATATCGGTTTAAATCGCTACAGAATACAATGTGAATAGCGGAGACAATTTCTGTATCGAGTGTATAGCTGAGTGTTTCTCCGGCTTTTGCTATATAAGAACAGTTATCTTCGTTGGTTCCGTACAGTCTGTGTGCTCTGTCTTGACCATTCCTGATGATGTCATTTTTTATGTTTAATTTGGCTTTTTTACACACTGTTGAGATACTTCTGACTTTTGATGGCAAGAAGCAGTCTTCGTTCATAAGCAATTCTTGGAGATGTAGGATTTTGTTCAGATAAACCTCGTGCGGAGTACATTGGTTTTTAACGGCTATAGATGCAGCTTTGCCTACAGCCTCGCCTAACAAAGCACAGGTTGCCATAACTCTAATACTGCTTAAAGCTACGTGGGTCATACTGATATTCCTTCCTGCAAAAAACAGATTTTCTACATTTTTTGAATATAAACAACGGTAGGGTATAGAGTAGGGCGAAGGTGTCCCAAAAGTGGTATTGGATTTTCCTTTATGATAAAATCCGTCAGGAAAATGGTCATCAAGTACCCAACCGCCGTATGCAATTTCATCGTCAAAAACCGTATTATCGCTAATATCCTTTTGGGTAATCATATATTCGCCGCACATTCTTCGGGATTCCCGTTTTCCGGGCAAAAATCCCAAGAAATCTAAATCCCACTTTTCAGAATTAAAATTTCCTGAATTTTTTATATAATTCCAAGTGCCCGTTGCAAGTGCCAATAGCTCATCACGCAATATTTCCGTATCATCAATAGTGTTACGGTCTCCGCCTAATTCAAGATACCAGAAGTTTACACCGTCTTCGTGGATATCTACATACCTGCCTTTAAAGTTTTCTTCGTTAAGTGAGGCACTCCAAACAGGGGGGATGTATTTTATGTTTTGAAGGGTTTCTCGTCCCTGGATGAGACAAGACATACCCATTGTCATCTCATCGGCTGTTTTTCTTGCGGTAGCTTCACCAAATTCACTGCCTGCTTCCCGTCCGATACGAAATTCTGCATCGCAAAGTGGGGCAAGAATACTATCGCCGGAGCAGTCACAAAAAAATTTGGATTTAACTTCATAATAACATTGCGTTGTCATTTGATAGCCTGTAACTGTTCTGATTTTAGTATTTCTGTTATGCGAAAATGCACCCTTTTCAATTTTTGCATCCAAACAGGTACAATTTAACAGTAATGTAATGTTCTTTTCACGGCGAACGAAATCATATAAAACAGTATCCCAAATGGCATAACTTTTTGTTGGGTTTCGATATAAATTTTCCAAGGCTATTTCCTCTAAAATGCCCGTTTCACGGTTGTTTTCTCCATTGGCACCGCAGATCCACATGCGAATTTCTGATGATGCGTTGCCTCCTAAGACAGGGCGCTCGTGCATAAGTACTACTTTGATACCTTCTCTTGCAGCAGCAATTGCGGCAACAAGTCCTGCCATACCGCCTCCGATAACACATAAATCACAATCAATATAGTTTTTCTTAAGCAAAGAAAAACACCTCCCACATTGACAAGAACTATTTTTGTGCTATAATTATATTATATTTTGATTGGTGTTTCTATGAAAATCATGCAGAAAAATATAAAGAAAGTGCAAAGGATATGGAAAAATTAGTAAATGATATTATTTCGTTTTTAAAATATTTAAATGACGAGTGTAAGTTGTATGTTTCTTTTCATCTTAATCAGGAAGTTCACAATTGTTTACCGCATCATATTAATACGATGATTTTATCTTATAATTGTCATAGAAATGCGTATTGTATCAAGGTTAAAGTTAAAAACAAAGCCTTATGTCTTATGAATCAAGAGAAAATATTACAAAAATCAAAACCCAGGGAAGCGTTTTGTAATACCTGTCATTGTGGTGTCTGTGAATACATATATCCTATTGGTAAGGAAGAGAGAGTTGTAGGCTTTGTAGCGGTCAGTGGATATAGGAGGGCTATGGAAAAAGAACATCAAATTGTTGATTCTTATTTATGGGAAAATAATCTGTCGGCAGAAATGCCTATCAAATTGTGCGATGCTGTTATTCCTCCGCTTGTCGTTATGTTAGAACAAATGCTTATAAAATATTCTACGGAAACCGAAAATGAATATAATTCCATTTTACGTTTTTTAAGTGAATATCACACGAAAATAACTCTTTCGGATTTGGCTTCGCATTTTAAAAGAAGCAAATCCCACATCAGTCATCTGTTCAAAACAAAAAGTGGAATAAGTATCAGGGCATATTGTAACGATTTGAAATTACACGATGCATTACATTTTCTTATCACGACGGATCTTCCTATTACGGAAATTGCATTTAATGTAGGTTTTGACGATACAAGTTATTTTATCTGTCTTTTTAAGAAAAAATTTGGTATGTCACCTCTTAAATATAGAAAATTAAAACAAAATAACTTTATTTTGCATAATAATATAAGAAATTAGAATTTATTTAAAAGTATTTAAAATTTTATGATTTATGATAAAATTAATTTAGAGGTGCGTTAATAAGATTAAACTTGCATTGTTGCTAAAACATGTGACTTTTCATAAAAATAGTCTCTTTTAATTATTATGTAGTCATGTTAGTATTATTATAGGAGATTGTATAATTAGAGGGAGAAGTATGCGTAAAATAAAAAATGAATTCCGGTATTTGTTTTCGTATAAATATAATAGCATATATGTCCGCACATTGTTGACATTTGTACTCATTCTTTTGGTTGTTATATTTGCAATTGAAGGTGTTGTTTTTAGTCGTTCCTCAAGTATCATTAGTGATAAAGTAAAAAATACAAATCAGCAAAATCTTAGACATATAAAACAGGGAATCGATTTTTCAATGGAAAAAATTGAAAAAATATCATATAGCATGGTCAATGATTCCCATCTTCAAAAAGAATATGACGCTTTATCCACAGATGAGCGTTTTTATATGATGCAGCATTTCTTTTCGCAGTTTTTCTTTGAAGATTACATTGAATCTATTTATATTTATTATGAGGATAGTCAAAAAGTTATCACAACGGATGATGGTATTATAGATGTTCATTTGTTAGAGAATTTAGATTGGCTTTTATTTTACAATGATAAAAGACCTTTAGGTTATAGGACTGAAGTTTTTACAAGTAAATCTAATGATGACTGTATTACGTTTATGCGTGGATTTCCTTACGGTGCAATGAATGAGTTGGGTACAGTCATTATAAACATAAACAAGGATAGATTTTTTAATAGTTTAGATAATGGTGATGATCAAAATGAGGAAATATTTGTATTAAATGATAAGGGCGAGTTACTCTATGGAAATAATGCATCATATGAAAATTTTAAAACAAATGATGATTTTACAAAAGGTTTAGAACAAAAGAAGAACCATGTGTCAATTAAAATCGGCGGAGAAAAAACACAGGTGGCACTTGCTTATTCGGATGCGAGAAACTGGATATACATAAAAGCACAAGATGTAAGTTTGTTAAACAAAGAAATTGAGGAGAATTTTAAGTACATCAATTTAATTACAGTTATCAGTTTGTTGCTTGGCATTGTTTTGTCGTTTATACGTATGAACAAGTTATACAGACCCATTATGGATTTGATTGAAATAGCTGAAAAAAATCAGGATGCAATGGATGAAAATAAAGAGAGAAATATCCGGAATGAAATTGAATTATTGAAGCATTTGCTTGAAAAAATTATTATCAGCCGGGAAGATTTAAAAAATTTTTATGTAAAAAGCCAAAATGCGGTGTTGCAGAAATCTTTGTTGGATTTATGTTATGGTGATGTTGATAATGAAGAAAGTATACTTCAATATTTGAAGGATGCAGATTTTCCAGTGGCAGGGCGTAATTTTGTTGCTATGGTTATTCAGTTTGAAAAGGATAATGACAGTTTAACATCTTCTATTAAAAGAGATATTATATCGGATAATACGTCCATTCATTATGATCTTATTATTACTTGTATGCAACAGGATAAAATCGTTTGTCTTGTGAGTCTTAAAAGTGATTTTGACAGTAAAATTTATGAAATAGCGGCCGAAATCAAAAATGTCATTAAATATGAGTTTGATGCTGAATGCTCTATAGGGATTGGTAATGCCTATCAGGGCTTAATGCAATTTCAACTCTCTTTTAATGAGGCATTAGATGCACTCAAATATAAAGGTTTTTTAGAAAACAATTCTATTATTCATATTAACAGCTTTATAGGAAAAAGTTACGATAACAAGTATTATTATTCCATATCAAAAGAAGAAGAACTAATTGATGCAATTAAACAGATTGATAAAATAAGCGCTTTGAAAATTATAGATGAAGTTTATAAAAGTATTCTTCAATCGACCAATGAAATCAAAATGGTGTCCTTGTTGCTTTGGCAGCTGACAAATGGTATTGTTCGTTGTATTACCTCTATGGGGTTTTTATACACTGATATTATGGGAACAACATTCTACCAGGATATTACGGAATATAATAACATTGATAGTCCAGATGTGATGCTTGAGTTTGTTAAGAATAAAGCAGCTATAGTTATTGACCATTTAAACGAAAAAAGGAATTATCATAATGAAAATGTAATCAAAAAAATAAAGGATTATATTGAGGAACACTTGGATGAAGATTTGTCATTGGAAATATTTGCATCAATGACAATGCTGAGCGCTACTTATATTTCTAGCATATTCAAAGCTATATCAGGAGAAGGGTTGCGTGATTATATTATTCGTGTGAGAATGGAAAAAGCAAAAGAATTGCTGAGCAACAGTGATAAAAATATAGAGTTGATTTCAAAATGTGTAGGCTATGAAAATGTTCGAAGTTTCACCAGAACATTTAAATCCTTCTGTGGATTAACACCAGGGGAATACCGAAAAAATCCGCGTATATAATTTTATCTTTAAAAAGTCAGACAATACTTACCACATACAAGAATTTGACGGAAATGATTGTATGGGTAAGTATTTTTTTTGTCTGTGTTTAAAAAAGGTGACTTAATATAAAAAATGTCGCTTTATCGAAAGCGAAGTATTTGTTATTATTAATATGAGAAATTATATAAAGGAAGATGATTCTTATGAAAATTATTGCAAACCATGCACATTTGTTTCAACCTGAAGTAAGAGAAGTTGGAACTATGCAGGCATTAGAAAGTCTTATGGAAGAGTGTCATATAGATCAGGCAGTTTGTTTTGCGCCCTTTACGGCTAACTATAAAGATACAGGTATCAACCAAAACCGGTGGTTGTATGAACAGATAAAAAATAAAGACAAATTTTTCGGTTTTGGAACCATTGATTTTTCTAAAGATAATTTAAAAGAACAGACAGAAGAAATTTATCAGTTAGGGTTAAACGGCATTAAAATGCATCCGGCTTTTCAAAAATTTAAGGTGGATGGAGACAGAGCTTGTCAGGTTTATGAAGTTGCAGAGAAGTACGGATTGCCGATTTCGTTCCATACTGGTGTTCATTGGTACAGAATTTCCCATTACAATACGCTATTATACGATGAAGTAGCTTATCGTTTTCCGGAACTGAAAATCTGTATGGAACACGTTGGCGGGTATTCTTTCTTTAATGAGGCACTTGCGGTTATGTGTAATAATCCTGGAAGAATATATGCAGGACTAACCAGCGTTTTTACAAAAGATTATAATATAATCTGGTATCTTGGAAAGGAAAAAGTAAAAGATTTACTTTGGCTTACGGGTGTAGAACAATCTGTTTTTGGATTGGATTTTCCGTATAATGATGCCCAAAAAACAAAAGTTTCGATTAAGGAACTGAATGACTGTATAGATGAAATGCAGTTGGGAGAAGAGGCGAAAGAAAAAGTATTTGGTGGGAATTTATTATCTATGATTAAGAGATAATTTTTTGAAAAAAGGAGTTTTTAAAGGAGTATGCTAAACATGAAAAAGAGCTTGATAAGCGTTTTAATGATAGCGATTGTTTGTTTTGCTAATGCTGGATTACCGGTTTTTTCGATGGAATTGCCACAATTGATGATGGCGCAAAGCGAAAGTGGTATTATAAGTGGGGCAAAGAAGGTTGTAGCAAATGAAAAATATGTTTTTTTGGCGAGTACTAACGAAATATTTATATACAATAAAAATGATATAAAAACGCCGATTACAACAATCTGCAGATATATTTCTTCAAATTCTGATGTTAAAATGCCTGTTGAAAATATAGTATTAAAAGATGAAAAGCTGATTGTTAATTTCACGCTTGCATCAGGGGGTAACGGTCAACCGGCTATTAATATTTATAATGTGAACGAGATTGAAGATGGTGAGAATATGGATTTGCTCATTACAGGGTGGGTTGCACCTGGTGCAGGAACTTCTGTAGTGGCATATGAAAACTACTTGATTGCGAAAATACGCAGTAATAGTACTTTGCGTACAGATATTTATGAATTGAGTGAATTTATACAGCAGGCCAGACCACAGCCAATGGTTATACGAGAAGGTTTTGCACCACGATATGTTTATGCAAGCGGAGGATATTTGTTTGCAAGAGAAGCTGAATCAGATGCGGTAAACATTTACAAAATTTCTGATTTAGCAGATGCTACAAAAGAAACAAAAGTGTTATGTAATTTAAGCATAGATAGTGCTTTGCCGGTAAATGCTGTGTGTGCGGATGAACAATATGTCTTTTTATCAACGGATAGTGCAGAAAACCTTAGGGCAAATAAAATTTTCGTGTATGATATTTCGACTATAGAGTCATTAAACCCATCGGCACCTTTAGTTCAACAATATAATGCAAATGGTAGGGTAACCTCTCTTACGTTGAATGGTAATGTATTGCTTATAAGTGCTCAGGATGAAAATACAGTTAAGATACTGGATGTAAGTGATGTTAATGATATTCAGGTATTAACCACTCTGGCCCCTGAAGGAAGCGATGGAAGAGGATTTCAATTTTGCATTGAAGATGAGATTTTATATATTTGTAATTATGGAGCGGGGCTTTCTGCCTACCAACTTCCGCAAAGAACACTAATGCTAAGTGCCATTAAAGGAGAAATGCCACTTGGTGCATTATCCCCCGGTAGCTTTCAGACTAAATTATCATATGAGAATTTCTTTGATATTGAGGGAGCAAAGGGAAAAGTTATTATTGCTAAGTATAAGGGAAATCAACTTGATGAACTGACATCTCAAGATGTTCAGATTATGCCGGGCGAAGGCATTGGAGAAATAAATATTGAATCAATTAGTGTTGAGAATGAGGATAATCGCACGATTCAAATGTTTTTTTTCGATGGTTTTGACAATTTGATACCCTTGACGGAAAAATTAAACTTAGAGAGAGCAGATTTTACCCATAGGAATGAATTTTATGTTGATGCCCAGACAGGTAGTGATCATAATAATGGTGAAAAAGAGACACCATTTAAAACCATACATCGTGCCAGAGAGGAAGTAAGACGGATAAACCGCAGAATGACAACAGATATCTATGTGTATCTAAAGAATGGTACATATTATTTAGAGGATACACTTTGTTTCGAAGAAAAAGATAGTGGCTTTAATGGTTTTAATGTAATATATAAAGCCGCAGAAGGAGCCCAACCTGTCATTAGCGGAGGGACTCCCATAGAAGGATGGACCTTATTTGATGAGGAGAAGAATATTTATAAGGCATCAGCAAAGGGAGCAGATAACAGGCATCTTTATGTAGATGGAAAACGGGCAGTGCGTGCCAGAAGTGAAGGAAATGTTGGAAATTTTGTGAGTGATGGCGGTGTGGAGGGTTTCACCTGTTCCAATACTGAGTTTTTACAGTATAAAAATTTTGCAGATGTTGAATTTGTGTTTTTGCGTGGCTGGGTATCAAGACGTGCTCATCCTTTGAACGTAGAAAGTGTAGATGCGGATACAGTCAAAGTGAATATACGAAATTGGGATAGGGTTAATGATGTAGATTATAAAAAACCTGAAAGCGTGTATTATTATGAAAATGCCTATGAGCTTTTGGATGAAGAAGGAGAATTTTATATTGATAAGCAGGCGGATACAGTTTACTATAAACCGATAACAGGAACCGATATACATTCTTCTGTTATCGTCGCTCCTAAGCTTGAGACAGTTATTTCAGTGTGTGGTGAGAGTGTTGTAAAACCAGCCCACAATATTGTTTTTTCGGGCATTACCTTTAAGGATTCCACTTGGTTATCTCCCAATCATCATGATTTTTTGGATACTCAAAATTTATACCCGGAACAACCGGAAGCGGCTGTGTTCTTAAAAAATGCCAATCATATAAAAATTGAAAAATGTACAATTAAAAATTGTGGGGGAGATGGCTTAGGTGCTACCCGAACGGTACAGGATTGTACATTTTTAGGAAATAATATTTATGATATATCGGCACGAGGGATACACCTTGGGGACTGGAATGGGCCTGAAGATTCACGGATTCAAACTGAAATTGCCAGTGGCTTTGTGATAGAAAATAATTACATTCATGCGATTGGAGAGGAATATTATTCTGCTCCAGCGTTGTCAGGCGTTTTTATTGCCGATACCCAAATTCGGCACAATGAAATATTTGATGTACCCTACAGTGGAATGCATATTGGCTGGGGATGGGATTCCTATGAAAAAACCAGTGTGAAGAATTTGGATATTTCGTACAATTATATTCACGATTATATGCATACCTGTGCAGATGGTGGTGCGGTCTATTTTCTTGGTGCAACGGGTGCATCTGCGGAGAACATGAATGAGGTATATCAAAATCACTTTAAAAATGCCGGAAGCGGAACAGAAGGGGTTATGTACTGCGATAGTGGCTCTAATTACTATCGTTTGTCAGAGAATGTAATAGACAACCATGAATCTGTTTGGAATGGGTATTACGGTTTGGGTAGTTCTTATAATGAGTTTGTTGATAATTATACCACCTCAGAAATGTTTAATCTGGTTTCTGAAAACTCAGCCACACCTGTTGGTACGAAGGTGTATGCTAATGGTAACTGGCCACAGGCAGCAAGAAATATCATCAACGATGCAGGTCTTGAGGACGAATATAAATATTTGTCGGCCGGTGATGGTGATGCGTTTGTACTTAAAGCCGTTCATGAGATGACTGGAGTATCAGGTGTTATGTGTGCAAATGATACGCTGGCATTTATCAAAAAGAGCGAAACGCAAGTCTCTGTCTATGATGTGACCGATATAGAAGTTCTTGCACAGACGGGAAAGATAGAATATGCGGCAAACGGTGAAACATATACCGTTGAAGCAATGGAAATTAAGGAAAACCATCTGTTTGTTCATTTTTCTAAAGATTCAAATCATGTTGTCGTATTATATGATGTATCCAATGCAAAAAATGGAGTAATACAGAAAATATCATCCCTTAATGTGCCGGAAAATATGACAATGCTTGTAAATAACAATTATCTTGTTATTGCCAAGGCAGGAAATTATTTAGATTTATATAATATCTCTGCTCTGGTGGAAAACGGCTTTTTGTCAGCAACATCTAATCCTTTTGAGTTTGCAAAAGAGATGTATATAGATGATGAGTATCTCTATGCCGTCAGAGACAATATCGTAGATATTTATGTATTTGATGGTACAGAAATGGAAAGAAAGGGTGCGTGCCCTGTTACAGAGGCAGGTATTCAGTCAGTTATGCGGCAGGAAGACAGACTGTATGTTACTACAAAATTACCAATGGGTAACAAAGGTAATCTGTATGTATATGACATGTCAAGCCTTTCACCTTCTGATACTGATGGTAGCGGAATGCGGCTAATCAAAGAGTATGCACCGATTGAATATGAGGAAGTTATAGACGAACTGGAAAAGAGCAGAGTTGTAACCAGTGTACAGAATGAAAAATATATTTTCGAAATTAATGCTGCCAATAAAACAAAAATTGATGTAAAGGATGCAGTAAGCGGCGATACAATCACAACGATTACTCATGCTATGAGTAATACGGATTTAAATTACGTATTTGGTAGCATGTGCCTGCAGGGGGACAAATTGGTTGTAACCTGTAAGAGAAACGGCGGTAATGGTAATCCTGAAGTTGCGTTATATGATGTCGGCAATGTTGTTGTGGGAGCGACTTTAGAACCTATAGATAACATCGGTATATATAATGCTGATAATGGGATTGTATTTAAAAATGACACCTATGTTTTTTTAAATGATATAACTTTAGGAACGCTGTATGTCTGCAGTTTAGATAATGAGGCCGACCCCTTTAAAAGAAGTGCAAAACTATATACGAAGTCTAATAACATGTTTGCAGATAATCATTATTTATACGTGCATAACGAAACTGAAAATGTTGTGGAAATATACTCTTTAGAAGGATTACCCCATTCATTGAGTTCATTACATCGCGTGGGAATTATTCCTCATAGCGTAGAGGACATTAACAATGTTTTATCTGGTTCTTATTATCCTGCAAGGTCGATATGTAAATCAGGAGATTTTATACTGACGGCAAATTCTATGTTGGTGAATATATCTGTAACCAATGGAGAAGAAGATATGCAGTTAAAGCTTTATGAGATTGGAAACCATGCGGTAGGACTCTTTGCACATCAAAATTATGTCTATGCCATAGAAAAAGGAAAAAGGCTTTTGATTTATGAAAGAGTGAAATGAAAAGTGTGACCATTTAAAAGAAATGTGAATTTACAAAATAATTATAGGGTTTTACAATTAAATTAAGTTAAATTAAATTTTTATATGGAGGGAACAGTATGAAATTCAAAAAAACTTTAGCCATTATTTTAACCATTGCGAGTTTGACAACGCTTTTGGCAGGCTGCGGCGATAAGAAAGAAACCGGAGGCAGTGCGTCCGGAGAAAAAATGACAATTTCCTGGTTAGGATATCCTTATGGAAATTGTGAAGAAGGCACAATACCGCAACAGCTTTTAGAAGAGAAATTTAATATTGAAATTAACCCCGTATTTTTAGATGAAGAAGCCTACGTTAATAAAAAACCTCTTTTGATGGCAAGTGGAGAAATTCCTGACATCATATATGAACTGGATCCGGGCAATTTGCAGGCAGATGTGCGTCAGGGCTTTTTGATGGAACTGCCTTATGAAACCATTAAAAAATATGCACCCTCTGTGGTGGGAATGATTAACGAAGAGATTCCTGAACTTTGGCTCTATTCTTACTGTGATGGAAAGAATTATGGTGTGCCGAATTTGTATTACAGCGGTGAAAATATCCGTGTCGGCTTATGGCGCAAGGATTGGCTCGATAATGTTGGTATAACCAAGATTCCGGAAACCATTGATGAAATGCATGATGCTTTCGTTAAGTTTGTTAACGAAGATCCTGATGGAAATGGTAAAAAAGATACATATGGTTTAAGTGGTGATTTAAAATCAAGTTATATCTCTTTCTGTGAAATTTTTGGCGCCTATGGTGTACTTCCTTTTGATTGGATGGAAAAAGACGGAAAAATTGTTTATGGTGGTGTTCAGCCTGAAACCAAAGAGGTTTTAAGCCTTTTAGCAGACTGGTATAAAGAAGGTATTATTGATCCTGAATTTATTACAGATGCAACCAATAAGAGCATTAGTACTAAATTTAAGAATGGTATTCTTGGTTATATCAATAATTACGGCGCGGATTATGGCAACTTGGATGCTACGCAGGAAGAGAAGTTTTTAGGCATTATGAAGAAACTGAATCCTGAAGCAGAACTTGCAGTTGCTCCTCTTCCTAAGGGTCCTGAAGGAAAACAGGGTTCCTTTGTGTGGGGCAAAGGTGGTCACATTATTGCCTTAGGTAAACAGGTTGCAGAACAGCCTGAAAAACAACAGAGAATTTTGGAAATGATGGAAGTTATGAAGAATGATCAGGATTTCTCTCTGCAGTTGGTACTGGGTACGGAAGGCGTTTCATGGGAGAAGAATACATCTGAAGAAGGCGGCATTAATTGGATTGCCCCTTATGATACTACAGCACAACGTGCTAAATTACTTGGTTCCTTGGAATTAAATGGTACATCATTTTATAATATCATTCCCATTAACAAGGAAACCAGAAATGCATATACACCGAAAGCACAGCGTGAACATAACGAAAAATATTTAGATCCAAGTCTTGGTATGAAGGATGCGTTGTTAAAGCCTGATGTAGTGCCTGAATCAGAAAAATATTTAAAAGATTTACAGAATAAACAGCTATTGTTATTTGCAAAAATTATTAAGGGCGAAAAAAGTGTAGCAGATTACGCAGAATTTGAAAAAGAATGGAATGAATTAGGCGGTAAGATATTGGAGGAAAATGCAAACTCACTTTACGGAGAGTTGCAAAAAATTTACGAACAGGTAGGCGTTCAGTAAAACAATCTTTCTCCGATTGTTGGATTTTGCTTTAGTTTGGAGGAAAAAATGAATTATAGCGGAATGAAAAGAAAAGAACAGAATACAGCTACAAAAAAAGGCTTATTTTGCAAAAATGAAACAATACGCAGTTGTATTAAACATTATGATTTATTATTAATGGTTTTACCGGGACTGTTATTATTACTCGTTTTTAGATATGGTCCAATATACGGTCTGACGATTGCTTTTAAGGATTTTACCATGTCTAATGGTATTTGGGGCAGCGCGTGGAATGGTTTAGAAAACTTTAAGCGCCTGTTTGCCGGCAATGAATTTGGCAAAGTATTTAAAAATACAGTGGTCATTAGTTTGATTAAATTGTTATTTACATTGCCTGCACCTATTGTTTTGGCATTGCTTTTAAATGAACTGAAAGCTCTTAAAGTAAAAAAAGTTGTAC
This sequence comes from Clostridia bacterium, assembly GCA_017416855.1. Taxonomy (GTDB): domain Bacteria; phylum Bacillota; class Clostridia; order UBA1381; family UBA9506; genus UMGS755. The sequence continues at coordinate 34,024 of JAFQAZ010000030.1, forward strand.
AGACTTGTACATATATTCCATATTTTTTCTCTTGGATTGTCCTTTCAGGCATTATTACATCGGTATTTTCCGTCAGGGGACCGATTAATCTGTTGTTAAGCCTTATAGGCATAGAGAAACCCATTGAATTTTTTGGCAATGGTACTATGTTTATCTTAATGCTTGTAATCACGGAGATATGGAAAAGCTGTGGTTGGAATTCGATTTTATATATTGCAACCATCAGCGGTATTGATGAGTCTTTGTATGAAGCAGCTAAAATAGATGGTGCAAACAGGTGGAGACAGACCTTAAGTATAACCATTCCTTCAATTATTCCAACAATAGTTACAGTTTTCATTCTGAATTTAGGCGGTGTTTTAAATGCCGGCTTTGATCAGATATATAACTTATATAATCCCACAGTATATGATGTGTCGGATATTATTGATACCTATGTGCTGAGAAGAATGGAAGTTATGGACTATAGCTTAGGAACAGCGGCCGGGTTATTTAAATCTGTTATTTCCCTTGTGCTTGTTGTTTTAAGTAACTGGTTTGTAAACTCAATCAGCAATAATGAACTCGGATTATGGTAGAGGGGGGCAGAAGAAAAATGATTAAATCGACTTTAGGAGAAAAAATATTTTCCTTTTTTAACACTATATTTTTAATTTTTGTTGCATTTGTATCTGTTTATCCTCTGCTATATACCTTATCTATATCCTTAAGTTCAGCAGCGGAGGCTGCAAGAATGGGGTTCCACTTATATCCTCGGGAGATTTCGTTGTCAGCCTATAAAATGGTGTTTGCAAATGAGGAATTATATCAGGCTTATGGTAATACGATTGCAAGAACGGTTTTGGGAACGGCGGGAGCTTTAATTGTAACATCTATGTTTGCGTATCCTATGTCTCGTTCCCATATGCCTCTTAAAAGACCTATTATGCTTATTCTCATTTTTGCGATGCTTTTTGATGGCGGCATTATTCCACTATACCTCCTTATTAAGAATTTTGGTTTGATAGATAATCGGCTCGTATACATTCTGCCCAGTCTGATCAGCGCATACAACTGCATTATTTTAATTAATAGCTTTAAAGCTCTTCCGGAAAGTTTAATGGAGTCAGCTAAACTGGACGGGGCATCGGAAATGACGATTTTATTTCGTATTATTATTCCTCTGTCTAAACCTGTTTTAGCCACCGTCGGATTATGGGCGGCAGTTGGACATTGGAACACCTGGATGGATGGTTTGCTCTATATTAACAGTAACGATAAACAGATTCTGCAGATTTTCTTGCAACGAATTGTAAAGCAAAGCCAGCTTTCTATGGAATCAGGACTGACCAATGTTGACGTTATGTCTTATACGTCAGAAACAATTACGTCGGCGACGATTATGGTTACGATTTTACCAATTTTACTCGTATATCCTTATATCCAGAAATATTTTGTAAAAGGTATTATGCTGGGTTCAGTAAAAGGGTAATTGTAATATGAGTAAATCATAATGTTGTTTACAGGAGGATATGAATATGTTTAAGAAAATAATCAGCATTTGTTTGGTTTCGGTTTTGTTGATTGCAAGTGCTGTGCCCATGGTGATGGCAGCCGGAGAACCGGCATTGTCACTATCTCAGGTGGTTGCACCCAATATACAGAATGGGTCGGCAAATGTTTTATGTATGAATGATAATTATATGTTTGTGGGTTACGGAACTTATATTGAGGTTTATAGCTATGACAAGGACGATTCTTCGGTTGTACCATCATATGTAACCAAGATAGAATACACCAGTGAGCGAACAGCAGGCACAACCCAGTATTTAAAAACAATGACAGTAAAAGCAATGACAACGGTTGGGAATGATTATTTACTGATTGCGTTCTGCCGTCCTGATGCAGGGAATACGTATTATGCTTATCCTAAATTAGCTATATGTGATGTCCGTTCCCTGACAGCAGGAGAAAATGTCCCTTGTTTAACCCTTATTGATTTGGAAGCTTTTACAATCGGAGCTTATTTACATGTTGAAGATAATATCGTGTATTTACTTGAAATGGGCGCAGGGGATGCCAAAGCATCTTACTTATGGAGTTTCGATTTAGATGAAGCATTACGAGTAGCGATCCCTTATAATTGGGAGATAGAAAAAGCTAAGCAAGACGGTCTTAAATCCAATAATATCAGCGGTTGTATCCGCCAGAAGGTTTCAGATTGTACCAATGCTGATGGTGGTTTAGTAACCTCAGCTTATAAGGATGGAAATTATCTTTATTTTGTGCAACAGAAGCGATTAACTGTATTGGATGTTTCTGACAGAACAGATGTTATCAGAAAAGGTATTACAACCATACAAGGAGAATATATCTATTCACGTAGTGTAGTAGCATCATACGGTGATTATGTTTTTGTTGGTGTTAATAGTGCTTCTTTAGATGATAATTCTGGCGGTATTCATGTATTTAATGTAAGTGAAACAAAGGGAAGGGGAACATCAGATAGCATTTATCAGGCAGAAGCAGAAGCGACGCTGGTAGCCCCGGAAGCTTGCGGAAGACTTTACTATCCGTGGCAGGGAGCAAACGGCGTGTGTAATGGTTTGATGATTAATGGGGATTATTTGTATGTTTCATGGCCAATGTCCCATAGAATAGCGGTTTATGATGTTTCTGACATGGCGAATTTTAATTATATAAAAGAAAATTTACTGGATAAGGTGGTCATGGAACTGAATTTGCAATCCTTATTAGAGGACAGGCATGCTCAGAGTAAAGGTATAGGAGAATCTGCTGATGGTGTTGTTCTGTTTGAACAAGGCGGATTTCATAATATGATTTTAAAGGGCGGCAAATTATATTTTACTGATCTTTCTTACGGATTCAGAATTGCTGATTTATCTCCTGCTGAAAAATTAGAAAACTTGTTGATTTCAAAAGGAAATGTAAGCTTAGAAAATTTAGAGCAGGGTGAGCTTACGGTAAGCTTTGATGCAGCCAATTATTCCGGTGACGACGCAGATTTGTGCGTGATTATGGCTCTTTATTATCAAGGTGAATTAGAAAAAATTGTGCTATCATCACAAACAGTACCTGCCGGTCAAGCGAAAGAAATCAGTTCCACAATTCAGGTTGAGCAAACGGAAGGGTATAGCCTCAAAGTTATGGTGTGGGATGATTTAGATAAAATGAATGTTAAGTCAGTGACATGGGATGCTGATGATGCAACTAAAGCACTTTCCACAAGTATAGACCTGTTACCGCTTGACTCTGCTATGACACCGGCATCATCAGCTCAGATAGCAGCCTCCGGCCTTGAAGTAAGTGAAATGGACGAAAAGGGCGTTATCACAGTTGCAGGCAATATCTCTTCGGGTGCCGATAAGCCCGTTTCGATTTTAGTAGAAAATACGTCTGTTAATAGCGAAACAGACAGACTGTCCGGTGTTAGATTTTGTAGTGCAGCTGTTAGTGGAGAAGGCGGTGCCTATAGTTTTCAGTTTAAACCTATCGATGGTGGTATATATCGCATTAAGGTCAATGGCAATAATGGTGTAGATGAACTTTCTGAGACGGTGAATATCCCAAAAGCATCTTTATCCGTTGTTGACAACTATGACTCTCCCGGTGATGAATCCTACATGCAGGTCAATCTGGAAGCGGGCAGAGTTGTAGATACATTAGATTTTACACTAAGTTATGACCATAATACATTTTTAGTTGAAAATGTTGATGCAATCAATATTTCCGAACTGTTTACAGTTGTTTCTGCTGAGATTACTTCACCGGGGACAATTACCTGTTCTTTAAAAAGAAAGGCGGAATTGACCAATAGCAAAGTGAATGTTTGTACCGTAGACTTAATGGTGAAAGAAGATGCACAAATTCAGGATTATGCCATTGGACTTTCTGCTACATCGAAAGACAGATTACAAAATAGCGTGGATATGAATGTTTCTTCCGGTACATATCACATTATGGAGGTTTCTCCTAAGAAACAGGCTTTGGCTGATGCTATCACGGCTCTTCAAGGGGTAAAAGAAGCTACGTTGATTGACTATGCTAACTATACAGTAGAAAAGGCAACCGTAACCAATGCAAAAAACAAAATGGAAGCAGCAGTTAATTTGGGCGTTAAGGAAAGTGATTTTTCACAAAACTTATTGGATAAATTAGCACGTGCAGAAGATAAGCTAAAAGAAATAGAGTATGGTCTCAATATCTTATCACAAATACAAAGTGCAACCACTTCTAATATTGATGAACTGATTAAAACTGAAAAGGCATTTTTGGGTGTGACTGAAGAAATGCTTTCTATTTATACAGACATTCCCGATCATACAGCCGTTCAAGAGGCAGTGGCAGGTAAAACCTTTATCAGCCAAACAGATGTACAAGGAAAACTACATGAAAAAATGGCGTTGAGTGCTATTTATCAGCTTAAATGGACGGATATGCCCAATGTATTTTCTGTATTTAATTCTGTTTTGAATGTAAACCTGAATGGACCGTATGCACAACTTAATGATGTTGCAAAAGCAAATGTTTGCCAGGCATTAGTTAAGAATAATTATGCGACAGTTGCAGAGGTTCAGAATGCCTTTAATCTTGCAGTTTCTCAGGCGGCATCGTCAAGTGCTCCCGCTGGTGGTTATAGTGGAGGCGGTTCCTCTTATTCGGCAAGTGCAGGGTTGTCTGTACCGAATGTAGGCATGAATAATTCAGAAATTCCTGCTGATTACCAAACGATTGGAACCTTTACCGATCTTGATAGTGTAACTTGGGCAGCGGAAGGTATTAATTACTTGTTCTCAAAGGGCATTGTAAGCGGAAAAGCAAACAGAGTTTTTGCCCCGAATGATTTAATTACAAGAGAAGAGTTTGTCAAATTATTAGTTATGGCTTTTGAACTTGAAGAAACAAGTGAAGCAATATCCTTTGGTGATGTTAATGAAGATGCCTGGTATTATACATACATCAAAGCGGCCTGTCATGCAGGGGTAGTGAGCGGTTATGATGACGGAATCTTCGGTGTCGGTCAAACGATTACCAGAGAAGATATGGCGGTTATGGTCTGTCGTGTGGTGGATTATAAGGGCAAAACACTTGAAGCACTAAATGAACAGACAGCTTTCATCGATGCAAAAGAAATTTCTGATTATGCATTAGAAAGTGTAACTAGGATGCAGAAGGCCGGCATCATTAACGGAACAGGAGAGGGAATGTTTAGTCCGGATTTGGGCGCAACAAGAGCTATGGCTGCTAAGGTTGTGTATGAATTGATGCAGAAAATAAACTAACGAAAGGAGCAGAAAAGATGAAAAAAATAATCAGTTTGATACTTTTGTGCACCCTTTTGCCACTTCAGATTTCCTTTGCATCGGCAGAAGGTTCTGTTGAAAACAGTATTAATAAAAAAAGTTATCAACGGGCTGCTGATTTTCTGTCTATACTGGAGATAATGGATGTAAGTGAAACGGGTGAATATAAACCCGATGAAAAGATAACCAGAGCAGATTTTTCAGTTGTTTTGAGCAGGGTTATGGGCTTTGATAATGTGTTAGCAGGTGGCTATAAAGGCAAGTTTTTAGATGTTGACAAAAGTCATAGTGCATTTTGTGCCATAGAATTTATGAGTGATATGGGAATCGTTAATGGTTTTGAAAATAATTATTTTTATCCTAATGAACCGATTCTGCTTGGTCATGCTCTAAAAATGCTTGTTGTAGCCCTTGGATATAATGCTTTGGCGGAGCATCGCGGAGGGTATCCTTCCGGCTATTTAATGGTTGCTCAGGATTTAGAACTGTTAAAGAATGTTGATATCACAGCACAAGACCCTATGCCTAATGCTATGGCAGCACAACTTATTTATAACAGTTTATTTGTTGATTTGGCACAGGTTGATGGTTTGGGTGAATATGCAACATACAAAATTGAAGAAGGTGTGAACTTCTTATCTGAAAATTTTGATGTTGTCAAATATAAAGGTCAGGTAACTGGAGCAAACGGTTATACCTTAATTGGCGATAGTATTAAGGAAGGCACGGTAAAAATTGATAATGCACTGTATGAGATGGGGGAAACTGATGCAGAGCAGTATTTAGGATACTATGTAGAAGCTTTTGTGCGTTATTATGATGGATTTTCTGAACCCGGAACGATTATTGAAATTGTCCCGGATGAAAAAAGAAATGATGTCATAACGATAGATGCAAAGTATATCTATCCTGCAACAAACCAAAATCAATTAGTGTATGAGAATATAGATAATAAGAATAAAATGGAAACCCTGAATATTCAAAATGCTTTTGTTATCTATAACGGCCGAATGACGGGTGATTATACCGATGCAGACTTTAAACCGGCAAGCGGTCAGCTTGTGCTAATTGATACAAACGGAGACAGACGGTATGACGTTGTTCATATAACTTCTTATGAAGTATGTATTGTTGACAGTGCATCCAATAGCGTTGTTACTTTTAAATATGGTAAGCAAAGAATCGAGTTAGATACTTATTCTGATGATTTTGATTGCACTTTCTTTAAAGATGGAAACGAGATAGCGGCATCTTCTCTTGAAGAATGGGATGTTTGTTCTGTTAAAAGAACCAAAGATAACGATAAATGTGAAGTATATGTTAACTCTACCAGAATAACAGGTTTGATTAACGAAATTTCTGAAGAATATGTTAAGATAGACGATACAAAATATGAATTGAGCAAAATCTATAACGACTACATTAATGATCCTATGGTATTTGTGCCGGAGGCACAAGTCGGCGGAGAATTTGCTTTATGCTTTGATATTTTTGGCTATGTTGTGGCAGTGAAAGACCCTGCAACAACAAATTATGGATATCTTATCAACGGCTTACAGACAACGGGATTAGACGAAACCGTTCAGTTTAAAATCTTTACAGCCGAAGACAGCGGCATGATAAAGGTATTAGAGGGTGCGGATACAGTAAGAGTTAACGGAAACAAATTGGGAAAAATTGTAGATGAACCAACCCTTTATGACAGTGTGAAGAAAAAAATTAAGCCACAGCTTGTTATTTACAAAACGAATTCTGATGGTAAACTCATAGAGCTTAATACTGCGAAAGACAAATTTAATGAAACCATAAATGGAGTATCCAATCCTGACTATGTGTCAAACTACATTGGCTACAGTGAAGATGAATTTAGCCTTGACTTTGCGTTTACAGGTCAGATTGCTTACAGAGCCGGCGATATGCAAACTTTCGATGCAAATAAAACAAGAATTTCCGATACTTGTAAAGTATTTATTATTCCCAATGTAGAGAATCCTTTAGATGATGAGTATAAACTTTACACAAAGTCGTATTTTTTGAATGATACCTATTATAAGAATCTCTCTTTTTATGATGTAACAACAGACTATGAAGCAAAGGCGATAGTATGCCTGTTAGGTGACGGCGAGGTTTCCGGTCAGGATTCCATAGCACCTGCTACTGCTCTTGCTGTTGTGGATAAAATAACACAATCAGTCAATCAGAGCGGTGAAGTGGTACCCACCTTTAATGGTTGGAGTGGAGGCTCTTATGTAAGTCTTGTTTCCTCCAAAGAGGAATTAAAGCATAGTACAACCCTTTACAATTCCCAATATTACGGAAAACAGTTAAAGGATTTACCCCAAGGCTCTGTTATTCAGTATGAAACAAATGGCCGGGGAGAAATTTCTCAAATCAGAATTTTGTTAATTCCTACAGAGGATGCCTTCTTCTTTGAAAGCCGTGGTGCTGTGCCGACTGCTACCAGTGAATATCATGGTGCTCTTTATATGGGTTATGGTAAGGTGATTAAGCGCACAAAGAATGGCATTATTTATAATGCACATAGTGATGGGATAAATCAGGAACTTGATGGCACAGACAGAGCCTGGGATAGACATATTTCTGTCAGAGACACCATCAATGTATATCTTTATGATACAACTTACAATAAGATTAAAAAGGTTAATAATATGGAACTGCGGGATGAAGACATTGTTTTTGTACAAATGAATCATGCAAACTTGGTAAGTCTAGTCATTTACAGATAATACAGGATAGGAGCGAAGATTATAATGAAGATTACGAATCGAATCGTTTCACTTCTTATGGTGGCTCTTTTCCTCCAAATATTATTTGTAGTACCTATAGGTGCGGAAAATCTCATAGGAAATGGAGATTTTGATGTGAATATAGGGGACTGGAAAGAAAACGGAGCTGTTATAAGCAGAGAAACAGAAAATGCCTTTGGTGGTAGTGGTGCTTCGGCCAAGGTAGAACTCACAGAACCCCGCGGATATGTTTATCAAACTATTACCTTGAAAAAGGGAACGGAATATTGGTTCTCAGCCTATGCCAAACTGGCAAAAGGAACCAAAACTGTTCAGTTTATTGTTGACAGAAACAAGGGTAATGAGGTATTGCAGGTTGATTATGTTGCTGTTGGCACCCAGGTTACTACAGACTGGACTAAAATTATGGGAAGATATACCTATAATGGTGAAAACGAAGAAGAGGCCAAGATATATTTAAGATTTGGCGATGGTTTAGAGAAACTGACCTATTATTTTGATAATTTTATTATGGATAGCGAGGCTCCCAAGGAAATGGTACATCCTCTGACAGATGATGCAGAGTATCGGGATGTGGCAAGAAATCATTGGGCAAGAAATTACATTTTGGCGATGGATAAAAAAGGCATTGTTCATGGTGTGGGGGAAAATACATTCTTGCCGGAGGGTAATGTTACCAGAGCAGAATTTTTGGCTATGCTGGTAAGAGCTTTGCAGCTTAAAAGTAAAAGCTATGACGGTGTATATCAGGATGTAAAAGCTGAAGATTGGTATGCAGGCATTATTCAAACGGCAGTTTCTGATGAACTGATTGATGAAGCTATGACGGCGGATAATAACTTTTTACCGAATCAGCCTATTACCCGTGAAGAAATTGCCTCTTTAGTTGTAAAGGCGTATCAGTATTTAGAACTGGAGGAACCCGGTTTAAAAGAAGGAAATCATTCCTATGATGATGTGAGTTCATGGGCAAAAGATTATGTTCGTTTTGCAGAAAGTGTTGGTTTAATCCGTGGTGACAGCGAGGGTATGCGACCCAAGGATAAAACAACGAGAGCGGAAGCAACAGCCATCATACAAAGACTGCTGGAAAAGCAAAAGCAAACCATTTATTATGTTGATAGTGAAACCGGTGATGATAAGGCGAAAGGAACAGAGTTTGAGCCGTTAAAAACCATAGAAGGTGTCAAAGCGCTTCTTCGCACGGTAAACCGGAACATGAAGCATGATATTTATGTTTATCTTTGCAATGATACATATACGCTGACAGAAACTTTAACCTTTGATGCTAAAGATTCAGGAACCAATGGTTATAACATCATCTATATGGGTGCCAAGGGTAAGATGCCCGTTATCAGCGGTGGCGTGCAGGTTACAGATTGGACTCTTTATGATGCAGAGAAAAATATTTATAGTGCAAAGGCAAATGGATTAGATACACGTCAGCTTTATATTAATGGTAAAAGAGGCGTCAGAGCCAGAAGTGAGGGTGGTCTCACCAATGCTGTCACCGACAAAGGTGTTAGAGGTTTGATTTCTGACGACACCTTCTTAGCGGATTTTGAACATCCTGAAGATATGGAGATGGTGTTCCACGGCGACTGGACCCATCCCAGAGTAGGTGTTAAAGAAATTCTGGTCACAGATGGCAAGGCAGACATTGTGTTAAGACAGCCTGCCTGGTATAAGGCTTCTAACAAAGGTGCAACTTCAGTGCGCTTGCCCTGGTGGTATGAAAATGCTTATGAGCTTTTAGACAGCGAAGGAGAATGGTTTTTAGATAAACGCACAGACACCTTTTATTATAAACCTTATGCTGATGAAGATATGGAAACGGCTGATGTTATAGCACCGGTTTTAGAACAGCTTATGGTCATTGAAGGCAGAGTAATCAGCGAACCGGTTCATAATATAAGCTTTAAAAATTTAAAATTTGAGCACACGGGCTGGCTTGGCCCTAACACGGATTACGGACATGTTGATACTCAATGTAACTATTGGAATTACACAGAAGTAACGGATATTCCTGATGGTCAAGCTTTACTGTTCCCCGGTGCTATTGAGATTCAACGAGGGAATAATATTAACTTCGTGGAGTGCGAGTTTTCAAAAATGGGCATCGGAGGCTTGCAGTACATTCGCGGTATGCAGGATTGTGTTGTAGTGGGTAATCATTTTTATGATATATCCGGTACGGCAGTACAAATCGGTCACCCCGATGATTGGGATGTGGAAAATATTAATCCCACAGATTCTCGAATGGTGATGCGTGGTTTTACGGTAGATAATAATTATATTCACGATATAGCGGTTGAGTATTATTCTGCGGTTGGCATTGCCATAGGCTATGTTGCGGATTCTACTTTTAACCACAACGAAATTTATAACGTCCCCTATTCTGGCTTTCATATTGGATATGGCTGGGACAGAATTAAAACCTCTGCTACTAAAAACGTAAGGGTGCAGTATAATTATGTTCACGAGGTTATGACCAAGCTTTTAGACGGAGGAGCCATTTATACAATTGGTGGTACCGGTGGTTCTGAAGATAATTATAATCTGATTACGGATAATTATTTAAAGAATCAGCATGATGCTTCCATGGTGCTTTATTCCGACTCCGGTTCAAGCTACTGGTGGTGGGAGAAAAACGTTGTCAGCTTAGAAGATAGCCGTTGGCCGAGAGGCAGTCAGACATGGGCAAATGTCTATGACACCAACCCCCGCTATAGGAATTTTACACCAGTCACAAAAATGTATGGTGACGGTGATGCCAACCGTGACAAGCTTATTATGGATACCCAAGTATATCCGGATGAAAACTGGCCGGATGAGGCAATGGAAGTTATCCGTAATTCCGGTGTAGAGGATAAATATAAATATTTAGTACCCATTAATTATGATTTCGATAAGATTACCACAACAGCTTCCTTCGATATGCAGATTGGCGATCAAGGAGAGATGAACCTTAAGGCCTTTACCGACAGAGGTATGCCTTATGACATAAGCGGAGCTGAAATCTCTTATGTTTCAGAAAATCCGGAGGTTGTCAGCGTGGATGCAGAGGGTCATGTTGTGGCACTATCACAGGGTATGACCAATATCATCACCACTTTTGTGTTAGGCGATATTACCAGAACGAGAACCACCACCGTGAAGGTGCAGGATGAATTTGACAAAATTTATCCGGAGAAAGAACTGACAAACTATATGCTCGTTGGTGCATCTAAAACGGTGAAAATTGTTGGTGAAACCACCTTTGGCACTATGTTAGAGCTTGATTCTGTTGAGTTTACCTCTTCAAATCCCTCGGTGCTGAGCGTTGTGAATAATGAAAAGATTATTGCAATGGAATACGGTGATGCAGAACTGACCGTTAAAGGAAAATACAACGGCGAGGAGAGGGAATTTAAGCACAATATCAGTGTTATTACTTATGGTGACGACAGTGCACTTGGTTATCCTGAATATCCTTTTAATGAGCTGAAAAATGGTACGGATGGTTGGTTTATTGCTGAGGGTGCATTGCTCCATAACATCACCAATGGCGTGAAGACAGAAACGCCCAAAGGTCAGGTATTATATACCGCTAAGAAATTTGGCGATGAATTGCTTACTTTTGATATGAAGGTTAATTCAAAGGGTGGATGGTACGGCATTGTATTCAGGTCTCAGAACACCACAGGTTACGATGCGCCTGACCAGGCTTGTTATATGATAACCTTCGGCGATGGCGGTACCATAGATTTGACCCGATTTAATAACGGCAAACGAACTGGTATTTTTGAATCTTCGGTCAGCGATAATAACATTGGTGGTATCGGACGGCAAAACGACTTTATTAAAATGGGTCAAACCCATAAAGTTCAGTTGGGTGCTGTTAATGAGGATGGCGGCGTCAGAATTATTGTCAATGTTGACGGTGTGAATGTTTTTAACTATTTAGATACCACGGAAGGTCGTATAGAGAACCCGGGATATTTTGGTGTTTATAACAGAACTGGTACCATTGATTTTACAGCGGAGTAATTATTTTATAATAAAAAATTATGTAGGAGGAAGAAAAATGTTTAAAAGAATGATAGGTATTTTTCTAATTTCAATCATGTTAATGGTGAGCGCAATGCCGGTTGTTATGGCGGCAGAAAATCCAACCCTGACATTAGAACAGTTGGTTGCACCTACCAATGAAGGGGGTACTGCGAGAGCTTTTTGCAAAAATGACAACTATATGTTTGTCAGCTACGGCACTTGGGTTGAGGTTTATAGTTATGACAAGGATGACCCAACGAAACAGCCTGAGTATCTGACCAAAGTAACATATACCAGTAAGCGTGATAGCTTTGAAATTCCCATGATTGCTTATGATATAGAGACTGTTGGCAATGATTATCTGGCTATTGCTTTTTGCAGACCGGATGGAAAAGTTGACTACTACGGCTATTCCAGATTGGTTATATGTGATGTGAGAAGTATACAAAAAGATCAGGTTCTCACTTGTTCTGCTCTTGTAAAACTCAGAGACTTTACTGTTGGTTGTTATTTGAATGTTGTTGGTAATATGCTGTATATGTTAGAATGGCAGGATAGAACGGATAACGTTGATGATTCAGCCTATCTCTGGAGTTTTGATGTGCGAGAAGCAGTTATTATTGCAAATAAAAATGGACAGAACTATAATTGGGAAATCGACAGAGATAAACAAAATACAGCTCTTGACTACAATGTGATTACAGATTATGGGTATGGTAGGATTACTTATGGTACGGCTGCTGAAGGTGGAGAAGGTATAGCAGCCTATATGGATGGCAATTACCTTTATTTTGTGCAGAAAGCTCGACTTTCGGTATATGATGTTACGGATAGAAAAAATGTGATCAAAAAGGGCTTTGTAGCGTTAGACGGAACGAATAAATATAGCTTTGCCGATGTAGCAGCGAAGGATGATTATGTGTTTGTTGGTTTGGGCGATGCAAGTAAGGGTATTTTCGTGTTTGATGTCAGTCAGACAAAGGCACAAGGTACTTCCTCAGGCATGTATAGCGATACCATTGATACAGAAACTACCTTGGTGGCACCGACTTATATTGAAGATATATACGTTCCCTATGTGGGAGCTGCTAAGCTGTGTAACAAGGTTATGGTTAATGGTGACTACTTGTATGTTTCGTGGCCACAGATTCATCGGTTGATTGTGTATGATATTTCTGATATGTCTCAGTTTAACTTTACTCATGAAAACCTGTTGGACGGCATTGTTACAGAACTTGATCTCAAGGTGTTATTGGATGATAAACACGCAAATAGTGTTAGCGATGCAAATACGCAAGGTGCAGAAAAAGTTTTCAATGGCGGCGGTTTCCGTGATATGCTGTTAGATGGCGATGAGTTATATTTCACCGATACTGCCTATGGCATCAGACGGGCAAAACTCTCTCCCTCTGAACAGCTGGGTGCTCTCTCTGTTACGGATGGAACAACAGCTTTGGAAGTTTTGGCAGACGGTAACTTGAAGAGTGAAATTACCATTACAAATTCCTCCTCAAAACCATATACCGGCGTGTTGATTCTTGCCTATTATAAGAATGGTGCACTGGAGGATGTTGAAACAACACCGATTAACATTCCTGCCGGCGAAATGGATTATAAAGTAACAACGGAAGAAGCTGTGGTAGTTTCCGGTGCAGTTAAGGGTGACTATGTGAAGGCTATGCTTTGGTCTGATGTTTCAAGTTCACTGATTCCTCTTGTTCAGGGTGTCACCATAGAAAAAAACTAAGTTCTGACTAAGGAGTGAAAAAAATGCTTTGGATACTGCATGTTATGCTGGGCGCCCAGGAGTGGGGTTGGGAGGATGAAGACCCAAGAACCATACAGTTTGATGATGAAGCCTGGGATATTATCATAAAAGAATGCCATGAAAACGGCATTAATGCCATTTTGCTTGATGTAGGTGAAGGTGTTCAATATCCAAGTCACCCCGAGTTGGCACGGCCCGGTTCATGGCCTGTCGAAAGAGTACACAAAGAAGTCAAAAGACTGAAAGAATTAGGCATTGCGTTAATTCCCTTTGTGAACTTTTCGGCTACCCACCATCACTGGCTGGGTGATTATGCAAAAATGATGTCCACAGAGCCTTACTATAAGGTTTGTCGGGAACTAATTCAAGACACCTATGAGATGTTTGGCAAACCGCCCTACATCATGCTGGGTATGGATGAAGAGGATAATACTTTCTGTTTGCGTAATATGAAAGGACTTGTATCCATGCGTCGTGGTAAGCTGTTCTGGCACGATTTGCAGTTTTTATGCGATTGTGTACGTGAAACAGGAGCATCACCCTGGATTGCTGCTGACCATTTAATTAAGTTTCCTGAAGAGTTCAGAAAAAATGTCAGCACAGAAGATATTACCCTGATTCCCTGGCACTATATGGCTGTTAAAAAGGAACATTATTCGCGCATTGATTCCCTGCCTATGTATAAAGAGTTTTATAGTCAAGAACCCCTTTGCTATATGAACTTAACCTATGTTGAGGATGATGCCTACTTTGTGAATTTTATGAAGCAGGTTAAACCGGGTGCAGAATATGGGTATAATATGATTCCTATGGTTTCAACTTATAATAAGTGTGAATATTGTACCGATGACCATATGGACTATTTCTGGAATAACATACCAAGAGAACGGTTTAAGGGTTTTTCAACAGCGCCCTGGGTATATACCACCATGGAATATGTAGATGAAATTGTGCGTAGCATTCATTTATTAAGAGAAGCACGGGAGAAATATTGTAAGTAGATATTTAAAAGTTCATAGTTTCACTACATAGAGTGTTGTGGGGAGGTGCTTTTTCTGCGCATCCCCACATTGCTTTAATAAGGAGAAAGAGTCATGGAAAAGATTAAGAGTCTGATGAATAGGATAGGGGTAAGCGAAGAAGCACAGTCTGATGTTTTAAATTCATATCAATGTCTTTCTGAAAAAGGTGACATAAAAGAACTGAAAGAAACTTCTAAAAAAATAATGGAAGATTTTAACAAAGAAGAATATCTTTTGTTTTTAGGAAGAATTAATGCGGCGGATAATAAATCAAAGGTACACCCCTATATGGTTGCCTGCATTTTTATTTTGCTCTGTGCAACATATCTGGAAAATCTTTTTGTTAAAAGAGGCATAGATAAAAAAATATACATTGACAGCATCTCAGATATTTGGTGCAAAATGGAAGAGTGTAAAAAACTTTATAATGTATGGGGGATTTTTGCATCAACCTGGTTTTGGGGTCTTTTTGCTATGGAAATATTTAAGCTTGGAAGACTTCAGTTTCAAACAGCGCATGTGTGGTTTGATGAATGTGAAACAATAAATGTGAAACAGGGCGACAACGCTCTTTTTATTCATATACCATCTGATGGTGCGCTTTCGCCTGAAGAGGTTGTTGCATCGCTTAAAGATGCATATGCTTTTTTTGAATGTAAAGGTAATGTGCCCTTTTTTCTGCATTCGTGGCTTACGCAACCGGGGAATGAGAATATTTTTCCCAAAGGATCCAATTTAAGATGGCTTTATGAACAATTTACTATTTTTAAGTTTGAAGATGATAATTTCAGAGATTGCTGGCGAATTTTCAATGTGGAGTATAACGGCAATCCCGATAGTTTGCCTCAAGAAACACGTTTACAAAAAAATATAGTATCCTATCTTAAAAACGGCGGAAGGATGGGATGCGGTTATGGGGTACTCTTATTTGACGGAAAAAATATTTTTAAACCGGAAATCTGCTAATGTATATGACAAGACAGTTAAGGTTTTGCTTGTGTTGTAAATGGTAAAGAGAAGGCAGTAGCAAAGTTGCTACTGCCTTCTTTAAGGGTTCGTTTCAATATTGTTTTAGTCTTTCAAAAGCCATTGCGGCTTCGATTTCGTTTATTTCTTCACAAATTACGGGAATATCCAGTTTATATTCTTTCATTTTATTGAAAATTAATTTATAATTCAATAATCCCTTGCCGGGGTGGGCAGATTTTATTTCGTTATTTTCCACAATAAAGTCTTTTGCATGAATAACAGCAATTTTATTCGCCAATAGGTCAAATATAGTGTTAATCATTTCGTCTTGTTTGTTGTAATTCTCTACTGTAATTAAATTACAAGGGTCGAAAATAACTTTAATATGATCAGAGTGAATGTCCTGCATTAAACGTGCCATTATTTCCGGTGTGTTAATCACAAAGCAATGAACGCCTTCAATACCAATGGTCACATTGTATTTTTCTGCTTCAGCTACAAGGATTTTTATGGTAGCTAAAAGATGCTGATATGCTTCTTCAGAATGAGTTTTACCTTCTATGTAAGTCCCGGTTTCTGTTCCAATGACAAGTGGCTTTAAAATGCTTGCATATTGGATTTTTTCTAAAAATTTGTTTATATAGGTGCTTAAAAGAATTTCATCCGGTTCCGAGGGGTTAATATAACTGCCTAACACGGCAATTTTTGTCCCTGCTAACTCTTCTTTCAGCGAAATTGCATATTCTTCTGAAAACTGACCGTATTCATAATTTTCAATACTTTTTTCCAAAACAAGCTGAAGAAAATCAATTCCGACTTCTTTGCAACGTAGGCTAATGTTTTTTAAACCTTGAGCCTGTACATCATGTCCGCGGATGCCTTTTTTCATTATCCTTTACCTCTTTGTATAATTTTTATATACTTATTATACTACAAATCATATATTAAGGCAATTTGTTATTTTCCTATAAAACTCTTTATATTAAAGATGATTTAAAAAATGTGACTTACTGTAAAAACTGTCCCTTTAATGCGACTTAAGTCTCCGTTATAATATGTATAGTTTTAAAATTCTATTTCCAGGAAAAGGGGTCACCTCATGCATGAAAAATTAGAAATAGCCTATCAAAATGCAATGAAATTTATTGAAGATTTATATGATTCTGAGTTTCATGCTATGCGTCAATTGGTTACAAGAACAGATAATAAAGGGCAGAAGGTTACGGTGTGGTTTCATCAAACGCGTCACTCTTTTGCATATGCAAATTTACTTTTAAAACACGGACAGACAGAAGAGGCTATTAAAATAATTGAAAAAAATCTTTTGCTTCAAGAAAAGGACAAGAACCATCCTTATTATGGTTTATGGCCTTATTTTCATGAAGAACCTCTTGATAAAATGAAAGTTGTTGATGAAAACTGGGCAGCTTTTTGTAGCAATCATCTATTGCAGAGCGTAATTAGATATGGTGAAAAATTGCCTGAAAGTTTACATACAAAAATTAAAGAGGCTATTCGTGCGGCACTTGTTTCAATTGAAAAAAGGGATATAACCCCTGCTTACACCAATGTTTCTGTTCTTGATTTTACCGTTACACTGATTGCGGGTGAATATTATGAATGGTGTCATGCCATAGAGTACGGCAAAGAGAAGTTGATAGAGGCTTGTGATTACTTAAAGAAAACAGGTGGTTTTTCTGAATATAACAGTTCGAACTATATTAAGGTTGTTTTGGACGAACTGGATTTGTTATATGGCTTTACTAAAATTGAGGAAATTAAGCCGTATATTCTTGAAATGTTAGATTATGGTTGGAAAACAGTGGCAGAGCATTATCACAAAAAAACAAATCAATTCTGTGCTCCGCAAGCAAGAAGCTACACCACGATTCTAAAAAAGAGTCGCGCAGGGTGGTTGAAAATTGCTTCAGGCCGTGAGAATGATTTACATGAGAATGATTGGCTGACATTGCTGCATGTGGATGGAACATTGGATTCGACCTGTCCTGAAAAATATCTGGAATATTTTAAGAAACCAAGAACAGCTATGCACAGAGAGGTATTTTGTAAGGGGACGAATTGGCTCCCTAAGCAGGAGGCAAGCTGGTATATAACACCGGATTATTGCATAGGCTCCTTTTCGATGTCTGATTTGTGGTCCCAGAGACGGGCGTTAACAGCCTACTGGGGCACAGAGCAGGATATACGGTATTTGAATGTTAGAATGTTACTGAATGGAGAGGACTTTGCAAGTGGCCTAATTCATACAGTGCAGGAAGAAAATGCATTGATGGGTATCGCAAATTTTATGTATAATGGTGGTAATACGCACATTGTCCTTGATCGTATTGATGGAAAAATTCATGTTAAGGATCTGCGTTTTAGATTTGAAATTCAAACAAATAATGCAGAATTAAAAGAAAATGAAGGTTGTTATACATATAATGATGAATATTTGTCACTAAGCCTCAACCTTTTAAAAGGGATGTTTGATGGGAAAAATGCAGAAACGAAAGTTACAAAAGCAGATGATAAAATATGTATTGATGTCATTTTTTATAGCGGTGATAAAGTACTGGATTTAAGAACCATTGAAGAAACTTTTTGTGCCTTTTCTCTTCACATCGGAGAGGGAGAAGCATTTAAAAACACTAATGTCATGGTTGATAACGACCATGTTAACCTTTCAGGGGCGTGGAAAGGCAAACAACATACACTTTCAGTAAGTAGCCGGCCGTGTTCAAAAGAACAGATTGGTATTATGTATTGAGTAAAACAGAAAGATAAATTTATTATAAAAAGGAAAGGAATGTTAAGGATGAATAAACAGGAACTCTATGATTTAATTGACAAGGTTGCCGACTGCATGATGCATTTGGATGCAGGTGATTTTAAGGAGGTTTGTCCGGTCAGCAACATTGATATTGACAAATGGGAATGGCCTCAGGGACTTGGTATGTATGCGTTATACCGCTACTATAAAATTAGCGGACGTGATGAGATTTTACAATGGCTTTTAGCTTGGTATGATCGCCATTTGGAAAAAGGATTACCGGCTAAAAATATTAATACAACCGTACCACTTTTAGCACTTAGTTATCTATATGAACACAAGCCGAATCCTAAATATTTGGAGGTTATTGGTGAGTGGGCAGAGGCTATTATGCATGAATTTCCCCGGACAGAAGAGGGCGGGTTTCAGCATTCCGGCAGTGGTATTGATTATCTGTATGGCCAGCTTTGGGATGATACGTTAGTAATGACCGGTTTGTTTTTGGGCAGAGCCGGTATGTTACTGAATAAAAAAGAGTATATTGTTGAATGTGAACGACAGTTTTTAGTGCATGCCAAGTATTTGTGTAATGTGAAAAATGGTCTCTGGTACCATGGCTGGACTTTCGGCGGAAGACATAACTTTTCAGAAGCTTTTTGGGGACGTGGAAATTGCTGGATTAGCTTTGCCATAGCTGATTTACTGGATTTTGAGGGTATCAGCGAGTCGGTCAGACTATATTTACAGGGTGTTTTATATGCTCAGGTTAAAACCTTAAAGGAATATCAAGCGGAAAATGGTATGTGGCATACGTTATTAGATGACCCAGACACATATGTAGAGTCATCAGCTACTGCTGGTATTGGCTATGGTATTTTAAAGGGTGTGCGTATGGGATATCTGCCTGAAGAATACAGAGAAGTTGGTAAAAAAGCCGTACAGGGCATTTGTGAAAGAATCACGGAAAAAGGCGCGGTTTTAGATGTTTCTTACGGTACGAATGTGGGTGAAAGCTTAGAGGATTATAAAGAGATTCCTCTTTGTGTCATGCCTTATGGTCAGGCTTTGACCATCTTGTTGCTTACCGAAGCAGAGTTTGTGCTTTGAACGCATTGATGAAAGGTGATAGAAAATGAAAATTAAATTTTTGGGAACAGCGGCGGCAGAAGGAATCCCCGGAATTTTTTGTGAATGTGAAACTTGTGAAATGGCAAGACAAAAGAAAGGACGTTTCATAAGAACAAGAAGTCAAAGTATTATTGATGATAAAATTTTGATTGATTTTCCATCAGATACATATTATCACGTTCTTTCCCATGGTTTAGACTTGACAAAGGTTCATACGATGATTATTACGCACAATCATTTTGATCACCTGTATCCGGATGAACTCAATATGAGAAGCAGCGGTTATTCTTATCTGAAAGAAAAAAGTTCTCTTAATATTTATGGAACTGATGCCACTTTGGATGCGATCAGAAATCGTTGCAGTGAAAATATTTTGCAAGCGATGCTTTCTGTAAACGATTTGACTTTAAACAGAATTGAAATGTTTACACCCTTTGAGGCAGAAGGATACAAAATAACAGCGTTAAAGGCTACGCATCGTGCTCCGGACTCTGTTTTTTACATGATTGAAAAAGACGGAAAAGCGATTCTGTATGCCCACGACACTAACTACTTTGATGAGTGCGTCTGGGATTATTTTGAGAAAAATAATGTATATTTTAATCTTGTTTCTTTAGATTGTACAGAAGCCAATATTGAAGAAATGGGTTATGTTGGTCATATGAATTTAAATGATAATCTTAAGGTGAAAGAAAGACTTAGCGCTATGAAATGTGCTGATGAAAAGACAATTTTCGTAAGTAACCACTTTTCTCATAGTGGTAAAGATGTTTCATATGATATATTTAAAAGCATTGCGGAAGAGAAGGGCTTTCTAACATCTTATGATGGTTTGGAAGTTAGTTTTTAGAGAAAAGGAGACAATGAGAATAATCACTAAACGTAAAATTGATTGTAAGGAGAATTCCCATGAAAGCGATTATCAATGGTAACGTTGTGTTGGAAAACGGCATTATCTGGGATGGTATTATTGTTCTTGAAGGAAATAAAATTGTTTCTGCCGGTAAAAAGAATGAAGTGTCAGTTCCAGACGGCGCAGAAATAATTGATGCTAAAGGTGCTTATGTGGGGCCGGGTTTCGTGGATATTCATGTTCATGGGGGCAACGGTTATCAAACCTATGAAAATCCAGTAGAAGCAGCAGACTTTTTTCTGCAGCACGGTACCACATCCTTGTTTGCAACACCATCGTATGGGATGAATTGCGAAAGTTTTTTACAGGCGTTTGTGGTAACAAAAGAAGCAATGAAAACTGTAAAAAACCTTAAAGGTCTGTATTGTGAAGGTCCTTATACCAATCCGAATTATGGTGCAGCGGCAGACTTAAATCCTTGGCGGCATCCCATTTGTGAAAAAGAATTTAAAGCATTGGTGGATGCCGGAGGGAAAGATGTAAAGGTTTGGGCTATTGCGCCGGAGCGGGAAGGGTTATTTCCGTTTTTAGAGTATGCCAGAAAAGTGAACCCTGATGTTATTTTTGCTCTGGGTCACAGCGAGGCGACGCCTATGCAGGTGCGTGCGTTGGGAAAATATAAGCCGACAATTATGACGCATGCCATGTGTGCCACCGGCAGACAAGCTGTTTTTGCCGGTACCCGTGGATATGGACCGGATGAATATTGCTTCCGTGAGCCGGATATGTATGCAGAAGTGATATCGGATTCCTGCGGTATTCATGTGCATAGTGAAATGCAGCAGCTATTATTACATACCAAAGGCGTGCATCGTGTGATTCTGATTACAGACAGCACCAACAGTGATGAGCCGTCACCGGAAAATTTTGCCCATATTGATGACTTAAATTTTGACCATAATGGCGGTCTTTCCGGCAGCAAGCTGACGATGGACATAGCTTGCCGTAATATTATGAGTCACACAAACTGCGGCATTGCACAGGCTTTCTTAATGGCTTCAACAAATCCGGCTAAAGCTATGGGAATGGGTGATGAAATCGGTTCTATTGAAACCGGAAAAATTGCTGACCTTGTCTTTGTGGATGATCGGTTCAGAGTGAAACAAGTTATGCTTGACGGCGAAATTTGTAATTTTTAATATGGGAGCGAAGAAAAATGAGTCAATTTAGTGTTGGTTTTGCAAAAGTAAATGTAAATCCCCCTTTGGGCATCGGCGTAGCCGGCTATTACGTGCCCCGTTTTGCCAAAGGAATTTTAGATGATTTAGATGTGAGAGTACTGGCATTAACATTAGCAGAAAAGAAAATTTTGTTAATCAGCGTGCCGGTTTGCGGTGTGGATGACAAATTTATTACTTCCGCTTGCGAAAAAATTCAGCAAAAAACCGGTGTTACAGCAGAGAATACCTTTATTTCTGCAACTCATACCCATACGGGCGGTTTGTTGTGTCCCACTGAGGCTTTTGAGGCTGATGAAGAGGTTATCCGTACATATGCCGATTTTATGGCAGAGCGAGTTGCTGATGCGGCAAAAATTGCATTAGAAGATGCAAAGCCTGCAAAAATGGGCTACATTACCGGTTGGGCACCGGAACGTGTGGCCTATATCAGACGGTATAAAATGAAGGACGGTTCTACCCTGACCTGTCCGCCTATTAACGACCCCAACATTGACCATCCTATAGGGGAACTTGATCAGAGAGTGCACGTGCTCCGCTTTGACAGAGAGGGTGGTGCAAGCATTGTGCTGGTGAACTACGGTCTCCACGCCGATACCATTAACGGTGATTTGCTGTCACCGGACTGGCCGGGTTGGATGTATAAAACCATTGAAAAGGCTCTGGATGGTACTGAATGTATCTTCTTTAACGGTGCTGAGGGTGATGTGGGCAGTACCCATGTGTTCCCTGAAGGCGGTGATATGAACGATACAGAAATCAGCTTCGATAATGAAATGAAAAGCCCCGGTATGGCTCGGTTTGTTGGTCGTGCCATTGCCGGAACCGTGCTTCAGGTTTATGATAAAGTGCATTATGTGGATGTGGATAAAATTAACATCATTAAAAAGCTTCTGCCGGTGGCAGCCAATGTGCCGGCGAAAGAAGATTTGCCCTTGGCTCACAAATATAAAGACCTTCACGATGCAGGCAAAGATGATGAAATCCCCTTCAAGGCTATGCAGCTCACCACGGTTGTGGCAGAGGCTTTGCGTATGGTTCGTTTGGAAAACGGCCCTGAAGTATTTAATCTTTGCTTAACCGGTGTACAAATCGGTCATGTGGCTATGGTTGGCATTCCAGGCGAACCCTTTACGGATATTGGCGTGGGCATTAAAGGGGCAGAGGGTTGGAGCATGATTATGCCCTGCGCGCTCACTAATGGCGATGCGGGTTATTTCCCCATGCAATCTGCTTATGATGAGGGCGGTTATGAGGCCAGAACCTCACAGTATAAGGCCGGTGTGGCAGAAAAGATTATTGAAGGCGGCAAAGAGTTGTTAGAGGAGCTATCTTCCATTTAAAACATTAAAAAGTATAGTGATGTTGTGAACTATATGGAAGAAGAAAACAGCTATAAACACCATTTTACAGTAACATTTGATGATTATAAAAATTTAGCTGGAACAAAGGCAAATTAAATATTACAGAATGAGGTGTTACAATGAAAATTTTATTTCAGGGAGATTCCATAACGGATATGCATCGTTCGAGAGAAAACGACGAAATTTTTGGAATTGGCTATGCATTATTGGTTAAGGCGGCTTTAGGATTGGAAGCACCGGGGGAATACAAGTTTATTAATAGAGGAAACGCCGGAAACAGAATCGATGATTTATATTCTCGTATTAAGAAGGATATTATTAATCATAGACCTGATGTTATGAGTATTTTAATAGGTGTTAATGATGTATGGCATGACTTTTATGATGAACCAAACGGCGTGAGTGCTGAAAGATATTATAAGATTTACGATATACTTATTGAAGAAGTGAAGAGTGCATTGCCGAATATTAAGATTATGATTATGGAACCGTTTATTTTAAAAGCAAGTGCTACAGAAGATAATTGGGAATGCTTTAAAGAAGAACTTATAAAACGAGCGCGGATGGCAAAGAAAATTGCCGAAAAATATGACTTGCCGTTTATTGAATTGCAGGAGGGTTTTGATAGATTAGCAAAGATTATGCCGGCAAACTATTGGCTTGAAGATGGTGTTCATCCCACGGCAGCAGGGCATGAATACATTAAAAATCAATGGATTAAAACCTTTAAAACAATTCTTTAAAGAGCAATAAACAAGTAGCTGATGCCATGGCAATAATAGATATGTCAGCAGTTGATGGATTGCTTAAGAAAGATACAGACAATCCTTCTATAGGCCTATTACTATGTGAGAGTTAAAACAATTTAGTGGCAGAATATTCTCTCAGAGATATGTCAAAGCCTATTGACATTAGCGAATATAAAATAACAAATAGTCTGCCAGAAGAACTGGAAAAACAGTTACCGTCTGTAAAAGATATTCAAAAAAGAATAAAATAGCAGTTTAAAATATATATTGAAAACGCCCTTGGATAGAGATATCTCTTCCCAGGGTGTTTTTTTGTCTTGGAAATAATAAAATTTACTTGACTATCATTGTAATCAGAGACAACATAACAAAAATTGCCGTAGCTGTCATTACGGTCAATAAAGCAGAATTTTAATAGATTATAAATAAGCTGAAGATACAAGGAATAAAAAGAAATTTTTGGGAAACAAAAAGGAAACAAAAAAGTGACAAAAGTATACTGAAATTACCCTAAAAAGAAACTGTTCAGGGGTTGAAAGGAAATTTTGAACATGTTATAATGGTAGTATGAAAAATTGTATATAGCATTTACGGAAGCTTATCACTATGGTGATCGGGTTTCTTTTTTATTGTATAAAGAATAAGAAAATTTAATATTGCTTTTTGAGAAGCTTATCGTTTTGACGGTCAGCTTCTTATTTTATTATGTAGGAAATTATTACTTTTAAGTTGTAATTTCCGCAATAACAAGAAAATTTACCTTATAAAAAAGGTGAGCAAAGCGAGCATTTAATTGACGAAGTCAATTTTGTTCTATTCAAAACTATGAAAGGAGGTGAGAGGTATGAAGACATTCATATTAAAAGGAAGCTAAATGTTTCCCCAATATAAGATGTAATAAACATCCTGTCCCTGTTCATATTACTGTAATAGCATAATCCACTAAAAAGGAGGCTGACGGTTATGGACAAAAAGACAACTCAACAAGATTATACAAAGAACATTTTTAAAAATGGCGATGCTCCTGATAAGCGTCAGCTCTCCCAAAAGTGGGTTGAACTGATTAACAGACAGGAGAAAGCCAAGACTGCAAAAAGGTAGACATGAAGAGTATTTTATGGTATAATATATATGCAGCGGTTTGTTCTGTCAAAAAGGAGAGATGACAATGGCAAAAGTAGCAATTTATTGCCGCTTATCTGAAGAAGACAAGGACAAACTGAACAAAACTGACGATTCTAACAGCATTCAGAATCAGAAGTCAATGCTTTTGCAGTATGCAATGAAACAGGAATGGGAAGTTTATAACATTTACAGCGACGATGACTATGCCGGCGCTGACAGAAGGAGACCTGAATTCAACCGATTGCTCCAGGACGCCGAAGATGGAAAATTTGATATTGTGCTTTGTAAGACACAGTCACGATTCACTCGTGAACTTGAGCTTGTTGAAAAGTACATACATGGATTGTTCCCGCTTTGGGGTGTCAGGTTTGTTGGGTTGGTAGATAATGCCGATACTGACAATAAGGGCAATAAAAAAGCAAGACAGATAAACGGTCTTGTTAATGAATGGTATCTTGAGGATATGTCGGAAAGTATCAAAAGCTCACTCACCATCAGACGACAGAATGGTCACCATATCGGAGCATTTGCCCTTTACGGGTATATGAAGGATCCTGACGAGAAAGGGCATCTCATCATTGACGAGGAAGCAGCAGAGGTTGTACGTGATGTATTCAGGATGTTTGCACAGGGGATGGGTAAAACTGCCATAGCCAAAAGGCTCAATGACAGAGGAATTCCAAACCCTACCGAATACAAAAGACGTAAAGGACTCAGGTATAAGCAACCGCCTTCCAAAAATAGCACACTCTGGAAATACTCCGCTATATCGGATATGTTGATTAATGAAATCTACATAGGCAATATGGTTCAGGGTAAATATGGCAGTGTTTCTTTTAAAACAAAAGAAAATAAGCCGCGCCCTAAAGACCAGTGGTACATAGTTGAAGGAACTCATGAACCGATTATCGAGCGTGAACTCTGGGACAGTGTGCAGATAATGGTGAAAAATCGTACCAAACCTTTTATTACGGGAGAACTCGGCATATTTGCAGGTAAGGTACGTTGTGCCTGTTGTGGTTATACGATGCGTTCTTCCAAGAGTCGTGGAGAGCATCATCTGCAGTGTGCTACAAAGTATGTTGCAAAGGAAGCTTGCGAGGGAGCGTTCATTTCTGTAAAGAGGCTTGAAAGCATCGTGATTGATGAACTGAATCGTATGACGAGAGAATTTCTCGACAAGGATGAAGTAGAACAGAAAATTGAGTTTGCCAAGAACCTGAAAGACCAGGTAAAAAAACTCAAAGCCGAGGTTGAAAAGTATAAGAAACTTCTCAGCAATGCATCCCATGCGATTTCTGAATGCTATGTTGACAAGGCAAATGGCGAAATTGATATTGAAGAATACAATATAATCGTCAAGAACCTGAAGGCAGACAAGGCAAAATACGTTAAGGTTATAGAAGAAAACGAAAAGCTGATTGAAGAATTAAACAAACGTATTCTTGCCGGAGATAATCGTCGCGAATTGATCGAGCAGTATGTAGATATAGAAGAGCTTGATCGTGAAACAGTCGAGATTATGATCGACCATATTGTTGTCGGAAGACGTATTCCGGGAACAAAAAATTACCCTGTTGAAATCTACTGGAACTTCTGAGGCAAGACCAAAATTGCCGGTTTTTGCCTCATGTTGTTCTTACAGGTAGCAGGGTCAAAGAGACAAGAGCAACAATTTTACACGCTAAAAACCGCATAAAATAAGGGTTTTCGGCACTTCGGTTTACTCATGTTGTGCATACGAAATCGTGGCATCTGCTGCTAAGTCTTCTACTAGGTCTGCGATGGGGTCACCTTTTACGGCAAAACTCATAGAAGTAAATGCCTGACCACCGGCTGAAACTGGCCATACACCTTTGGCGTGGTCTACATAATAAAGAGCCAGCGGGCTGTTTTCGATTTCGGAAGTGGTAGCATTCTTTGTCAACTGATGTACTAAAGTTGCTACCATTTCGAGGTGGGCGAGCTCTTCCGTGCCGATGTCTGTTAAAATTGCTTTTGCCACATCATCGTCCATAGAATAACGCTGAGACAGATACCGCATGGAAGCGCCCATTTCGCCATCTGGTCCACCATATTGGCTGATAATGAAGTTAGCAAGTTTAGGGTTTGGTCGTTTTATATTGATAGGGAATTGTAACTTTTTTTCATATTGCCACATAATAACGGTCCTCCTTTAATTTTCCCAGGGCCATGGACTTTTAATCCATTCCCATTCGGTTTTAGACGTTACCTCTGCATTGGTTAAAGGACCGAAATTCTCTTTGTAGAATTTGCGAAGTTCTTTTAACTCTGCGGTTATCTCGCGGTATTTTGCCAGTGCTTTTTGGTTGTCGGGATGAGTATCCAAAAATAGCACCAGTTCGTTTTGTGTAAAAGAAAGCGCCATAATTTGTTTTAAAACGCGGTCTTTGTTTCTGTCATAACCTGTTAGCATCATGTTCCTCCTTCTTAACCGACCTTGGGGCCGTACACCGATATAGGCAAATCAAGTTCTACAAAGAGAGTACCTCTTTCTAAAGCCTCTTCCGGTGAATAGTGTTCGCTAAATTTCTGTACCGGCACATAAGCGTAGCCGGTACGCTCATATAATGGATAACGTTCTTCTGTCATATATTTCATCCTTTCTGAATTGATAATAGTGGGTCTTTCTATTTTCATACTATGTAAAAAAAGTGAAAATGTGCGTTATTATGGCGAAAAAAGGTTTTTTTGCTGTTGTTCTTGACAAAAAAATGCCCATGTGCTACAATGTAGTTGATGCATTGATTTGGAGACGCGTCAGAACAACACATGTGTGTTGTTTTGGCGCGTTTTTTTTATTTGTTTTTTTAGAAAGAAGGATGGAATTATGTTTGATGTTGCCATTATAGGCGCCGGAGTGGTGGGCGGCATGATTGCCCGTGAATTGAGCCGATATAAGCTCTCAGTTTGTATTCTGGATAAGGAAAATGATGTGAGTATGGGGGCAAGCCGTGCCAATTCTGCCATCGTACATGCAGGCTTTGACGCAAAAGAGGGCAGTCTGAAGGCAAGATTCAACGTTAAAGGCGCTGAAATGATGCCGAAAGTATGTGAAGAATTAGGTGTACCGTATATAAACAATGGTTCTTTGGTTATCGGCTTTAACGATGAGGATAGAATAAATCTCAACGTCCTGTTAAAGCGCGGAAAAGTAAATGGTGTAAAAGAACTTCGGATTATGGAGCAAGAAGAATTGAGGAGTCTGGAGCCCAATGTTTCTGGTGATGCAATCTGCGCCTTATATGCTCCGACGGGTGCCATTACGTGCCCTTACGAACTGACAATAGCCGCAATTGGCAATGCTATGGATAACGGCGCGGAACTGTATCTTAATTTTGAAGTGTCCAAGATTAGAAAAACAGATGTTGGGTTTACAATCTGTTCAAAAGAGAAAACGATAGAAAGTCGTCTTGTGGTGAATGCTGCCGGTGTTTATGCTGATAGCATTGCCGGAATGGTGGGGGATTCTTCTTTTACTATTCATCCGAGAAGGGGAGAGTATATTCTTTTGGATAAAGAGTGTGGCAATATTGTCAGTCATACTATTTTTAGAACACCAAGCCAAAAGGGCAAGGGCATCTTGGTTTCCCCTACAGTAGACGGCAATCTGTTGACAGGCCCCACGGCGGAGGATATAGAAGATAAAGAGGATCGTCAGGTTACATCAAGTGGTTATAACTCGGTTTTGAGGCAAGCACAGGAAGATGTACAGGGAATTGTTTTTCAAAGGACAATTACATCTTTTTGCGGCCTCCGCGCTGTGGGCAATACAGGGGATTTCATCATCAATGTGCCGGTTAGTGGTTTTGTGAATGTAGCCGGTATTGAATCCCCAGGTCTTTCAGCTTCACCGGCTATTGCAGAGTATGTGGCGGAGCTGTTGCAAAACGAAGGTTTAACATTAAAAGAAAATCCAGATTTTAATCCTATCCGTAAACCATTTAATGCTTTTAAACGGGCGAGTCTGGAAGAAAGAAATGTCATGATTCAAAATAATAAGGCCTATGGCAAAATTGTCTGCCGTTGCGAAGGGATCACAGAGGGAGAAATTTTAGAAGCGTTGCGCACCAACCCGAAAGCCAGAGACTTAGATGGCGTAAAACGGCGGACAAGAGCGCAGATGGGGCGGTGCCAGGGCGGATTTTGTATGCCTTATATAGCGGAGATGATTGCTAAGGAACAAGGCATACCCTTTGAACAGGTTACTAAACGCGGTGGCGGGTCTTTTATGACGGTGGGAAAAACCAAGGAGGATGCAGAATGAAGGAACTGGTGATTATCGGTGGCGGCCCGGCAGGTCTTGCTGCGGCTATCGCTGCCTATGAAAACGGTGTACGGGATATTTTGATTTTAGAACGTGACAAAGCATTAGGCGGCATTTTGCGGCAATGTATTCACAACGGTTTTGGTTTACATACCTTTGGCAAGGAACTGACGGGACCGGAATACGCCTGGGAATATATACAAAAAGTAGAAGAACTGGGGATTGAATATAAACTGAATACTATGGTTTTAGAGGTGACAGAAAGCAAAGAGATTGTGGCTACCAACGAGCAGGATGGTATCTTTATGCTGCAGGCAAAAGCAGTGATTCTGGCTATGGGTTGTCGCGAACGCCCCCGGGGCGCCTTGTCCATTGCTGGAGAAAGACCGGCAGGGATTTACAGTGCCGGCACCGCACAAAAACTGGTGAATATGATGGGGTATCTACCGGGACGTGAAGTGGTGATTCTGGGTTCAGGGGATATCGGTTTGATTATGGCGCGGCGTATGACCTTAGAGGGCGCGAAAGTGCATGCCGTTTGCGAACTGATGCCCTATTCCGGTGGGTTGGCACGCAATATTGAGCAATGCCTGAATGACTTTGATATTCCCTTATATTTAAGTCACACGGTTGTGCAGATTCACGGTAGGGAACGGGTCGAGGGCGTAACAGTTGCAGAGGTTGATGATGCCAGACGCCCCATTGCCGGTACGGAACGGTATTTTCCCTGTGATACACTGTTGTTAGCTGTTGGCTTAATTCCTGAAAATGAGCTTTCCAAAACAGCAGGCGTTCAGTTGGACAAAGTAACCGGTGGTGCGGTGGTGGATGAGAAACACCAAACGAATATTGCGGGTATTTTTGCCTGTGGGAACGTACTTCACGTGCATGATTTGGTAGACTATGTGTCCGATGAAGGGACAATTGCCGGTAAAAATGCGGCAGATTATATACAAAACGGCTTGAAACAAGATATGTTAGTAGAACTTTCTCCCGGAGAAGGTATTCGCTACACCGTGCCTCAGGTTATTAGTCAACGTGAGGATGTGACGGTATATTTTCGCGTGCAGGATGTTTTCCGTAATGCTTGTGTGCAGGTTTATTACGGAGACGAGATGATTTATACCAAAAAACGGGCAAAAGTTGCGCCAGGTGAAATGGAAAGTATTATTTTACGAAAAGACCTGCTGCCTGAAAGCGGCAAACTCACACTCAAACTGGAGGTGCTTTCATGAGAGAATTAACTTGCATCATCTGCCCCATCGGCTGTTCTTTAACTGTTCAATTTGAAAATGGTTGTTTTCAGTCTGTAACGGGAAATCGTTGTCCGAAAGGGGCGCAATATGCTGAAGACGAGTGTACTCATCCCAAACGAACCGTCACATCCACTGTGCGAACAGAGGATGGCAGAGTGTTGTCGGTAAAAACGGATGTTCCCATACCAAAGGAACATATTTTTGATTGCATGAAGAGGATCAATGGTGTAAAATGCTCCTTGCCAATTTTTGTTGGTGATGTTATAATAGAAAATGTATTTGGAAGTCGCGTGGTGGCAACACAGAATATGCAAAAACAGGGTGGTGGGCAGCGTGAGTAAACAGAAGATTATTGCGGCTGTACGGTCAGAAGAAGAGTTTTTAACGGCGTTACAATCAAAATTATCCATTATTTTTTGGTTAACACCTAATTTGCTGACAGTGGCAGACTATGTGTCCCGTGCTCATAAAGCCGGCAAAAAACTGTTTGTGCATATGGATTTGGCTGAGGGAATCGGTAAAGACCGTGCAGGAATGCAATTTTTGAAGGCGATAGGCGTAGATGGGATTATTACCACCAGAAGTAACATTGTTAAGATGGCCCGGGACCAGGGCTTGTTTACCATTCAACGGTTTTTTGTTGTGGACTCACAATCGCTGGAGACTGCCATTGAAACGGTGAAAAGCTCCAAAGCTGATATGCTGGAGGTGCTGCCCGGTGTGGTGCCCAAAGTGATTACAACACTAAAAGAGAAGCTGGCAATATCCATTATTGCCGGCGGCTTGATTGAAACAAAAGAAGAGTTGCAAATGGTGCTTGATAGCGGTGTGTTCGCTGTTTCTACAGGACACATTGACTTTTGGAAATAACGAGGGGGAGGAAAATGCTTCAGGTTGCGGCAACTGACATTGAACGATTAAAGAATAAAAAATTGTTCCTTTTGGATATGGACGGAACAATTTATTTGGATGATGATTTGTTTGACGGCGTGTTGGAGTTTTTGGATTATATTAAATCTGTTGGCGGAAAATATATGTTTTTAACCAACAATTCGTCTAAAAGTGTGACAAAATATATTGAAAAACTGGCGAAGTTGGGCATCCGTTCTGATGCGTCAGATTTTCTAACATCTACCGACGCCACTGCACTGTATCTGCAAAAATGCGACTATAAAAAGATTTATGCCTTTGGCACAAGCTCCTTTAAGGCGCAGCTTGCTGATAGCGGTCTGCCTATTACAGATGTGCTGGAAAATGACATTGATTGCCTTTGCATGGGCTTTGATACAGAGCTTGCTTTTCAAAAATTAGAGGATGCCTGTATTTTGTTGAACCGTGGGGTGGATTATATTGCTACCAATCCCGATTGGGTTTGTCCCACCTGGTATGGCTTCGTGCCGGATTGCGGTTCTGTGGCAGAAATGCTTTTTAATGCCACCAAGCGCCGACCAAAGTTTATCGGTAAGCCGCAGCCGGAAATGATACTATTGGCTATGGAATATACCGGCTTTTCAAAAGATGAAACCATTATGTTTGGGGACAGGCTCTATACCGATATTAAAAGCGGAGAAAATGCCGGTGTCGATACCGTGTTTGTACTGAGTGGGGAAGGAACGATGGAAACGCTGAAGGAAACTGATGTGAAACCCACTTATATATTCGAAAATGTTAAGGAATTTTATGAAACGGTTTGCAAATAAACAAACAGAGCCAATGACTTTTGTCATTGGCTCTGTTTGTTTTTTATAATAATGTCATTTGCTCTCCCGGTGCATCTTCCGGTTTTAAGTAAGCGCCACGGGCGGGGATATTACGGGTTCTGTAATAATCAAAATCTGTAATGGCTACTTCATCTAAAGCGTTAATCTTTGCTAAAATACTGCCTTTTTTCGGCGTCAGCACCTGAACACCCTGTGTGCTTCTGGTGGATTTAACAGGAATTTTTGAAGTATCAAAAATTAAAACTTTATTAATATCACTCATAGCCATCAACTCAGTATCCTGCATTAAGAAGCGGATATCTGTCACCGGCACTTTTTCATAGAAAGCATTAGCCAGTTTTTTGCGGTTGGTCTTGGTTTCGTAGCTGGACAGGGGCACTTTGGCAATTTTACCATTTTCGAAGGCAAAGAGCATAAAGCCTTCATATTTTTCGGTAACGACCATATAGAGAATTTTCTCATCCTGCTCCATACCTAACAAGTTGGGCAGGTATTCGCCCAATGCACTTGCTTTGGTATCCGGTAAATCATAAACCTTCATTTTGTAACAATTCTGCTTGCTGCTGAAGAATAGGACTTCGTTTTTATTGGAGCCTTCCCATTCGCAGAGCATCTTGTCATCTTCTTTTAATTTTTGGTCAGAGCTTGCACGAAGTGAAACCAATGTGATTTTCTTCACATAGCCTTGCTCGGTTAAGAAGAGCTTTACATTATAGTCTTCAATAAAGCTTTCCACCTCAGGAAGAGCCGCATCTTCACCCTGGATGATTTCTGTTCGGCGGTCTTTACCGTATTTCTTCATTAAAGCCGTCAGCTCAGAAATAATCAGTTTTTTCATGGCTAAGTTGCTTGCTAAGGTAGACTGAATGTCAGCAATTTCAGATTTTAACTGGTCTATGTCTGCTAAGCGTTTTAAAATATATTCTTTATTTAAATGACGCAATTTGATTTCTGCAATAAACTCGGCCTGAATGCTGTCAATCATAAAGCCGGCCATTAAGTTGGGAACAACTTCACTTTCTGCTTCGGTGTCTTTGATGATTTTAATGGCTTTATCGATATCCAGAAGGATTTTCTCTAAACCTAACAAAAGGTGCAGGCGGTGAGATTTTTTATCCAGATCAAATTCCAAACGACGCTTAATGCAGGAAAGACGGAAGGTTGTCCATTCCTTTAAAATCTCACGAATACCCATAACTCTGGGTTTTCCATCAATCAGGATATTAAAGTTACAACTAAAGGAATCCTCTAATGGGGTTTGACGGAACAAACGAAGCATTAATTTTTCAGGGTCGGTTCCGCGCTTTAAGTCAATGGTCAGCTTCAGACCGGAAAGGTCTGTCTCGTCACGCAAGTCGGCAATTTCACGGATTTTACCCTGTTTCACCAGTTCGATGATTTTATCCATAATGGCTTCTACAGCGGTGGTGTAAGGAATTTCGTAAATCTCAATGCAGTTATTCTTTTTATCGTACCGATATTTGGAACGTACTTTAAAACTGCCACGACCGGTGCGGTAAATCTCGTCCATTTCCGCCTGATTGTAAACCAACTGGCCGCCGGTAGAAAAATCCGGTGCAATTAGTGTTTTAGAAAGGTCGCACTCTGAATCTTTTAAGTAAGCAATGGTGGTTTGGCACACTTCATTTAAATTAAAGGAACAAATGTTAGAGGCCATACCAACAGCAATACCCTGATTGGGGTTAATCAGAATATTGGGGAATGCAGTGGGCAGCAGAGTCGGTTCCTGTAATTCGCCGTCATAGTTGTCCACAAAATCAACGGTGTTTTTATCAATATCCCCGAAAATATCGTTACAAATGGGGTCTAGTTTAACTTCAGTATAACGGGCGGCTGCAAAGGCCATATCGCGAGATTCCTGCATACCGAAGTTGCCCTTTGAATCCACAAAGGGGTGGAGCAGGGCGCCATTACCCTTAGTTAAACGAACCATAGTTTCGTAAATGGCCATATCGCCGTGGGGGTTTAATTTCATGGTCTGACCCACAACATTGGAGGATTTGGTTCTGGAACCGGTAATCAGATTCATTTTATACATTGTGTATAAAAGCTTTCTGTGAGCCGGCTTAAAACCGTCAATCTCCGGAATAGCACGGGAAATGATAACACTCATGGCATAGGGCATATAGTTAGTCTCTAATGCTTGGGTTATATTTTGTTCAATATAATTTTCCTGATTCATGGATTTCTCCTTCGTCAAAGTATTTATTACACATTATAATTGTCCTGTCAGCTCACGCACCACGTGGGAAGCAATTAAAAGGCCTGCTACCGGTGGAACGAAAGCGGTACTGCCGGGTGTGCGCTCATCCTCCTGAAAAGTCGGATCAGGCTTCAATGGTTTTTCTGGAGAGTAGACCACCGTCAGTTTTTTGCAACCTCTCTTTTTTAATTCCGTCCGCATCACACGACACAGAGGGCAAACAGAGGTCTTATATAAATCGGTTATTTCTAGGAGCTCCGGTCTTACTTTATTGCCTGTACCCATGCAGCTGATGACAGGAATGTTTAAAGCCTGTGCTTTTAAAACAATATCGATTTTGGCTGTTACGGTATCAATAGCATCGATAATATAATCGTAGTCATCCGAAATAATGTTCTCTGATTCCGGAAGATAAAACATATTATATAATGTAAGCTGGCAATCCGGATTAATGGAGGCGATTCTTTCCTGCATGGCTTCGGTTTTTTTCATGCCAATGGTTTCTTCTGTGGCAATAATCTGGCGGTTCAAGTTAGAAATGTGAACGGTGTCAGCATCCACTAAAGTCATAGAACCAACCCCTGAACGAGCTAAAGCTTCTGCAACATAACCCCCAACACCGCCTAAACCAAATAAAAGAATGCGGGCGTTTTTTAATCGCTCCATTCCATCGCTACCTAACAACATATAGGTCCTGGAAAAACGGTCAATCACAATATATCGTCCTTCTATCTTAATATAAATATGAAAGCATTTAATAATATTGTAACCTTGTTTTACAAATTTGTCAAACGATATTTTAAAAACTTAGAAAAACAATGATTTTTTATTGAAAAACAGAGAAAAAACGAGTATTTAAGTTATAAATTAAAATAATAAAGGAATTTGATTGTTTTTGCGTTTGCAAAAGATGTCAAATGGTCGTATAATAAACAAGTCGCGTCACGAGGGAGACCTCAGAAAAGCGATAGCGAACCTTGAAAATTGAACAGAGCAGGCTCTTATAAATTCATTTGAGTAATTTTGGATGATAACATTTATTTTAGTCAGTTTTTGACTGGCTGGGAGATTTTAAGTTCTCGTAAGGGAGTTTAAGATACAAACTTTTTAGAGAGTTTGATCCTGGCTCAGGACGAACGCTGG
>JAFQAZ010000031.1 GCA_017416855.1 Clostridia bacterium
AAAATCCTTATACTTTTCAATTAAATCATCTGTTATAATTTTAATCATTGTACAACTTCCTTTCTATATTTATATTATTATTTTACCACGAACATAATAATATTCCATGAAGTTGCCAATAATTTACTGTTTTTTACAAAAATAAGCTGCTGTTCGTATAATGCATTGTCTTATTTTGTAATTATATACATCGTATCGTCTTTGATTATACCAATAAATAGTAAAATGTCAACTGTTTTTGTTAATTTCATTGACGAATTAGACATTGTGTTGTACAATATTGATGAAGGAAGTGATTCTGTTGGATTTATATAAAGATTTGATTCGTAAGAGAATAAAAGAAAAATTTGGTACGATAGAAAATTTTTCGAAACATATGAATATTCCTCGTACAACGGTTAATTTTATATTAAAAAACGGTGTGTCATTATCTAATTATGGTATGGTAAGTACAATTTTAAAAGAACTTGACATTCATTCCATTAATGAACAACCTATCGTCATTGATGAAAAGGTATTGGATTTTATAAAAATTTACAGTTCTCTTGATGATATTGGGAAGCACACTGTAGCCGCTGTAGCAGAAACTGAGTATAGGCGGCTTCACCCTGAATTTTTAGAAGATGCTATTATTGCTGCATATGGGAGCATAACTTCTGGTAAGCCTCTGACAGAAGAAGAAAATGCAATTATGGATATAGTTGACAAAATAAAAAAGGACAACAATGAAAAATAATTCACCAAAGTATATAGCTTTTAAAACACTAATTAAACACAAACTTTACTTATTGAATAATTATGCTGTTTTAAGACATATCATAGAATCTAATCAGTTTACGATTATTGAGTATAAAAAACATACTAACTCAGAACCAGTGTCTGAACTTATAAAAAAGTTAACGATTGAAAAAGAAATCCAGCAAAACGACTCTTTCTTATATATTAACAACAACCTAAAATTTGTATTTGTTAATGCAGATATTTCAGATGAAGACAAGTGTTCACTTCTGCGGCATGAACTTGGACACATCTGTGACCCTGATTTAAAGAATACTGGTTCACAAAACTCCAGAATTAAAAGAGAAGAGTTTGCAAATGAATTCTCCTGTTATACTAAAAATCCTGGCATTCGTTTAAAGGGTTATGTTTTTTTAATAAAAAAATGGAAGTTATTAGTCGCTGTAATGGCATTACTAGCATGTCTTTTAGGAGCTGCATTTATAACTAATACTCTAATCATACCACCAGCAAAGCCTGTAACGGGTAATGTCTCAACCTATGTAAATTCTGACAGTACATATTATGTAACATCGGCAGGCAAAAAATATCACCTGAGACACTGTATCATCATTAAGTATAAAAATAATCTGACTGAAATAACATTAAACGATGCTGTAAATAAAGGATACAAACCATGCTTAATATGTATTCCTGAAGAAGAATAAAATTTTATGAACATCCATAAGCGCGTATTTTATCTCCGCATCCACAAACAATATCACAACAAAGATATCAAACTAACAGAGGATTAATCCTTATTGGACGCACAAAACTTTCACATATGCTATATAACCATTAGGTTCTGGTGTCTACGATGTGCAGGTTCAAGTCCTGTCATCCGCACCAAAAACGGCAAGATTCATTTGAATCTTGCCGTTTTACTTTTTTTCTTACAGTTCCAATGCCTGGCGGAACTGTTTCAATTCTGTACCGATTACATAATTCACCTGACGGATTTTCCACTCTAAATGCCATCTGTCTGTCATATAGAGCATAGATGGCTCAAAACCTAAAGACGAATCCTTCTCTACTAAGGGAATGGTCGCCTCTGTATTTTTAATTTCTTCCTTCAGCATGGCTTCCATCTCATCAAAGATTTTAGCTAAGCCTTCTTTTGTGTCCTCAACATACATTTTACATTTCAAAATGTGCCACTCTTTTGCCCGTTTACCTGTTTTTACGCAGTTGGTTAAGAACTGGCAGAGGTTAATTAAATAGTCAAGTTTCTCGTTCTTACCATTTAAAGGATTGAGTAGTTCCATTGCCGCCTCAAAATGATTCAACATTTTTTCCTGGAAGGCCACTTCTTCTTTAATACGCATACCAAGAGGCGAAATTCTCCAGTCAGTACGGCTGATATAAGTGGTTTCGCAAATACGGCTGCCAAAGTGCGCACCCTCATATTCCGGAATTTTTGCCATAGTACCCAAGTGGCTGCCGCCGGCCAAGTTGAAGGGATAAGAAGGGCCTACCCGGTAAGCACCGTACTGGTCGGCATCACTGGGAGTATAGTAACGAATGCCTTCGCTGAAATGCATCATTGCTTTATCCACAGCCTCATAATTTTCTTCGCCGAACTCAGAAATCAGAATGGTTTTTAAAAGCTTGTTCATATCTTCTCTGGGTTCAAAGAAGGCATGTTTGGAAAGTTTACTGATAAAGGAAGGATAAAAACCGTAATGATGGCCTTCCATAATACCCACAAGGCCCCAATCATCGTGAGCCTTTCTCATGCCTTCATAGCGTTTCATCCACTGATAGGGCATCGGTTCATAAGGTGCCACGCCAAAATCCCAGGTTCTGCCGCCGGTGTTTGTCATAGAATACAGGCGGATGCCCCGTTTTTTAGCAGCAGCTGCTTCACTGGCAAAATATTTGCCCGGACCTGCAACTTTTAAAGAATAGTCTGCACCCTGGCCGGTACTTTTACCGTATTTAAACTGTTCGAACATTTCAAAGGTTGCCTGCAGAGAAATATCCGTAGGCAGACTTTCAATCAGCTTAAGTCTTGCTTCTTCCGGTCTTGAACCCCAGTTATAGGTCCAGAACACAATGTCGGCATCGGGTTTATATTTACGAATAGTCTTCTTGATGAAGTTCAGCCAAACGGGATAGTCATAGCAGGGATACCAACCGGCACTGGGTTTGTCGCTGGGAATGCCGTCCTTATGGATTTCATAATATCTTCCCTTGGCAATATGGGGGTCTTTACTGGGGAATTCCACACTTTCCCCCACTAAGGTTACACCCTTTAAGCCGGGACATTCGCGAAACAGTTTACCGTAATTTCCTTCATAGTATTCTTCGGCTTCCGGTGCCTCGGGGCTCACGTCACTCTTTAAATAGCTGTAAGCATATACATCAATACCATATTTTGCTGCGCGGTCAATCAGTTCATTAAAGTTCATATAGCCGCAAGTGGTTTTGTTTACATCCTTGGTAAACACCAAAATGGCATCTCTGCCCTCGTGGGCCACACGAAGGAGATACTCATCCGGAAACTCATCAATGCCGTAACCGGAATGAATCATCTGAGGATAGAACATCGGCTTTTTCTTAATATCGCCAAAGGCCAAAACAGGCGCTTTGGCAAAACACATTAAATCTTCTATGTAGAAAAGAGCCTGAGCAATACCACGTGGGTCGTGACCGTAAATTTTGATACCCTGAGCACTTGTCTGAATTAAAAAGCCTTTATAGGATGCAAATTCGCCTAAATCCACACCGGCATCTTCGGCCAGTTCCAGGGTAATGGTTGCATTGTCGCCAAAGTTAACAACACCGGCTGTAACGCCCATAGAAACATTTAAAAAGTCCACAAAATCATTAGCCGCAATTTTAACCACATCGCAGGCATTGGGGCTGATTTTAATCAGGGCGCCATTTATAATTTCAAATTCATTTTCTTTTTTAGTACGGTTTACATTTCTGACATCACGGTCATGAACTTCAAGCAATCTTTTTCTGAAGTCATACATTTTTTCAGCCATATTCTCAATCTCCTTTTACACAAGTAAACTCTATGTGTATTGTACATTATTTTATATTCACAGTCAAGCAAAAACATCATTTTTTTACCAGCTCACACGCAAAACAGCAAATTTTATCCGATGAATATTGGCGGCGCCACTCTCAAAATACAAAAAATGTAAAATTATATATAAACTGTTGTGTTTTATTTGATTATTGACGAAAAATATGATATGATAAAATATATGTATTTTTTTATTGTTTCTGAAAGTCTTGTATGGAGGCTATGCAATGATTTCTAATTTCGATTTTGTGGAAAAACTGGATCCAAAAGCATTTAAAATTATATTGAATATAGAACGCTACGCCAAGATTAAACCCTTTAACATAGGCAACGATCTTCGGCACGTTTTGGAGCATCTGTGCGGTTCCATTGTGTGGAAATATAATTTAAAAGACGAAATGATTGCCGAATGTGGCGGAAAAGCCCCAACCTTACATGAACAGTTCCGACTGCTCCGGGATAAGCACGGTTTCATTGCACGTATGCAACAAAAGCCAGGCAATGAAACATTAACGCCTCTGCCCGTTTTTAAGGTATCGCTTAGTTACCGTAACCGTAACAATCAATTAGTCTCCCGATTGGCAGAACCGGAAAAATGGACGGACAAACAGATTGCTCATTATGAATGGGCGGACAATTTTTTACGACAGATCGGTAATGATTTTTCTCACGAAGATAATCCCTTTTTAGAGCACATCTTTGACAAAACCTATGAAAACGTCATTTATGCCCTTGAGTGTCTTCAGAAATATCTTCGTTTATATTTTAATGTAAACAAAGACGATGTTCAGCCTTTCAACGAGGACAAAATGCCCATTGCTGATTATGAAATCACCGGTGCCTGTGTGCCGGAAGACTGGGAACGCACCTCCTGCGAAAAGGAATATACCGCCAACCGCTACGAGGATTATAGGAGTGAAAGCGTTGGGTGCTCTGTCATCCGCCAATATCCACGGACGGACAGCCGTTCTGTTTTTCTCCGTCGTGCACCGGATGTGTATTTAGCCGAAGACAACTGCGGTTCCCTTTTAAATAAAGTAACTGTTCTTTCGGAAGGTGGGCACAGAGAAAAACCATTTTATCTGATTGCCTATGATTTCAGAACAAAGGCTTCCGTGCTGAATTCGGCATTTTTAGCAACCCTCTCCGTCAAGGAGCGGCTACAGCTATGCTTATCCTATGCTGAGACCCTGGCCTGCTTCCACAATAACCCCACGCCGATTTATCACAGAGTGTTTTCTGATAACTGTGCTTATTACGCCGACGAGCGGGATAAAAACAGAGGCATCAGCACCGCTATTATTAAATTTGAGTATGCCAAAATTGCAGACGGGCGTGCTGAAACCGTTATTGGCAACCAACCGGCCAATGTCATTCGCAATCAGGAGGATAAACGGTATATCGCTCCGGAATGGAATTCGTTGACAAACCCTTCTGCCAACGATTGGTCTAAAGTGGATATTTACGCCTTAGGTATTTTATTTGCTGATATTATGATGGGGAAAATTGGCGGATATCCTATGAGCGAAGTGGCCAAAAACCCGGAAGCAAAAGTCATTTTGCCTCTTTTACAAAAAATGTGCACATCAGCACCGGGCCGGCCGGATATCAACACTGTTTGTCGCACACTGAAGGAGATGTGTCAATGAGAATAGAAAACAGACAAAACAGAACCTATAGTTATGATGATCAATCCCCTTTATATGCCGGTGAAAACAGCCATGTTTATTATGCGATGGATGAAACCTTCTGCCGGAAGGTGTGTTTAAAAATTGTTTCTTTTCAAAATGCCTCCCCTACTGCGGAAGGCCTCTTAAAAAAAGAAGCCATTGCCCTTTCCAAAGCAGGCGCCGCCTCAACCCATGTGCCAATGCTGTTGGATTTTTGGTCCGACCGGAACAAAAAACTGTTTTATCTGGTGATGCAATATATCCCCGGCGATTCCCTTCGCATCCGGATGCGTTCCTGCGACCGCAGAACCTTTAATAACTGGATGATTTCTCTTTGCGATACCTTGCAAAGTGTTCATAACACCCACATTTTCCATAAGGATATCAAACCGGAAAATGTCATCATCACCCCAGGCGGCGATGTGTATTTGATTGATTTTAACATCAGCATTGGCAAAGCAAATTTAAAGGACGGCACCGAATTTTACCGTGCACCGGAGATGTATCAGACCGGTCTTTCTGCCGCCAGAAGCCAATCGGATATTTTCTCTTTAGGCGTGATGATGTATGAATATTACACCGGTACAAAACCCGTTGACGGTGTGCAGTACGGCACAGATATTTTTCAGGCAGATAATACCGTTTGGGGATATTTTGCCGAACCGGCTTCCCTCTGCCCCGGTATGCCACGACAGCTTAATAACATCATTGTCAAATGCATGAATCGCAATCCCCTGCAACGCTACCGGCAGACCGCCGATTTAAAACGCGATTTAATTCAAGCATCAAAGGAGTTTAGAGCATGGACAAATTAAAAATTCTTGTTGATTTTGAATCCTTTCTGAAAAAACGTTTTCCCGGCAGGGACAAGCCCATTATCCGTGATGTTGAAGTCCTGCAACCGAAAAGCTTTAACGACCACCGCTTTAATGAATGGAGGAAAAACAAATGAGCGATTTTCTTTCATTTGATATTAAAGTCCCCGGTGAGATTCGTATTAAGCTGACCAACGCGGCCATTAACGCCGCTGCCAAGCTACAGTGCGGAAACCGCTGGTTTCAGAACTGTTCTGCCTCTTCCCGCATTCTGGTTTCCTTCGGTTCAGAAGGCAATGTTTATTTTATGCATCTGGGCGGTAATATTTTTACCTGCAAGGTTGCGGCCGAAGATAATGATCCGCGTAATTTTTATTTTGTAGCTACCAACATACAACCTGAAAACTACAACAAAAAAAATATGGCACTCCACTCGGGTTTGTGTTTTTACTTTGAGAGTGGCATTATGATTTCCTATTTTAATCAAAGCAAAGGCTTCCACTACCGAAACGGCAATTCTGTACTCTCTTCCTTTGCCAACCGCAATTGTACGGCCGGCTTAAACGCCATTGTAACAGCCTTTAAAAACAAAGAACACATCACAGCATCTCAGGAAGAGGACAAAGGACCTTCTCCCCAACTGATGGAATACTTAAATTTAGCCAGAGAATATTCTGAAGCTGAGTTCGAGCTGGAAGAAACCCGCGCACTCTCCAATGATCCCCTGTATTATGACGGCGTTTCCGGTTGTGACTATGAGCGCATCGCCAACAGTACATACCGCTTTTTCGTAAACCGCTTAGATGATACCTTATATCCCATTGGCGGCAAGGTAGAAATCACCGATGCAAACGACGAAAAACTCCGTGCCACCCTTGTAGATGCCGGGACAGAAGAAGATGGACGATATTTTGTGGACTTGCTGTTTAACAGTCAGCTCAGCATCAACATGATTCCCTCTGTAGGTAGTATTACCTTGAGCTTTTCCAGCGTGAACCGCGATGTACAGCAAAAAGCCATTGAAAAGATTTTAGACGGCACCTCCGACGCCCGCTATTTAAACGATGTTTTGGGCTTAGCACAGCCTATAGGCTTTGAAGACCTTGATTTATCCGGTGTGAAAGCTGTTTTAAAAAGCTATAAAAACAAACCCAACGACAGTCAGGAAGACGCCATTTGCAAAGGCATAAAAACCAAGGATGTCTATCTGGTTATGGGTCCTCCGGGTACCGGAAAAACCACGGTTATTCTGGAATGGATAAAATACTTTGTCCACGAAAAGAAAATGCGTGTTCTGGTTTCTTCGCAAAACAACAAGGCTGTTGATAATGTGCTGGAGCGAATCATCAAAGAAGAAGGCATTAACGCTCTGCGCATCGGTAGCGAAAACAAAGTCGCCGAGCAGATTAAGCCCTGCCTGTTTGATCTGAAACTGGAATCTTTGCGCAGCAAAATTAAAACCACAACAGATAACCACGCCGAAACCATTGCCCCTTACACCGAATACTGGACCGGCATTAACGGCTCTTTACTGTCTGTTGAGCCTTTATACAGCAAAAAAGGCGAACTGGAAAAAGCACTGGAAGCAGCCTGCAATGAGCTGCTGGCCTCAGCATATCAGTTAGAGGATTTGTTGGCTCGGTACAGAACC
Organism: Clostridia bacterium; assembly: GCA_017416855.1. GTDB lineage: Bacteria > Bacillota > Clostridia > UBA1381 > UBA9506 > UMGS755. Next base: position 7,951 of record JAFQAZ010000031.1, read on the forward strand.
CGTGAACAGATAACAGAAGCCAATGTTTTCAAAATTAACCTTTTGATTGATAAGGAGCAGACTTACAGAAATAAAAACGCTTTTCTGCGGTTTATTCTGAAACCGATATCGCTATTTAGAACCTGGCGCATCGGAAGACTGATTACCAGACATGATGACAACCTGATGTTCTTATCACAGCTTCTGACAAGCTATAACAACAAACGGGATGAACACATTCATCTATTTGACCACAGCGTTACAGAGGTGTACATTCCTGAACGGGAATCTGCCGCTGAAATTGCTGAAAAAATGGCTGATTTCTCCATTGATTACGATGGTCAGCTTGACCCCTATGCTATTTATGACCTGACTCAGTTTAAAGAACAGGACATCACGGCATATAGCTATTATACCAGCATCACCTCTGCCCTTCAAACTGCTCTTTCAAGAGCTGCCGCTCTGATCACCGAGCTACAGAGATGGCAGAGCGTGGCTGTGGATACCTCAAACTACACTTTAAAGAACATTCTGTTTGAAGAAGTGAATCTGGTTGGTGCCACCTGCATTGGTATCAATTCACAGCACCGCTTTGCTGATCTGAACTTTGATGTGAGCATCATTGACGAAGCCGGACAGATACAAATTCACAATGCCTTGGTGCCTATGAGCGTTTCAAACAAACTGATTATGCTGGGCGACCACAAACAAATCCCGCCAATGGCCGATCAGGAATTGTTGGACATTTTAAACGAACACCAGATTCCCACCGATTTGTTGGAAAAAAGTCTCTTTGAAGATATGTACGAGCGGTTGCCGGAAGAAAACAAAAGTATGCTGGATACTCAGTACCGTATGCCGGCAGAAATTGCAAACATCATTTCGGATTGGTTTTACGGTGGTGAATACAAATCATTTACAGGTAAATTCGATTTGCCTTCTGCTGTTCCTGCGCTGTCCGACCGTCCCTTCCTGATTGTTGACACCTCAGACAGCGGTAAGGAACGTTGGGAAAGAAGCATACCCCAAGGTGAACAGATTGTTCACGACAACCCCCTTGAAGCTTCCGTTGCTGCACAAATTGTCGCTGCTTTGCATCAGGATGGTTATAACCTGAACAATGTGGGCATTATTGCCGCCCTAAAGGCACAGGTGGATTTAATCAGAAAAGAACTGCGCAAAAATGATATTCCTGCCGAACTGACCAATGAACTGGCCGCCACGTTAGACAGTTATCAGGGTCAGGAGCGCAACATTATTATTTATAGCTTCGGTCGCAGCTCCGGAGCTGACCCAAGCCGCAACGGTGTTGGCTTCTTAACAGAGCTCCGCCGTTTGAATGTGGCTATGTCCCGCTGCAAGGAAACCTTGATTATGATTGGTGATATGACCTTTTTATCCAGCCGTGAATCAGAAACGGATTATAAAGGGAATCTCATCACCGACGAACGAAAGACCGAAAAGAATTTCGGCCACTTTATTCAGCATATGCTCACAGGTGTTACTAACGGCTCCGGTGAAATCATTAATGTACAAACCTTTAAAGAGCGTATGGCCCAATGGAATCACGGTAACGAAGGAGGGATGACCGAATGACAAAACACACCATAAAAGCAGAAGTAGCTTTAAAAGATATCTGTGCACGTTACCGTGTCATTAAAAAAAGTGAAATTGAAGCCTTTGGTCCCGTTTACTACCCCATTGCCAGAATTGAAGCTGATATGCACGAAAAAACCTTTGAAGATTTTGATGCTGTGCAGGAATCGGTTCTCCGTTTCATTTCCATTGGTTTTAAAGAGGAAGCAATGATTGCCAACCTCATGGGACTTACCACAAATTATGTGCAGAATATGATGAAAATGCTTTTATCGTATGGTCATATTGATCCTCAGCGAAATATCACCCCATTAGGGATGGAATCCCTTGCTCAGGGACAAAAAATTATGCTCATTTTCACCAAGCAGGTCTTTTTACTGGATGCTTTGAACTGCAACATCATCCGCATAGATAAGGACCTTGACCGAACCATCGTGGAGCATCCGGATGAAATGACCAATTCAGAAAAGCACATCACATTTTTAGACCATGCCGCAGGCATCAGCAAGGAAGATGTGGAAAAAACATTGAAAGAATCGCAATTTTCTACTCTGCAGCGCTTAAGCGGCGGAATGAACATCAATGTAACGGCCGTTTCTGATGTGCGATGTCTGGGCATCCGGTATGTAAAAAGCTACCTTTTAAAGCTCAAGGGCCATCCGCCGGTGATTTTTGTTAAGCGCTTTGATTATAACGGTAAAGGTGCCGAGCGATTTTACTGGCTTCCCTTTAGTGTGGAAGAACAAAGTGAGGGCACATTCTTTGGCTTGCCGGATATGCAGGTACACAACTACAGTACCTCTGCCATGATTCACGATGCTTATAACCGGATGTTGGAAAATGGTGCTTCCGAGTGGGTGCAGGAAGAAATGCAGCGTAGTCTTGAAGAGCTAACGAAAAAAGTCTATGGCATTGAGCTGATGCCGGATGCCACGGAAAACACCGTACATTCCAGCGGTTTTTCCAAATATGCAACCAGCGTTCTCCGTTTGTTGTACGGTTTTGGGAAAGATGGCCTTTTCTCGTTGGTTGATGACAGAATCTCCGGCAACATTATGATTTTGTATCCCGATAAAACTGATACTAAGCTAATGCAATGCGCAGAATATGTCTGTCAGGCACTTGACCAGTTTGCCTTTGATAAGGTGCATAAGTTTATGGAAAAGCGAATGCAAAAGAACGACAGCATTATCGAAGATATGACAAAAATCCTGAAAGAATTACTTTCTGTGTAAATTAATGAAAAGTATTGACGAAAAACCAAATACAGTATATAATAAAGTTATCTGAATAGAGGTGCGCCCTGCAATTAGCTGTTTTCTTGCTTTCGGAGGCTATAAGATAACAGTAGGTGTCCGGCGCCGAGATGGCAGCATTTCCGAAGATGCTACTGTCGGAAATATGTGAAAACATCCATATTTCTGTCACTTTTGTGGAGCGCTATCCAGTCATTTTCTTACGAAGTAATAGACTGCGGTGCAAAACTGCAGTCTTTTATTTTATTAAAATTTTGGAGGGTATATTATGTTTACAAAGAAAAAAGTGTTTGCTCTTATTCTTTGTCTGCTGTGTGTTTGCCTGACATTCACAGCTTTTGCTGATGAACTGCCCGGCTACGCAAAATATGTTGACGAAGTAACAGCTGTTGCTGAAGAGCAAGAAGCAAAAGACGAAGCTGAACGTGTTGCCGGCCTTAGTGCAGAAGAGCTGGCCGCAGAGGCTGAAGCTGCAGAAGCAAGCGCAAAGCTTGACAGTGCAATGGCATACATCGATGGTTATGCTGATGCCATTCAGGCAGACCCCAATAACGATGTTAACATTGCAGAAGCCGTTAGCGAGGTTCGTTCTCAGGTGACTCCTTTTTATGCCACCTTCTGGTCAATCTTACCGGCTCTCATCGCCATCGCACTTGCATTAATTACCAAAGAGGTATATTCTTCCCTCTTTATCGGTATTGTTGCCGGCGGTGTTTTATACGCAAACTTCAACTTTGAAGGGGCACTGAACCACGTTGTAAGCGGTGGATTTGTTGCAAGTCTGTCCGATTCTTATAATGTGGGCATTCTGCTCTTCTTAGTATTACTCGGCACTCTCGTTGCCATTATGAACAAGGCAGGCGGTTCCGCGGCTTTCGGTCGTTGGGCAAGCACTCACATCAAATCAAGAGTAGGCGCTCAGCTGGCTACTATCGCACTGGGTGTGCTGATCTTCGTTGATGACTATTTCAACTGTCTTACCGTTGGTAGCGTTATGAGACCGGTTGCTGATGCTAAGAGAATTTCCCGTGCAAAATTAGCTTACCTGATTGATGCTACAGCCGCTCCGGTTTGTATTATCGCTCCGATTTCCTCCTGGGCTGCAGCTGTTTCCGGCTTTGCTCCCGAAGGTGTCAGCGGTTTAGCTCTCTTTATCCAGGCCATTCCTTATAACTTCTATGCTATTCTCACAATCCTTATGATGGTGACCATCGCACTGATGAAGTTTGATTTTGGTCCTATGAAACTTCACGAAAAGAACGCTGAAGAAAAAGGCGATTTATTTACAACCTTAGAAGAAACTGCAAAAGCCGCAGAGGAACAGACTAAAAACGAAAAAGGTAAGGTTATTGACCTGATTATCCCTGTTGTTATCCTGATCATCTGCTGTATCATTGGTATGATCTATTCCGGTGGTTTCTTCAGTGGCGAAAACTTTATTGATGCTTTCTCTAACTGTGACGCGTCTGTTGGTCTGGCTCTCGGCTCCGTTGTTGCTATCATTTTAGTTATGGCATACTTCCTGATCTTCAGACACGGCACCGTTAAGTTCTCTGACTTAATGGGTTGCCTGCCGGAAGGCTTTAAAGCAATGGTTCCTGCTATTTTAATTCTGACCTGTGCCTGGACTTTAAAGGGTATGACTGATAGCCTTGGCGCTACCGTATTCATTGCAGAATTCGTAAATAGCAATGCACAGGCATTTGTAAGCTTCCTGCCTGCAATTATCTTCTTAATTGCTATCGGCCTCTCCTTCTCCACCGGTACAAGCTGGGGTACCTTCGGTATCTTAATCCCCATCGTGCTGGCAGTATTTGAGCCCGGTAGCTCTATGGCCATTGTTGGTATGTCTGCTTGTATGGCAGGTGCGGTTTGCGGTGACCACTGCTCCCCCATCTCCGATACAACCATTATGGCCTCTGCTGGTGCACAGTGTAACCATGTTAACCATGTTAACACACAGTTGCCTTATGCACTTCTGGTTGCTGGTGTATCCTTTGTATCATACATCATCGCAGGCTTCATTCCCAACGCATTGATTGCCCTGCCCATCGCTATTGTACTGATGCTGGCGACACTCTTCATTCTGAAAGCTGTTCTTTCAAAGAAAAATGCGTAATCAAAATTAGCATAGAAAAAGCGGATGGGTTAAACCATCCGCTTTTTTTGCGTCGCAAAAACCCTCTTAAGGCTTTAGTCCCTTCAAACAAAGAAAATAAAGGCACCCTACAAGGGTGCTCTTTATTTTGGCAAGGCAGAACAATAATGATGCAAAGCAACCTTAACTTCTTCCCTTTTTGCTATTACTTATTACTTTCCAAAAATCGACAAGGCTTTTTAGTGAAGAGTGAATAGGTAATAAGTAAAATCGACATCCCTCTGTCGAAGAATGTCGATTTTGGAGCTGGAGATGGGACACAGCCGCTGCGCGTCTTCCCTGCTTGTCCACCCAAATGCTGTGCATTTCGGTACCGGACTGCGCACCTTTTTGCTAAAAAATATGCCACCGGCATATTTTTCTTTACGCAAAAACCCTCTTAGGGTTCAAGTCCCTTCAATCAAAAAAAATAAAGGCACCCTACAAGGGTGCTCTTTATTTTGGAGCTGGAGATGGGACTTGAACCCACGACCTGCTGATTACGAATCAGCTGCGCTACCAACTGTGCCACTCCAGCAAATATTCACTTTTTGCAACATTGTAATTATACTATGAATCTGCCTTTTTGTCAATAGTTTTCTACTTCCTGTAAAAAAGAAACCCGGCAAACCGTTAAAGGTCTGCCGGTTACTCTTTTAAATGTCCACATATTCCAGAATGTTAGGAAACAGCACACTGGGCAGGTTATAATTTTCATAATATCTTGATGTTACAACATCAGAAAGCTTGCCGGAAAAGCCGTCAGTTTCAATATCACATTCAGGATGTACGATCTGATACAATTTTGCATATACCGTGGATAATCCACGGGCATAGAGTTCTATTTTCGCATTCGGAAAATGCTCTTTTAATACCCGCTGAGCACACTCCACTTCAAAAAGACGCAAAGCGCAAAGGGAATCACCACAGAAGAACATATCCTTTGTAATCCTGTCAATAGCACCATAGCGATCTTTTTCCTGACGGATTGTATTCAATGGGAACGGCGCATTTTTACCGATGCCGGACAAATCTACCACAAAGGCCGCACCGCCAGACTTGCAAATTGCTCTGATTCTGTCAATCATATCATCCAAAGCGTCTGTTCCTCTGTCATTCAGCAAAATCGCTGCTGAGCCTGTCAATTCCTTGTTACGGAAGTCAGTAAATATCATACCAAAATTAGGCACCTGAGGCTGTGAAAACCACATTAGCGGTTGAATTTTTAAGCCGTTGTCATATTCTGTATCAAAGGTTCTCAGTTTAAGAGGCAGTTGTTCTCTGCCTTCATACATAGCAGATTTAATAAACTCTCTTGCTCTTTCCTCACGTTGTACTTGAGGAATACTGTCTCTCTGCTTCACCACTTCTTCATACACAAGCTTGTTTTCCTCGTGCAAGAAGCGAGCATCAGGATAGTCAAAGGAAACATATCCTTTGCTGGTACAGAAAAGCTGTGAGCCGGGCAAAGGTGAAAGGGAGATGTCCTGTTTTTCTGTATCAACATCAAAACTCTTAGTAAAAAATTCTGCTGCCGCATAGGCCAAACCCGTAGAATACTGGTGAAGGGTTTTATCCACTGCCATTTGCAGGTTTTCTTCTTTTCCTAACATTTTCCAAAAAGACTTGCAAAAATCATATACCTTCTCTGTTCCTTCAATTGGAAAAAAATCAGAATCGGCCACCAAAATCATATAAGGTTTCGGCGCAACACAGGCTAAGAGTTCATAATGGTCAAAGCCTTCTTTTGTGGCTCCAAACCAAATTTGCTCAGAATCCTGAGCACTGCCAGCGTAAATATACTCCTCACGATTGGTAATAAAGGTGCCGGGTGCCGCCGCTTTGATTCTGTCATCACAAACAGCACTGACTGCCGTCATAGTACCGCCACCGGAGTTGCCTGTGGCACCGATTCGCTCCGGGTCTACTTCCGGTCGGGATAAAAGATAGTCCACACCCTTCATACCATCTGCAACGAAATAACGAATGCTCTGCTTACCGGTTAAGAAGCAGGGATCACCGCCCATCTGATGGTCAGGACAAGCCTTAGGAATCATATTCCGGCCGATTTCAGGCTCTGCATAGCCACTTCTCTCCCCCTGACCTACAGGGTCCATGGCAAGCACCGCTAGGCCATAAGATGCAAGAATTCTCGCGGCCTTCTGATAGACAGGATACTGTTTGCCCTCTGTACTATGACCTAGCTGAAACAGAATACCAGGGCAAGGCTTTTGTCTGTGCTTGGGAAGATAAAAGTTCGCTGTTACATATACCCCTTCACGTGCCTTGAAAACAACCTTTTCAATGGTCAGGTTGTCTTCTTCAATCACGCCCTTAATTTCCGCATCCAAAGGCAGATTTTTATCATAAGGCACACCACCCATAGAATCTAAAAACCAGGTTTTCATCTTTTTTTGATAAGCTTGCAAATCTTCAGGTGTTTTAATGCCTTCACGCACCTTCTGTGCTTTATCAAAATATTTCTTCGATTGAGTTACACTGTACTGATACAGCTTATCCTTCATTGTGTAAAAAGAACCTTGCAGGTTATAATTCATATAGGGCCATAAACTCATAACACGCGCCTCTTTCTAAATTGTAATGGTTTATGTACATACTACCACACCCTATCCCCACTGTCAATATGCATTTTTTTATATCATAAAAAATGATGTCATTCTACGTTTCATCCCTCCGTTACGACTAAATATACTATCCCAAAAGCGTAATGGGGATTGTCATGGGAATGACGCAGAGTTTTGAGTTAAACATAACCGAAATTCTATTTACAGGTGCTACCGTCTCTCCCACGTGTACCATCATTTCAAAAACACAGGTATTCTTATAATCAACATCGGGTAATTTTTGTTCAAAACAGGTACGGTTATAGTCTGCCGTCCATCCTTCGGGAAGTCCTACCGTCACTTCGTGATAATAGTTGGCATCCAGCTTGTTTTTGGTTTTGATTGTCACCTTAAAATCGGTATTCGGTTTCACAACGGGCTCTTTTTCATACTCGACAATCGCGCTGGAATAAGGAACACAGGGAACCTCGAAAGAATAAGGACTTCTTGTGAAGAACTCTTCTTTTTGCCCTTTTAAAATATTAGACGGAACAATATTGCCAAATGACATTTCCTCATCGGTATAGGTAAGTTCAATACCATATTCGTGCAGAACAACAGGCGTCATTTCATAAATTCTTTCCACTAACTCTGCACAGGTTTTGGGAAGCGGTCTTACATAGGTACCATTAATACACTTTGTTCTGATGGTATCCCCTATGTACTCTTTCCAGTCAGCAGGAATTTTATCTGCACCAAGGGTAATACCCAGAATGGCACCGGCAGTTGCACCGGTACAATCCGTATCGTCACCGCAGTTAACCGTATAAATAAGACTCTTTTTGAAATCACCTTCACCATATAAAAGTCCCAGAACCACATAGCCAACGTTGGCAGGAGCCTGGAACCAACCCAAATCCTCACAGTCTTTTCTAAGGTTTTCTCTGACCTCTTTCCAATCCAGTTTCTTATCATAACCATCCATAGCAATTTTAACACTTCGGGCAATACGACAATCCTGAGGAATATGAGAAAGACCGATATGAATCAGTTTGCGGATATCACTTTCAAAAAACGCCATACTTTCAAGGGATGCTGTGAAAATTTCTGCATAAGTACCCTCTGAAAGTCCGTGATCGACAGAAGCATCCATAATGGCATATTTAATAGCAATGTTGGGAATCCCCGGAGCAAGGCACGCCCAGATTTCAGAGCGTATCCATGCACCATTGGAATATTTCCATGTGCTGTTATTCATTTCCCCTGAAAGTGGCGGCAGAAGTCCCATTTCCAAATTTGCCTTAGCAATGCCATATTCATTCCAGTAGGGCGTAATGTGTGTCATCCAGTAATAAGCCAACACATTGGCGCTCATTGCCTTCGGACCTACCTGTTGCATAGCCTTAAGCCACACAAGTTGAAGGTCTAAATCATCATTGGGTGCAGGTTCCCCTTTTTCCGTAGAAAAACCTTTAATATCCAGCATATCGTGTGTACCCTCATAAGGATCGCCCAAAGTGCCACCAATATTTTTACCTATCCAGCAGCCATGCACTTTGTTCAAATATTCCTCTTTGTTCAGTTTCATTTTTAACGCCATAGAATCATCTTCTCTTGATATAATGTTTTATTTCGTTTTTTCGTTTGTGGTTTATATACGTATGGTTTCGCCCGGGTTCACGGCATATAACTTACCATCAACATCCAGCCACATTGTAAAAAGAGCGGGGTTGTAAACCATATGTCCATCAGCACTGTACCTTAAATGTTTATAAGCCTCCACATAATCGTAAATTTCTATGTTTGTGGCATACCAGATTTCTTTATTGTTTGCAAGTTTTTTACAAATTTCTTCTATATGTTCCCAATTTCCGTTTTTTTCAAACTCAACACTATGCCCCCATATATACAAAAGGCGTGGAAATCGTCGTGTATGGTATATTTTTGTAGAAATATCAAGTTTTAAAAATTCATCTACAAACTCCATTATCTTCGGATTGTCGTGATGGGCACTGGGCATCCACGCGTGGAAATCATTTGGTAAAACAAAAGAATTATTATCTCCGCCCAATGTTCTTGCATATGCGATATCAAGTTCTGTAAGATATTGTTTTATCATCTCATAATTGCCAAAATTGCTCATTCGTATAATGCCGCAATCAGGATAAGCCATTCCCCGAATAATACAATCACACTTTGCTTCAAGTTCAAGCCTGCAATCAAGCACATCCCTGATTCCTTCAATAGGTCTTAAATTACCATTGGCCCTGTGATTCGCTCCATGAACAGCGATTTCATGTCCTTTTGAGATAAAATATTCTTTGATCTGCTCCTTTGTAAAATTTACCTCTCTCATAGAATCGCAATTCAGGTTAAATGTAGCTTTCATACCATATCTGTCAAACAATTCTGCCAGTCGCCGATCATGTTGATTTCCATCGTCATAACTGAATGTCAGTGCTTTTGCTTTCCCTTTCGGATATCTCATAAAAACCGACTTCATAAAAAACACATCCTTTTGATTAATCTTACATTGTCTCCTTATCCAATTGCCGACACTTAAAGGGCGTTACCCCAAAGTGTTTTTTAAACACTCTCTGAAAATATTCGTGGCTTTCATAGCCTAAAAGTCTTGCAATCTCATACATTTTAAGGTCTGTATCCGCCAAATATGTCAGTGCCTTATTCATTCTGATTTCAGTTACAATTCTGCTGAATGACTTTCCCGTTTCTTTTACAAACATTCTGCAAATATGAGCAGTAGAATATCCAAATCGTTCAGATATATGGTTAAGGGTTGTCACGGCATAATGTTCAGATATATACTCCAATATATCCATCAAAACATTTGAGTTTACATTTTGCTTACCGGAAATGGCTGCCTTTATTTCTCCTCTTAACAGTTTGCATATCAGGGACAGAAACAAGGACACCTGAATCATATCTCTATTAAAACGGCCCGCCCATTCTTCTTCCATCAAGGCTTCTACTTCTTCTCTCACACATTCAGCTTTGCACATCATATATTTATAGTAGGCTTTATCTTTTGCCGTACTCATAAAACCAGCCAGCAAGGATGTTCCGTTTTCTTCAGCTGAAGAAAGAACTTCATCAAAAAATGATGCTCTGACCAGAATATTCACCACTACACTTTGGGATTCTGCATATATTGTATGGAAGGTTCCGGGGTGCATAATCACAAAATCCCCAGATGTCATATAAAGCTTTTCACCATCGACGATATTGACACAATCACCCTCATATAAATAATTGACTTCATAAAAATCGTGTGTATGATAATGATAAGCCTTGCCACAGGGATGAAGACCTACAAAAATATTCTTTGTGTTTTTCTTTACATATTTACACAATTCTTCTAAATTGGAACGGTCATTAATATCAATAATGTCAATTTCTTTTAGTAGCTTCTGTATTCTTTTCTGATGTGGTATATCCATTATAACGTCTCCTTTTCAGAAACTATATTCTCATATAATAGCATATCAAAAAAATCAAAATAAGTCAATTTAATGCACTCGACTCGTTTGTATATCCTCCGCACCTTATCAATGTCTTTCCAGTAAATATTGTATTACACATCTATGGGTTTGTCATTGATTTATGTCTGCAAAAAAATTGACTTATCTTGATTTTCGGTATCATAACTATAAAAAAACGCATCGTTAAGCATTTATTTTTCATGCCTTATTCATAGAAAAAGACCGTGCAGGATGTCCTACACGGTCTTAATATACTTTTTGTTTCTATCTTACTTAGAACTGATTGCAGCCTGAGCAGCAGCCAGACGAGCGATGGGCACACGGAAGGGTGAGCAGGAAACGTAGTCCAAACCAATCTTATGGCAGAACTCTACGCTGGTGGGATCGCCACCGTGCTCGCCACAAATACCGAAGTGCAGCTTGCCGTTTGCGGGCTTACCTAACTGAATGGACATTTCCATCAGTTTACCAACACCGGACTGGTCAAGTCTTGCGAAGGGATCATTTTCGAAAATCTTGGTGTCATAGTAAGCACCTAAGAACTTACCGGCATCGTCACGAGAGAAGCCGTAAGCCATCTGAGTTAAGTCGTTAGTACCGAAGCAGAAGAAGTCAGCTTCTTTTGCGATTTCATCAGCAGTCAGTGCTGCTCTGGGGATTTCAATCATGGTACCAACTTCATAAGTTAAGTTGCTGCCTGCTGCTGCGATTTCAGCATCAGCGGTTTCAACAACGATTTTCTTAACGAACTTCAGTTCTTTTACGTCGCCAACCAACGGAATCATAATTTCAGGAGCAACCTTCCAATCGGGATGTGCTTTCTGAACATTGATAGCCGCACGGATAACAGCCTTGGTCTGCATCTTAGCAATTTCAGGATATGTAACAGCCAGACGGCAGCCACGGTGACCCATCATGGGGTTGAACTCGTGGAGAGATTCAATGATAGCCTTAATGTGATCAACAGTTTTACCCTGTGTATCAGCCAGCTTTTTGATGTCTTCTTCAGTAGTGGGAACGAACTCATGAAGCGGTGGATCTAAGAAACGAATGGTAACCGGGTTACCTTCCAGAGCTTCATAAAGCTTTTCAAAGTCGCCCTGCTGAACCGGCAGAATCTTATCCAGAGCTTTTTCTCTTTCTTCAACTGTATCGGAGCAGATCATTTCACGGAAAGCGTCAATTCTGTCACCTTCGAAGAACATATGCTCGGTACGGCAGAGACCGATACCTTCAGCACCCAGTTCGCGGGCCTTTTTAGCATCAGCGGGAGTATCTGCATTGGTTCTTACCTTCAGTCTTCTGAACTTATCAGCCAGATCCATAATTCTGCCGAACTCACCTACGATGGAAGCATCAACTGTGGGGATGATACCATCGTAAATGTTACCGGTAGAACCGTCGATGGAGATGTAATCACCTTCCACAAAGGTTTTGCCGTTTAATTCAAATTTCTTGTTGTCTTCATCCATGTTGATGTCGCCACAACCGGATACACAGCAAGTACCCATGCCACGAGCAACAACGGCTGCATGAGAGGTCATACCGCCACGAACGGTCAGGATACCCTGAGAAGCCTTCATACCGGTAATATCTTCAGGAGAGGTTTCCAGACGAACCAGAACAACCTTTTCTCCTCTTTCATGCCATTCAACAGCATCTTCAGCAGTAAATACAACTTTACCGCAAGCAGCACCCGGAGATGCGCCAAGACCTTTACCCATAGGAGTAGCAGCCTTAAGAGCCTTTGCATCAAACTGGGGATGCAGCAGTGTATCTAAGTTTCTGGGATCGATCATCAGAACTGCTTCTTCTTCAGACTTCATACCTTCATCAATGAGGTCGCAAGCAATCTTTAATGCAGCCTGAGCTGTTCTCTTACCATTTCTTGTCTGAAGCATATAGAGCTGTTCGTTTTCAACGGTAAACTCCATATCCTGCATATCGTGATAATGGTTTTCCAGAATACCGCAAATTTCCACAAACTGTTTGTAAGCTGCGGGGAACTTTTCAGCCATCATTTCAATTTTCATAGGTGTTCTAACGCCTGCAACAACGTCTTCGCCCTGTGCATTTACAAGGAATTCACCCATCAGTTTCTTTTCACCGGTAGCCGGGTCACGGGTAAAGGCAACACCGGTACCGCAGTTGTCACCCATGTTACCGAATGCCATAGCCTGAACGTTAACAGCAGTACCCCAGGAATACGGGATATCATTGTCACGACGGTAAACGTTAGCACGGGGGTTGTCCCAAGAACGGAATACTGCTTTAACAGCACCCATCAGCTGTTCCTTAGGATCGGAGGGGAAATCCGCACCGATTTTAGCTTTATATTCAGCTTTAAACTGGTTAGCCAGTTCTTTTAAATCATCAGCAGTCAGATCAACGTCAAATACAACGCCTTTCTTTGCTTTCATTTCATCAATAAGTTCTTCGAAGTATTTCTTACCCACTTCCATAACAACGTCGGAATACATCTGGATAAATCTTCTGTAGCAGTCATAAGCCCATCTGGGGTTGCCGGATTTTGCAGCCATAACTTCTACAACTTCTTCGTTAAGACCCAGGTTTAAGATGGTGTCCATCATACCGGGCATAGATGCACGGGCACCGGAACGAACAGATACCAGAAGGGGATTTTCCTTATCACCAAACTTTTTGCCTGTAACTTCTTCCATCTTCGTGATGTATTCGCTGATTTCAGCAGTGATTTCGGGATTAATCTGCTTTCCGTCTTCATAATACTGAGTACAAGCTTCTGTGGAAATGGTAAAACCCTGAGGAACAGGATTTCTGTCCGGGAACTTTTCCTTGAATATGTTGGTCATTTCAGCCAAGTTTGCGCCTTTACCACCAAGGATTTCACGCATACTTGCGTTACCTTCGGTAAAGAGATAACAATACTTCTTTGCCATTTTTATTCCTCCTGTAATTTTATGCCGATTGGTTTAACCGGCCTTTATTTTTTCTTTTACATCCAATTTAGTATATCACATAAAACGCAGATTGTAAATGATATTTTTAGTTTTTTTCATATTTTTTTCCTATTTATAATATAACTTCCCGATTATACGTCAAAAAATTGAATATTTTATGCGTAACTCTAAAAAAATAATATCGAAAATTGTAATTAAGACTTGATTTATAAAGGAACTTTACATATAATTAAATGAATTAGTAAATGAAAGAGGTTAACGCATTGGAACGAATTAAAGATTTATATAAGAAACTGACTACACCAGACTCACTGAAGCAGTTTAACAGTCATCATTTAAACTGCCTTTTAAATCCCACCGAAGACTCCACCGCATCAGATGCTGATTACAGAGAATTTAAAGATGAATTGCAGGCGATTCCGCTCTTTCAGGATATACTGGAATCCGGCCGACCGGTTTATGCAATGATTGCACCGGCCTTCATTGGTCAGTTTGAGCCAAAGGTTTCTCCGGGCAAACTTCGTGCCGCTTTCAAACAACTGGGTTTTGCCGGTATGGTTGAAGTGGCTTTGTTTGCTGATATTCTAACCTTAAAAGAGGCTCTGGAATTCGACCGTGCTGTTAAAACCGAAACCGACTATATGCTCACCAGCTGTTGTTGTCCCATTTGGCTGGCCATGTGCCGAAAAGCGGGATTGATGGATCACATGCCCGGTTCTGTTTCTCCCATGATTGCCTGCGGCCGCGCTATCAAAAGGCTCCACCCCGATGCTCTTACGGTGTTTATCGGCCCCTGTGTTGCCAAAAAAGCTGAGGCCAAAGAAGCTGATATTGCTGATGCTGTGGACTATGTGCTAACCTTTCAGGAAATTAAAGAAATATTTGACTTAGCTGAAATCTCCATCTACGAGTTGCCTGAAGACGATCGTGAACACTCCTCTACCGCCGGCCGGATTTATGCTTATTCCGGCGGCGTGAGTCAGGCTGTTCGCGGTTGCTTAAACAGGCTGCGCCCCTATCGTGCCATCCCTTTAACCGCTGAACACGCTGATGGTGTTGCCGGTTGCCGTGAGCTGATTGAACGGGTGAAATCCGGCGATATTACTGCTAATTTTATTGAAGGTATGGGTTGCATCGGCGGTTGTGTTGGCGGACCAAGATCCCTGACCGATGCAGAGCACGGTAAACAGCATGTTGCAGAATACGGTGAAGAAGCTGTTTATATTTCACCTGCCGAAAACCCCTATGTAATAGAACTGCTAAATCGGCTTGGATTTTCCACGGTGGAAGAACTTTTGGAAAAAGATGATATTTTTACAAGACATTTTAACTGTTAAACTATATTTTGACTTGTTTTTCGTTCAAAAGTATAGTAAAATTATATAAGTATTATGAACCAAAAGAGGTAAACAGAAAATGAATGAACTATATAAAAAAGACGGATTTATATGCGATATGGACGGCGTGATCTATCACGGCAATCGTCTCTTGCCCGGTGTAACAGAATTTGTAAACTGGATGCAGCAGGAAAACAAAAAGTTTTTATTCTTGACCAATTCCAGTGAATATTCTCCTTTAGAGTTATCCCAAAAACTGGCTCGTATGGGCCTGGAAGTTGACCAAAGCCATTTTTATACCAGTGCTTTGGCTACTGCTCACTTTTTGAAAAATCAGATGCCGGGCTGCAGCGTCTATGCCATTGGTGCGCCGGGGCTTTTAAATGCTCTCCACGATGCCGGCATTGCCCTAAATGACATTAACCCTGACTATGTGGTTATTGGCGAAACCAGAAACTATAACTATGACAGCGTGCTTCGTGCCGTAACCCATGTGCGGAACGGCGCTAGACTCATCGGCACCAACACCGACTTAACTGCCCCGGGTCAGGATGGCATCATCCCCGCCTGCCGTGCCTTTATGGCTCCGGTAGAGCTGGCCTCCGGCAAATCAGCTTACTTTATCGGCAAGCCTAACCCCTTAATGATGCGGACTGGTCTTAAAATGTTGGATGTGCACTCCGAAAATGCCGCTATGATTGGCGACCGGATGGATACGGACATCATTGCCGGCATCGAAACCGGTTTGGATACTGTTTTGGTGCTTTCCGGCGTAACCGATGAAGAAATCTTAAAGCAATACCCCTACCGCCCTAAATACATTTTAAACGGCGTGGGTGATATTGTTCCAAAAAACTAATTTACATAGCAAACGGTCGCAGTGATATTCACTTGCGACCGTTTTATTTTTCCTTATAAGCAACCGTAAACCGTATTCCGGATGCGTCTGTGGATATACTCTTCTTTGCTGGTGAGCATATGCTGAGCATAGTATACCGCCAGTTCATTTTCCGGATCCATTAACACATAGGCACCGGCGGCACCGCCCCAGCCAAACTCCCCAACAGGGCCGTTAGAACCACCGGCTACCGGGTCTACCATAGTGCGGACACCTAAACCATAGCCGTAGCCGGGCATATGACTCCAACCGTATTCACGAATACCATCGCTTTTTAAATGATTTTTCCGCATTAAATTGATGGTGTTTCCACCGAGAATGTGTTCGCCTGTGATTGTTTTTCCGCCGGCGCACAGGCAATCGGCAAGCTTGATAAAATCGGAAACCGAAGACACAATCCCCGCTCCCCCGCTTGCATATTCACTGCCAAAACGAAAGATGTTATGATTGGAAATGGACTCTGCCACCTCTTTTTCTTCATTAAACAGATACATGGGTGCCAATCGTTTTTCTTTTTCCTCATCCATAAAATAAGAGGTATCATTCATATGTAGTGGCTCAAAAATATGCTCGCGGCAGTATTCTTCCAGCGTTTTTCCGCTCACAACTTCCACCAGACCGCCCAACACATCGTGGCACAGGCTGTAATACCAACGGCTGCCCGGCTCAAATAAAAGGGGTTCTTTTGCCAAAGCCCGAACCACCTCCAGGGTAGGACAACGCTGCTCCGTTTCCTTTTTCACTGCCATTAAAGAGGGAGATTTGATATCATAGTTGAATCCGGCCGTCATAGTGAATAAATCACGGATTAAAATATCCTTTTCCGCCTGACTGACAAAGCCGTTTTCCTTAATTTTCATGGTTTTAAATTCGGGAATATATTCATAGAGAGGGTCTGTCAAGAGAAAATATCCCTGTTCATAAAGCCGCAGTGCCGCAACACATGTCACCAATTTTGATGCTGAATAAACATTATATAAAGCATCTGTTTCCACCGGTTTTTGTGCTGCCACATCGCTATAACCCGATTGATGACGGTAAACCTCTTTTCTGTGATGATATACCACACAATCCGCACCGGGAATCCCCGACTCTTGCGGTAACCTGTCAAGAAGTGCTGTTAACGCATTAAAATTCATCATTCTTCCCCCAAAAATTTGCAAACTGAGCACAGCTGATGCTGTGCTCAGTTTTTACTTACAGTTGTTTAATCTCAATCTTTCCATCTACCACTTCTGCCGAAAGCTTGGAATGCTGTGGTACACTACCACGAAGTACCATTTCTGCAATCGGATTCTGAATCAGCTTTTCAATGGTGCGGCGCAAAGGTCTTGCTCCATATTTCGGGTCATAACCCTCTTGTAATACCAAAGCTTTTGCTTCCTCTGAAATGGTAAAGATGATATCACGGTTAAAGAGTTCTTCTGCCAGATCGAAAATCATCAGGTCAACAATCTTGGAAAGCTCTGCTTCCGTCAACTGGTTAAAAATAACCGTTTCATCAATACGATTTAAAAATTCAGGACGGAAAATATCTTTCAAAGCGCTTTGAACCTTATTTTTAATGCTCTCATTTTCGGTTTTGTTAAAGCCTAAATTAGAGCTCTTTAAATCTGAACCGGCATTGGATGTCATAATAATAATGGTATTTTCAAAATTCACGATACGTCCGTGACTGTCTGCTACACGGCCGTCATCTAAAATCTGCAGCAAAATATTAAACACATCCTGATGTGCTTTTTCAATTTCATCCAGCAGAATAATGGAATAGGGCTTGCGGCGAACCTTCTCTGTCAGCTGACCGGCTTCATCATAGCCCACATATCCCGGCGGTGCACCAATGAGCTTGGAAACCGTGTGTTTTTCCATATATTCAGACATATCCACACGAATCATAGCTTCTTCATTATCAAACATAATCTTAGCCAGAGTTTTGGCAAGCTCTGTTTTACCCACACCTGTGGGACCTACAAAGATAAAGGATACCGGTCGGCGCTGTTTGGAAAGTCTTGCTCGGTTCCGGCGAATCGCCTGAGAAATCAGGCTCACAGCCTCTTCCTGTCCAATCACAAATTTATGAATACGATTTTCCAGATCCAAAAGCTTCGCACTTTCAGCTTCTGTAATGCTCTTAACAGGGATTTTGGTCCAGTCTTCTATAACAGAGGCCACATCCTCCACCGTCAGAGCTTTATCAATACCGACGCTGTCTAACTGATTAATCTGCTCAATGAGCACACATTCTTTGGCTTTGAGTTCTGCCGCCAGCTGATAATTCTCTGTTGAATCACTGGAGATAGCATCATCTTTATCCTTCTGCACCTTTTTCAGCTGTTCCTTTAATTGAGTCAGCTTAATTAAATCCTGATTGGCAAGGTTTACCTTAGAGCCGGCTTCGTCAATCACGTCAATGGCTTTATCCGGCAGAAAACGGTCGGTAATATACCGTTCAGACATAAGCACAGCCTGACGGATAACCTCATCGGAAATAACGACTCTGTGATATTTTTCATAATAATCTCGGATGCCCTTTAACACTTCAATAGAATCAGCAATAGAAGGCTCTTCAATCATCACCGGCTGGAAGCGACGCTCTAACGCAGAATCCTTTTCAATGTGTTTTCTGTATTCATTCAAAGTCGTAGCGCCGATAATCTGCACATCCCCACGGGCCAAAGCCGGCTTTAAAATATTAGCCGCACTCATAGCACCTTCTGCATCGCCGGCACCCACGATATTATGCAATTCGTCAATAACTAAAATCACATTACCTAATTCTTTAGCTTCCTCTAAAATTTTCTTAAGACGGGCTTCAAACTGACCACGGAACTGCGTGCCTGCTACAATAGCCGTAAAGTCTAACAGATAGATTTCCATATTCTGCAGCTTGGCCGGCACCTTCTTTTCTGCGATTCGTACCGCTAAGCCTTCCGCCACAGCAGTTTTACCCACGCCGGGTTCGCCTAATAAAACAGGGTTATTTTTGGAACGGCGGTTTAAAATCTGAATCACACGGCTGATTTCCTGATCACGACCAATGATACGGTCCACCAGCTGATTCTTTGCTTTCAGTGTTAAATTGGTTCCATAGGTATCCAGAATCCGTTTTTTCTCTTTTTTCTTTTGTTTCGTTGCTGTCTGCGTTCCTCCCTTACCACCCATAGGCTCTTCACCGCCCATAGGCTGACCGAAAGCTTCCGGCAGATTGCCCAGCATCATCATAGGAGACATAAAGTCCATACCTTCTCCGTCGCCATCCGGATCAAGTTGACTCATCATTTCATTCATGCCTTCACTGAGCATATCCATCTGATCAGGGGAAATGCCCATATCTTTAAGCACCTCATCCACCGGCGCAAGACCCAACTCTTTCACACACTTTAAGCAATATCCCTCTGTGCTTTCTGTTTTATTGATAGGGTCTAACTTCTTTATGAAAACAACAGCCGTGTTTTGTTTGCAATTTGCACATAACATAGTTCTCAACTCACTTTAATTTATACTTTACTATTGCAGATCGGTTTCCCTATTGCTCATACAGTATATCATAAAATTATGAATATAAAAAGAGATTTTTAAAAAAATTTACAATGTCGCAATAATTTTATAACTTTTTTATAAATTGTACTTGAAAATGTAAGAACAATGGTGTATAATTATAAAAGCAAATTTATTATTATTCATTTTTAGGAGGACTTTTTTATGAAACGTTCAAAATTTTTATGTTTAGTTCTGGCCGCTTTAATGCTGGCTGCTGTGTTAACAGCTTGTGGCGGCGGTGCTAAAGAAAATGTGTTAACAGTAGCAACCAATGCTGAATTCCCGCCCTTTGAATATTTCGAAGGCGAAAAAATCGTTGGTGCTGACATCGATATGATGGAAGCAATTGCTGAAAAAATGGGTGTTACCTTAGAAATCACTCACATTGACTTTGATGCTGCTTTAACTGGTGCTGCTACCGGTAAGTATGACATTGCTCTGTCTGGTATCACCGCTAACGATGAAAGACGTAAGAACATGGCTTTCACCGATGACTACTATGTGGCATCTCAGGCTGTTATCGTTATGGCAGATGGTGAATACAAAACTGTTGAATCCTTGGCCGGCAAAACCATTTCCTGTCAGGAAGGTACTACCGGTGAACAGTATCTGTTAGATAACGAATACACCGTACAGTCTTTCAAGACCGGTGCTGAAGCTATCTCTGCTTTAACCGCAGGCAAAGTTGACGCTGTTGTTATCGATGATGCTGTTGCAAAAGCTCTTTCTGCAAAACAGGAAGGCAAAACTGTTGTTTTAGATGAGCCTATGACCAAAGAGAATTATGCTATCGCTACCAAGTTAGGCAATGATGAACTGATTGCAAAAATCAACGCCGCTTTAGCAGAAATCAAAGCTGACGGTACTTTAGCTTCCATCTTCACCAAATATGATTTGGCATTTGATGCTGAATAATTAACTTGTTTTAAACATACAGCAAAGGGGCTGTGACAGGTTGTCACAGCCCCTTTGGATACACATCGTTTAAAAAAAGAAAATTAATCGAAAGGTTTTTGTTTTATGGAATGGTTTAACAAATGGCTCGATACCTTGTATAACACATTTATGGTAGACCAGCGTTATATGACCATTGTTTCCGGTTTTGAAAAAACAATCGTTATCACGTTTGGCGCCCTGCTCATTGGTGTTATCATTGGTACAATCGTTGCCATCATCAAGGTTTTTGCCGATGGCAATAAGAAATTAAAGATTTTAGATGTTATCTGCAACATTTACCTGACCGTCATCCGTGGTACACCGGTTGTAGTTCAGTTATTGATTGCATTCTTCATCATTTTCGTTTCTGCTAAAGACGGAACAATGGTAGCAATTATCACCTTCGGTGTTAACTCCGGCGCTTATGTAGCCGAAACCATCCGTTCCGGTATTATGGCTGTAGACTCCGGCCAGAACGAAGCTGGTCGTGCCTTAGGTTTCTCTAAACTGAGAACCATGCAGTATATCATTCTGCCTCAGGCATTTAAAAATATTCTGCCTGCCATCGGCAACGAAATGATTGCGCTTTTAAAGGAAACCTCTGTTGCCGGTTATGTGGCGGTTGTGGATATTACAAAAGCTGCCAATCAGATTAAAAATACTACATATGACCAAATCAATCCCATTATGCTGGTTGCTTTAATCTATTTAATTCTGGTTATCGGTTTAACCAAGCTGCTCAACGTATTTGAAAGGAGGCTCCGTAAGAGTGAACGATAATGTAATTATTAAAACCGAAGATCTTTGTAAGCATTACAGAGGCGGAGTTATCCGTGCATTAGACGGAGTCAGTGCCGAAATTAAAAAAGGCGAAGTGGTGGTTGTTATCGGCCCCTCCGGTTCCGGCAAATCCACTTTTCTCCGTTCTTTGAATTTATTGGAAATCCCCACCAGCGGAAAGATTCTGTTCGAAGATGTGGATATTACCAACCCCAAACTGGATGTGAATGTTTATCGCCGCAAAATGGGTATGGTGTTTCAGCATTTTAATCTCTTCCCTCATATGACCATTTTACGGAATATGACTATTGCACCCATGAAGCTTTTGAAAAAGACCAAGGAAGAAGCTGAAGCAAAGGCTCTTGAGCTGTTAAAGCTTGTTGGTCTTGAAGACCGTGCTGAGTCCTACCCCAGCCAGTTATCCGGCGGTCAGAAGCAGCGTGTGGCCATTGTACGCGCACTTTGTATGGAGCCTGAGGTCATGCTCTTTGATGAACCTACCTCCGCGCTTGACCCCGAAATGGTTGGCGAAGTTTTAGATGTTATGAAAAACTTGGCAGAATCCGGTATGACAATGCTGGTAGTAACCCACGAAATGGGCTTTGCCCGTGAGGTTGCCAGCCGTGTTATCTTTATGGATGAAGGTCAGATTATTGAAGAAGGAACACCTGCTGATATCTTTGAAAATCCGCAGAATTCCAGAACACAGTCTTTCTTGAGCAAAGTGTTGTAAGTTCTTTCTGTGCATAAAAAAACAGGAACCGAAATGATTCTCGGTTCCTGTTTTTTTATGTATGATTTATGCCTTGAATTTTGTCAGATTAACAGGTTCTAAAGAAACCAGACCTTTTGTTGCTTGCAAAGCTTTGTAAACAACCATTGCAATAGCAAAATCAAAGAAATGATGCAAAACTGTAATGCCGCCGGTTATTCCCCAAACGAAATACATAGTTGATTGACTCATTCCAAACAGAGCGAAAACTGATACCACAATAATTTCTCCCAAACCATGTAACACTGCCGTTATAACCATAGTCAGGAACAAATTATAACGTTTCTTTATCATATAACATCCAAATAACGTGAAAATAATATGCGAAAAAGCACGCATAGCTACAACCGGGCCTAATGCCACAAAAAATGCAATTGTTCCTCCTAAAACTGTACAAACAACCGCAAAAGGACTGACAAACATTGCCAGAATAACTGCCAGATGTGACGCCGGAGTTACTGAAAACGGCTGAGGAACAGGCAATTTAGGCATAAATAAGGGAATTACAATTGCCAATGCCGTTAAAAGCCCTGAAATGGTCAATGCTTTGATACTTTTGGAAATTCTTGTGTTCATAAAAATACCTCCCATAAATTTTGTAACACTTAAAAACTTCACTCATACTATGTAGTACGAGGTGATAACAATGTTTATTGCAATCATAAAAGATTCAATCATCCTGTTTCTGCTTATATATGCCATCATTGATTTGTGCCAGCATTTTGTGCACTTCTTAAGTAAATGGCTGGCTGTGGAATCACCGATTTGGGAACTGCATTTCTGGGATGCAACGCAGCATCCACTTTGCGGTTTGGAATGTGCTCTCAGAATAGCTGCTTCAAAACAAAAAGAGCCTGTCTGGGTTATTTACAATTCTACAGAAACAGAAAAATATGAAATTCTGACCCGACTTTGCCGGGACTACGAAAACATTACACTCATCACCCGAGAAGAGTGCCTTCAAATGATTACCGACGAAACAGATCAGGTCGTTTCTTCAGTACATAATAGAGAGGTAACCCCATTCCCAGACAAATAACCAGTTCCCCTACTCCAACGGTTACAATGTTATAAAGCAGTGCCGGCGAGTCCGGAACTATAAAAAATAACATACTGCCTACAATCAGCGCAT
The DNA here is from genome assembly GCA_017416855.1 of Clostridia bacterium. Classification (GTDB taxonomy): domain Bacteria; phylum Bacillota; class Clostridia; order UBA1381; family UBA9506; genus UMGS755. The sequence goes on from JAFQAZ010000031.1 coordinate 31,317, forward strand.
TGGAGACAACAGGAGCCAGCATAGCAAACACCGGTTTTTTCCGCAAAAGTCGTGTACCGATAGCGCCGAGCAACGTGGCCAGGGAACCAAAAATAATATCATAAAGTCCAAAACCACCTACTAAATTTGCCACTACGCACCCAATGGTTAAACCAGGAACCGCAAAAGCAAACAATACCGGCAAAGCCGTTAATGCTTCGGATATACGAAACTGCACAGGGCCATAGGATATGGGAGCAAAAGCCAATGTCAATACGGCATATAGTGCCGCAACCACAGCAGAATAAACGAGCTGTTTTGTTTTATTCATGATGATGGTCACAGCTTCCGCAACAACCGGAGCACTTTTTCTTAGGTTCATACGTCAGGTTATTTTTCTTATAATAATCTTCAATAGCAGCTTCTATAGCTTCTTCTGCCAGCACAGAGCAATGTACCTTTGCCGGAGGCAGACCGTCAAGTGCCTCCATAACGGCAGCATTGGTTAACTGTCTTGCTTCTTCAATGGTTTTACCCTTCACCATTTCTGTCGCCATTGAGCTGGTGGCAATTGCAGCACCGCAGCCAAAGGTTTTGAACTTACAGTCCACAATCACACCGTCTTCAATTTTCATATACATTTTCATAATATCGCCGCATTTGGCGTTACCAACCTGACCAACTGCATCGGCATCTTTAATCTCGCCTACATTGCGGGGATTTTCAAAATGGTCCATTACTTTTTCACTATACATTTCTATATCTCCTTTCAGGAATAGTCAGTTTTATTCTCCGGGATATAAAGGTGACATCATTCTTAAAATGTTCACAATGCCCGGCAGAACAGATAATACATAATCAATATCTTCTTCTGTGTTCTGCTCACCGATGGAAAGTCTTAAAGAACCATGCGCTATTTCGTGTGGTAAGCCCAATGCCAACAGAACGTGAGACGGATCAAGCGATCCGCTGGTGCACGCCGAGCCGGAAGACGCAGCAATGCCTTTGGCATCTAAGCGAAGCAATAATGCCTCACCCTCAATGTAACGGAAGCAGAAGTTCACATTACCCGGCAAACGATCTGTTCTGTGGCCGTTTAAGCGGGCATCCGGAATGGTTGCCAGAATACCTTCAATGAGTTTTTCACGAAGAGCTGTTATCTTTTTTGTTTTTTCTTCTAAGTTCTGCGTAGCTAATGTGATAGCTTTACCCAGACCGGCAATACCGGCTACATTCTCTGTACCTCCACGGCGGTTTCTTTCCTGTGCGCCACCGTGCATAAAGGTGTCAATCTTTGTACCTTTTTTCACATATAAAGCACCCACGCCCTTGGGTCCACCAAATTTATGAGCAGAAAGAGAGAGCATATCCACACCCAGTTCTTTCACATCAACCGCCAAAGAGCCAATGGCCTGTACAGCATCAGTGTGGAATAAAATTTTCTTCTCTTTCGCAATGGCCGCCAGTTCACGAATGGGCTGTACCGTGCCGATTTCGTTATTGGCCATCATAATGGTAATTAAAATCGTATCTTCACGAATGGCACCGGAAAGTGCTTCAGGACTCACCTTGCCCTCTGCATCCACCGGCAGATAGGTAACGGAAAAGCCCTGCTTTTCCAAATACTCCAAGGTATGCAACACCGCATGATGTTCAATTTTCGAAGTGATAATGTGCTTGCCCTTATTTTGATTGGCAAAAGCCGCACCTTTAATAGCCCAGTTATCCGATTCTGTTCCGCAAGCTGTAAAGAAAATTTCATTCACATCAGCATTCAAGGCTTTAGCCACCTGCTCACGACCGGTACGAACAGCTATTTCAGATGCTGCCGCTTTTCTGTAAATAGATGATGGATTACCATATTCCTCCTGCAGATAAGGCAGCATGGTTTCTAAAACCTCTGGTTTCACCGGTGTGGTTGCACTATTATCCAAATAAACAAATTGATTCATTTTATCAGCCTCTGTCATACTATTGTTCTTTTGAGGATTATCTCTTAACAAAACAAGACTTCCCTCAACTTAAATATTATACACCATTTTATAGAAAACTGCAAGAATAAAAGTGATAAATTTTAGCCTTTTTCAAGAATTTTCTTGAGTAAAAATGACGATACCGTTTCACTTATTCAAAAAGTGTTCCATAGCATCGGTTTTCCACCGTTTGCCGCACCTCCCCGGGAGACATGTTCCGAACACAAACCATCAGCACACCTGCCTGACTGTTCCGGCAGAATTCTGCCGTTGGCAGATATTGCCAGGGCGTGTCGCGGTAGACAACTGCATCGGCACCGATGGATGAATTGTAAAGTGACACAACCTGATGTCCTGCCCGGATTAACTCCTTCTCAATATCCTGCAACCCCTCTTCTAAAGCAATAATCATTCTTTTTCCTCCTGAAACATATTTTTAATAATATTTTTTTGAAAAACCTTTTACAATTATGCAAAATTATGATAAAATAATAAATTATATTGTTTTTACGTACCCTAACGAAGAATTGAGGAGATTCTATGCAGTTTGTAATCGTAACCGGTATGTCCGGTGCAGGAAAAAGCTCCGTTGTCCACATTTTAGAGGACATCGGTTATTATTGTATTGATAATATGCCCCCCACGCTGATCACTAAGTTTGTTGCGCTTTGTCAGCATTCCAATCTTGTTATGGACAAGATTGCCTTCGTGGTGGATGCCCGCAGTGGCGAACGCATCACCCATTTAACCGATGAAATCAAGGAATTTAAAAACAACGGCAATCTGTGTGAGGTTCTGTTTTTAGAGGCAAGCGATGAAACGATTATCAAACGCTATAAAGAAACACGCCGAAAGCATCCGCACGCCAAAGGCGGCCTCTTAATCGATGGCATCTCCGCTGAACGTCAGCTGTTATCTGAAATCCGTGATCATTCAGATTATATTATTGATACCACCGGTCTTTTAACCAAGCAATTAAAAGAACAGGTGTTGGCATTATTCGAAGATCATAAAAAGTATAAAAGTATCAGCGTAAACATTATTTCGTTCGGTTTTAAACGAGGCTTACCTCTGGATACTGACTTGCTATTTGATGTCCGTTTTCTGCCCAATCCTTTTTACGAGGATGATTTAAAAGAAAAAACCGGTCTTGATGCCGCTGTGCGTGACTACGTTATTAAAACCGATGTGGCACAAAGCTTTTTAGAAAAATTATATGATATGATTGACTTTTTATTGCCACAGTACATTGCTGAAGGTAAATCACAACTGGTGATCAGCATCGGCTGTACCGGCGGCAAGCACCGTTCTGTTTCTGTGGCTGAAGAACTGGCAGCCGTTTTATCGAAAAACAACTACTATACCGTTGTAAATCATCGGGATATTAAGGCATAAGGAGAACTGTTATGGAACTGTATATTCCCACCCGCGTCGTTATTGGACAAGGCTCTATTCGCGAGCATTATCGCAGTTTTGCCGAATTCGGCAAAAAAGCCCTGATTGTTACCGGCAGACAAAGTGCCGTTAAAAGTGGCGCTCTGCAGGATGTTAAAGATGCTTTGTTTGCCTGTGGTATATCCTGGGTTGTCTTTAATGAAGTAGAAAACAATCCAACGATTGAAACCTGCTACCGTGGCGGTCAGGTTGCCAAAGAACATGGTGCCGATTTCATTATTGCCATTGGCGGCGGTTCACCTATGGATGCGGCAAAAGCCATTGCGGCCTATGCCACCAACGACATAGAGCTGATGGATCTTTATAAACCCCTGCCTAATCTGCCACTGCCATTTGTGAGTGTTCCGTTAACCGCCGGCACCGGCAGTGAGGTGACTCCTTATTCAGTATTAACTGTGCATGAAATCAAAAACAAACTCACCTTTACCCATCCGGCAAACTTTTCGAAAATTGCCTTTTTAGACCCTGACTATCTTAAAACTATGACTCGCGAAACATTGCTCGATACCATAGCTGATGCATTGAGTCACGCTGTGGAAAGCTTATTGTCCCGTCGGAGTACTGTGGCCTCTGCTGTTTATGCCGAAGCCACCCTGCGCCACCTGGGCCAGTGTATCCCCGATGTAGTAGCCGGTAATCCGGACTATGAGCGTTTGCTGTTGGCTTCCACCCTGGCCGGTATGGCCATTTCTCACACCGGTACCATTGTTGTGCATTCTATGGGGTATATGCTGACATATTACAAAGATGTGCCTCACGGACGTGCCAATGCCCTGCTGCTCCCCGGTTATATCAGATTGTGCCAGGAGCAGGTACCTGATCGTTTACAAACCGTCCTGGATGCTTTCGGAGCTGAAAATGTCGAGGCTTTTTGTAACACAATAAAACAATTAACCGCAGTTCAATGCAACTTAACGCCCGAAGAAGCAAAAGACTTTGCTGCTAAAGCGATTGTAGCAAAAAACGTGGTACAAAATCCCTGGTCGTTAACCGAAGCAGAAGAAAAATCAGTGTTTGACGGCTTAGTTCAATAGAAAATTACACCTTGGAGGAAAATATGTTTATCTCAGAATGTTTATCAGTTAATGAAGAAAATCATCTGACCATCGGCGGCTTGGATACCGTTTCCCTGGCAGAAGAATATGGCACCCCGTTGTATGTCTTTGATGAAAATCAAATTCGCAAAAACTGCCGTTTATATACTGAATCGATGAAGAATTTTTATGGTGACAACGGCCTGATTTTATATGCCAGCAAGGCCTTTTGTACAATGGCAATGTGTAAGCTGATTGATTCAGAAGGTATGGGGTTGGATGTTGTTTCCGGCGGCGAGCTGTACACAGCTCATAAGGCCGGATTTCCAATGGAAAGAATTTATTTCCACGGCAATAACAAATCCAAAGCTGAATTGGAATTGGCTCTTTCTTTCGGTGTTGGCAGAATTGTTGTGGATAATTTCGATGAACTGCATCTTTTAAATGAATTGTGCGATAAGGCAGAAAAAAAAGCCGCTGTCCTTTTCAGAATTAAGCCTGGCATTGACGCACACACCCACGACTTTATTATGACAGGTCAGATTGACTCTAAATTTGGCGTAGCCTTGGAAACCGGTGAGGCTATGGAATTGCTTCGCGAAGCAAACACGCTTTCTAACATTGAAGTCGTTGGTCTCCATTGCCATATTGGCTCTCAAATTTTCGACCTTCCCCCATTCTGCGAAGCAGCTCAGGTGATGATGAACTTTATTGCTGATATCAAAAAAGAGCTGGGACTCACCATTCAGGAACTAAATTTGGGTGGCGGTTTCGGTATTCAGTATACTGAAAACGATGACCCCGTCTCCTATGATAAATATATGGAAGCCGTAAGCCGGACCGTAAAGGAAACCGCCAAAAAGCGCAACATTGAACTGCCACGCATTTTAATGGAGCCCGGTCGCTCCATTGTTGGTTCTGCAGGCATCACATTATATAATGTGGGTTTTGTGAAAGAAATCCCCGGCATCCGAAATTACCTTTCTGTGGATGGCGGTATGGCAGATAATCCCCGTTATATGCTCTACGATGCGGAATACACCTTCCTGTTGGCTAATCGCGCCACAGAAGAAAAAAATAAAACCTATACGGTTGCCGGCAAAAGTTGTGAATCCGGCGATTTGCTGGGTGAAAACGTTCCACTGCCCGAAGCTCACACCGGTGATACCTTAGCTGTGCTTGCCACCGGGGCTTATAACTACTCTATGGCCAGCAACTATAACCGTCTGCCCCGTCCGGCGGCCATTATGGTAAAAGACGGCAAGAGCCATATGATTATTAAGCGGGAAACCTATGAAGACATTATAAAGAATGATATTTGTGAATAACAGAAAAAGGGTTGCCGCTTTTGCGACAACCCTTTTACATTATAAAACTTAATAGTTTTCTTTTCTAACTTCAAAATAGGCCTGAGGATGAGCGCAAACCGGGCAAACCTGAGGTGCCTTTTTACCCATTACCAGATGACCGCAGTTGCGGCATTCCCACATAATTTCTTCGCTCTTTTCAAACACTTTCTGCATTTCAACATTATTTAAAAGTGCCCGATAGCGTTCTTCGTGAGATTTTTCAATTTTAGCAACCATTCTGAACTGTGCAGCCAGTGCTGTGAAGCCTTCTTCTTCAGCTTCATCAGCAAAGCGGGCATACATATCTGTCCATTCATAGTTCTCGCCTTCAGCAGCGTGGAGCAGATTTTCAGCGGTGTTGCCCAACTCTCCTAAAGCCTTGAACCAAAGCTTTGCATGCTCCTTTTCATTGTTTGCTGTTTCTTCAAAGATAGCAGAAATCTGCTGATAACCTTCTTTTTTAGCAACCGATGCAAAATAAGTATATTTGTTTCTTGCCTGGCTTTCACCGGCAAAAGCCTCCATTAGATTTTTTTCTGTTTTTGAACCTTTTAATTCCATGTTAATATACCTCCTGATATTTAAAATTATATTTAAAGCATACCGCAAAATTCCAATTTTGTCAATAAAAAAAACAAACAAAAAGCGGCACAGAAAATTTTCTGTGCCGCCAATTTTATTTAAATCAATTCAATCAAGCCATAGTCGCCGTTTTTGCGCTTATACACCACATTGGATTCGCCGGTTTCGGCATTGCTGAAAATGTAGAACTGATGGCCTAAAAGATTCATTTGCAAAATAGCTTCTTCAGGGCTCATGGGCTTTGTTGCAAACCGTTTGGTTCTCACGATTTTAAATTCTGTTTCTTCTTCAATAGCTTCAGCAAAGGGAATCTGCGCCAGCGCTGCCGCTTCAAAATTATCCTTCTTTAATTTCTTTTCAATTCTTGTTTTGTGTTTTCTGAGCTGACGTTCTAAAATATCAACTGCATTGTCAATGCTCACATACATATCGTCAGTTGCTTCTTCAACACGGACAATCAGGCTACCTGAATATACCGTTGCTTCCACAACCTGTTTTTCACGCTGCACAGAAAGAGTGACTGTCGCTTCGGTTTCTTTATGGAAATACCGGTCCAGTTTGGCGAAGCGATCTTCGATCCTGTCTTTTAAAGCCTGAGTTAATTCAATCTGTTTTCCTGTCATTGTCAATTTCATATGGATCCACTCCTCTAAATGTATTCTAACAAGGTTTTTCCTTGTATAGAATATATACCCCTCTTTTTTTGTTTCTAAACAACTTTTTTTCATTTTGCAAAAAAAAGTTTCATATACTTTACAAAAACACCCTAAGGAGCGATGATTATGAGAAGGTTTGTCCTTATTTTTTTTACCGTTTTTTCGATTTTATCTGCTGTCTGCCCTGCTTATGCCATTGATGTTTCCGCCCGGTACGCCTGCGTAATGGATGCGCAAACCGGTAGAGTTCTATATGAAAAAAACGCCTACGACCGCCATTCTATGGCCAGCACCACCAAAATTATGACTGCTTTGCTGGCCCTTGAAAATACCAAGGAAAATGAAATTGTTACTGTCAGCAAAAATGCCGCCGGCACCGAAGGCTCCAGCATTTATCTTTCCGCCGGTGAAAAGCTTTCCATGGAAGCCCTGTTATACGGGTTACTGCTAAACTCCGGCAACGATGCCGCTATTGCCATTGCTGAGCACGTTGGCGGTAATGTAGAAAAATTTGCGCAAATGATGACAGACCGTGCCCACGCCTTAGGTGCAAAAAATACACAGTTTAAAAATCCCAACGGTCTTGATGAAGAGGGACATTACACCACAGCTTATGATTTAGCGTTAATCACCCGAACTGCCCTTTTAAACCCTCGTTTTACCGAAATTGTATCTACAAAGCATAAATCATACCCTGCTACCGAAGGAAGCATTGCCCGCAGCTTTACCAATCACAACAAACTGCTATCCCTTTATAGCGGTTGCATTGGTGTTAAAACCGGCTTTACTAAAAAAACAGGTCGTTGTCTGGTTTCTGCTGCACGTCGTGACCACTCCACCATCATCTGTGTTACCTTAAATGCTCCCAACGATTGGAACTACCACAAAAGATTACTGGATTACGGGTTCTCTGTAAACCAATCCCGTCCGTTAATTATGAAAGATATGATATTGAAAACCCTGCCTGTCAAAAATGGTGACGTTAAAGCACTTGACCTGTTGGCCGCTGATGATTTTTATCTGTCCTATAACGGTAAAGAAGGCCTGAGCAAAGTGACCCTTGACTATAAATTGCCGGCCACCATTCCGGCTCCTGTCACCGCCGGTTCACAAATCGGCACCCTGACCGTTCGTTATAACGGAGACCCCTTATGCCAGATCAATTTATTAGCTGCCGGAGACGTGACATTCCACGAGCCGGAAAAGCCCGGTTTTTGGGAAAATTTAATCAATTTTTTTAAAAACTTATTGAAATGAAATAGAAAATAAGATATAATAAGATTAATATGTTTAAACTCAGGAAAGGCGCTGTTTTCCGGCGTCAAAAGGAGATTGTATGGCTGAAGAAATGCGGTTGCAAAAATTTATTGCCTTGTGTGGCATTGCCTCCCGCCGGGCGGCAGAAGATATGATTATAAACGGTCGTATTTCGGTTAACGGTGCTATCATCCGTGAATTGGGCAGCAAAGTGAATCCCGATACTGATATTGTATCTGTTGACGGCAAAACAATCACTGCACCGGAGCCAAAGGTGTACCTGATACTCAACAAACCAAAGGGTTATGTAACCACTTTAAAGGATAATTTTAACCGTCATACGGTTTTAGAGCTGATACCGCCAGATTTAGGACGGCTATATCCCGTTGGTCGGTTGGACTACGACACCGAAGGCCTGCTCTTGATGACAAACGACGGCGATTTAACCTATCGTTTAACCCACCCCAGCCACGAGATTTCAAAAACCTATCTGGCTGTTGTGAGTGGTATTCCCTCGGAAGATGCTTTATCCGCTCTTCGCAGAGGTGTGGTGATCGATGGGCGTAAAACCCACCCGGCACAGGTGATTTTAAAAAAGAAAAACGAAAAAAATGCACTTCTGCAAATTACCATTCACGAAGGCAGAAACCGACAGGTTAGAAAAATGTGTGAAGCGGTGGGACATGCTGTTTTAAAACTTCGCCGTGTTGCAGAAGGACCTCTGCGTTTGGGTGATTTACCTATCGGCAGTTTTCGTCACTTAACAGAAGCAGAAGTTGCAAACCTTGGAGGCAAATGATGATAACCATTAAAAAAATTGAAGATATGAACGAAATCAATGCTTACTTACAGGCCCGGAACATTGACCATACCTTTGGGATGGAACAGTTTATGGGTATGTATGACGGTGACCGCCTCATTGGTTTGGGTAGTATTGAACTTCGTGTTACAAAGGTTTATTTAAACTTTATTCATACGGAAGAAAACACGCACGCCTTTAATTACGGCCTGGCAAAATCTCTCTTAAATATGGCTGACCTTTCCGGTGTGAAAACCGTTTACGGCAATAACCCCGACCTTACTGTACTGTATATGGCGTTGCGGTTTGTAACAGAAAATGATGAATATATGCTTTCTTTAGAAGGTTATTTTACTGAAGAAGGCTGTCACTAAATACACAGGAGGAATTTTTCATGGCTGAATTACGTTTTAACCCTTTAACCAAAGACTGGGTAATGATTGCATCTCACCGTCAGAACAGACCCCAGATGCCCAAAGACTGGTGCCCATTTTGTCCCGGTTCCGGCAAAGTACCGGAGCATTACACTGTACATAAATATGACAACGATTTTCCGGCTCTTTCTCAGACACCGCCGGTGCCTGATGATGTGGCCACCGATTTATATAAGACCAAAGAGGCTTACGGTAAGTGCGAGGTTGTGCTCTATTCTCCTGACCACACCGCCACCCTCTCAGACTTAAATGTACCTCACATTCGTGAAATCGTAGATTTATGGACAGAACGCTTTGCTGAAATCCGCAAAGATGAAAACATTAAATACATCCTGATTTTCGAAAACCGCGGCGAAGTGGTTGGCGTAACCATGCCTCATCCCCACGGCCAGATTTATGGCTACTCTTATATTCCAAAGAAGCTGGAATTAGAGCTTGCCTCTGCTAAAGAGCATTACGAAGAAAAAGGTCGTTGCCTCTTCTGTGATATTTTAAAAGAGGAACAGGACTTTGCAAAACGTATTATCATTGAAAATGATGATTTTGTAACCTATCTACCCTTCTGGTCTGAATATCCCTACGGTGTACACATCATTTCCAAGCGCCACTTAGGTACTTTAGAGGATATGACTGATAGCGAAAAGAACAATCTGGCAACTATTTTAAAGCAAACCGTTGGTACATTGGATAACTTATTCGGCTACACCTTCCCCTATATGATGACCCTGCATCAAAATCCGGTTAACAGCGAAGATACTACTGATATTTTCCATTTCCATATCGAATTTTTCCCGCCCATGCGTGCTGCGGATAAAGTAAAATACAATGCTTCCAGCGAAACCGGTGCCTGGGCACATTGTAACCCCACCGCTCCTGAAGAAAAAGCAGAGGAACTGCGGGTTGCCTTTAAAAAATTCATGAGCAAGGAGCAATAAAATGACACAAACTGAATTAAAACAAGAATTTATAAAATTATACGGCGAAGGTGGAGACATCCGTTTGTTCCACTCCCCCGGCCGCGTGAATCTCATTGGAGAGCACACCGACTATAACGGCGGTTTTGTGTTCCCCGCAGCTCTTTCTATGGGTACAACCATCGCCCTAAGGAAACGTGACGACAACATTGTTCGTATGAAAGCCACAGATCTGCCGGATATGGTGACCATTGACCTTTCTGATCTGTCCGGATATAAGGATTTATTCTGGGGGAATTATCAGGCCGGTGTTTTAGATGAACTGAAAAAGGATGGCTACACCTTAGTAGGCTGCGATATGCTCTATGACGATACCCTGCCTCACGGTGGCGGCCTTTCCTCCTCAGCTGCCATTCAGGTTTCCACAGCCCTGACCTTCGCGACTTTAGCTAAAGAAGCAGAGGGCAAGGAAGAACCCGTGGATATGGTTTCCATGGCAAAAATAGGACAGCGCTCCGAGCATAATTACATTGGTGTTAAATGCGGTATTATGGATCAGTTTGCCTCTGCTATGGGCAAGAAGAACCACGCCATTTTCCTTCGTTGCAGCGATCTTTCCTATGAGCTTGTTCCAATGGAAATGGATGGTTACACCTTAATCATTTCCAATACCAACAAAAAGCGTGGTCTGGCTGATTCTAAGTATAACGAACGTCGCAGCGAATGCGAAGAAGGTCTTCGTATTCTGCAAACCGTTCTGCCGGATATTAAAACCCTCTCTGATGTTTCTTTGGATGACTTTAACAAATACGGTAAAGTTATAGAAAACGAAGTCGTTTATCGTCGTGTACGGCACGTCATTACTGAAAATGACCGTGTATTAAAGAGCGTAGACGCTTTAAAAGCCGGCGATATGAAAACCTTTGGTACCTTGATGAATGCCTCTCACGATAGCCTACGGGATGATTATGAGGTAACCGGCATTGAACTGGATACTTTGGTTGCAGAAGCACGAAACATTCCTGGTGTCATTGGCTCCCGTATGACAGGTGCCGGCTTTGGCGGTTGCACCGTTACCCTGGCAAAGACCTCTGCAACGGAAGAATTTATTGAAAAAGTCGGTAAGGCTTATGAAGCAAAAATCGGTTATGCTGCTTCCTTCTATTTATCTACCATTGAAGACGGTGGACACGAGATTTTGCTGTAGAAAAATGCACAGACCGCAAAAAGAAAAATTATTCTAAATATTGTAGAGACCGGCGTCCTCGACGGTCCGCAAAAAAGGCAATGTAAAAAAATTTTTTACATCGCCTTTTTTGTGTTTGAGGGGATAGGAAAAAACGTTCCAGAACGGACAAACTGAGTCCCGAAGCCGTACGTTGGTACTGCGAGCGGCGAAGTTTGTTCGTAGCAAAAAGGCTTAAAAATATAGAAAAATTGAATAAAATGAAATTTTTCAACATTTCTTTACCAATTTTGTACTGAATTGCCTATCAATAGTTATTGTTTTACTGCCTTTTTGCGGTCTGGACTTTTTTTACATCCCCTTTTTTCATTCACTTTTTTCAACAACTACCAATGTATGTGTACTGTATAACGCCACTTGCTCATCCGTTGGTTCATTCAAACTCTCTGCTATGTTTTCATGGCCTTTATAGCCTTTTAGAGCCTCTAAATTTTCACAAAGAGAAAACAAATCTTCATCCGGCACCAAGTAGCCTTCACCTTCCATTTCATAAACAGAAAGCAAATTTAACGCTATAGAAAAACTTTCTTCCCCAATACTGTAACACATTCCTGTTTTCATAAACGGCATAGCCGCACGAGCCATTCCACCACCACTTCCACCTCCGGAAACTGCCATATCTGCTGTGGCGTTAGCAATAGTTACCGGTTCAACAGGCATCGCTTCTTCTGCAGGAATCGGCTGTGGTTCAGCCGCATCCATCGAAATACTTTCCTCTGGAACAACTGATTCTTTTTTCTCTTCCGGCAGAGGTGATTCTACAGTCTGCGGTATATTTTGCTCATGTGTACTCTTTTGTTTAGTATTTTCTTCCGGCACTTGTGTAGGCGCAGGTGTATGCATACTTTCGCTGGTTTCTAACTGATTTACACTAGGTGTCGGGACAAACGGTGTCAATTCTGATTGCTTGGGCAGACTACTGAAGGATACAACTGAAATAGCAATCACAGCCACTGCAGCAACAAATCCGGAAGCCATTTGCCAAATGGGTCGTTTGCGGATTTTGATTGCTTTGGGTTTGCTTGCTTCTGCCACTAACTTGCTATGCAACTCTTCACGAAAACGATTGCTGACAGGGATTGACGGCATCGTAGTGGCACTTTGCAAAATACCGGATAAGAACCGATGCTCTTCACGGCATTTCTCGCATTCTGCCAGATGCTTTTCTACACATTTTGCTTCGTTTTCGTTCAGCACTCCGTCTATGTAAGCGGATAAATCTTCACGAATTGCATCACATAATTTGCTCACTGTTTTCCCTCCCTTCAAGGTTTTTGCAGATAAAATCTGTTCTTTATTTATTTAGACGTTACGATAACAGAAAAAGTTCCTTATCTTTTTCCAAAAGTTTTTGCAAGCTCTGACGGGCACGATTCAAGCGGGATTTTACCGTTCCCGGAGCCGTTCCCATTGTCTCCGCAATTTCTTCATAAGAAAGCCCTTCAATATCCCGAAGGATAACCACTTGCTTATGCTCCTCGCTCAATTGCTCCAGCGCATTTGCAAGAGCCCTCTGCGCCTCAGAAAGCTGTGCCCGCTGGTAAGGATCAGGCTCTGTGTCTTCAATGGCGATAGAATATTCTTCGCCCTCATCATTTTCCTGATGGATACTGACCACATCCTGAGGACGCCGTTTCGCTTTTCGCAAAAGATCCAAACAGACATTAGAAGCAATCCGATATAACCAGGTAGAAAAAGAAGATTGTCCGTTAAAGCTTTCAATAAACCGAAAGATTTTAACAAACACCTCTTGGGCGGCATCTTCCGCATCTGATAGGTTCCCCATCATACGAAAGCAATAATTCAGTATTCTTTTTTCATAATCGCGAATCAGCTGTTCAAAGGCTTCCACATTGCCTTCCTGAGCTTTCTTAATTAAATCTTGTTCAGACACGGTTTCACCACCTTTCCAAAGCTTCTCATTATTCCATTATCAAAAGAGGTTTAAAATGCAAATAATCGGCCGATACCAGGCTATATTCCACACCATTATGAGCCCCCACCGTAGCCAGCCTATGAGCACCGCCGTGCAAGTGACCATACAAACAGCGGGACACCCCATATTCTTCCATCAACCGTGTAAAATCAGAGCCCTGCATGGGCGGATAGTGAAGCATTACAAAAATTTGCTCTGCTCCCTCTTTGGCCGCCAGGTCCAAAGACAGTTGCAACCGGCTGACCTCGCGGTTATATAGCTTTATATCTTCGTCCGTTGTGCCGTTATCAGGATATCCTTTAGCCGCACAAATGACGGTATTTTCATATTTATAAATGCTGTTGTGCATAAAATGAAGGCTGTCAAAACCCATTTTTGAAACATACTGATTAAGTTTGTTCAAGGTTTCCCACCAATAGTCATGATTACCTTTAGAAATAATTTTCGTGCCGGGCAATTCATGCAAAAACCGAAAGTCTGCTTCGGCACGGTCAATATAGGTTGCCCAGGAAATATCCCCAGGAACCAGCACAACATCTTCCTGGTGGATACATTCTGTCCAGTTATTTTTCAACAGCTCTAAATAATTTTCCCAACGACCGCCGAAAATATCCATAGGCTTATCGTTGGATAATCCCAAATGCAAATCAGAAATAGCATAAAGCGACATACAGACAAGCTCCCTGTCATAAAATTTTAGAAAAAAAAGCCCAAACCATAACGGAATGGGCTTTTATTTTTAAATTATGCAGAATATACGCTGACCTGCTTCTTATTCTTGCCTTTTCTTTCGAATTTAACCTGACCATCAATCAAAGCAAACAACGTATCATCGCCGCCCTTGCCCACATTGACACCGGGATGAATTTTGGTACCTCTCTGGCGAACCAGAATGTTACCGGCTAAAACGGGCTGACCGTCGCCTTTTTTCACACCCAGACGCTTAGCTTCGCTATCACGACCGTTCTTGGTGCTACCTACACCCTTTTTATGAGCAAACAGCTGAATATCAAATTTAATCATGAGATAACCTCCTTTTTTAGGTGCAACCCAATGTTGCACATGCTGGCAAAATTGCCGCTAACAATCTATTCCTCCCGCAGACGGATATAATCACCGTACTGCGATTCTAAGTTCTGCATTGTCAGAACCATACTTTCCAGTAAAACATCAGCCTCACGGCGCTGTTCTTCTGAAAGCTTTTCCGGCAGGCAACAGGATAGATATCCTTCCCGCACTTCCGGAGTTAAAGAAATGTGTACCACATCTGTCAGGCCGTTTACTGTAGTCATAGCCGCTGTGGTCACTGCTGCACAAACAATGTCTGTGCCGTGTTCACCAAAGCCTGCATGACCTTTAACCGTAAACCCCTGAATATTATGGTTTTTGTTTCTGAATAAACTGATGGTAATCATAAACTTTGATTATGCGTTAATCTTTTCGATAACGACTTTTGTGTAAGGCTGTCTGTGGCCCTGCTTTTTAGCATAACCCTTTTTGGGTTTATACTTGAAAACAATCACTTTCTTAGCTTTGCCTTCGTTAACAACCTTAGCAGTAACACTTGCGCCTTCAACAAAAGGAGCACCAATCTTTAAATCGCTGCCTTCGCCAACGGCTACAACTTCGTTAAAGGTAACAGCAGCATCAGCTTCCAGACCCAGCTTTTCAACGAAAATGGTGTCGCCTTCGCTAACTTTATACTGTTTACCACCTGTTTTAATAATTGCGTACATACTTGCACCTCCTCCATCCTTGCTCGCTGTCACTTTGAGGTAGATTATAAATCGTTTGAGACCCCATACACGCGGCTACATTATATTGTATCACACAAAAACTTCCTTGTCAATCATTTTTTCTCAATTTGCAATGAAAAATCCGTTCTGTTTTGAGACAGAACGGACGAAAATCAATATTCGTTATAATTCTTTAAAAACGTAGCCAATCGCTCATTATCACTGTGGAAAATGTCCTCCGGTGTTCCGTCTGCAACAATCACACCGCCATCCATAAAGATAATGCGTTTAGCCACATCTTTTGCAAAGGACATTTCATGAGTTACAACTATCATGGTCATTCCCTCTTCTGCCAGATTTTTAATAACCCTAAGTACTTCCCCCGTCAGTTCAGGGTCAAGGGCCGATGTGGGTTCATCAAACAACAGAATATCAGGTTTTAAAGCCAACGCCCGGGCAATCGCCACACGCTGCTGCTGACCACCGGAAAGTTCACAAGGATAAGCCTTTTCTTTTTCCGTCAGCCCCACCTGTGCCAAAAGCATTCTGGCCTGCTCCTCGGCTTCTGTATGTGGAATTTTTTTCACCGAAACCGGTGCCATTGTTATATTTTCTAAAACTGATTTATGAGGAAACAGATTAAAGTTCTGAAACACCATACCCAGTTTTTTATATGCATTCTTAGAATCTTCCGTTTTATCGTAAATACCATTTTTTACAACAGTTTGGCCATCAATAATAATCTCGCCGCCATTAATTTTTTCCAAGTTAATCAAACTGCGCAAAAATGTACTTTTACCCGAGCCGGAAGGGCCGATAATGGCAATAACATCGCCTTTGGATACGACCAGATCAACGCCTTTTAAAACTTCTAATTTTCCATAGCTTTTTTTAATGCCACTTGCTTTTAAAACATTCACAGCCGTACCTCCTTACCCCTTGTAGTAATCCAGCTTCTTCTCAATATAGCCAAACAAAACTGTTAACAGACCGCAGAACAACAGGAAAAACGCTCCGGTATAAAACAGTGGCCAGATGACACCACGGGCCGAAAAGCGTTCTGCCGCTTTTAAAATTTCTGCAACGGCAATAATTCTTGCCAAACTGGTATCTTTAACCAAGGTAATGATTTCATTGCCCATAGGCGGTACAATCCGCTTAATAACCTGCATTAAAACAACTTTAAAGAACACCTGTGTTTTGGTTAAACCTAAAACCTGACCTGCTTCATACTGACCCTTGGGAATTGATTCAATACCCCCGCGGTAAATTTCGGAAAAATAAGCAGCATAGTTGATGACAAAGGCAATCAGCGCCGCCAGTAATCTGTTGGTCATCGGGTAGTCAAAAATCAGACCGGGTACATAAAAAACCACCAGAAGCTGCAACAGAAGCGGTGTTCCACGGATAATCCATACAAAAATTCTTGTGATAAAGCTAATCGGTCTGAAATCTGCAATTGTCAGCAAAATTGTATGTAAGTCTATCTTTTTTTTGCCTTTTTGTCTGATGCAAAACCGACGCAAAAAAGAAAAGGGCGCCCACTTAGACATAGAGCCAAAGGTGATAATAAGCCCCAAAGGTATTGCAAACAAGAGGGTTAAAAAAAAGATTTGACAATTCTGCCAAAAGCCACTTAAAAGTTCAGTTGTTACTGTGTTAAACATAGCAAACTCCATGATTTACAAGAACTTCCGGCAAAGATTCCAATGCCGGAAGTTCTTGCTGAATATTAAATGCAATAAACCAAAATCAAACTTTTAACAGTTCATCCAGTTTGTATTTCTTAGCAATTTCTTCTAAAGTACCGTCTTCAGACAGTTCCTTCATTGCTTCGTTTACTTTTTCAGTAATATCGCTGCCTTTTCTGAATGCAACGCCATATTCTTCGGGAGAGAATTCTTTGGTTTCAACAACAACCAAATCTTCATAGTCGGTGCCTTCACCAATCATACCGATGGAAGCAACAAAGTCAACTACACAAGCGCCTGCTGTACCGCTGCTTACTTCCATTAAAGCTTTTGCCTGAGAATCAACTGCGGTGTAAGTAGCCTTGTTGAAGAATTCATCAGTGCTGGCAACTTCTTCGCCTGCAGATTCAGCTTCAGCAACAACTACAACCTTGTCAAGACCTTCAGCGGTATTGTACTTATCAGCATTTTCAGCCTTAGCAACAACAACCTGCTTGTTAGCCATGTAAGGAGTGGTGATGGACATTGCTTCTGCTCTTTCCGGTGTGATGGTCATACCATTCCAGATACAGTCAATGCTCTTAGCTGCCAGTTCAACTTCTTTTGTATTCCAGTCAATTTCAATGAACTTGGGTTCAACACCCAGTTTTTCAGCAACAGCCTTAGCAAACTCAGTTTCAAAACCAACCAGTTCTTCGCCTTCATAATAGTTCATAGGAGCAAACAGAGTCATACCAATAATCAGTTCACCCTTGTCCTGGATGTACTTCAGGTCAGATTCTACTGCAGGCTTTGCAGAGCAAGCACTCAACAGCATTACCATAGCACATACCAATGCTAAAACTTTTACAAATTTTTTCATGATACTTTCTCCTTCACAATTATAAAATTTTTCTGCACATTTTTGCAGAATAATGTATTGAACTTTTTTATTTTACTATATTTTTCTTGCAAAGTAAAGTATCTTTCCATATATCACCAAAAAATACATCCATTTGATTGTATGCTTAGGGTAAATGATAAATTTGAGCAGAGATTCCTTCTCCATCGACAGAAATATAGATTTTAACTGTTTTCTGTGTTTGATTAACAAATCGCATATCAAGATGCCCATAATCCACCGCTGCATCATATCCTTTTTGTGCATAGCCCACTTCTCCGCTATGGTTGTTCCGCTCAGTTATTCTGAGACCGGCACTCTTCGCCGCCTGATACAGCGTTGTACTGACCTGACAAACACCACCACCACAGCCTGTTTGCTTTTCTTCTTTTACAATTACAGCGGCATCCTTATACCCCTGTTCCGGCGTTCGTGGTCCTACAACCCGGTTAAAAGAAAACTCTTCTCCGGGAGATATGCGATAGCCGTTCAGCTTGCTGATTGCCAAACGGATATTGTGTAACCGACTGTCGCTTTTATCCAGCAATTTAGTTCTCGCACTCCCTAACAGAACCGGTTCAGGGGCCGGCGTGGCTGTCACCTCCGGTGTTGAAGACGGTTGCTCCGTTGCGTGTTCCGGCATATGTCTTTCTTCCTTTTTTCCTACACAAGAAGTTAAAACCAAAAGCATAAGAAAAAAAGAAAATGCATTTTTTCTGTTCATTTTTTCTTCTCCAAATCCTTTTTCTTTTATTCTTTCTTTGTTTTCCTCTTTCATACCTTATAATTACATTCACATTTTACCTGTTTATTCTCTTCTTTAATGGGAACAATACAAAATAAAACGAAAAGAGAATAAAAATGAAAGCTTTTAAAACAGTTTCTGAATCTTCCGTGGAAGCCGTACACCTGGTGCTGCCCAACGATGTGAATTTATTAAACAATTTAATGGGTGGACAACTGATGCATTGGATTGATATTGCCGCCGCCCTCACAGCGTCTAAACATGCTAACTCAATTGTTGCCACAGTTTCTATGGATAGTCTTAATTTTAAGCATCCTGCCCGATTGGGTGAAATGGTCCGTTTACAGTCAAACTTAGTCTCCGTGGGTAATACGTCAATGAAAATCAAAGTAGATGTGTGGGCAGAAAACCTGCAGACCGGCAACAAAATTCACACCAATGAGGCAACCTTGGTCTTTGTTGCTTTGGATGATTCGGGTAAGCCAACTCCTGTCCCGGGATTAATGCACTAAAAAAAGTAGCGGTTGCCTTCTGGCTTCCGCTACTTTATAGTTTATTTTTGATATTTCTTTTTTCTGTTTGTTTTTTATCCCAAAAACGGTAAAGCAAAATACCCACTATAGAAAACATACCGATTACACTGTAAACGATTGCCGTTTTCAGGAGATTGCGCTCAATAAAGGTGCTCCCTCCATAAGTTGAAGATAGAACTGACGGAATTCTGGCAATCAGTGTAATAATGAGAAAATCTTTTAGATTAATTTTTGTCATAGGCGCCATATACGTAATTAAATCCTTCGGCGTGCCGGGAATAAAAAACAGAAAGAAAATAACAGTTTTCAGTTTTCTTTCATCCCGAAGAAAAGAAAAATTCTGAACACTTTTGCTACCTGCAACTTTCTCTACAAAATCCTTCCCAAAGGATCTCACCAGGCCAAAAATAATTATTTGGCCAACCGCAATCCCCATCATACAAAACAAAAAACCACCAAAGGTTCCATAGATAACGCCGGCCAACGTTTCCACCACCTCACCGGGAATCAACGCCACCACAACCTGAAAAACCTGAATAAACAGCATCATTGGAATCCCCCATGATCCAAAACTCTCAATTAAAGCTTTAAAAACTTCAGGATTTTGATAAGATTGAATCAGCGGCAACATAACCAGCGTAATAATAGCCATAGCTAATAAAAAAATGATAAAGGAAAGAATCTTAATTGTCTGTTTTTTCATATTGCACCTCAGAATGATATAACATCTGTTTACAATATTATGTTAGAAAATGCATAGTTTTATCATAGAATACTAATAAAAAAAGTTGCAGAAAACGACACTCATTTGCTGCAACCTTTTTATCAGAAACCAGTTATCATACAAATTACTTGCATGTTATGTTTTGTTTTTTTATACATTTCTTTATACTTCTGCCAGTCTTGCCGCTATAACAGTCATATCATCCTTTGCCGTGCCGCCACTGACCATAATGGCGATTCTTAAAATTTCATCTGCCAGTTGTTGCGGCGTTTCCCCTGCAAAATTTCTGATAATGGTTTCCAGTTGAGCGTTTTCACCCTTCCCCAGAACATCTGTCACCCCATCGGTTACAAGGACTACATAATCATCTGTTGTTGCGAACTTCAAATCGCAATCTGCCTCAACATTGCTGACAATGCCAACAGGCAAGGACGAGCAGGTAATAGCTTCAACCATTTCTCCTTTTTTGAGATACGAATAACTGGCACCAATTTTAATGAACTCTAAAGCACCGCTATATAAATTCACCAGACACAAGTCTGCTGTGGCAAAGCTCTCACGCTCTGTACTGATCATTAAAATACTGTTAATCAGTCGGAGTGCCGTTTCTTTATCAAAACCACACAGAAGCAATTGCTTCATTAAATGAATGGTCATACTGCTCTGGCTTTCTGCCGCATCGCCCTGCCCCATACCGTCTGACAAGGCCAGCACAAACTTACCGTCTGCCGAAGGCGACATCATATAATGATCACCGCAAATTGCTCCGTTTTTGCCAGCCACCTGAGCGAATCCTGTTTCCAGCGTATACCGCGCCTGTTCTTTAAAGCAAAGCCGGCAGCTTGACTCACCGCACACAGCAGGCATACGCATCACCGGTGTTTGCAGCACACTACCGAGCACCGTAGCAATCTTTTGAACACAATACCTTTCCCCACCACAGGCAGGTACTACCATTGTAACAGTAAGGGGGTCTGCTCCCGTTACGCGGATATGACTTGCCTCGATTCCCTTCCTGTCCAGTGCCGCCGCAATTCTTCGTTCCAGTCGGATGCCATCCGTTACTTCGGTGCCCAGTTCTGTCTTGATATGTTCCAACACCGAAGACAAATTCTGAAACTGTTCAGCAACAAGACTCCGGCTCTCCGCCACACGACCGGCCCATAGCAGATTAATTTTATATAACTCATAGTTTTTATGTAAAATAGCAAGGAAGTCCTCCAGTCGTATGCATTCTTTTTTAAAGCTCTCAGGAACATCTTCTATGGTAACGGCTCCCCTTTGCTCCATACGATGGTATAACGTCAGCATCGACCGTCTTGTTTCGTTGTATTCCTTCTGCCAGCAATAACGCATTAAAGAACAGTTATGGCAAATTTCATCTGCGGTTTTGTCAAACAGAAAAGCAGGGTCACGGATTTCTTTATCAACATGTTGCTCTATTGCCTCATTAAAGGTTTGTGATAACGCTTCAAATGCACGGGAAGCAGACGTCAGCTTGTCCGTCATAATATCCCGCAGACGTTCTACCGAATCCTCAGCATAAACCGGTGATTTAACCGCTTCACCAAACACAGCAAGCATACGGTCTGGCAACAGGAATAAAATTCCTCCTGCCAGTAAAATGTGATAATAAGAAATAATGGAATTAGCGGAAGAATTAAAATAAATCATCGCCGCTGCATTAGCAACAAAAAAGCCTAAGGTTACACCCCAGCGCCCTTTTCTCTGCAGCAATCCGGAGCTGAAGGCGCTCACTGCATACACAGCCACCACCTGTGCCGGCAACACATCAAAAAGGCTATTCACGATGCCAAGGAGTACACCGGCTGTGCAGGAAAGAGAAAACCCACCTGTGAGTCCGGCTATCAATATAATTACCATACTCAATACGTGTGCCGCACCGCTGAAATAGGGAATACTGCCAAAGCTAAGCACCAACGTAGCAGACAAAAACAAAAGACAAAGGCTTTCTGTTGGTTCAAAAACCGTCCTTGCTTTAATGCCTCGTAAAACCTCAGTGGCCTTTTTAAAAGCAAAACAAGAAAAAAAGACCAGAATACCTTCTAAAATCTGAAGCAAAATATCATACATTAAAAAGCCTTCAAACGCAATAAACACAAATCCGGTCAGGCAAACCGCACTGGATGCCACGGTGGCGTACATCCACACACGCCCCGAAAACTCCTGTTCTAATAAAACCGATATGGCGCAAACGATAATCAGCGCACCGGCATATTGCATAACACGAAGGCCCAAACCGGCTGTAGCAATACCCAAAAGCACCGCCAACACCGCCGGAAAGCGCTTTTGATTAGGAAAAACAGCCGTAAAAAAAGCAATGCCAAAGGGTGACATACCGCTCATTAAAACCGTTCTGCCAAGGAGAAAGGAAAAAGCATATTCCAACACTTCAAACAGACCGAAATCATGGCTTCGTTTTCGTTTTTTAGGAATAGGAATTCCCAACCGCTTATAAGATTGCATCTCTTGATTTGTCATTTGTAATCCTCCTGGAAGTTTTTTACATTTCCATTATATACCATTTATTGGAAATTTTTTGTCATATCCTGCGGTTTAAACAAAGAAATTTTTCTTATAATTCCGACATAATTCTTAAGATAAATTATTCTCAAAAATTTACTTATTTTGTTTCCTTTTTACAAATAATATGGTATAATGAACGCATACCCTAAAAATTTTTAATTGGAAAATTTGTGGTATAATAAAAAATGTTGAGTAAAAATAATCGCGGAGTCTTAACTCCCGTATAATGTTCGGAGGCTGTTTTGAAAGAAAAAATATATACCATTCCTTTAACCGATGCATTTACCGAAGGCGGTGAATGTCCTTTTTGCACCCTGGAAAAAAAACTGGAGGCCGAGCAGGTTTCCTATGTTTTAGGTGCCTCTATGATGGAGCCGGATGCTCGGATTATCTCCAACGACAGAGGCTATTGCCGACGCCACTATGAGCAAATGAGCAGAGAATCCAAGGCGCTGAGCCTGGCGTTAGTACTGGATACTCATTTAAATGAACTGATTGAAAAACTGGAAAACGCGTCAAAAAAACCGGATGTAAAAGCTGGCTTATTCAAAAAGGCAGAAGGTGAAAATCCTCTTGTTTCTGCTATTCGTGATGACCAGTCCTCTTGCCTCGTTTGCGACAAATTACAGCACACCTTAGAGAAATTTGCCGAAGTTTTTTGGTATTTATATAAAAACGAAGCTGATTTTAAAGAAAAAGCCAAAAACTGTCAGGGCTTTTGTCTGCCTCACTTTTTGCTTTTGCTGGAATGTGCCGACCGTGAGCTTTCCGGCAAAACCTTAGAAGAAGCAAAACGGGATATGATTGAGCTTGAATTAACCCATTTAAAACGAATCAATGAAGAGGTAAATTGGTTTACCAAAAAGTTTGACTATCGCTATCAGAACGAGCCTTGGAAAAACTCCAAGGATGCACCCCAGCGTGCTATGGAAAAACTGTCAAAATTTTTATAAAGAGGTGCTGGTATGCCCATTGTGATTGGTTTAACCGGTGGTACTGGCTGTGGAAAAAGCACCGCCGCCGCATATTTTAAAAAAAAAGGTGCTGTCATCATCGATGCCGACGCCATTGCCCGGGATGTTGTCCGTCCGGGAATGCCGGCGCTTATGAAGATTGCACAGACTTTTGACGGAATTCTCCTCCCTGATGGTGCACTGGACCGAAAAAAATTAGGTGCCATTGTTTTTAATGATGACCGGGCGCTTGCACGGTTAAATTCCATCACCCATACATATATTATTAAAGAAATTGAAAACCGTTTGCGCTCAACACCTGCTTCTATAACCGTTATCGATGCACCCCTGTTGCTGGAATGCGGTTTGGAAAGGCTTTGTAATGTAACCATTGCAATTTTAGCCAGTCATTCTCTCCGCATCAGCCGCATTATGCAGCGTGACGGATTAACAGAAACAGAAGCTTCGTCACGAATCAACGCACAACCAAAAGACGAATTTTATCGTAAATATTGTCATTATATTGTAGAAAACAATGATAACCCTGCTCTGTTAGAGCAAGCCTTAGAGACTATTTTAAAGGAGTTAACCCTGTGAAGGTAAAAAAACGTATTACCATTTTGATTATCGCTCTTTGTCTGATTCTTTTATTGGCAAATCTCGGTAGCCTCACCCGTTTACTATATCCGGCAAAATATGTAGATCACATAAAAAAATACGCCGCACAATACGAAGTAGATCCCTATTTGATTATGAGTATCATCAAAACTGAAAGCAACTTTCAGTCTGATGCTGTTTCCAACAAAAACGCCTCCGGCCTGATGCAGATTATTGAGCCTACTGCTCTCTGGCTGGCGGATAAAATGGAGCTTCAGGATTTTCATTATGAAAACATCACAGACCCTGAGCTGAATATTCAGATGGGGTGTTACTATATCCGCTATCTGCTGGATATTTATGAGGACAACGAAGAAAACGCCACCGCTGCTTATAACGCCGGTGAAGGAACGGTGAACCGTTGGCTTGCCGATAAAGAATATTCTGCCGACGGCAAAACCCTGCATACCATTCCCTATCCTGAAACCCGTCATTACATAAACAAGCTGAAAAACAACCGTAAAATGTATCAGCTGTTATATAAAATCCAACCTGCCGGTTAACGGCAGATGCACGGAGTTTGCCAATGAAATATGCTAAGATAACCGCCGGACTTCTGGTTCTGATTCTGCTTTTTCTCAGTTTTTCAAAGCCCGGCACCCATACAGAAACAGAGTTTTTAATGGATACCCTCATCTCGGTTACCACATACGGTTCACAGGCCAAAACCGCTACCGGACAGGTCTTTACCCGCCTTCGGGAGATTGACAAAAAATGTAACGCTCATAATGCAGAAAGTGAAATCGCCCGTCTTAACAACGCTCCGACCGGCGTAGTTGTTTCCCTTGATCCGGAGGTATTTGATATTTTGAAAATTGCTTTAGAGTTTTCACAGGCTTCTGAGGGCGCTTTTGATGTTACCTTGTTACCCGTCAGCAGACTGTGGGGGTTGTCTTCAGGATCACCCAAACGGCCTGACGAAGAGGTGTTAGCCTCTGCCTTGGCAAAAACCGGTTATCAGCACCTTGCTTTAGACGAAACCAACTGTACAGTAACCAAAGAAATTGACGGTGTGCAGATAGATTTAGGTGCCGTTGCCAAAGGCTATGCCGCCGAAGAAGCCATCAAGTTGCTGAAAGAACAAGGCATCCGCCACGCCTATCTGGATTTAGGCGGTAACATTGCCGTAATGGGTGGAAAACCTCTTGGATTCTGGGAATCTGTTGTCACCGGCAAAAAAACACGTCCCTTTCTCATTGGCCTGCAACAACCGGATGCTCCCCGTGGCACCATTATGGAAACCCTTTCCCTGTCAGAGGGCTATGTTGTCACCTCCGGAGATTATGAACGGTATTTTGAAGAAGGCGGAAAGCGCTATCATCACATTATTGATCCAAACACCGGCTACCCAGCCGATACCCACATTAAAAGTGTAACTGTGGTTTCAGATAACGGCACTGAGGCCGATATGCTGTCAACAGCACTCTTTGTCCTTGGTTCTGACCGGATGGAGCTGCTGAAAGACCGTTGCAAAGCTATTTACGTTGTGGATAATCAAATGAATTTCAAAACGGTGAAACCTCTCACGGAATAAATAACAAAGGAATGAAGGAAATGTCTAAACCTAAATTTTTAATTATTGATGCAAACAGCATTATTAACCGCGCTTTTTATGGCATTCGTCTGCTAACGGCCAAAGACGGTACCTACACCAATGCTGTTTACGGGTTTTTAAATATTTTTTATAAATTCAAGGAAGAAATTAAGCCCGATTACATTGCCGCTGCTTTCGATTTAAAGTCACCCACCTTCCGCCACAAAATGTTTGATGGCTATAAGGCCACCCGTAAGCCCATGCCGGAAGAGTTGGTGCCACAGATTCCCCTTTTAAAAGAAGTGCTTGTGGCTTTGGGCATTCCTGTTTTAGAAAAAGAAGGCTACGAAGCAGATGACATTATCGGCACAGTTGCCGCCCGTTGCACCAAAGAAGACATTGCCTGCATGATTTTAACCGGTGATAAGGACGATTTACAGCTTGCCACCAACGATAACAAAATTTATCTTGTTACCACCCGTATGGGCAACACCGATACCGAGATTTTTGATGCTGACCACGTTTTCGAAAAATACGGTGTTACTCCCCAAGAGTTTATTGATGTAAAAGCCATTATGGGTGACACCTCTGATAACATTCCCGGTGTGAAGGGAATTGGCGAAAAGGGTGCTTTTTCCCTGATTGCAAACTTTAAAAATCTGGAAAACATTTATGAGAACTTGGATTCGGAAGCCATTACCAAATCCTTGCGCACCAAATTGACCGAAGGTAAAGAAACTGCATTCCTTTCCCGCACACTGGCTACCATTGACTGTAACGTGCCCATCGAACTGGATTTTTCTGCTGCCAAAGAGCAGACAGGCAACATTGATGTTCTTCGGGCTCTCTATACCCGTCTGGAATTCAAAAGTTTCTTGAAAAAGTTGCCACAAGACGGCGAGTCAATGGCAACGCAGGCAGAAAAACCAACCTTTACCACCGTAACCCCAACGGTGGACGAGCTTACCAAACTACTGGATAGTGAAACTGTTTTTTACCTGATGGATACGGAGACAAAAACTATTGCTGTCACTAATGGAAGCGGCACCGTTGGCATTGCCAACTTATCCGAGAACTATCTCCCCTGCTTGAAAACCTTTTTTGAAAAGGAAAAAGGCATTAAGGTAACTCACGAAAGCAAAAAACAGCATCTGTTTTTAAAAAAGCTGGGTATTACATTACGAGGGCAGATCTTCGACACGGCCATTGCTGCTTACCTGATTGATCCTTCCCGAAAGAATTACGACATCAACGAGCTCAGCTTTGATTTACTGGACATCACGCTCTCCGATACAAGCATTGGTGAGCAGCTTTCCTTTGATGCCGAGCCTAATGATGATGTTTCCTTCCTTGCTGAGCAATCATCCGTTTTGCCTGCACTTTATTCACTGTTAGAAAACCGTTTGACCGAAGAAGGCTCTAAAGAATTATTCAAAACCATTGAAATGCCCTTAGTGAGCGTGCTAGCTGCTATGGAACACGACGGCATTTTAGTTGATAAGGAAAGCCTTTTATCCTTCGGGGAAATGCTTGATGAGAAAATCACTTTGTTTACACAGGATATTTACGATTTGGCAGGCGAAGAATTTAATATCAACTCCCCAAAACAGCTGGGCGTGATTCTGTTTGAAAAACTGGGGCTTAAAGCTTCCAAGAAAACCAAAACCGGCTATTCGACCAATGCAAGTGCTTTGGAAAAACTAATTGGTGTCCATCCTATTATAGAAAAAATTCTGGAATACCGTCATTTAGCCAAATTAAAATCCACCTATGTAGACGGATTAAAGGATGTTATTCAGACCGACGGCCGCATTCACTCCACCTTCCATCAGACCGTAACGGTCACCGGCCGCATCAGCTCTTCTGAA
The DNA here is from genome assembly GCA_017416855.1 of Clostridia bacterium. Classification (GTDB taxonomy): domain Bacteria; phylum Bacillota; class Clostridia; order UBA1381; family UBA9506; genus UMGS755. The sequence continues at coordinate 58,799 of JAFQAZ010000031.1, forward strand.
CCTAATTTACAGAATATTCCCATCCGCACAGCTTTAGGTCGTGAAATGCGGAAAATGTTTGTTGCCGCACCGGGGCACATTTTACTGGATGCCGACTATTCACAAATTGAGCTTCGCGTGTTGGCTCACATTGCCAATGACCAGGCAATGATTGAAGCCTTTGCCAGCGGCAAGGATATTCATGCAAGCACCGCTGCCAAGCTGTTTAATCTGCCCTTAGACGAGGTGACAAGCGATATGCGTACCGCCGCCAAGGCCGTAAATTTCGGATTAATTTACGGCAAGGGTGAATTTTCTCTGGCACAGGATCTGCAGATTTCCATGCGGGAGGCAAAGGCCTATATTGAAGACTATTTAGGCTCCTTTCCCAGCGTGCGGGAATATATGAAAAACGTTGTGGAAAAAGCCAAAGAAAACGGCTATGTCACCACGCTCTTTGGCCGTCGCCGTGCATTGCCGGAGCTTTCCGCCTCTAACTTCCAATTGCGCGCTTTTGGAGAACGCGCTGCCTTAAACACCCCCATTCAGGGCACTGCCGCAGATATTATTAAACTGGCTATGGTGAGAGTGTATAACCGATTAGAAAAAGAAGGGCTCCGCGCCCGTCTGATTCTGCAGGTACACGACGAACTGATTGTGGAAGCCCCCTTAGAAGAACAGGAACAGGCCGGACGGATTTTAAAAGAAGAAATGGAACAGGCATTCATTATGCAGGCACCCCTGGCTGTGGATATGCACGCAGGCGCCAGCTGGTTTGAAGCCAAATAACAGAAAGGAGCCGCTATGTCCTTTTCAAGCGAAATTAAACAGGAGCTATGCAGTCTGCCACTAGAAAACACCTGCTGTCAACGGGCAGAATTGGCAGGACTATTGGCATTATCCGGCACCTTGATTTCTGAATCAGAGGGCGGCGGTTTACGCCTTCGTACAGAAAACGCCCACGTTGCCAAGCGTGCATTTACGCTCCTTTCCGGATTATTCTCCGTTCACCCAAAACGGATGGCCGTAGAAAAGAAAAACGAAGGTTATATTCATACCATCCATTTGTATGAGCACGATAATTTTGTGCCCATTATGAAAACCTTGGGTTTTTGGCGTGATGGCCGGGTGAAGTTTTCCGCCGATCCCTTTGTCACCGGTGAATCCTGTTGTCGACGGGCCTTTTTGCGCGGTGCTTTTTTAGGTGCCGGTTCTGCCAGCGCACCGCAAAAAAGCTATCATTTGGAGATCGAAACCCATTACCGTGATTTGGCTCAAGACTTGTTACATCTGTTTGAAGACGAACAGCTTTCTGCGCGGTCAGTTGTCCGCAAATCCAACTATGTGATATATATGAAAGACAGTGAGGAAATCGCTGATACCCTGACAGCCTTAGGAGCTACAGATTCTGCTTTGAATCTTTACCACGTTAAAATAGAAAAAGATATGAAAAATCAGGTAAACCGCAGAGTAAACTGCGAAACTGCCAATCTTACCAAAATCGCCAATTCTGCCGCTTTGCAGATTCAGGCTATTAAAAAGGTTATGTCGGCCACCATCGCTGCTGATTTATCTGAGGAGCTCATAGAACTGGCCAAACTGCGAATAGAAAATCCCGAAGCCAGCTTAATTGAACTTGCCTCTATGCTGAACGAGCCCATCAGCAAATCCGGTGTGAGCCGCCGTTTACAAAAGCTGATTAAAATGGCAGAAGAATTATAAGGAGAATACAATGACTCAAAAAGGAACGGTTATACAAACAGCAAATTCAAAAGCACTGGTGGCTATTCCCCGAGCCTCTGCCTGCGGTGAGCACTGCGCTTCCTGCTCTGGTGGATGTCAGGGGAAAGGACACAATGTCTGGCTGGAAAATCCAATTGGCGCCTCTGTCGGAGACAGGGTGCTCTTATCCGCCCCCACCTCCACTGTGCTTCTTAGCAGTTTGTTTGTTTATTTTCTGCCACTGCTGTTGTTTTTTATCGGCTATGGTGTAGCCTATAGCATTACCAACAGTACCGGGCTTGCCATTCTGGTATCTCTTTTATGTTTAGCCGGCAGTATACTCATTCTGCATATTTGCGATAACAAGTTAGCCCCCAAGACGGAGATAATTGAAATATTAAACCCTGATGGTTCAGGAAAGGATGATTCTCATGGCCTTTGATGGTCTTGTAGTCCGTGCCTTAGCACAAGAATTGAACAAAAAGCTATCCGGCGCAAGGCTGGATAAAATATATCAGCCAGAAACTGACGAACTGCTTCTCCACTTTCATGGTCCCGCCGGCACCTATAAGGTAACACTTTCTGCCAACGCGGCCATTCCACGGATTGCTCTTTCTGAATCCGGCAAAGAAAATCCTATGGTGGCACCTATGTTTTGTATGCTTCTCAGAAAGCATTTAACCTCATCTCACGTTTTATCTGTCCACCAGCCGGGATTAGAACGAATGCTCTCTTTTGATTTGGAAACAAGAAACGAGCTTGGTGATCTGGTGCAAAAATCCTTAATTGTTGAAATTATGGGGCGCCATTCCAATATTATTTTAGTGGATGAAAATAACCGCGTAGCGGACAGCATTAAACGAATTGACTTCTCTGTCAGTTCAAAACGCCAGATATTACCGGGACTTCCCTATGAAATGCCTCCTGCACAGGATAAAACAGATCCCCTCTCCTGCGGTCTTACAGGCTATGTGGAGACTTTGTCTGACACAGAAGAACACGAGCGACTGGATAAAGCCATCGTTGCCCGTTTTCAGGGCATTAGTCCACTCATTGCAAGGGAAATCGCCTTTCGTTCCTTTGGCGAAACCGATACGCCCTGCAAAAATCTCAGCTATAGTCAGTTATTAGACATCGCCACCGTTATGCAGAAAATGCTTCAGCCTTTAAATAACGGCTCCGCTGAACCCTGCTACTTAACAGATACCGAAACCGAAAAAATGATGGAATTTTCAGCCGTGCCCATTACGCAATACGGCAACAGCGCCACTTTACACTCTATGGATTCTATGGGTGAATTAATCGGCTATTTTTATGACGAACGCAATAAAAAGGAACGCATGTCCCGCCGCTCTGCTCATTTAACCAAGCTGGTCGCCAACCATATTGAGCGTTGTACCAAAAAGTTGGAACTGCAAAAGGCAGAACTTGCCGACACAGAAAAACGGGAACTCTGGCGGCAGTACGGCGAGTTGATTACCGCCAACATTTATCAGTTGGAAAAAGGTATGGAGCATCTGCGAACACAAAATTATTTTGAAGAAGAAATGCCTATGGTTGTCATTCCCCTAGATTCTACTTTGACACCCTCAGGCAATGCACAACGCTATTACAAAAAATATAACAAAGCCAAAACCGCCGCTGAGGAGTTAACAAAACAAATCGCCTTGGCTGAGGAAGAGCTGCTTTACTTAGAAAGCGTGGAAGAGGCCCTTGCCCGTGCTGAATCCTCTGCCGCGCTATCAGAAATCGGTGATGAATTGGCTGAGCAGGGTTACATCCGCCGGCCGAAGGATAACAAAAAGAAAAAGGATGCTCCCGCTGCGCCTGTTAAATTACAAACAGACGATGGGTTCATCCTCTATGCCGGTAAAAACAACCGACAAAACGATTATTTAACAAATAAAATGGCGCAAAATAAAGACCTGTGGTTTCACACCAAAAATATCCCCGGTTCTCATGTTGTGTTAAAATTTGAGCAGGATCGCCCTTTTACAGACGAGGCCATCACCCAGGCCGCTGCTCTGGCTGCCTTCTTATCCAAAGCCGCCTCTTCTGCTCAGGTACCGGTGGACTACACAGAAATCAAAAATGTTAAAAAGCCGGCAGGCTCCAAACCGGGTTTTGTCATTTACACCACAAACAAAACCGCCTATGTAACTCCAAAAAATATAGAATAACAAAAAAGAAACTGCATTGATTGCAGTTTCTTTTTCATTATTTCTCCTTTGTTTATTCCGACGATAAGTTCATTTTCCGGTCATCAAAATAGTCCTGGGCAAGCATTTGCGCTACCGCAATAAAGGGCACGCCGATGATGGTTCCCCAAATGCCAAACAAGCCACCAAACACAACAATGGCGAATATAACCCAAAAAGGAGAAACACCTAAGGAATCCCCTAAAATTTTGGGGCCTAACCAAAGACCATCAAACTGCTGAATTGCAAAAAGGAAAAGAACTGTCCACAGGGCAAGATATACATCTTTTGCAATCAAAGCCACTAAAACTGCCGGAATCGCACCGATAATCGAACCAAAATACGGGATCATATTAAAGACCATAACCACAATCGCCAGCAATGCAGAATACGGAATCTTCAGTAGCGCGAAACCGATAAAACAAAGAATACCCACAATCAGGGAATCAATTGCCTTACCGAAAAAGAATTTATAAAAAATTTCGCTGATTTTATGCACATACTGTCCCGCTACCGCAAGCTTCTCTTCTTTGATGAAAAGACTTAAAAGCTTTCGCAGAATAGCAAACAGCGCTTCTCTTTCCAGCAAGGCATAAGCACAGATGACAATACCCATAAGCCAACTGCTCAACGTACCCGTAACACCTTTCACGCCTTCAACATAATCCCATACGTCCATCATAAGCAGATTCTGAAGAACATCCTGAAAATTAATGTCATCCACCAATTGATTCAGATTCAGCCACTCCAGCAATCCACCCTCTCGCGTCAGATAATCCACATATTCATTTAACTGTGCAATATAACCAGGCGTTTTTTTCAAAAGATCGGCCACATTGGCAGACAGCCAAGGCAGAACAAAACTAAGTCCCAACAGCAAAACAGCCAAAAAGCCGAAATAAACCATTAAAACAGATATCGATTTCTTTTTCTTCTTAACAGGTATCCATTTGTTTCTTTCCAATACACCTTCCAGTTTGACTGTCATAGGATACAAAAAAAACGCAAGAATCAATCCAATGGTAAAAGGCTTTAGCAAAGCCAAAAGACTCCCTATGGTTCTGAATATGTGAGTAAAATTGTCGAATGTTTTATACACTGTAATCAGAGCTGCACCAAACAAAAAGGCTCCAAGCCAACGTTTCCATTGCATATTGTGTTTATCCATTCCACATCTCCTTACGATTGTTTTAAAAACCGCTTCACAGCATATTGATGTGCCTCTTTTTCTGCCTGATCTTCCAGCGGTAGCAGTTCTGCTTCTCCATACTTCCGTAATAAAGCCTTTTCCAGAAGATAATCAGCCAGCGCAGGATTTTTAGGTAAAAGAGGTCCATGTAAATAAGTTCCCAGCACATTTTTATACACTGCACCGCAGGTGTCATCCTCACCATTGTTGCCATAACCTGTCAGCACCTTGCCAAAAGGCTCACAAGAACCAAGTCGGGTTCTGCCGGCATGATTTTCAAACCCCACAATCAGCTCGTTTTTGGAAAGCAAACCGGAGCAAATCACCACATTACCAATCAGGCGTTCATCGTTCACTTCGGTTTCTATATCTAAAATGCCGAGGCCTTTCACTGGCTGACCGTCTAACGGATAGGTTTTGCCTAACAGCTGATAACCTCCGCAAACAGCCACCAAAACGCCACCGGATTCCACATATTCTGAAAGCGACTCTTTTTGTTGTTCCAGCAGGTGACAAACGATTAGCTGTTCCCGATCGGAGCCACCACCCAAAAAAACGATATCAAGATTCTTGAAATCAATCATAGAATCTTTTCCGATTGTTTCTACCTCGGCCTCGATGCCTCGCCAGAGCAAACGGTTTTTCAAGGTTAAAATATTGCCGGTATCACCATATAGATTCAAAAGTTCGGGGTAAAGATGGCCGATTCTTATTCTTTTATTTTCCACTTATTTCCCTGCCTTCCATCTCTTTAATCACGCTCTGCAGCGTAAACACAGAAGAATAATTTGCCAGGCCGTAACACACCGTCGTCTCTCCGGAGACAAGAAATTCTGCTGCTTTTTTAATATCGCTGCATTTTATCTGCTGTTTTTCTGCAAAACCTGCATATTTCATTCTGAGCATCAACTCATCCGCCCGCATACCGGTGACAATCAGACGATTAACTTTTGCTTGTTTCAGTCGTTCAAACTCTACATCCCACAACCAGGAAATATCCATACCATCCTGCGGCAGGTCATTCACCGCCAGCAGCAAATCTTTTTCCCTGTCATCCTGTAACACAGCATCCAATGCCTGATTGAAGCCGGCCGGGTTTTTGGCCATATTCAAAACCACGGTTTTACCGCCAATCAAAAACTCTTCCATGCGGCCAACCTGCGGCTTATAGGCCGATAAAACCTTCTCGTAGTCCGGTTTTTTATTTAGCGCAAGACGAGCAGCCGCATAGGAAAGGGCAATGTTATAGACACTGTAAAGTCCCTTGAAGCGGGATGTAATTCTCGTTGTTTCTTCCCCAAAGGTCAGGGTGAAATTCACACCATTTGTAAGAGAAACCTCCGTTACCGAAAAGTCCGGTGTGTGTCTTTTATATCCACAGGAAGGGCAGCTGAACTTGCCCAACTGACTGTAATGATGATACTCATACAAAAGCTCTGTACTGCAGAAGGAACAAAACTTTCCTTCTTTGGCTTCACTCACCCCGGCACCGGTATCCTCATCCACCGCCACATAATAGCAGGGACGGTTTGCCTTTTCGCCGAACTGTGCCACTAAGGGATCGTCTCCGTTTACAATCAATTTTGCATCCGGTGCCATAGCAAGAGCTCGGCGGATAAAGTCTACCGTCATATCAATTTCTCCGTACCGGTCTAACTGGTCACGGAACAGATTGGTTATCACAACCATTGTGGGTTCCATGTAGCGAAACACTTTAACACAAGAAGCTTCATCTACTTCAAGGCAGGCGTATTCTGCCTTAACTTTACCGAAGATACTTGCCTTTTCCGCAAAAGCGCAACAAACGCCCCACAGCATATTGGCACCATATTCATTGCTCACCAGACTATGACCGGCGTGTCTGATATAAGACGCCAGCAAATTATTGGTTGTGGTTTTGCCATTGGTACCGCACACCACAATAATTTCCTTCGTCACCTGCTTCGAAAGCAATGTTAAAATAGCAGGACAAATTTTAAAAGCAAGCTGACCGGGCATAGAGGATCCTTTTTTACCTAACAGCCGACTGGCAAAAATCGCCAGTTTACAAGCCCAGATTGCCAACAATAATCGCATTGGTTTTTCGCTCCCCTCAGTCTTTGAAAAGAATTAAAAATACTAATTTTATTATACACCTTTTTAGGATTAAATCAATATTTTTATTAAATTATCTTCCCAGATTATTTTCTTAAAGTAATTTTTCACCATTTATCCTTGTTTGCATAGTATGTAGTATAACAAAGAAAAGGAGGTAAGCACAATGGGATGCAATAACGGCTTATTCAACTCTTTCGGCAACAACAGCTGCATTTGGATCATCTTGATCATCATCTTAATTTCCTGCTGCTGCAACGACTAACATTTGAGAAAAAAGCGTCGACACAACCGTGTCGGCGCTTTTTTATGTTCTAAAAACAAAACGCACCGAATAAGAATAGGACAAGAGGTGAACCCATGGATAGTTGTAAAGAAATCATCCTTCAACAATTAACGCCTTTATATCGCAGATTGTTTCAATCGGTAGATTTTTCTCAGTTGGAGGAAATCCGCTTCCGGATCAAGCGACCGGTTATGCTATACAGGCACGATGGCCCTTCGTTTCTCTCTGAAAACGGAGAGAAAACCTCCATAGAATCAATTGCAAAAGCTTCTTCTTCCGCGGAACTGAATGATCTGGCAACCACCTTCTGTTCCGGTTCTATCTACGCCTATTTAAATGATTTAAAAGATGGATTCATTACCATTTGCGGTGGTCATCGCGTCGGTATTGCCGGAAAAAGTGTCATCAAAAATGGGGAGATTACCAACATCACCGATATAAGCGGTATCAATCTGCGCATTGCCCGGGAATTCCCCGGTTGTGCTCGGGAAATAGCATCGCAACTCTGCATCGATAGCTGTCTTCAGAACGCGTTGTTGATATCTCCTCCTCAATGCGGAAAAACCACATTTTTACGGGATCTGGCCAGATTGTTTTCAGCCACAAATAAAGTTGTTATTGTCGATGAACGCTCTGAAATCGCCGGTTCTTTTGGTGGCGTTCCACAGTTTGATATTGGCATGCAAACAGATGTTTTAGATCGGTTTCCCAAAGCCGCCGGTATGCTTTTGGCTATCCGTTCTCTTTCACCGGACATCCTCATCACCGATGAGTTGGGTGCAACAGATGACGAAGAGGCCCTGCAATACGCCACCAACTCCGGTTGTCGGGTCATTGCCAGCATCCACGGTAATTCTCCGGAGGATGTGGAATGTGCCCATCCCGGTCTTTTAAATTTTTTTGATATTGCCATTCTGTTAGGCCGCAAAAACAACCGGCCGGCTGTAATGGGAATCTGCAAGCTGAGGTGAATGAATTGCTTAAATTTTTGGGTGCTATGCTGGTTACGGGAGCTTGCTTTGCCTTTGCACAAAACATTGTAAAAGCTAAACGAAAGCAGCTTTCTGCCATAAAAGAGCTATACACCTTTTTAACAGACTTAGCCCGTGAAATTACCTTTTGTTTAGAGCCCCTGCCTCAATTAGTAAAACGGCTGGCGCAGGAAGAGTCTGCCATAACACCTTCTTTTGTAAGAGAATTGAACCAAAATACCAAGCAGGACATGCACCGGCCCTTCCGAGACATATGGCAGGAAACCCTTTCTCATTATGCGCAAGAAATCAACCTGCCCAAAAGTGCCACCAGTCTTATGAGTGCTCTGGGTGAGCATTTGGGTGAGGCAGACTTCGAAACGGAAACAAACCGTTTGCAGGAGGCTGTAGAGAATTTATATAACCTACATTCATCGCTGGAAAAGGACAACGTAAAAACGGAAAAGCTCGCTCGCAGTCTTGGGATTTTATCCGGAGTTTTCATTGTCATTTTATTGCTGTAACAATAGAAGAAAGGACGAGAAAAATGGGTGTTGAACTAATTTTCAAAATTGCCGCCATCGGCATTGTTGTCAGTGTCTTAAATCAGGTACTGATACGTTCCGGACGGGAGGAACAAGCCATGATGACTACATTGGCAGGCTTAATAGTGGTGCTTTTAATGATGCTTAACGAAATTAATTATCTGTTCCAGACCATCAAAAGCATTTTTAATCTATAGGATACCGCTATGATTATGTTCAAAATCCTTGGCATAGCCTTAGCAGGGACCGTCACCGCCATTGTTTTAAAGGAATATAAACCGGTTTTTGCCGTTGGCATTGGTTGTATGACCGCCATCATCATTTTTATTATGCTCCTGGAGCAAATCAGTTATGTGTTCGATGTTATTCATTTGGTTGCCTCCAGGCTCTCCCTGCAGGATGAATATATAGAAATCATCATCCGCATTATCGGCATTGCCTATCTGGCGCGCTTTGGTTCTGAAATCTGCCGGGATGCAGGACAAAACGCCATTGCACAAAAGATTGAGCTGGCTGGCAAAATCATCATTGTGGTTACCAGCATTCCCATCCTGACGGCGGTTTTAAACCTGCTCATCGGCATTTTACCCGCATAAAGAGAGGAAAACCAATGAAATATGTTTATTTGATATTGTTACTGTTTCTCATCACATCCTTCCCTGTGCAGGCACAGCCCCCCGATGGACAGGCAAAAGAAATTTTAGAAGAAACCCTATCCTTAACCAAGGATATTCAGGTGCCGGGGTTTCGTTTTAATGATGTGGCATCAAAAGCAGCAACCGGTCAGCTTCGATTTGATTTTTCTTCTGTTCTCCAATATATATTGGAGCTTTTTACAAAAGAAACCAAACGCAACATTGGCTTATTGATTAAAATGGTTGTTCTCTCTGTTTTAGCCGGCATCCTTTGCAATGTACAGCAAGCATTGCCAGGGGATGGTATTGGCGAAATCAGTTTTTTAGCTTGTTTTGCCGTTATTGCGGGTATTTCTGTTACCATTGTAGCTGAGCTGACGCAAATCGCTGTTGAAACCATTGACAGTTTAATGCTGTGTATGGCCGGATTAATGCCGGCAATGGGAACCTTATGCACCGGTATCAATCCGGCTTTCAGCGGATTTTATCCTGGTCTTTTCGGGGCTATGCAGACCTTTGTGATTATTTGCAAAAGCATTTTTCTGCCTATGATTACAATCATTACCACTCTGTCTGTTATCAACGCTTTAAGCGGTCGGTTTCATATAACCCGGTTAATCGAGTTTGCACGGCAAATCATTAAATGGGGCTTAGGGCTTTTGCTGACGGTTTTCGTTGGCATTTTAAGCATTCACAGCTTTACTGCAAGCAACGTGAGTATCACCGGGCGCACTGTAAAATATGCTTTGAGCAATTTCGTGCCTTTAGTGGGCGGCGTGTTGGCCGAATCGGCAGAAGCGGTTTTAAAAAGTTTTAAACTGATCCGCGGTGCCTTTGGCATCAGCGGCATTCTGGCATTGCTTACACTTTGTTGTGTACCGCTGTTAAAAATTCTATCCTCCTTGGTTTTGTACCGGTTTTCCGCCGGTGTGGTGGAACCGGCCACTGATAAACGGATCGTATCTCTGTTTATAGACCTTTCGGGCAATATTACCTTAATCTTTGCTATTGTTTTAATGGTAACGGTTATGTTTATCATCAGTCTGGCATTGTTGTGTATACTGGTTACATAAGGAGATATATATGTTAGAATTTATAAGAGAATACGCTGTTTCCATTATGACCGTTTCGGTGCTTACCGTTTTATTGGAGAACATTCTGCCAAATGACAGTAACAAAAAATATATTCATGTGGTGATCGGGCTTTTAATGATGCTGGTCATTTTAAATCCGCTTACCGGACTCCCCCACTATAATGACACCTTTTCCATCCCCCACCTGCACATAGGAGATGACCAGCTGAATCTTAACACGGGCACTTCACATGTGACCAATAGTTTTCAAAAAAATCTGGCTTATGCCATAATGGAGGATTGTCACGAGCAGTTGGGCATCACTATTGCCTGTCGCGTCTATGCTGAAGAAAATGCGGAGAGAGAAATTACAGGGATTAAACAGATTATCATATCACCCTATGATCAGAAAACCGCCCGGTACATCGCCACAACATACGGTGTAAAGGAGGAATATATTACGCAATGAAGCTGGATTTTAAAAAGTTTTTCGAAAAAAATATGAATACCAAAGGGCTTGTCATCATATTCATAATAGGGATAAGTCTGTTACTGATTCCAACTTCTTTCTCAGGTAACACAAAAAGCGAACAAAAAGAATCGGATACAGTTCAGACTATTCAATACGAAGCGTATGAAAAGCATCTGGAAAAACGCCTCTCCGGCATTTTATCCACCGTTCGAGGTATTTCGGACGTCAGCGTAATGATCACTTTAGAAAACAGCGGTGAAGCCTATTATGCGCAAAACGAAACTAGCGAAACAAAGCATGCAGAGGATGGCATTCAGACAGAGAACATTCATTCAACAAGCAATACCCTGGCCTTAAAAAGTGAATCAGGCAACCGTCAGATGCCTGTCTTTTTAAAAAGCGGAATGCCTGAAATTTCCGGGGTGCTGGTAACAGCCAAAGGCGTGGATACCCCATCGGCACAGTCAGACATCAAAAGTGCTGTCCGCGCTGTTTTAAATGTTTCCGTTCATCGTATTCAGGTTTTACCGAAAGCATAATTTTTTATGACATAAGGAGGATATACATGAAGTTACTCAAAAAAATTTTCCCAGCCAAGCAACAGGTTGAAAGGGCAAAAAAAGGGCGTATGCTCATTTTACACCGTCGGCAAATTACGGTTTTTTCCCTGATGATTTTAGTCGGTGTTGCCGGCTATCTGAACTGGAGCTTCCAGCAAGACGCTGTGGACCCTGATGTTGCGGCTGTATACAGCGAAGTCAGCAAAAAAATCGGTGAAGCACAAATGGTCAGCACTACGGCTGATAATGCCGAAGCATCCACCCCCGAAAAAACAACGACCGTTTCCGACGATTATTTTGTACAGGCACGGTTAGAACGTGATGTAAAGCGAAGCGAAGCGATGGATATGCTCAAAGAAATTTTGCATGCAGAAAAAACAGATAAAGAATCAAGAATACAAGCTGAAGAAGACATTCAGCGATTGGCTGACTTTACGGAAAAAGAAATGATGATGGAAAATATGATTCGCGGCAAAGGATATAACGAAGCCATTGTGTTTATGGGAGAAAACCTGATCAGCATTGCCGTCAAAAGCGAAGGCTTAAATGAAATTGATGCCGCTGTTCTGCGGGATATTGCCATCTCTGTGACTGCTTATGGTGGCGATAAAGTAAAAATTGTGGAAATAAAATAAAAAAAGCTACGGTGTCTACCCTACACCGTAGCTTTTTCTGTTTACGATTAAAAACCGTTTTTCTGTAAAAAGGCTTCCAATCTGTCAAGACCTTCTTTAATGGTGTCCATCGAAACCGCATAGGACCAACGAACAAAATCATCAGCACCAAAACCGCTGCAAGGTACCACAGCCACCTTTGCTTCGTTTAAGAACACCTCTGCAAAATCATCGGAGCTTTCAATCAGCTTGCCGGCCAGGGTTTTTCCTTTCAGGGCGCTGATGTTCATCAACACATAAAAGGCTCCCTGAGGCTTTTTGCAGGATACGCCGTTAATACTGTTGATTCTCTCTACCATATAATTACGGCGCTCGCAAAATGCTTTGCGCATCGTTTCAATTTCTTCTCTGCCACCGGATAAAGCCGCCACCGTTGCTGCCTGGGCAATGGAGTTGGGGTTTGAAGAAGCGTGAGATTGCACATTAGCCATTACTTTCGCAATTTCCTGAGGAGCTGCAGCAAAACCGATTCTCCAGCCTGTCATTGCGTAAGTTTTTGAAACACCATTAATAATGATGGTACGCGCCTTAATTTCTTCACCAAAAGAAGCAATGCTGATGTGCTTGCCTTCATAAATCAAATGCTCATAAATTTCATCAGAAATCACATATAAGTCGTGAGCCACAATGAAATCGGCAATGGCTTTCAGTTCGTCCTCGGTGTATACCATGCCGGTAGGATTGGAAGGACTGTTCAAAATAACAGCTCTTGTTTTGTCTGTGAGAGCCTTTTCCAAAGCCTCTACGCTGATTTTAAAGTTATCCTCCTCCGTAGCAGTAACCACAACGGGGACCCCGTCTGCCAGTTTAACCATTTCCGTATAGCTAACCCAGAACGGTGCCGGCACAATCACCTCGTCACCTGGATTTAAAATAGCCATAAATGCGTTCACCAACGAATGCTTTGCACCGTTGCTGATGATAATCTGGCTGGGCTCATAGGAAAGGCCATTTTCACGAAGAAACTTCTCAGCAACCGCTTTGCGAAGCTCCATAGTACCAGCTGCAGGTGTATATTTGGTCTGACCGTTTTCAATAGCAGCAATTGCTGCCTTCTTTATATAGTCCGGCGTATCAAAATCTGGTTCGCCAGCGCCAAAACCAACCACGTCAATTCCTTCAGCCTTCATTGCTTTGAATTTGGAATCAATAGCCAATGTGGTGGATGCTTTAATTCCTTTTGCTTTTTCTGATAAATACATTTTTTACTCCATTCCCGACATTTTTCGTCCTGTCGAATATCCCAAAATTAAATTTTAAACTACAAAAAAAATCATTTTTATCCCAACAAACATTAATATTTTAATATATTTCCCAAAAAAATGCAAGTGTTTTTTCAAAAAATTTCATTTTAGAATAGTTTTTATTAAATTCAGTACATTTTTGTACGTAATTTTTTCAATTTGTTGTGCAGATAGTCCGTTTTCTTTCAGTTTATCGAATAAAAAGCCATAGTCCTCCGCACCGTTGATGCCTACCGGCATTGGTTCGGGAAAGCCGTCAAAATCAGAGCCAAGGCCTATGCAATCCTCTCCGCCTACAGAAATAATGTGTCTGATGTGGTGTGCGCAATCTTCCCAACCGGCAGTTTTTCCGTCTGACAAAAACTCAGGAAACAAATTCAGACCGATCACGCCCCCTTGTAATGCCAAAGCGTGGATTTGTTTATCCGTCAGGTTGCGTTTATGTCTGCAAACTGACCGACTATTGGAATGGGTTGCCATCACCGGCTGACTGCTTTCTTCAAGCACATCCCAGAACCCCTTCTCTGAAATGTGAGAAACATCCACAAGCATACCCAATTGATTCATAGCAGAAACAACCTCTCTGCCAAAATCGGTCAGCCCTCTGCCATTTGGGATGCCAATTCCGTCACAAAGTTCATTGGCACCATTCCAGGTGAGCCCCATCGCCCGGGCACCATGCTCATAAAAATAATAGAGATTCTGAATATTCCCTTCTAATGACCGTCCGTTTTCCAGGGTGAGCATGGCTCCTGTTTTTTTGCCGGATATCACAGTTTCAGCATCCCGACTGTTAAGAACAGGCACCAGATCGCTCTGAAACAGCTGCAGTTGGCGTTTATAAACAGCCATCAGGTCATTTGCCCGACGGAAAGGTGTTTCTTCATTATCATGTACAAAAAGCGCAAAAAATTGCAGGTAGCTTGTGTTTGCCTTCATTTTCGGCAAACTGACACACACATCACCTTCCTGCAATTCTTTTCCTTGTTTTATCAGCTCGCAAAGAGTATCACAATGACAGTCGATAATTCTATACCGCTCCATATATATGGTCTCCTTTTATTCGGTGAATGCATTGGGTATATGCCTCACCAATGTTACCTTGTTCCCATTGTGAAGCACTTCTATCACATCAAAGCTGTAGCATTCATCCAGATTATGTTCCATAATATATGTATATGCAGTTTTGATCAAACGTTGCTGTTTGGATTTGGTGACAAACTCGCAAGGCAGACCAAACTCTTCTGATTTACGGGTTTTGACCTCTACAAAGGAAACCACATTATCTTTTTTGGCAATAATATCAATTTCACCAATGATTTTTCCCGCTGCACGCTGATAATTGCACTCTAAAATTCTATATCCGTTCTTTTTTAAATATTTGCAGGCTGCCTTTTCGCCGGCAGTCCCAATATCCTTTGTGTTCATTCTGCCTCATCCTTTGCCAGGATTTTCGTTAAAAAGCTTTTACGATGTACCGGCGAGGGACCCAGTTTTCGCAGAATTTCGCAATGTGCCTTACTGCCGTAGCCCTTATGCTTTTCAAACCCATATTCGGGATATTCTTTCGCCAGCACCTCTTTACAGTATCGGTCTCGGGCGACCTTTGCCAGAATAGAAGCCGCCGCAATGGACTGGCTTTTAGCATCGCCACCTTTAACGCAAAGATTTGGCTCAGGCAATGTGCGATTTTGATTGCCATCTACTAAAATCATATCCGGCTGTATGGATAAGCTTTCAATGGCCTGACGCATAGCCAGCATCGTAGCATTTAAAATATTAATTTCATCAATCACTTTTTCATCCACACTGGCAATGGCATACGCCAGGGCCTTCTCCTTAATAATGGGAAAAAGTGCTTCTCTTTTTTTCTCCGTCAGTTTTTTGGAATCATTAATTTCTTCCATATAAAAATCCGCAGGCAGAATCACTGCCGCTGCAAACACAGCACCGGCTAACGGACCGCGGCCGGCTTCATCCACACCGGCAAGGTATACCACCCCATCTTGTATGAACTGTTTGTCAAACTCCGCCAGGTTCATTGCCTCACTCATACCTCTACCTCCCCGGGACTCTCTAATGATATGTTACCGATTTTTGAGCTTCTGAATTCATCCAGAACAATTTGCGCCGCGCGGAAATAATCCAGTTCTCCACCGGAGACGATAAAGCCACGTTTTCTGGCGACAGCCTCTAAAGCTTCAAACCCATTTTCAAAATCCAACGACGGTAGCTTATAACGGGTTTTCAGCGCCTCCGGAGCGCGCACAGTCAAAGTCTCCAGGAGTTTTGCCGCCAGAGTTTCCGTATCCATAATTTCATCTTTAATAGCACCGGTAAAGGCCAGGCGAAGACCCACCGTTTCATCCTCAAACTTGGGCCACAAAACACCGGGGGTATCCAAAAGTTCAAAGCCGCCGGAAAGGCGAATCCATTGCTTGCCCTTAGTCACACCGGGACGGTCTCCGCTAATGGCCGCCGTTCTGCCGGCCAGGCGATTAATAAAGGAAGACTTTCCCACATTGGGAATGCCTACAATCATCAGCTTTAAGGGGCGGTTTTTCATGCCCCTCTCTTCCTGACGCTTAATCTGGTCCGAGAGCAGGCATCGCACCGTATCAGTCACAACCTTAACCTGCTTGGAATGAACACTATCAAACAAAATGGCCGTTTTGCCTTGTTCTGCAAAATATTTCTGCCAGGCTTCGTTAGTAGCCTGATCTGCCAGATCGGACTTATTCAGAATCAGCAACCTGGGTTTTGTGCCGCAAATATCTTCAATGTCAGGATTCTGTGACGAAAGTGGTGCCCGGGCGTCTAAAAGCTCTACCACCAAATCCACCAGCGATAAATTTTCACCAATTAAGCGACGGGTTTTCGCCATATGACCGGGAAACCACTGTATATTCATAAATATTACCCTTCTTTCCCATACAATATAAAAGGAGCATTAACAAAACAGTATAACCGAATTGTCTTGCTCCTTTTAACACACAGTTTCTATTCCTAATTGTTATCGTATATAGAGCCAAATTTAGAAAATGGTGTTATTCTGATGGCCGCACGACCAACAACATCCTCTTTAGCCACCATACCAAGCTCACGACTGTCTAACGAGTTGTTTCGGTTATCTCCCAGAACAAAAACATAACCTTCCGGTACTGTTGTAGGATAATCAAAGACAGAGCCGATATTCAGCATTTTTTCTTTGATATATGGTTCTGCAAGAATCTCACCGTTAACTAAAACATCTCCGCCCTCAGCACGAAGCTCTACCGTATCGCCGGATACTGCAATGACACGCTTGATAATAAACTTACCGAGTGTGTGCGATTTAACCACCACAATATCACCGGCTTTCGGCTCATAAAACAGTTTTGTGACTACCAGGCGTTCTTTTGATTCCAGCGTAGGAAGCATAGAACCGCCTTCAACCTGCACCATCGCAAATACAAACTGATTCAAAATTAACGCTACAACCATGGCAATTGCAATGGATTTTGTCCAATCATATATCTCATAAAGCACACCGGATTTTTTATCCTGTTTGACCGGAGCTTCAATTGCTTCGGCCTCTACATAATTATCCTGTTGCTCTTTTTGTTCTGTTTCAAAAGATACTTCTTCTTCATCAATATCAAACAGATATGTTTTTTTCTGTTCGTCCATCTTTGTTCATCCTTTCCGAATGGTAAAACAAAAGGGGGTGCAGCAACGAAACAAACCGATATACGGCTTTTGGATCCTTGCACACCCCCGCAGCGATAAGATTAAACTTATCTTAATTTTTCTTTGACCTTAGCAGCCTTACCTACTCTATCTCTTAAATAGAACAGTCTGGCTCTTCTTACTTTACCCAGTCTTACAACTTCGATTTTAGCAATCTTAGGAGAGTTTACGGGGAAAGTTCTTTCAACACCTACACCGTAAGAAATACGTCTAACAGTAAAAGTCTGCTGAATACCGCCATTTTGAATTTTAATAATTGTACCTTCAAAAATCTGGATTCTTTCTCTGTTACCTTCTTTTACCTTTACGTGTACTTTAACAGTACTACCGATTTCCAGTGCCGGCAGGTCAGTTCTGATCTGATCCTGAGTTAATGCCTTAATTACGTCCATGTGTCTTCCTCCTCTCTGTGCTAAGCGTTCTTACCTGACAAAGCAGGCAGCGGACCGCCACTTTTCCTTGCACATTCACCATATCATTATAATATAAAAATTACCAAATTTCAAGTATTTTTTTTCGCTTCATCAAATTACAATCATTCGGTTGTAATTTATTCCTTTTGTTCTCTTAGCTTTTCCATTTTTTTATCAAGTTCATCTAAATTCTGCCCCATTGTTGTCCAATCGTTTCCAGCGGCAGACCGCTTGAAGTTATCGTAAGATGCCAGTACCTCATCGATAGTTGTGGTCAGATCCTGTATATCTTCTTCCGGGACTGGTGCCTGAGGTACGGTTTCCTCTGTTCCCGCTTCCCCTCCAGATGCGTGCTGTTTCTGCGCAAACACAGATCGAAGAGCCTCTTCCAGCGTTGGCTCCATAGCCACTGCATCGCCATAGCTCACCACAATTCGCTTCAGTTCCGGCAAGGACGCATTGTTTTTTGAGGTAATATAAATAGGCTCTACATATAAGAGCGAATTTCTATAGGGCACCACCAGCATGTTGCCACGGATAACACTGGAACCACCCTGACTCCAGAGGGTCATTTCCCTTGAAATGTCCGGGTCATTATCCACACGGTTTTCTATCTGCATAGGACCGTAAACCGTCTGATTTTTTGGAAAGCGATACAGCATTAGTTCCCCATAATGCTCCGGTGCGTTTCGCTGCACCAAAAGTCCCACCATATTATGCTTCCCCTGCACAACATAAGGAAGCATCAGAACCATTTCATCCCGACCGTCTATTTGCATAATATTGTAATAAGGTTCTACCTGAATTTCATTCTCCTGATATTTTTCGCTGGCAATATCCCACACATCGGCACGATCATAAAACTGTCCCGCATCTTTCACATGATACTGCTGATACATTTCAGACTGAACCTTAAACATATATTCCGGCACACGGATGTGTGACGCAATTTCTGCCGGAATGGCTTCCTCCGCAAAGGCTTCGGGGTATATTTTTCTGTAGACCCGTCCAACCGGATCACTTTCATCAGAAAGGTACAGCTTCACATCGCCGGTGTAGGCATCTACAACAGCGGTGATGGAATTGCGGATGTAGTTCACGTTGCCAAAAGGTTGTGCATAAGGATAATAGGCAGAGCTTGTGTAACCATTAATAATCCAGTATAACCTGCCATCATCGGAAATTATCATATATGGGTCATTGTCAAAGCTCACAAACGGCACCGCCAGTTTCACACGTTCCAGAACATTACGATTAATCAGAATTTTACTGTCTGCGGAGATATTCCCCGAAAACAGCATCCGGTAATCCCTGTAATACAGAGCAAACATCATTTTTTTGAAGAATGTCATGGGAATACCGGTTTCACCGTCAAAGGTAAACTGAACATCAGAAAGACCTTCAGAATAATCCAGTTCCTGATTGTTGCCGCCAACGATAACATAATCATTGGTCATTTCACCATAATAGATTCGTGGCTGGGTAATAGCAGGCATACCGCCTGTTGATTTCGGCGGAATATCTTTAATTAAAAACTCCGGCTGACCTTCACTTGTTACGCGGTTAACAGGGCTCGCTACCACACCGAATCCGTGGGTATAACGGAAAATCTGGTTGGCATACGATTTCGCGGAATCCTCTAAATTTTCTTTATTCATTTCTCTGGCCGCCAGAAAAACAACATTGAGCTTGCCATCCAGCTCATAGGGGGCCACATCCACATCATTAAAGGAATAATACTTTCTCAGAAACTGCAGCTGATTATAGGCTGTCAGCGTAGAGCCAAAATCGGTGATGCGGGTACCCTTCAGCCACGTATCGTCCTCTTCCAGCATCTCTGAAGTCATATTGTACTGCGGTACAAATTCTTCTTCAAACACTTTGTCTAAGCCATAAGCCTGCGTGGTAGCCGCCATATTATTGGCAATATAAGGGCTTTGCAGATTCCGTTCATTGGGGTTTACCACCAGTGACTCTGTTCCCCAGGCAATAGCGCCCGTTATCAATAAGGATAAAGGCAGAATTGCAACCGAGAGCAATGAGAAAATATATTTTTTAAGAAGCAAAAAGATTACAATGAGCAAAACAGAAGCCAACACGATATAAGGCGCAACGGCATAAAACTTGCTCCAGATGTTCACCTCAACATAACCGGCACCGAAAATTTCCTGCCTGGGACCAAAGGAGGAAAACAGAACATTTTCTGCCGTAAACCTATAGGTGAGCATAATCAGGATAAAATACACCACCGCCAGTATGCACAAATGAGTCATGGCTTTTCTTTCCTGCATAAATACTTCTTTAAGGCTTCTGTCATCCTTTTTTGTAAAAACAAAAAAGTAGATAAAAGCGGAAAACAGCAGCAAAATTAACAGCAATGTTTTCCCTGTGCCCACAAGGCTGATGAAAAGCGGCCGTAAAAAGATGTAATATCCCACATCCTGAGAAAACAAAGGATCCATCTGACCAAAGGGCTCTGCATTCATAGCCATAAGCAGTTTTTGGTATACAGTATCCCCAATCTGGCCGCTGACAAATATAGATAAGGCAGCACTCAAAAGAACATAAGGCCATTTTTTCAATAAAAAGCCTTTAGAAACACGTTGTTTGATTGCCAGACTGCGCACCAGCAGCACATTAATCAACAGCACAACAAAAATCAGCGCAAAACCGGATATTTGTGTGAGTGATTTTGCAAACAAATTGGTCCAGAATACAGAAGTGTACTGCGGTCCTACTTCCTGAATCTGCCAATATTCCATCACGGCATGGTATAAAGGTGAAACAATGTATCCCAGCACCAGAACAACGACAGCTATAATCACCCATTTTTTCATTTTTCGTTTCTTCTCCTGATCTATCACATCGGCTACTTTTTCGCCAAAGCCGTTATGGCCGGAGTTAAAAAAATCATTCATGTAATTCTCTCCTTATAGTAAAAAAGAGGGGCACAAACCGCACCCCTTTTCTTTAATTTTCACTTGGAAACAACGCTTCTGCAAAACGTTCCGGTTCAAAGGGGCGCAAATCATCAATCTGCTCGCCCACACCAATAAATTTAACGCCAATGCCCTGCTCCCGGGATAACGCCAGAATAACGCCGCCCTTAGCCGTGCCATCAAGCTTTGTTAAAATCACACCGGTAATGCCGGCAGCCTGTGCAAATTCTCTTGCCTGATTTAAAGCATTCTGACCGGTAGATGCATCCAGCACGAGCAGAGTTTCACCGGCTGCACTGCCCGTTTCCCGTTCAATAACACGAGCCGTCTTCTTTAATTCTTCCATCAAATGCTTTTTATTATGCAATCTTCCTGCCGTATCGCAAATAACCACATCGGCATTTCTGGCTTTGGCTGCCTGAATGCTGTCAAACACAACGGCAGACGGGTCTGAACCCTCCTGATGCTTCACCACATCCACACCGGCCCGTTCTCCCCAGATTTCCAGCTGGTCTATTGCCGCCGCACGAAAGGTATCTCCTGCGGCCAGAATAACCTTTTTCCCCTGATTCTTAAAATAATGTGCCAATTTGCCGATAGAGGTGGTTTTACCAACACCGTTAACGCCAATGACCATAATCACAGCAGGTTTTGCTTCTAAATGCAGCTCTGCATCCTGAGCAGACAGAATGTCGGCAATAATCTCCCGCAACAGGTCTTTCAGTTCTAAGCTCTCTTTAATACCCTTTTCCCTGGCTTTGGCTTTTAAAGTTTCGATAATATAAGCCGAGGTTTCTGCACCGATATCAGACATAATCAGCGCTTCTTCCAGTTCTTCATATAAATCGTCATCCACTTTGCTCAAAGAGGTTAAAACGGCATCAATTTTTCCGAAAATAGCTGAACGGGTTTTATCTAACCCTTCTTTTAACCGACCGAAAAAGCCTTTTTCTTCCGCCTGCGGAACCATTTCTTCAACAGCTGTTTCCTGTTCTTCAACAGGTTCCGCTGCTTCAGTTTCCGGTTCTGCTTCTTGTGCAGATAATGTTTCTTCTATATGTTCTTCCGCAAACTGCGATGGCAGCTCTTCTGCCACCGGTTCAACAACCGGTGCCTGCTGTTCCTCCACCTCCCGGACTTCTGTCTTTTTCTTAAAAAAATGCTTAAACAAAGGAGCACCTCATTTCTGCCCGTTTCAAAACTTTATTGTCCGTGTATAATTTCATACTCAGTTTCGTGTTTCTTTTCGCGAATCATTAAGCTCATAACAGAATCCTTCGGATTTTTACCTTCAAACAAAACACTGTAAGCCTGCTCAACAATCGGCATTTCTACACCTACACGCTTGGCTAACGCATACGCCGCTTTCGTTGTATAAAAACCTTCTACTACCATTTTTACCTCTTCAACCGCCTGCTCAGGACTCATACCCTGACCGATTAAAACACCGGCACGGCGATTGCGGGAATGCATACTGGTGCAAGTTACAATCAAATCTCCCATACCGGAAAGACCGGCAAAGGTTAAGGGGTCCGCTCCCATTGCCACACCCAAACGGGACATTTCTGCCATACCGCGGGTCATTAAAGCCGCCTTGGCGTTATCGCCCAGACCAATACCATCGGCAATGCCGGCACATAAAGCAATAACATTTTTCAATGCGCCGCCCAGTTCTACCCCCACCATATCCATGCTGGTGTAAACACGGAAGGTATCACACATAATGACATCCTGCACATACTCAGAAATGGCAATATCCGATGAAGCAACCACATTGGTGGTCGCAAGACCGCGGCCAGCTTCTTCAGCATGGGAAGGGCCGGACATAACCGCCAGTTTTGCCTGCGGAATGGCTTCAGCAACAACCTGAGACAATCTTTTTTGTGTTTCCTGCTCTAATCCCTTAGAAGCAGTCACAATGACTGTACCCTCTTTTACAAAGGGAGAAAGTTTTTTTGCGGTTGCCGCAACTGCTTGCGAGGGTGTTACCATAAAAATGCATTCTGCATTGTTCGCTGCTTCCTCTAAAGAATCGGTAAAATAAATTCCCTCCGGCAAGATAACACCCGGTAAAAATCGCTTATTCTCTTTATCCCGAGCCAAATTTTCAGATTCTTCTTTTAAATATGACCAAAGAGTAACACGATGACCATTGCGCGCTAAAATTGAAGCGATGGCTGTTCCCCAACCACCTGAACCAATAACTGCAATCTGTTTCATTGTTATTTCTCCTTTTTTTCACCTAATTTAGATTCTGTTCCTGCACGCAAACGGGCAATGTTTGCTTTGTGACGATAAACCGCCAGAACAGAAATAACCAAAGACAATGCAATATAGTAGGTAGTTGCCGGACGAGGGCCTCCCACATTAAATGCAATGACAAACAAAGGATAAATCATGGCGCTGGTAATAGATGCCAAAGACACATATCGGGTTGCTGCCACCACTAAAACGAACACGGTTAACAGCACCAATGCAATACGGTAATCCAGAATCATAATAACGCCCCAGGAGGCTAGAATTCCCTTGCCGCCCCGGAACATAAAATATATGGGGAAATTATGGCCCAAAACCGAACCAAGACCTGCTAAATACTGGCCATATAGCGCCATTTCATGGTTTTCTGCAAACAACTCTTTACCAACTGTGCCGGCCACCAGCACGGCAACAACCGATTTTAAAAGATCGAACAAAAAGACAAAGACAGCGGCCTTTTTACCAAACACACGGAGAGAATTGGTCATTCCGGCATTTTTACTGCCTTGACTACGAATATCAATACCCTTAAATATTTTACCGAAAATAATTGATGCATTAAAGCTGCCAAGTAAATATCCACCCACTAAGGAGCAAACTAAAAACCAATACATCACGGTCACCTCTCAATCAGAATTTTACTTTTCTTCGCCGCGTTCTCTGAGTACAAACCGCACAGGTGAGCCCTCTAAACCAAACACACCGCGGATTTGATTTTCCAGATAACGCACATAAGAAAAGTGTGCCAATTCACGGTTGTTCACAAACAAAACAAAGGTCGGCGGTGCAGTAGATGCCTGGGTAATATAGTAAATCTTCAGGCGCTTACCTTTATCTGAAGGCGGTTGCACGCGCATTGTTGCTTCATTTAGAATATCATTTAACGCTCCGGTACGGATACGCATAGTATTCTGCTCGCGAACATAATCCACAAGTTCAAATAAGCGGTCAATCCGCTGACCGGTAACCGCCGAAATAAACACCACAGGCGCATAGAGCATAAAGGATAAGCCCTCTGCCACTTTTTTGCGGAACTGATCCATAGTCTTACCATCTTTTTCTACCAAATCCCATTTATTCACGGCAATGATACAGCCCTTGCCCTGCTCGTGTGCATAACCGGCAATTTTGGTGTCCTGCTCAGTAACACCTTCAGTTGCATCAATCATAATCACGCACACATCAGCACGGTCTACCGCTGTCAGCGAGCGGATAACACTATAATGCTCAATTCCCTCTTCCACCTTACTGCGCTTACGCATACCGGCTGTGTCAATAAAGGTATATTCTTTGCCGTTTTGGGTGACGCGGGCATCTATAGCATCGCGGGTTGTGCCGGCAATGTTGCTGACAATCACACGATCTTCGCCTAAAATTCTATTAATCAGAGAAGATTTTCCCACATTGGGTTTACCCACTAAAGCAACCTTTAATGTATCGTCCTCTTCTTCTCCTTCCTCCAGCTCCGGCGGAAACAGTTTTACAACTTCATCCAGCAAATCGCCCACACCCAAGCCGTGGATGGAAGAAACCGGCCAGGGATCACCCAAACCAAGATTATAAAACTCATAAAGCTCCATAGGGGGATTGCCGACATTATCCACCTTGTTAACCACCAACAAAACCGGTTTACCGGATTTTTGCAGCATAGACGCCACATCAGCATCAGCGGCCACCAAACCATCGTGTACATTGGTCATTAAAAGCAGCACATCTGCCTGAGAAATAGCCAATTCTGCCTGACGGCGCATACCAGACACAATCACATCATCACCGGATTCGATACCGCCTGTGTCAATGAGCATAAACTCACGGCCGTTCCATTCGCTTTCCATATAAATTCTGTCGCGGGTAACCCCCGGTGTATCATCCACAATAGAAACACGGGTACCGACAATTTTATTAAATAATGTAGATTTGCCTACATTGGGTCGGCCAATGATGGCAACAACAGGTTTCGTCATAATAAATACCGTAGCCTTTCTGTTGCAAAATTCTTCTGATGCATCCTATATGTTATATTATATCATCATTTTCATGATAAGGGAAGCCTTCTCTCCCTAAAAGTTTTTCCAAAAAATCATACCCATCGTTCCGACAAGGTACCAATACCGTTTTTAGTGACTGTTCCAGTTCTTCCACCGTCACATCATCCAAGAAAACGGGTTCATCAGCTTTGAGCATAGACTCTGTAATCAGCAAACGGTCCATCGGCATTCCCTGCAGGCGTGCAAGTAAATCCCGACCGCCTAATAAACCGGCCACCGTTACACCGCCACCAAACAAAGAGTTTTCTACAGAAACAACCTCAACCTCTAAATTAGTATACCGTTTTTTTGCCATATCTACCAATTTTTTAATAAAGGGATAAGCTAAAACCCCGGTGGCAATGACTGTTTTGCCCGGATTTCCCGTCTCAGGCTCCTCTTCTAATGCCGCTATAAACTCTTCTTCCATACTGGCTTCCATGCCCACGCCATTTTCTATCTGAGGAAAATCTTCATATGCCTCTGCCGGAGGAATAGGGAGTTCAGCCAGCAAATAGAATTCATCGCTCACATAGGCAAACCGTGAGCCAATTTTTTTTATAAATTGTTGTTGCAGCGCCTCTACCTGTTGAACCACAGCCAAAGCATCTTCTTTGGTAAAGGGTTCCAGAGCATATAAGCCCTCACGATAGCGGGTAAGTCCCACCGGCACAATGGAAACGCTGGCGGCAAAAGGCGCAAAAGAAGCCAGGTCCCGCAAGCTTTTTGTCAGCTCTTTCCCATCATTGATCCCTTTACAGAGCACAATCTGCATATTCATGGTAATGCCCCCATCAGCAAGCATTCTGATATAATCCATCACCCTGTCAGCATGACGATTTTTCAGCATCTCTTTCCGGAGCTCCATATTGGTGGTATGGACGGATATATTCACCGGGGACACCCGATATTCAATTAAGCGGTCAACATCCTTTGGCAGCATATTGGTCATTGTCACATAGTTGCCATATAAAAAGGAAAGCCGCGAATCATCATCCTTAAAATAAAGAGATTGCCGCAAATGTGGCGGCAACTGATCAATAAAGCAAAAAATGCATTGATTAGAGCAGGATTTTGCCGGTTCAAAGAGCATTTTTGAAAATCCTATACCCAAATCTTCCATATCTTCATTTTCAATTTCAAATTCAATGAAACTGCCGTCTTGTTTTTGTACCTTCAGCACAATCTCCTCACTGGCAGTTAAAAACTGATAATCTAAAAAATCAGCAATCCGGCGGCCGTTAATCTCGCAGATTGTATCACCGGGTACAATCCCCAATTCTTCTGCAATGCTGTCCGGCCGGATACTGTCTACGGTAGCATAATACTGCAAGATGCCATCCACCTTTCCTGCTTACAAAAATAGAGAAGACAAACCGCCTTCTCTATTCGTAAGCAAAATCAACTTATTCAGCTTTGGCGATTACTTCCTTGCCTTTATAGTATCCGCAGGCCTTGCAGACTCTGTGAGGCATGATAAACTCGCCACAACGCGGGCATGCTACAATGCCCGGAACTGCCAGCTTCCAGTTGGCACGTCTCTGGTCACGTTTTGCTTTTGAGGTTCTTCTCTTAGGTACTGCCATGTGCTACACCTCCTATTAGTCAGGCTCACAGTATTTCTGCAAACCAAATTTAACATGTATTTTTACTGCAACAGATCAGCAAGACCCGCAAGACGCGGATCAATATCATCATCCTTACAGTCGCAGGGGCTTTCATTTAAATCTGCACCGCAATGAATGCAGAGGCCCTTGCACTCCGGCTGACAAAGATACTTTGAATCAAGCGTTAACACGATAGATGGCCAAACGGCCTCGCCCAAATCGACACTTGTGCCGGCAAAGGGAATAATCGCATCCCGGTCAGAAATCTCAGCGTCCTCTTTGGCCAGAGTCTCAAAAACCTCTGCCTCAAAGCTCTGCTCTGTTTCCTTCATGCACCGGGCACAGGGAACCGTAAATTTACCTTTCACATCACCACGGAGTTCAAGCACACCGCCGATGTTTTCCAGTTCACCGGAAAATAAAACTTCTGAAAAAGTCATATCACTTTTTAAAAGCTCAGCTGATGGCTCAATTTCGCATTTAACCGGAATTTTCGCACCGTCAGCTTTTAATATTTCCTGAACATCTAAAATCACAGTACCCACTCCCCTATCTTTAAATTATATAGGATTAAGTCAATATTGTCAACCTTTTTTTATTCTTTTTTTTAAATTCAGCAGGAATTCTGCCTTCTTTCTGCACCAATGGAAGAGTTTTTCCAATACTTGACATAATTCTCCAATTATGTTACAATAAGCAAAGAGTTACAATTTATGGAAAACAAAGGTGGGATATGGGTGATTGAAAAAGCAGATATTGAACGTGTAAAAGCGTTATTAACCGAAAACAACGGCAAGCGCATTAAACTATCCGCCAAAAAAGGAAGAAAACGCATCATTGTTCGTCACGGCGTTATCAAAGAAACCTATCCTTCTATTTTTCTCGTTACATTGGACAGCATTTCTGATTTTGCCGTAACAGAACGGACCGTTTCTTTCAGCTATGCTGATATCTTAACAAAATCTGTCGAAATAATGCTGGCAGACACAAAACAGATTATTATGTAATTAAGGAAGGATTAATTCCTTCTTTTTTATTTTTTCGCCGTATTTTGCATATTTTTTATTTTTTAGAAAAAACTCTTTACAAACTGTCTTTGTTGTGGTATAATGGCTTTTGTTCCACTATCCGGGGGTTGGGTGTCACCTCAATTAAGACCCACTGCTCGGGGGTAGGAGAAAAAATTTTTTTGGAGGTTAACATTATGAGACCCGAAGTTAAACAGGAAATCATCGCTAAGTACAAAATCCACGAGACTGATACAGGTTCTCCTGAGGTGCAGATTGCAATCTTAACCGAACGCATCAACCACTTAAATGAGCATCTGAAAGTTTTCAAAAAGGACCATCATTCCAGACGCGGCCTTTTAAAAATGGTTGGTCAGCGCAGAGGTCTTTTGAACTACCTGACTAAGGTTGATGTTGAAAGATACCGTGCAATCGTTGAAAAATTAGGCTTAAGAAAATAATGTTTTCAGCTTTGCTGCCGGCAAAAATTCTTTTACCGGCAGCAAAGTTCAAAAGGTGCCACGTTACTGCCATTGCGCTGACGTGGTATTTTTTTTTGCCAAAATGCGATTTTAACTTTACAATTTTGACATGAGTGTGTTATAATATAAGTGCTAATCTTTTTTAATAAGAAAGTAACGGTGTAAACCATGATTGTAAATGCAAAAAATCCCTGCCCCGAATGCGGCAGTTTCCGGATTCCGGAGCGGGTAGCTGACTTGCTTGCAAACGGCGAATGTCCCGCAACCTATGTAGCAATATATGTATACACCCTGCGTCAGTACGAGGCCGACAACAAAAACATCTCCAATGACCGGATTGCCGAAGCACTAAAGGTCAGCCTTATTGATGTGGTGAATGCCTTTTTATTTTACAGTTCTCAGGGGCTTTTAAAAATTCATAATTTCACCAGTGTGGATAATGGAGATTTCGATATTGAATTTTGTTTTGAACCGGAAATTGGTGTTTGTGCACCGCCGTTTCGTCCCAGCTATAAATCTTCTGAAATCAGCCGTCATTTATCCCAGAATCCACGAATGAGTCAGATGTATAAAATAGTAGGACAGATTTTAGGCAAAACCTTAAGTTCCGCTGACACGGAACTGCTCTATTCTTTCCACGATTATTACGGCTTGCCGGTTGAAGTCATTCTCGTTTTAATTGAATATTATGTATCCAAAGATAAACGTTCTATGAAGTTCATCGAAAAAGAAGTTGGCAAATGGGCTTCTGCCGGTGTTAACACCATTAAAAAAGCAAAAGCTTATATTGAAAAACGCGAGGCCTTTTTAAGCTACGCCGGTCAGGTGCGAACCATGCTGGGCATTCAGGAGCGACGTTTATCCACTCGCGAACTTACATACATCAACAACTGGCAGAATCAGTTTTCCATGCCCTTGGATATGGTAAAGCTTGCCTTTGAAACCACCGTAAACCAAACCGGGAAACTGTCCTTTGCTTATATGAATAAAATTTTAGAATCCTGGGCGCAGAACAAATTCCGCAAGACCGAGGATGTGCAAAAGAAAAATCCGTCAACAAAGGATACCCGAACCAGTCGTTATAATTTTGACGATCTGCAACGCCGTACCTTTGAAGCTGTTAATTCACCCAAAGAGAGGAAGTCTGACAATGGCATATGAACGTGCCCTCTATTTTGCAGTTGAAAACGAATATGAGGAAATCCGCCGTCATAACGAAGCGGATTTAGAAGCACGCCGTTCTGCCGTTTATGAAGCGGTTCCTGAAATCCGCGAAATTGATGATGAAATTCATTCTGCCGGTCTTTCCATTGTGAATCTGGCCGTGCAGTCTCCCAAAGATATGAACCAAAGACTGGCCGCTCTGCGTGACCATCAGAAGTCTTTGCAAATCCGTCGGAAAACTCTGCTGTTAGAAAACGGCTTTGATGCCGATGAGCTTTCTATGCGGTATATGTGTGAGCGTTGCAAGGATACTGGTGTATCTGATCATAAGCCTTGTGAATGTTATCGTCGTCGTTTGATTATGAAAGCCTTTGAAAAATCCAATTTATCGCAGCAGCTTCGCAATCAAAGCTTTAAAACCTTTGATTATTCCTTATATTCACAGGAGATTGACCCCCAATTCGGTGTTTCTCCTTATAATGCCATTCATAACATTGTGACTGTTTGCAAACAGTTCGTTGCGGATTTTGACCGCACTGATAAAAACCTTTTGTTCTGGGGTGAATCGGGGTTGGGTAAAACCTTTTTATCCACCTGCATTGCCAAGGAACTGATTAAGGAAGGCTATTCCGTTATTTACGAAACCACCTATCAGATTGTTTCCCGCTTAGAAGATTATAAATTCAAACGGGGCGACGATATGGAATCATTGAAAACACAGGCTCAGCGTTTATACGAAAGCGATCTGCTGATTCTGGATGATTTAGGCGCTGAGTTTTCCACAGCCTACACCAACGCTGCTTTGTTTGACATTTTAAACTCACGTTTAATTGCCAACAAAAAAACAATTATCAATACCAACTTAAGTATGAAGGAACTGGCTGACCGCTATTCTGAGCGTGTGATCAGTCGCATTATGGGTAGCTATCAGATTCTGCAGTTTATCGGCGAAGACCTCAGGCTGAAGACTTCTGTTAATGCCTTTGGCGAAAATAAATAACGAAAGTTAGCGGCTTGCCGCTTTCTATAAAATTATGTGATAAGGGAAGGGGAATATAAACACATGATAACCCACGGCAAAGATGTAAAAATTTTCACTTGTAATGCCAATCCTGATTTGGCGCAAAAAATTGCACAGTGCTTAGGTCTGGGCGTTTGCGACTCTGAAGTCACTATGTTCAGCGACGGCGAAATCGGTGTAAACATTTATGAAACTGTCAGAGGTTCCGATGTTTTCATCATTCAGTCTACCTGCAACCCTGTGAACGATTATTTAATGGAATTATTAATTATGGTAGACGCATTAAAGCGTGCTTCTGCCGGTCGTATTACCGCTGTTATGCCCTACTTTGGATATGCTCGTCAGGACCGTAAGGCAAAAGCACGTGATCCAATTTCAGCAAAACTGGTAGCCGACCTGATTACCGCTGCCGGCGCTGACCGTGTACTGACAATGGACTTACATGCGGCACAGATTCAGGGCTTTTTCAACATCCCTGTTGATCATCTGTTAGGTGGTCCTCTCCTGGCTTCTTACTACTTAAACAAATTCAGAGATGAACTGGACAACTTTGTTGTTGTTTCTCCTGACTTGGGTAGTGTAACCCGTGCCAGAACCTTTGCATCCCGCTTGAACGTGCCCATTGCCATCATCGACAAGCGCCGTCCCAAGCCCAATGTTGCTGAGGTTATGAACATCATTGGCGACATTAAAGATAAGAATGTTATTTTAATTGACGATATGATTGACACCGCAGGTACCATCACCAACGGTGCTACTGCTTTAAAAGAGCGCGGTGCCAAAGAAGTATATGCCTGCTGTACACACGCTGTTCTCTCCGGTCCGGCTATTGAACGCATTAACAGCTGCCCCATTTCAGAACTGTTAGTGCTGGATACTATTCCGCTGACTCCGGATAAAGCCATCGACAAAATCAAGGTTCTTTCCGTAGCACCTGTTTTTGCTGAAGCTATCAAGAGAATTTACGGCGACATTTCTATGAGTGAACTGTTCCGTTAAAAAGGTGCATTATGAACCAGAATATCATCAGTGTTATAACAGAACGTTTTGATACTCTGAGCAAAGGCCACAAAGCTATTGCCCGCTTTGTGCTTGAGCATTTTGATAAAGCAGCATATATGAATGTGGAGCAGCTCAGCCATGTAACCGGTGTTAGTGAAGCTACTGTTGTTCGCTTCTCTGCTGAAATGGGTTACAAAAAATATCAAAACTTTCAACATGCTGTTTGGGAATATGCCAAATCCAAACTGACAAGCACGCAACGCATGGAACTTACCTACGGCCGTTTAAATGCAGAAAATATTTTGTCTGGGGTTTTAAATTCAGACATTGATAAAATCCGTACCACCTTGTCTGCTTTAGACCAAGAGGAATTTAAAAAAATTGTGGATGTAATTGACCGTGCTAAACGAATCTATATCATTGGCTTGCGTTCCGCATCCTACTTGGCCGGCCTGTTGGGCCATTATCTGAATTTGATTTTTAATAATGTGACCGTTATAAACAGCGTGAGTGCCAGCGAGGTTTTTGAGCAGCTGTACCGCATCAACGAAGATGTTGTTGTTATTGGCATCAGCTTTCCCCGCTATTCCAAACGTACCATCAACGCTCTGCGTTATGCCAAATCCAAAGGTATCACCGTTATCGGCATTACGGATGGGGCTCTTTCTCCCATTAAAGCTAATGCTGATTACTCCTTGCTGGCTCGGAGTGATATGGAATCCTTTGTGGATTCCTTAGTCGCTCCCCTCTCAGTCATCAACGCTCTGATTGTGGCATTAGCCGCCAGAAACTATGATGAATTGCGCCAGAATTTTGAAACTTTAGAACGAATATGGCACGATTACGATGTGTACGATAATGTTGATGAAGATGATGACATCAACAAACAGCACACTAAGATAGAAGAGTGATAAACAATGAACATTAATGATTTTGATTACCATTTACCCGAAGAGCTGATTGCTCAAACTCCCCTTACTGAGCGTACAGCTTCAAGGCTTTTGGTTGTAGACAAAAATGCCGGTGCTTTAGAGCATCGGCATTTTAGTGATATTTCAAACTATATCAAACCAGGTGATTGCTTAGTTTTAAACAACACCCGTGTAATCCCTGCCCGTTTATTGGGGCATAGGGAAACCTCCGGCGGTGCCGCTGAACTTTTGCTGTTGCGCCAGATGGAAGATGATGTTCGGGAAACTCTGGTCCGCCCCGGCAAGAAATGCCGATTAGGTGACCGCATCGTGTTCGGCGACGGACAACTGGTTGCCGAAATCATTAAGGTAAAGGACGACGGAAACCGTTTGGTCAAATTCCACTACGAAGGCATTTTTAACGAGATTTTACTGTCGTTAGGCGAAATGCCTCTGCCGCCTTATATCAAGGAAAAACTGCAGGATCCAGAGCGGTATCAGACCGTATATTCCAAAGTGGAAGGCTCTGCTGCTGCACCAACAGCCGGCCTGCACTTTACAAAGGAGCTTTTGGCATCTCTACAGGAAAAGGGCGTAAACATTGCTTATGTCACCCTTCACGTTGGTCTGGGCACCTTCCGCCCCGTGAAGGCTGAAACTATTGAAGAACACACCATGCATTCTGAGGTTTACCATGTAGACGAAGAAACTGCCGCTTTAATTAACAACACCAAGAAAAACGGTGGCCGGATCATCTGTGTGGGCACCACAGCTACCCGCGTGGTGGAAACCCTGTCTGATGATGAGGGTATCATGCATGCAGGTACCGGTGAAACCAGTATTTTCATTTATCCCGGCTACAAATTCAAGCAGACTGATGTACTGATTACTAATTTCCATCTCCCAAAATCTACACTTGTGATGCTAGTCAGCGCTTTAGCCGGTCGTGAGTTGATTTTAAAGGCCTATGAAGAGGCTGTTCAAAAAGAATATCGTTTTTTCAGCTTTGGCGATGCGATGATTATTTTGTGACATATTCTTGCGCTTAAATTTTTATACCAGATTGTAAAAAAGACCTTGACAAATGGTTAAATTCTTGGTATACTATATAAGTCGCAAGGAATTGGAGAGGTGTCCGAGCGGTTTAAGGAGCTGGTCTTGAAAACCAGTGATGCGAGAGCACCGTGAGTTCGAATCTCACCCTCTCCGCCATTTTCAATAACAACTTAATATAAGTTTTATAAATTCGGAGAAGTACTCAAGTTGGCCGAAGAGGCGCCCCTGCTAAGGGTGTAGGTCGGGAAACCGGCGCGAGAGTTCAAATCTCTCCTTCTCCGCCACAAAAAAAATCAACCGGAAAACCGGTTGATTTTTTTTGTTAACTAATTTGAACGCCGTTGGAAAGAAACACAATTCTCAACTGCTCTTTTACTTCCTGAGAAACCGAAGGACATTCTTTTATGATATCATAGCCTTGTGCCTGCCTCATCATATCACTTGCATGCTGAGATCTGAAATACAAGTTAAAAAGCAGGGCAAAAATGTTATGCACTTTTTTAAATGCTTCTATATAATAAAGTACGCTTTGGTCGTTGGGGTTTGCAATCATTGCACCATATAATTGCTTTTCCTTATACTTATTGTTAATTGTCGAGAATATAACATAAAAAGCAAAAACGAACCAGGCCCACACTAAAAGTTTCATTATAAAACCTTCTTTCTTTTCATAACGCAAATTAAAGAATCAACTATCCGTTTGTGTGTTTAATTATATCATTGTATTCTCTGATTGTCAATGTGCTACCTTATTACGGTTTGAACACTTGATTTATCACCGAAAATATGATAAAATAGCATATTAAGTACTACAAAATAAGGAACGTGTTTAAGATGCAAAGTTTACAACTCTCTTTTAACGCTGTGGCCCCGATTTTCATTCTGCTGGCATTGGGCTATATCGTTAAAAACTTGAAAATGGCCGACAAAAAAACCTTTGACAGTATGAACAAATTGGTGTTCACTATCTTTTTGCCGGTTCTTCTGTTTTACAACATTTACAAAACAGAAAATCTGTCGGTTTTCGATACAAAGATAATAGGCTTTATTCTGATTGCTGTTCTCTGCATTTATGCTTTGGCTTATCCGGTTATTTTGCTATTTTCAAAAGATGACCGCAAACGCGGTGTACTGTTACAAGCTGTCTTTCGGTCTAATTACGCCATTTTAGGCGTTCCGCTGGTTAGCTATATCTGTCAGGGAACCGAAACCGGTTTATCCTCATTAATGGTGGCAATCGTTGTACCTGTATTTAATGTTCTGGCCGTTATCACCTTGGAAAAATTTCGTGGCGGTCGGGCAAATATTGGGAAAATGCTCCTGGGGATTATTAAAAACCCCCTTATCATCGGTTGCGCATTTGGTATGTTCTTTTTATTAACTGGCATTAAATTGCCCGCTGTGATTGAGAAATCCGTTAAGGATATCAGTGGTGTTGCCAGCCCCTTGTCCATCTTTGTTTTAGGTGCCAGCTTCACCTTTTCCAGTATGAAGGGATATGTTCGTGAAATAGTTTTTTCTGTGAGCCTTCGTTTGGTTATTGTGCCGTTATTAGCCGTAACTGCCGCTATTTTCTTAGGCTTCAGAGGGGAAAGCCTGGCTTGTCTTTTAATTGTCTTCGGCACACCAGTTGCCATTTCTTCCTTTGCGATGACGCAGCAGATGGGAGGAGACGATACTTTGGCTGGGCATTTAGTGGTTATGACTTCTGCACTTTGCCTTTTCACTCTGTTTATCTGGATTTTCGCTTTGAGCCATTTGGGTTTTTTCTAAGGCCTTTAGTTGACAAAAAAGAGCAGCTATGATACAATATCCTTATTCAGGCGGGAATGGCTCAACGGTAGAGCGTCACCTTCCCAAGGTGAACGTTGCGAGTTCGAATCTCGTTTCCCGCTCCAAAAAACCGTACACTTTCGTGTACGGTTTTTTCTTTTTCTCGAAGATTTTTATTCTTTTTCTAAAAAATAAGTAGCTTCCATATCGGCCATATGTAAAGCAAATCCTAAGGGATACAGTTCAAAGCTCTTGCCCACATTCCGCTTGTTTTCATCCTCGGCAAAACCCATATGATAGCGGATGGCAAAGGCTTCCTCTCTCGTCAGACGCATAAAACCGGTGATGATATACACTGATTTTTCACCATGACCGTAAGGCAGGTTATCTTCAAATTCATAATAGGGCACCTGAATCCAGCGACCATCCTTATCCTTCACATTTCTGGTACTTTCGTGATAGCAGTTTATCTTGCAAACGTCGTGGAGCAAGGACACGATGGCAACAGTTTCTTCGTCCGCCGCAAGACCATATAAATCCTGCACTCTCTCGCGCTCTAAATAGGCCTTTAAACATTCATACACATTCAAGCTGTGCTCCACTAACCCACCGGCATAAGAACCGTGAAAACGAGTGCTGGCCGGTGCCGTGAAAAAGTCGCTCCCGGCAGAGCAAAGATAATCCAGTAGCTTATCGGCTCCCTCACGGTGAATCTTTTGTTTATAAATCTCAATAAATTCTTCTTTAGCGTTCATTGTCGCGTCCCCTTTCCTGTGCTCGTTTACGCGGTGCCTGAATCACATAAGCCGCCGACAGCAGCCAGTTGTCTGGCAAAAATTTCGCCAAAACCCGGCCGATTTTAAAAATCACTCCGGGCACAATGACTCTTTGACCACAAAACAGTTTTTTTAAAGCATACCGGGCAACGGTTTCACTTTTTAAACCAACAGATGCAAAATCCACACCGGCCACCGCTTCAAACTCCGTTTGTACCGGACCGGGGCACAGAGCTGAAACTACGACCTTACTTTTTCTTTTTTTCAGCCCCTTCGCCACAGAACGGCTCAGATTTAAAATGTATGCCTTTGTGGCATAATAGCCGTCCAGCAGAGGTCCGCCGGGCATAAATCCGGCGGCGGAGGCAACATTTAAAATATAGCCTGAATCACGCTCCACAAAATCCTTAAGGTACAGCTTCATCAGAATGTGCATAGCACGTGCATTCACATGAAGCATATTGATTTCCTGCTGTAAATCCGTCTCTAAAAAATCACCAAACACACCAAAACCGGCATTATTAATCAGTACATCAATATTCTTTGCCTGCTCATAAAGGGCATAGCAGGAGGCTTCATCGCACAAATCAAAAGGCAGAATCTCTACGTCTCCGGAGAGCTCGTTTTTCAGTTCTTCCAACCGTTCTTTCCGCCGGGCCACCAACACAAGATCATAGCCCTTTTCCGATAAAATCCGTGCCATATCCCGACCGATGCCGGAACTGGCACCCGTGATTAACGCTCGCATCTGTTTACCTCCTCAGAACTCAATCTCTACCGCTTCTCCTTTTGTCAGCGATGCCTGAACATCTAAAATCCGCTGATTTTTACTGCCGCGGAACGGCAAGGTTAAATCCCGTTGCGAGAGCACAAAGGGACCGTCAATTAAGTAGGCAGCTCGTTGCAACAGCGCTATTTTTTCCGGATTATTTTCCTGTAGCAGTTTTTCGAAGGTGTAACCGGTATATACAATTAAGTTCAGTTTTTCATTCCTCACCCCATCCCACACAGCGCACAGCTCTTTTGCCTGACAAAAGGGCTCGCCACCGGAAAAGGTAAGGCCGGATATCAACTTTTGCTCTTTTATGTCCTTGATAAGCGTTTCGATTTCATATGTTTTGCCACCCGAAAAATCATGGGTGCCGGGATTATGACATCCCGGACACCCATGAGGGCAGCCCTGTACAAATACCGTGTACCGAAGTCCCGGTCCGTCCACAATGGATTCCCGAGCGATACCCGCTAATTGAATGTTCATTCGTTCAACCTTCTTTACAGGGTGTAATATGCAGTTTAGAGTGTTTCCATGTTGCCGCCGGTGTGTTTTACGCGGTCTTCAACCTCGGCACGTTTTGCGTTGTTGAAGCGATCCAGCGTACCTACCAAGTAACCGGTGATACGACGGATACGTTCAAAACCGATATCGCCTTCGTCCTCGTGACGACCACACTTAGGACACTCATTATCAATAATACCGTTGTAACCGCAGATGGGGTCACGGTCAATAGGATGGTTGATGGAACCATAACCAATACCTGCTTCCTTCATAGCACGGATGATGCTGATGAACGCATCCAGGTTCTTGGAAGGATCACCGTCAACCTCAACATAGCTGATGTGACCGGCATTGGTAAATGCATGGTAAGGTGCTTCCAACTTGATTTTTTCCTGTGCGGTAATGGGGAAATAAACAGGCACATGGAAGGAGTTGGTGTAATATTCACGATCGGTAATACCCGGTCTTTCACCGTATTTAGCTTTATCAATTTTGATAAATCTGCCGGAAAGACCTTCAGCAGGCGTAGCCAGACAGGTAAAGTTCAAACCGTATTTGCGGCAAGCCAGGTCTGTCTTATTACGGATGAACTGAACAATTTTCAGACCCAGTTCCTGTGCTTCTTTACTTTCACCGTGATGCTGACCGATTAACGCCTTCAAGCATTCTGCCAAGCCAATGAAGCCAACTGAGAGAGAACCGTGTTTGATAACCTCACGGATTTCATCATCGGGACCCAATTTTTCAGAATCCAGCCAGATGCCCTGTCCCATTAAGAAGGGGAAGTTCTTCACTTTCTTAGAAGCCTGGATTTCAAAGCGCTCTAACAGCTGTTCAATAACCATATCCACACGATCATCTAAAGCATTAAAGAACTTATTCACATCACCATCTGCCTCAATACCCAAACGGGGCAGGTTAATAGAGGTGAAGCTTAAGTTACCACGGGATGTAACGATTTCTCTTGTCTTATCATATTCGTTGGCAACCACACGGGTACGGCAACCCATGTAAGCAACTTCTGTGTGGGGATTGCCTTCTTTATAATACATCAGGTTGAAAGGTGCATCAATAAAGGAGAAGTTGGGGAACAAACGCTTAGCCGAAACACGGCAAGCCAGCTGGAACAAATCGTAGTTCACATCTGTTTCGTTGTAGTTAACGCCATCCTTAACCTTGAAAATATGAATAGGGAAAATAGGTGTTTCGCCATTACCCAAACCAGCTTCGTGAGCCAGCAGCAGGTTCTTCATAACCATACGGCCTTCGCTGGAGGTATCAGTACCATAGTTAATGGAGCTGAAGGGAATCTGTGCACCGGCACGGGAGTGCATGGTGTTTAAGTTATGAATAAAGGCTTCCATTGCCTGGAAGGTTTCACGGTCGGTTTCTTTTACCGCCTTATCCTTGGTAAATGCGTGTACCTTTTCAACCACATCAGCCGGCAGCATTGTTTCTAAAATAGCCTTTTCTGCTTCGTGGTAGCCGTTGTTGTCATCGAGCACGGGTACTAAGCCTTTTTCTTCTTTAATGGAAGCCACAATTTCCTTGGCTTTTTCATCTGCATCTGCAATGCCGCCTAACAGTTCTAAGGCTTTAGCCAGATTTTCTCTGTATTTGCGCACATAGCTCTTTTTAACGCCACCTGCCATAGCATAATCAAAATTCGGAATACTCTGGCCACCATGCTGGTCGTTCTGATTAGACTGAATAGCAATACAAGCAAGTGATGAATAGCTGGCAATGCTCTGGGGTTCTCTTAAAAAACCATGACCGGTAGAAAAGCCACCTGCAAACAGCTTTTCAATATCAATCTGACAGCAGGTTGTGGTTAACGTTAAAAAGTCCAGATCGTGAATATGGATATCACCATTGTCGTGTGCAGCAGAATGCTTGGGATTTAACACCAGCATTTTATTGAACTGCTTAGCACCTTCAGAACCATATTTCAGCATGGTACCCATAGCGGTGTCACCATCGATATTAGCATTTTCACGCTTAATATCGTTATCTTTTGCATCTTTAAAGGTTAAACCTTCGTAAATCTGCATCAATCTGGTGTTCATTTCACGAGAACGGTTTCTGTCAGCGCGGTACAGAATGTAACGCTTAGCTGCTTCGGTGAAACCATTTTCAATGAGCACCTGCTCTGCAGCATCCTGAATCTGTTCTACACTGGGCGAACCGGTAAGACCCTGCTTCTCCAGATGGTCAACCACCTGTGCAGTCAAACGGAGAGCTGCTACATAATCGTCACTGCCACTGGCCTTAATGGCTGCAAACAGAGCATCAGTAATTTTTACGGCATTAAATGGAACAACGCGGCCGTCGCGCTTTACAATACTTTCAAACATTTTCAAATCCCTTTCCTTTCTGTAACTTTTCTATTCATCGTCGTTAATAAAGTCTATATGTAGTATGGCTGTTATCCTGCTTTGGATAACGAACTGCAAAATGAAAAGACTCCACCAAAAGCCGGCTTTTACCAGCTGGTGAAGTCTATTATATCACAAACTAAATATTGTGTCAATATGTTGTGTTAAAAAATTTTATACCCAATATATTGTGTATCAATCAATTGAGTATTTTTCCAGCAAAGACTCCTTCAAATCCCACAGTTTAGGGGATAAATCCACATAATAGCGGTGCGGATTTTCAAAACGTTTTACCTCTTCCCACAGTTTTTCGACCTGCTGGGCACAATATGTTTTAATTTCGTGCACATTGGGGCTTTCATATACGCACTTGCCCTTATCAAATATTTTGATCAACAGTTTCTTTGATGTGAAGTTGTTGATTCTCTTCCGCTTCCAAGTATGCTCAGGATCAAACAGTTCATAGGGCTTAGTGTCATCAATCTCCTCGTCAAACAAGGTTAAAACATCCGCTATCGCCTCCCCTGTTTCATTGGAATATAAACGGTGCACCTGCTTGAAGCCGGGGTTGGTGATTTTGGCTGTGTTTTCACTGATTTTAATTTTAGGAATAATCTCTCCGTCCTTTTCTACCGCCGCCAGCTTGTACACACCACCAAACACCGGTTCTGAACGAGAGGTTATGAGACGCTCGCCTACGCCGTACATATCAATCTGTGCGCCCTGCATCAGAGTGTCGCGGATAATGTATTCATCCAGAGAGTTAGAAGCTGTAATGGTACAATCAGAAAAACCGGCATCATCCAGCATTTTTCTCGCTTTTTTAGATAAGTAGGTAATATCACCGCTATCAATGCGGATGCCCTTGGGGCGAAACCCCTTCGGCACAATGACTTCATTAAATACACGGATAGCATTGGGAATACCGGACTTTAACACATTATAAGTATCCACCAGCAAAATACAATTTTGGGGATAAATCTCTGCATAGGAACGAAAGGCTTCATATTCAGAGTCAAAAAGCTGTACCCAGCTATGGGCCATAGTTCCCAGCGCCGGAATACCATAGTTTCTGTCTGAAATAGCACAGGCTGTTCCGCCGCATCCGGCAATGTAGGCCGCTCTTGCACCAAAAATTGCACCATGATAGCCCTGAGCACGGCGAGAACCGAATTCCATAACATTCCGGCCATCTGCCGCACGGACAATACGGTTAGCTTTGGTGGCAATCAGCGACTGATGATTGATGGTCAGAAGAAGCATCGTTTCAATAAACTGCGCTTCAATAATAGGGCCTCGCACGGTGACAATGGGCTCCATAGGGAAAATGGGCGTACCCTCCGGAATACTCCAGACATCGCAGGAGAACTCAAAGTTTTTGAGGTAATTCAAAAATCCTTCGTCAAAAATACCTTTGCTGCGAAGATATGCAATGTCTTCATCATCAAACTTTAAGTTTTTAATATATTCAATCAACTGTTCCAGACCAACCATAATGGCAAAGCCACCGTCATCAGGAACCTTGCGGAAGAACATATCAAAATAAGCAATTCTATTTTCAAAACCTTCTACAAAATAACCATTGGCCATTGTAAACTCATAGAAATCCACCAACATGGTTAAATTCAGTTTTTCTAACATAAGCTCATTCCTTTCGAATAAAACCGGAGTATTATATACTATTATACGACAACCCTAAAGGATATTCAACAAAAAAACAAAAAAATTTTTACAAAAATCTTTTTCTTTTTTACTTTTTATGATATAATAAACACAAATATTTGTTCGAAAGCCTAAACGGCTTTCGTTCCAATGTGTTTATTGTATCGGTGTGTAGCAAGCCGATTGGCGGCTTGCATGTATGATATACTGTTACATATATTATATCCTTTAAGGAGAAATTCACTTGAATTATCGCAAGCAGATTATTCTCGCCCCTATGGCCGGCGTGACAGATTTGCCTTTTCGGCTCATCTGCAAAGCCTTTGGCGCTGATCTGACCGTTTCTGAAATGATCAGCTCTAAGGGGATTGAATATAAAGATAAAAAAACAAATAAGCTGTTGGAAACTCATCCGGATGAGTCCCCGCTTATTGTTCAGATTTTTGGCAACGAACCGGAGATTATGGCCCGCTCTGCACAATATGTGGAAGAACAGGGCGCCAAGGCCATTGATATTAATATGGGTTGCCCCACTCCTAAAATTGTTTCTAACGGCGATGGCGCTGCGTTAGGGCGCGATATAAAAAAAGCCGAAGCCGTTGTCCGTTCTGTTGTCAATGCCGTTTCTGTGCCCGTCAGCGTGAAATTCCGCACCGGCTGGGATAATAAGACCATTAACTGCGTGGAACTTGCCAAAGCTGTAGAAGCAGCAGGTGCTGCCGCTGTAACACTTCACGGCCGTACCCGGGAGCAGCAATACAGCGGAAAAGCGAATTGGCAGGCCATTAAGGCCGTTAAACAAGCCGTTTCTATTCCTGTAATCGGAAATGGGGACATTACCTGCCCCGAAGATGTTCGTGCCATGTACGAAGAAACAGGTTGCGACAGCGTGATGATTGGCCGTGGGGTTTTAGGAAACCCTTTCTTGTTCCGTCAGATTCAGGAGTATTTAGAAATCGGTTCATATGCTGAACCGTCAACCAGGGATAAGCAGGAAACCATTTTCCGCCACTTAGACCTTTTGGTGCAATATAAAGGGGAGCATTTGGGAATATTGGAAGCCAGAAAACACATCGCCTGGTACTTAAAAGGTATTCCCCACTCTGCCGCTGCTAAAGCAAAAGCTTTCAGCACATCAACACTCTCGGATATGAAAGATGTTGTGTGTGAAATATTTAAATAATTTAATAAGGAGAGAAACAGATGTTTAAGGAATTTAAGGAGTTTGCTATCAAAGGCAACGTCATTGACATGGCTGTCGGTGTTATCATCGGTGGTGCGTTTGGTAAAATCGTCACTTCCGTGGTAAATGATCTGATTATGCCGTTCTTCGGCTTTTTAACAGCCGGTATGGATTTTAAGACTTTAAAATGGGTGTTAAGTCCTGCTGCTTTAGATGAAGCCGGTAAGGTTATTAAGCCGGAAGCCGCCATTTTATATGGTAACTTTATACAGAATGTGATTGACTTTTTAATCATTGCCTTCTCCATTTTTCTGTTTATCAAACTGATCAACAAGGCAAAAGACATTGCAAAGAAAAAAGAAGAAATTGTAGAAGAAGCCGCTCCCGAAGAACCCAAGGCTCCCACTCAGGAAGAACTGCTGACTGAAATCCGTGATTTATTAAAACAAAAAGGCGAAGCAGCTGAATAACATAACTACATATGATTAAAAGGTCTGTGGCAATGCCACAGACCTTTTAATATGCAAAAAAGACCGCTTGAAACATTTCAAGCGGTCTTTGCTTAACTTACGTTAATTCTTAGCCTAATTCAGCGAAGTACTTAATGGTTCTTACCATCTGGCTGGTGTAAGAATTCTCATTGTCATACCAGGAAACAACCTGAACCTGAGAATAACCATTATCCATATTGGTAACCATTGTCTGAGTAGCATCAAAGATGGAACCAAACTTGCTGCCTACGATATCGGAAGAAACGATTTCGTCTTCATTGTAAGCGAAGGATTCATTAGCAGCAGCCTTCATAGCAGCGTTGATGCCTTCAACAGTAGCCTGACCCTTAACAACTGCAACCAGAATTGTGGTGGAGCCGGTGGGGGTAGGAACACGCTGAGCGGAGCCGATGAGCTTGCCGTTCAGTTCGGGGATAACCAGACCGATTGCTTTAGCAGCACCGGTGGAGTTAGGAACGATGTTAACAGCACCTGCTCTGGATCTTCTCAGGTCACCCTTTCTCTGAGGACCGTCTAAGATCATCTGGTCGCCGGTGTAAGCGTGAATGGTGGACATGATACCGCTTTCAACGGGCATGTAGTCATTCAGAGCCTTAGCCATGGGAGCCAGACAGTTGGTTGTGCAGGAAGCAGCAGAGATAACTTTGTCTTCCTTAGTTAAAATGTCATGGTTAACGTTGAAAACAACGGTGGGCAGATCGTTACCTGCAGGAGCAGAGATAACAACCTTCTTAGCACCTGCTGTGATGTGAGCAGAAGCCTTTTCTTTAGAAGTGTAGAAACCGGTACATTCCAGAACTACATCAACGCCTAATTCACCCCAGGGGATGTTTACAGCGTCTTTTTCTGCATAAATTTTGATGGTCTTACCGTCAACTGTGATGGAATCATCACCAGCGGAAACGGTGTCTGCCAGAGCATATTTACCCTGAGCGGAATCATACTTTAATAAGTGAGCCAGCATTTTGGGGCTGGTTAAGTCGTTGATTGCAACAACCTCATAACCTTCTGCACCGAACATCTGTCTGAAAGCCAGACGACCGATACGACCGAAACCGTTAATACCTACTTTTACTGCCATAGTATAAAAACCTCCTAAATTATTGTTATAATTTTATCATATCTATTTTACAATATTGTAATAAAATATGCAAGTATTATTTTGTATTTTTTTAAAATTTTCTCTTAATCACATAAAAACGGTATATTTTTCTTGTTTCTTTATATATTTTTACTTACTCTGTTGCCGGCTCCGGTGTATAATCCTTTAAAATCTCAGCTTTTTGAATAACCGGTTTTTTAATAATTTCATCATGGTTCATCCCACGGGTAGGCAACTTAGCCATTTCGTCAGCCACCTCTATGCCCTCAACCACTTTGGCAAAGGTCGCATATTTACCGTCTAAATAAGGCACGGCCTCTACCATAATAAAGAACTGGCCACTGGCAGAATTGGGATCATCGGTTCGCGCCATAGATAAAACGCCCCGTTCGTGCTTCAAATTGTTTTCAAAGCCGTTTTCTGTAAATTCACCCTTAATACTTGTCCCTGAGCCGCCAACGCCAAAAC
Source organism: Clostridia bacterium (assembly GCA_017416855.1). GTDB lineage: Bacteria > Bacillota > Clostridia > UBA1381 > UBA9506 > UMGS755. The sequence continues at coordinate 103,182 of JAFQAZ010000031.1, forward strand.
CGTCAGCCGAACCGCCCTGCACCAGACCGGGAATACTGCGATGGAACACCTTGCCGTCATAGTAACCGGATTTCACGCAATCTAAAAACAGTTTCACGCTTGCCGGTGCAATTTCGGGATAGGTTTCAATAACAATCTCGCCGCTATCCAATGTTAATTTAACAAAGGTGTGCTCTTCTCCGCCGCTGTTACATCCGGATAAAACGCAAGCACACAACAGTAACAAACTCATAACCAAGGACATCATTTTTTTCATTGTTATCACTCCTGACTTTATTCATCCTTTATATTGTATATACCTACCTTTTTCTCAACATCTTCTTTTCTCTACATAATTTGTCTTGAAAGCAGATATCCGGTAAAATACACTCCAAACAGAATGCTCCAGCTCATCAAAAGGCCCAACCGGAGCTTTTCGTGTTTTTCGCATTCATCTGCAAGTATCATATAAAGCGGAACCACCGTTGACATATAACGGCAAAAGCTCAACGGCCACGACATGGTGGAGTTCACAATCAGGCAAACCGTAAACCAGACAACATACATAGTTTTATGCCGGGTTGCCCCCCAAAGCAGAATCGCATAAGAACTAATCAGCAAAACAAAGCCGGGCAGGAATGATGCCACCAGCAGCATCGTTGCATAGTGTCCCTGAGTGAGAACGTCCCAAAATGTGGTAACTGTTTTAAAGAACGGTTGGCTGACCTGAGACCAGAACTTTTCCTCCATCTCCAGGAAGTAGAACGGATCGCCTGCAATATTATAATTAATGTACAGATACACAAGTATAGCGAGAGGCAAAAGCAATAACCATGCCCCTTCTTTGATTGTCTTAATCCAAACCTTTTTATCCTTGAGATTGCCCAGAAACTTGTTCTCTTCAATTAAATGAACAAATAACGGAAAAACCAGGAACACACCCAGAGAACGGGAAAGCGTTGCAAAAAAACCACAAACACCTGCCTGCCACCATTGGTTTTTACGAGCATAATACAGCGCCATAACGGTCGTTAATAAAAAGGCGCTTTCGCTCATCACCGCACTATTAAAAAAGCTAAAGGGAAACAGGCTCATTAAAAGAACCGTTATTTTTGCCGTGGTTCTGCTATAATCCAGGCACACAAGTTTATAAAGATAAACACAGGCGAAGGACGACAAAACCGCCGAAAGCGCTAAACCTGCCGCCAGAGGATTTGGAATAAGAAAACGTACAACTTTCAGCAAATATGGATACAATGGAAAGAACACAATCGTTGGGTACTCTCCTTGTTCTACATAAGAAGTGTAGCCTTCGCTGATTCTTATGTAGTTATTCGCGTCCCATTTCAGCCAATTGTCAAGCATCTCTCCCCACTGAAACCGGTTATCCTGATCAAGAAACAGGCAATAAATGATAAAGCTTACCGCCAGAACAAAAATGCGAAACAGCATTGCATAGCCAAAAATCTGTGCGCTGGTCTTGGCTTTGGGCGGTTCTGCAGCTATTCTGCTTACTTCCGGCAGTTTCTTCGTTAAAGAAACCCCACTGCCGGCAAGCACACGCCACATTACAATCACAATCACTGCAAGCATAGATACGATACTGAGTCCCTGTAATAAGAAATGCATAAGATCACCTCATGATGTTTTATAAATTAATTATATAAAGACTGTATAATCTGGATGCCAGTCTTTTTTTGCATGGTTCGTGTTAAGATTAAACTAAAAACAAATTTTATTTTTCTTTAACAAGTATTTGTATGCACCAAGTGATACCAAACTGTCAAACGCCATTCCGATTCCAAACATCATAGCTATTCCCGTAAGGGTTGGAACCCATATTTTTGTAATATATAATAAAAATGCTGTTCCATAATACAATGTATTCGTTATAACCGATTCAAAAAGCATATATCTTGTTTTTCCCAAGCCGTAAAAAGTCGCATCAAAAACATTTTGAAACGCATACAACACATAAAAACCAACTAAAATTATAACAAGATTAAATAGTTTATCTACATCTTTGAATAAAAGTATATTGGTCATAAAAGGTTTCCACAACGGTATAGACACGAACCACAATGAACAAACAACCGTTGTTATCGCAAAATATCCTAATGTTTTATTCTTAATAGCATAACGGTCAGTTGCAACATCCTTTTTTATATATTCACCTAGTTGTGTTATGGGCAAAAGCAACCATCCCCAAATAAAGTTGTTTGCAACCCAATATGTACCTTGTTCTTTCACAACATTTACCATTCGTGAAATCATTACTATATAAGCAAAATTTCTCACAAAAGATTCAATCCCTGAAATTACACCAACATTCCAAAGTTCTTTCATCCACGAAAACGAAAGTTTCTGCTTTGTAAAAAGGAATCCTTCTTCTTTATTAAGCAAAGTCAAGCTTATAACAAACATTACTCCGTTTGCAATGATATTTGTTATTGCGATTCCATTAACGCCTAGTTTTAAGGAACAAGGAAGAGATGATACTAAAAGCGTATCAATCATTGTACACAAAATCAACCGTATTCCCGTCAATATATACATAAATTTTACTTTATTTAATGTAATCAATACTACAAGAACAAAACTTGAAACAACTGAAAATATTAAGGCTATACTTTCTATCCGTATATATGTTGCTGATTCTGCTAAAATATCTTTGTTAACAGACATAATCATAAGCATGGGTTTTATAAATAACATAATCAGCAGTGCTAATACCACATATATTAAAAATGTGACTAAGAGACCACTTTTAAGACAATTGCCAAGTTCTTTTTTGTTATTTGATGCTTTACCAATAAAATAATAAAGCGGCAGTATTATTGATTCGTTTATAATTTCATACAGTAAATTTATCCAGGTAAGCTGTCCTGCTATAGAAAATGAATACTCGCCCGGTAGTTGACCTAAAAAGAAAATCCTTAAAGTTGTATATAAGGTTGGAACTAATTGTATAAGCATCAAAGAGATTATAAGTCTATAATCTATCAAAGATAAAGACTTTTTAATCTTAAGAATCAACTTTAAAACTCCTTTCGACAATATTCGACAATCTTACTATAAAGACTGTATAATCTGGATGCTAATGTTTTTTAATGATAATTAGTGTTTAGTTAGGACTAAAAACTATGAAACAAATCATCTTAAAGAAGTTCATCATCTCGCAGTGACATTTCTAATTCAACTATCTTATTCGAATATTGTCTTATTAATGCTATAGGACACCTTATTCTTCTTATTCGGCACAGAAAATCATTAGTGATTATGCGCGCTTTATAATGTTTACGAGCAAATGTTCTCCATTTTCTATCCATTCTCAAGAACAACTGTACACACATAGTTATTGATGTTATTGTCGCACTGATCGCAGTCCAAATTTGTGCTGAGGAATTCCCAACAGAAAAAGTATCTACTGCACATATCAAACTAAATACAGCAAATAAAAATCCCCATAAATTAAAACAATAATACATACCTGCATAAAATGCTGATAGACTATTCCATCCATTTACACGATTTATACTAGAAATTGCTATATCGATAATAGTTTCATTTGTCCGTAAAACATCAATTTTTTTTAATTCATCGGATATTGCTTTTATGTTATAATTTTGTTTTTTATTATGCCATGTATACAAAACCATGACAAACAACGGTACAAAGATTAAAACAAAAAATATAATTAAAACCGTCTTTTCACACATAAAATTCTTCCCCCTTAAGTAAATCGTACATTTTGCACAAAACTGGTTGTTTTTCGCCAACTTTCGACAATCTTTATAGGATTTTGTCAAGTTAGGGACAAAAAAATTTAGTGGTTTATCGGCACTTTTTTATCGGCGGTTTTCAAAACCGCCGATAAATTCATACGATTAAATGCCTTCCTAAAGGCTTCCCCTTGAGGGGAAGCTGTCACGAAGTGACTGATGAGGTGTTAATTTCATTCAGTATATCCTCACAAACACTCTCAAATCTTTGATTAACATCAAGATTGGAATATCTTAACACTTTAATTCTTAAACCATTTAAGAAAGCATCTCTTTTCGCATCATTCTCAACGCCTTTTTCTTCATAATGTTGTGAACCATCAAGCTCAATAACAAGTTTTGCTGCGGCAATATAGAAGTCAACAATGTAGTTACCAATAACCTTTTGTCTATTTACGGTTACAGGTAAATTTTTCAAAAAGTCATACCAAAGATGTCTTTCTTCTCTTGTCATATTCTTTCTTAAAGTTTTTGCATTACCTATTAATTTCGAGTTGTTTGTTGTATTCATTTCCACCTCATCCGAGTTGCTTCGCAACCCACCTTCCCCTCAAGGGGAAGGCTTTTTGTCCCTTGTATATCAAAGTTTAAAATCAGTGAACAATTTGGATGCCTCTATTGTAATGAATTGACAACTCCGTTGTCATGAATTGGATTTTATCCATGAATTGTTGCTATCGCAACATAAATTGAATTGCCTTTAATGCACCGCAAGCTGCAATTCATGAAATCGTTGATTTCAATTCATGCCAAGGGCAATTCATTGATTTCATCTTCGATGAAATCATTATACCACTTTCATAAAAAAATGGCAATCTTTCTTTCGAAAAATCGCCATTTATATTCTATTTTCTTATCTGTGTAAAATATTCCTTTGATATTGAAGCGACCACCTTACATAATCCAATAATGCCAATCAAGTTAGGAATAGCCATCAGGCCGTTCATTGCCTCGGATATACTCCATATTAAATCAAGACTGCCGATTGTGCCAATGAAGACGAACACCACATAAATGCATCTGTAAACAAGCACTGCCTTTTCAGACTTATCTGACAAAAATTCCATACACACTTCACCATAATAAGCCCAACCGAGAATCGTAGACAAGGCAAAGAAGATGGTAGATACCGTCACAACAAAACCACCGACACCAGGGATAATTGTGTTGAAGGATACAATGCTCAAGGCCGCACCCTGAAACTCTCCTGTACTCCACAATCCCGTTGTTAAAATAACCGATGCAGAAATGGTACAGATTATGAGCGTTGTAAAAAACACCTCAAACATACCCCAAAGTCCTTGATGAACAGGATTTTTTGTGCTGGATGCCGCATGGGCAATAGGTGCACTGCCAAGCCCTGCTTCGTTGGAAAACACACCTCTGGAAAACCCGTAATGCATGGCCAGAACGATTCCGTAGCCTGCCACACCACCTGTTGCCGCTTTAAAATTAAAGGCCTCTTTAAAAATCAATGCAAAGGCGGCGGGGATTTTATCACAATTAATAACTAATGCTATCATTGAGCATATCACATAGAAAACAGCCATAAACGGCACCAGTTTTTCATTAACAGAGGCAATTCTGCGCATTCCTCCCAATATTACGGCTGCAACAACAACCGTAAGAACAATGCCAGTAATCAGCGGATTAACACCAACAGTGCTTTCAAGGGCAACAGCTATAGAATTAGACTGGGTTGCATTGCCCGTACCCAGACATGCTACCATGGCAAATACTGCAAATAAAACAGCAAGCCACTTCAGATGCAAACCATTTTTTATATAATACATCGGTCCGCCAACCCACTGTCCCTGTTCATTCTTCTCTCTGTAATGTAAAGAAAGAATGATCTCGGCATATTTTGTTACCATACCCAGCAAAGCACTGACCCACATCCAGAAAACCGCTCCCGGTCCGCCTGAAACAATCGCCGTAGCTAAACCCGCTATACTGCCTGTTCCGATGGTACCTGCCATTGCAGTAGCAACCGCCTGAAACGGTGTAACGCCGGAACCATCTTTTTCGTGTTGTTTTTTTGAAAACACGCCTAATATGGTGTTTTTCATCATATAACCAAACTTTTTAAACTGTAAAAATCCTGTTTTAAACGATAGGAATAAACCCGTTCCTATCAGCAAAGTCAGCATAACAGGACCCCAAACAACGCCATTCACTTTTTCAATAACCAGACTAATGAACTCCATGGTGTAAAAACTCCTCCGATTTCCAAACCCCAAATATTACATTGAAACAAAATCCTTTTTTTCCGGCAGTAAGCAAACTTCATACTTATTGGTGGAAAGGACAACCGATGTGCGGGTAAGAGACACCCCACCAATTGATTTAACAAAATTCAGAATGTCTTCCAGCGTTTTTCCCGACTTAGTTACAACCTTCAGGATAAAATCGAAATCTCCTGCTATATAGTGACATTCCGCCACAGAACCATTATTGTTAATCTGTCTTATAAACTCTTCATTATATTTAGGATGCTCAAGACTAACATATATAAACGCCACAAGGTCCCTGCCTATGGTATTCTGATTGATAATTGTCGTATATCTTTCAATAATCCCTGAATTTTCAAGCTTTTTAATTCTTTCGATAACAGCAGAAGTGGAAAGATTAATTTTCGCACCTATATTGGTTGCATTTTCTCTGGCATTCTCTTTTAAAGCTTCTAAAATTTTATAATCTAAAACATCCATTTTTATATCCCCCTTTTGATTAAATTATATAAAATTTAAAAAGAAATGTAAACACGGCAAAAAAACATTCCTATTTTTTTCTCTAAAAATTTTATTGTCAAAAATTTTTTCTTTATATTTATTTTTTTCCAATGTTAAACCGAAAAATTTTTGGTAAAATAAACACATATTGACAGAAAACGACAGGTTCTCTTATAAAACTAAAGTGCAGATAACTGTAGACTTTGCGCAAAATTTGTAATATAATAAAATGAGTGTTTGTACGAAAAGGAGAAAGAATATGCGCATGAGAAAAAAGAAGCACCTACATGAGCGGTTAGATGCTTGTACTGGTTTAATACTATATGACATTTCAGAATTTAACAATGATATCAAAAGCATTTTTCTGAACAACAATCCACTCCGTATGGAAATCGGCTGCGGTAAAGGCGGTTTTATTCTGGAAATGGCAAAACGAAACCCGCAGATTAATTTTCTTGCCATTGAAAAAAATATGAATGTTTTGTTGCTGGCTGCTGAAAAAATCAAGGCCGAAGGATTGAAAAATGTTAAACTGTTTGCCGGCGATGTAAATATTCTCCGGCAGTTTGAAACCGAATCAAAGTGCGAGATGATTTACATAAACTTTTGCGACCCCTGGCACAAAAACAGTTATCGCAGACGTCGGCTGACTCACGAACAGCATTTAAAGCTATGGGAAAAGCTTCTTTGCGAAAACGGGGAACTGCATTTTAAAACCGATAACCAGAAGCTGTTTGAGTTTTCCCTTAACTCCTTTGCTGATTATGGATTAAAACTCCGGAATATTACCTTTGATTTGCACAACTCTGATTTTAAAGGCAATGTAATGACAGAATACGAAAAACTCTTTTCCTCTCAGGGACAGCCAATTTACCGTTGCGAAGCTATTTATACCAAATAAAAAAGGATGTAAAAAAGTTTAACTTTTTTACATCCTTTTTGTTATACACTGGGCTTCGCAATAGCAACAAAGTCTTCACCAAGATATGTTTTCACATCCTGCTCAGAAGGTTCTTTTAAAAAGATCCCGAAGCAGGTGGCCCCGGAGCCACTCATCATCACGTGGTCTGCACCGGCTTTTTTCAGCTTTACTAAAAGTTCTGAAATTGCAGGACAGTATGCAGTCGCCACCTTCTCCATCATATTGCTCATATGAAGAAATGCTTTTGGCAGATTATTTTCTTTTAGTGCTGCGAGCAATGCATTGCTATCACCGATTTTGGGATTTGTTTCTCCATCCAGCGCCTTATAAATCATACCTGTACTGACTTGAACACCGGGATTCGCCAGCACAATATAGCAATTTTTAAGCCCAACTACCGGTGTTAACCGCTCCCCAATACCTTCTGCCAAGGCAGATTTTCCATACAGACAAAAAGGAACATCCGCCCCCAGCTTCACACCTATTGCCGCCAGTTCTTCAACTGTTTTCTCAAGATTGCAGGCTTTGTTGATTAAATGCATCACCGCCGCCGCATTGGTGCTGCCGCCGGCAAGTCCGGCTGCGATGGGAATACGCTTTTCAATGTGAATGGAAAATCCGCAGGAAAGGGCAAAGGTTTCCTGCATCAGCTTTGCCGCACGCCAGGCAATGTTCCCTTCATCCACAGGCAAGTCTGAAATATTGGTGGTCAACTGTATCTCAGGTGTTTCCAAAGCCGAAAGAGTTACTGTATCACCAAAATCTACCGTTTGCATCACACTTTCAATATCATGATAACCGTCGGGACGCTTCCCTAGTACATATAATGACAAATTAATTTTGGCGCAAGCCGTCATGCTGTATGTTTGCATAATATGCCTCTTTTCTTAGTTCACAAACTCAAATTCCAAATCGCAGATGCGCACCGGATCCCCTTCATTGATGCCGGCCTCCTCTAAGGCAGCAATAATGCCGGACTCACGCAAAGAACGCTGGAAGAATTGCAGAGATTCGTAATCAGAGAAGTTTGTGCTGCCCACAATTCGTTCTGCACGGCGACCTTCCACACGATAGGCTTCGCCTTCTCGAACAATGGTAAAGGTATCAGCTTCTTCCTCCTGAGGAATATCTTCATAAACCTCCTGCTCCGGAATAGGCAATTCTTTTAAGCAACCGAAAGCAAAGGCCATCAGTTCCCTGGTTCCCTGACCGGTAGCTGCCGAGATTTCAAACAACAGCAAATCCCGTTCTTCAATTTCCTTTTTAAAGGCTTCATACATATCAGGATCTGTTAAGATGTCTGTTTTATTCGCTACTACAATCTGCGGTTTTTCAGCCAGCTTCGGATTGTATAATTTCATTTCTTCGCAAATCGTATCAAAGTCTTCAATGGGATTTCTGCCTTCAATACCGGACACATCAACAAGGTGCAAAAGCAATCTTGTCCGCTCAATGTGGCGGAGAAATTCATGGCCTAAACCGGCGCCCTCGCTGGCCCCTTCAATAATACCGGGAATATCGGCCATTACAAAGCTTTCACTTTCACCAACCGAAATAACACCTAAGTTTGGCTCTAATGTGGTGAAATGATAATTCGCAATTTTAGGGCGGGCACTGCTGACAACTGACAAAAGAGTGGATTTACCCACATTGGGAAAACCAACCAAGCCTACATCAGCAAGCAGTTTCAGCTCCAGTTTAATTTTGCGGGAAACACCCCGCTGGCCGGGTTTTGCAAACTTGGGAACCTGACGAGTGGGTGTGGCAAAATGCATATTGCCCCATCCACCGTTGCCGCCTTTTGCTGCCACGAAACGGTCTCCGTGATGGTTTAAATCTGCTATCGTTCTGTCTGTTTCTGCATCTTTGATCAAAGTACCAATCGGCACACGGATAATCATATCTTCACCGCTGCTGCCGGTACATTTAGCGCCGCGACCGTCACCGCCATTTTGTGCCTTATACTCTCTTTTATAGCGAAAATCCATCAGGGTTAGCAATCGTCCGTCCGCAACAAACACAACATCACCACCGCGTCCACCATCACCACCATCCGGTCCGCCGGCTGCCACATATTTTTCACGTCTGAAAGAAACAAGGCCGTTGCCGCCGTTTCCTGAACGAATTTCTATTTCTGCTACATCTACTAACATGTTATTATACCGTCCCTTTCTTATTCAATCTCGTTTCCAACGCGGGCATCAAAATACTTCTGATGACCACTCTGATCTGTAATCACATAAATGGGTGTCGCCGAAATTTCACGACTTTCCAGATAATCTCCGGATGTATAAAAACAGGATTCTATTGCTTCAACAGATTTCGGCCATTGGTCATTCCGATAAATAACATTAACCAGCACCGCTGTTATATCCAGCAAGGGTTCGTTTCCATAACTCTCCGCTTCCGCAGAAGAAAACCAATGTCCTTCCAGACTTAGAATTCCCTCTTTATCCGCTTTTACATTCATAGAAATACCGCAAATTTTCTTGCCATTATACAATGGAATAATCCGGCCCTCAAACAGCCCCGACGAATTCTGCTCCTGCAAAACGGTAAACTCATTTGCTTTAAAGCCCAGCTTTTTAAGATTTTCCTGCACTATTTTTGTATCCGTCTTTTCTCCTGAACCGTAAGGCATTACTTTCTTTTTACTGGTGTAGGTAAAAAATGTGTCTTTTACCTTCAGGGTTGCTTCTTCATTTTCAAAGAGATACTCATGATTTTCATCATCTGAAAGCTTAACCTCACAGATGCCCAGCATAAGTTCTGCCGCCTGAGCCGGATTACTGAAGTAGTTTTTCAATACGATATTCTGATTTTTCGTCCGTTGTCTGGGCACAGTTTCTGTCTGGATTTTTATTCCTTTATCCTGCAAAATCTGCACCGTTTTTTCCACGGTTTCTTTCGGTAGTTGTTCATAATCAGAGCGAGTTTGCAAAAGAACACACAGCAAAAAGATATCCACGGTTAAAAACATAATAATTAAAATTGTCTTTGCGCGTCCCCAGTTCATGACTCACCTTCTCATTCAAATATTCGTTCCACACCGTCAACCCGGCCATACCATTTAGGAACAACTGCACCTGCCTCTTCCACAACATAACAGTAATCAGCCGTTTCTATATGAAGCGGTTCCGTTCCGTTATGCAAGGTATTCACCAGTTGATCTGCCGCCGTTAGCAAAGGCAAACACTGCTGTCGTTCGCCCTCATAGGCTTTATATCCCCAAAGGCAATGGCGGTAGGATGTTAAATATCCCTCAGTCACTTCCATTTCTATCGCTGCATGGTAACCGTCCTCTGTCTGCCAACGGACAGGAACGCCATTCACACAGTAATCAAAGGACAATTTATAAGAAGTCTGTCTTTCTGTCTGGCTGACCAGACCGGAGCTGATCTGCAAATGTTCGAAATAAGTCTCCGGCATATAACTGCACAGTGCTGCAACAAAATCCACAGAATCAGCCATTGCCCTGCTTACATCATAATTGGTTCTGTCGGTACTATTTGAAATATCCAAGCCACGGCTTCCCTGCACCGTCTGATATTCCAGACGGCCATTTGGATACATTGTCAAGGTAGCATTATTCTCCACAAATACACGTGCATTTTCCAAATCAGTATACCGTCGCATTGTCCGGGAGTTGATAGAAAAAACTTCTAACACATCTTCCGTCATTTCCTCAAACCGGGAGCGGTGTTCTTCCTCTGTCCCCAACATTTGCACTGACGGAATTTCTGACGGCATCAGGTCTAGCAATATCAACGGATCAAACAATACCTTTGAAGCAGAATTCTCCTGTTCTTTATGGAAATTCAGTTCAAAAGAATAAGAAAGAATATTGCCGGTGGAAGCGCCTGCCAGATATTCCTGTAATTGAGCATCCAGCGCGTTCTTGTTCATTTCTATAATATATCGGTAAGCCGTATTGCTCTTTTTATCTGTTATATAAAGGGAAACGTCGTTCATAACGCTGTCATGCAGGCCGATAATATAGCCACTGACAATGCTGATATCCTCAGATAAGAGGTTACTGCTCTGGTCACACAATGTTGAAGAAAACAGCCTGAAATCACAATCCTTGCCGTAATCCACATAAATCGTTTTGCCCTTTAAAAGGGAATGATATGTATCTGTGCTGATGGTTTCTTTTATTCTGACAGAATATTCACCCGTCAGAACCTTATAAATAAATTCATCTGAAAAGCTTCTCACTTTTTCAAAATCCGGATGGCCATTTTGTATCATCACTCGGTTACCCGAATGATTCAAAACAATTTTATTCGGTTTGAGCAAAACTTTCATATTCTGAGAAAACCCTGCTTCATGGCCTTTGTCAAACCACTTCTGAATAGGATTGATAATATGCGAATGAATCGATGAGGTGATATAGCTATAACCGTCAGGCAGAAAATAACTACCAAACCAGATTTGCCCGGCAAGAAAAAACATCAGCAAAACTGAAAAAAATAACAATAAATTTTTTAAATATTTCTTTAGCATTCTCTGCCTCCTTTCCGGCTTATAATAAAAACAGGGCATCCGCCGTTTTCAATCCACCGGATCAAAACTACCGATACCCCGTTAGCATACAACCTGTATTTAATTGAATATTGAGCTGATAACACCTTTAATTCTATCCATAAAGCCAATATGTAAAAGATTTACTTCAAATTTTACGACTATATAAACAGAATCATCCCAACCGCCGCGGATTAAAAACTTGTTGTTACCTGTGGTCAGGTCAACCTGGCCCGCATACAGCATAGTAGCGCCCACCGTTGTTTCCATCGGCACATCATCTACCACAATTTTGTGATAGCATCCGGTAACAGCATCAAAGCGATACACCGTTACCTGTGCGCCTTCCGGCACTGTTGCTGAAATCGGTAATTTTTTATTATCGGTTGAAGTAATCAGCTGCTCGGGAGCTTTCAGCGTTAATAAACCTTCTACTGTAGATTCAACCTCCGCCGGCAACACATCCGGTGCTGCATAAGCACTGACTGCCATACTCATAAGCATAACAAGCGTCAATAACACCACACAGATTCTTGATATGTATTTCTTCATAACCAACTGCAACACCTCCTGATACAGTTTCAAACAAGCATATATGCTTTTTTTATTACCTTCTTTTACCCAAAAGTTCATATAATGACACTTCTAAGTGTACTTATTGTATCATACAATTTTTACAGATATGTTACGGCAATATTATGTTCCATTTACATTTTCAGGACGAATTATGTAAACTCTGGCTTTATCGTCGGCAGAGTAATCACCACTTCTGTTCCTTCATTCACCTTACTGTTAATGGAAATCGTACCCTCGTGAGCATCTACAATACTCTTGGAAATAGCCAACCCCAAACCGGTTCCGCCCTTTTCACGACTTCTGGCTTTATCCACTCGGTAAAAACGCTCAAAAATGCGTTGCAAGTCCTTTTCAGGAATGCCTATACCGCTATCCTTCACCTTAATCGTCACCTTGCCGAACACCTGACTGGCTGATACATCAATACGGCCGCCGTTGGGTGTATACTTAATAGAGTTAGATATAATGTTAAGCAAGAGTTGTTCCAGCTTATCCCTGTCGCCATAAAAACTATCAAAGGGTTGTTTGGCGTGAAGAGTCAGCCTGTGCCCCTGCTCTTTGGCAACCAGCTTCATGGTATCCACCACATCTGTCACCAGCACCTTAATATCAAATACTGTTTTTTTCAGCTGGTCCGGCTGTTCCAGACTGGATAACACCAAAAGGTCTTTAACCATACGGGTCATACGGTCTGTTTCGTTTAAAATAATGTTAATAAAGGTGACCGGCACATCTGTACCATCTACCATATCAAGCAAAGTTTCAGCATAGGATTTTACCGTTGTTAAAGGTGTACGCAATTCATGCGAAACATTAGCCACAAATTCGCGGCGGGAGTTTTCCAGCTTTTGCTGTCTGGTCACATCATGAAGCACCACCAGAACACCACCGGTGTTATCCTGCTCACCTTCAAAAACGGCAAAGCTGGCTTTTAATGTAATGTGATCCAGCTCCACATCGCGCTCCACATAGCGGTAATCCTCCAGATAGAGCATATCGCCCAGATGAACATCCACATTGTGGCCAAGGAAAAACTCGTCAAATTCAATCTTGACTTCATCTTGCAGAGCAAACATTTTTTTAGCAGTGGGATTAATATGAATCAGACTGCCGTCTGTGGAAAACGCCATCACACCGTCTGTCATATTCTGCAGAATGGTTTCACTCTTATTCTTTTCCGTAGACATTTCCAACAAAGTTTCCTGCAATTTGGAAGACATATCATTAAACGTTTCTGTTAAGGTACCAATTTCGTCATTGGATTTAACATCCATCTTCGTTTCAAACTCGCCTTCTGCCAAACCCTTTGCCTTCTGTGTCAGGTTCGCAATCGGCGTGGTGATGGTACGGGACAGAACATATCCCAGGACCAGCGAAACGGAAATGCCCAGCAAAATTGCCTGTAGAATAATATTGAAAATATGTTGAATGGTTGTATTCAGCTCTTCCTTTGTATCCTGCACATAAATAATGTAAGAAAAATCCTGACTATGCACCGGCACAGCATAATCCATCACTGCCGCCTGAGGACTGACATCTTTGCCCACCTCACCGGAAAGAGCCGCAATCAAATTGGGGGTTTGCATGGTGAATTGACCCTGATATGGAATGGAACTGTCTACCACAGCACCTGTTGCCGCCGAAATAATATAATAATTCCGGTAAGAGTCAATGCCCATACGGGCCGTGTGAGCATTCAGCAGACTCTGAATATATTCCTCACCCTGCTCCTGAGCGGTGCCTGCTTCCATTTGATCAATAAAAGATTCTGTGAAAATAGAATCCATTTCATCTGCAAATAAGCTATAATATGTATTGGTAACAGAAAGGACCAAAAAGGTTCCGGCCACAGACATAATCGCCAGAACCAGTAAAACAAAAATGGTTACAATTTTCCATTGAAGGCTTTTAAACATAGCCGTGAGCCTTTCTGCCCGGGAGAATGATAATACAACCCTCTTACCCCGGGCGGATAAGAGGGTTTATGTATTATTCTGCTGATTTACTGAAATAATAACCAACACCGCGTTTGGTTAAAATATATTTGGGATTGCTGGAATCGTCTTCTACCTTTTCACGCAAACGACGAACCGTTACATCCACAGTTCGCACATCGCCATAAAATTCATAGCCCCAAACACTGGAGAGTAACGCCTCTCGGGAGAAAATGCGATTCGGCTGTACCACCAAAAACTTTAACAGTTCATATTCCCGCAAGGTTAAATCCAAAACAACGCCGTTTTTAACGGCCTCATATTTTGTGGTGTTAATAATAAAATCGGGAGCTGCCACAATAATATCCTGAGCTGCAGTCTCTTCCTTTGCATCGCTGGAAAAACGGCGCATATTGGCCTTAACACGAGCCAGCACCTCGCGAACACTGAAGGGCTTTGTAATGTAGTCATCGGCGCCCAGCTCCAGCCCCAGAACCTTGTCAACCTCTTCTTCCCGGGCTGTAATCATAATGATAGGCACATTAGACTTTTCACGAACGCGCTTGCAAACATCAAAGCCATCCATCTTCGGCAACATAATATCAAGCAAAATCAAATCAGGATTTTTAGTCAGAGCCAACACCAGACCTTCTTCTCCATCGCTGGCACCCAACACCTTAAAACCTTCTTTTTCCAGATTAAATTTCAAAATTTCCAGAATTGGCTTTTCATCATCCACAACCAGAATTGTGCGTTCCACCAAGCCACCCCATTTCTCTTTATTGTAGTTCAATCACAGCACACATCCGGCCGGTTTCCCCGTCTCGTCTGTGTGAAAAGAATAATTCTTCATTACAATATGTGCATAAATTACAGGTGTGAATATGTTCCTGGGAAATGCCCATTTGCAACAAGGAATATATATTCAATGCATCGGTATCAATATAATACTTACCATTCTTTTTAATAGTGCTTTTTTCTGCCATTCCATGAAAATGAAGTAAAAATTCAAGATATACATCTTCATCCACTTCAAAATGACATTGTTTAATGGACGGCCCCATAGCTACCAGAATTTGTTCACTGTTGCACCCATACTCTCTCATCATCGTCATCACGGCCCACTGTGCTATTTTCTGCACAGTGCCCCGCCATCCGGAGTGAACAGATGCAATTACTTTTTGCACCGGATCCAAAAAGAGAATGGGCGTACAGTCAGCATAAAAGGTTGCCAGCGCCACACCGGGCTCATTGGTTACCAGACCGTCAATTTCCTGCAAATCGCTTTCCCTGTATAATCCCTTACCACAATCCTTCAGGCCGGCGCGATAAATCGCTGTTCCGTGAACCTGCTGAGAGAGCACCAGATGAGAGGAGTCTATGGAAAGCGCTTCGCAAAACAAGGAAAAATTCTGTTCGACATTCTCCCTACAGTCTTTGGTGTGCACGCCTAAATTTAAAGACGAAAAAATTCCTGTACTGGTTCCCTTTTTTTTGGTTGAAAAACCGTGTTTTACCAAACCGGTTTCCGAAAAAGCATCACACTGAAGCACACGGCCACCCTCATAGGTGAATCCGTCTTTATACATATTGCAGACCTAACTCAATAGCCTTTACATTCTTTTCAAGCAAAGCTGCTTTTGTAGGCGGAATGCTCTTTTCCAGACCTGCTTTTAATTCTTCAACGGTGTAAAGACCGGTTTCTTTAACCAAGCAGCCTACAATAACCATATTGGCCAGATTGCCCAAGTCATTTTCCAGTGCCATTTCACGGGCAGGAACTTTAATAACCTTAACATCAGTCCGTTCAACCTCACGGTCAACTAAAGAGCTGTCCATGATAATAAGACCGCCAGCAGGCAGCGTTGCTTCAAATTTATCAAGGGAAGGGCGGTTCATAGCAATGAGCACATCCGGATGAGGAATAATCGGCGAGCCAACAGGCTTATCGGAAATAACCACACTGCAGTTTGCAGTACCGCCACGCATTTCAGGACCATAAGACGGAAGCCAGGAAACTTCGCGTTCAGCCTTAAGACCAGCATACGCCAAAACCTTACCGGCAAACAGAATGCCCTGTCCGCCAAAACCTGCCAACATAATTTTGCAATTTTTCATGTTTTTCATAGCC
This sequence comes from Clostridia bacterium, assembly GCA_017416855.1. GTDB lineage: Bacteria > Bacillota > Clostridia > UBA1381 > UBA9506 > UMGS755. The sequence goes on from JAFQAZ010000031.1 coordinate 119,762, forward strand.
TTTCTGCCCACAAGAGATATACATTTTTGAAAACCCCGGCCTTATCTGTGGGCAAATAAGGAGATGGGCATTTAAAACTTAATATGTAACGCGCTGGATATCAGCACCCAACGCTTTAAATTTCTCTTCAAACTTTTCGTATCCGCGGTCAATGTGTTTCAGTTCGGTTATTTCTGTAACCCCCTGAGCCATCAAACCGGCAATCACCATTCCGGCACCGCCGCGAAGGTCTGTTGCTGCCACCTGAGTACCTGTTAAAGAGGCCACACCGTTAATCACCGCTTTTTTACCGTCTACCCGGACATCAGCACCCAGCTTGAGTAACTCCGTTACATACTGAAAACGGTTATCCCAAACACCTTCAATCACATTGCTGGTGCCTTTGGCTACTGACAAAAGTGCCACAATCTGCGGCTGCATATCGGTAGGAAATCCCGGATACGGTAAGGTTTTAATGTTCACGGCTTCAATTTCTTCCGCACCTTCAACACGAATGCTATCGTCATATTCTGTTACCTTTGCTCCGGTTTCTATCAGTTTCGCCGTCACCGATTCCATATGCTTAGGAATAATATTCTTCACTAAAACATTACCGCCGGTGGCCGCTGCCGCTACCATAAAGGTTCCGGCTTCTATCTGATCCGGTATGATGGAATAGGTTCCACCCCGTAAGCTTTTTACGCCTTTAATTTTAATAACATCTGTACCGGCGCCCTTTACATTGGCACCCATCGCATTCAAGAAATTGGCAAGGTCAACAATATGGGGCTCTTTGGCCACATTTTCAATTTCGGTTGTGCCTTCCGCCAAAACTGCTGCCAGCATAATGTTAATGGTTGCACCCACGCTGACAGTATCCAGATACACGCTGGTTCCCTGCAGCTTTTCAGCCGTTGCAAAAATAGCATCACCATTCTGATGAACCGTTGCACCAAGCGCCTCAAAACCCTTGATATGTTGGTCAATAGGACGGGAACCGAAGTTACATCCGCCGGGCATTGTTACATTTGCCTCGCAAAAACGACCCAGCAAAACGCCTAAAAGATAGTATGATGCACGCATCTTCCGCATCATTTCATCCGGTTTTTCCTGCTTGGTCACATTACGACAGTCAATCCGCAATGTATACGCATCTATGTATTCAACGCTGGCGCCCATATTTTTAAGTATAGAAACAATCACTTTAACATCTTGAATATTCGGTACATTTTCAATGGTGCAGACCCCATCTACCAAAATAGCAGCAGGGATAATTGCAACAGCAGCATTTTTTGCGCCGCTGACGGTTACTTCACCGCAAAGCTTTTTACCGCCTTTTACCACCATCTTCTCCAAATTCTACAACCCCTTAATAATTCAAATCAAAAGATGCACATAATCATTATACCATTTTATACGAAAAAATCAATAGTTTTTGTGTTGTTTCAAGATATTTTGTACTTATTTTTCAGTTTTTCAAAAAAATGTTTTACAAAAATGACAATTTATAGTATAATAATAAATTATAATGTATAAATCATAAAAAACAGATAGTTTCCGGGAGGTTCGTTATGCAGCAGCAACAAGCACACGAAACAGATTTAAACGAAATTTTACAGGTTCGCAGAGATAAGCTGAAGGAACTGCAGGAGGCAGGCCGTGATCCGTTTGTTCAGGTTAAATTTGACAGAACGCACTCCTCTGCCGAAATCAAAGGCAATTATGAAGCAGTTGAAGGCAAAAAGGTTACCGTTGCCGGCCGTTTAATGTCTAAACGCGGTATGGGTAAGGTTATGTTCTGCGACTTGCAGGATATTGATGGCAGAATCCAGCTCTTTGTCAAAAAAGATATGCTGGAAGAAGAATATAACGCATTTAAAAAGTTAGATATCGGTGATATCTTAGGCGCAACCGGTGAAGTGTTCACCACGCAGACCGGTGAAATTTCCATTAAGGTAGAAAGCTACACACTTCTTTCCAAGTCCCTGCAGCCTCTGCCGGAAAAATTCCACGGCTTAACCGATACCGATATCCGTTATCGTCAACGGTATGTGGATTTGATTATGAACACCGAAGTAAAGGACACCTTTATTAAGCGTTCTAAAATTATTGCAAGCATCCGTAATTACTTAAACAATCAGGGCTTTTTAGAGGTTGAAACACCGATGCTGGTGGCTAACGCCGGCGGTGCCGCTGCCCGTCCTTTTGAAACCCACTTCAATGCATTAAGCGAAGACTTTAAACTCCGCATTTCTCTTGAGCTTTACTTAAAACGCTTAATCGTTGGCGGTCTGGAAAGAGTGTATGAAATCGGCCGTGTATTCCGTAACGAAGGTCTTGATACCCGTCACAATCCTGAATTCACCCTGATGGAACTATATCAGGCATATACAGATTATCACGGTATGATGGATTTAACCGAAAATCTTTACCGTCATGTAGCACAGGAAGTGCTGGGCACCACTAAAATTGTTTACAACGGCGTGGAAATGGATTTGGGACAGCCCTTCCAGAGAATCACTATGGTGGAAGCTGTCAAGAAATATGCCGGTGTTGACTTCGATCAGATTCACACCTTAGAAGAAGCCCGTGCGGTTGCCAAAGAACATCACGTTGAATTCGAAGACCGTCATAAAAAGGGCGATATCTTAAGCCTGTTCTTTGAAGAATATGCAGAAGAACACCTGATTCAGCCCACCTTTGTTATGGACCACCCCATTGAGATTTCTCCGCTGACCAAGAAGAAACCGGAAAATCCTGAATACGTTGAGCGCTTTGAGTTCTTTATGAACGGCTGGGAAATGGCCAATGCATACTCCGAGCTCAATGACCCCATTGACCAGAGAGAACGTTTCAAAGCTCAGGAAGAACTGCTGGCTCAGGGTGACGAAGAAGCAAACACTACAGATGAAGACTTTATGAACGCGCTGGAAATTGGTATGCCCCCCACAGGCGGTATCGGCTTCGGCATCGACCGTATGTGTATGCTCTTAACTGACTCCGCTGCCATCCGTGATGTGCTGCTGTTCCCCACGATGAAGACTTTGGATAAATAATATTGAAATAACAAGGTTTTGGGTAGTTTGCTACACCAAAACACTGCACCAATGTGTGCAAAAAATTGAAAAGGGCGCCTAATGTTTGCAAGGACTACGGAATTAATTCCGTAGTCCTTTTTTTGTTAATTTTTAAAAATATAATAAATAATAATTGTAATTGGGCACAATAGTGGTATAATGAGAGTGTCAAACAATTTTAATATGTAGAATATAAATGTATTCTCTTTTTTTATGGGTATTTTATACCCTTTTTTGTGACGGCTCTCGTTATTTGAATTGGCAAAAACGCAAATTCCGTTAGCGAGAGTGCAAGAGGATATATCCACATTCTACGTGAAATTGTTTGGCGACAATCGGGGTTTGCGTTTTTCAGCGCATTAACTTCGGTTGGTGCGCTTTTTTAATTTTGTTGGCTTGAAAGCCAGAAAGGATGATTTTTTTGAAAAGAATTTTATGTGCGTTGTTGGTGGTAATGATAGTCGCATCACAGATGTGTGTGTTTGCAGAAGCATCACGTACGAGCTTGGTTGATGCAGTAAAGGCAGATGAATCTGTTGATATGTCGCTCATTGATGAAAACGGAATCATATATGCAGAAATCACAAGCTATATTAACTTGGATAAAGGCATTAAACCTACAAGTTTTTATCTGTATATGCCTTCTTTAGATGGAAAGGATTATTATACGGCAGGCTTTGATAAAAACGAATATGTAGCAACA
>JAFQAZ010000032.1 GCA_017416855.1 Clostridia bacterium
TGCTCCTGCTCCTGCTCCCGCAGCTGCTCCTTCCGGCGCACAAGGTGCTGTAACAGTGACCGCTCCTATGCCCGGTACCATCTTACGCATCAATGTTAAAGCAGGCGATGCTGTAAAATCCGGTCAACCTGTTGTGGTATTAGAAGCTATGAAAATGGAAAACGAAATCGTTGCACCGCAGGACGGTACCATTGCTTCTGTTAATGTTTCTCAGGGCGCTTCCGTTAACAACGGTGACGTGCTGGTAACCATGAACTAAAGCACTTCTTTAAAGAAAGGGTGATTTTGTTGAATTTATTTTTAGAAGGAATCACCAGCTTTATTCAAGGTACGGGTCTTGCAAAGATTTTTGCTGCTACAGCAGAAACACCTTTGGCTTTTGCCGGTGTAGATTTTGGAACCATTATAATGCTGGTTATTTCCTGTTTACTCATTTATCTTGCCATAGGCAAACAATTTGAGCCTTTGCTCTTGTTGCCTATTGCTTTTGGTATGTTGCTTGCAAATCTGCCGCTTTCCAATCTGTTACACAATGTTTTGTTTGTTGGAACCGGTGAAGAAGAGCATTTCGTAATGGATTTTGGTAAAATCCTGCACGAGGGTGGTTTATTAGACCTTTTATACTTAGGTGTTAAGCTTGGTATTTACCCCTCCCTCATTTTCTTAGGCATTGGTGCTATGACAGACTTCTCCCCCCTGATCGCCAACCCCAAGAGCTTGCTGTTGGGCGCAGCTGCTCAGCTGGGTGTGTTCGTGGCATTCTTTGGTGCCCTGTTCTTAGGCTTTAACATCTTTGAAGCTATGAGCATCGGTATCATTGGTGGTGCAGATGGTCCTACAGCTATTTTGGTAACCAAAACGCTGGCTCCTAAACTGCTCCCTGCCATTGCCATTGCTGCTTACTCTTATATGGCACTGATTCCTATTATTCAGCCCCCCATTATGAAGGCGCTGACAACCAAGAAGGAACGCTTGGTCAAAATGGAACAGCTCCGTTCTGTCAGCAGACTGGAACGCTTGATTTTCCCCATTATCGTAACCATCGTTGTTGCTTTAATCGTACCCGATGCAGTACCTCTGGTTGGTTGCTTAATGCTGGGTAACTTAATCAAAGAAAGCGGCGTTGCTGACCGTTTATCTAAAACCATCCAGAATGAATTGATGAACATTGTTACCATCTTTTTGGGTGTAACTGTAGGTGCAACGGCATCTGCTGATACCTTCCTGCAGTGGGATACTATTGGCATCGTTTTCTTAGGTTTGATTGCATTCTGCATCAGCACTTCTGGTGGTCTTTTATTCGGCAAGCTGATGTATGTCCTCACAAAGGGTAAGGTTAACCCCTTAATCGGCTCTGCCGGTGTTTCTGCCGTACCTATGGCAGCTCGTGTGGCTCAACAGGTGGGCAGTAAAGAAGACCCCACAAACTTCCTGCTGATGCACGCTATGGGCCCCAATGTGGCCGGCGTTATTGGTTCTGCTGTTGCAGCAGGTGTTTTCCTGACTATGGCAAAAATTTTAATGCCGTAAGGAATATTTTACAAAAGCAATATCATCAGATATTGCGGAAAGGGAATGAATTATGTCTACGAATATAAAACCGGTTAAAATAACTGAAACCGCCCTTCGTGATGCGCATCAGTCTCTGATTGCAACCAGAATGACCACAGAAGATATTCTTCCCATTGTGGAAAAACTGGATCAGGTTGGGTACCACTCTTTAGAAGCATGGGGCGGCGCTACTTTTGATGCCTGCCTGCGTTTCTTGAATGAAGATCCCTGGGAACGTCTGCGTAAAATCCGTGAACGCGCTAAAAACACCAAACTACAGATGTTATTCCGCGGTCAGAATATTTTAGGTTATAAAAACTACGCTGATGATGTGGTTGAATACTTTGTGCAGAAATCTCTTGCAAATGGTATCGACATCATCCGTATCTTTGATGCATTAAACGATGTTCGTAACTTAGAATGTGCTATCAAGGCCTGTCAGAAGGAACAGGGTCATGTTCAGGCTGTTGTGTGCTACACCATCAGCCCCGTACACAACATTGAATCCTATGTAAAAATGGCAAAGGAACTGGAAGAAAGAGGTGCCAACTCCATTTGTATTAAGGATATGGCCGGTCTTTTACTGCCTTATGAGGCTTATGACCTTGTAAAAGCTATGAAAGAGACTGTTAAAATTCCTATCCAGCTCCATACACACTACACCTCCGGTGTTGCTTCTATGACCTATTTAAAAGCCATTGAAGCAGGCGTTGATGTAGTTGACTGTGCAATTTCTCCCATGTCCTTAGGTACCTCTCAGCCTGCAACCGAGCCTTTGGTTGCAACTCTGCAGGGCACACCTTATGACACAGGCTTAAATCTTGACCTGCTATCCGAAATTGCTGACTACTTCCGCCCCTTACGTGAAAAATATCTGGCAGACGGCTTGCTCAATCCCAAAATGCTGGGTGTTGACGTTAACACACTGCTCTATCAGGTTCCCGGCGGTATGCTGTCTAACTTAGTTTCCCAGCTCAAGCAGCAGGGCAAGGAAGACAAACTGGAAGAAGTGCTCAAAGAAGTTCCTCGTGTGCGTGAAGACTTAGGCTTCCCGCCCCTGGTAACACCCACCAGCCAGATTGTTGGTACTCAGGCCGTGTTAAACGTTATTATGGGCGAACGCTACAAGATGGTTACCAAGGAAACCAAAGGTATTGTTAAGGGTGAATATGGCACCACTCCGGTGCCCATCGATGAAGAATTCGCTAAGAAAATCATCGGTGACGAACCCCGCATTACCTGCCGTCCTGCAGATAAAATCGCACCGGAACTGGATTCTATGCGAGAAAACATTAAAGAATATATCGAACAGGATGAAGACGTTCTGTCCTATGCTCTGTTCGATCAGGTTGCCGTTAAGTTCTTCCAACAGCGTCAGGCTGAAAAATATAAGCTTGACAAGGATTTAGTCAATATGGAAGAAATGACACATCCCGTATAATAAATGCAAAAGTAAAAGACCGAGGAAATAATCCTCGGTCTTTTTTAATATCTTATTTAGCTTTTCTTTATCATCTCTGCTCCGCAATTCCGGCAGTGCAATTTAATCTTTCCTTTTCCTTTGGGCACTCTTAATACTGTGCCGCACTTACAGCGAAAGTGTTTATGTGTTTTTCTGTCCTGCCACTTACGTCTTTTCTGTCGAAAGAACAGCTTTGGTTTTGCCATCAGCTTTTCATAAGCGGCGAGTTCCCTTCGCCTAGCGGCATAGTTTTTAGAAAAGGAACGAAAGAGGGAGAAGAATACACACAGCCAATATAAAATCATAAATATGGGCCATCTTGCAAACAGAGAAACCAGCCAAAGGCCAATCGCCAGTTTACACAATGCCAGCGATAAAGCATCCCCGCCATAACGACCTTGCATAAATTGTGCAAACTTCCACCGCAGTTGTCGAAACATTTAAAAACATCTCCTATAATCATTTATACCATACTGTCATTGTAAACAAACCGGATAAAAATGTCAATCTTATAAGAAATTGTTTAAAAATCGTTTACATCCAATTCACTTATTTAAGATATACATCCACAATAGAAACTCCACCCTGAGGCACCAACACGCGGAAAGTATGCTGATCGCCCGGATAATCCTGGGTACCGAAACTAAAACGCTTGGCATCAGAAAATTTCACCGGTAACATGGGGAATTTACTCACAACATTTACCTTGTCAATATCGTGATTTTTTATCGTAATTGTTGCAGAAGCATAGCGCAGACGGTCATCATTAATCACATACATACGAATACCGCCATCCGGCATTTCCATAGCCACAACAGGATTGGAAGCTTCAAAAAGATTATCGTAACTATACATAAACAGTTTTGCCAAAGCTTTTTTAAAACCTACAGAAACCTTTTGGAAGGGAATCTGCTGATATATGGTATTGAAAATATCTTCAGCGTGGAAGGGATCTTCCAAAATCACCGTGTCATCATCTTCTGAAACTAAGTCTAAAATTGAATTTTTATCCGCAATGTCTATATTATAAGCAAAAGCCATATTGATAAAGGGGGTATCGTGATCTTCAAAATAAATATCCGGTGTAATACCATAGTTTTCCGGCTTAAAATCTCCCATAGCAGAAGCCGTTGCAATCACAGCACCGCCCGTGTAACTTGCCATCTGCTGTTTTTCTTCTTCTGAGAGCATGTCAAAGTTCGGCACAAACAGGTCACCGCTATTGTCTGTCACATCTTCGATTCTCACAACGGAACCGATGTTAGCCCCCGCCCAGTCCATTTCCGCCATAAACTTATGGGGGGTGTAACGACGGGTCTTCATGTATTCCGGAAGTAACGCATACTGGCCATGATCAGACCAAACCAAAGTTGGCGTGATGTACTTTTGAGGTGTTTCGCCAAAAGCAATGTCATAACGCTCTTTAAGCCACTTCCACTCATCTTCATAGATACCATCTGCCAGACAGACAATAAAGCCATCTAAAGAGCGTTTTAAGCCCTGTTTTGTCTGTCGATGGAAGGAAGACATATAATAAATATCACGCTCCAGCATATTGGGAGAATGATGGAGCATATCCCATTCTTCACTGCCATCCTTAACACCCAGCATATGCAGTTTTTTGCCCTGATCGGTAAATACATCGGTAAGGGCACACATTGTGGCGTGTTCATAATACACCCAGGGGCGACCGACATGGCGCATACAGGATGCATTAGCCGCCGCATTGGGCATTAAATAATCAACCCCGGCATTCACAAGGCGCTTTAAATCCACACCCAGTGCATACATAGTCGCAAAGGGGTCTGTGCAATAGGTGCCGATAACAAATGCCTTTTTGCCAATAGCATGCAACCGGTCACAAATCTTTTTCCAGAACTGTTCCCAACGCCAGCAATAAAACTCCACCCATTCTGCCCGGACGTTTTCCCAAATCCAGTCGCCACGCAAGTTAATATTCTCAAATGTTTCTTCTGTAAGGCTCATAATCTCATCCGGCACCTTTATGCCCGAATACGCCACAAATTGCTCCAGCATATCATAAGAAAAGTCACCGCGGGCTCTGGTGCTGTAATGGGGACAGAAATTATCTGTTACATGCAGACCGTCAAACCCATAATCTGAAAGGGTTTCGCAAAGTTTATCTGCAAAAAAATCTTCGTAATAAGTGCCGTCTTTAAACCGTTTCAACACATTCAATGTCTGAATGGAATCACGATAATGTACTTTAATTTCAGGGTGTTCAGTCAACCATTCTTTATGATAGTAGTCCTCCAAATCTACGCCCATAATACCAAGATAAGACTCAATACCGCGCTTACGGAGATTATCTGCCAAAATCTTTAAATCCTTATTGGTCCACTCCTGACGGCGGCGTTCTTCATTATAAGGGTTGGCATAATAACCGCAGTTATCCGGCGGCAACACTCTTAACTCATCAACACCATTATGATGATGCACCACATCGGGATGAAAAGCAAACACAGAAACAGCATGTGGTGTGAATTTCATTCTTTTTAACAGTTGTTTAACGCCTTTATCCCGCTTATCCTTATCAAAACCTATCAGAGGCATCCAGGCAAAAATTTCTGACTTATCAAAATATTTTGGCATTGCTTTCTCTCTCCTTTGTTGTCTTTTTTAAGGGTTTGTTTAATTTAACTTATTATATCACCACATAAAACCCGTGTCAACAGACACGGATTTTTGTAACAAGATTGATAAAAAAGAAAAACATAAAACCATAAAGCGAATGCTTTTCTATTAATTTTATTTAAAATTAGAATGTGTAACCTTCTACGCTGTAATATGCCATATTTGTCTGACGGACATCTAAGCGACCGAAGCAAGCGCAAATTGGAACATCGCTTTTTACCCAAACGGTGTACTGAACGGACTCACCAAGAGTAAAATTTTTCTCTCCCATAGGCTTGTCGAGCCTTACACAAGTTGTTCTCATACCATCAAGCTCCACAAAAATACCTTCTTCGGGGTCGCGGTCTTCAAAAATGAATGAAAGCTCAATTTTGGCTTTTTCGTCATTTAAGTTTGTAAACATTAATGCTTCGTGACCTTCAAATTCGGGATTATCCCCTTTTGGCGGAAGATATCCGTCACAGAACACCCAATTTTTCTTTCCTCTTTCCATTTCGTTTGTTCCCCTTATTTAAAAATTTTCGGTATAGCCTTATCATTATAGGTTGTCATACGTTTTGCGCCCTTATCAGTTATAAGATAGCAATCTTCAACACGGAAAGAACCCCACTCCATCCCCTTAAAATATGCATCAATGCAAATGGCCATATTTTCTTCAATTATGCGCTTATTTGCAACCGAAAACGTCGGTGCTTCGCACTCGAGCATACCTGTCGAGTGAAGACTTCCGTACGGGCAGTAATCTATGTAACCATATTTTGTAAGATAATCTGTGTATGCATTTAAAACCACATCGCAAGGTGTTCCCGGAACCATTTTTTCAGATGCGTAATTTAGTGCATCATATGCGCACATAACGGCATCCTTAATCTTTTGTGGAACTTCGCCGAGTACAAGAGGCGAGCAGATTATACCGTTGTAACCTTCATAGCATACGCCTGCACCGATATTTATAATTTCGCTTTCGCCAATCTTTCTTAAAGTATTTCTGCACATACTGATATATGAGTTTTGAGTGCCTGTTGCCACCATAGGCGCAAATGCCTGAACATAGCTTTCAGCCCCCAAGCTCATCATTTCAGCTTCAAACATACCTTCAATATGACGCTCTGTCATACCAACTTCAATTTTAGGAACAACGTTTTCAAACATTTTTGAAACCATTTCCCAGTTAGTCTTGAGTAGCTCAATTTCTGCAGGACTTTTTCTTATTCTCTGCTCATAATGAACATCATCAAAGTCCACAATTTCGCAATCCGAGAACACCTTTTTAAGCTTATTCATAATAATTGCAGGGAAAATAAGTCGTCCGATAAAGCCGATTTTTTTAGCACCGGGATGCTCAGCTTTAACCTGCATAAAGAGTTCCTCAAAGTCAAGCTGACCTTCTGTATCGTACTCAAAACCGCTAACTTCACCAATTTCAGGCAAGATAGCAATTCTGCTGTCGGGAAGTGCGTTTTGTATTTCGCAGTAGTCAAAAGACGCCTGACCGCTACAAACTATAACCTCTCCCTCTTTTGGAATAATGATTGCCGAGCTTTCGTTTACAGGTGCAAATCCCGAGTAGTATCTTACAATCGCAATTTCTAAAAGGTTTGAAAATCCTACTACGATATCAACGCCGTTTTCTGCCATTTTCCCGCGCAGGAAATCTACTCTTTTCTGATATTCTGCGCCCTCAATTTTTGTAAAATTCATTTCTTTATACCTCCCGTTATATTATGAAATTTTTAACATTTTCTGTAAGAAGTGACATATACTGATTTTCTGTTATGCCATTTTCAAGCGCCATATTTTTAACAGAATTAAGTATATGAGCGTAGCCCGTACCGCCAAACTTTCTCCACATAGTTTTAAGGCATATATCGTTACATAAAAGGATTTGCTCTCCATACCCTTCCTCTAAAAGCCTTTTTAAAAGCTTAATTCTTTCTAAGTCATAAGCAAATCTTCTTTCTTCCGAAACATAAAACTCTTTTCCGAAATTATCAAACTCTATGTAAACTCCCCTATCCAAAAGCGCACGTACATAGTCAGGTCTTAATAGAACATCTACATGGTCAATACATATTTTTTCAGGCTTTGCTCCCTGCTTGGTCAATATATCAATAACCAAAAAACCATTCTCTGTATATAGGTCAGTATGAACATGAATCGCTTTTCCCGTTTCACAGCTTACAATACCCGCCGCTGTCAAAACCTTTTTTTCGTCATCCGTTACCACAGCACTCGTTCCGATTTCTCCGATTATGCCTGCTTTTATATCCGTTTCGCCAATGCCTTCTAAAATATCTTTTCTCATTTCATCTGCAAGCTCTTCTGTTTTTGCATCTTTAACATACGGAAAATGTGCTTTGTGGTAGTAGTGACCGCAACCTAAAATAATATTTACACCCGAGCGAAGAGATACTTCTTTTAGGGCGCTTGGGTTACGCCCTATCTCATCGAGCGTGCAGTCAATTATCGTATTTCCGCCGCTATTTTTAAAATATTCCATCTCTTTTACAGCATCATCTACACCCTCTAAAAGAGCATTGTCCAAAATAGCATAAGGGTCAGAAAAAACAAGCCCCCTGTTTGCCATACCAATTTTCTCATTAAAATAATCGGGTTCATGTCCCGTAACATCCACACAACCACGCATATCTATAAAAATATGCTCGTGCGATGACGCAACTCCAATTTCGTCTTTGCTGATTTTTCCCAATGCTGTTTCAACCAACATTCTCACCTCAATTTTGTTCTGTATTTTTCATTATACTTTTTTTATACATTGCAGGCGACATTCCCTCGTTTTTCTTAAAAAAAGCACCAAAATACTTGATATCCGAAAAACCAAGCTCTTTAGACACCGCAGTAACTGACAAATCGGTTTCTGAAAGCAATTTTTTCGCTTCTTCAATTTTCATCCTGTTAAAATATGCAAACAAGCTCTCCCCCATCTGCTCTTTAAATATCTTGCACAAGAAAGACCTCGAATAATTAACCTTGGCACATATTTCCTCAAGCGATATTTTCCTGTTTATATTTGCCTGAAAATAATCGATTATTATGCCTGATAGTTTTGCATAAAAATCATCTTTATTTAAAAATACAACCTCAGGATTTTTCTCTTCAGAAAGCTTTCTTAAAATGCATATTATGATATACTCAAGATGCAAAATTATAGCTTGCTGACCCCCAAAATTAGCATTTTTAATCACTTCAAGCTGGTCTTTATCGTTCATAAAAAAGGTTTGTTTGTGTTCAGAAATAATTCTTAAAACATAGTCCTTTAAAACCTCATCAAGCGCATATGGAGTTTCTCCCAAAGTTTTCATTGTGTGAGAAAACGTTTCAAAGCACACAACAAAAGCCTTGCCTTTTTTATAATCGTTGCAAATATATGAGTGTGTTTTTTCAGGCGGAATAAAGAAGATTTCCCCCTCGTTCAGCGTGACAGACTTCCCCTCTAAAACGAGCATAATTTTCCCGTTTTCAACATAGCAAAGTTCCCAAAAATTATGCTGTTCTTCGTAATTTTTGTACTTTCCCCTAAAATCGAGATACTCTAAGGCCGTAAGCCCCTTTATATCTATGACATTGTGAATTTTGTGCTTGAGATAAGTTTTCATTTTAAATTACCCCACTATCTTTTAATTTCAGTATAAATAAAAATTTTTTTGATGTAAACCTATTATTTTCTCCTGATATACTAAAATATTCCACAAAAATATTTTTATGTAAATTTTAACACATTTTAAACTGTTTTGCATCATTTTCATAGCAGAGGTGAAGTTTATTCAAAGTGAAAAACATAAAAAAAGCAGGCATTCGTCACTAAAACGAATGCCTACCTTAATCTTTTATTTTATATTAACTTGTTTTGCACGGTCTGTGCATTTTTAGACAACCACCGGTTAGTCGAAAAATAGTGCAGATTGAATAAACTGAATCCGATAGCGTACTTTGGTACGCTGAGAGGTGAAGTTTATTCAAAGTGAAAAACATAAAAAAGCAGGCATTCGTCACTAAAACGAATGCCTACCTTAATCTTTTATTTTATATTAACTTGTTTTGCACGGTCTGTGCATTTTTAGACAACCGTGCTTAGAATCCCATACCGCCGCCGGGCATACCCCCTGCGGGCATTGCCGGTTCGGGCTCAGGCTTAGAAGCAACAACACTTTCGGTTGTCAGCACCATAGATGCGATGCTGGATGCATTCTGCAGAGCAGAACGGGTAACCTTTGTGGGGTCAACGATACCAGCCTTCATCATATCAACATATTCTTCTGTCAAAGCATTAAAGCCAATCTTATCAGGGCTTGTTTTCAGTTTTTCAACGATAACAGAGCCTTCAATACCGGCGTTGAATGCAATCTGACGAACAGGTTCTTCCAGAGCTTTTAAAACGATGGTAGCACCGGTCTTTTCATCACCGGAAAGGGTTTCAATATAAGCTGCAACAGCCTTGATGGCATTGATGTAAGAAGTACCACCACCGGCTACGATACCTTCTTCAACAGCTGCACGGGTAGCTGCCAGAGCGTCTTCAATACGCAGTTTCTTTTCTTTCATTTCGGTCTCAGTTGCAGCACCAACCTTGATAACAGCTACACCACCGGAGAGCTTAGCCAAACGTTCCTGCAGCTTTTCTCTGTCGAAATCAGAGGTTGTTTCTTCAATCTGAGCTTTAATCTGACCGATACGGCCTGCAATTTCATCAACATTGCCTGCACCATCAACAATGATGGTATTTTCTTTCTGAATCTTAATCTGACGAGCCTGACCCAACTGATCAATTGTAGTTTCTTTCAGATCTAAGCCCAGTTCTTCAGAGATTACCTCACCACCGGTTAAGATAGCAATATCTTTCAGCATTTCCTTTCTTCTGTCGCCAAAGCCGGGAGCCTTAACAGCAATGCAAGTAAAGGTACCGCGGAGTTTGTTAACCAGTAAGGTTGCCAGTGCATCGCCTTCAACATCTTCAGCAATGATTACCAGCTTCTTACCTTGCTGCACAATCTGTTCGAGGCATGGCAGAATTTCCTGAATGTTAGAAATCTTTTTATCAGTAATTAAAATGTAAGCATCGTCTAAAACTGCTTCCATTTTTTCAGTATCGGTTACCATGTAGGGAGAGATGTAACCTCTGTCAAACTGCATACCTTCAACCACTTCGGAGTAGGTTTCAGCAGTTTTGGATTCTTCAACAGTAATAACACCGTCGTTAGAAACCTTTTCCATAGCTTCTGCAATCAGTTCGCCAACCTTTTCGTCAGCAGCGGAGATGGAAGCAACACGGGCAATATCGTCTTTACCATTCACCTTGGCGCTATTTGCTACAATGTAAGCAACAGCCGCATCAACAGCACCGGCAATACCCTTTCTTAAAATCATGGGGTTAGCACCGGCTGCCACGTTCTTTAAGCCTTCACGGATTAAAGCCTGTGCTAAGAGAGTTGCAGTTGTGGTACCGTCACCGGCAACATCGTTAGTTTTTGTTGCAACTTCTTTAACCAGCTGAGCACCCATATTTTCAAAGGGGTCATCCAGTTCAACTTCTTTTGCAATGGTCACACCGTCGTTGGTGATTAAGGGTGCACCGAATTTCTTATCTAAAACAACATTTCTGCCTTTGGGGCCTAAGGTTACCTTAACGGTATCTGCCAGCTTATTCACACCGGCTTCTAAGGCCTTTCTTGCGTCTTCGCCGAATTTAATTTCTTTTGCCATTTGAAAGTTCCTCCTTTAATTATTCTACAATAGCCAGTACATCACTCTGTTTTAAAATGGTGTACTCCACATCGTCAAATTTAATTTCTGTACCTGCATATTTGCTGGTGATAACCTTATCGCCAACCTTCAGCTCCATTTTAACTTCTTTACCGTCTACCATTCCGCCGGGGCCAACAGCAACGATTTCAGCCATCTGAGGCTTCTCTTTTGCGCTGGCGGTTAAAATGATACCGCTTTTGGTGGTTTCTTCTGCTTCAACCATCTTAATAACGACTCTGTCGCCTAAGGGTTTAATGTTCATGATGAGTCCTCCTTGTTATGTTAAGTTAATTCAAAAACAAATTATTAGCACTCTTCGTAGTTGAGTGCTAAACACATGTATTATATTACTCAATATTTCACTTTTTGGCAAATATTATGCAGCTCTATTTTTTTAAATTATCCCTCTAATTCTTTTGTTTTCTCTTGTTTTTTCTTATTTTCTTTCAATTCCTAAAAGTTGATAATTTTTCACCCTTCTGTTATACTAAAAAAGGAAGAAAAAATGCAGAAAAAGAGTGATTAAAATGGATTTTGATGTCATAGTCATCGGCGGCGGGCCGGCCGGCATGATGGCCGCTGGCACAGCAGCCTCATTTGGAGCGAAAACCGCCCTGTTTGAAAAAAATGAAAAACTAGGCAAAAAACTGTTTATTACCGGCAAGGGTCGCTGCAATGTGACCAACAGTGCTCCTATTCGCGACTTTATGGAGCAGATTCCCGGTGACGGACGTTTTTTATATAGCGCTTTTTCTTCCTTTAATAATGAAGATTTATGTGCTTTTTTACATAATCACGGTGTGCAAACCAAGGTTGAGCGAGGCGGCAGGGTGTTTCCCGAAAGCGATAAATCCTCCGATGTGGTCCGGGCATTTTCGGATTACGCCAATTATTCCGGTGCTGTAACCTTATCCACAAAGGTTTCTTCTATATTAATTAAGGATCATACTGTCTGCGGCGTAGCTTTAGAAAACGGTAAAAAGTTCACCGCCAAAGCTGTTATCATTGCCACCGGCGGTATGAGCTATCCACAAACCGGTTCTGATGGTGACGGTTACCGTTTCGCTAAAGCAGCAGGTCATTCCATTGTCACTCCGAAGCCTTCTTTAGTCCCCGTGGAAACAAAAGAGTCATGGCCAAAAGATGCTATGGGTCTCTCCTTAAAGAATGTAGGCCTCAAAGCTTTAGATAAAAATAACAAAACCATCTATTCTGCTGAAGGAGAAATGCTGTTTACACACTTTGGCCTTTCCGGTCCCTTAGTTCTTTCCGCCAGCGCCCATATGCGGGATTTTGAAAAAAATGCCTACCGCATTATCATCGACCTAAAACCGGCGCTTTCTGAACTACAGTTAGATAGCCGCATACTCCGTGATTTTTCTGCAGAACCTAATAAAGACTATATTAACAGCTTAGATAAATTATTACCTAAAAAATTAATTCCCGTCATTGTGAACCTATCCGGTATTGACCCCCGCAAAAAGGTAAACGCCATCACGCGGGAGGAACGTCTGGGGTTAGTTCAACTTTTAAAGGGTTTAACCGTAACTGTTAAAAAGCCCCGGCCTATTGCTGAGGCCATCATTACAGCCGGTGGCATCAACACCAAAGAACTAATGCCCAAAACTATGGAGTCTCGCTTGGTAAAAGGATTATATTTTGCCGGTGAGGTTATCGATTTGGATGCCTATACCGGTGGTTATAATCTGCAAATTGCTTTTTCCACCGGTTATCTGGCCGGACAAAGCGCAGCAGAGGCCTCCTTTGCCGATGCCGATTAAACTGTTTACAGAAAGGAATGTATTATGGCATTGTTAGAAACAAAACAAGAAGCGGAACGTGCCGTTTTAGCAGGTGTACACACCGGCAGTGGCGATCCCCTCAAAGATACAACTGAAGAATCTATGGAAGAGCTTGCCCGTCTGGCTGATACCGCCGGTGCCCAGGTGGTAGGAACTTTGGTGCAGAATCGTCCCAGTCCTGAAAATGCCACCTATTTAGGCGAAGGCAAGCTGGAAGAGCTCCGCATCGCCTGTGAAAGTTTAGAAGCCACGCTGGTTATTTTTGACAGTGAACTCTCCCCCATTCAGCTTAAGAATTTAGAAAAGGAGCTGGGCTTGCGCGTCATCGACCGCAGTATGCTGATTTTAGATATCTTTGCCGCCCGCGCTCAAAGCAGCGAGGGTAAAATTCAGGTAGAACTGGCACAGCTCCGCTATATGCTCCCCCGTCTTATGGGCATCGGCACACAGCTTTCCCGTTTGGGTGCCGGTATCGGTACCCGTGGCCCCGGTGAAACACGGCTGGAAACTGACCGTCGTCACATCCGCCGCCGTATTCACCATCTGCAGGAGGAACTCTCTGAGGTGAGGAAGCACCGTGAATTACTCCGTACAGGCCGCGCTCATGATAAATCCATTACTGTAGCACTGGCAGGTTACACCAACGCCGGAAAATCTACCTTATTAAATGCATTAACCGGTGCCGAGGTCTATGCCGAAGATAAACTGTTTGCTACGTTAGATCCCACCGTACGCGGATTTTCTTTAGAAGACGGACGCAACATATTGCTCATTGACACCGTTGGTTTCATCCGCAAACTCCCCCACCATTTAATTGAAGCCTTTAAATCCACCCTAGAGGAAATTTCTCTGGCTGATGTGGTCCTTCATGTGGTGGATGGCTCCAGTCCGGAATACGGAGAACACATTCAGGTGGTATCCGGCATTTTAGCCGAATTAGGCGCCGGGGATAAACCACAGGTACTGGCCTTCAATAAGGCCGATGTCTGCCCTGAGGATGTTTTACCAGTTTCTTTCCCTAACGCTGACAAAACAGTTAAAATCAGTGCCAAAACCGGGGCAGGATTTAACGAATTAATTGAGGCGATTGCTGATGTCGCCCCCGGCAAAAAACAGAAATTCACCTTAAAAATTCCCTTTGCCAAAGGCGCTGTCCTCTCAGAGCTTCATGATAACCATCCCATTGTAAAAGAGGACTTTGAAGCAGACGGAACGCTGGTAGAAGTCTTACTGGACGTTGCTGATTATAACCGCTTTAAAGAATTCATTCAATAATCCATCGGAGAAAGTGATATGACAAAAAAGAATTACAAAACATTAAAACAGTATGGACGGAGCGAATTGATTGAGAAAAAATCCCGCTTTATCGGCACCGCAAGGCCCGTCCATTCTGAAGAAGAGGCTCTTGCTTTTATCAATATGATGCGCAAGGAATTTTCCGATGCCTCTCATAATGTATATGCTTACATCATCCGTGAAAATAATATTGCCCGTTTTTCTGACGATGGTGAACCGGGCGGTACTGCAGGCCTGCCCACAATGGAGGTGCTAAAGCAGGAAGAATTAACCGACGTTGCCGTAGTGGTCACCCGCTATTTCGGTGGTACACTCCTTGGTGCCGGTGGGCTGGTCCGTGCTTATTCCAAAACGGCAAAGCTCGGTGTAGAAGCCGGTGTCATTGCCGAGATGACCGATTGCACCTTTGTAAAAATTTGTGTACCCTATGATCTTTACGGCCGGTTGCAATACCTTTTGGAGCAGGAAAATCTGACAACAGAAGAATCCGATTTCGGTCAGGAGGTATCCGTCACCGTTTGCATTCGTACTGAGCTTTTGGAAAGCTTTCAAAAAAAAATTACCGAAAATACAAACGGCCGTGCTGTTTGCACGGTGCTTCATTCAGAATTCAGACCTCTGGAAATATAAATAAAAAGGGTGTTGCTGATGCAACACCCTTTTTATTTATCAGTTTATTTTACTTTAATACCGTCTAAAACACTCTGACGAATGTTAATGGTCATTTCTGGTTTATAAGAATCCAGTAATTCATTATACTTCTTTTCCATTAACATACTGCTTACATTTTCCATAGCCTGATTGTAGTCATCACCGCTGGTGGGCAACGCATACTTTTTAATAATATGCCAGCCGTAAGAGCTTTCTACTAAATCAGAAATTTCGCCAACTGCCAGTTTAAAGGAAGCTTCTTCAAACTCAGGCACCATAGCACCCTTTGTAAAGGTGTAACCGTTAGGTGAATCTGCCATGCCGGGATCTTCACCGTGAGCACGAACCAATGCTTCAAAGTTGCTGCCGGCTTTTGCTTTGCTTAACACATCCTCTGCCTTTGCTTGCTGGGCCAGCTTATAAGATTCTGCAGCTTTCGCCGCATCCTCTTCAGAAAGATTAGAAGTGTCTGCTTCTTCATCAGTATTGCCAATCAGAACATGCTTAACGCAAACATATTCTGCATTATAGGTAGCATTCAATTCTTCTTCAGAAGGAGATAAAGCATCGGGATCATTAGCCATGATATCGTTTACATAAACCCCTGCCAGAGAAGTCTTCGTTAACAGATCAATCATCAGATCATCTGTCAGACCAGTTGTCTTTTTCAGTTCATCATACATAGCCTGCTGTTCTTTATCAGACAGGTTAACGCTGTTTTTAATCTGCTTTAACTGATCCTCCGGTACGCTGAGACCTTTTTCTTCTGCTTTAATGCAAGCCATTTCCACACGTAAAACTTCTTCTAAAGCGCGGGTTTTAGCTGCTTCACTAGCCTTTACACCGTCAATTTCAGCATCCCAAAAAGCTGTTGCATCCTGCGTGCCGGCTTCTGTTAACATTTGCTGTTTTACATTTTCCAGATAATAATTGAACTCAGCCACGGTAATCACACGGCCATTAACTGTTGCAATTTCTCTGGAAATCTGCAATCTGCTGCAGCCAACCATACCAAACGCAATGCATGTAATGCAAATAATTGCCAGAATTCTTTTCATTTTTTTCAAAACAAACACTCCTTATCTGTTATACTTCATAAGTAATCAGTATAATTATACACTACTTTTCCTGATTGTGCAAGTCTTTAAAGGTTTGTAACAAACTTTTAATACAGAATGCCATATTTTTCTTATCTTCCTCTGTCAGTCGATAGGCAAAATAAGGTTTTTGTCCGGCTGAAAGCAGAATTCTGCCCTTATAATGCCCGATTAATTCTGCAATCACAGCAGGATCAAAGCTTTCTTTAAAGTAGCAAAGCACACTGCCCTCCCGGGTGGTCACCTGGGAGATACCGGTTTCTTTTGCCAACGCCTTACTTTCTGCCGCCATTAAAAGATTGCCCACGCAGGCAGGATAATCTCCAAAACGGTCAATAAGTTCCTCTGCCGTTTCCTGCCCATCTGCCTCATTCTGAACAGCACCGATTTTTTTATAAAACTCAAGACGTAAACGATGGCTTTTAATGTAGCTTGCCGGAATGTAGGCATCTGCTTCAAAGTCAAGTTGAGGCTCCCAATCCTCTGTCATCGTCGGTTTACCCTGCAGTTCGTTCACACATTCTTCTAAAAGCCGGCAATACATATCATAGCCAACAGTTTCCATATGTCCGTGTTGCTCAGCGCCCAAAAGATTACCGGCACCGCGGATTTCCAGATCACGCATCGCAATCTTAAAGCCGGAACCAAATTCGGTAAATTCACGAATGGCTGAAAGTCGTTTCACCGCTTCTTCTTTTAAACTCTTATTCCGCTGATAGGTTAAATAACAATAGGCTCTGCGGTTGCTTCGTCCCACACGGCCACGCAGCTGGTAAAGCTGTGAAAGGCCCAACCTGTCAGCATTTTCCACAATCATGGTGTTTACATTCTGAATATCAAGTCCCGTTTCAATAATGGTAGTGCAAACCAAAATGTCAATCTCGCCGGACTGCATATCCAGCATAACATCCTCTAAGGTGTCAGGGTCCATCTGCCCGTGAGCATACCGCACCTTGGCATTTGGGAAGGCCTCCTGCAGCCTTCTGGCGCAGGCAGAAATGGATTGAGTCTGATTATGCAGATAATACACCTGTCCCCCACGGGAGAGCTCTTTTTTAATGGCATCCTCCACAATCACCGGATTATATTCCACTACATAAGTCGAAACAGGATATCTGTCCTGGGGTGGCTCAGATAATAGGCTCATATCCTTAATATTCACCATAGACATATGAAGGGTTCGGGGAATAGGTGTTGCCGAAAGAGTCAGCACATCCACATTGTTTTTCATTTCCTTAATCCGTTCTTTGTGCTTTACCCCAAACCGTTGCTCTTCGTCAATAACCAAAAGCCCTAAATCTTTAAACTCAATATCCTGACCCAAAAGTCGATGCGTACCAATCACAATATCCGTTTCACCGGTTTTCAGCCGCTTTAAAATGGCCGTTTGTTCCTTACTGGAAACCAGACGGCTCATAAGCTCAACTTTCACGGGAAAAGCTTTCATTCTGCGGGTAAAGGTATTGTAATGCTGCAGAGCCAGCACCGTGGTGGGTGCTAAATAGGCCACCTGCTTAGAATCCTGTACAGCTTTAAAGGCCGCCCGAAGCGCCACCTCGGTTTTACCGTAGCCCACATCACCACACAACAGTCTGTCCATCGGACGGTTGTTTTCCATATCCGCCTTTACTTCTGCAATAGCCGTTAACTGGTCTTCCGTTTCTTCGTAAGGAAAGTGATCTTCAAATTCTTTTTGCCAGGTTGAATCGGGAGAATAGGCATAACCCTCTGCGGCCTGACGGGCAGCATAAAGCTGAATGAGGCCTTCTGCCAGCTCCATGGTAGACTTCTTAACCTTGGCCTTTTGCCGTGCAAAATCAGTTCCGCCCATTTTGGAAAGGCGGACTCTTGCCTCTTTGCCGATATATTTCTGCAACAAGTCCAGCTGGTCACAGGGTACATATAAAAAGTCATCCCCGGCATACTTTATTTTTAAGTAATCCTTGTAGTGGCCTTCCACCGTCAGGGTATCCAGACCCACATATTGACCAATACCATGGGTGGTGTGCACCACAAAGTCACCAATATCCAAATCATTAAAGCTGTTCAGCTTATTCCCCTTGGCCACCTTTTTTCGGCGACCTTTCCTGCTTTCTCTGCCGAAAATTTCGTTGTCAGAGAGCAAAATCAAGCGGCTTTCCGGTAATTGGAAGCCTTTTTTCAGCTGTCCCTCTGTGATTAAAATCTGTCCTACTGCCGCATTGTCTGGCGTTTTATCTAAAAACACAGGGAAATCGTGGTCAGACAGTTCACGGAACAGGGCTTCTGCCTGCAGAGGCGTACTGGCCACAACCACAAGGGCAAATTTTCGTTCCAGCCATTCTTTTAAGTCAGCATATAATAAATCCCGCTGACCGGAATACATATTCATTCCATGGCTTGTGATATTCACCGCCGCTTTGGGGTGATAATCCTGGGTGGATTGCGGCAGGGTGAAAAGTCCCATAAAAGGATGCCGCAAAAGCACCTTTAACACTTTTTCATAATCGTGAATGTAAGCTTCTTTCGCTTCTTCAATAACGCCTTTTTCCAAAAGACCTGCCACGGTCTCGCCAATATCCCACAAAAACCCTTCAGCACGCTCACAAATACGCTCCGGCTCGTTAAAGAACACCGCCGATTTTTCCGGCAGATAGTCTGCCACGCAGGGCTGACCGTTTGCATTGGATACCTGTTCTTTGGCGGCATCAATCTGAATTTCTGAAAGTCTTTGAATAGAGGTTTGCATAATTGGGTCGAATTCGCGGATGGAATCCACATCATCCCCAAAAAACTCAATACGGTAAGGATTCTCTGCTGCCGGTGGGAACACATCCACAATGCCGCCCCGGGCAGAAAACTGACCTTTTGCCTCTACCATTTCTTCCCGCACATAACCCATGGCTTCCAATTTTTCCAAAAGCTCTGTGGCGTTATAGCCTTCGC
Organism: Clostridia bacterium; assembly: GCA_017416855.1. Lineage (GTDB taxonomy): Bacteria > Bacillota > Clostridia > UBA1381 > UBA9506 > UMGS755. The sequence continues at coordinate 19,203 of JAFQAZ010000032.1, forward strand.
CGTCAACAATAGTAATTCTCGATTGCTTAAAGGCATTAAAATCGGCAGCGAACTGAAGCAGCGCATCGGTACCCAGCACTAAAACCGCCTCATCGCCTTCTTCTGCCAAACGACCTAAAGCAGCAAGGCGCTGCGACTCTAATTCATTGCTTTTCGCATCTACTTTATAGTATTCAATTTCTTTGGAGGGATAATAAATACTCTCTTTTCCCAAAAAGAAACGGATATCTTCGCAAAACAGCCGTGCTGTGTAATCGCTGTCACAAACCACCATAGCGCCGGTTTCGTTCTTTTGGCAAAAACGGGCAACCAAAAGAGCCTTCGCCTGCTCGGTCAAACCGGTGACCGAAAGAGGTGAAAGCTGTTGTTTAACAAGAGCATCAAGCTCTTTCCATTCTTTTTTTGCCCCTAAATAAGCCTCGAACAAATTACTCACGCCATTTCCAAAATCTATTTTCCGTTGCTGTTAAACCGATTCATAGCAGAGGCGGCCCCCCGCTTAATAATTTCCTCCACCATATCCGGCACCAAATCCACAGCTTTAGACATTACTTTAATCTCTTCATCAGTAAACTTAGAAAGCACCCAATCCGCCAGATCATAGCCCTGCGGTTTCATACCCACGCCTAAGCGGATGCGGGGAAAATTATCACTTTTTAAATGATATAAAATGGATTTAATGCCGTTATGACCGCCATCAGACCCCTTGGGGCGGATGCGGATGCGACCGGCATCTAAATTAATGTCATCATAAATGACAATCAGATTTTCCGGGGGCAGTTTATAAAAATTCATAATTTCTGCAACACTTTCGCCGGATAAATTCACAAAGGTCTGGGGCTTTACCAACAGCACCTTTTCGCTGCCAAGGTATCCTTCCCCAACCAATGCTTTAAACTTAATTTTATTCATCTGTATGCCCAAAGATGCCGCCAGAAAATCCAGACTGATAAACCCAATGTTATGCTTGGTATTTTCATATTGCTTCCCCGGGTTTCCAATTCCTAAAATGACATACATTGTTTTATGACTCCTTAATCAGTGTAATTGCCACCCCGTCACCTACGGGCAACACCGCTGTGTAAAACCGCGGCTCGTGACATAAATAATCTAAGTACTCCCGCATAGCACGAACACCGGTTCTATGCTTGTGGGCAGGCTCCCCCGGCGCCGCTGTGCGACCGCCATAGAGCACATTATCCGTCACCACCATACTACCGGGCTGTACTTTATCCAGTATTTTTTCAAAGTATCGCATACTGGCACCTTTGGCCGCATCAATAAACACCAAATCAAAGGGACCTTCCAAAGTGTCCAGCACTTCTTCTGCATCTCCGCAAATGGGCTTCACTTTATCCAGCGCCCCAAACGCCCGCAGATTCTGCCTTGCCATTAAAAACCGTTCTTCATCTTTTTCAATGGTGATAATCTGCGCCTGTTTGCCGCTACCTGTGTATAGCATTAAGGCAGAATACCCTGCCGCCGTACCGATTTCCAGAATCCGTTTGGGGGCTTTTGCCGCCGCCAAAAGATATAAAAGCCGTGCTGTAGGACGAACTGCCGCCGGAATATCCTCCTTCCGGCAAGACTCCTCCAAAGAACGCAAAAAGCCGTCCTCCGGCACCTGAAGGGCGTTTAAAAATTCATCAATATAGGGATATGTAATCTGATTATCCATAGTTGCCTCTTTTATAAAAATTCCTGCAAAGCAGAATACCTTTTTTCTTCAAAATCATTATTGACCATGGTTTCTACCGCACTTTTCTGTCCTACCAATATAACCAGCTTTGCCCCACGAGTCACAGCTGTGTAAATCAAATTTCTCGTCATTAAGCGAGGCACACCGTGAAATACAGGCATCACCACAGCCGGAAACTCACTGCCCTGACTTTTATGCACCGTCACCGCATAGGCGTGTTCCAATTCTTCAAACATCGGCGGTTTATATACCACACGACGTTCTCCATCAAATACGACCGAAATTTCATCAGAGTCTACCCGTTCAATCATACCAATATCGCCGTTATACACACCCACACCCTCATCATTACCCTCTAAGGCTTCCCAGGGCAGGTCATAATTATTCTTAATCTGCATCACCTTATCACCTTCGCGCAGGGTTCGTAAGGCACTTGTCCGTTCTTTTTTGCCTTTTTCTGCCGGATTCAGCGCCTCCTGCAGAAGTTTGTTTAGGTTGATGACACCGGCAGTTGTTTTCTTCATAGGCGAAATCACTTGAATATCTCCCATAGGGTCAAATCCGTAGGCTTTTGGCAATCGGTTTTTAACCAGATCGACCAATTTTTCAGCAATAGCCTCCGCGCCCAAAGCATTTACAAAGAAAAAGTCTTTGTCTTTTTCATTAAAAATCGGCATATCGCCACGATTAATCCGATGAGCATTTAGCACAATCATGCTTTCCTCAGCCTGACGGAATACTGTATCAAGCCGCACAACCGGTGCCTTCCCTGAGGCCACCACATCCTTTAATACATTGCCGGCGCCCACCGGTGGCAATTGATCGGAATCCCCCACCAAAATCAGCTGTCTGCCTGGTTTTATGGCCTCTACCAATGCCGAAAGCAGAAGCACATCGGCCATGCTGGCTTCATCCACAATCACCACATCCTCCGAAAGAGGGTCTTCTGCATTTTTATTATATTGCCGGAGGAGTTCATCATCCCCCGCATAACCCACCTCTAGCAAGCGGTGAATGGTCTTAGCTTCATAGCCGGAGAGCTGACTCATCCGTTTGGCCGCCCGACCGGTTGGAGCACAAAGGGCAATTTTTTTCTTTCTTTTTTTAAAGGCCGCAATCAAAAACCGAATAGCCGTGGTTTTCCCTGTACCGGGACCACCGGTGATAACGGAAAAACCGGCTGTTAAGGCCGTGAGCACCGCTTCCTTCTGCATCGGCGCCAAAGTAATGCCCCGCTCTTCTTCTAAAGCGGCAATTTCATTCTCCACATCCCGAATCAGTTTCATATCCGGTGCTTTGGAATGCTCCGTCATTTCCTTTAAGGTTTCTGCCAGACTCCGTTCCGCCTCATATAAGGTGGTTAAAAATATCCCTTCGCCCTCTTCCGTTTTCTGGCTGACAAGCTGTCCCATAGCTAGGAGAGAAACCAATGCGTTTTCCACTAGCAGGCAGTCGGCACCCAAAAGCTGTGCCGCTGTCTGTACTAAAATCTCACGGGGAAGATAGGTATGCCCCCCGGAAAAAGCACCGTATGTTAAAGTGTGAATCACACCGGCACGAATGCGGTTTTCATCCTCCGGCATCACACCTAAATTCCGTGCCACTCCATCTGCCGTGCGAAAGCTGATGCCCCGAATGTGTTCACAGAGTAAATAGGGGTTCGCTTCAATTTTCTTCACCGCCCGGCTGCCAAACAGTTCATAAAGCCGCATAGCATGACCGGTGGCAATGCCGTGCTTTTGCACAAACATAATAAGCTGCTCTAAATCTTTTGTTTCCAAATAAGAGTTACGTATCTGAAAGGCTTTTTTCTCTGTTATACCTTTAATTTCTGCCAGTCGTTCCGGTGTATCTTCAATCACCCGCAGACTATCCACCCCAAAGCGCTCTACTATTTTTTCTGCCGTTGCTCGACGGACACCGGAAATAATACCCGAGGCCAAAAAGCTTAAAATTTCTGCTTCGTCTCCCGGTTCAGGGCGCAAAAAGCCTATCATCTTCAGCTGTTTGCCGTAGCTGGGATGATAATGCCAGCCTCCCATAACCGTCAGGCTTTCGCCCGGGTTTACAAAAGGCATCGTCCCTGTGCAGGTAACCACTTCTTTTTCCTCCGTTAGCAGATCGAAGATGCTGTAGCCGTTTTCTTTATTAAAATAGATAACCTCCGTTACCGTTCCGGTAAGCTTCAGGGGTTCTTCCATGTAAAAGCCTCCAATATTTTCTGTAAGGCACCCTCTTCCAAGGGATTAATCCACAAATACCGTTCATCGCGGCGGAACCAGGTAAGTTGCCGTTTTGCATAACGCCTTGTGGCTTTTTTTATTTCTTCAATGCACTCTTCCCGACTGATGCTGCCGTCTAAATAATCAAACACTTCTTTATAGCCAATGCCCTGCATAGACTGTAATTCTCTCGAAAGGCCCATCTCTTTCAGGGCTTTGGCCTCGTCAAAGAGTCCCTCCGTTACCATATTGTCTACACGTTTTTCAATCCGCTCATACAGCAGTTCCCGGGGAGGACAAAGCATCACCATAAATGGTTCATAAGGAGAAGGTATCAGCTTTGACCGCTTGTTCTGTTCTGTTAAGGTCAGTCCCGTGGTTTCAAAAATCTCCAGAGCACGAACCACCCGCTTCTGATTGTTGGGGTGAATGTTTTCAGCAGCCACCGGGTCGATGGTCTTTAATCTTTCATACAAGGGTTCAATGCCTTTTTCTTCTACCTCCTGCCAAAGTCTTTCACGGACTTTGGTATCCATTTCACCTTCAGCAAATTCAACGTTATCCACCAAAGAGGAAATGTAAAGACCCGTACCGCCGGCAACAATGGGAAGATGTCCCCTTTGCAGAATGCCGTCTATGCAGGTTTTGGCCTCTTTCACATAATCCGCTACCGAAAACCGGTCAAAAGGGGATAGAAAGTCCAGCATATAATGAGGAATGCCCTGCTTTTCATCCTCTGTTGGCTTAGCGCTTGCAATATTCAGTTCTTTGTAAATCTGAATAGAGTCGGCCGACACCACCTCGCCGCCCAAATGCTGTGCCAGCTGCACCGCAAAGGCTGTTTTACCGCTGGCGGTGGGACCGGCCACCACGACAATCCGCTTCATAGGTTATACAATCCTTTTAAACTGTTTTTCAATAAATGACTTGGTCATAGCCACCGTAATAGGTCTGCCATGAGGGCAGGTGTTAATGGAATCCAACGCAAACACCGCATCTAAAAGCTTTTTCATTTCACTCTCCTGCAATTTATTGCCAGCCTTCACCGCACTCTTGCAGGCAATGGTATACAGCGCTCTTTGTGCTTTGGAAGCTGTAGCATCCTTTCGTTTTTCGCCCAGATTGCCCAGCACTTCTAAGAACAACGCCTGCAGACCCTGCTCGTCCAGCGCTTCGGGTGCTCCACGGAGAATTACGGTTTTATCGCCAAAGCTTTCCGCTTCAAAGCCCATATCTGAAAGCATCTCCTGATAATCATAAAACAAGCTTTCCTCTGTAGCCGTCAACCGGACCGTCACGGGAATGAGCAGCATCTGAGATTCTATTCTACGGCCTTCATATTGCTTTAAGAGTTCTTCATAGCGTAGTCTCTCGTGGGCTGCGTGCTGATCAACCAAATAAAGCTGGTCATCCTTTTCCACTAAAATATATGTATTAAACACCTGTCCGCAAATGCGATATGTAATCTGTTTGGTTTCCGACACAACAGCTACCTGCTCCGGTTCATAAATGGTTTCTGCCTTTGGGACAGTCTCAGCCGGTTTTGGCTCTTCTTTTACCACCGGTTCCGGCCTACTGATCTGTGTTGGCTCTGCAGTGTTTTGCACCGGTTGTTCTTTCGGTTTTTCTTCTGTTTTAACAAAAGACCTTTCCGTGCCAAAGCTTATTTTTGCCTGACCTCTCTCCGTCTTTTGAGTCAGACCTTTCCAAACAAATGGTTCTGTCGGCTCTGCCTTTTTAAGAATGGCCGGTTCCTGCATAATCACTGCCGGTCGTTTTGCGGCAGAAGTCGACGGCTGGCTCACCGGTGTAGCTGCGGTTGTCTTCAATAACGTCGGCTCTTCCTCTGTTTTAAGAGTAACGGCCGGAATTTCATTTTTCTGATACAGCGCATTCTTTGCCGCCCAGTACACGCAATGATACACCGCTTTTTCATCGGCAAATTTAGCTTCTAACTTCGTAGGGTGCACATTGATATCCACCATTGATGGCGGCAGCGTAACCAACAGCACACAGGCAGGGAATTTGCCTCCCATCAGTTCGTTTTTATAGGCCTCCTCCACCGCACGGGCTAAAAGGGGGCTTTTAATAAAACGGCCGTTTACAAAAAAGCTCTGCATACTGCGGTTCGGTCTTGCTCCGGCACCGGTAGCGCAAAAACCGGATACGGACACGCCACCTTCTTCATATTCTGCCGGACGCATAGTACTCTTTAAATCCTTGCCGTAAACCGCAAAAATACTGTTTAACAGCTTTGAATCCCCGGCCGTAAAAAGAACTTCTTTTCCGTCTGCAATCAGGCGAAAGGACACATCGGAACGAGCCAAAGCCAAACGATTCACAATGTCTTCTATGTAACCTGCTTCGGTATAATTTTTCTTTAAAAATTTCATCCGGGCCGGAGTGGTCATAAATAAATCACGGACAACCACTGTGGTACCCACAGGGCAACCGGCTTCACTGCAATCTACAATTTCGCCATCTTCAGCCACCAGATGTGTGCCTGTTTCTTCATCCTGGGTGCGGGTATAAATCTCCAGCTTTGCCACAGCCGCAATGCTGGATAGCGCCTCACCGCGAAACCCTAATGTCATGATAGCATCCAAATCAGAGGCTTCTGCAATTTTACTTGTTGCGTGACGAAGAAGTGCTACCGGCACATCCTCCCGGGACATACCGTGACCGTTATCCGTCACCCGCATATAGGTAATGCCGCCGTTCTTAATCTCAGCCACAATGTGTGTAGCACCGGCATCCAGAGCATTTTCCAAAAGTTCTTTTATAACGGAAGCAGGACGCTCCACCACTTCTCCAGCCGCTATTTTATTGGAAACAGATTTGTCCAGAACCTGAATTTTTCCCATGTTTTTCACCTCATTACTTTACAAAAAGTTTGAGTACATCCATATAAGCAATCACAATTGATAACAAAATCAAAAGAGCAAAGCCAACAAAATGCACCATGCCCTCTTTTTCCGGTGGCAGGGGTTTTCTTCGAATCATTTCCACAAGAATGAAGAAAATGCGTCCGCCATCCAGCGCAGGGATAGGTAATAAATTGAAAACACCTAAATTTATGGTTAGCAAAATGGTAAGCTGCAACAAATTCATAAACCCTGCCCAACCATTTTGTGCCGTTGCCTCCACCGCTGAGCCTATTTCTGACACAATGCCAACAGGACCGGACATACTGGAAAAAGCAATTTTTCCGCGAATTAAATCCACAAAGCTGGAGAGAATCACCTTTCCGTAAAAAGCCGTATCACAAAAGCCGTTTTTCACCGTAAGCCATAGGTTATTTTCTTTGGCCAACAATGTGATGCCCAACGTATTTTGTTCAGCCTGTTCATCTGGTGATAAGGTGAGGTTTATTTTTTCTCCTGCACGCCTTACCACAACGTGAGCATCGCCTTCCATCCACTGATCTTTTTCCCAATATAAATCGCGGACAGTATTAATGACTTTTCCGTTAAACCGGATGATGGTATCTTCCGGCATCATGCCGGCTTGTTCTGCCATGCTCCCCGGCGCCACCGTAGCAACCTCCGGAACCACAACAGACTGTATACTTCCGTAAAGCAAAAACAGCAGCAAGAGCCCTAATAACACATTCATAAAGGCTCCTGCTACCGTTATAATCAGTTTCACCCACGCGGGTTTGTTAGAAAGGGCTTTATCATCCTCTGAAGACTTGTCTTCCCCTTCCAAAGCACAAAAACCGCCTATTGGAAACAGGCGGACAGAGTATAAAGTTTCTCCTTTTTGTTTGCCGTAAATTTTAGGCCCCATGCCAATGGCAAACTCGTGCACACGCACACCCAGACCCTTGGCTGCCAAAAAGTGGCCCAATTCGTGTACAAAAATTAAAATACAAAAAATCAATATTGCCGCCACAGCGGTCCACAATCCAGTCATATTGCCTCCTTTGGCTGATTCCTATTGAGTGAGTGCCAAAACCTGTTCTCTCGCCCAACGGTCTGCTGCTAAAATCTCTTCCAAAGAGGGATTTTCCACAACGCGGTGCGCCTGCATCACCCGTTCTAAGGTTTCTGCAATGTCCAAAAATCCCAGTTGCTTATGTAAAAACAGAGAAACCGCCGCTTCGTTGGCACCATTTAACACACAAGGCATAGTGTGCCCAACTTTTGCCGCTTCATACGCAAGAGCCAGACAACGGAAGGTTTCCATATCCGGTTTTTCAAAGGTTAATGTACCTGCCGCTGCCAAATCCAATGTGTTATCCGTCATAGGCAAACGGTCAGGATAGGTTAACGCATACTGAATGGGCAACTTCATATCCGGCACGCCCATCTGTGCTAACACTGCACCATCTGTCAGTTCAATCATAGAATGAACAATACTCTGACGATGAACCAACACGTCAATTTTATCTGCCGTCACGTCAAAAAGCTGTGCCGCTTCCAACACTTCCAGTCCTTTATTCATTAAAGTCGCCGAATCAATCGTAATTTTGGCGCCCATATCCCAGTTGGGATGTTTAAGCGCCTTTTCTGGTGTAATATCGGCAAGTTCTTCTCTCGTTTTACCGGCAAAAGGACCACCGGAAGCTGTCAGCAGAATCCGTTTCAGTTCTGCTTTTCTGCGATCTTTCCGCACTGCTTCAAGGCACTGGAAAATAGCGCTGTGCTCACTATCCACCGGAATCAGTTCAGCACCGGATTCTTTTATAACAGAACGAACCAAATCCCCGGCTGCCACCAGAGTTTCTTTGTTGGCAAGTGCCAGTCGTTTGCCGGCTTTTGCTGCAGCCAGAGCCGGTTTTAATCCGGCAATGCCCACAATAGCCGCAATCACGATATCACTTGCAGTATCTGCTGCAATGGCTTCCATTCCCTCCTCGCCTGAAAGAACCTTTGTATCGGTATCAGCTACCTTTATCTTCAGTTCTGCCGCCAGACTTTCATCTGCTACACAGGCAATATGGGGACGGAATTTTCTGATTTGCTCTTCTAAAAGCTTAATGTTCCGGCCGGCACCCAGAGCTTCTATCGTTATGTTGTCACTATGCTCTGCAACCTCCAAAGTTTGCGTGCCAATGGAACCGGTTGAACCCAATACTGTTAATTTCATCATTTGTAAATAACCTCAAATACTGATAAGAAATAGTACACCACCGGTGCGATAAACAATAAGCTATCCACTCTGTCCACCAGTCCGCCGTGGCCAGGTATTAAATTGCCAAAATCCTTAATGCCAAATTCCCGTTTAATCACCGATGCGGATAAATCGCCAAGTTGAGAAACCACACCGCAAATTAAACCGAGAGAAAGAAGCGCTATGTAATTCACAGTAAAACCAAAAGCAAAGTCCATAAGCAGTCCATAGACAGCAAACATAAGCAATGAGCCTGCAACAGCTCCCACAGAACCTTCTACAGTTTTATTGGGGCTGATGGCAGGAATCAGTTTATGCTTTCCTAAGAGACAGCCGGTGAAATACGCAAATGTATCCGGCATCCACGCCCCTAAGAGCGGAATAAAAATCAAATAAAGGCCGTGGCCCATCATACGCACACCATTTAAATGCAGCGGCAACAACACAGCATAGAGCAGCATAAACAGCGATTTTGTTACATCGGCAAACTTAACAACGTTGTGAAAGAGTACTGAAAAAATCATCAGCATCATAATATATGCCGTTATAACAAACACAATTCTGTCATAAGGGAAAAAGACAGGCATACAGAAAACTGCCGCTGCAAACAGATAGTTCAGTGCAACCAGTTGCCATTTTTCCTGCATCTGAAAGGTTGTGTGTAATTCATACAGCATAATAAAGCTGACCAGCATCATAGCAATATAAAAAACCACCGATGGTGCGAAAATAATGCCCAGTACAACAATAATGCCAAAAAAAGCACTAATTAAACGAACTTTTAATTTTGACACCTTAATTCTCCTTCCAAACAGCGGTGCGGTTTATGCACCAAACCGTCTGTTTCTATTCTGATAGTCCAAAATAGCTCGCGTAAAATCGCGATTTGAAAAGTCCGGCCAATTAATATCCGAGAACCAAAATTCGCTGTAAGCCGACTGCCACAACAAAAAGTTTGAAAGTCTGAGTTCTCCGCTGGGACGGATAATTAAATCCACATCCGGCACCTCATCGGTATAAATCCGCTCAGAAATCATATCTTCTGTCAGGTCTTCCGGAGCCACACTACCTTCACGAATTCCCTCACTCAACTTTTTCATTGCTTGAACAATTTCCTGTCGACCGCCGTAGTTGATAGCCAGATACAGCGTTAAGCCTTCACGACCCCGGGTGTATTCCTCCACCACATCAATCTCACGGTTAATTTCGTCAGAAAGTGCACTACGGTCACCAATCACGCGAATGATAACCCGCTTACCGGCCAACTGTTCTTTGTCTTTTAAGTATTCAAGCAGTAAATCCATCAGCGCGTCTACTTCTGCTTTCGGACGTTTCCAGTTTTCTGTACTGAAAGCATAGGCTGTTATGTACTTAACGCCAATTCCCTCTGCAAATTCGGTAATACGGCGCAAAACCTGAGCACCGGCACGGTGGCCGGCACTGCGGGGCAGACCTCTTTTTTTCGCCCAACGGCCGTTGCCGTCCATAATAATACCTACATGCTTCGGCACGTTGTTGGGGTCAATTTCTTTTAAAAGCTGCTTCGAGGGCCTGAACTTATCAAAAAACTTAAACATAAAAATCCCCTTAGATTTCCATAATTTCCTTTTCTTTTTTAGCGGCAATGCCGTCGATATCTTTAATGAACTGATCTGTCAGTTTCTGTACATCGGTTTCAGCACCTTTTAAATCATCCTCGGTGATTTCGCCGTTTTTCTTCTGTGCTTTAAAGCCTTCTAAAGCATCGCGACGGGCATTGCGGATAACAACCTTAGCTTCTTCAGCACGCTTGGAAATGCCCTTAACCAGTTCTTTGCGGCGATCTTCGGTTAATGCCGGGAAGTTAATGCGAATTACTTTACCGTCATTGTTGGGGGTTAACCCTAAATCAGATTTTAAAATAGCCTTTTCAATGTCGCCTAAAATAGATCCATCCCAGGGCTGAATTACCAGCATTCTTGCTTCAGGAACAGAAACAGAGCCAACCTGAGGAATGGGGGTTGCTGTGCCGTAATAATCCACTGTAATTTTATCAAGCAGAGCAGGGTTGGCACGGCCGGCACGAATAGCCGCATAATCATTTTCCAAAGCTGCAATGGCTTTATTCATTTTGTTCTTTACTTCTGTATACATAATCAAATCATCCTTTCTTACTTTGCTGATTAATCGTTTGATACGATGGTTCCTATTTTTTCACCCTCTAAAACACGAATAATGTTTTCAGGGTCATCCAGGCCAAAGACTAAAATGGGAATGTTATTATCCATACACAAAGAGGTTGCTGTAGAGTCCATAACGCCCAGACCACGGTTTAACACATCAATATAAGTTAAGCTGTCAAAACGCTTGGCATCAGGATTAACGGCCGGATCGCTGTCATAAACGGCATCAATCTTTTTCGCCAGGAAAATAGCTTCTGCTTCAATTTCTGCCGCACGAAGAGCTGCTGCTGTATCGGTTGAGAAGAAGGGGTTACCGGTTCCGCAACCAAATACCACAACACGACCTTTTTCCATATGACGAATGGCCTTGCCGCGGATGTAAGGCTCTGCAATCTGACGCATTTCAATGGCTGTCTGCACGCGGGTGGGAACGCCAATAGCCTCCAGGGCACTCTGTACAGCCAGAGAATTGATAACTGTTGCCAGCATACCCATATGGTCGGCACGGGTTCTGTCCATATCGCCGCCGCTTCTGCCACGCCAGAAGTTACCGCCGCCTACAACAATGGCAATTTCAACACCGTCTTCATTACAACGTTTTACGACTTGTGCAATCTTGCCAATGGTGTCAAAATCAAGACCCGTACCCTTGCCACCAGCCAGTGCTTCGCCACTGATTTTCAGCAAAATTCTTTTGTATTTTTTATTCATAATAACCTCCAATTGTGTTTAGTCTTTTTTATCTATCTTATTATATATTTTTTTCATCAAAGATTCAAGAGGTAATGCAAAAATAATACTGTAAATTGGTGATTTTTTCTTTGTCTTATGCACAAAAAACAGCGAGTTATTAACATTATCCACAGGGTTATCCACATTTTTTCTTCATTTTTTCCCATAAAATCGGCATTTCTGCCTAAATTTTGTTAAAATTCTCTCTCCACCCTGTTAATAACTTTTTTGTTTACATAATATTAAAAATAATTATTTTTTCAGTAAAAACAGTATGCAAATGCTCTCTGTTTCATGCTGAAAACATCACCTATTTTTTAAATACCCATAGCCGATTGCCCAAAAAGTTTACCCCTAAGGAAAAAGGCATAACCAAAACCTTGCAGAACATAACAGCCCAATCCCCTTCCAGCACAAGAGGAATACCCAGCAAAGAAAGCAACTCGTTTGCCAGCTTATGTAATGCCAGCCAATCATAAAACAGATTTAAAAACAGCAAGGTCGTTAACAGCGACAGAATATTAACAGCAACAAACCGCACAATTTCCTGCCCCTTCACTGCACCGGTTTTCTGAAAGGTCCAGTACCGGTTCACCAGATAGCTGTTGGTCATTGCAATGGCCGTTGCCAGAATTTGCGCTATGTTTTTATCCAAACCGCACAAGGAGAAAAATACAAAAAACAAAACATAGTCAAGCAGAGTGTTCACAACACCCACCAATGCAAATTTTCCTGCCTGTAACACATCTTTTTTCTTCATTTGAAAACTCCTCACACAAATAATATGCCTTTTTACATGTAAAGTTATCTAGCTTTACATCTTATTTCAACCTGCCGTAACCGGCCATAGTCACACATTCCTGCCCTGCTTCTGTCAGCATAAACTCTGCCATTTTCCGTGCCGGCGCACCAGCCGGTGTATCTTTTCTGAGTACAATATAGGTGTTGTTAGCCAGGGGATAGCTACCGTCCGCTATGGTCTCATCCGTGGGATGAACGCCGTCAATAGCAAGAAGCTTTAACTGTCTGCTTGTATTGTAGAAGGGATCCATATTATAAAAATAATAATAAATGCTATAACCCAAGCCATATCCCACCGGGTCATCCGTTTGAGCACCCATGACATCCGTCAGCACATTGGACATAGTCATTGAGGTTTCTTTCTGCACCTCAGGATGGATTTCATTGCCGTTCAAAAAATGCTTTTCCATCTGGGCATGGCTACCGGAATCATGATTGCGGCAATAGGGATATAAAAGTGCATCCGTCCCCCCTACCTCAGACCAGTTTTCATAGGCATCGTTCACATAAATATTACTGATTTGTTCCTTGGTCAGTCCCGTTGCTGGATTCTCTGCATTGGTAAAGAAAATCATGGCATCATAGGCAATGGGAATCAGTTCCAATTCCACCCCTTTTTCTTCTGCCATAGCCAAAATATCGCTGGCCGGATACACCGAAGCAAACAGCATATCCACTTCCCCGTTAATCAACCGCTGATAGGAAGCATGACTTTTGCTATGCGATACCGGAAACTTCGGATGAGCCGGTCCGTTGGCAAACAACTGAGTATAAACCGCCTCCGTGAAGGGATAGGTCGATGTAGAACCGTCAATCACCGGCATTGCTTTGTCAAAGCCGTATGCCACTGCCGCTTCCGATGCATATAACTGGCAAACATCTGCTGTGTTCAGCAGAACATAGGCTACATCGTAGCGCGTAGCCGGCTGTTGGGGCACTAAAATACGAACCGGATACTCCGGATTTGAATCATCAAAATCAGATGGATAATTAGAACCAATGGCTTCATAAGCCTCCTTGGCCCAGTCTGAAACTTTATCTTTATCTGCAATATTTTCAGTCCGTCTTGCCGGGCATCTGAGTCCTGCATATGCCAACGCCCTTGCCACCATAACCACAGTTTCTTCTCTGGTAATGTTGCGATTGGGAGAGAAGGTTGTTTCGGAATCACCCATAACAATGCCGCATTTATGTGCCATAGCAACATAACCCCAGAACCAATCTGTCCGTTTCACATCTTTAAAATCAAGCTCATACTCTGCTTGTGTATGTAATCCCAAAAATCGCAGAATCATGGCCGTTGCCTCCGCACGGGTTACATTGTCAAAGGGTTTTGCCTCCCCTTTTTCATTGCCTAAAATTACACCTGTACGGGAGAGACGCTCCATAGTATGAAATTCATACTGCGATGAATCATAATCCGTAAATTTAATCTCCTCCGGCACAAAGGCTTCAATTTCACGGTGCTGTTGCTCTGCCGGCACCGTAGCATATACATTGCCCTTATAAAACATAGAAAGAGTAATCGCCTGACCGGAATCCTTAAACCGTGCCACCGTCTGCCAGCTATTCCGGTCTTCTATTTCTTCCGGAAACGGAATTTTAAGTGTTACAAATTCCCCTTTTGTAATTTCAACTGTTTCTTCAGCGCTCTGCGCGCAGCCAACAATGGGAAAAAGAAGACAAAACAGTACAAGCAACGAAACAATTCTTTTCATAGCAATTCCTCCTTATTAATTTGTACTTTCTAAATAATCCTCCGTTAACGACCCTGAATGCTTTTAAGTAATCCCCTTCTTTATGCTTCTTTTACAAACATCCATTCAAGCACATATTGAATATATTCATCCCAAAACTCCCATGAATGAATTCCGTCCGATTCCCGATATGTATAATCATAGTCCAGTTTCTGAAAGGCATCTCTTAAACGGCAGTTATCCTCATATAAAAAATCATCTGTTCCAACACCCATAAAAATACGTGGTTTTTGCGGATGGCTGTTCTTTTCTTCTGCCAGGGTAAACAGATTCTCTTCCTTTGGAATCACCAGTTCTTCGCCAAAAGCCGGAATCAATGCATTGCGGAACCGTTCTTTCCCCTTCTCTATATCGGCCACCGAAGAAATGCCGGCAGCAGCACAAAACTTTTCACAGTTGCGAAGGGCAATTTTCAAAGCGCCATATCCCCCCATAGAAAGCCCTGCAATGTAATTGTCCTCCCGCTTGCCGGATACTGGGAAAAACTCCTGCATCAGACGAGGCAGTTCTTCTGCAATATAGGTATAATACTTTTCACCATATTTCATATCAGTATAAAAGCTCCGGCCGCCAAAGGGCATCACCACACAAATGCCGTACTTTTGTGCATAGCGTTCAATGGATGTCCGCCGTAGCCAGATGCTATGGTCGTCACTTAAGCCATGGAGAAGGTACAAACAGGGATACTGTTTCTTTTCCACAGCGGTCGCAACACCGATTTCTCCGCTATTGCTTTGCTGGGGCACGATCACATTTACTGTGGTCTGTACCCCTAATGATTCGCTGTAAATATGCATTTCAAAAAAAGCCATTTCATTCATTCTCCTTCAGTTTCTCTGCTCTTAAATATGTATCAATCCAAAAACGAAACCTTTCTTCCAATGCCAAGTTCCTTTAGCATCAGTCTGCACGTCACTTCATGTCCCTTATTATTGGGATGGAGCCCATCAGCCAAAAGAGAATCCACGCTGATTCCCTTTACATCGCAGTATTCCAAAAACTGCATATACAGGCTGATAAAAGGAAATCCGCAGGCAAATGATGCTTTCATATACAGGTCGTGCACTTCATCCATGCTCATTAACCTCCAGAAATTAGCCATATCTTGTTCGTTTTCTTTTGAGGCAGGAATATTAGCGACAAAAATCACATCAATATCCGCTTTTTTAAAGTGATTATAGAGTGCTATCACATTATGATAAAACATCTCCATCTGTTCCCGCTTAGTGCGTTTAGGACCCTCTTCGAAAAATTGGTGACGGTTGTTGGTTCCGATTACACAAATGACAATATCGTCTGTTTTATCAACCAACTTGTCAAAATTTTCAATGATAAACTCAATTTTTGTCCCGGTACACGCATTGTTGATAACCTTGCAATCATACTGGTTTTCCATATATTCTTTAAACAGATTGGCCCAACAATACCCCTCCGTATTGCGGGCAAAACCCTCTATAATGGGTTCTCCGTTTTGTTCAAACCCGGTACCGCCCACACCATGGGTGATGGAATCCCCCAACAGCTTAATATTAATTGTTTTTTCTGCAAGAATAACCTTGCTCATAATTTTTCCGACAGATTGATTCATCATCATGTACCTACCCCAAAACCTTTACGACATAAGTCGCAATCGTTTTTGTATAGTCCAAAAACTTATCACATTCAATATATTCATTGGGCTGATGGGCACCCCCGGGTTGTGAAAAGTCCCGTCCTGCGCCAAAGCCATAAGCCCGGGAAGAACCGTATTTTGAAATAACCGAAAGGTCAGAAAGACACGAACCGCACACAATCGGCTCCTGTCCTGTTGCTTCTTTCGATGCTTCAACCATCAGCATAACATCCTCGCTGTCCGGCTCGCAGAATACATAATGGAAGAATCTTGTGGCCGGCACAAAGCCATCGCCTATGATGCCAAGGGGTAACAGACGCTCTTTAAGTTCCTTATTGAGTTCTGCAAGTTCAGTATAAATCTCATCCTTGGTTTTATCGGTATAAAACACAAAATACACTTCGCCTTTGCCAAGGTCGGCTCCGGCATCGCCTGCTTTAACACCCATATATCTGAGAGATGTTTTGGGGATAATAGTACCTTTATAGAATCTGTTTTCCTCCAGTTCTGCACTGCGTTTCGCTGCAAATTTTTCAACAACCTCTAAAACAACAGGGATGGCCATAGCTGCTGTTTTCGCGCTATCAACGGTATCTTTGGTATGAAACAGATATTTCATTTCGCCACCGCCGGAACCGCAATGCCAGATCTGATTCTGTCTACCATCCATACTCACAATTCTTTCAGCAGGATATTTCAAAACCGCTGCAAGAGCACCATGAGAGCCACCGTACTCTTCATCAGAATATGCCGCAAAAAGCAAATTCTTTTTGGGTTTAAAGCCGTTTTCCTTTAATAGCTTCATAATGAACAGAGCCGCTGCAACAGCATATTTATCGTCGCAGGCACCGCGACCATAAATTTTACCGTCACAAATCTCACCGGATAACGGATCTTTCTCCCAGTTTGACACATCGCCAATCCGCACGGTGTCTGTATGAGCCATCAACAGCAGTTCATCTTCATCCTCTGTACCACGATATCTGGAAACAACATTATATCTGTTTTCCAGATTCCGGCCTGGCATATAATCGGGATGTTTGTCAAAGCCTTCTACCCCCATAGGGGAAAACATATCGTTTTCCAGACCGAGCTTTTCGCAGTATTCGTATACAAATCTGGCGCATTCTTCTTCATTGCCATAGCTGTTAAAGCTTTCAGAATTAATTTTAATCAGTTCCGAAAGCAGAGCGAATAACTCGTCTTTTCTCTCTTCGATTAAAGAGCACAATTTCGTTTGTTCCATTTCATTACCTCTTTCTTATAGTCAGACCGTTATTTTGTTGTTTTATGATTTTGTCAAGTTAGGGACAAAAAAAGATTTAGTGACCTCTTAAATCCAAATAATAGAATGGTGCACTTTTAGCATACACTAACACATAATATTTTTTTGAGTTATCTGTAACATATTTTGAAAATTGTCTGTTTGTTTTGGTTTCAAAGTGTAATTCTTCAAAAGGTAAAACTTCGTGTGCATCCGGAAATTTGTCCTTCACAATTTCTTTTTGATATTCTGTTTCAATTAAAGCAGTTACTATCAAATATGTATGATTACCATTCGCAACATTGCCACAACCGTTTAATGTATCTATCATACTAATATCATCAACTTCAGCAATAACTTTTTCAACCTCTATCTTATATTGTTCGCACGCAAAATCATCAACCCAATATGGTATACACAAACATATAATAATAACTAATGCTATTAAACCCCAAATAATTATTTTCTTCAAACTATCACTTCCTTTCAAGGCTTCTCCTTGAGGAGAGGCTCCGCCGTAGGCGGTGGTGAGGTGTAGATTGCGAAAGCAATCGTTATTCTTTTCCACCTCATCCGAGTTGCTTCGCAACCCACCTTCCCCTCAAGGGGAAGGCTTTTTTTGTCCCTTGTATATCAAACATTATAAAGACTGTATAATCTGGATGCCTGTCTTTTTGCGATAGGTCATATCAAGTCAGATAAAAATTTATCTGAACACATCTCTTATTAAATAATTGGCTTGTTCATAATCTTTTTTATAAACATATATTTTATATTCATATATGCGCAAATTTAAATGTACATTTAGCACCTTGATAATATAATCGATGTTATTAGATGCAAGAATATCTCTAACTTTTAATTGAATTGCCATATCGTAAGTTATTATGAGTTCTTTTCTGTTAAAGATAGTTATCATATCTTCTCATCTCCTTGCGACAACATTCGACACTCTTACTATGCGAGGCGTAAGGTTTAGATGCAACTTGTTTTGAAAACAACCTCGTGTCAAGTCTAGTCTAAAAATTATTTCACATCATAACTAACATCATTTATTAAAATGGTATTATTATCTTCCCATTTTAATGTTGGTTCTTCTGCCCAATCACCAATCCATAATTGTTGTTCCCTGCGGATTATCGAACCAATTAAAAGCGGGACTTTTTGTTTGTTGTTAATAACTCTTACGCAAGTATCTCCACCCAATGCCCCATCATCATGGGAAATGGAGATAGCAACATATGTACTATCTGGTGAATTAATAGTTTGTATAATCTTGCTTTCCCCAAAATTTGTAAAGATTAATGATATAAAGAGCACAAAGCCAAACAATGCCCCAATGCCTATCGAAAGGATTCCAACAACTATTTTCAGCCACTTAATATGATTGTAAACGAAGAATATTATCAGGCAAAATATAATCGTTACCGCAAATAGCATTTCATAATACAAGAAGCTATATGTTTTGTGGTCAATGCTCAAATCAAATGAAAAGATTAATGTTATCAAATAAACTAATGCTATTATAGGTAAAAATGATGCAAAATTTTTAGAAACTTTATTTGCGTCATTTCTATATTTAATTGAGAAAAAGGATACACCTGCTGTTATTATTAAATACACTATACCAAATACAATATAGCTTCTTGGTCTGTATATATAATCCAACCTTGATATAATTAGATTTATTGCAGACAAAGCTATCATAATAATTCCAATTACAGAATTAATACTTGTTTTAACTTTATTCATACTACACTCTCCTTTCGACAATATTCGACTTTTCTTAAAGGCTCGTATCAGGTCAAAGCTAAAAATCATTTACTCCGTTGTAAAAACTGATAGAGTCTGTCCAGGAAATTCACCGTCATTCCGTCGACTTTGAGCTCGCACATTTTTTTCATAAGGCTGATGTTGAAAACGCCCCAGGCTCTCACGCCAAGATTGACAGTCCGCAGTTTTTCCACCAGTTCTGCTGTTATATTCTCCGCCTTCGGTGCAAGCTCTTCTCCGCCGATGTCCAAAAGCTTTTTCATATTTTCATCCGTTATTTCATCGGTCAGCCAGCCGACTCTTGCTTCAGAATTCAGTTCTTTAATTTTGCGGATGTAATCAAAGTTAAAGCTTGTGAATGTGGTTTTATCAAAAACACCAAATTCTCTGACCATATTAAGCGTTTCTTTTTCAACACCTGCGCCCTTAAGTTCAATGGCAAACTGTATATCATATTGAGAAAATTTTTCCAAAAATTCTCTTAAAGTAACAACCCTATCGTAAAAACCGGTGATGCTGTTTCCATAAACTTTTAGCTTTCTAAGTTCTTCAAATGTATAGTCAGAAAGTTGACCGGTGCCATCAGAAATTCTGTCTACTGAGTCATCGTGAAACAAGACCAAAACGCCGTCTTTGGTTCTTTGCACATCAGTTTCTATCCCGTTAGCACCCTGCAATAGTCCAAGATAAAACGATGACAGGGTATTTTCCGGCGCATATTCGCTTGCCCCTCTGTGTGCATAATTAATCATGACATAAGCTCCTTCCAAGGCGATTCGATAACTTCCCATTAAAATCTCAAACGGCCGTATTTTCATTGATGTTTCTTTATTAGTTTATTATACCATCTTCCTTTGTTTACTGTCAATAATTTGCCCCTCATTTTGGGACGGGTCAAGAGGGTCTTTTTTGTATCTTTTTGCATATAGTATCAATGAGCCCGGTTTGATTCTTGTTAGCGGGCAGAAAGGCTGTGATGATCTCCATGGCATTATCCGACAGAGAATTGCTGGCAAGACTGATTCAATGCGAAGCCGGCGGCGAAGGTGATAACGGCATGCGAGCCGTGGCCAGTGTGGTCATAAACCGCGTTCGTGCCCCCGGCGGTGAATACGCCCGCATTGGTCGTGGCAGCATCCGAAACATCATTTTCCAGCCGGGTCAGTTTACCTGCGTGAAAGAGGTGGTCGCCGGACGTTATAACGCACAAAACATTTATAACATGCGGCCGGAAGCAATTCATTTTTCCATTGCCGACTGGGCCATTGCCGGCAACCGACTGCCACCCTTGGGGCAGGCTCTCTGGTTTTTCAACCCCTACCGCCCCACCTGCCAGCAGAATTTTCCCAGTCAGGTAGGTGTTTTTGTCACCAGGGTGGTGAATCATTGTTTTTACAATCCAACAGATGCTTACTTTCAGACCTGAATTCAAATAAGAAAGGAATGTGAAAGCATGGCAAATGAAGCAATGCCATACACACAGACAGAACGGGAACCAAATTATACCCAGGGCACCACGCCCGAAACCGGCGGACGCAGCATTCCGGGATATTTTTATTCTCCCCCTAATTCCAACAATAGTGGCCAGCCCAACCCAGCCCCGGAAGAAATCCCCATGAATGTGGGTAATCCGCAAACAACCGAAGAAGCCTATTTAGGCTCTTTTGAGGCTGCTCTTCAGAATAATTTAGGTTATTTTGTGGTCATCGAATTTTTAATCGGTACCAATGGTCTGACAGAAAAAGAAGGTATTCTGTATGCGGTGGGGAACAATTTCGTCACCCTTTACGAGCAGGAAACCGACCGTTACATAGTCTGCGATTTATTTTCTATTAAATTTGTCACTTTTTTCAGGCAAATGCCCAATAACAGCAGAGGCAACCGGTTAGGCTATGAAAGCTCTCCCGCTAACCAGAACAGCTATGGCGGAATGGTTCCCAGACGTTATTAAGTCTCCCTCGAAAAAAGTCAAAAATGAGCTGTAAAAATCAATTTACAGCTCATTTTTGTTATTCACGGTTAATTTTTTCCGTTTTTTTCTGTTGGCGGAATTTAAGCGGTGTCACCTCTGTGTATTTTCTAAAGATATCGTTAAATCTCTGTTGACTGGAAAAGCCTACCGAAAATGCCACATCAGAAATCTTTAAATCTGTGTTTTCCAACAGTTCCTTGGCCGCTTCAATACGAACCTTTAAAATATAGCTTTTGGGACTGATGCCGAATTTATCCTTAAAGGAATGGGCAAAATAGCTGTCGGATAAATAGATGTATTTCGCCACCTGGGATAGTGTCAACTCCTTGGCATAGTTGTTATCAATATATTCTTTGGCAATGTTTAGCAGTTCGTGGAGCTTTAGGTTTCGGTTTTTGGAGTTCTGCTCCCACTCCTGCTTCAGTGCCCGGGATAATAGCACAAACAGCTCCATAATTAAGAGACAGCTTAAAAAATCGCCCCACAGCTGAAACTTCATCCGCTCTCTTAAAATACGGCTCATCACATGCACAATATCATTCTTTTTACTCAGTTTTAAATAAATGTGAGAACCGCTGGATTCGTCTTCTATATAGTCCATAAAATCTGTCAGCGAATCGTGACTGCCGTCTTTTTTACCGTTGAGTTTAAAATAAAGGACAATCAGTTCACAGCTTTCGGAGGTAACAATAAACTTGTGAGCCTTGTGCGGTTTAATGATGACAACAGAATTGGGCACCATATTCACATCAATGCCATCAATGGCAAAGGTTGCAGTTCCCTTTTTAACATAAACCATTTCGTAATGATCGTGTTTGTCGGCGCTAGCACTCCAGCTGGTATCATGAATTTTTTCAATGGCTTTCACCACCGCCGGAACAAACGAAAGTTTTTCAACCATCTCGTTCCAGGCTTTCGGAAGTTGTCCGTTCATCATAAACCCTCCTTTTTTACGAAATCTGTTTCAGCTATATTTTAACATACCAATAGAACAAAGTCCATACATTTTTATAAATTTATTCTATTTCCCTTTCCCTTTCCTTCTATTGACAATACAGACGAAAGATAATATAATAACATTCGTATCCCATCATATGAATGACAGCACCAAGAAAGGGTATTTTATTATGTCTAAACACAATACTTCAAGCAAAAAAAAAGTTAATTTCTGGTTCACCATCATGGACTTTGCACGAGACGAAAAAAAGCACATTCTGGTTGCTATTATCGCCTCTGTTATCACTGGTATTACCGTTGCCATTCAGCCTCTTGTTATTCGTTATATTGTAGATGAAGGCATTTCAGCCGTACATAAATCCAACAACACTCGTCTGTATGTAGCTGGTGTTTTTTGCTTACTTTACGTCGTTGTTTCACTACTTCGTGAGGGTAGTTGGGCCTTAGGCTATAAACAAACCTTAAAAGCCTTGGAAGGTGCCATCTTTAAAATCCGCTCAAGCTATTTTTATCATGTGGAGCATCTTTGTATGCGATTTCACGAGCGGATGTCTGCCGGCGAGTTGTATAATAGTTTGATGGGTACCCCCATTGTCAACATCAGAACATATTTGCAACAGGTTATTTTAAATATTCCCTACCAGAGTGTATCTTTTGTCATTTCTCTGTCAGCTCTTTTCACCTATGACTGGCTCTTAACGCTTGTATTGCTTTTAGTGGCCATCATTATGGTGTTGTTTAACTATTTTTCCCGAAAAAAAATCCGCAGAATTTCCTCTGAATTTATTCAGGAAGAAACAAAAACCAGCAAATATATCACCGATGTACTCCACGGTATGGATGCGATTAAAATTTATTCCATCGAAGATGATATTTTTAAAACTTTTAATGATTATGTGGCAAAAATCAGAAATGAAGGCATCCGCCTGACATATTCACAGTATGTTGCCAGCGTGAAGCCCGAACTGACCAACTTTGCCGGCACTGCACTCATTTATTTTGTTGGTGCTTTTTCCTGTATTTACAGAGGCGTTTCCACCGGTACTCTTTTTGCTTTCATCACCAGCATGTCTATTATTTTAGGAACGCTGACGAGTTGGCTTAACATAGGTCTAGTACGTCAAAGTGCAGAGTCCGGTTTGCAAAAAATTATGGATGTTTTGCAGGACGAACCCTCCACTCCGGAAGTCGATAGTGATAAAAAGCGTGTTACTGCCATTGAAAAACAATCTACAAAAAGAAAAAACAAACCTTGCATTGAATTTAACAATGTTAAATTTGCCTATGCTGATACACCGGTGTATCAAGACCTTTCCTGCTCCATCGGCTATAACGAGAGTATTGGCTTAGTAGGTTCCAGCGGCAGCGGCAAAAGCACCTTCACCAAGTTAATTATGCGCCTTTACGATGTGCAACAAGGCGAAGTGAAGATTCACGGTCGAAATGTGAAAGACTACCAGCTTCACGACCTGCGTATGACCTTTGGTGTAGTGCCGCAAAACCCCTTTATTTTTCAAGGCACCATTATGGATAATATCCGCATTGCCCGTCCTGATTGCGAAAACATAGACATTATCAAAGCCATGGAAATTGCCCATGTGCATGAGTTTGTTAACGAACTCCCCAAGGGCTGGCACACCCTCATTGGTGACGGTGGATTAAATCTCTCCGGTGGACAAAAACAACGTATCGCTATCGCCCGTGCCGTGTTGGGAAATCCCGATATTCTCATTTTTGACGAAGCAACCTCTGCCTTGGATAACATTTCTGAGCGTCATATCCAGCAAGCCATTGAAACCCTTATGAAAGACCATACAGTCATTATTGTCGCCCACAGACTGTCCACCATCAAAAACGTTGACAGAATTATGGTGTTTGATAAGGGCGAAATTATAGAAGAAGGAACCTACGACGAGTTAGCCACTATAGAAGGTGGTATGTTTGCTGGTCTTCTCTATCAGTAACCGTATAAAACACTTTACGAAGCAGATATTATTTGATATAATAATTCTAAATCGACGAATTATTTTGTTGCGGAGATGCGTTATGAAGGATTTAAAAAATTACTTTAAACAACTGGATTATATTTTAATTTCGACTGTTATCTTATTGGCCGCTTTTGGCATTTTAATGATTGCCAGCGCCACAAAATCCGAGCCGGGAAACCGCCAGATCTTAGTGCAGTCCATCGCCGTAGGCATGGGCATTGTTGCTATGCTTATTGTGGCGGCCATAGATTATGAAACATATACGGATTTTTCTAAATTTTTATATATTGGCAGTATCGCCATCCTCGTGTTTGTCTTATTGTTCGGTCAAGGCAAGGAAGAAACCGGTGCCAATAGCTGGATTCGTTTGGGCAGCATTAACCTGCAGCCCTCTGAGCTTGTCAAACTCACGTTTTGTGTTACATTTGCACCCCTTCTTTCCAAATACCGCGACAGTATCAATTCCCCAAAAACCTTATGTAAGCTGTTACTGTATTTTGGCATTCTGGCTGGCCTTGTGCTGCTGCAAAACGATACCGGCACTGCTCTTGTTTTTTTGTTTATGTTTTTATGTATGCTGTTTATGGCAGGCCTTTCCTATAAATATATCATCGCCACCGTGTTGTCTGTTGCGGCCTTTATGCCCTTTGCGTTTTTCGTTTTAATGAAGCCCTACCAACGGGAAAGAATTCTGGTGTTTTTCGATCCGGAGCGTGATGCCACCGGTTCCGGTTATCAGGTTCTGCAGTCCAAAATTGCCATTGGCTCCGGTGAGTTTGTGGGCCGTGGATATATGCAGGGGCCGCAAAACCAGTTGAGTATGCTGCCGGAAAAGGAAACAGACTTTATTTTTGGCGTTATCGGTGAAGAATTCGGTTTCATTGGTTGTGTCATTGCTCTGCTCCTTTTGTTTATTCTCATCATCCGATGTATTCGCATTGGTATGCAGGCAAAAGACTCTACAGGCAGTTTTATATGTATCGGCATTGCCGCTATGTTTATTTTCCACACATTCGAAAATGTGCTTATGTGCATCGGTTTAATGCCGGTAACAGGTATTCCTCTTCCGTTTTTAAGCTACGGTGGTTCCAGCGCTCTCACGAACTTTTTGGCAGTGGGACTGGTTCTCTCTGTATGGAATCGAAGGCGCGTTTTAAGATTTTAAACTTTTTTTATTAAAACACTTGCATTTTGGTTTTTATTGTGCTATAATATCACTGTTGCGAAATTGCAACAGTGTATATGCGCCTGTAGCTCAGCTGGATAGAGTGCCTGGCTACGAACCAGTAGGTCGGGAGTTCGAATCTCTCCAGGCGCACCAAAACAACTCAATCCCATCAGGGATTGGGTTGTTTTTTTGTTCTCGAAGAATTGAGAACTCCCGAAGGAGTTCGTCGTAGCAGCTGAAGAGCAAAGCGATTCAGGCTGCGAAGCTCGAGCACGGCAGATGTTTTCGGGTACCGCCAACCGCGGTCGAAAACATCCCGGCACAGAGTATCTCAAAAGGCGCATCAAAACAACTCAGTCCCATCAGGGATTGGGTTGTTTTTTTGTTCTCGGAGAATTGAGAACTCCCGAAGGAGTTCGTCGTAGCAGCTGAAGAGCAAAGCGATTCAGACTGCGAAGCTCGAGCACGGCAGATGTTTTCGGGTACCGCCAACCGCGGTCGAAAACATCCCGGCACAGAGTATCTCAAAAGGCGCACCAAAACAACTCAATCCCATCAGGGATTGGGTTGTTTTTTTTGTTCTCGGAGAAATTCATGTATAAAACCTTAAAAAAAAGCCACCATAATATTAATTTAATATCAGGAGGCATAGATATGAAAGCTACAATAATTGAAGGCTGTATCGGTTGCGGTTTGTGTGCAAGCACCTGTCCGGAAGTGTTCCGCATGCAGGATGACGGCACAGCAGAAGTCTACAGTCAACCTGATCCGGAGCAGGAAAATGCCGTAAAAGAATCTGCCGAGGGCTGTCCCGTCAGCGTCATCATAACCGAATAACCGCTACTGTGCCAGTTTGGTAAATTCCTTTTTTAGTCGCTCGATAATGCGCTTTTCCAGCCTTGAAATATAGGACTGGGAAATGCCCATCATATCGGCGACTTCTTTTTGTGTTTTTTCATTACCGGACCGAAGACCGAACCGCAGTTCCATAATCCGCTTTTCACGCGGGGACAACCGTTCAATAGCGCTGTATAATAGCTGCCGGTCTACCTCCTCCTCTATCCTGCGGGATATTTCATCACTTTCCGTTCCTAAAACATCTGAAAGCAACAGTTCGTTTCCGTCCCAATCCGTATTGAGCGGTTCGTCAATGGAAACCTCCGTTTTGGCATTGTGATTTTTCCGCAAATGCATTAAAATTTCATTTTCAATGCAACGTGAAGCATAGGTTGCCAGTTTAATGTTTTTTTCGGTATTAAAGGTATTAATTGCCTTAATCAGACCGATCGACCCAATGGATATCAAATCCTCTATGCACACTCCTGTGTTTTCAAACTTCCGCGCCACATAAACCACCAGTCGGAGATTCCGCTCAATCAGAACCTTTTTGACTTCAGTCGGCTCCGCAGAAAGACGTGCCAACAACGCGGCTTCTTCCTCTTGTGATAAAGGTGCCGGCAGAGCATCACTTCCACCAATATAAAAGATGGAATTTTCGGTATCCAGCAACCAGTCAAGAACTTGCTTGCCCCGTATTTTGGTTATATCCAGAAACCGTTTGAACAGCATAGGCTTCATGTCTTTCATCAACTCCCTCAAAATCATGGGGCAAAATTGCATCCCAATTATGATAAAAATCCAAGCTCTCCATCGTGATGCCGATATAGATCGGTTCAACAGGGATCAAGCGACGACCTCGTTCCAGCCAGATTGCCTCCGGCTTAAAAGCCGGCAGAACCCCCTTGCTGTGAAGGGCGCGAAAGGGTATCCTTTTCCACTCCATATTTGCCTCCTCCGGAGAAGCCGTATTGGAAAACAGGGGCTTCAGACTTTTCCACTCGGCAACAATAACGCCCTTCCCGAAACCGTCCCGCATCCGATTGCCGCTGTCACAAAAGCCCTTAAGCCCAGTTGTATAACCATTGTACCGGACCCGTAATGTAACAATCTGCTTCCCTATTGCCGCCAATTTTGCGCCCACAGAAAATGCTGTTTTCAACAAAAAATAGCATCCACAGGTCAGCAACAACAGCAAATAA
Source organism: Clostridia bacterium (assembly GCA_017416855.1). Lineage (GTDB taxonomy): Bacteria > Bacillota > Clostridia > UBA1381 > UBA9506 > UMGS755. Next base: position 46,464 of record JAFQAZ010000032.1, read on the forward strand.
ACCGGCATATTGATATAAAAGGACCCATTCCGATATGCCGCGCCAAAGCACGAGCCCAACCGCGTGTAAAAAAGTGCAAAAAATGCCACGCCACCCAGCAAAAATACTGCCGTTAGAAATACAGATATGTACTGCACACACAGCCTGAAGCTTTTCGGTTTAAATGCCAGTATCACCAAAAGAGCACCCACAAACAGTTTGCAAGGTAAATGATACATAAAATCCGGCAGAAAAAAAACACAAACAGCATACAACCCGCCAAAAAAAGAAACCATCAGCAATCGCAGAGTTTCCACACGTCGTTTCAGCAAAAAACCGGTAACCCACAAAAGAAGATAATCAAAAACCGTGTTCATTAAAAGCAACACATCGATATAGATTTTAATTTCCATTTGTCTTCCTCCGTTTGTCTTTTCAAGTTCATTATAGCATATGCTTCCAAAGAAAATTGTCATATTCTGATAGGAATTTGAAAAAATTTCCAAATTGGGAATACTATTCAAAAATTCGTTGAAATCAGTCATTTTTTATGGTAAAATAAATCTTAGTGATAAAAGACTACAGTAAGCGAGGAAATAAAATGAAAACCGGCTGGCTGGTTGTCAATCATTTTTTGGCAACAAACAAATTTACCGAACATTATGACTGGTTGCGAGAAGCTGCTGAAAAAGTGAATATAACCCTCTCCTTAAAAACAGGTGTAGAGTTGATGAATGAAATAGGCAATGGTCTGCTGTCGCCGGAACCCCTGCCGGATTTTGTTTTATTCTGGGATAAGGATACACGTCTGGCCTCCGCCTTAGAGCAAATGGGACTGAAGGTATTTAACAATGCCCGCGCCATTGGCGTATGTGATGATAAAAGTCTGACACATCTCGCCCTTGCCGGACACATTCCCATGCCCAGAACCATTTGTGCGCCCATGACTTATCCCGCCGTTGGCTACCCTGATCTTTCCTTTGTGAAGCAGGCAGCGGAAGCTCTGGGACTCCCTATGGTGATGAAGGAGTGCTACGGCTCCTTTGGATTTCAGGTGTACCTTGCAAACACATTGGAAGAAGCCGAGGAACTGGCCAAAAAGCTGGCTGGTACCCCTTTTATTATGCAGGAATTCATTGCTGCAAGCCTCGGTCGGGATGTACGCCTGCAGGTGGTTGGCGATCAGGTTGTTGCCGCTATGTACCGTTATAATGACAACGGGGATTTTCGTGCCAACATCACCAACGGCGGCAAAATGAAGGCTTACGAGCCAACGGAAGAACAGTGCAAACTGGCTCTTTCCGCTTGCCGCATCTTAGGTTTGGATTTTGCCGGTGTTGACTTCTTATTCGGGCAGGAGGGCGAACCGGTTTTGTGCGAAATCAATTCCAATGCTCATTTTAAAAATCTGTACAGTTGCACCGGCGTTAATGTTGCCGAGGCAATTCTTGACCATATTGCAAAAAATATTTAAGAGGTGAATTTTGTGGAAGGTTGGCTAGTATACCGCAAAAGTGAAGCAGAAAGAAATAAGCATTACATTACCTTTTATGAAGAGGCGTGCCGGAAAAGAGATGTAACCATCACCCTGAAGTATTATGAAGATTTTTCTTACGGTGCCGCACCGGAAGGCTCTGCTCTCTTCTATCAGGGAGAGACTGTTACCAAGCCGGATTTTGTTATTATGCGCGCCGATGTGCCGGAGTTTTCTGAGCATCTGGACTTTATGGGTTACCGTCTTTTTAACAACGCCCGGGTTTCAGCCATTGCTAATGATAAATTTAAAACGCTGCAGCTGGCCGCAAGACTGAACATTCCCGTGCCGGTAACACGGCTTGCCCATAACGAAAACGCCCTCACCGAAGCCGCCGCCTTAGGTTATCCGCTGGTGATTAAACCCCGCGACGGTCACGGTGGTCATGATGTGCTCTGGGTGGAAGATGAAAAAAAATTGAAGGAAATTCTGCAGGATTATGACCACAAAACCTTCCTGCTTCAACAGCCGGTTTCTGATTTAGGCCGGGATTTGCGCGTTTACATCATCGGTGGTAAACCAGTAGCCGCTATGCTGAGAAGCCGCGACGATGATTTTCGCAGTAATTATTGCTTAGGCGGCTCTGCACAGAAATTCGAATTGACAGACAGAGAGCTTACCATGATTAAAAAAATCACCTCTGTGCTGGAGATTGACTACGCCGGCATTGACTTTATGTTCCACGAAGGCAAAAGCATTTTAAACGAAATGGAAGATGTGGTTGGTGCCAGAATGCTCTATCACTTAACCGATATTGATGTTGTTGATGTTTATATAGACCACATTTTAAGCAAATTAACATAAGAGAAGGGACTGTCTTTTGACAGTCCCTTCTCTTATAAGGCAGGCAAATAACTGATTGCGGCTATAAATTCCGATAGGTCGTTTGCTTTTTTTATAGCTTTTGCAAGCTTATTATCTTCCGGAAACAGCTGCAACATATAGGTCCATACTTCTTTTACCTTATGCAATGTAAATGTTTCCGAATGCAGTTCCTCATAATAGTTTTCAATGAGTTTTTTGGAAAAATCGTAAAGCTCCTTTGTCTGAAGCCCTTCTCCGCCCCTGATTTCTCTGAACAGGGCCGGATTCCTCACGGCTCCCCTCCCAATCATCACACCTTCCAGTTCCGGATAGGTGCCGGCAATATGGTTAAAATCCTCTGCGGTAACTACATCACCGTTATAACAAACCGGATTGACAGAATGCTCATATACCTTTGTAAAGGTTTCCATATCCGGCACACCCTTATAAAAATCACTCCGCGTTCTTGGGTGCACCGTCAGTTGGGCAATGGGATATCGATTAAAAATTGAAAGCAGCGTATCCATTTCACTTCTGTCTGTGTAGCCTGTGCGGGTTTTGACCGTTATGTTTAAATCGCAGGCGGCAAAGATTTCTTCAAAAAAGGCATCCAGAGCCTCAGGCTCCTGTAAAAAGCCGGCACCCCGGCCCTTTTGCACCACCCGCTGGAAAGGGCAGCCGATGTTCAGATTCACTTCATCATAGCCGGTTAATGTAATCTTTTGCGCAAACTTAAGAAAAGACTGCGCCTGATTAGTCAGCACCTGCACCTTCAACGTTTGGTTTTGGTTCCGCTCCGGCACAACATCATAAAGACCTTTCCGGCTGATTCTTTCATTGTCGCTGGGGGTTATAAAAGGCGCATAATAAGCATCTGGGCCACCGAAACACTCTGCGTGGGTATTGCGGTACACCGCTGTGGTAATGCCCTCTAAGGGTGCAAAATATATGTTCACAATACCCCTCCGTTACCACAAAACGATGTATAAAAGATACATTAAAGGAATGGTGATAACGGAAAGCGTGTGAGAAATCATAGCCATCGATGCCCCTGTTTCAGTCTCACCACCAAAGGAAGCAGGATACACAATGGTATTGAGACCTAAAGGTGTTGCAAAGGCAATGAGTACCCAGGTCATAATCTCCTTACTTGTACCCAGCAAATGCAAAATAATTAACATAACCGAAGGAAGCACAAATAAACGTAGTGCCGTAGCAATATAAACCTTTTTATTGAAGAGCAATCCGCGGAAATTATAGCCGCCAATCACAAAGCCGGCCAACACCATAGATACAGGTCCCATGCAGTTTGATGCATTGGAAAGCATATTCAAAAGAAAATCAGGGAGATACTGTTTTAACCCTAAAAAGCCTGAAATAACGCCAATCAATAAAGCAATCATTGGTGGTTTGGTTAAACCGCTTGTCAAATTCTTAAACATGCTTTTTTCACTGTCTTTCGGAATCAGTATGTACATACCCCAACTGCAACAAGCCAATGTTACCGGCAAGCAAAACATAGTATATTTAAACAAGCCCTCATTGCCCCAGATACCCAAGGCAATAAAGTTACCCATAAACCCGTAATTTCCAAAGGTCATAGCGTATTTATATACATTTCGTTGATAGGCAAATTCCTTCTCTGGCATAAAGAGCTTTGAAAGAGGATACGCAAGCAGCATAGCAAGCAAAACGATAACCGCGCCATATAAGATTAAAATGGAGTTCTCGGCAAAGCTTTTCACCGTACAGTTGGTCATCATATTATATAGATTCAGTGCCGGCACAAACAAATAGGTTTCCAAACGGGACATACAGGTATCTGAATCCTCCGGTAGAATTTTTCCTTTTCTGAGACCAAAACCCACAACAATAAACAAAAACATTAAAAGCATTTGACTCAATGTTAATTTAAAAATATCCAAAGGAATGCCCCCCTAAAAAATCATATCGTTTTAATTGTACTATCCAAACCAAAATAAGTCAAGTGTTTTCGATTAGAAAAAGAGGCCGTAGTTTCCATTAACTACAGCCTCTTTCAGATGTTTTTATTTTGTTATAAAGTGTCCTGTCAAAAGAGTTACAGACTCTTTTGACACTGTAAGCAACCCACCGTCTATTTCGCCGTTCAAAATTGCTCCCTCTTCTTTTTCAATTATACAAGCACAGGGCTTTACAGCTGTAATAAAAGGCGTATGCCCCGCCATCACTGCCAAATCGCCTTCCACGCCACGAAGGCTGAGGTTAACCGCATTACCGCGATATATTTCGCCCTCCGGTGTAGACACAATCAGCATAAAATGCATCACCCTGCCACCTTCTTCCCTTTCTCCACCGCTTCATCAATGGTTCCGACGAATAAAAAGGCAGATTCAGGCAAATCGTCGTGCTTACCCTCAATAATTTCACGGAATCCCCGAATGGTTTCAGAAAGTGGCACAAAAGCACCGGGAATACCGGTAAACTTTTCCGAAACATCGAAAGGCTGAGATAAAAAGCGCTGAATTTTTCTGGCACGCTGTACCAAAAGCTTATCTTCGTCTGAAAGCTCATCCATGCCCATAATGGCAATAATATCCATTAATTCCTGATACCGTTGCAGAATTCTCTGCACCTCACGTGCTACAAAATAATGCTCCTCACCCACCACATCCGGAGACAGAATACGGCTGGTGGATTCCAAAGGATCAACCGCCGGATAAATGCCGGATGAGGCAATATTACGGGATAAAACCGTGGTGGCATCCAGGTGTGCAAAGGTGGTAGCCGGCGCCGGATCCGTCAGATCATCTGCCGGTACATACACAGCCTGAATAGATGTAATGGAACCCTTTTTCGTCGAAGTGATTCTTTCCTGCAAATCACCCATTTCCGTCGCCAGCGTGGGCTGATAGCCAACGGCAGAAGGCATACGTCCCAAAAGCGCCGAAACCTCACTACCTGCCTGGGTGAAACGGAAAATATTATCAATGAACAAAAGCACATCCTGCCCTTCTTCATCTCTGAAATATTCTGCCATAGTGAGACCTGAGAGAGCCACACGCATTCTTGCCCCCGGTGGCTCATTCATCTGGCCATACACCAATGTGGTGTTTGCCAAAACCCCGGATTCTTTCATTTCATTATATAAATCATTGCCCTCACGAGTACGTTCACCAACGCCGGTAAATACGGAAAGGCCGCCACGGACTTTGGCAATGTTGTTAATCAGTTCCATAATCAAAACGGTTTTACCGACACCGGCGCCTCCGAACAGACCGATTTTACCACCCTTGGAATAAGGGCAAATCAAGTCAATAACCTTAATGCCGGTCTCTAAAATTTCCGCCGAGGTGGAAAGCTCGCTGTAGCCGGGTGCCAACCGGTGAATATCCCAACGCTCCACATTGTCCTCAAATGGCTGATTATCCACGGCATCGCCCAGTACATTAAAAATTCTGCCCAGGGTTTTCCGTCCCACCGGCACGCTGATGGCTTTGCCGGTATCCGTTACTTCGGCGCCGCGCTTTAAACCATCTGTCGATGCCATGGCAATACACCGGACAATATTATCGCCCACATGCTGCGCCACTTCCACAGTGAGGGTTTTCTCGCCGTTTTGCATGGTCAGGGCATTATGAATCGAAGGAAGAAAACCTTCACCGAAGCTCACATCTACAACCGGACCCATTACCTGTGCCACGCGACCTTTTGCTTTATTTTCCAAACGAAACGCCTCCTTTACTGACCGCTACCGGCCACAATCTCCGTAATTTCCTGGGTGATGGCGCCTTGCCGCGCCCGATTATAGGCAAGTCCCAAATCATCCAGCATTTGCTGTGCATTTTTGCCTGCTGAATCCATTGCCACCCTGCGGGCTGCCACTTCACAGGCAAAGCTTTCTTTCGCGGCTGCAAAAATCATTCCCGCCACATAGACAGGCATTGCTATCTCCAGCACTGAAAGCTCATCCGGCTCAAAAATCATACCACCGGCATCTGTACTATTTCCTTTTGTCAATGGCAGAATCCACGTAACCTCTGTCTCACGAGACATCATAGAATGGTAAGTCGTGGAAACAATCCCCAACCGGTCAAAAGTTCCTTCCGCAAAATCACGGCACAGCGTTTCTGCCATGTTTTGTGCATCTTCATACCGAAACCCTTCAGCTGATTGCAGTTTTCCTCCAAACCGGTCGCAAGCACGCTTGCCGATGGGAAGAATTGTTGCCTCAGGATAATCCTTCACCAACCGAAAAACATTGGCATTATAGCCACCTGCTAAACCCCGGTCTCCGGCAATCACAATCAAACGGGTTTCGCCACCTTCACGCCTGACCATATACGGGCTTTTTTCACAGGTGCGGCAGCCGGAAAGAGCCGATATTGCTTCACGAACTGCCTGAATATATTCCCGTCCGCGGAGCATACCCTCTGTGGCACGCCGGATTTTAGAAGAAGCCACCAACCCCATAGCCTTGGTTAAATGCAGGGTGGATTGAACGCTTTTCATCCTCGTTCTCAGCTTTTTAATATCAGCACCCATTTTGTCACCTCGTCATTTCAGAAAGTGCCTTTTTCAGGGTTTCAACATCCTGCTCTTCCCAATAGCCTTCCTCTACACGACTCAAAAAGCCTTCATACTTATTTTCTAACAGTTCATAGAGTCTTTGTTCATATTCTTTCACTTTGCTGACTTCAACATCATTTAAATAGCCGTTAATCACGCCATAAACGATAGCCACCTGACAGCCCACACGAATCGGAGCATTCCGGCCCTGCTTTAACACTTCCACAATGCGTTCTCCTAAAGCAAGACGAGCCTTGGTATCTGCATCCAAGTCGCTGCCGAACTGGGCAAAGGCCTGTAATTCACGATACTGTGAATATAACAGTTTCAATTCACCTGAAACCTTTTTCATAGCCTTAAGCTGTGCCGAACCGCCCACACGACTAACAGAGATACCCGGATTAATGGCAGGCATAATACCGGCATGGAACAAGTCGGTTTCCAAAAATATCTGTCCGTCTGTAATGGAAATTACATTAGTGGGGATATACGCCGAAACGTCTCCGGCCTGGGTTTCTATGATTGGTAGTGCCGTAATGGAACCGCCACCATAGGCAGGGTCCACACAAGCTGCACGCTCCAGCAAACGGGAATGTAAATAGAATACATCTCCGGGATATGCCTCACGGCCCGGTGGGCGGCGTATGAGCAAGGAAAGTGCACGGTATGCCACTGCGTGCTTGGATAAATCATCATAAATAATCAGCACGTCTTTGCCCTGCTCTCTGAAATATTCTGCCATGGCACAGCCGGCATAAGGGGCCACATACTGCAGGGGTGCCGTTTCAGAAGCAGATGCCGATACAATAATCGTATAAGGCATGGCACCGGCTTTTGAAAGCTCTCCTGCAAGTTGCACCACAGAGCTGTTTTTCTGACCGATAGCCACATAAATACAAATAACCCCTGTATGTTTCTGATTGATAATGGTATCCAGCACAATTTCGGTTTTACCTGTCTGACGGTCACCGATAATAAGCTCACGCTGACCTCTGCCAATGGGAATCATACTGTCAATAGCTTTAATGCCGGTCTGCAAAGGCACCGACACGCTTTTTCTTTCGATAATACCCGGTGCATCTGATTCTACCGGCCGGGTAGTCGCCGCTTCAATGGGACCTTTGCCATCAATGGGTACACCTAATGCATTGACAACGCGGCCTAAAAATCCTTCGCCTACAGGAACGGATAACACCTTTCCTGTCCGGCGGACAGAGGACCCTTCATGAATCTGATTTTCATTAGAAAGCAAAGCCACAGAAACCGTTTCGGTTTCTAGATTTTGCGCCATACCATAACTTCCGTCATCAAATTCCAGCAATTCCCCGGACATACATTCTGTGAGCCCGTGAACGCGAGCAATACCGTCGCCAACTAATATAACGGTTCCCACCTCCTTCATTTCCAGGCGGGACTGATAATTCTTTATTTGTTCTTTAATCACCTGACTGATTTCTTCCGGTCTTTGGTTCACTGATTCATCACTTCCTTCACATCGCGCATACGGCGCTTTAAGGTGCCGTCTAACACCTTACCGTCCAATTCTACCAACAAGCCGCCCAACAGAGTTTTATCAATATAAGTTTCCAAGGATATCTCTTTATGGCACATTGTTTCCAGTTTGGTAATCAAAGCAGATTTTTCTTTATCAGTTAGCGGCACCGCACTTGTCACCTTGGCTGTCATCTTCTGCTCTGACTCTTCCAATAAACCGCGAAACACCTTTGCCGATTCAAAAAAGCAAGAAATTCTGCCTTTTTCGCACAACAGTTTCAGATAAGAAACTACATCCTCCGGCAAAGAAACGAAAGCTTTCTCTATGGCAGAAAGTCTTTCTGCAAGCGTCACAGCCGGAGAGGATAATAGAACAAGATATTCAGGACTTTCCGTAAATGCCTTTTCCAGCTCCGTCAGCGCCCTTGCATATTCATTTTTTGCATTTTTTTCACAAGCCAACATAAAAAGAGCCGTGCCGTATTCCTTACTGATGTCCGTCATCCGCTTCACCTATTTCTTCAATAAAAGAATCAATCAACCTATGATGATCCTCTGTGTTTATTTCCCGTTCCAGCATTTTTTCGGCCAAAGCACCGGAAACAGCAACAATCTCCCGTTTAATCCCCTCGGTAGCATTTTTGCGCACAAGTTCTGCCTCGGCTTCTGCCAGATGGATGATAGCTTCTGCCCGTTCTTCAGCGCTTCCAATAATTTTTTCTTCACGATGCCTGGCCTGTTCTGTGGCACCGTTCAGAATGCCTTCTGCTTCAGCACGGGCACCCTGCAGCTTTTTCTCCCAGTTTATCCGGCTTTCTTCTGCCGAACGTTCCGCTTCTCTTGCCGACTCATATTGTTCATTCAGTTCACTGTCCCGTTTGGCAAGCACCTTTTTCACCGGTCCATAAAGAAACTTTTTAATAATGAGGAACAAAATGGTCAGATTAGCAAGAGAAATCAGAATCAGCCACAGATTAACAGATATAACATCTAACGATTGCAGCATATTGATAACTCCTTTTAACCAATGGCCTTAAGTAAAATATTCACCAAGAGATTGGGGGCCACAAAAATAAGCAAAATCGCAATAACCAAGGCATAAAGACCGGTTGTTTCTGCAATGGCACAGCCCATCAGCATTGTGCTGGTGACATCGCCCTTGCTCTCCGGCTGACGGCCAATGGCTTCGCAGGCCTTTGCTACTGCATTACCTTCACCAATACCGGGGCCGATACCTGCAATCATTGCCGTACCTGCACCCAATGCGCAACCACCTAAAATAATACCAATCGCCAATTCTAACATTACACATTACCTCCTGAAAGTTGTTTTTTATGTTTCTTTTGTTTTCTTTGTAAATATAAATCCAGAGGAAAGCCTCCGGCAACATACATCATAGTCAGCATAGCAAAGATATAAGCTTGCAGGCATCCGCTGAACACATCAAAATAAATGGACAAAATCGCCGGCAGACCAATTTGTAGCAGAGAAAGCTCGCCAAGCACCGGAATCCAGCCCAACAGCAGCCGTGAAAGTCCTTGCAGCCCCGTAGCAATGAGCACCGAAATAACCGTGCCGGAAAGCACATTACCATAATGACGAAAAGCCATTGAAAGGGGTGTTGCCACTTCGCTGATGATGTTTAAAGGTGCTAAAAAAGGCACCGGTTCCGCAAAGCTTTTCATATATTGCAACGGACCGCATTTTGCTTTATAATAAGTGATTAAAATAAACACTAAAATAGCCCAGCCACCCACCACATTCAAATCAGAGGTCGGCGGATAGAGTCCTACCAACGAAAGCAGGCTGGAAAAAGCAGATAAGGCTAAAATAGCGGTTATAAACGGTGCAAAGCCTTTAAAATACTCGCCCATATTGCCACTGACCAGTTTCTCAACGGTTGTTACAATCCATTCTGCCAGATGTTGACGTTTGGAAATGTTTTTAGTGGTTAACCCGTGCGTTATATACAGGCATAAGCCAAAGATGGAAATCATCACCAGCCAGGAATTAATCTGTGCCTCGGTAATGAGCAAATCCTGCAAAGGCATAGGAATCCGGCAAAAAATCCGCGCTCCGGTAATCTGAATTCCTTCTGCCGGCGGTGCCGTTAACACCTTCAGCAGAATGCCGGCAACCACCGGCAGAACCATCATACAGATATACACCATATCGATTAACTTAAAAAGACGGCTCTTGTTATGCTTCATACTCTCAACTCCATGAAAAGGACTTACTGTTTTTTATCAAATAACGGTCTGAAGGAAATGGCGATGCGCGAAAAGAACAAAGGAATCACCGTTGCCCACAATTGAAAACAAGGAAGGGTTGCCCCTAACACAACCGTTACCATCAGCATCAGCATCCGGTAAAGTTGGGAAACCTTAATGGTTGTTTTGGCAGCATCCTTATCTTTTTGCAAAGCTTTTTGTACCGTAATGCCCATCAGGAAAAAATTCAGAACGCAAGCCGAGCTACTGAGCAGATTGCCCAAAAGCACCGTGTAATCCCACACGCCAATTACTAAAAAGATAGCCTGCATCAAAATGCTTAAAATCAGCACCCAACAAGCTATGTATTTCGTTTCCTTTACAATCGTAGGGTCAACACTTGACATTCTGTATTCTCCCTTCTTTCAAAAATTCCCCCTATCATTTTGCCCATTTTCAAGTGGGAATATGTTTTTCGTTTATTTAACTCAAAATTATAACACTATATTCTTCCAATTGTCAATATTTTTAATGCATTATTTGCAAAATAAAATGAGTCATCAACCCATGCGACGACTCATTTCTTCCTATTTAATAGTATATACATTCACGGTCGATAAAAGACCCGATGGCAGACTGTCTTTTTCAAATAAAGATGTCCTGTCCACATAGTTTGCAAACATTCGTTCCGGTAATGTTCCCTCAGGTAAATAATACATGGCATTGGCGCCCGTGTTGGTTACTTTAATGCTGATATCGTTTTCCTCTTTTATCATGCTTCCATCTACAAACAATTCATAGGGGGACATAACACTCTGGCCAACTACCTGACCGTTCACTGAAACCTCGCCGTAATAGCACACCTTACCTAAATCCAATATCACACTCTGCTGCGCTTTAGCTGTAAAGGTGCCGCTATACACAGCTGTACCTGAAAATGTGGGATCCCACTCCTTCATTTCACCTTCTGCCTTTGTTTTAATCCACGCGCCATCTGTCAACGTAGTCCGACAAAGCTTTTGGCAGGATATCAGATTTACTGTGCCTAAGCATTCCCCTTTTTCCGGTTTATCCGCCACTTCATATTGCTTATGACTGAATAATATAATCCTCTCTCCGCCGCTGACCAACGTCTCTGTTTTACCAGCTTCATAAGCATAAAGTTTGCCGGTTAAAGCCTCTAACTGATATGTATAGGGGTATGTTTCATTAAAGCTTATCGTAAAGGTTTCTGTATCCTTACTCTCATTATATACAAGATAAAGTGTTTCCTCTTCCGTTACTCGTTTCATCGCGCGGATGCGGGGGTTGTTGCAATGCAACAAGCTATAGGCTGCCAATCCCTCGGCATCATAGGGCAACGCACCCTTCACAAGATCAGGCTCCTTGGCATATACCTTGCCCCCTGCTTCAATAAACTGCTCTAACCGTGCAAGGGTTTCTTTTTTGATATACTTTGTTTCAGGCAACACAATCACCTTGTAACCTGCCTGACCCATAGAGCCACCGGAAACGGTGGATTCCATAATATAAAAATCATCTGCCACATCAAAATACAGCTGATGCTCTTCCATTTCTTTGCCGATGGCATAAAAAGACTGTTCCGATTCCGTATTGCCCACCCAGGCATCCCGGTTGGGCATATATAAAGCAACCTCAGCACAAACCTGCCCTACAGATGTAATGTATTCCATGCGGGAAAGATAACCGGTTAATGCCGGCATATACTCCCAAATCGTGCTTTCAGGAACATACTTTTCGCCTGCCGATAAAAACCGCACACGACCGGAGGGGATGCTCTGAATATTAAAAATGTTGATGCCACGGACAAGCTGATAACCGCAGACATACCGTGTTTCATCAAAGGTGAGGCCGCCGCCATACACGCCAAAGGATTCAGAAACAGCATACTGGCCGCCGGTCTGATGTGCCGCGGAGGATGCAAACCGGGGAAAGAAATTCATATCTTCCTTACCGGGCCATACCTGACGCCAGATTACATCCACACCGGGGATATCCATAGTCCGCAGATTCCGTAGCATGGTGCCGCCGTGCTCGTGGAAGTTGGCAATCACGTGGTCGCCATCCAAATGCCCTGTGGCCAGCAAATTGTTTTCTCTGCACCAATTCTGTATGGTTTCAAAATAGTTTTTGGTAAATAAATCGGCGCAATATTCAATATAATCAATTTTAAACTGTTTGCCCGTTTCACCCAGCACATTGGGGCCAATCAGAGCCGGCACCATGTCTTTAAAGTCATAACCATACTTTTGCTCAAAGTCAGATGTATCTGCTAAATAAAAGGGATAATACAAAATCGGCTCATCGGTAAACATAGCATAAGCACCGTTACCAAATAAATCCCCCATATGCTTTTTATATCCCTCGTGAGTGAGTTCGATGAATTTTGCTACCGCTTCTTCATCCAGCAGATAGGGCTCATATACATCCCGCACCTCTACTTCATAAACAAAAACGATCTGTTCTTGTTCGGCAGAAAAAGGCAGAGGGAGCCGCTCATAGCTTTCGTTAAATATGGAAATGGTCAGTTCATCCCCTGCAAAGATTTCACCTTTTTGCAAGGTAAGTTCCTGCTTCCGTAACCGTTTGGCCTTTTTATCAGGCAATGCTTTTAATACCTGACCGCAAGCCGCACCGGAGGGCCATCCACCCTCATCATAGAGCCACATCACCATACCTTTTTCTTTTGCATAGTTCACCGCATATCGAATCAGTTTAAAAAACTCTTCCGATAAATAAGCAGGAGACATTTCCGTCGCCATTGTGTCCGGACGGAATTCCGGAGGCTCCGGCAAAATATACGTCGCACGTATGCCAACGCTGCACATTTCGTCGATCTGTTTTCTTACAATATCTTCCGTCATTTCGCTGTTAAATACCCAACTGAAAATGGGTGAAAACTGCGCAGCCGGCTTTTGAAAGGCAGATACCTCAAATGAAAGATTATCATGTTTATGTATCATAACTGTCTCCCCTTTTTTAAACAGTTTGTTTTTTCGGTATCCAGACACCGATTTTCCAGCGGATGAAGGTTAAAACTGCTCTGAACACTTCATCTAACACCACGCCTATCCAGCATCCCACCAATCCCAGACCACATGGAATGGCCAACACATAGGCAAGGCCGATGCTTAAACACCAGCAGGAAATGGTGAGTGCCACCACATTAAAGAGCACATCTCCGGCGGCTCTTAAGGCATATTCATACACCTGACTCACCGCACGGGATTGTTCGGCAATTAAATCCACCGCAAACACCCCTAAGGCAAGAGCCAAAATCTTCGGGTCATGGGTAAAAATGCCCACCAACTGATACCGAAAGACAATGACTGCAAGGGAAATGAGTAAATTCACCGGGATGGTAATCCTCACCAGCTGGTTATTCAGCCTTGTGGCACGGTCATATTCTCCGGCTCCGTACAACCTGCCCACCAGAATGGAATTAGCATTGCCGCAACTGGAGCTGAATAAATACGTATAGGATAAAATAGTGGAAAAATACACTTTTGCAGACAAAACATAGTCACCCAATAGTGCCACAAAGGCCGTTGTTACCGTTTGCGCTATTGTAAAGGCCGCATTAGAGAGACCGGTGGGAATGCCCACCTTTAAAATTTGCCCGGCATAGCGCCAAAAATCGCGCCATTGTTTTGGGAACAACAATTTAATATTCAAACGAACCAGATAATAAATTGACAGCAAAAGTCCCACCGTCTGACCAATCACACAGGCCCAGGCCACCCCTGCTACGCCCTTTACCGGTGAATATTCGGGAAAATACACCACCACAACCGTCAGCACCAGATTCAGCACATTGGTCACAAGACCGGAAATCATAGTATACTTCGGATAACCGTAGCATTTTAAAACCGCCAACACCACCGTGGATATGGCCATTACCGCCACAAACCAGATGCGAATACGATAATATTCCAAAGCCTGCTCATAGATTTCCCCTGTCAAATTTAAAAGGGATAAAATCTCACCGCCAAAGATGAACAAAAACGGAATACAAATGAGAGAAAACCCGGAACAAATCACCACAGCCGTCAAGGAGATTTCCCCGGCGGCGCGCAATTTTTCCGCACCGATGTTTTGGCTGATAACCACCATCGCCCCCAGCGAAACCGCGGTAAAAAACAAAGAAAACATAATCAGAATCTGATTTGCCGCCCCTACAGCCGCCACGGCAGCATCTGAATAAGCACCCAGTACCATAGTGTTCACCGTACCAGGCAGAATGTTTAAAATATTCTCCAGCAAAAGGGGAATTGCCAAAGAAAACAACTTCACTGTACCAATAGAGGTGGTGACCGAAAACAAGCTTTTATCAAACCTGAATGTTTGTAATTTCATAATTCTGTTCCTTCATCATTTTTTCTTTTAACATCTTTTCGCGGTATTCCGTGGGTGGAATGCCTTCTGTTTTTTTGAAATACCGGCTAAAATAATAGCGGTTTTCAAAGCCGGATTCATAGGCAATTTCACTGATGGTTTTATCAGAAATCATTAATTTTTCTTTTGCTGCATTCATCCGTAAAACATTGCGGTATTTAACAATATTCACGCCCATAATCCGTTTAAAAACGCGATTTGCATAGTCAAAGTTAACAGCAAATTGTTTTTCGATATCAACACTAGAAACATTTTGTAAATAGTTCTTACGAATATATTCAGCGATATTTCTCACCATATAATATGCTTTAAAGCTATTTTCCTGTTTCCCTTCCTCCAGGTTGTCCAATATCATTCCTTCTAATTTCAACAGCAATCCGGAAACAAGAAAAGAAAGCTGCAGTCTGTGCTCAATGTCCTGATGCTCAATTAAAAAATGATTCTTCAATACATCGGTAATATACAGCAAAAAGTCTTTATTTTCAATATGATACCGTTGCCGCACCAAAACTTTCATATATTCATAGCACCCGGCACCTAAAATATCCGCCTGCAGGAAACCATTTCGTTTATTCTGCACAATCCGGCAATATTCTTCGTCGGAAAGGGACCGTTCACGTATACAATTTGTGTCAAAATGAATATAATAAAATTCACATTCCGTACACTGAAGAGGTCTTTGAAAATCCCCTTTACGAAAACAGTATATATCTCCTGGCAAAAGGGTTATTGGCTCACCGTTTGCCTCTAAGCAAAGTGACCCTTTTGTAACAATATATAAAATATATTCAGGATTATATCGTGTGCAATGCCTTTGGGGTGGCACAAACTCCTGATGGTTCAACATGGTAATCTGCAGGGTTTGGTTTAAGTCAAGTTCAAAGTATTTCATAAGGATAAACACCTCAATCAAATTAAACCACTTTTTTATACATTTTGCAAGACTTTTTGCCGTGAATATTTGCACAAAAACGACTTTTTAAAATAACAAAAATAGAAAAAAACGCCGTAAAGGAGTGTTTTTTCTTCTTTACAGCGTTTATCAATAACGTTTATTTATCGGTTAGTATTAACATTCTGACCCAATTCCATCAGCAATGCAATAAATCGCTCCATTAAAGGGGTTATTTTTTTATTTCCGTGCAAAATATATCCAATGGTATAGAATTCCTCACTGTCTAAAGGAATGCTGACAATATTGCCGTTATTCAGTGCCGAGGGCATAATACCTGTACCAACAGTATAACAGTCGGTGCTGAGCAACACATTCATCAAGCTGGCTCTGTCACTGATTTCAATATGTTTGTCGCTAAAGCTATTCATAATTTCTTCCGTAAAAAAAGAATTATGGTGTTCTCCCTGCTCATAAGATACATAGGCATATTCTTTTAGCTGATGGTAGCACAAGCTTTTTTCCTTTGCCAAAGGATGCTCCTTTCGCACAAACACATGAGGAAATGCTTTTAAAAACGGTGTGAATAATAACCCCTTTTTATGAAGGTACCGTTTCATAATGCCGTCATCATTGCCTTTAATGGCTAAAACACCAATATCGCTATAGGCTGTTTCAATCTCACGAATTACTTGATATGTTTGTGTTTCCCGCAGAGCAAACTGATAAGACTCTGCTTTTGTTTCCCATAAAAGTTTTCCAAAAATATCTGCGACAAAATCATAATGCTGGGTAGAAATATAAAGCTTTTGAGAGGACTGCTGGTAGCTATACCGTTGTAAGACGAAATCATGCTGCTCCACCAGTTGTGTGGCATAGCGAATAAATTCTGCCCCTTCTTCTGTTAATAACACACCGTTACTAACTCTATCAAAAACAGTAATGCCCAGTTCCTCCTCCAAGGCCTTAATACTGCTGGATAAACTGGATTGAGCTACAAACAAATTTTTTGCTGCTTCATTAAAAGAACCCTGTTTCGCTATTTCAAGTGCATATCTGCACTGTTGTACGGTCATACTGCAATCCCCCATATTGTCCATAATAAATTAAACATTATAATTAAAAAAATCCCCGGTATCATGTTGACATTACTGATTTTATACCGGCCGTCGCAAATCAGATTGAATCCGGAAAAAAACAGCACAATATAACCCATGGCACAAAGCTGACCAATAAAGCCATCGCTGAAAAAGTTGCCAAAAAGACAGGCCAGCATCCAAAACAGAAGCTGCAACAACATCACAGGTATGGCCGAAAAAGCCGCTGTCCCTCCATAACTCATACCAAACATTAAGGCGAAGGGAAAATCAATGAGACTTTTTAAAATCAACTGGCTGTTATCCTGATTGAGTGCCAATAAAATCGGTCCGCTGATTTGCAATCCTCCTATACCAAAAAACAAAGTCGCATCCACAAAAGCATTCCCAAGTATATTATCATATTTTGCAAAACGGCTTAATTTTTCCTCAATCCCTATGGTTTCTCCAATCCAACTGCCCACAATTAAAGCCAAAATGACCAGCATTAAATGAGAGCTTTGCAGCTTCATGTCTGTTATGCTGAATACATTTTCAAAAAAGCCCACCAGGCTGATAATCATAATGCCAATGCCTAAAACAGAAAAATTCTTAAGCATAATGTGTTTTTTGCATATTCTTCCTAATATAGCTCCTACCGTAACAGATAAACCATCCAATAAAATTCCCATACTCTTCCCCCCTGCTACATTATATCACACACAGCAAAAAATGGGTAATATGAAAATTCTATCATCTGTTTTCACTAAAAGCGATATGGATATATTCTATATAATCATTATAATAATCAAAAGGCGCTATGACGAAAGTCACAGCGCCTTTTGATTACATACCCATCGCAATGGCAACCAACCGTTTTGCCGCCTTGGGCAACGATTCAAGCCATGCAAATTCTCTGATGGAGTGACCGCCACCGCCGCAGACGCCCAAAGAATCTACGCTGGGAATACCGTAAACTGTGGTATCGGCAGCATCGGCACCGCCTTTTACCTGTCTCGGGGTGAGCACCGGCAGGCCGTTTTCTTCAAAAATCCTGTTTAACTCATTAGCCAGGTTCTCATTTTTTTCAGTCCATTCCATAGAAGCACGCATCGTGATTTTTTCTACTGTGCAGCTACAACCGGGCACGTGTACCGTAGCCGCCAGCTCTTTAACATAGTTTTCAATCCAGGCTTGCTGTTCCTGTGTGGCATAGCGGAAGTTAACCGAGAAAGAACAATGACCTGCCACCGTATTCACAACGGTACCGCCGCTGACAAGAGCACAGTTGCAGGTAATGCCCGCATCATCCTTCAACTTATCCAGTTCAAGCATTTTATGAGCCGCATCAATAATGGCATTGGCTCCTTCTACTGCACAGCGGGAAGAATGGGTTTCCTGACCCGTCACGTCAAAGCGATAGCTGAGAATGCCCTTTCTGGCAATGGTAATATAATCGGGGGTATAGCCTTCTAAGTTAATAAAACCAATAGAATCCTTTGCCTTTTCACACATATAGCTGATAGTGGCCTTGTTACTGCCCATACTGCTCCCTTCTTCATCACTCTGCAAAAGGAACATAATGGGGCGTTTGGTAAAGCCGGCATCCTGCAGCACATCCATTGCCATAAAAGCCGCTACCAAACCGCCTTTACAGTCCGCAACGCCGGGGCCGTAAATTTTTTCTTCATCTTTATGTACTGCCGGTGTGCCGAACATACCTACAGGATGTACCGTATCCATATGGGCAGAAAAGGCAAGCGGCGGCAGGGGTGCATCGGGATTCATGGTAATGCAAACCACATCACCGGATACATCATGTCTGAAATACTCTACCTTAAAACCCTTTTCTTCAGCCATACGGACAAAATACTGACCGACAGCATCCACTCCCTCTTTATATTTCGTGGGGCTTTCGATATTACAAACATCCTCCCACACTTTAAAATACTTTTCCTTTAATGCGTCAACTTTGCTAAACAATTCTACACAAGGCATCAAATATCCTCCAAGCAATAGTATTATTATAAATTATAGCAAAACAAGCAAAATTTGTAAACATAAATTATTTTATAAAAATTTTTTATATTAAATTGCAAAAGACAAAAGACTCTCTCTTTCGACAGGATCTTTTGTCTTTTTTCATTCAAAGCATATGATGTCCATCTGGTTTTAGACCAAATATACATTCGTAAATAATTTTTGATACTTCCTCGATTGTCTTTTCGCATCCGTCTTTCAGCCACTCTGTTACAATTGCGGTTATTCCGTTAAGATAAAACATCATAGCATATTTCCTGTCAGTGGCAGGATAATTGTATCTTTCTAAAATCGGATTAAATATATTGTCATAAAGCCTTTGAAATATTTCATTAAATCCAAATGAAACTGAATGTAATAAAACGGTTGAAAATGCAATTCTATTCTCCTTAATATATGACAAATATGGATGCAAATACTCATCCGATATAAAATTTAACTCATCAAGCGAGTTCTCCTTAAATTTATTAGTTATATTTTCTACATCAACATTAAAATATGCAGCAAAATCATCAAGTAAAAATCTCGCCGTCTCATTGAGTAAATCAACCGTATTTTCATAATGTAAATAGAAAGTAGAACGATTAACTTCTGCCCTTTTACATATTTCACTAACTGTTATATACTCAAAAGATTTTTCTTCAAGAAGGGATATAAGTGCCTTGTCCATCTTTTTGGCAGTATTAAAATATTTACTCTCTGATTTATTCAATGCTACCCCTCCTTTTCATTTTATTTTTCTTCGCTTATTTCACGAGCAAGTTCAACAATTTCATAAGCATATTTTGCTTTGTCTCTTTCAAGCATCCTTTTATAAATCGGATAGTTAA